>NZ_QEOL01000016.1 GCF_003096715.1 Paraburkholderia silvatlantica
GTTGGAGAGGAAGCCCTTGAAGACCTCGAAGCTAAGCTCCGAAGTGAGGCTCTGGTCCAACAGGAACAGGATGAAAGGCAGGAACAGGAACAACAACGCACCGCTCACGCGGTGGCCGATCGACACACGGCCGGCCAGAGGCAGGCGGTATGCGGACAATATCTGCCCAAGCCCGATGTTCCGGTATTCCGGCCTCGGTTTTTTTGTGGCTTCTGCCATGCTAGACCCCTTGCAGCGTAAAATCGACTTCAAAGTTGAAAGCATCAGGACTGCGGTGCAACCTGATTAATGCGGTCTCTCTGGGAAGCCGAAAAGACCGGAACATCTGTGCGCCGCGCGCTGTTTTGACAAACCGGCGCGGCAGCGCGGCGCGAGTTGCCTACCCCTTGCTTTGCACCACGAGATCATTGTCCCGGGCGAACTTCAGCACGAAGTCGAAGGCGTACGGCGCGACCTCGCGCAGCCGGGCGTCGAGTACGACACACTTCAGGTTGCCGATAATCATCGGGCACACATAGGGCGAATAGCCGATGTGCAGGTTTTCCCTTCTGACGCCGCGGGCCCTCGGCCCGAAGCTCGACAAGGCGCCGGCCAGGCGCTCGGACCAGTCGCTGGGCCGGAATGTCTTGCCCTTGCTGGTGATACCTTGAATGACGTATGCAGAGGGATTCGCGGTGGTCATATGCCAATCTTTTCAGGCTCTGAAGAGGTGGACGCTCTTCAAATGAGGCGTTCCGTGCTCCAGCGCCCGATGCGGGTAAAAGTCACTCGAACCGGGCGCGGCCGCGGCGTTCAGTGCGCCAGTTCGACACGTCTGCCGCTCGCATTCGTAGTCGCACTCGTAGTCGCACTCGTAGTCGAACAGGCAGCACGGGCCTCGGGCATGTCGGGCCCGGTCGCGCCGCCGTCCGCCGGCAAGCTCAGTTGCAGTATTTCGCTCGTCGTTTTCAACGACTCGCGCGCCTTGTCTGGATTCGACGAAAGCTGCGTGCCGTAACCCGGAATGATCTTGCGGATCTTTGCCTGCCACGCGGACGTTCGAAACTTGCTCTGAAAGGCCCTTTCCAGCAGGTTCAGCATGATGGGCGCCGCCGTCGACGCGCCGGGGGAGGCGCCCAGCAGGCCCGCAATGCTTCCGTCCTTCGAGCAGACGATTTCGGTGCCAAGCTTGAGCACGCCGCCCCTTGTCTTGTCGCGCTTGATGATCTGCACGCGTTGACCGGCTTGCCAGAGTCGCCAGTCTTCCTGGCGGGCAAGCGGAAAATATTCCTGCAATGCCTGGAGGCGGTTGGCGTCGGAGAGCGTTAGCTGACCGGCCAGATACTTGATGAGCGAGAACTCGGAAAGCCCCACACGCACCATCGGAACGATGTTGGTCATTTTCGTGCTGGCGAGCAGGTCGCTGTACGACCCGTTCTTCAGGAACTTCGTCGAGAACGTGGCGAACGGTCCGAACAGAATGGCCTTCTTGCCGTCGAGAATGCGCGTGTCCAGGTGCGGCACCGACATGGGCGGCGAGCCCACAGAAGCCTTGCCGTATGCCTTGGCGAAATGGCGGCTCGTAATCTCGCTGTTGTCCGCGACGAGGAACGAACCGCCAACCGGAAAGCCGCCGTACTCCTTCGCTTCGGGAATGCCGGATTCCTGCAACAGCGGCAGGGAACCACCGCCTGCGCCCACGAAAACGAAGCGGGCGTCGATCTGGCGGGTCTGCACGCGCAACCGGGTATCTTCCAGCGTCACGCGCCATGTACCGTCGTCATTGCGCGAGATCTTCTGAACGTTGCTGTTCAGGAGCAGATTGAAGTTGGACTGACTGCTCAGGTAGCGCACGTATTGACGTGTGACTTCGCCGAAGTTCACGTCGGTGCCCTGCGGCGCCCACGTTGCAGCAACCTTCTGGCGGGGATCGCGGCCTTCCATCATGAGCGGAACCCACTGTGCGATCTCGGCGTGCGATTCCGAATATTTCATGCCCTGAAAAAGCGCATTGGTCTGCAAGGCAGCGTAGCGATTTTTCAGGAAACGGGTGTTATCGTCGCCCCAGACGAAGCTCATGTGCGGCGTCGTGTTGATGAACGAGCGCGGCTGCTTCAGTATTCCGCGGCTGACACCCCAGGCCCAGAACTGCCGCGAGACCTGAAAGTCCTCGTTGATGCGCACGGCCTTCGTGATGTCGACGGCGCCGCTCGAAGTTTGCGGCGTGTAGTTGAGCTCGGCGAGCGCAGTGTGCCCGGTGCCCGCGTTGTTCCAGCCGTTCGAACTCTCCGCGGCGACGCTGTCGAGCCGCTCGGCCATCATCATCGACCACTGCGGTTCGAGCTCGTGGAGCAGGACGCCGAGCGTCGCGCTCATGATGCCGCCGCCGATGAACAGGACGTCGACCCTGGCGTGGTCATTGCCGGATCCTGGTAGCGAGCGGCCAGAATGTTCCTGTCCCGATAGTGCTTCTCGTTTCATTTGTGCCAAGATTCTCACCCGCTGTGGTTGATGCGGAAGTGGTTTGCCGTAACGGCCGCGTGAGCTTGCTTCTTCCCGCAGGCCTTTTGTCGATCTATCCTGCCGAGCTCGCTCGTTTCGATCAGTAATGAAGAACGACAAAAAATGGAATTCAGTTCGTTGACAGTTAATTGAAAAGAAAACCGCGAACACATGACCGATTTCCTTCTTGTCCAGACGAACGTAATGGTATGGGGTCACAACTGCTACATATAGCCGCAGTGTGGTAATGGACCTTTGCTTGATGGGTGTGAATTCCTGATGCAGGACGCGAGCGAACCTCGCAAACGCATTCTGCCGATGATTTCGCTTCAGTATGTGCGAGCGTCAGGATTTCTTTTATTCCAGCGCACATCTATTCAGCGCTCAGGGTCTATGCCGTTGCGAAGAAATGGCGCGTCATGGGAGCAGATTTGGCGACGGATGCGCGAACATGGATGGCGCAGTCAATAAGGCCGCGAGCCGGCGCCGGCGCAGGATCTGCAAGCTGTGGAAAAGATCAATGGCAGATTCCGGAGCGGACTGTTCCAGAATTCCGGGTGAATCCTGGCAACGTCGAGCGGCGTAGAGGGGAAAGTGAAAGGGTGGAAATGGAAGGAGTCGTTTTACCGGGAGGGCGGTCAATCGATATATCGATGCCGTATTCACTGACTATTAAAAGAAGCAGTCGGTAATGCGGAATTGGCCAACGTAGCATTTCCATTTTCAGCATTATGATGTGGTCTTGATAGCCGGCGCATGGGGTGCTGTTTGCCAGCGGGGCGCATGGAAGAAACTCTTCCATTGCCGGCACTTAATCAAGGCGGGGCGGCAAACTATAGTTCGCGGCACAGCAGCACGTTACGCTGCGCGTAAGGAGTTGAGTCGTGAAAGTTATGCCATGCATTCTGGTCGCCATGTCGCTTTTCGCCACCGCTGCGTATGCACAGGGAAACCATGCGCAGCCGTCCGCCGCCACCGAAAACGCCACGCAGAATGAAGCGGCACCGGAGGCACAGAAGTTCGGCCGCGTTGACCACGATCGCCGTGAAGGCAAAAAGGACGACTGTGTCGGTCCGGTGTCGTTCTGCAATATCTATTTCGGCAGCTGAGCGCATGCTTTGGCAAATCGCTCCGGGCAAGTCGGTGCTGGAAGCGCATGATATGGCCCGCCCATTGATCTGAATCGTTTTGCTGAACGGTTCGGAGGTGAAAATTGGACAACTCGAATGGGCATGTGTGGAAAAGCACCGTTGCGCTGCTCGGCCGGATCTCTTCCCCGGATGCCGGCGTAGACAAGTACACAGTGAGCGGCCCCGATAATGGGCCGGGCCTCGCGAAAAGAGCCGCACCGGCGCGCGCCGGAGGACGGGTGGCCGATCTGGCCCACTGCACCATCGTCGATCGAATTTCCGCGTGTTCCATCATGGTTCGCTGGGGCGACGCGACCGTGGGGCACTACGGCGAACAACTCTGGAAGCGCGGCATCGCGCGGCGCTCGACATATTGCATCTTGAGCGGAATGCGGGTGAGGCGAGGGGATATCGTGTATCGGCCCTGCACGCGCGGACTGCGTCCGGCGAATTGCGAAGAGGTGATCCTGGCGGGTGTGCTGGAAGAGGTTGACGCCGGAGTTTGCCAGGTTTCGTCGGGCATCGATTAGGGCGTTGCCCTGTGCAATCTCAGCTGCGCGAGAACTTGCGCAACTCGGACTCGTCCTGCATGAGTGTCGAAGGTAGTTGCTCCCGCAACATCTCCACCCACAGGCGCACCTTCGTGCCGGTATGGCTGCGCGAAGGATGGATTGCGTAGACGCCCAGCGCGCGCGACGTGTAGTCGGGCAATATCCACGCGAGTTCGCCGCTGCGCAGCCCGTGCATTGCCGTGTAGATTGGCAGGAGGCCCACGCCCATGCCTTCGCGCAACGCGACGGCCAGGGCATCCGCAACGTTGACGCGGAACTTCGTCTGTTTCAGGTTGATCGTCTCTTCGCCCGAGGGGCCGCTGAAGCGCCATTGCGCGGGCGGGGCCTCGGGCGTCACGAGTTGCAGGCAGGTGTGCGCGGCAAGGTCGGATGGCGTGCGCGGCACGCCGCGCTGTTCGAGATACCGTGGCGATGCGCACGCAATGCTGAACGTGCTGGCGAGGTAGTGCGATACGTAGCCCGAAGCCGGCAACGCGGGCGCGAGAACGAGCGCCACGTCATAACCCTCTTCGAGCAGGTCTGGTGTTGGCTGCGTGAGCGTCAGTTCCACGCTCACATCGGGAAAACGCCGCCGGAATTCTCCAACGGCAGGCACCACGTAGTTCTGGCCGAAGCCCGTTATCGCATGAACCTTGAGTTTTCCCGACAGACAAGGGAGTGCGTCGGAGGCTTCGACTTCCGCCTGATCGACGCAGGCGAGGATCTGCTCGCAGGAGTTCAGGTAGCGTTTGCCCGCTTGCGTGAGCGCCATGCGGCGCGTTGTGCGGTTCAGCAGGCGCGTGCGCAGACGCGCTTCCAGATCCGATACCGCTCGCGACGCACACGCGGTTGTGGAATTCAGGCGCCGGGCGGCGCCTGTGAAACTGCCGGCCTCGACCACGCGTACGAATATACGCATGTTTTGAAGCGTATCCATGCTCATCCTTTTTTTGATGCCGGGATTGTTACACGTTTCAAAAAAAGAATTGTCGTCTATATCGTGAATAATGCCTTCTAGCATTGCCGGTTATTCCGATGCCATTCAAAAAATACAATGGCGCGTCGCAAACTAACGGCAAGTAAAGGAGTAAATTGTGCAGTCTCCGGTACCGAGAGGACTCGCCGCGCTCACGGTTCTTGCGTTCTCATTGATCATTGCGGGCTGTGCCAGTACCGGGGGAATCGCGCCGCAAGCGCAACATGTGCAAGCGTCGGAACTGGACGCGGGGTCGGCCATTCGCGCCGCCAACAGCGACGCCCAGTGGCCCGCGAGCGACTGGTGGCGCAGCTACAATGACGCGCAGCTCAATGCCTGGATCGAAGCCTCAATCGCGGATAACCCGACGCTCGCGGCCGCCCAGGCGCGCGTGCGCGAAGCGCGTTCGATGGTGGGCGTGGCGCGCGCCGGCTTGCTGCCGCAGGTCAATGGCAGCATGTCCGTGCAGCGCCAGCACTGGTCCGACAATATTTATTACGGTCCGGGCGCGCTCGGCGATTCCAATTCCTGGAACAATACGGCGACGCTCGGTCTTTCCTATCACCTCGACCTGTGGGGCCAGGACCGCAATAACGCCGAGCGTGCGCTCGACATGGCGCACGCCACTGCGGCCGACGAACGGGCCGCCCAACTCGAACTCGAAATCAATGTTACACGCGCGTATATCGATCTTTCGATGAACTACGCGTTGCTCGACATCGCGAAACAGACGCTGGCGCAGCAGGAGAAACTGCTTTCGCTCGCAAAGGGGCGCTTTGCGGGAGGGCTTGGCACGCAGCTCGAAGTGAGCGAGGCCGAAACGCCGCTCCCGGAGTACGAACGCCAGATCGATGCGGTCGAGGAGGACATTGCGCTTGGCAAGAACCGCCTTGCCGCGCTCGCGGGCAAGGGGCCGGGCGCCGGTGAGTCGATCGAGCGTCCGGCGCTCTCGCTCGCCGCGCCTGCGGGGCTGCCGTCTGCGTTGCCGGCCGAACTGATCGGGCATCGGCCCGACGTCGTCGCGGCGCGCTGGACCGTGGCAGCCCAGGCGCGCGGTATCGACGTGGCCAGGGCCGACTTCTATCCGAACGTGAACCTGCTCGTTTCGATGGGCGGCTACGCGGCCGCCGGCCCGCTGTTTCAGTTCCTGAAGTCGATGAGCGGAAGCTACACGGGCGGTCCCGCCGTTTCGCTGCCGATTTTCGACGGCGGACGTCTGCGCGGGCAACTCGGCGCACAGTCGGCGATTTACGACGTGGCTGTGGAGCAGTACAACCAGACCATCGTGACCGCGCTCAGGGAGATCGCCGACCAGGTGGTGCGCATGCGCTCGCTCGCGACCCAGGAAGAGGACAGCCATCGCTCGGTGGCGAATGCACAACGCACATTTGATCTGGCCACCGAAAGTTATCGGCGCGGGTTGCGCGACTATGTGAACGTCGTGATCGCGCAGAAGGACCTGCTGGCGGCGCAGCAGGGTCTCGTGCGCATTCAGGCCGGGCGCCTGAGCGCGCACGCGGCGCTGGTCGGCGCTTTGGGCGGCGGTGCCATCGATTCGTCAAGCAATCCTGTGCAGGCGGAGCTGCTTCCCGCGCACGGCAAAAAGAAACGCGACTTGCCGCCGATGCCCGCAGCATGGCTTGCACCACCGCTGCCCGATGGGGGCGCGCAGCCCACGGCACCGGTGGAGCACCCCACTTCGCACGGTGACTGATGCGCGCTATCCGCGAGGTTCTATTTGTGTGCGCCGCCAATCCGTTCGTTCAGCCGGACCGTTGTCGTTCGGCCGGAGTTTTTCATGCCTCGTGACATTGCCGTTTTCGAAGCTCTCATTCCGACCGCCGTGCTGCTGTTTTTTCTCGGCGCGGCCGTTACCTGGATACTCGATTCGGCGCTCGCCCGCATTGGCGTTTACCGGTTCGTCTGGCACGTATCCCTCTTTCGGGTGAGCCTGCTGGTCGTTGTGTGCTGCGCGCTGGGTCTCGTCGTCTATCGTTGAACTCGATTCGAAGAATTATGAAATTGCGCAATATCATCGGCTTCTTTGCGACGGCCATTATTTTTGCCGTTGCCATAGCGAGCGGCCGCGCCTTGTGGGTCCACTACATGGAAGCGCCGTGGACGCGCGACGGGCGCGTGCGCGCCGAAGTGGTCAATATCGCGCCGGACGTGTCGGGCGCCGTGGTGGAATTGCCCGTGCACGACAATCAATGGGTTCGCAAGGGCGACCTGCTCATGCAGATCGATCCGTCGCACTACCGCATCGCGGTCGAGCAGGCGCAGGCCAATGTCGCTTCGCGCAAGGCCGAATTGCAGATGCGCCGCGACGACGCGAAGCGGCGCGCCGATATGGACAGCCTCGTGGTATCCACGGAGAACCGCGAGAATGCCTCGCACACCGCCAATGCCGCGCAGGCGCAATACGATCAGGCGGTCGCCGAACTCGATGCGGCGAAGCTGAACCTGGAGCGTACGCGCGTGGTATCTCCAGTGGACGGCTATGTCACGAATCTGCAAGTCTGGAAGGGTGACTACGCAATCCTTGGCCAGCCGAAGCTGGCCGTGATCGACAGCCATTCATTCTGGGTTTACGGCTATTTCGAGGAAACCAAACTGCCGGGTGTGAAGCTCGGCGAGAAGGCCGAAATGCGGCTCATGAGCGGCGCCAGATTCGAAGGTCACGTCGAAAGCATCTCCAGCGGCATCTACGACCGCGATAATCCGCAAAGCCGCGAACTGCTCGCCGATGTCAATCCGACCTACAACTGGGTGCGGCTTGCGCAGCGCGTGCCGGTGCGCATCCATATTGACAAGGTGCCCGACAACATGCAGCTTGCCGCCGGCCTCACGTGCACCGTGGTCATCAAGCCCGGAAAATGAACTCGCGGTGAACGGCGGCTGAATTCAGCCGCCGTTCAGATTTTTTCGAGCAGGCACTCGCCGATCAACAGGGCGTCGATGTCGTTTTGCGCGAAGCCGCGCAGGGCGTCCGACGGGGATTCGACGAGCGGCTCGCCCGCCACGTTGAACGACGTGTTGAGGAGCACCGCGATGCCTGTTTCGCGCTCGAACGCGCGCAGCAGCGCGTGGAGGCCGGGGTTGTCCTGCTGCGAGACCGTCTGCGGTCGCGCCGTGCCATCCACGTGCGTGACGGCCGCAAGGCGCGCTCGCCATGCAGGCCTTACCGGGCAGATGCGCAGCATGTAGGGGCTCGCAAGGTCGAGTTCGAAATAGCGCGCGGCGTCTTCGGCCGGCACACATGGCGCGAACGGGCGGAACGCTTCGCGGCGCTTCACGTCGAGGTTCATGCGCTCGCGCGCGCTTGCGCGCTCGGGGCTCATCAGCAGCGAGCGATTGCCAAGGGCGCGCGGTCCCATCTCCGCGCGGCCGGCGTGCAGCGCCACGCAGCGCCCGGCCGCGAGCAGTCTTGCCGCTTGCCCGGCGAGTTGTGCCGGCGTGCCGCGCGTCTCGCGGTAGCGCAGATGCGGCGGCATCGCCGCGAGCGCCGCCTCCACGCTGGCGAGGTCGTATGGTTTGCCGCCATAGGGCGAGAACGGGCCGGGCCGGAACGGCTCGCCGAGCACGCCGTGCCAGCCCCACAACGCGGCGCCGAGGGACGTGCCGCAATCCGCGCCGGCCGGCCCGGCGAACACGGCGTCGAATCCCGCCTGGCGCCACACAAGATCGTTGGCGCGTCCGTTGAGCGACACGTTGCCCGCGAGGCACAGGTGGCGCACGCCCGTCATCGCGCGCACCGTTCGCGCGAGATGCAGCATGGCGCGCTCACATTCGCGCTGCGCCGCATAAGCGAGCGCGGCGCGCGCCGCCTCGTCCGGCAGCGACGGCGCGTGGCGCAGATGCGAGCCGTGCGCATCGCAATCGGCGCTGTAGTCGACGTCGAGCCCATCGAAGCGGCCTCGAAATACCGGCGCGCGCGCCGGGTCGCCGTAGGGCGCGAGGCCCATTGTCTTGCCCGTTTCGCGCGCGCCGAAGCCGATGGCCTGGGTGACGGCCTCGTAGAGCGCGCCGATGCCGCACGACGTGCTGCGCGCCACCTCCTCGATCCGCTTGCCGCGTGCGATCCAGACGCTCTGCGACGCGTGGCGCGCACCCTGATCGCGGCGATGGCCGTCGACGACGAGAATGGCCGCTTCGTCGAACGGCGAGCAGTAGTATCCGGCCGCTGCATGGCACAACGCGTGTTCGACGTCGAGTTGCGCGACGTTGCCGAAGTGCGGCGGCGGGAACGTCGCGCCGCCGCCCGCGACGCGCGCAACGAGCGCCGGCCGGGCATGTTCGGGCAGCCCGAGCGCGCTGCGGCACGCGGCCATTGCGTCGCTCGGGTAGGCGTTCGAATGCTTGATGCGGTCGAGGCGCTCCTGACTCGCGTGCGCCACCGCGCGCGCGCCGTGCGCGCTGAGCACCCAGGCCGCGCCGGCGTCGGCGGCCGGTCCGGGTTGCAGGCCCAGTACGCCGCCGGCGCGGGCGTTGCCGGATATCGAGGAGGTGAAAGCGGTTGACATGAGGTGGGCTTGCTTTGATGGTTCGGGCGGCGGCGTGAGACGAGCCGCGATCATACCCGTGCGCCCGTGCGAACTCTTCGGCGCTGATACCCGGCAGCGAAAAGCCAGCTACCTGCGAAGACGGCCACGATGGCATACCCGGTCGAGCCCAGGTGCGCGTCCAGCGCGCCCACGCCGTCCCAGAGCGATCCGTGCAGCGCGAACTTATCGCCGATCAGCCCGATGCCCTCGATCCCGCCAATCAGCAGCGCAAGCGCCGCAGAGAGCGCCGTGACGCCAACGTTGTAGCGGTGCTTGCGGGCGGGGTCGCGCAGCGCCCAGCCATAGACGCCGAGCATCAGCATGCCGTCGGCCGTGTCGATGAGCGTCATGCCGGCCGTGAAAAGCGCCGGAAAGACCATGATCGACCAGATCGGCAAGTCATGCGTCGCGCTCGCGGCGGAGAGACCGAGCACGCCGATCTCGGTCGCGGTGTCGAAGCCCAGACCAAACAGCACGCCGAGCACATACATGTGCCAGCTTTTCGTGACGATGCGCGTGAGCGGCCGCAGGACGCGCGCGAGCAGGCCGTGCGCATGCGGCGCGGCGTCGTCGTGCGCGCTGCCGGGCCTCGTGCGGCGGTACGACTGGATCACGGCCCGCAGCGTGAGCAGGTTGGAAATCGCGATTGCGAACAGAAAGACCGTCGAAACGGCGGTGGCGATCGTGCCTGCGACGTCGCGCACGGCGTCGAGCCGTTCGCGCAGGCCGAACGCGGCGGCGGCAATCGCCGCCGAGGCGAGCACCACGATGGTCGAGTGCCCCAGCGAGAACATCAGTCCGATCGTCACGGGCCGCTTGCCGTCGTGCATCAGCTTGCGCGTGACGTTGTCGATCGCGGCGATGTGGTCCGCGTCCACGGCGTGACGCAAGCCGAACGTGTAGGCCAGCATGCACGCGCCAAGCAGCGCGGGGCGCGAGCCGAACATCGCGACGGCCCAGCACCACGCGGCGAGATTGCAGGCGAGAAGCATCGACAGCACGACGCCGATTTTCGCGCGCGTGGCGGAGCGTTTCGGGAGTGACGGCGGGCGATGCGGGGAGGGAGGCAACGGAATATCCATCGTTTCATGCTCGAATCGGTCGCCGGCCGTCTCGAGTGAACGGCGCGCCAGCGAAAGGCATTCGATCAAGCAACCTCCGTTCCACCTTGCTGGCCATGCCTGTGGCCAGTGCCATTAGAGGGTTTCCCAGCGCGATACGTGGTCGCGCTTGCCTCCCCGCCAACGGATTGCGCGCGCGGCGCGAGTGGTCACGCCGTTGCCACTTTGGCGCGCGAATGGTCGCGTCGTGGCTACCTGCGCCGCCTGAACGCTGCGTCGCGACAGGCGTACGACATACCGTCCGCTGAAGCAATTTTTCTTTTGTGATCTAGATCAAGGGCACCTCCGACGCCGGTTTGGTGCACCCTCGCGCGCAGTTGGCACGAATCTTGTTCCTTGAGACCGCTAAACGCCGACAGGGGGGCGCCCGGAGACGCCGCCGTATGCCGGCGTCTCCGGGCCGAAGGCCATCAAGGAACCACACAGTGATCGAAACGTTTTATGAAGTCATGCGACGCCAGGGGATCTCGCGCCGCAGCTTCCTCAAATTCTGCTCGCTGACAGCGACGTCGCTCGGCCTCGGGCCGGCGTTCATGCCGAAGATCGCCCACGCGATGGAGACCAGGCCGCGCACGCCGGTGCTCTGGCTGCACGGGCTCGAATGCACGTGCTGCTCGGAGTCGTTCATCCGCTCGGCGCACCCGCTGGCGAAAGACGTCGTGCTCTCGATGATCTCGCTCGACTACGACGACCTGTTGATGGCCTCCGCGGGACACCAGGCCGAGGCCATCCTCGAAGAAGTGATGGCGAAATATCGCGGCAACTACATCCTCGCGGTCGAAGGCAATCCACCGCTGAATCAGGACGGCATGAGCTGCATCATCGGAGGCAAGCCGTTTGTCGATCAGTTGCGCCGCGTGTCGAAGGACGCGAAGGCCGTGATCTCGTGGGGCTCGTGCGCGTCGTGGGGCTGCGTGCAGGCGGCGAAGCCGAACCCGACGCAGGCGGTGCCGATCCACAAGGTCATCACCGACAAGCCGATCATCAAGGTGCCCGGCTGCCCGCCGATCGCCGAGGTGATGACGGGCGTGATCACCTACATGCTCACGTTCGACCGCATGCCGGAGCTGGACCGCCAGGGCCGCCCGAAGATGTTCTACAGCCAGCGCATTCACGACAAGTGCTACCGCCGTCCGCATTTCGACGCGGGCCAGTTCGTCGAGTCGTGGGACGACGAAGCGGCACGGCGCGGCTACTGCCTCTACAAGGTCGGCTGCAAAGGCCCGACGACCTACAACGCCTGCTCGACCGTGCGCTGGAACGGCGGCACGAGCTTCCCCATTCAGGCGGGCCATGGCTGCATCGGCTGCTCCGAGGACGGGTTCTGGGACAAGGGCTCTTTCTATGACCGGCTCACCCAGATCAACCAGTTCGGCGTCGAAGCGAACGCCGACAGGATCGGCGGCACCGCGGCCGTCGTGGTGGGCGCCGCCGCGGCGGCGCATGCTGCCGCTTCGGCGATCCAGCGTGCCAGATCGAAGCACGACGCGAAGCAAGACCGCGACGGCCGATAGCCGCATCTAGCGTCCCGCGCCGGGGCGCCGCCGACAAGCACAGGAAGCAGCACAGGAAAAAAACAAGCATGACAGCCATTTCCACCCAAGGGTTTCAGCTCGACAACAGCGGGCGGCGCATCGTCGTCGATCCGGTCACGCGCATCGAAGGTCACATGCGCGTCGAAGTCAACGTCGATTCGAACAATGTGATCCGCAACGCCGTCTCCACCGGCACCATGTGGCGCGGACTCGAAGTCATTCTCAAGGGCCGCGATCCGCGCGACGCGTGGGCGTTCGTCGAGCGCATCTGCGGCGTGTGCACGGGATGTCACGCGCTCGCCTCCGTGCGCGCCGTCGAGGACGCGCTCGACATCCGCATTCCGCCGAACGCGCACCTGATCCGCGAGATCATGGCGAAGACCTTGCAGGTGCACGACCACGTGGTGCACTTCTACCACCTGCACGCGCTCGACTGGGTCGATGTGGTCTCGGCGCTGAAGGCCGACCCCAAGCTCACGTCCGAGTTGCAGCAGCGCATCTCGCCCGCGCATCCGATGTCGTCGCCGGGCTATTTCCGCGACGTGCAGACGCGCTTGCGCAAGTTCGTCGAAAGCGGCCAGCTCGGTCCGTTCATGAACGGCTACTGGGGCAACCCCGCCTATGTGCTGCCGCCGGAAGCGAACCTGATGGCCGTGACGCACTACCTCGAAGCGCTCGACCTGCAAAAGGAGTGGGTGAAGATCCACACGATCTTCGGCGGCAAGAATCCGCACCCGAACTACCTTGTGGGCGGCGTGCCGTGCGCGATCAACATCGACGGCGATCTGGCCGCCGGCGCGCCGATCAACATGGAGCGCCTGAACTTCGTGAAGTCGCTCATCGACGAAGCGATCACCTTCTGCCGTAACGTTTATGTGCCCGATCTGCTTGCGATCGGCACGATCTACAAGGCGCGCGGCTGGCTTCATGGCGGCGGGCTCGCCGCGACCAACGTGATGGACTACGGCTCATATCCGCTCGTCAACTACAACCCTTCCACCAACCAGATGCCGGGCGGCGCGATCCTCAATGGCGACTGGAACACGATCCTGCCGGTCGATCCGCGCGACCCCGAGCAAGTGCAGGAGTTCGTTGCGCACTCCTGGTATCAATACCCGGACAACGACCGCGGGCTGCATCCGTGGGACGGCATCACCGAGCCGCATTACGAACTCGGGCCCAACACGAAGGGCACGCGCACCGCGATCGAGTCGATTGACGAGAGCGCGAAATACTCGTGGGTCAAGTCGCCGCGCTGGCGCGGGCACGCCATGGAAGTCGGGCCGCTTGCGCGCTACATCCTCGGCTACGCGCATGCGCAGCAGGGCAATACGCATTGCGGGCGCATCAAGGAGCAGATCGAAACCTCGCTCGTTGCCGTGAACCAGGACATGCCGAAGCTGCTTGGCTTGCCGGAAACTTCGCTCGGCGCGAGGCAACTGCTGCCGACCACCATCGGCCGCACGCTCGCCCGCGCGCTCGAAGCGGAGTATTGCGCCGAGATGATGGCTGACGACTGGCAAAGCCTCATCGACAACATCCGCAACGGCGACACCTCGACCGCGAACGTCGACAAGTGGGACCCTTCGACGTGGCCCGCCGAAGCGAAGGGTGTGGGCGCGGTCGCGGCGCCGCGCGGGGCGCTCGGCCACTGGATCAGGATCAAGGACGGCCGCATCGAGAATTACCAGTGCGTCGTACCGAGCACCTGGAACGGCGGCCCGCGCGACGCGAAGGGGCAGATCGGCGCGTTCGAGGCGAGCCTCATGAACACGCCCATGGCGAACCCCGAGCAGCCCGTCGAGATCCTGCGCTCGCTGCATTCGTTCGATCCTTGCATGGCGTGCTCGACGCACGTGATGAGCGAGGACGGCGCCGAAATGACCGCCGTGACCGTGCGCTAACTCCACCAGGCCGCCACGGCGCCTGCGCTTGCCGGCGCCGTGGCGGCCAAGAAAGGATGATGACGATGCAATCGTATTCCCGATGCGAAGAGGCGCGCGACACCGTTCCGCCCGCCGAGGCGATTTACGTGTACGAAGCGCCGGTGCGCATCTGGCACTGGATCAACGCGGCGTCGATCGTGGTGCTGGCGGTGACCGGCTATCTGATCGGCTCGCCGCTTCCCACGCAGCCCGGCGAGGCGAGCGCGCATTTTCTGATGGGCTATATCCGCTTCGCGCACTTCACCGCCGCCTACCTGTTCGCCATTGGACTGGCGGCCCGCGCGTATTGGGCCATTGTCGGCAATCACCACGCGCGCGAAATGTTCTGGGTGCCGGTGTTCTCGCGCGAGTACTGGCTTGACATGTTCGCGATGCTGCGTTACTACGCGTTCCTCGGGCCCACGCCGCGCCAGTTCAGCGGACACAATCCGTTGTCGCGATTCGCGATGTTCTTCGTGTTTCTGCTGGTCTCGCTCTTCATGATCGTGACCGGCTTCGCGCTGTACGGCGAAGGCGCACAGGCGGGTTCGTGGCAGCAGATCGCGTTTGGCTGGGTGCGTCCGCTGCTCGGCCAGTCGCAAGGCGTGCATACCTGGCATCACCTCGGCATGTGGGCGATCCTGATCTTCGTGATCCTGCATGTCTATGCGGCGGTGCGCGAGGACATCATGGGCCGGCAAAGCGTGGTCGGCTCGATGATCTCGGGCTACCGCACGTTCAAGAAGTGAGGCCGCGATGCTGACTTCCCCGCAAAGCGGCGCGCCGGCCATCGTCGTGCTCGGCATCGGCAACGTGCTGTGGGCCGACGAGGGCTTTGGCGTGCGCTGCATTGAGGCGCTTCAGCAGCGCTTCGAATTCGCCCCGCACGTGAGCCTCATGGACGGCGGCACGCAAGGGCTGTATCTGGTCCAGTACGTCCAGGCCGCCGACAGCCTGCTGATTTTCGACGCCGTCGATTACGGTCTCGCACCCGGCACGCTGAAGATCGTTGAGGATGACGATGTACCGGCGTTCCTCGGCGTGCGCAAGATGAGCCTGCACCAGACCGGCTTCCAGGAGGTGCTGATGCTCGCGCGCCTGACTGGCCGGTATCCGCGCCGCGTGCTGCTGGTCGGCTGCCAGCCCGACGAAGTGGACGATTATGGCGGCAGCCTGCGGTCCGCCGTGAAGGCGTCGCTGGAGCGCGCGCTCGAACTGGGCGTCGAGCGCCTCGCCGCATGGGGCGGCGAGCCCTCGCCGCGCCGCACGCCGCTGCGCGCCGACGATGCGGTCACGCTGCCGCATCTCGCGCTCGCGCGATACGAAGGCGAGCGGCCGAGCGAGGCAGAGGCGTGCCGCACCGGCGACGAGCGTGTGTTGCTGCGCACGCGCCGCGAGGAGCCGCCGTCGTGTGCATAGGCGTGCCGATGCGTGTGATCGAGGCGCAGGGCTTGCAGGCGTGGTGCAACGGGCGCGGTGAGCGCCGCCGCATCGACACTTCGCTGGTTGGCCCTTGCAGCGCCGGTGAATGGCTGCTGGTTTTTCTCGACGCGGCGCGCGAGAAGCTCGACGCGACGCGCGCGGCGGAAATCGACGCGACGCTCTCGCTCGTCGAGCGGGCGCTGGCGGGCGACGCCGCCATGGCCCGCGCGAACGCGCATTTTGAAATGCCGTCCGCGCTCAGCGTGGACGACCTGATCCGGCTGACCGGCGGCGCGCAAGCGGCGCGCGGCGGTCACCGGTCTTCCGGGGAATCAACATGACCAATACGAGCGGCGCCGCGCATGACGCGGCGCCCGTGGTGCAGCGGCTGATCGACGACGGACACGCCGTGTTCGTGGACGAGCGCACGCTCGACGAGTGGCTCGCGGACGGCGGCGAATGTGTCGTGCTACTCGCGGGCGACCCGGTGCGCTTTCCCGAATCCCTTGACGTGGCCGTGGTGCTGCCCGAACTCGCGCGCCTCGCGGCGGGCCGTTTTGGCCGTACATTGCGCTCGGCGGTGGCGACGCGCGCAGGCGAGGACGCGATCGCGCGCCGCTTCGGCTCGCAGCGCTGGCCCGCGTTGCTGTGGCTGCGCGACGGCGGCTATGTCACGACGCTTGCGGGCATGATGGACTGGGACGATTACGTGGCCAACGTCGCCCATGCGCTCGCGCAGCCGACTACGCGGGCGCCTTCGGTCGGAATTCCCGTCAACGCCGCCGACTCATCGGCGCGCTGTCACTAGCCATCGTTAAGCGTCGATTGAACATCGATAAATTATCGGGATTGCAAACCATGTCCATGATTCCGTTTCCCGTTCCCGTCGTGCCGTTCGGCCCTGGCAGCCAGGACGAGGGCGATGCGGTGCTCGACTATCTGCCGATGCCGCAAGGCATGCGAACCTATGTGGCGCCGTCGCTGCCCGAGCGCGCCGATGCGCGCTCGCTCGACGCCGCGCGCGGCGTGCTGCGCGACGTATTGCGCGTGCTGGCGGCATACGAACCTGGCACGTCGCCCGAAGCGGTCGATCTGACGACCTGCGATGTGGCGGCGCTGCGCATTCTCAACGACGTGCTGGGCGAGGGCGAGGTCAGCGCGCGCATCGACGATGCGCAGCGCGGCAGCGTCTTGATCCAGGAGACCGTGTTTACCGGGCTGTGGCGCGTGGTCGAGCCCGGCGGCGCGAGCGCGGCCGACCGCCTTGAAATCGGCGCGGCTCCGGCGCTTCTCGCGCGGCCCGCACAGGGCACGCAGCCGATGGCGCCGTTGCCGGAGTTGCTGCCGCTGGGCGTGATGAACGCGCCTTCGATCCTGAGCGAGGTACGCGATCACGTGGCGCGCTGGCGTGCCGGCGATGCGCCGCACGTCCTCAACCTGACGCTCCTGCCGTTGTCGCCCGGCGACGAACAACTGATCGACGCCGTGCTGGGCGAGGGCGCGGTGCAGGTGCTCTCGCGCGGCTATGGAAATTGCCGCGTGGGCAGCACGGCGGTCGCGAACTGCTGGCGTGTTGCCTATTTCAACTCGCAGGACACGCTGATCCTGAACACGATCGAGATCACCGATCTGCCGGAGGTCGTGCGCGCCGCGCCGGAAGACCTCGCGGATTCGCGCGAGCGGCTGGCCCAGTTGATCGAGTGGGTGGGCGAGGCGTGACGATGGAAGAGCGTACGAAGCAATTCGAGGGCAGCTATCTCGGCGACAGCAGCCGCATCGGGGCGCATACGCGCCTCGAATGCAAGATCTGCTGGTGGATCTACGATCCCGAACAAGGCGACCCGGTGTGGCAGATTCCACCGCACGTGCCGTTCGCCGCGCTTCCCGCGCACTGGCGCTGCCCAGTTTGCGACGGCGCGGCGGACCAGTTCATGGTGCTGGGGGACGCGGCTTGACCGCGCGGGCCGTCGTGCAAGATGCTGTGCGGGACACCGTGCGCGGCGAGCCACGGGTGGCGGCACTGGTCGCGCACTTCGAGACGGCCGCGAACGGCGCGATGCGCGACATGCCGGTCGTGAATCGCGCGTTGCGCGTCGAGGCGATCGGCTTCGCGCAGATGGCAGGCGAAGCGGGGGCGCGAGGCGCATGGCTTGGCGTGCTGATCACGCCGTGGTCCATGAATCTCGTCTGGTTGCCCGGTGCGACGCAGGACTCGGAGCCCTGTCCGCGGCCGGGCGGCAAGACGCGCTTGCGCATAGGCAACGTCGATTTCGAATGGATCGGCGCGCACGCGCAAGACGTGGGCGCGTATGCGTGCTGCTCGCTCTTTTCGCCGATGTTCGAATTCGCGGGGCAGGACAGTGCTGCGGCGACCGCGCGGGCCGTGCTTGCGCAGTTGTGCGGCGGAGAAGGGGGCGGGCAGGGCGATGGGAAGGCCGTCGAGCCGCGCGCGTCGCGTCGCGCGTTCCTGTTGCGGCTGGGCGCGTTCGGGAGCGCTGCATGAGCGCGGCGACGCTGGCCGCGCTGGCCGGGCAGTACCGGGTGCGCCCCGGCCGGCAGGACAGCATCGCGGGCGGCCGCCCGCCGCTCGCCGCCGCGCTGCTGCGCGGGCAAGCGGCGGCAACCGCCGCGTCGCGGCTTGCGGCGCTGTTTGCGCTGTGCGGACTCGCGCACAGGCTCTGCGCGGAGCTTGCCGTCGGCGCGGCGGGCGCTTCAGGGGAGCACGAGCGGGAGGATACCGCCAATGCGGCTCATGCCATGCTGCTCACGCGCGAGACGCTCGCCGTGCATCTGCGCTGCATCTGGACCGACTGGCCCGCGCGGCTTGCCGCCGCCGCGCCGCATAGGCTGCCCGATGTCGAGGCGGCAGGCGCGCCCGGCTGGGTGGAGCGGCATGTTCTCGGCATGCCCGCGCGCGCATGGCTCGCGCACTGGGCGGACGATCCGCGCGGATGCCTGAGCGCCTGGAGCGCGCGGGCCGCGACGTTCCCGGCCCGGTTGCTGGCGGACTGCCGCGCATACGCCGACACGATGCGCGCCACGCCGCGGCCACTCGTGATCGACGAAGCGCGGTTAAGCGAACTGGCCGGGGCGATTGCCGGGAGTGCGGCTTTCGCGCACGCGCCCTTGCAACACGGGCTGCCCGCAGAGTCCGGCGTGTGGACGCGTAGCGACGATCCGCGCGCGCTGGACTACGATACGCCCTGGCTGCGGCTTGGCGCGCGCGTCGCTGACGTGGCCCGGCTGGCGGCGGGCGATGGCAGTGCAGGCGCGCTGCGCTTTGGCGCGCGGACGTGCGCGCCCGGCGAGGCGCTCGGCTGGTGCGAGATGGCGCGCGGCGTACTGGTTCATTGGGTGCGGCTCGCGCCGGACGATGTGGCGCGCATCGAGGACTACCGCGTGGTCGCGCCAACCGAGTGGAACTTCCACCGCCAGGGCACGCTCGCGCAAGCCTTGTCGCGGCTCGACCGCACGCCGGATGATCGAGCGCTGGCCGCGCGCACAGGCGTGTGGATGGGCGCTTTCGATCCGTGTATCGCCTATGCGGTCGACACGGGCAGCGCGTGAATACAGAGCATGGAAACAAGGCATAGAGACAAGGCATCGAATACCGGGCAGGACCCACGATATGCATGAAGTAAGCCTGGCTGGCGGCGTGCTGGCATCGGTCGAAGCGGCCGCCGAGCGCGAGCGCTTTGTCGGCGTGAAGGTGCTGAGGCTCGAAGTCGGGCGCCTCGCGGGCGTCGAGGTCGAGGCGCTGCGCTTCGCCCTCGAAGCGATCGCCCCCGGCACCTGCCTCGCCGGTGCACGCGTCGTGATCGAGGAACCCACGGGCAGCGCGTGGTGCATGAACTGCAGCGCGACCGTGCCGCTGGCCGCGCGTGGCGACCCCTGCGCGTGTTGTGGCGGCTACTGGCTCCAGCCGAACGGCGGCACGGAGCTGCGCATTGTCGACCTGATCGTCGACGATGCCTGGCAAACATCGGATTAGCACAAGGAGAAGCAACATGTGCGTGGTATGCGGGTGCGACAGCATCGGCGATCGGCAAAACGCCGCTCAGGGGCACGAGGGCGCGCAGGCGCACGGCCACTCTGGTTCTCATTCCCACGCCTACCCGGGCGCATCGGGCGAGGACCTCCACTACGGTCTCGGGCTCGCGGGCGTGACGTTGCCCGGCCTCGACCAGGGTCGCACCATCAAGCTCGAGCAGGACGTGCTGGGCGAGAACAATCGCCATGCCGCCGCCAACCGGCGGCACTTCATGGCGCATGGAGTGCGTGCGCTCAATCTCGTGTCGAGCCCGGGTTCGGGGAAAACGACGCTGCTGTGCGCGTCGATCGCTGCGCTGCGCGAGCGGATGCCGGGCCTGCCCCTCGGCGTGATCGAGGGCGACCAGCAGACGGCGAATGACGCCGAGCGCATTCGCGCGGCCGGTGCGCCCGCGATCCAGGTGAACACGGGCAAGGGCTGCCATCTCGATGCGGCGATGGTGACGGCGGCCTTCGGGCGCCTGCCGCTGCACGACCATGCGCACGAGCACGAGCACGAGCGTGGTCGCGGCCACCGCCATGACCACGAGCACGAACATGAACACGCGCCCCTCGCACCCAACGTCCCGCGCAGCGTGCTGTTCATCGAGAACGTCGGCAATCTCGTCTGTCCCGCGTTGTGGGATCTCGGCGAAGAGGCGAAGGTCGCGATTCTCTCGGTCACGGAGGGTGAGGACAAGCCGCTCAAGTATCCAGACATGTTCGCTGCCGCGCGCCTCATGATCGTCAACAAGATCGACCTGCTGCCTTATGTGCAGTTCGACGTCGAGCAGTGCATCGTGTATGCCCGCCGCGTGAATCCGTCGCTCGAAGTGATCCGGCTTTCAGCCACGACCGGCGAAGGCCTCGATGCGTGGCTCGACTGGATCGCGCGTGCGCGCGACCCGATTGGCGAGCGCATCGGCGTGCTGGAGAGCGAGCTTGCGGCGCTGCGCGCGCAGCAGCGGCACGCCGGAGGCGCCGCATGACGGCGCGTGTGCAGCATCTGCCGCATTCCCTCGGCGATCAGACGGTGCTTGCCACCGGCGCGTGGCTCAAGAACGCCGCGTGCGTGTGCATCGGCGGCGAGGTGCACTGGTCGCCGCTGCACGGCGATCTCGACGACCCGGCGCACTGCGTGGCGCTCGATGTGTCGGTGGCCGCGCTCGTCGAGACCGCCGCGCGCGCGGGGCGGCCCGTGCGCGCAATCGCGCACGATCTGCACCCCGACTTTTACAGCACGCGCGTCGCGCTCGAATGGGGCGAGCGCCTCGGCGTGCCGGCCGTCGCCGTCCAGCATCATCACGCGCACATCGGCGCGGTGGCGGCCGAGCACGGGCTGAGCGAGCCCGTTATCGGCCTCGCGCTCGACGGCGTGGGCCTCGGCACGGACGGCGCCGCATGGGGCGGCGAACTGCTGGAGGTGGCGCCCGCCGGCTGGCGGCGCCTGGGCAGCCTCACGTCGCTTGCGCTGCCCGGCGGCGACGCCGCGGCGCGCGAACCCTGGCGCATGGCCGCCGCCGCCTTGCACGCGCTCGGGCGCAGCGACGAAATCGTGCCGCGCCTCGCGGCCGCCGTGGGCGACAGCGCGGCGCGCACGGTCGGCGTCATGCTCGCGCGCGGCCTCAATTGTCCGCTGAGCACCGGCGCGGGACGCTGGTTCGACGCGGCGGCGGGACTGCTCGGCGTGTGCCTGCGCCAGCGCGCCGAAGCCGAGGCGGCCATCGCGCTCGAAAGGCTCGCGCGTGGCTACCTGGTCGCGCACGAGGCCCCCGAGGTGGCGGGCCTGTGGCGAGTCGCGGACAACGGCGAACTCGACCTGCGTGCGCTCCTCGCCGAGTTGCTGACGCTCGCGGACGCGGGTGAGGCCGCGCGCGGCGCGGCCGTCTTTCATCTTGCGCTGGCCGAGGCGCTCGCTCACTGGGCTGCGCTTGCCGCGCAGGGGCGCGCTGTGCTGTTCGGTGGCGGCTGTTTTGCGAACCGGCTGCTCACTGCGCACCTGCGCGAGTCGCTCGCGGCGCGCGACGTGCGCACCCTCATGCCCGAGACGGTGCCCTGCGGCGACGCGGGCCTCGCGCTCGGCCAGGCCTGGGTCGCCGCATACGATCCGCAAGTGTTCTCCCTGCCCACGACCGCACGAGGAGTCAGCTCATGTGCCTAGCCATTCCCGCACGGCTCATCGAATGGTCCGACGCCGAGTCGGGTGTCGTCGATCTCGGGGGCGTGCGCAAGACGGTGTCGCTCGCGCTCGTGCCCGACGCGCGCCCGGGCGATTACGTAATCGTGCACGTCGGCTTCGCGCTGGGCGTGATCGACCCGGAAGAGGCCGAGCGCACGCTCACGCTGTTCGGCGAGGTCGCCCAGTCGCTTGGCGAGGCGCACGACGCGTCCGTCGCGCAACCCGGAGCCGCGCAATGAAATATGTCGACGAATTCCGCGACGGCGAACTCGCCGCTCGCATCGCCGGGCGCATCGAGCAGGAGACGCAGACCGGGCGCCGCTACCACTTCATGGAATTCTGCGGCGGTCATACGCACGCGATTTCGCGCTACGGCGTGGCCGATCTCCTGCCTGAAAACGTGCGGATGATCCACGGCCCCGGCTGCCCGGTTTGCGTGCTGCCGATCGGGCGCGTCGATCTGGCGATTCGCCTCGCGCTCGAGCGCGGCGTGATCCTCTGCACCTATGGCGACACGATGCGCGTGCCTGCCTCGGACGGCCTGTCGCTCCAGCGGGCCAAGGCGCGCGGCGCGGACATCCGCATGGTGTATTCGCCGCGCGACGCGCTGCGCATCGCGCGCGAGCATCCGGATCGCGAGGTCGTCTTTTTCGCCATCG
Source organism: Paraburkholderia silvatlantica (assembly GCF_003096715.1). Lineage (GTDB taxonomy): Bacteria > Pseudomonadota > Gammaproteobacteria > Burkholderiales > Burkholderiaceae > Paraburkholderia > Paraburkholderia silvatlantica. The sequence goes on from NZ_QEOL01000016.1 coordinate 22,553, forward strand.
GTTTCGAGACCACCACGCCGCCCACGGCGCTCGTCGTGCGCGAGGCGGCGGCGAGCGGCGCGGAGAACTTCAGCGTACTGTGCTGCCATGTGCTCACGCCCGCCGCGATCACGCATCTGCTCGCCGCGCCGTCCGTCGACGCGAACGCGGTGCCGCTCGACGGCTTCGTCGGTCCCGCGCACGTGAGCATCGTGATCGGCTCCGCACCCTACGAGGCCTTCGCGCAACGGTATCGCAAGCCGGTCGTGATCGCCGGGTTCGAGCCGCTCGATGTGATGCAGGCGATCCTCATGCTCGTGCGCCAGGTCAACGACGGGCGCGCCGAAGTGGAGAACGAATTCGCGCGCGCCGTCACGCGCGCGGGCAACGCGGCCGCGCAGGCGCTCATGCAGGACGTGTTCGAAACGCGCGAGTCGTTCGAATGGCGCGGCCTGGGCGAGGTTCCGGCGAGCGCGCTGTGCATTCGCCCGAAGTACGCGCGCTACGACGCGGAACGCCGCTACGAACTCGCCTACCGGCCCGTCGCCGATCATCGCAAGTGCGAGTGCGGGGCGATCCTGCGCGGTCTCAAGCACCCGCGCGACTGCACGCTGTTCGGCACAGTCTGCACGCCCGAGAATCCCATGGGCTCGTGCATGGTGTCGAGCGAAGGCGCGTGTGCCGCGCATTACTCTTATGGTCGTTTCAAGGATATTCCGGTCGTCGCAGCATGAGCCCAGCCCACCCATCTCCGGTCAAGCCCGCCTACGTGCGGCCCCTGAACTTTCGCGACGGCCGCATCGACATGGGCCACGGCGCGGGCGGCCGCGCGTCGGCGCAACTGATCCGCGAGCTGTTCGTCGCGGCCTTCGATAACGAATGGCTGCGCCAGGGCAACGACCAGGCCGCGTTCGCGCCGCTTGCGCCGGGGCCCGGCGAGCGCATGGTGATGGCCACCGACGCGCACGTCGTCTCGCCGCTGTTCTTTCCGGGCGGCGACATCGGCAGCCTCGCCGTGCACGGCACCGTCAACGATGTCGCGATGGCGGGCGCGCGGCCTTCGTATCTCAGCGCGAGCTTCATCCTGGAGGAGGGTTTCCCGCTGGCGGATTTGCGCCGCATCGTAGAGTCAATGGCCGTGGCGTCGCGCGCGTGCGGCGTGCCGATCGTGACGGGAGACACCAAGGTCGTCGAGCGCGGCAAGGGCGACGGCGTGTTCATCACCACGACCGGCATCGGCGTCGTGCCCGCGGGCATTCATATCGACGGCTCGCAGGCGCGGCCCGGCGACGTCGTGCTGCTCTCGGGCACGATCGGCGAACATGGCGTGGCGATCATGTCGCAACGCGAGGGCCTGGGCTTCGAAACGGAGATCCGCTCGGACAGCGCCGCGCTGCACACGCTCGTGGCGGACATGCTCGCCGTCGCGCCCGGCGTGCGCGTGCTGCGCGACCCCACGCGCGGCGGCCTTGCCACGACTCTCAACGAGATCGCCGGCCAGTCGGGCGTCGGAATGCGCATTCAGGAGCGCGCGATTCCCGTGCTGCCGCAAGTTGATGCGGCGTGTGAGTTGCTGGGCCTCGATCCGCTTTATGTCGCCAATGAAGGCAAGCTGGTCGCGATCTGCGCAAGCGGCGACGCGCCGCCACTGCTCGAAGCGATGCGCGCGCATCCGTTGGGCGCGGCGGCGGCGCGCATCGGCGAAGTGGTCGAGGACGCGCACGGCTTCGTGCAGATCGAGACGAAATTCGGCGGCCGGCGCATTGCCGACTGGCTCTCGGGCGAACAACTGCCGCGGATCTGCTGATGCGTTCGTGCCGGTGGTGACGTTCGGTATCGGGAGACTCAAGGTATGATTGCAGATTGCCAGCCCCTCCAGTCGTGTTGCGTTCGCGGGGAGCCCTGAAAGACCGGTTCCCCACGGCTTCGATCAAGCAATGAGTTCGCCCGTTCCCGCCAGTCCCGCGCCGTTCCCGCTGCACCAGCCCGCCACCGTGCTCGTCGTCGACGACGAGCCGCGCTTGCAGGAGACGACCCGGCGCGTGCTGGACGACGAGTTCGAGGTGTTGACGGCGGGCTCTGCCGACGAGGCGCGCGCGATCCTCCAGGAGCGCGCCGTCTCCGTGATCCTGTGCGACCAGCGCATGCCGGGGCAGACGGGCGTCGAATTCCTGTGCGAGGTGCGCGAGACCTGGCCCGACATCGTGCGCATCATCGTCTCGGGCTATACCGATTCGGAAGACATCGTCGCGGGCATCAACCGGGCAGGCATCCACCAGTTCATCCTCAAGCCATGGCTGCCCGATCACCTGATCGAAACCGTGCGCCAGGCCGCCGAGGCACAGTCGCTTCAGCACGACATGCGCCGCCTCGATCTCGAACTGCGCGGCAGTGTTCCGCTGTTGCGGCGGCGCAGCCATGAAAAGCTCGCGCGCGTGCAAAGCGAGTTCGGCTTCGATTCGATCGTGCGCTCGCCGGGCAGCCCGCTCGACCCGGTCTGCGCGCTCGCCGCGAAGCTCGCGCGCTACGACCTGTCGCTTCTCATTCTTGGCGAATCGGGCACGGGCAAGGAACTGCTCGCGCGCGCGATCCATTACGCGAGCCCGCGCGCGGCGGGTCCCTTCGTGGTCGAGAACTGCGCGGCCGTGGCCGACACGCTGCTCGAATCGGAGCTGTTCGGCCACAAGCGCGGTGCGTTCACGGGCGCGTTCCAGGATCACACGGGCCTTTTCCAGCAGGCCAACGGCGGCACGATTTTCCTCGACGAGATTGGCGACATGTCGCTCTCGTTCCAGGTCAAGCTGTTGCGCGTGCTCCAGGAAGGCGAGGTGCGTCCCGTCGGCTCGACGCGCGCCGTGCCCGTGGATGTGCGCGTGATCGCCGCGACGCATCGCGATCTGGAACGCGAGGTCGAAGCGGGGAGGTTTCGCGAGGACCTGTACTATCGGATCGCGACCGCGACGCTCTCGATGCCGCCGCTGCGCGAGCGCAGCGGCGACCTGGTGCCGATCGCGCAGAAGCTGCTTCAGGACATTGCCGGCCAGGTCCCGCAGCGCGGCGGACTGGCGTTCGCGGGCAATGCGCTGGCCGTGCTGCTCAGCTATCCGTGGCCGGGCAATATTCGCGAGCTGCGCAACGAAATCTACCGGGCAGTGGCGCTGAGCGACGACGACCTGATCCGCGCGGACGCGTTTTCGCCAAAGGTGCTGCGCGGGCAGCCCGCCACGCCGGTCGCCTCCGGCATGGTCATGCATGCGACGGCTGGCACCCTGCAAGAACGACTCGACGCGATGGAGGCCATGTTGATCAAGGAAGCGCTGTTGCGGCACCGCTGGAACAAGACGCGCGTTGCCGCCGAACTGGGTCTCTCGCGCGCCGGACTGCGGCAGAAGATGCAGCGCTTCGGGCTGGAGGAGCGCACATGAGCACGGCTGCAACGGGCGCGTTCAACGTGCTATGGCTTCAGTCGGGCGGCTGCGGGGGCTGCAACATGTCGCTGCTGTGCGCCGATACGGTCGATTTTGCGGGTACGCTCGCGCGCGCGGGCATCCACGTGCTCTGGCATCCGTCGCTTTCGGTCGAGACGGGCGCCGAGGTGCAGACCATCCTCCAGGCGTGCCTGGACGGCGAAATAGACTTGCACGCGCTGTGCGTGGAAGGCGCGATGCTACGCGGTCCTAATGGTACGGGGCGCTTTCACGTGCTCGCGGGCACCGGCGTGCCGATGAGCGACTGGGTCGCGCGGCTTGCGCAGGTCGCGCACTACACAGTGGCGATCGGCACGTGCGCGGCGTTCGGAGGCATCAGCGCGGGCGGGGCGAATCACACCGAGGCGTGCGGCCTCCAGTTCGACGGCGAGCGGCCCGGCGGCCTGCTCGGGCAGGCTTACCGGTCGCGCCGCGGTCTGCCGGTCGTCAACGTTGCGGGCTGTCCGACTCATCCCGAATGGGTGCTCGACACGCTCGCGAGCCTGTCGATGAACCTGCTCGATGCAACGGGGCTCGATGTGCTTAACCGGCCGCGCTTTTACGCCGACCAGCTCGTTCATCATGGTTGCACGCGCAACGAGTTCTACGAATACAAGGCGAGCGCCGAAAAACCCTCCGACCTCGGCTGCATGATGGAGCACATGGGCTGCAAGGGCACACAGGCGCACGCCGACTGCAACACGCGTTTGTGGAACGGCGACGGCTCGTGCACGCGCGGCGGCTACGCGTGCATCAACTGCACCGAGCCGGGCTTCGAGGAACCGGGCCACCCGTTCCATCAGACGCCGAAGATCGCGGGCATTCCGATCGGCTTGCCGAGCGATATGCCCAAGGCCTGGTTTGTCGCGCTGGCTTCGCTTTCGAAGGCGGCGACGCCGAAGCGCGTGCGCGAGAATGCGACGGCGGATCACACGAAAGTGCCGCCCGCGGTGCGCTCGACCGTGCGCAAGTAGGCCCCATGTCCCGGCTCGTTATCGGTCCATTCAATCGTGTCGAAGGCGACCTCGAAGTGCGCCTCGACATCGCGCACGCGCGCGTGACGAGCGCTCACGTGAACGCCACGATGTATCGCGGCTTCGAACAGATTCTCGTGGGGCGGGAGCCGCTCGACGCGCTCGTCTATGTGCCGCGCATCTGCGGAATCTGCTCGGTCTCGCAAGGTGTCGCGGCCGCGCGCGCGCTCGCGAGTCTCGCGCACGTGAGCCCGACGCCGAATGGTCTCATCGCGACGAATCTGATGCTGGCCGCCGAAAATCTCGCGGACCACCTGAGTCACTTCTACCTGTTTTTCATGCCGGACTTCACGCGGCCCGTGTATGAGGGGCGGTCGTGGCATGCGCAGGCGGTCGACCGATTCACGCCGTATCGCGGCGAAGGCCATCGCGTGGCGCTCGCCGCGCGGCAGCGCTGGCTGCGCCTGATCGGCACGCTCGGCGGCAAGTGGCCGCATACGGGCTCCGTCCAGCCGGGCGGCAGCGCGCGGGCGATCGAGCACGGCGAGCGTCTGCGCCTGCTTGCCTGCATCGGCGAATTCAGGCAATTTCTCGAAGAGACGCTGTTTGCCGCGCCGCTCGAAGAAGTTGCGCAACTCGACAGCGAAGCCGCGCTCGACGCCTTGCGCACGCGCTCGGCGCAGCGGGGCGACTTGCGCTTTTTCCTCTCGATCGTCGAGGATCTCCGGCTTGACAGGCTTGGGCCGGGGCCGGGCTTGTACCTCTCGTACGGCGCGTATCCGCAACCGGACGGCACGCACGCGCTGAGCGGCGGCGTTTGGGACGCTCATGCAACCCGGCTCGATCCGGTCGATCTGGCGGCGATCACCGAGGACGCCACGCACGCCTGGCTCGACGACGCGGGCGGTCCGCGCCATCCATCCGTGGGCGTGACCGCGCCGCTGGCCGACAAGCCCGGCGCCTATACGTGGAACAAGGCGCCGCGCCTGAACGGCGCGGTGCTGGAAACGGGCGCGATCGCGCGCCAGTTGACCGACCGGCATGCGCTGATCGCCGATGCGACCGCGCGTTGCGGCGGCACGGTGTACACGCGCGTGCTGGCGCGCCTGCTGGAACTCGCGCGCGTGGTGCCGATGATGGAGCAGTGGGTGAAGGCGCTGGCACCCGGCGAGCCATACTTCGCGCCGTTCACGCTGCCGCACGAAGGCAGCGGCGTGGGGCTGAACGAAGCGGCGCGGGGCAGCCTCGGGCACTGGGTCGAAGTGAAGGGCGGCCGGATTTCGTGCTACCAGATCGTCGCGCCGACCTCGTGGAATTTCTCCCCGCGCGACGCGTCGGGGCGGCCTGGCGCGCTGGAAGCCGCGTTGGTCGACGCGCCGGTGCAGCCGGGAGAAACGACGCCGGTCGCGGTCCAGCACATCGTGCGCTCGTTCGATCCGTGCATGGTCTGCACCGTGCACTGAGGCCGAACGCAGCCGCAGCGAAACCCTTACGAACGTCATGGCACGCAACACATCCCAGCGTCGCGATCGAACCCCGAAGCGCCAGAACACGCCGGGCGGGGAAGCGCTCAGCCGCGCTGTCGCCAGCGGTGACGCGCCGCGCGGGATCGAGGGGCTAGACGACGCGGCCTGGCTGGAAGTCATCCACAAGATGGACGAGGTGTACGCGCAACTCGTCGAGGACGAAATCGCGCTGGAAGAGAAGAATGCACAGCTGGAGCAATCGCAGCAGTTCATTCTCGGCCTGCTCTCTTCGATGTCGGACGTGCTGGCCGCCTGCAACGAGCGTGGTGAGATCGAGGAAACCAACGCCGCGCTGTGCGGGTTGCTCGGGCAGCCGGACAGCGTGGTGCGCGGCTCGCGCTTCGAACACTGGCTGGCCGACGAAGCGAGTGCCGCCGCGCTGCGAGAAACGGTGCGCGCCGGGGCTCCCATGCGCGACGCCGGAATCGAGCTGAATCTGCGCAGCCGCGACGGTGTGGCCGTACCTGTGGATTTCAGTTGCACGCCGCGCGGCGGACCGCGCGGACGCCGTGACGGCTATCTGCTGGTGGGGAGGCCGATGGGCGAGCTCAAGCGCGCGTATCGGCAGTTGCGCGAGGCGCACGAGGCGCTCAAGCAGGCGCAGCAGCAATTGCTGCACTCCGAGAAGATGGCCGCGCTCGGCCGGCTCGTGGCGGGCGTGGCGCACGAGCTGAACAACCCGATCAGTTTCGTGCTGGGCAATGTGCACGTGCTCAAGCGCTATGCCGAGCGCCTCACGCGCTTCGTGGATGCTTCCTCGCAACCGGCCACGCCGTCGGAGCGCGCACGCTTGCGCGAGACGCTGCGCGTCGATTCGATCCTGACCGACCTGCCCTCGCTGATCGACGGCACGATCGAAGGCGCGCAGCGCACGGCCGACATCGTGATCGCGCTGCGGCGATTTTCGGCGGTCGATCGCGAAGAGCGCGTGGCCGTGGACCTGAACGATGTCGTGGAGCGCGCGATTCAATGGATCCGTAAAGGCGCGAGCCCGGATTTCGATGTGCACTGGACGCGCGGCGCGCCCATGCTCGTGCGGGGCAATCCCGGCCAGTTGCTCCAGGTGCTGATGAATCTGATCCAGAACGCCTGCGACGCCGCCACCGGCGCGCAGCGCGAGCGCCCGGAACTGTGGATCGAGCTGGCCTGTCGCGAGGGCAAGGTGCGCGTGACGATACGCGACAACGGCCCCGGCATTGCCGACGAACATCTGCCGCACCTGTTCGAGCCGTTTTTCACGACCAAACCGCCGGGCCGCGGCACCGGCCTCGGTTTGTCGATCAGCTATGGCATTGTCGAGCGCCACGAAGGCCGGTTGACGGCGCGCAATGCGTCCGATGGGGGCGCGGTGTTCACGGTCGAAATTCCGCAACTGGGCCCCGAGACGTGAGCGGCCGCCTCGGCCTGTGCTTACGCAATGAAAGGTCGATGCGGTATTGGGCGGTTGATTGAGATTAATCGTGAAATAATTATTTTCCTGTCTGGAAAAAGAAGCCTATTTCTTCTTGGGAAAAGAAATTATAGATATGCCTTTGCCTCGCATTATTTCGTTAAATGCGATATTCGAATTATGGAGAATATTGAAACGATGCAATGCGAGAATTCACATTTATTCTCTCCCTCTCTATTGTTAGCATGATCGCTCATCGTCACCACGCGAAGCGATGATGTTTTCCCCGCTTAACCTCCAGCAACCTCGCATGGAGGTTTTTTTTCGCACTTTGCTGCATTTGCCGCGTTGTGGGCCGCGGGCGTGGTGGCGAAAGAAGCGTCGATCCGGCTTTCGAAATGGCGTCGATCAACCGGGGACTGGATGCAAAGGCAAAAAGAAAGAGGAAGAAATTGAAAGAAGGAAGGTTTCGGCTCGGGGTGCTGTTTGCCGCGCTGTGCGCGAGCGCGACGTCCGCATATGCTGGGCAATGGGGTGTTCAATTCGCAGGCGGCGTGGCGGATCACGATGTTCGCAAAGCCGATCTCGGTATTGTTTGGGACCCGGGACTGAGTTGGTGGGAAATTGGCGGCTATCATTTCACCGTGGTGGGTGAAGCGCATGCCGCCTACTGGGATATTCAGGAAAAACCGGGCTCGCATCCGAACATCTGGGAATTCGGGCTCACGCCGGTGTTTCGCTTCATCAGGAGTTCCGGATATATCCGGCCATTCGTCGAAGCCGGCGTGGGCGTGCGACTGCTTTCTCACGTGGATGAAACGCCGGACCGTAGCTTCTCGTCTTCGTTTCAGTTCGCCGACATGGTGGGCGTGGGCGCGCAGTTCGGGGCGCACCAGAACTACCAGGCCGGTTTCCGCTTTCAGCATTTGTCGAACGCGGGTTTGAAGCACCCCAACCCAGGCATCAACTTCAGCCAGGTATATCTTCAGTATAACTTCTGATTCCGTTGTCGTAGATACCCGGTGCCGAAGCGGTTAGAAACGGGTGCGCAACCCGGCTGTCGCCACCACCTGATTCGCGGTGGAAGACGCGCCGCCCGACGTGTTGATGAACGCGACGTATTGCTTGCCGCTCACATGCTGGTACATGGTTTCGGCGTAGACATCGGTTCGCTTCGAAAGCGAGTAGATCACCTGCGCGTTGACCTGATTCCACTTCGGGTCGGCTCCATAGGTCGTGCTGCCGCTCACATGGCCGTCCGTGTAGGCGTAGGCGATGCCGAGCTTCAGCGCCGGGGTTAGCGCGTAGCGGCCGTTCAGTTCGAAGTTGTCGAAGCGGACCGTGCCGTTTGCCGAGCCGAACGACTTCGTGCCCTGGTACTGGCTGTGGGAATACACGAAGCCGAGCACGGCCGGACCCACCGTGTAGTTGATACCGGCGGCGGCGACGCGCTGCACGTCTGCGCCGAGCAGGAAACCGGCTGTGCCGTTAGCCGTGGACTCCGCCGTGTCGATCGCGCCGGTCGTGTTCGTGCTGTTCGAGCCGTTAATCTGGAGATAGCTGGCCGCCACTTTCAGCGGTCCGTTCCCATAGCTCGCACCCACGCTGTATGCACGGTTCGCACTGAAGTCGGTGCTGTTCGAGAAGGCATATAGTCCGCCGAACTTGAAGCCGCCGATATTCGGGCTATTGAATTTGACGGCGTTGTTGATGCGGACCGAGTAGTCGAGATTGTCGTTGTCGAACGGATGGGAAAAGCCGGTCTTGCCGAACGTCGACGCCACTTCGGACAGGGGCGCGACGAAATCGACGCCCGAGTCGTACTGGCGGCCGAGCGTCAATGTCCCGTAGCTGGCGCTATCGAGGCCCACATAAGACTGACGCCCGAAAAAACGGTTGTTTTGTCCCATCTTGCCGTTCTGGACGTTGAATCCGTTTTCCAGCACGAAGACCGCATGCAGCCCGCCGCCAAGATCCTCGCTGCCGCGCACGCCGAACTGGCTGCCGTTGATGTTGCCGCTCGTGGCCTGGACGAGCGAGCCCGTGCTCGTTCCTTTTTTCACGTTGTTCGTGTACATGAGACCGGCGTCGATCAGACCGTACAGCGTCACGGAATTCTGTGCGTGGGCGAGTGGCGCGAGCAGGCTGCTTGTGACCGCCGCGCCCAGGAGAAACTTCTTTGACAAGGTTGACTCCGGGGAAAAATGAGAGCACCGCGAGGTGTGCGAAATGGAAGGGCGATCATAGGAGCGGGTGGATTTCAGGCGAAACGATCTCTTGTCATATCGAAATCGATGCCGCTGCTTTTGGGATTGAAGACGGGGGAGAGATTGGCTATTGACCTGGCAATGCGAAATAAAATGAAGCGAGGATGAGGGGAGACGCGAAAGCCTTGTCGTTCGGCGCTTTTCGGCGCGCCGGCAGATCGCTATAGGAGCGAGGAAATCATGCCGACAATCAGGCTTGCCGACGCACCGCAGCGGGCCGCCGAAATTCGATTGCTCAGCGATCAGGAAGAGTCTCTTCCAGTTTTCGGCTGAAAGCCGTCGCGTCGAGCCTGCTTTGGCCGTCCTGGTATCCGACGAGTCGATTGTTGTCGATTCTGGAAAGGGCTATTCCAGATCGGCCCATATAAGCCGAAAAAGCGACGCACTATGCTCCCGCCACTGATCGCAATCAGTCCAATTGGCAAGCTTGTCGAGTTGCTGGAAAAATTCATCCGGGGAGGCAAATCTAATGAGAAAAGTCACGATTTTCGGCGCCATCGGCGCATTTTCCGCTGTCGCGGCAACGTCGGCGTTCGCGCAGAGTTCCGTCACCTTATATGGACTCGTCGATACGGCAATCCGTTATCAGACGAATGCCGCGCCGGATGGCAAAGACCTGATCGGCATGACGGTCGGTCCGGAAACTCACAGCCGATGGGGCCTGCGCGGCAGCGAAGATCTGGGCGGCGGTCTTTCCGCGGTCTTCCGCCTTGAAAACGGCTTCGAACTCGGCGACGGGAAACTGCACGTGCCGAACACGCTGTTCAGCCGCCAGGCGTACGTCGGCCTCTCGAGCAGCCAGTTCGGCTCGGTCACTTTCGGCAACCAGTACGCGCCGATGTACGACACGCTGGGCGATATCTTCGACCCGTTGGAGGTGGGCGACTACTGGCAAGACAGCTGGATGTACAACGGGATCGGCAATTACCTGACCGTGCCCAACTCGGTCAAGTACAAGTTCTCGTCCAACGGCCTGAGCATCAACGCGATCTATGGCTTTGGCAACCATGCGGGTGCAATGGGCCTTGACAGCACGTATGGCGTAGAGCTGACGTATGAGCACGGACCGGCGTCGATCAACGCGGGCTATCAGCAGACTTCCGTTTCGTCGGTGAACGGCAGTTCGGTCAATGGCGCGAAGGTCAGCTTCCTGCACGTGAGCGGCGCCTATCAGATCACGCCGAGCATCCGCCTGCTGGCGGGTTGGTTGCACGGTCAGGACCAGACCGGCACGACCGACTTCAACATGCAGCAATCCGGCGCGCCGACGCTGCACGGCGGCAGCCCGAACCGTATTGACGACACGTTCTACGTTGGCGGCAACTGGCAGGCCACCGACCCATTGCTGATTACCGTGGCGGGCTACTATGGCCACACGCGCAATGCCGAAATGCTCGACGGCTCGCTCGGCCGGGGCATCAACTATTCGGCCACGGTGCTTGCCGAGTATTCGTTCTCGAAGCACACCGAGGTGTACGGCACCGCGGACTTCGCGCGCGGCAACGGCGCCTTCGCTGCCGACTACCCCGGCGTGACCAACGCGGCGACAGGCGCTGTCGACAGGATTGGCCGCACCAACAATGTCGGTGTGGCGATCGGCATGCGGCAGATGTTCTGATTATTGCTCGGCATTCACACCAATGCCGCATCGCGCGAACGCAGCCACAGCGTGAGCGCTTCGTGCGGCATTGGCTTGGCGTAGAGAAAGCCCTGCAGTTCATCGCAGCCGATGCGGCGCAACGCGTTGGCTTCGTGTTCGTGCTCGACGCCTTCCGCGACCACCCGCAGGCCGAGTTCGTGGCCGAGTTCGACGATCGCGCGAATCACGGCGAGATCGGAAGGCTCGGTGAGCCGCCCGTGCACGAACGCGCGATCGATCTTGATCCGGTCGAGCGGGTAGCGGTGCAGATAGCTGAGACTCGAATACCCCGTGCCGAAATCGTCGAGCGACAGCTTGACGCCCAGCGCGCGGATCTTCTTGATGGCGTCGAGATAATGACCGACGCTTTCCATCAGCACGGTCTCCGTGATTTCGAGTTCGAGCCGGCCCGGCTCCACGCCATGCGCCTCGAGCGTATCGCGCAGATGGGCGACTAGCCGTTCGTCGTCGCGCAACTGGATGGCCGAGAGATTGATCGATACGCGCATGTCGGGCAAACCGGCTTCGCGCCAGCGCGCGATCTGGCGGCACGCCTCCTCGATCACCCACGCGCCGATCGGCAGGATTAGCCGCGTTTCCTCGGCGATGGGAATGAACTCCGACGGCTGGACGAGGCCGAGGTCGGGATGTTGCCAACGCAACAAAGCTTCGACGCTCATCAGTTCCCCCGTCGATGCATCCACGCAAGGCTGGTACGCAAGCCACAGTTCATTGCGCTCGACAGCCGTGCGCAAGCGCGCTTCCAGTTCGAGTCGATGCCGCGTGCTTTCGGCCATGTCGGGCGAGAAGAACTTCACGAGATTGCGGCCGCTCGACTTCGCACGATACATGGCGGCGTCGGCGTTTTGCATCAGCGCTTCGATCGTCGCGCCGTCGTCGGGATACATGGCGATGCCGATGCTGCACGCGACCTGCAAGGTCATGCCGCCGATCGAGTGGGGCTCGCGCATGAGCGGCAGCAGCCGTTCTTCGATGAGCCGCGCCACGTCGGCGCTGCCGCCTACGCCCGAGAGCAGCACCGTGAATTCGTCGCCGCCGAGCCGGCTCACGGTGTCGCCCGCTCGCACCGATTGCAGCAGACGCCGCGACACCGAGCGCAAGAGTCCGTCGCCCGCGTGGTGGCCGAGCGTATCGTTGATGTCCTTGAAGCGGTCGAGGTCGATGAAAAGCACGGCCACGCGGCCGTTTGTCTGGCGCGCGTGCTCGATGGCCGCACCGACGCGCCCGGTGAAGAGCGCGCGATTGGGCAACTCTGTGAGCACGTCGTGTTCGGCGAGAAACTGGATGCGCGCCTCGCTCTTCTTGCGGTCGGTGATGTCGATGAGCGTGCAGATATAGTGCGAGACGCTTGCGCGTTTGTCGCGCACGGCGCTGATCATGAGCCACGCGGGGTAGTCGCCGCCCGCGCGCCGGCGCACGACGGCTTCGCCGTTCCAGACGCTTGCAATGTCGACGAGCGCGGTCAGTTGCGGCATCAACGGTTCGCCGTTCGGCGACGCCAGCACGAAATCGGGTAGCGTGCCGCACACGTCTTCGGGGCGATAGCCCGTGGCGCGATAGAACGAAGCGTTCGCGGTGAGCAGACGCCGGTTCCCGTCGAGAATCAGAATCGCCTCCGACGAAGCCTCGAACACCTTCGCCCATAGTTCGAGCCGCTGCTCCATGAGCTTGATCTGGTTGATCGGCGTGAAGGCGGTCAACACGGCGTCGCGGCCCTGAAACGAGAGGCGGCGCGCCGAGAGCATGGCCCACGTGGGCTCTTCGCTACCCATCCAGCGCACTTCGAACTCGTCCACGGCGTCACGATCGGAAAGCTGCTGGAAAAAGCGCGCGCGCACCGCGGAGTCGAGGCCCAACGCCCACGGGTCGGACGTGCAGCCATTGAGCCAGTAAAGCGCAGGGCGATTCGCATGCAGCACCTCATGGCCTGGCACGGCCGTGACCATCATCGGCACAGGCGTCGCTTCGACGAGCGCATGCTGCGCCTGCGAGGCGCGCGCGGTGGCCGCGAGTTCCTTCTGCACATCGCGCTCGCGATCGAGCTGCACGAGCATGTCGTTGAAGCCCAGCACGAGCTGGCCGATCTCGTCCTGGCTGCGCCATGTGGCGCGCACGCCGTGGTCGCCCGTGCGGCGCACGGTGTCCATCACGCGCGCAAGCTCGCGCAGCGGCCGCGAGATCTGTTGCGCGACGAGATAGACCATCGACAAAATTCCGCACAGCAGAAAGAGCGCGGTGCCTAGATGGAGCCACATGCGCGAGAAGAGGCCGCGTACGCGCGCATGCAGCAGCGTGTCGAGCTCGGCCCCCGTGGCGCGCCAGGCCTCGCCCACGCGCGCGACGAGCGCCTCGTGCGCGGCCTGTGCGGCCGCGCGGCTCGTGGCGTTGCCGCCGGACTGCGCGACCACCGTGCGCGCCGCCTCGCGATATGCCTCTAGCGCGTCGAGCAGATTCGCGACCGGTGTGGCGAGCGCGCGCTTCACGTCCTTGTTGGCGGCTGCCGCTTCGGCGAAATCCGAGCGCAAGCCTTGCGCGACGGCGTCGAGCTGGCCTTCGAGCACGAGATAGCGCGTGCTCAGATCGCGGCGCGCGGGCGCACTGTCCGCGCCGACGCCGCCTTCGCGCAAACGTTGGCCGATGCCGTTCGCGGCGTCGAGCAGTGCCGGATAGCGCAGGATCGACAGCGACATCGAGTAATAGCTGTCCAGGTCGGGGTCGAGAATCAGGTTGGACTGATTGCCCACGCGTGTGATGAGTTCGAGGCATGCGTCGAGCGCCGCGCGCACGACCTCGGGCGCAGGCGGATATTCCGCGTGTGCGGTGGCCGCGAGCGCACCGAGTGCTCCACGCGCGCGTGCGTTCAGCTCGCTGCTCTCCAGGTTCGCGCCATATTGCGCTTCGGCGCTCGCGAGCGCTGACGTCAGGCGGGCGACCTGCTGCGTGTCGACACGACCGTCGGCGCCGCTTTGGGCGACGTCGATCAACACGTCTCGCAACGTGCCGAGATACGCATTGCCGATGATCTCTTTCTGCGAGAAGTCGATCGAAATATATTTTTCGTGAATCAGGATGCCGCTGATATACACCACCGCGCTCAGATCGAGCAGATAGATCAGCAGCAGCTTGCGCCCGACACGCAAGCGCCCAAGCAAGCGAAGAAACGGATTGTGTTTCATCGGACGCGCCAAAACGACACCGGAAATTGCGCCATATTCATGACCGAACAAACGACTCGCCTGAGAGCAGGCGGCTCACATCGGAGCGCACGTGACTCTTGCGTAACGGCAAAAGGTTACGGCAACTTTAACGTGCCAAAATCAATTCACTGCGTGGATGCGCGCTTGCTTCGGCGTGGTGCCCGGGTGCACCAAATGTGGCCGGATTGTGGGGCGAATTCGCGATCGCGATTCTTTTCCGTCGCGCGGGCTCCTTTGATAAGCTTTCCGACCATGCACGATATCAAGCCGAACATGACGCTGGAGCAAAGCCTCGCGATTGCGCCGGACGCCGCGCTTTCGCGCGCGGATCGCGTCTACTACACGCTGCGCGACGAAATCTTCGACATGCACCTCCTGCCGGGCGACCGGCTCACGGAAGGCGCCATCGCGGAGCGCTTCGCGGTTTCCCGCACGCCCGCGCGCGAAGCGTTGCAGCGCCTGCAGAGCGATGGCCTGATGCAGGGCTACGTGCGCGGCGGCTGGGAAGTCGTGCCGATCGACAACAAGCGCTTCGACGACCTCTACGAAATGCGCCAGATGATCGAAACCTTCGCGGTGCGCAAGCTCTGCAACGGCGAAGCGCCGCAAGCGGGGCTCCATCTTCTGCTCGATGCGCTCGATCGCGTCTGGAAGGTCGGCCGCACGCAGCGCATAACCGATGGCCGCAAGCTCGTCGAACTCGACGAAGCGCTGCATCACACGCTGGTCGAGGCCGCGGGCAACGACGAACTGACCTCGACGATGCGGCGCGTGACCGACCGCATCCGCGTCGTGCGCCGCCTCGATCTCGTGCACGGCGACGGCATTGCCGAAACCTATGAGGAGCATGCGGCCATTCTCGACGCCATTCGCCGCGGCGACAGCGCGTTGAGCGTCGAACTCGTCTCGCATCACATCGGTGGCAGCCAGGCCAGCGTGAACGGTCTCACCATGCAGCGGCTGATCGCGGCACGCACCGAGACGGGGCGCAAAGCCACGGTTGCGGCACCGGCGCGGCCTCGGCGCACCATCTGACGGCATTGCACGCTGCCGCCACGCGTCTCGCGCCGTGGCGCTGAACGCCTTGCCCAGCAAGCCTTATCAGGGTTTTTACGAGGTACTGGCACGAATCTGGCTTTGACGAATTTCGTTGTATACAAGGAAACGTCAATGCCTCTGGAAGTCTTCGCAGCAAACGCGCACGGCGCGGCCAGCACACTCAACCCCACACGCGGTTCGCGCGGCATGGCGGTCGCCCCGCATGCGCTTGCGTCGCAAAGCGCGCTCGCCGTCCTGCGCGAAGGCGGCAACGCAGTCGAAGCGATGATCGCCGCCGCTGCGACCATCGCGGTGGTCTATCCGCACATGAACAGCATCGGCGGGGACGGCTTCTGGCTGATCTCGCGCCCGGGCCACGCACCCATCGGCATCGAGGCGTGCGGCGCGGCGGCGATGCGCGCGGACATCGACAGGTATCGCTCGCTCGGTCTCTCCGCGGTTCCGGCGCGCGGCCCGCTCGCGGCCAACACGGTCGCGGGCACGGTCTCCGGATGGGACTTCGCGCAGCGGTTCTCGCAAGACGCGCTCGGCGGCCGGATGCCCGTCGCACGCTTGCTCGAAGACGCCATTCACTACGCCAGGCACGGCGTTCCGGTCACACGCAGCCACGCCGACTGCGTCGCGGGCAAAGGCGGTGAACTGCAAGGCGTGCCCGGCTTCGCGCAGACCTTCATGCCCAACTCGCGCGCGCCGCAGACCGGCGAGCGCTTCTGCAACGCGCGTCTTGCCGCGACGCTGCAACAACTCGCCGACGCCGGTCTCGACGACTTCTATCGCGGCGATCTCGCGCGCAGCATCGCAAGCGACCTGGCGTCGCTGGAAACGCTCATCACGCTCGAAGACCTCGAGCGCCACCGCGCCCGCGAACGCACGCCGCTCGCGCTCAAGCACACGCTCGGCACCGTGTACAACATGCCGCCGCCCACGCAGGGTCTCGTGTCGCTGCTGATTCTCGGCGTGCTGGATCGCGTGCTGGCAGACGGCATGGATCCCCTCGGACCCGAGTTCGTGCACGCGTGCGTTGAAGCGACCAAGCTCGCCTTCAAGGTGCGCGACGCGCATGTGACCGATCCCGACCACATGCGCATCGACGCGGCCGCGCAACTCGAACCTGCCGCGCTCGACGCGATGGCACGCCAAATGTCGATGTCGCGCGCGGCGCCGTGGGGGCAGGGCCGCGGCCCCGGCGATACGGTCTGGATGGGCGTGATCGATCGAGACGGCGTGGCCGTCAGCTTCATCCAGAGCATCTATCACGAGTTCGGCAGCGGCATCGTGCTGCCGAACTCGGGCATCAACTGGCAGAACCGCGGCTGTAGTTTTTCGCTCGATGCGTCGTCGCTCAATCCGCTCATGCCGGGCCGCCGTCCTTTCCACACGCTCAATCCGGCGCTCGCCCAATTCGCCGACGGGCGCACGATGGTCTACGGCAACATGGGCGGCGACGGCCAGCCCCAGTCGCAAAGCGCGGTGTTCTCGCGCATCGCGAACTTCGGCTGGAATCCGCAGGCCGCGATCGACGCGCCGCGCTGGCTGCTCGGCCGCACCTGGGGCCAGTCCACCGATTCGTTGAAGCTCGAAGCGCGCTTCCCCGCACAGACCGTCGACGCGTTGCGCGCGCTCGGCCACGACGTGGAAGTGCTCGCCGCCTACGACGAAGCGATGGGCCACGCCGGCGCCATCGTTCGTTATCCAGACGGATTGTTCGAAGCCGGCCACGATCCGCGCAGCGACGGCGCCGCCGCAGGCTGGTAAGGCACACAACCGCAGCAGCACCCGCAGCACGCAACTGAAGCTGTCTCACCATCCGGTCCGGCATCTCGCCGGACCGGAGGGAGCTTTTCGTCCTTTTAATTCCGCATCAAAACGGGGAATGCATATGAACACACGCATCCAGACGCTGCAAGACCATGCGGCCGCCAATGCGCCCGCCGTGGCCGCGCACAATCGCTGGCTTCAACTTGGTCTGGGCCTGCTCTGCATGATGGCGATTTCCAGCCCGCAATATGTGTGGACGCTCCTGACCAAACCGTTGTCGGCGAAGCTCGGCGTGCCGCTGCCCGAGTTGCAGGTGACGTTCTCGTTGCTCATCATCTTGCAGACGTTCTTTTCGCCGTTTCAGGGCAAGCTGATCGACCGCTTCGGACCGCGCCTGCTGATCTCGCTCGGCACGGTGATGTCGGGCCTGAGCTGGGTGCTGGCGTCGATGGTCACGAGCACGTCGATGCTGTATCTCACGTACGGTGTCGTCGGCGGGCTGGGCACGGGTATCGTCTACGTTGGTGTGGTCGGCCTCATGGTGCGCTGGTTCCCCGATCGCCGCGGCTTTGCGGCGGGCGCGGTGGCGGCGGGTTACGGCATGGGCGCCATCGTCACGACCTTTCCGATCTCGGCTTCGCTCGCGTCGCGCGGCCTCGACGCCACCCTGTGGATCTATGGCATCGCCTTCGCCGTCGTGGGCTTTCTCGCGTCGCAGGGCTTGCGCGTGCCGCGCGATGTCACGCCGGCGCAGGCGTCTGCGCCCGCGCTGGCGGCATCGGGCGTGCCGAACCTGCGCCCCTCGCAGATGATGCGCTCGCCGCTTTTCTGGCTCATGTTCGCGATGATGACGATGATGTCCACGTCGGGCCTCATGGTCACCTCGCAGATGGCGACCTTTGCCGCCGACTTCGGCATCACGAAGGTCGTCGTGTTCGGCATGGCGGCACTGCCGCTCGCGCTCACCATCGACCGCTTCACCAATGGTCTCACGCGTCCGCTGTTCGGTTGGGTGTCGGACCGTTTCGGGCGCGAAAACACCATGTTCATCGCCTTCGCGCTCGAAGGCGTCGCCATGGCGCTGTGGCTCCTGACGCGCGAGAACGCCGTATTGTTCGTGCTGCTCTCCGGCGTGGTCTTCTTCGGCTGGGGCGAGATTTTCTCGCTCTTTCCTTCCACGCTGACCGACACGTTCGGCACGCGCCACGCCACGGAGAACTACGGCTGGCTGTACATTTCGCAGGGCATCGGCTCGATCTTCGGCGGACCGCTTGCCGCGCTGCTGCATCTGCATGCGGGAAGCTGGGTCCCGGTGTTCAGCGTGGCGATCACGCTGGACATCGTCACCGCGGTGCTCGCGATGTTCGTGCTCAAGCCGATGCGCGCGCGCTTCCTTCAGAAGACGGCGGGTATGTCGTATATCGGTGCGAGAATGCACGAATAGAAAGCCTGACAAACATATGTGGTGCACCACATATTTGCGACATGTTCGCACAATCGGCCCGCGCCGCCATGGCACTGGGGTTCCGGCGACAAAGAAGATCGTTGGCATACCACTTGCATGATCCAGGGCGAATCGTGAGTACCAGGACGAATTATCGATTCGACGGTCATCATCCAACACCTAAGGGGTTCTTCATGTCAGTCCGTCTCACCCGCCGCGTTCCCGGTCAGTCGAAACAGCGCACCACTGTCATGCTTTTGCGCACCTGCGCGCTCGCATTCGTCGCCACCTTCAGCATCAGCCATGCGAGCTACGGGGCCAGCGTCGAGGAAATCAAGGCGCGCGGCTATCTGAGCGTCGCGACCGAGGATGACTACAATCCGTTCGAGTTCGTCGACAACGGCAAGAACACCGGCTACGACAACGAACTGCTCGCACTGGTGCGAAAGAAGATCGGGGTCGATGTGAAGCAGCAGATCATGCCGTGGTCCGGCATCCTGCCGGGCGTGACGACCGGCAAGTACGACATGGCGCTCACGGCCGTGCTCGTCACCGACGAGCGCAAGAAGACCTTTGACTTCGCGTCGCCAACCTGCGAGGCCGTCACGTTCTATGCCACGCGCAAGGGCTCGCCGATCAGGACGCCGGACGACCTCGTCGGCAAGGTCGTCGGCGCGGAAACGGGCAGCGCCATGCTCGCGGACCTCAAACTCTTCGACGAGCAGCTGAAAAAGAAGCACGGCGGCAACGGCCTTAAGCAGATCGTCGAATATCAGTCGTACCCGGAGGCCTATCAGGACCTCGGCCTCGGCCGCGTCGACGCCGTCGCCAACACGCAGATCAGCCTGAACTCGCTCGTGAAGACACGCCCCGACACGTTTACGGTCGGGCAGGCAATCGGCAAGCCGACCTACATTGCGTGGGCCGTGAAGAAGGGCAACACCGACGTGCTGAAGATGGTCGACTCCGCGCTGCTCGAGCTGCGCAAGAGCGGCGAGATGTATCAGCTTCAGCAGAAGTGGCTCGGCGCGAGCTACAAAGACATGCCGCAGTCCGTCAACTGACATCTGAACGCCTTTGCGACTGTGCATCGATGAACGCCTTCGATTACTGGAGCATCGCTCAGGGCGCGCTGGCGACCGTGGTTCTTTCGGTCGCCAGCATCGTGGCCGGCGTGCCGCTGGGCCTCGCGCTCGCGCTTATCCGCTGGGCGCGCGTGCCGTTTCTCCACCGCCTCGTGGTCGCGTACGTGAGTCTCATCCGCTCGTGCCCGGCCGTGACGCTCACGCTGCTTATCTTCTTCGCGCTCCCGCAGTTCGGCATCTCGCTCGACCCCACACCCGCCGCGATTCTCGCGCTCACCATCAGCACTGCCGCGTTCAACTGCGAAATCTGGCGCGCGGCGCTCATGAACTTTCCCCGCGACCAATACGATGCCGCTCTGGCTTTCGCCATGCCGCGCAGCCTGCGCTTTCGCCGCATCGTGATGCCGCAGATCTGGCGGGCGAGTCTGCCCGGCCTCGTCAACGAGATGACCTTGCAGATCAAGTCGACGCCCGCGGTGGCGGTCATCGGCATCGTCGAGATCACGCGCGCGGCCCTGCGTGTCGGCGCGCGCACGTATGATCCGCTGCTGCCTTTCGTTTTTGCGCTGGTCATTTACGGGCTGATCGTGTTCGTGCTCATCAAGGCGCAGCGTATGATCGAGCGCCGGCACCCCGTGGAGGCCCGCGCGTGAAGGAGAACTTTCTGATCATCTGGCAACAGCGCGCGGACGTGTTGTCGGGCCTGTACGACACGCTCGGCCTGCTCGCGGTGGCGGCCGCCGCGTCGCTGGTTCTGGGCGCGCTGCTCACGCCCGCGCTGATGTCGAGACGCCCGGCGATTGCGCGGCTTGCCATGCTCTATGTGGACGCCATGCGCTGCGCGCCTTTCCTGTTGTTCGTCTATCTGATCTATTTCGGTCTCCCGACAGCAGGCATTCGCATGTCGAACTGGTGGGCGGGCGCCGTCGCGTTGATCCTCTACAACACGGCCTACATGGCGGAGTTGCTGCGCGGCGCCTGGGCCGGCTTGCCCACGCCGATGATCGAAGCCGCGCGGGCCTACGGCTTTCACGGTTTCGGGCTGGTCCGGCGCATCATCCTGCCGCAGGTCTTTACGGTCGCCTTGCCGATGATCGGCAATCAACTCGTGCAGATCGTCAAGGACAGCGCATTCCTCACGGTAATCGCGGTTGGCGAGCTCACGCACCAGATGAACGGTATTCAGGCCACTTATTTCATTCCGTTCGCCGCGTTCATCACGGCTGTGCTGCTGTACTGGGCCATCTGCCTCGTGATCGAGGGCGGCAGCGGCTTACTGTCGAGATTCGCCGAGGAACGCAGAGCATGAACATTTCGAACGATGTCCCGTCCGCCATCATGCGCGCCGCCGTCGCGGAACATGCCGACGCGCAAACGGTGCTGCGGCTCAACGGCATTTCGAAGTCGTTCGGCGAGAACCACGTGCTGCGCGACGTGTCGCTCACCGTGCACAAGGGCGAGACCGTCTGTCTGCTCGGGCCTTCGGGTTGCGGCAAGTCCACGCTGCTGCGCTGCGTGAACTGGCTCGAAGTGCCCGACGCGGGCACGGTCCACGTGTCCAACCAGCGCATGGGCGTGCGCGAAGGCTCGTCGATCAAGATGAGCGACGCCGAGCTTGCGCGCTCGCGCGCGCGCATCGGCATGGTGTTTCAGCATTTCGCGCTGTGGCCTCATTTGACGGTCTTGCAGAACGTCATGGAAGCGCCGCTGCACGTGCTCGGACGTCCGCGTGAAGAGGTGCGCGAGGAAGCCCGGCATCTGCTGGAGCGCGTCGGGCTCGCGGGGAAGATGGATGCGTTTCCCTCGCGTCTGTCGGGCGGTCAAAAACAGCGCGTAGGCATTGCGCGGGCGCTGGCGATGAAGCCCGACATCCTGCTGTTCGACGAGCCGACCAGCGCGCTCGACCCGATGCTCGTCGGCGAAGTGCTGAACGTGATGCGCTCGCTCGCGCAGGAGGGCGCGACCATGGTGATCGTCACGCACGAGATGGAGTTTGCACGACAGGTGGCGAGCCGCATCGTCTTCATGGATGCGGGCGAGGTGATCGAGAGTGCGCCGCCCGAGCGATTCTTCGGTGCGCCGCAGACGCCTCGCGCGCGGCAGTTTCTGGCGCGTTTTCGTTCGCCGCGCGAGGCCCCCGGCGATTGGAGCGGGGTGCCCACGCTTGCCTGAAGCGCACGCGCATCGCCGCGTCAGGAGCGCGGCGATGCGCGCGTTGCCAGGATCATTGCGGCGAGACCATGTCGGCGGCCTGCTTCACTTCTCCGTCCTTGTATTTGCCCCACGTTTGCGCAAGTTCGCTCATCGAGCGCGGATCGCAGTCGTATTCGGGCAGCGTGTCGGGGTCCCAGTGACCGAAGCGGTCGGTGCCGCGCACGAGCGTTGCGCGCCGGCGGCCCGTAGCCGAGCGCACATGCGCGGGCACATAGAAGAATGCGAAGCCGATGCGCCTGTCGTCCGAGCGGTTGGGCAGCGAACTGTGCGCGGTGCGCTCGTGATGCATCGAGAACTCGCCGGGCTGGAGCGGCATTTCGACGGCAAGCTCCTCGTCGATACCGACAAGCGTTTGACCCTTCGCCAGCATGTTGTCCTTCGCATAGGTCTCGACATGCTTCAGATCCGGGCCGCTATGCGAAGCCGGTAACACGCGCAGCACGCCGTTGACGGAATTCGCGGGCGTGAGCGCGACCCAGACCGTCACTTCCTCGTGCGGCGTGAGCCCAAAGTAGGTCGAGTCCTGATGCCACGACACGTAGCGAGGATCGCGCCCGTTCTTCGCGAATATCGACGCGCCGAACAGCATGATGTCCGGCCCGATGAGATCCTCGACCGCATCGAGAATGGCGGGGTGACGCGCGAGTTCGACGATTGCCGGCAAGGCCAGGTGGCCCTTGATCTTCAAGGTCTTGTTGACGTCCTCGCCGGAGGCGGCCTCGTATTGCTCGATGATGCGGCGATACGCCGTTGCGTCTTGCGCGCTGATCGCCCGCATCGGAAAGACATAGCCATTTTGTTTGAAATGCGCCACCTGCGCATCCGTCAAGTGCTTCGTCATAACGTTCCTCTGGTGTGGGTTCGAGCGGGACAACACATGCGTCATCTGGACGCCAGGATCGACCTGGCGGAAACTCATCGATCTGCCATGCGTATGGCTTCGTGCACGGCGTGCGCGATGCGCAACACGCCTTCGTCCTCGCCGCGCGCACCGATGATCGAGAGGCCGACGGGCGCGCCTTCGAAGCGCATCCACGGCATGCTGACTTGCGGCAGGCCCGCGAGGCCGGCGACACAAAGCATCTGCTGCGCACGCGCTCGCGCGTGATCGACCGTTTGCGCCGAAGCGTCCGCGCGCGGCGCGACGCCCGGCACCGTCGGCACGAGCCAGAACGTTGCGTGCGCAAGCGCATCGGTCATCGTTCGGATCGCTTCGACGCGCACGCGCTGTGCTTCGGCGATCTGTTCGCAGGTCACCTTGAGGCTCGTCGCGAAGCGCGCGCCCACGTCGGGGCCGAAGCTCCCGGCATGCTCGCGCACCCACGCTCCGTAACGTTGCGCGATCTCCGCCGCCTGCAACACGCGAAACGCCTGCGCCCAATCGGCAAGCGATTTGCTGGGCGCGACCCGCTTCACCGCGCCCCCAAGCGCGCGCAGCGACGACTCGAAGCACGCCGCCACTTGCGCATCGAGGCACGCGAGCATATTGCGCGGCACGTGCAGTGCGAATGATTCGCCGTCAGGCGCGACGACGCTGCGCGCCAGCACCTCGAACAGGTCCGTTAGCGTGCGTGCGTCGCGCGCGAACCAGCCGATCGTGTCGAAGCTGTGCGCGAGCGTGAGACAGCCGTCCGTCGCGATGCGGCCGTGCGTGGGTCGCATGCCCCACACGCCGCAATAGCTCGCGGGCAGGCGCACCGAGCCGCCGCAATCGGTGCCGAGCGCGATGTCCGCGTGACCCGCCGCCACGGCCACGACCGAACCCGACGACGATCCGCCCGGAATGCGCGTGGGATCGGCGGGATTGACGGGCGTGCCGTAGTGGGCGTTTACGCCTGCCAGGCTGTAGGTGAGTTCGTCGGTCACGGTCTTGCCGATCCACTGCGCGCCTTCTTCGAGCAACGCGCGAACGGCGAGCGCGGTGCGTGCGGCGACCGGCTGGGCTTCGCGCCACGCGGGATTGCCGCTGCCCGTGCGCAGCCCCGCGATATCGAACACATCCTTCACTGCGAGGCGCTTCCCCGCGAGCTTGTCGCCCGTGCGCGCGGGCAATGCGCCGGCGGGCAGGGCGTCGAAGCCATCGGCAACGAATGCGCCGTGCAGGCGTGGCTGGAGAAGATCGCTGCGGATCATGACGGATCCATCCAGCTGACATGCGCGGCGACGACACGCCACTGGCCGTCGATGCACGCCCACGTCTGCGACTGTCGGCCGATACGCGATTCGCCTGCGCGCGCGAACGTGATGTTCGCCACGGCGAATTGCGTGCCGAAGGTCGTCACCGACCGATCGATGATCGTGCGCGTCAGGCCCTTGCCGGGCCGCTGCGCGCGAAAGGCGCGGATCGCTTCGTAGCCCTGCAGATTTTCCGTCGCGCCGTAGCGCAGCGTATGCGGACTGTTCCAGAACAGCGTGTCGAGAACGGCAATGTCGTTGGTCGTGAGCGCCCGCTCGTACGCGTCGAATGCGGCTTCGACGGCGGCGAGCGTTGCGGGATCGTTGACTGGCTCCGTGCTCATGCGGTTTCACCGTGGAGGCTGTTCAAGGCGCGCGCGAAGAGTTCGGGGGGAGCGGTGTAGATGCCTCGGCCCAGCAAGCCCGAGCGCCCATCTGCGGCGATCATCGCAATCGCCGCGCGCGCCGCGATGTCTTCGCGAACGACGCGCGCGGCATCGAGCACGCCCGGCAACCGGCTGAACGCGGGGTGAGGCGCCGTGTGGATGCGCGATTGGCGATCGTGCGCGGCCGCTGGGAACCAGGCCTCGAAGGCTTGGGCAGGCTCGGGGGCATGGGCGAGCGCCTGTGCACCGAACCCGGCCGCGTCGATCGCGCCGCTGTCGCCCGTGAGCGGCGCGGCCGCTGCCACCTGGTCGGGATCGATGCGCGGGCCTTCCGGCGCGCGCGCGTCGGCGGTGATCCAGCGCGAGGGCGCGCCCGCGAGCCGGATGCCCACGCGCTCGCCGTTGCCCGCGAGCGTCACTACCAGCGTCGACGCCGGCTCGCCCGCCTGCGCCGCCGCCGACAGCATCAGCGCGCACGCGGCCATCCAGGGCGTCAGGAAGAAGAGGGGCGTTTGTGCGAGCATCGCATCGACCTCGGCGTGATTCAAACGTGATGCCAGCAACGCGCGCAGCGCCGCGGTCGCGCCGGTTGTGCGCGCATGCAGGTCGTCGCCGCTGTCGAGACCGGCTTGCGCGAGTGGGAACAGGTCGAGTGGACCGTACGCGAGCCGTCGATCCAGCACCGGCGCGAGCACTTCGTCGCGCCACTTCATGCGTTCGAGGATTCGCGGGTCGCGGCTGCCGAAGCGGATCTGCGGGCCCGCGCCGCTGCCGAGCAACGACCACGAGCGCGCCGCGCAGACCTGCGCATCGGCCACCTCGACGAGGCTCGAGCGCGGCGAGATTACGGCGGCGAGCGGCGTGACCACGCCGTACGACTGGGCGCTTTCAAGGCGCACCTCACCTTGCGAGATGAGACGTTCCGCGTGCGCTTCGTCCTTGGCCCAGCCTTCGTAAAGGCAGCATAGGACTGCGGACGAACGCACCACAGCGGAAGGCCGGCGTGCGTCTTCGAAAGGCGGACCGGCGTGCAACAGCGTGAACTCCGGCAAACGCACCGCGTCGCGCGCGGCAACGACGCCGCGCCATTGCGGGCGCACCGCATGCACGTGGCGCAGGGCGCGCGCGTTGGCATCGTCGGCGCGCATCGTCAGCGGCTTGCGAAACTGAAGAGCCCGCGCAACCGCGACCAAAGCAGCTTCCAGAACAACTGGCCGACGTCGAGGGGTGCGTTAGCCGGCTGGGCGCGCGTAGCAGCGCGGCGCGGTGCGGCGGGGGCGTCCTGCGCGGCTTGTGCTGGTTGCGCGGGAACTTCGGTTGTGCGCACAACCGGCTGAGTCGCAACGTCTTCGGGCTCGACGGGCACCGCCTCGGCCGGCGCATCCACGCGGATCTGCGCCGCGCCTGCCTCGTCGAGTTTCGCCTTGAGGTTCGCGGCGAACGCTTCGGTCATGCGCGTGGCCAGCTCCTTCACGATGCCGCCGCGCGAGAACTGCGCGAGACTGCCGCTGATCGCGTAGTCCACCTTCACATCGACGCGCGTTTCACCCGCGCTCACCTGAGCGAGCGCGAACGACGCCACGCCCTTCACGCGCGAGGAACTCTTGCGGTCGAGGCCCGTGCCGGTAATGCTGCCGCGATGCCCGGCGTCGTCGAGCGTCATCTCGCCGTCGCCCGCGAACGAGGCGACGATCGGCCCGAGCTTGACGGTTATCGCCAGCTTGAGCAGGCCGTTCTCGACCGGCGCGGTGAGCGATGCGCCAGGCAGGCACTCGACGATGCCGGGCGTATCGTGAAAGCGCGCCCAAACAATGTCGCGCGGATAGGGCACGGTGAAGCCTTGTTCGATTTCCATGGCGAAAGATTCCGTATTCGATGCTTCAAGCCGTAACGGCGACCGCCGCAAGCGGGGCCGCCGCGCTCGCGCGGCGCGCGTCGAGCACGCGGCGAATGGCGCGCACGATACCCACATAGCCGGTGCAGCGGCACAGGTTGCCGGAGAGTTCGAGGCGCACGCGGGCATCGTCGGCGTCGGGCAGGCGGGTGACGATGTCGCGCGCGCTCATCAGCATGCCAGGCGTGCAGTAGCCGCATTGCAGCGCGTGTTCGGCGCTGAAGGCGGCGCGCAGCTCGTTCATGGTGGCGTCGTCGTCGAAGCCTTCGATGGTGCGCACCGCGCTGCCCGCGCAACTGATCGCGGGGGTGATGCAGGAGCGGGTCGGCACGCCGTCCACGTCGATCGTGCATGCGCCGCAAACGCCTTGTTCGCAGCCGATGTTGGTGCCACACAGCATGCGCTGCTCGCGCAGGAAGTCGGCGAGGCTCGTGCGCGGCTCGACGCGGTCCGCGACCGTCGCCTGATTGACGACGAGCTCGATCGTCTTGACGTAAGCGTCGCTCACGATGCGCTCCCTTTTTGATTGCGGATGTCCGCCGCCGCTCGTACGAGCGCGGCGCGATGCACCTCATGTTCATAGCTGCCCGCCTCGACGCCCGCCGCTTCCAGATGAGCGTCGAAGCACGCTGCGGGCGGATCGGCGGCGAGCAGCTCGCGCGCGTCGGCGATCGCGTAAGGCGGCGCGTCGAGCGCGCCGATCACGGCGCGGCACACGCCGCGCACCGCGTCGTCGATGAACACGGCGATGGCTTGCGCGAACTCGCCCGGCTTGCGGTTGACCTTGTAGTAGCTCCAGCGTGCCGTTGGCGAAAGGCGCGTGAAGCGCACGGCGGTCAGAATCTCGTCGGCTTCGAGCGCGGTCGTGAATGCGCCCGACATCCACTCGCCGTTGCCGATCGTGCGTGTGCCCCCCGGACCGCTCACCAGGCATTGCGCGTCGAGTGCGCACATCGAGTTGATCCAGTCGGCTGCCGGGTCGGCGTGCACGAGACTGCCGCCGAGCGTGCCGCGATTGCGCACCGCACGATAGGCGATGCCGCGCGCGACATGCTCCATGAACCCGCGCGTGCCGGTGTCGATCTTGCCGTCCTCGATTTGCGCATGCGTAATGCACGCGCCGAGCGTGACGACCTCGTTTTCGATGCGGCACGCACGCAGCGCCTCGATGCCGCGCAGATCGACGAGTCTTTCCGGCTGCGCGAGGCGCAGATTCATCATCGGTCCGAGCGACTGGCTTCCGGCCACGAATTTGCCATTGCCATCGGCTGGGCCGATAAGCGCAATCGCCTCGTCGCAAGCGACCGGCTTCGCGTAGTCGTAGGGCGCGGCTTTCATGCGGGGAGTTCCTTGAGTGAGTTGGCCTGCTGCTCGCGCCGCCTGGCGAGCGCTTCGACGATCAGGCGCGGCGTGACCGGCAATTGGTCGATGCGCACGCCCAGCCCGCGCAGCGCATCGTTGACGGCGTTGGCCAGCGCCGCGGGCGGCCCGATTGCACCGCTTTCGCCAATGCCTTTCTGCCCGAACTCGGTATAGGGCGCCGGCGTTTCCATGTGCTCAATGCGGATGGAGGGCACCTCGGTCGCGCCAGGCAAGAGATAGTCGGCGAGCGTCGAGGCGAGCGGCTGGCCGTCTTCGCTGTACGGCATCGCTTCGTAAAGCGCGGTGCCGATGCCCTGGGCCGCGCCCCCGTAGACCTGGCCGTCGACGACCATGGGATTGATGAGCACGCCGCCATCTTCGACAATGGCGTAGTCCAGAATTTCGGTTTGGCCGAGCACCGGATCGACGGCGACGATCACCGCATGGCATGCGTAGCTGAACGTGCCCGAATCGCGCTTCGCCTGATACGACGTCGAGACTTCGAGGCCGCGCGGATCGACGTCGGGCGGCAGCAATTGCGGCGCGAGATACCAGGTGCGCGCGATCTGCGCCAACGTGCGCGAATCCTGCTTGCCGACGACCGCGCCGCTTTCCCAGCGCACATCGTCCAACGGTTCCTGGAGGAGGTGAGCGCCGATCTTCAGGAGGCGCTCCTTGAGCTCCTTCGAGGCGCGGCCCACCGCGCCGCCCGCCATCACGATCGAGCGCGAGCCCCATGTGCCGGTCGAGTACGGCGTGACGCCCGTATCGCCGAGCACGACGCGTACGCGGTCCGTGTCGATGCCAAGCACTTCGTGGGCAATCTGCGCGAGGGTGGTCTCCATGCTTTGGCCGTGCGAATGCACGCCGGCGCGCACTTCGAGCACGCCGTCGGGCGTGAGACGGATTACTGCGGGCTCATAGCCCGGCACCATCGGGATGCCCCAGCCGTGGTACACCGACGTGCCGTGCGCGCCCTGTTCGCAGAAGACCGACATGCCGAAGCCGATGCGCCTGCCGTCCGGCTCGCCGCGCTCCTGACGCGCGCGCACCGCGGGCAGATCGATCGCGGCCATCGCGCGGCGCACCGCCTCGGGATAATCGCCGCTGTCGAAGTGCTTTTTGGTGATGTTGTCGTAGGGCATCTCGTGCGGCTGGACGAGATTGCGCAGCCGCACCTCGTAAGGCTCGATGCCGGCCTCGAGCGCAATCGCATCCATGACGGTTTCGATCGCATAGCACACGCCCGTTCTCGCCACGCCGCGATATGGGAGGATCGGCGGCTTGTTGGTCGCGACCGACCAGGTCCGGCAGCGGAAACGGTCCATCTTGTACGGCCCCGGCAGAATGCTGCCGACCTGCGCCGCCTCCAGGCACGCGGAGAACGGATACGACGAGTACGCCCCCGAATCCACATGGGCTTCGCACTCCACCGCAAGCAGGCGGCCGTCGCGATCCGCGTAGCCGGTGATGTCGTAATCGTGCTCGCGGCAGTTCGCGTTGGCGGTGAGCTGTTCGCGGCGGTCTTCGATCCAGCGCACCGGCTTCTCCAGATGCATCGCGAGCCAGCCGCAACATACTTCCTCGGGCAGCAGAATGCCCTTGTAGCCAAAGCCGCCGCCGACATCGGGCGCGATCACGCGCACCTGTCCCTCGTCGAGGCCGAGACATTCCGCGAGACCCGTGCGCGTGATGTGCGGCATTTGTGCGGATGTATGGACGATGAGCTGTGACAGGCGGCGGTCCCAATGGGCGACGACGCCGCGCCCCTCCATCGGCGCCATGCTTTGCCGCGCCGTGCGCAGCTTGCGATGCACGCGGATGGGCGCATCGCGCCGAATGGCGTCGAGATCGACGTCGGGGTTCGCATCGACGAAGGTTTCGAGAAAAACGTTGTCGCCCCAATGCTCGTGCACGAGCGCGGAGTCTTCGCGGCGTGCATCGAGCATGTCGACGACAGCGGGCAGTTCCTCGAAGTCGACGAACACCTGCGCGGCGATATCTTCGGCTTGCGCGCGCGTGGCGGCCACGCACATTGCGACGGGCTCGCCGACCTGGCGCACCTTGCCGCTCGCGAGTACGGGCTGCTCGGAGCGCTTGAAGCCGGGCAGGCCCGAATTGGCGACGATGGGCTTTACGCCCTCCAGATCGGTCAGCGTGTACACCGCATGCGCGAAAGGTTCCGGCTTCTCGATGCCGACGATATGACCATGCGCGATCGGGCTGCGCACGAACGCCACGTCGAGCATGCCGACCATGCGGATGTTGGGAACGTACTCGCCGCGCCCGTGCATGAAGCGCTCGTCTTCCTTGCGCCTGAGCGATGCGCCGATGCCTTGCGGACCCTTGTCGCCGCCGTTGGCGTGAGGACGTTTGATCATCGTTTTCGCCTCGCGTGGTCAGGCCGCGCGTGCGAGCGGCAGGGTGGGCGAAACGGCGTCGTGCCGCACGCCGTCTCTCAGGCAGAACAGCGGCGACAGCATGCGGTCGGTAATGATCTGGGTGCCCTCGTTGTCTTCCAGCACCCAGCGGCCGCGGCGGTCTTCCAGCACGCTGATGTCCGCGCCGCGTCCCACTTCCAGCGAGCCGATCCGGTCTTCCATACCGACCATCTTCGCGGCATTGCAGGTCGCCATCGCGACGACGTGTTGCAGAGGCAGTCCGAGCGCAAGCATGCTCGTCATCGCGCTGACGAGACTGAACTGCGTGCGGCCGAGGAACGCGTGTTCCTCGTCGGGATGGCTCTCCGGCGTGCCGGCGGGGGCGGGAACATGCGTGTTGTAGCCGTGCATGTCGGCGCCGAGCGTGTCGGGCACCACGCCGGCATCGAGCACGATGCGCGCCGTCCTGAAGCTGAAATGCGAGCCGTGGCCTACGTCGATCTTCAGGCCTCGCGCGATCGCTTCGTGTACGAGCGGATGCAGTTGTCCGTTCTCCTCGACGAAACCGCCCGGATGGCGGCTAAACGGATGCGCGAGGATGTCGCCCGGCTTGAGCGTCTGAACCACCTGATCGAAGATCGAGTCGGGCTCGACCGGCAGGCCGCCGCTGCGGGGTTTCGGCCACAACTGCCCGAAGTGAATATACAGGGGCAACTGCGCGCCACGGCCGATCTGCGCGGCGATCTTCATCACGTCGAGCCCCCAGCGCGCGAAGCCGCCGATTTCGGCATGCGCCTTGATGCCTTTCACGAGATCGGAATTCGCCTGGATGGACTTGACGGTCGCTTCGGCATCGAGGCAATCGGGGCGATACAGGTCGGGGTAGTAGTGCCCTTCGAGGCCGCCGACAAGATACGCGGAGATGAAGGCGAGCACGCGCGTGGCCGAGCGCTCCGCTACGTAGTGCCGAAAGCCAGGAATCGTGATGCAGCTCGGTCCGCCCTGATCGATGATCGTCGTCACGCCCGACTGCACGCCGCACTGATCCGCGTTCAGGCCGAAGCGGCCGGTCACGTACTGATAGATGTGGCCGTGCGTGTCGATGAGACCGGGCAGCACCAGCTTGCCGCTGCAATCGATCGGTTGCGCCTGAGGCGCCTCGTTCGCGAGGTCGGGGCCGACGGCGGCGATCACGCCGTCTTCCACCAGAACGTCGAGCGTGGCGTCGATTTTCCGGGCGGGGTCGATGACGCGGCCCCCTTTGAGCAGAACGTGTGACATGTACGGTTCGATAGCCGATTGGGAAGATGTGTGGTGTACCGCAAATAGTGTGCCGGTTTTTTCGCGCGGCTTTCCGCGGTCGCATTTTCTTCTTCGGATCAGTGACTTATGGCCGCAGCCATGGGTCGATGTGCGCCTTGCTGCGGAGCTTCGATCGCCCGGTTCGCACCGATTCGGCGAGTGCCGGCGAGCGCGTGCACCAAGCGCAGGCGCGATGCCTTTTTATGGTGATTAGTTGGTGTACCGCGCATTTGCGATGTGCAGTGGTTACGGCCTAGAATGCGCATCGGAGCGTTCGAATTTCACCCATTTCCTTTGAGCCGACTTCATGCGAACCACCGTCACCGATTCCATTGACATTCAAGGCGTGCGCGCAGAGCTTGCCGAGCGGCAGGCGCGTTCGCCGCTGTTTTCGCGGCCGGGTTTTCTGATACGTCGCATGCATCAGATCCACACATTCCTGTTCGCGCAGGAAACGAGCGAGTTCAATATCACGCCGGTGCAGTACAGCCTGCTTACCGCGCTCGAATCGCTCGGGGAGATGGATCAGAACTCGCTCGCCATCGAAGTCGGGCTGGAGCGTTCGAGCGTCGCTGAAGTCATTCCGCGTTTGAATGCGCGGGGGCTCGTGAGCCGCACACAGGTCGAACACGACAAACGACTGCGGCTCGTCAAGCTGACACCGGCGGGCAAGCGTCTGGTCAGGAAGATGGCGAGCGCCGTGCAGCGCGCGCACGATCGCACGATCGAGCACCTGTCGCCCGTCGAGCGCGATGTGTTCATGTTGCAGTTGATCCGGCTGGTGGAGGCCAACAATCCGGACAGCGCCGTGCCTTTCCGGTTGCCCGACAGCCAGTTGCTGGCGCAGGATGAGAGCGAGGCGGGCACGAGCTGAATGAATCTCGCAGGCGCAACTTTGCTCTGCGAGCCTAAATGCGACGGAACCCGCTGACCCGGCTCGGCGGGTGCCTTACTCGCTTTCGGGCAGATCGAGCGCCTTGCGCTCGCGGCGTTCTTCGTTGCCGCGCCGCGCACGCTGGCGCTGGCGCGAAAGCACGGTGATGATCTGGCCGGTGGTGGCGTCGGCCGGGATTTCGTTGCGGATTACGTTTGCGACCATCGGCAGTCCCTTGCGCTGGCGGCGCAGCGCCTGCGCGATCGCCTGGCGGCACGCCGGCCCGTGGCAATCCCATTCGTCGCGCAGTTTTCCGCAGTAACGGCAGGTGTTCATACGTCCCAGTCTACCCAAAATCGAACGATGGTATCGGGGCGCGATCAGCGCGCGCCGCGCCTGTGCCCGCTCGTGTGTCGCCCGGCGCGCGCCGGCGGTATGATCGGCAGCGGACGCAGTGGGTTCGCAGTGGGATATTTTCGTGGCGGGAGCGGCAGATGGCGGCGATCGGCGTAGTCCTGTTCGACATGGAGGGCGTGCTGTCCCACTACGATCGCGACGCGCGCGTGGCGAGCCTCGCGGCCGCCACCGGCGCTCCGCCCGCAACGGTGCGTCACGCGATCTGGGGGTCGGGTCTCGAAGCGCGCGCCGACGCCGGCGAGATTGACCCCGACGCTTATCTGCGCGCGCTCGGCGAGCTGCTCGGATGCGAGGTGGGGCGCGACGTGTGGCTCGCTGCGCGGCGCGCGTCGATCACGCCGAACGAGGCGGCGCTCGCGCTGGCGCAGCGTGTGGCCGCGCGATGCCGCATCGCGGTGCTGACCAACAACTGCTCGCTCGTCACGCATCACCTCGACTATCTGAATCCGCCCGTTGCGCGGCTTTTCGGTTCGCAGGTGTATTCGTCGGCGACGTTCGGCGCGGTCAAGCCGGCCGCACAGACCTACCTTGGCTGCGTTGCACAGCTCGGTGCGCAGCCCGAGGAAACGCTCTTCATCGACGACAGCGAAGCGAACGTCACGGGCGCGCTCGACGCGGGGCTGCAGGCGTGCCACTTCGTCGAAGCCGGGTGGCTCGCGAGCGACCTGGCGCGGCTCGGGCTCATCGACGCTTGACCTGGTGGCCGTGCCGCACGCGCGGCCACTGTATGCATGAATGGCTGGCGAACGTACGGGAGTTCGCGATGAAAATGCAATGGAACTGGAGACGGGTCGCGACACTCTGCCTGTGCGCGTTCGTACCGCTTGCCGCAGCTCAGCAGCCGGGCGCGCCGCTCGTTTACGTGATGGACTTCGAACTCGACGCGGCCAACGTCAAGCAGGATTCGAATCCTGTGGAGAATGCGCGCGAGCACATGGGCGGCTTGCTGCCGAGACCGCTGTTGCGCCACCGCGATCCGCAGCAGCAGGCCGATCAGGTCG
The DNA here is from genome assembly GCF_003096715.1 of Paraburkholderia silvatlantica. Taxonomy (GTDB): domain Bacteria; phylum Pseudomonadota; class Gammaproteobacteria; order Burkholderiales; family Burkholderiaceae; genus Paraburkholderia; species Paraburkholderia silvatlantica. Next base: position 56,365 of record NZ_QEOL01000016.1, read on the forward strand.
TCGCGAAGCTGGCCGATGCGCTGGTGAACGACCTGCGCGCGAAGGGCCTCGACGCGCGCCGCCTGCCTGGCGGCGCGCCGCTACCCGCGCAGGGATGGCTCGTGCGCGGCGTATTCCTGAGCGTGGACGAAGGCAACAGTCTGCGGCGCGCAGTAGTGGGTTTCGGTTCGGGCGCGAGCCAGATCGAGCTGGCGGTGGCCGTGGACGACCTCGCCGCCCAGGCGCCGCAGCCGCTTTATCAGGTGATCGACAGCGAGTCGAGCCACGCGAAGCCGGGCGCCGGCGCGGCGATCGCGCTCAATCCCTATGTAGCGGCGGCTAAATTCGTGCTTGCGCGCGCCGATGACCGCAAGAACGTGGACCGCGCGGCGGCCGAAGTGGCCGACTCGGTTGCGGCGCGCGTGAAAGCGGCGCCGCAATGACGCCCCGGGCGCGTTAGCCGCGCGAGGGAATGTTGAGCCCGCGCGCGACCGCCGGCCGTGCGACGAATGCTTCGAGCACGCGCGCGACGTTTTTGAAATCGGCGTAACCCACGAGATCACTGGCCTCGTAGAAGCCAACAAGGTTGCGCACCCAACCAAACGTGGCGATGTCGGCGATCGTGTACTCGTCGCCCATGATCCACTTGCGCCCCTCGAGGCGCTGGTCGAGCACGGCGAGCAGACGCCGCGACTCGGCGACGTAGCGGTCGCGCGGACGCTTGTCCTCGTACTCCTTGCCCGCGAACTTGTGGAAGAAGCCCACCTGACCGAACATCGGCCCAATGCCGCCCATCTGGAACATGACCCACTGGATCGTTTCGTAGCGCGCCGCGCCTTCGCGGGCGAGGAAGCGGCCGCACTTGTCGGCGAGATAGATGAGGATCGCGCCCGATTCGAACAGCGCGAGCGGCTCGCCGCCCGGGCCGTTCGGATCGAGGATCGCGGGAATCTTGTTGTTGGGGTTCAGCGAGAGGAATTCCGGCGACATCTGGTCGTTCGAGTCGAAGCGCACGAGATGCGGCTCATAAGGCAGGCCGCTTTCCTCCAGCATGATGGAGACCTTGACGCCATTGGGCGTGGGCAGCGAATAGAGCTGGATGCGATCGGGGTGAAGCGCTGGCCACTTGCGGGTGATGGGAAATGCGGAAAGGTCGTTCATGCGCGGTCCTTGAAGTCCCTCAGCGACGGGGCGCGGGCCACGAAAGGCGCGCCACGGCCTGCCGGGGAAGCGGGAGTGGAGTCAGGCCGCCAAGTTTAGTGGAAATGGCGCGCGCCGTCTTTTCGCCTCAAGGCGCGGCGTGGCGCGGCGCTCAGGGATTGGCGGGCATGGATTGCGCGAGGCTCAGCAGATTGAGCGGCGCGACGCGAATGAGGCCGCCGCGCGGGCTGTCGATATCGGCGATGAGCGTGAGCGAAAGCGTCACCGTGATGGGCAGGACGAGCAGCAGCACGCGCCGGCCGACCTGGCCGTGCGCGCCGTAGCCCTGCATCAGGTTGCTGAAGACGGCGATCAAGATCATCAGCGCCCACGCGGCGACGGGAATGCGATTGATCCACGCGGCCTGCGTATAGCCTTGGGAGTTGATGACGTCGTTCATGCCGGCGAGCACGAGCGCCATCACCGGATTCGGCTGCGCCTTCGCGGCGTCGCGCACGTTCGCCCAGAGCTGCGCCTGAAGCTCGGTGGTGTTGCGGTTGATCTCGTCGAGTCCGGCGGCGTCGTGCACGACATAGAACTGGATGCGCGCCTGGAGGTAGCGGGCGAGCAGCGCCTTGGTCTGGGCAGCCGCCTCGCCGCCAAGCAGCTCGGCGCGCAGGTACTCCGTGCCGATCGCATTGGCTTCCTCCTCCTCCAGGTTCTTGCGCTGGTCGTAGCGGCTCACGGCCATCGAAAGCGTGAAGCCGATCAGGAGTGCGAGCAGCGTGAGCGTCGCGCCCTGCACGATCTTGTAGTTTTCGCGGGCTTCCTCGGCGAGCGGGAAGTATCGGTGCAGCACGCTCGTGCCCAGCCAGGCGGCGAGCGGCAGGACCACAATGAGCACGATGAGCAGAAGCGCAGGGCGCTGGAGGATTAGCGGCGTCATGGAGTCTCCGCGAAAAGCGTGAGAGGGACGAAGGCGCTGCAATGCCAATCGGCGTCGCCCGCGCGAGGCGGGGCGACGCCGATTCTACGACAGGTCCGCACGGCGGCGCGGGCCGCTGCCGGCGTTTCAGCGCACCGTGCGCTGCGGCCACATCGTGCGGCCCCAGAACGTCAGCGAGCGGTCCCACGCGAGCTGCGCCCAGACCGGGTCGTACTGCGTGATGGCGATGCGGCTCGGACCCACGGCGGTCTCGTTCGCGAACGCGTGGTGGGCGAAATAGCGATGGAATTCGACGTCGACGTTGGCGCCCTTGAGCTTCGTTTCGAGCTCCGCCACGGTTTCGATGCTGAACGCCTGGTCCTGGGTCGCGAAGTGGCCGAGGATGGGCGCCGTGATCTTGCTCGCATCGAGGTATTCGAGCGGCGGGAAGCCGTACCACACCACGGCGCTCGCCAGGCCCGGCACCATGGTGGCCGCGAGCAGCGTGAGCGCGCCGCCCATGCAGTAACCCGTCACGCTCACGCGGTCCGTGAGCGTCTTCAGGTAAGTGACTGCGCCGTACACGTCCTGCGAAGCGGCGTCCGCGAAGTCGAGGCCCGTCATCAGATGGTGGGCCTCTTCCTGTTCGACGGTGCTCTTGCCGCGATAGAGGTCGGGCACGAGCGCGAGGTAGCCCGCCTGCGCGAGCCGGTCGGCCACGCCGCGGATCTGGTCGTTCAAGCCCCACCACTCCTGGATCACGACGATGGCGGGTGCGCCCTCGGTCTTTTCCGGTTTGGCGAGATAACCCTGGAGCGACTGGCCATCAGGGCGGGTAAAGGAAATCATGGAACCGGCGGACTGTTTCATTTGGGGCAACCCTCGCTGAGTCGGTTGAACGAAAGACGCAAGCATAGCGCTTGCGTACGGGATTTGTGTGTAAGCGCCTGAGGGGCTCATTCTCCGATCAAATGCAGCACGATGTCGCGCGTATGCGCCGCGCGCCGGTGCTCGAACACATAGATGCCCTGCCACGTGCCCAGCACGGGATTGCCGTGCTCGACCGGGATGCAGAGTTGCGTGTGCGTGAGCACCGTGCGCAGATGCGCGGGCATGTCGTCGGGGCCTTCGGTGTCGTGCTCGTAGCGCTGCGGATCTTCGGGCGCGAGCTGCTCGAAGTAACGTTCGAGATCGCGGCGCACCGAGGGATCGGCGTTTTCCTGGATGACGAGCGACGCCGACGTGTGGCGGCAAAAGAGGGTGAGCAAGCCGGTGGCGATGCGCTGTTCGCGCACGAACGCGCGCACCTCATGGCTGATTTCGACGAGCCCGCGCGTGCGCGTGCTCACCGGCAGATGATGGATGGCCTGGCGCATGATCGGTATTCTCCTGACGGGCGGCGGCGCATGGCTCGTGAGCCGTCGCGGCGATTCGAGCCTTCAAGCATAGCGCAGGCGGGCTGGGCGCGCAGAGCGCTCCCGCAGCCGGCGCACGATGCTGGTACGATGTCGGCCTGGCCGGCTACTGGCCCGACCGCACATGAAGGAGAAAACCACTTGAACCTTACCCGCTTCGCCAAAGCCCGCCACGCCACCAAGGCGTTCGATCCCGCCCGCAAGATTCCCGCCGCTGTCATCGACGAACTCAAGGAGCTGATCCGCTTCAGCCCTTCCTCGGTGAACTCGCAGCCGTGGCATTTCGTGGTGGCCGCAAGCGATGCGGCGCGTGCGCGCATCGCCAAGGGCATGGAAGGTTTCGCGTACAACGAACCTAAGGTCTCGCGTGCCTCGCACGTGTTGGTGCTGTGCGTGCGCACCGACATGGACGAAGCGCACCTCGCCGAGGTGCTCGCGCAGGAAGAAGCGGACGGCCGCTTTGCCAATGCCGAGGCCAGGGCCGGCCAGGAAAAGACGCGCTCGTTCTACGTGAACCTGCATCGCGAGCGCAACGACCTGCCGGCGTGGATGGAGAAGCAGGCGTATCTCGCGCTCGGCACGCTGCTGATCGGCGCATCGACGCTCGAAATCGACGCCTGCCCGATGGAAGGCTTCGACGCGAAAGCGCTCGACGAGGAACTGGGCCTGCGCGAGCAGGGCCTCACCGCGCTCGTGGTGGTCGCTCTCGGCTACCGCAGCGCCGACGACTTCAACGCGAAGCTGCCGAAGTCGCGTTTGTCCACGGCTTCGGTATTCACCGATCTCGGTTGATTCGCGAAGGTCTTCGCCGCACTCGCAGCAGGCGCGGCGAATGACACGGCCCGAAGCCACGCGGGAGCCGCATCAGGAGCATTCGTCCATGCAGGGTATCAAACGCCGGATCGTGTACGTCACGCTGTTCGAAGGCATTGCGATCCTGATTACCGGCACGAGCTTCGCGTCGCTCTCGGGTAGCGGCATGGACCGCGCGGGCGCGGCGGCGGTGTTTTCGTCGCTGATCGCGGTGGGCTGGAACTTCGTCTTCAACCTGCTGTTCGAGCGCTGGGAAGCGCGCCAGACAAAACGCGGCCGCAGTGTCGCGCGCCGCATTGCGCATGCGGTCGGCTTCGAGGGCGGGCTCGTGGTGCTCCTCGTGCCGATGATCGCGCTCACCCTGCACGTGTCGTTGATCGAGGCGTTCGCGATGGATATCGGCCTCTCGGTGTTTTTTCTCGTCTACAACTATGTCTACAACCTGATCTTCGACGCCGTATTCGGCCTGCCGGCTTCCGCCATGCCGGTGACGAGCGCTTCGGAAACGCAGCCGCGCGCGTAGCGCGGGCGCTTTCGATCAGGGGCTGAGGTCACGGGTTCGCAGCGGCGCCCTGCGTCCGGCTCGCTTCCACGTTCGCGGGACCACCGGTCGCGCTTGCGCCCGCCGCCGCGGCGTCGGAGGCCGGCGTCACCGCACGCGCGGGATGCTGCGCATCGTGCAGCTGCCCGGACCAGCCACCGCCCAGGTCGCCGATCAGCGAAGCCGTGTCGAGCAGCCGCTGCTGACGCACGTTGAGCGCGCTCTGCTGGTTGGTCACCTGGGTAGCCAGCGCCGTGGCGACCGTCGTGTAGTCTACGGTCCCCGCCACGTATTCGTTTTGCGCGATCTGCGCGCCGCGTATGGCGTCGCGTACGGCGGCGTCGAGCACGTCGGCCTGCTGCGCGAGGATGCGCAACCCCGAGAGATCGTTCTCGACACCCTGGAACGCCGTCAGCACCGTGCCACGATAGTTCGCCACCGCCGCGTCGTAGCTCGCGCGCGCGGCCGCGACCTGGCCGCTGCGCTGGCCGCCGTCGAAGATCGTCTGGGTCGCGCTCGCGCCGAGCGACCACACATAGTTGCTCATGTGCAGCAGGCCCGAAAGCGGCGACTGCGTGAAGCCGTCGAGCGCGGTGAGCGAGATCGACGGATAGTATGCGGCCACGGCCACGCCGATCGCCGCATTGGCCGACGCCATCTGGCGTTCGGCGATCGCAATGTCGGGCCGCCGCTGCAGCAGCGTGGAGGGCACGCCAGCGGGAATGGCGGGCAGCGCGGGAAGCTGCGTGCTGTGCGGGATATCGACCTCTTCGGGGTTGCGGCCCACGAGCACCGCGATGGCATGCTCGTTTTGCGCGCGCGCCACGCCCAGCGCGATCAGGCTCGCGCGCGCCGATTCGAGCTGCGTGCGCGCTGAAATCAGGTCGGACGGCGGCACGGTGCCGGCCTGGTCCTGGTTGGCCACTACGCGCAGGAAGTCCGTGTACGCCTGCACGGTATGCGTGAGCAGGTCGATATCGGCATCGGTGATGCGCAGATCGATCACGGCGTTTGCCAGTGCGATTTGTTCGGATAGCGTAGCGTTCGCGAGCGTCGCCTCGCTCGCCTGGGCCGTGGCCGACTGTTCCTCGATCTGGCGGCGCACCTGACCCCAGAGGTCGATGTCCCAGCTCGCGTTCGCTTCGAGCGTGCCGCCGTTGACGATGCGCGCGCCGCCCGGCGTGGATGTGATGCTGCTCACGCTGCTGAGCGTGCCGGTGGAGGAGCGCTCGCGCGCGAGCGAGCCGGTGACGCCGATGACCGGGAAGAGGCTCGCGCGCGCGACGCGCACTTCGGCGAGCGCTTGCTGGTAGTTAGCGTAGCTCTGCCGCACGGTCTGGTTCGAGACCTGGACGAGCGGTTCCAGCTCGTCGAGCAGCGGGTCCTGGAAGGCGGTCCACCAGTCACCCTTGGGTCCCTGAGCGGCTTCGGGTTCGGCCTGGGTCCAGCCGGGCAGTTCCTTCCACGTGGCGGGCACGGCGACCTGCGTGCGGTGGTAGTCCGGCCCGACCATGCAGCCCGCGAGCAGCAGCGCCGCGATGAAGGGGGTAAATGGCAACGCGGGCGGCAGCGCGCGCGTGGCAGCGCTTGCGGCGGCGCAGATCAGCATTCGCATGAGCGATGGATTAGGGCGAGTCTTCATCATGATGCGCTCTCATCGGCCTGGCGATTCCACGGCAGGCGCGCGGCCCAGCGCGCGAGGCGTGCGCGCAGGCGGTCGAGGAACAGGTAAATCACCGGCGTGGTGTACAGGGTAAAGACCTGGCTCAGGAGCAGGCCGCCCATGACCGTCACGCCGAGCGGCTGGCGCAGCGAAGCGCCCTGGCCGATGCCGATGGCGAGCGGCAGCGCGCCGAGCACGGCCGCGAAGGTCGTCATCATGATTGGGCGCAGGCGCACCACGGCGGCTTCGTGAATCGCGCGGCGCGCCTCCAGGCCCTCGTTGCGCTGCAACTGGATGGCGACGTCGACCATCATGATGCCGTTTTTCTTCACGATGCCAATGAGCAGAATGATGCCGATCATCGCGATCACCGAGAACGGCGTGCCGAAGATCAGCATGGCGAGAATCGCGCCAATGCCGGCCGAAGGCAGTGTGGAGAGGATCGTGAGCGGGTGGATGGTGTTTTCGTACAGCACGCCCAGCACGATATAGACCACGGCGAGCGCGGCGAGAATGAGCAGCGGCACGACGCTCATGGACTGCGCGTAGGCCTGCGCCGCGCCCGCGAACGCACCGTGGATGGAGGCCGGCATGCCGATGTCGCGCTCGGCCTGCTCGATGATCTTGCCGGCCTCGGAAAGCGAGCCGCCCTTGGGCAGATTGAACGAAATCGTGCCCGCCACTTCGGTGCCCTGGTGATTGACCTGGGTGGCCGTGTGGCGCGTTTTCCAGTCCATGAGCGCCATGAGCGGCACCATGGTTTCGGCGGCCGTGCTGTCCGCGCTGCCGCTGGAGCTGCCGCCCTTGCTGTTCGCGATCGCGTTGTTTTGCTGGTTGGCCACCGCGTTCGCGTTGCGCTCGTTGGTGTTGCCGCTCGTTGCGCCCCTCGTGGTCACGGCCGTGAAAGGCGTGACGCCCGAGATGACGCTCGCGGGCATTTGCGTTTGCGCGGCGCCGCTGGCGTTGCCCGCTGCCGTGCTCAGCCAGATATCCTGGAACGACTGCGGAAACTGCCAGTACTGCGGCGCCACTTCCATCACGACGAAGTACTGGTTGATCGCGTTGTAGATGGTCGAAACGGTGCGCTGGCCAAAGGCGTCGTAGAGCACGTTGTCGATCTGGTTCGGGTCGAACCCGTAGCGTTTGGCGGTCGTGCGCTGCACCGTCATGTAGGCTTCCAGACCGTTTTGCTGCAGGTCCGAGTTCACATCCGACATCTGGCCGCGGTGCTTGTTCAGTTCGTCCACAAGGCGCGGCACCCAGGTGAAGAGGGCGTTGGCGTCGTCGCTCGTGAGCGTGTACTGATACTCGGCCGCCGACTGCCGCCCGCCGATCTGCAGGTCCTGTTGGGCCTGCATGAATAGCCGTGCGCCCGAAACGGCATTGAGCCTGGGACGCAGGCGGTTCACGACCTCGGTGGCCGAAAGACGGCGCTCCGCGATCGGCTTCAGTTCGACGAACACGGTGGCCGAATTGAGCGCCCGTCCGCCCGTGAAGCCCGCCACCGATTGCACGGCCGGATCGGCCTTCACGATGGCCTGCATCTGCGCGAGCTTCTTCTCCATGGCGGTGAACGAAATGCTCTGGTCCGCGATGATCTGCCCGATCAGAATGCCGGTGTCCTGCTCGGGGAAGAACGTGCCGGAAAGCAGCCGCGCGAGGAACACATTGCCCACCAGCAGCGCGAACAGGACGAAGATCGTGAGCCGCGCGTGATTGAGCGCGACGTCGAGCGTGCGCGAGTAGAACTGCTTGAAGCGCTCGAACTGCGCGTCTATCCACACGGCCACGCGCGAGGGCTTGCGATGCAGCGCCTCGCGCTTTAGCACGTACGCACACATGGTGGGCGTGACGGTGAGCGAGATCACGAGCGAGATGAGGATCGCGATGGAGAGCGTCATCGCGAACTCGTGAAAGAGCAGGCCGACGATGCCCGGCATGAGCAGAATGGGCAGGAACACGGCGATGAGCGAAAGGCTCATGGAAAGCACCGTGAAGCCCACTTCGCCCGCGCCTTTGAGCGCCGCGTCCTTCGCGTCCATGCCCGCCTCGAGGTGGCGCACGATGTTCTCCAGCACCACCACGGCGTCGTCCACCACGAAGCCCGTGCCGATGGTGAGCGCCATGAGCGAGAGATTGTCGATGCTGTAGCCGAGCAGGTACATCGGCCCGAACGTGCCCACGATGGAAAGCGGCAGCGCCACGGCCGGGATGAGCGTGGCGCGCGGCGAGAGCAGGAACACGAACACCACGCCGACCACGAGCAGCACGGCGATGAAGAGCGTGCGTTCGGTGTCGGCCACGGAAGCGCGCACGGACTCGGAGCGGTCGATCGCCACGTCCACCTTGATCGTGGCAGGCAGCGCGGCCTCGATGGAGGGCAGGCGCGCGCGGATCTGCTGCACCGTCTTCACGACGTTGCTGCCGGGCATCGGGTAGACGATCACGAGCACGGACGACTTGCCGTTGTAGAGGCCCGCGTTGCGGATGTTTTCGTTGGAGTCGACGACGGAAGCCACGTCGCGCAGGAACACGGGCGCGCCGTTGCGATAGGCGATCACCACGTCGCGAAACGGCGCGGCCTTGCTGATCTGGTCGTTCGAAATCACCGTATAGCGCTGGTCGCCCTGGTCGATATGGCCTTTCGCGCTGTTCGCGTTGGCCGCGCCAATCGAAGCGCGCACGTCTTCGAGGCCGATCCCGTAGCTGTTGAGCTTGCCCGGCTGCAGCTCCACGCGCACCGAGGGCAGTGCGCCGCCGCCCAGCGTGATCTGGCCCACGCCGTCCACCTGCGAGAGCTGCTGCTGGATGACCGAATCGGCGGAATCGTAGAGCTGCGCCTTCGTGAGCGTGTCCGAGGTGAGCGCGAGCACCATGATCGGCGCGCTCGCGGGGTTGTACTGGCGGTACGTCGGGTTGCTGCGCAGCGTGGTGGGCAGGTCGGCGCGCGCGGCCTGGATGGCCGCTTCCACGTCGCGCGCCGCGCCGTTAATGTCGCGGTTCAGGCCGAACACGACCACGATGAGCGCGGTGCCGGTGTTGCTGATCGACGTGAGCTGGCTCACATCCGCAATGGTGCCGAGGCGGCGCTCGAGCGGCTCGGCCACGGTGGACGCCATGATGTCCGGGCTCGCGCCCGCCATGTTGGCCTGCACCACGATCACCGGGTAGGCGATGTTGGGCAGCGGCGCGACCGGCAGCCGGAAAAAGGCGAGCATCCCCGAAATGAGGATCGCGATCGCGAGGAGTGACGTCGCGACCGGCCGCCGGATGAAAAGCGCCGAGAGGTTCACGGCGTGCCCTCGGGCGCGGGGGGGGCGCGATTGCCGGTACCGCCGTCCTCGTGGCTATCAGGCGTGCGCTTGCGGCCGAAGCGTTCGGCCAGGCGGTCGAAGAACAGATAGATCACGGGCGTCGTAAAGAGCGTGAGCATCTGCGAAAGCGTGAGCCCGCCGATGATCGCAAGACCCAGCGGGCGGCGCAGCTCCGACCCCGTGCCGCTGCCGAGCAGCATGGGCAGCGCGCCGAGCATGGCCGCGAGCGTGGTCATGAGAATGGGCCGGAAACGCAGCAGCGACGCCTCGAAAATCGCCTCGCGCGGCGGTTTGCCCTGCACGCGTTCGGCTTCGAGCGCGAAGTCCACCATCATGATGGCGTTCTTCTTGACGATGCCGATCAGGAGCACGATGCCGATGATGCCGATCACGTCCAGGTCCTTGCCCGCGATCATCAGCGCGAGCAGGGCGCCAATGCCGGCCGAGGGCAGCGTCGAAAGAATCGTGACCGGGTGCACGTAGCTCTCGTAGAGCACCCCGAGCACGATATACACGGCCACGAGCGCCGCGATCAGCAGATACCCCTCGCTGGCAAGCGAATCCTCGAACGCCTGCGCCGCGCCCTGGAACGACGAGGTGATCGAGGGCGGCAGGTTCGCGGCGGCTTCTGCCTTGCGCACGTCGCGCACGGCGGCGGAAAGCGACGCGCCATCGGCGAGATTGAACGAGATCGTGACCGAAGGGAACTGTGCGAGGTGGCTGATCATGAGCGGCGAGCGCGTAATGCTGATCTTCGCAATGCCCTTGAGCGGCACCTGGCCTTCGCTGCTCGTCTGGCTCGGCAGATACAGGTCGCCGAGCGATTCGACCGTGGGCAGCGCCTCAGGCTTCGCCACGAGAATCACGCGGTACTGGTCCGACTGCTGGAAGATGGTCGAAACGATGCGCTGGCCCAGCGCATCGTAGAGCGCGTTGTCGATCGTCGCCGCCGTGATGCCGTAGCGCGCCGCGAGCTGGCGGTTCACTTCGACGTTCACGGAAAGGCCGTCCGTGTTGAGGTCGCTCGTGACGTCGCGGATCGACGCGATCTGCTTCATGCGCGCGATGAGCGCAGGCACGTACTGCTCGAACGCGTCCTGGCTCGGCCCGCGCAGCACGAAGTTGTACTGGTTGCGCGAGACCGTGGTGTCGAGCGTGAGGTCCTGCTCGGGCTGGATGTAGAGGCGCACGCCCGCGACCTTCGCGACCGACTGCTGAATGCGCCGCCCGATTTCGTCGGCGGTTTCGGAGCGGTCGTCGTGCGGCTTCAGGTTGATGAGGAAGCGCCCGTTGTTGAGCGTGTTGTTGATGCCGTCGATGCCCACGTACGAGGTGAGCGACACGACATCGGGGTCCTTGAGGATTTCCTCGGCCAGCGCGGACTGGCGCCGCACCATCGCCTGGTAGGAGATGGAGTTGTCGGCCACGCTGATGCCTTGCAGCACGCCCACGTCCTGCACCGGGAACAGGCCCTTCGGAATCACGACGTAAAGCAGTCCGGTGAGCACCACCGTCACCAGGAACACGACGAGCGTGAGCGTCTGGTGGTCGAGCACCCAGCGCAGGCCACGCTCGTAGGCGTTGAGCGTCTTGTTGAAAAGCCCTTCGCTGATGCGCTCGAAGCGGCTGGGGTGGCGCTCGGCCTGAGCGCGCAGGATGCGCGCGCACATCATCGGCACGACGGTGAGCGAGACGACGGCCGACAGCACGATGGTCACCGCGAGCGTGACGGCGAATTCGCTGAAGAGGCGTCCGATCACGCCGCCCATGAAGAGCAGCGGAATCAGCACGGCGATGAGCGAGATCGTCAGCGAAAGAATCGTGAAGCCGATCTGGCCTGCGCCTTTTAACGCCGCCTGCAAGGGTTTGTCGCCTTCCTCGAGGTAGCGCACGATGTTCTCGATCATCACGATAGAGTCGTCCACCACGAAGCCCGTGGCGATGATGAGCGCCATGAGCGAGAGGTTGTCGATCGAGTAGCCCAGCTCGTACATGATCGCGAGCGTGCCGATCAGCGAGACCGGCACCGAGATGCTCGGAATGATGGTCGCGGGCAGATTGCGCAAGAACACGAAGATCACGGCCACCACGAGCGCCACGGCGAGCACGAGTTCGAAAGCCGCGTCGCTGACCGAGGCGCGGATCACGCCCACGCTGTTCGACACCACCGTGACCTGCATGCCCGCGGGCAGCGCCGCTTCGAGCTGCGGCAACTGCCGCATGATCTGGTTGACGGTGGCGATCACGTTCGCGCCCGGCTGGCGCTGCACGTTCAGCACAATGGCGGGCGTCTTGTTGTACCAGGCGCCGCGCTCCACGTCCTGCGCGGCCGTGGACACGCGCGCCACGTCGCGCATGAACACGGGCGAGCCGTTCTGATAGGCGATGACGGTGTCTTCGTAGTCTTTCGGGTCCGAGATCTGGTCGTTCGAATTGATCGTGTAGTTCAGCTCGGGGCCGTCGAAGTTGCCCTTCGGGTTGCTCACGTTGACGTTGGCGAGCAGCGTGCGCAGGTCGTCGAGATTCAGGCCGAAGGCGGCGAGCTTCTGCGGGTCGGCTTCGACGCGCACGGCGGGCACGTTGCCGCCCGCGGTGGTGACGAGGCCCACGCCCGGCACTTCGGAAATCTTCGTGGCGAGGCGGTTGTTGGCCGCATCCTGCAACTGCGTGAGCGACATCGACTTCGACGTGACCGCGAGCGTGAGGATGGGCTGGTCGGCCGGGTTCACCTTGGCATAGGTCGGCGGCGCGGGCAGGCCGCTCGGCAGAAAGCTGTTGGCCGCGTTGATGGCCTGCTGCACGTTCTGCTCGGCCACGTCGAGGCTCAGCGAGAGGTCGAACTGCAGCGTGATGACCGAGGCGCCCTCGGAGCTGTACGAGATCATCTGCTGCAGGCCCGGGATTTCGCCGAGCTGCACTTCGAGCGGCGCCGTGACGGTGGTCGCCATCACGTTCGGGCTCGCGCCCGGATAGAAGGTCTGCACCTGGATGGTGGGATAGTCCACCGCGGGCAGCGAGGAAACCGGCAGGAACTTCATCGCGACGAGGCCGATCAGCACCATCGCGATCATCAGGAGCGAAGTCGCGACCGGCCGCAGGATGAAGAGACGCGAAATATTCATTGGCGCTGGGTCCGGGGCTCAACCCGCTTGCGAGGCCGCGGCGCTCGCGTCGGAGGCGTTCGGCGCCGTGGCGCCGGGCTCGCTCGACGCGCCCGGGGCGCTGCCATGATGCGGCGCGCTGGCGGCGCCCGCGTGCGTGGCGGGCCTCGGCCCCGCGGGCTGGATCTTCGCGCCGTCGTTGAGGCGGTCGAGGCCGTCGGTCACGACATGCTGACCCTGCTGCAAGCCCGCGGAGATCACCGTGTAGCGGCCATCGCTCGGGCCGAGCGTGACCTTGTGGACCGACACCGTGTTGTCGGCGTTCACGAGGTACACGTAGTCGCCGGGCGCGCCAGTCTGCACGGCGGGCGTCGGCACGAGCACGGCGTTCTGCAGCGTGTCGACGAGCAGCCTTACGTTGACGAACTCGTTGGGAAAGAGCGCCTCGTCGTCGTTGGGCACGCTCGCGCGCAGCGTGACCGTGCCGGTGGCCGTGGCCATCTGGTTGCTGAGCGCGAAGAGCGTGCCGGTGGCGATCTGGCGGGTGTTGTCGCTGCTGAAGACGGTGATCGGCAGCTTTGCGCCGGCGTTGACGCGCTCCAGCACGCTGCCGAGCGACGTTTGCGGTATGGCGAACTGGACGGTGGTGGGCTTCATCGTCGTGATGACGGCAATGCCCGTGGAACTGGACGACGTCACATAGTTGCCCGGATCGACCAGGCGCAGGCCCACGCGCCCCGACACCGGCGCGGTGATGCGGCAGTAGATGAGGTCGAGTTCGAAGAGCCTGACGTTGGCGATATCGGCCTTCACGGCGGCCTCGTTCTGCATCACGAGAAACTTCTGGTCGGTGAAGGTCTGCTCGGCGATGGACCGCTGTTCGTGCAGCTGGGTAAAGCGCACGAGGTCGGCGCGCGACTGGGCGAGCAGCGCCTCGTCCTTCGCGAGTTGCGCCTGCGCCTGCTCCTTGCTGATCTCGTACTGGCGCGGGTCGATCTGTGCGAGGAACTGGCCCTTCACGACATCCTGGCCTTCCTTGTAGCCCACCTCGGTGAGGTAGCCGCTGATTTGCGGCAGAACCGTGACAGTCGCGATCGGCGTGACGGTGCCGAGCGCGTTGAGCGTCACGGGCATGGGTCCGAGCGTGGCGGCGGCCACGGTCACGACCTGCGGCGCCGCGCCATGCTCTGTCTTCTTGTTGCGCATGATGTGCACGATCACGAGCACGATCAGTGCGATCACGACAATGGCGAGAATGATCGGGCCGAGCCGGCGGCGCCTGGGCGCCTGCGGGGGAGGAGCGGGCGGTGGCGGGGGCGGCGAGGGTGGCTGGGGCGCGGGTTGCGTCTGCGGGACGTCGCTCATGCCTGCCTCCAGGAGGTCGGACCACCGCGCGAGGCGATGCGGAGAAACCCTATCGGCGCGCTCAACGGCTTGGCCGCTGCGAATTGCTGCCGGGGACTGTCGAGTTGCTGCATACGCATTCTCATGATTGTTATGCCGTCGATGCCGGGCCATCGTGCGGTAAAGGTGCAGCGAGGGCCGAGACCCGCAGTCTAACCAACTCGTGCGCCAATTTCGAAACGTTAGTGATTTGTAAGGTTTTCCGGCGTTTACAACGTTCGGGCCGGTTGGAGTGCGTGCGTCGGCCGCGGTGTGCAATGCATCGCAGAAATGCTTGTTTGCGTGCACGCCTTTGACTGTCTAGATTGGAAGGGGTCAACGCCTCGCAAGGAGTCCGCAATGTCGAAGCTGTCGATGCTGTCCGTGCCGGCGTGGTTCGCGCGGCTCGGCCGGACGAATCACCCGCCGCCCACGTCGCAAGCCGATGAGCCCGAACTGCGCGACGCGTCGCGCGAAACCGAGCATCTCGAACGAATCGCCACCTATGCACGGGCCGGTTACTTCAATATGGGCTATACGCCCGACATGTTTCCGCTAGTGGGCGATCTGCCACCGCATTGAGCCGCGCCACGGTCTACGCACGCGTTACTGCGCCGCGCTTTCCTCTGCTGCGAATCCCGCTGCACCGCCAAGGGTGCCGGTGGGCCGGAACTCGCTGGGCGGCACGCCCAGTTCGCGGCGGAACATGTCACTGAAGCTGCTGGGGAGATAGCCCAGCAAACGCGCCACGGCGCTCACGGGCTCGCCTTGCGCGAGGCGCGACACCGCGAGCGCGAGCTGCACCTGGCGGCGCCACTCCGCAAACCCCATGCCAAGCTCGCGCGTGAAGAGCCGCGAGAGCGTGCGCACGCTCGCGCCCACCCACGCCGCGTGCTGTTCGAAGCCAATATCGGCCGAGGGGTTGTCGATCACCGCGCGGCACAGCGTGGCGAGGCGGCGGTCAGACGCATCGGGCAGCGGGATGCGCAGCGTGGAGCGCGGCGCCTGGGCGAGTTCGATCGATGCGAGGCGATAGGCAGCGTCGAGCCAGGCGTCGTCTTCGCGCGCGCGTTCCGCGAGGCCCGTGATGAGTTCGCGCAGCAGGCCGTTGACCTCGAATACTTCGCACCGCTCGCTCAGGTGCCGGCTGTCGCGTTCGTGCAGATAGAGATTGCGCATTTCGACGGCGCTCAGCATGTGAATGGCGTGCTGCGTGCCGGGCGGCAGCCACACGGCACGCTGCGGCGGCACGACGAGCGCCTCGCGCTCCACCTCGACCCACATCACGCCGGAGACGGCGTAGAGGACCTGTGCCCAAGTATGCGTGTGCGGCTCGATCCGGAGGCCGCGCGGGTATTGGCGAGCGAGCGAACGGCCGCGCCCGGGCTCGTCGTCGAGTTCGGGCGGCGCGGCTTGGGGCATTGGGGGTCTCCGGGTGACAGGTGAGGCGTGCGAGCCTCGTGTGGCGATCGTCACGCTAGCATGGTTGGACGTGTGCCGGAAGCGCGGCCGAGGCGCTGCCGCGCTGTCGCGGTGCGCCAGGCACCGGTAATATGAGACGATTGGCGGATCGCGCCAGCGCCCCGTATCCCCCTTCATGAACGCAACCGATCCGGCACTGCAAGACGAAGACCCGTTGGGCCTCTACACCCGCGGCGCCGGCCGGGCACGCGAATGGTGGCGCGTCTCGCCTTCCGGGCGCGCGCATATGTACCGCATCGAGCACGGCCAGGGCGAAGACGGTGCGGTCGGTGAAGTCGACATCGACACCGAAATCGATCTGGACAATCTCGAAGCGAAGTTGCTCAAGTGGCGTCGCGAGGGCTTCGTTTCCGAAGCGCAGCGCGCCGATGAAGCGCGAGCCGCACAGGCGGGCAGCGCATTTTCCGTGGCCTTGCAACGGGCTGTCGAAGCGGCGTGCGAGGCCAAAGCGGCTCAAGTCAGGCTGCAAACCCACACGCCCTTCGTGCGCATCGGCAATGTAGACCTGCCGCGCGGCGAGCCGAACGCGCTCGTGCCGCGTGTGAACGCGGCCTACCTCTTCACCGGACGCGGCGGCGACATCGTTCAGGATATCGTAGAAAATCGCCGCGTCATGCTGATCGGTCATACAGGTTCGGGCAAGACGAGCTTCATCGAGCAGGTGGCGGCGCGCGCGGGCTATGGCGTGCTGCGCGCGAACATGAACGGCCAGACCACCATCGGCGACTTTGTGGGCTTCTGGACCGTGAAGGGCGGCGAGACGATCTGGGTGGACGGCGTGCTGCCCGTGGCGATGCGCGAGGGCTACTGGCTGATCATCGACGAACTCGATTTTGCCGAGCCGTCCATTCTCGCCGTGCTCACCGCCGTGCTGGAACCGAACGGCCGCCTGCTGCTCAAGGAGCGCGGCAACGAGATCGTCGAGCCGCATCCGTCGTTTCGCCTCTTCGCCACCGCGAACGCCGCGGGCGCGATGAGCGCGTACCGCCACCTGTACCAGGGGGCGAACCTGCTCAACGAGGCGTTTCTCGACCGCTGGCGCGTCTACCTGTTCGACTATCTCTCACTTGAAGAGGAAACCGAAGTATTGCTGCGCACGCTGCCGGTGATCACGCGGCAGCTCGCGCACACACTCGCTGCCATCGCCGCCGACTGCCGGGCCGCGTTCGCCCGCGAAGATCTTGCGAGCGCGTTCTCCACGAGGCGCCTGATCGACTGGGCCGAACTCATGCTGCGCACCGGCGATGTCGAACGGGCGGCGGGGCCGGCGATCTACGCGAAGGTGAGCGCGGACGATGCGGCGCTTATCCGCAGCGTCATCCGGCATCACGTGATCTTCGACGCGTGAGTGCGGAGGCGCCTGTGTCCAGCTTGCAGAACGAAACAGCGAGTTTGCCGGCGAGCGCCGATCCCGCGGGCGCGCTCGGCCGCCTGGCGCGGGTGCTGACCGGCGACTCGCGCGTGAGCGTGACGTTCGGCGCTGGCGAGCCGCGCGTGGAAGGCGAACGCTTCGTGCTGCCCGCGCCCCTCGCGCGTGACGGCGCGAGTGAAGCCGCACTGCTCGGCGCGCTCGATTTGCTGGCGGCGCGCCATCGCTACAGCGAAGCGGCGCGTCTCGACACGCCGCAAGCCGGCATGACGGGGCGCATTGCGCAGGCGATCGAGGACCGTCGCGTGCTCGCTCGACTCGCGCGGGCGTTTCCCGGCGCGCGACGCTACGCGCAAAGCTGGCGTACGCAGCGCGGCGAGGCAGTCGCCAGACGCTGGCCGAAACTGGCGTGGCGCGAGCGCCTTGCCTGGGCGATCGAGCGTACGCTGTGGGATGAAGCGCCGGGCATGCTGGAGCGCGATGGCGCAGCGCTTGCCGCCGCGCTGCGCGCGATCGACGCCGAGCTAGGCGCGGCCCGCGCGAGCCAGTCGACGCGCGCGAGCCTGAGCGCCGCCGCAGCGATCGTGGCGGGCGTGCGCTCGCTCGCGTCGCGCGGAGCGAACAACATGATGCAGGCCGCGGGCCCGGCCGAAGGGCTCGACGACGACTCGGCGCGGCTCGCGCAGGCGATGGACGAATCCGTCGAGGACGACGGGGTCGAACCGCCGGCCGGCACTGCGCAGCCGGATGACGCCCGTGACGGTGACGACGGCACGTCAGCACGCGCGCGCGCCGCGTCCGATTCCGCCGCTGGCGCTCCGCTTTCCGAAGCGGATGCGCCGCACGCCGCCACGCATCACCGCCCCGCGCCAGGGCGCCCACATCTGTCGATTCCGCTGACCACGGATTACGACGTCGTCACCGATCTTACGGGCCGCGGCGACGCCGCCGCCTGGCGCAGGCTGCGCGCATTGGCGCGCGCGGAGACCGGCGCGCTCAGGATCCAGCTCGAGCGCTTGCTCAAGGCCGACGAACTCACGCACTGGAAGCGCGAGCAGGAGCGCGGCGAGATCGACCGCGCGGCGCTCGCGCGTCTCGCCGCCTCGTGCGGCTACCGCACGCCGTTTCGCGTGGCGCGGCATGCGAGCGGGCGCGACACGGTCGTCACGCTGCTGCTCGACCTGAGCGGCTCGATGGCGGGTCGCAAGATCGAGCTGGCGCGCCTGTGCGCGGCGGCGCTCGCCGATGCGCTCACGCAGCTCGCCTTCGATTCGGAAGTGCTCGGCTACAGCTCGCTCGAAGCGCCGGAATTGCGCGCGCGCTACGAGCGCGCACGCGCGGCCGGCGTCGATCTGCGGGCCTATAACCGCTTCGTCGAGCGGCTGGATCTGCGCGTATTCAAGCGCTTCGACTCACGCGACCTGAGCGGACTCGCGGCCATCGAGTGCGGCCATGAAAACCCCGACGGCGAAGCGCTCGCCTGGGCGGCGGCGCGGCTCGCGCGGCGCAAGGCGCGCCGGCGGCTGCTTTTCGTCCTCTCGGACGGCTATCCTTCGACGAGCGACGGCGACCCGGCTGTGTTGCGCAGCGACCTGCTTGCGCGCGTGCAGGCGGTCAAGGAGCAGGGCATCGAGCTGGTCGGCATCGGCATACTGGACGACGCCGTCGAGGCGTTCTATCCGGATGCCGTGGTGGTGCGCAAGCTGCACGAGCTGCCGGCCACCGCGTTCGCGACGCTGAGCCGCCTGCTCGCGGGCCGGCGGCACTGAAACCGCGCGGGCAACGGCGGCGGCGCTTTCCTTGCCGGACTGGGCACGTTGCGCTAACTTGAGCGGACAGGCGTTGCGCCGCCTGCCAACCCATCCATTGACGAATAGATACAGGTCATGCCAGGCCGCGATTACCGACCCGTGGATTACGACCGCCTCTACTACCGGCTCGATCTCGAGCCGGGGGCGAGCGAGGCGGACATCAAGCATCACTATCGCCATCTCGCGCAGATCCTGCATCCCGACAAATGGCGGCATCCTACCGCCGCCTCGATGCGCTGGGCCGACGACCAGTTCAAGCGCGTCAAGGAGGCGCGCGAGCTGCTCGAGGCGTACTGGTCCGTGCATCATGCGCCGCCGGTGAGCCGCTCCGCGCTAAGCGTCGCGCAGGCCGAGGCGCTGCACGCGCAGATGCAGGCGCTGCTGGCGCAGCGCGAACGCGTGCGCGCCGAACTCGACGGCCTGCGCGCCGAGCGCACGCGTACCCTCGACGAACTCCAGCGCATGCGGACCGAACGCGACTCGCTGCACGGCGAACTCACGGGGCTGCGCGACGAAGCGGATGCCGCGCAGCCACGCGAGCCGCACGCCGCAACCGAGTCTCAAACCGATGACCTGCACGCGCGCTCAGGCGGCGTGCGGGATTTCCTGTTTGCGAAATTCGACGACCCGTCGCGGGGCTGGCTGCTGACGCTCTCCGCCAGCGTGTTCGCGTGCGTCGTGATCTTCGTCGTTGCGCACTGGATCGCGGGCTTGCTGCTCGCGCCCATTGCGCGCTTCGAGCTTGGCCGCTGGCTCACGCATATTCTTCAGTGGGCGCTAGTGGCGGGCGGCGTGGTGCTGACGTTCGGCTGGGGCTGGTCGCAGCGCACGCTTTA
The DNA here is from genome assembly GCF_003096715.1 of Paraburkholderia silvatlantica. Taxonomy (GTDB): domain Bacteria; phylum Pseudomonadota; class Gammaproteobacteria; order Burkholderiales; family Burkholderiaceae; genus Paraburkholderia; species Paraburkholderia silvatlantica. The sequence goes on from NZ_QEOL01000016.1 coordinate 76,137, forward strand.
TCGCGCCGCGCGTGCCGGGCGCGAGCACCCGGTGGCTCTGCCTGCCGATGAAACGCGCCTGCGCGTGAGCGCCGCATTGCGTCATGAGGCGCACTACGGAGCCGAGTGGAGCATCGAATCGTACGAGGCCGCGCCCGACGAAACGCAATTCACGCTGCGTGCGGTCATGCGTTTCTCGCCAGGCTCGCAAACTGGCATACGGCGCCACATGGTGGCGTTCCGCTGCCGGGCGCAGACGACCGGCGCCGCGCAGACGGCGCTCGTGTACGACTTCTCTGTGGCGGCTCCCACGTGGTGGCTCGTACCCGCCGCGCGCGTGGTGCGTGACCTGCGCAAGCGGCTCGACGCCGATCTCGGAGCGCCGCGCTGAAGCGGCAGCGCCATCGCTTTCAGTCGATGATGAAAAGTTTTGCACCCGTGCGGGTGTACGACGGGTGCACCTCGGCGTTGTCGCCCACCTGATAGCTCATGCGGAGCGTGAGGACGCACTTGCGCCCGTCGTCGAGCGTCGTTTCGAATTCGCCTTCGAGGCTGAACAGAATGCGCCCCCTCTTGCACCAGTGATCAGCGAGGTAGCGCGGCGAGTAGTCGACCATGCGCACGCGGATCGGGTTCGGGGGTATCCGTTGATTTTTTCGTCGGGTGCCTCTTACGGCTCGACCGCTTGATCAGGCGGGGGAAAGGCGAGTGCATCGGCGGGAAGCGTCTCGCGATGATCAGTAACGTGTCGGCTGCCATTCGCCAGCCAGTAGACCGTTCCCCTGAAGTCGGGCACTACCCGCCACTGGTCATCGACGATGTCCTATCCTCGATCAGGCGAGATGGTGAGGCAGTGGTTGCGGTAATCGAAGGCAAAGCGCATGCGCTGACCGGGCACAAAGCTCGCCCGTTGCAGCCAGATATCGGCAACCTGCATCCAGGGGATGAAGGCCTGTGTTGAGTTGGTGGTGGTCAGCGGGTCGTATGGGTTGCCGCCCATGCGGCACGCGCTTCGTTTACGGTACTGCGGGACTCCCTTCCTTAACGGCTTCGTTTGCCGGTCGGCTGCGTGGGCGCCGCCGGTGCAGCGGCGAGTTGCGCCCATCGCTTGGCGTCGTGCATGTGCAGGACGCTGGCAATCACGGTCCCGATGGCTTCGCGTTCCTTCGGATCAAGCCTGGAGACGGCTTCGAACTGGAGTTTGAGTCGTTCGTCCGGACCTCGCATCCCGCGGGGGCTATCTCTGGCATGAAAGCGCTGCTCTGATCAATCCGCTTCTGGGAGCGCCTCGGTACAGCATGCGCAGGTTAGCAAACGTGCGCGGCGCGATGCCGCGTCGGCACGCCGGAGAAGCGATGCGGACGAGACGACACAATGTCGCACAAGTGACAGAAATCAGACACAGACCTGACGCAGCACAGGCCCGCGCGCGGGCGTGCTTTTTGTGACTTTTCACAATCACCTTATCCGCTTTCCCAGTTCTCCTGGCGCGGACAAGCCCGTAGCATGGACATGAAACGCGGCACCTCGCACACAAGCCGCGACTTGATTTCATGGAGACGAACGTGTCGAAAGCCCCCTGGCTCGCCAGCTATGGCGAGATCCCTGCCACCATCGATCCCGATCGGCATCTGTCACTTGCGCATATGTTCGACGAAGCGATGCGCGAACATGCGCACCGGCCGGCATTGCGCGCAGGCGGTGCCACGCCGGGCGACGCTTCGCTCAGCTACGCCGACGTCGATCGTCTTTCGCGCAATTTCGCGGCGTATCTGCAGCACGCGGGCGTGAAGAAGGGCGACCGTGTCGCCGTAATGTTGCCGAACCTGCTCGCGTTTCCCATCGCGCTGATCGGCATCGTGCGGGCAGGGGCGGTGCAGGTGAATGTGAATCCGCTCTATACGCCGCGTGAGCTTCAGCACCAGTTGGCTGATTCCGGCGCCCAAACGCTCGTGGTGTTCGACGGTGCGTTGCCGACTTTCGATGCGATCAAGGCGAATACGGCCGTGCGGACCGTGTTGAACGTTGCCGCAAGCGATTGCACAAACGCGAGCGGCGAGCGCGCCGCGCAGCCCGGCTCGTTTGCGGCGGCGCTCGCACAGGGTGCCGGCTTGCCGTTCGAAGCCCCCACGTTGTGCGGCGCCGACCCGCTCTTCCTGCAATACACGGGCGGCACGACCGGGCTTTCCAAGGGCGCGCTGCTCACGCATCGCAACCTCGTCGCCAACGTCGAGCAGTTCAAGACCTTCATGCCGGGCTTCATGAACCCGGGCGAGGAAGTCGTCGTCACCGCGCTGCCGCTTTATCACATCTTTGCGCTCACGGTGAATCTCATCGTCTACTTCTCGATCGGCGCAGAGAACTGGCTCATTGCGAACGCGCGCAATCTCGATGGCGTGATCGACGTGTTCAAGGCCGCGCGTCCTACGAGCTTCATGGGCGTGAATACGCTCTATGCCGGGCTCGTTGCACATCCGCGCATCGGCGAAGTCGATTTTTCGCGCCTGCGGCTCGCGGGCGGTGGCGGCGCGGCGATCATTCCGACGGTGTCAGAACGCTGGCAGGCCATGACGGGCGGTTTCATCCGCGAAGGTTACGGGCTTTCGGAGACGAGCCCGGTGCTGTCGTTCAATCCGGGGAGCGTCGACCGTTTCACGGGTACGACGGGACTGCCGGTGCCCTCCACGGACATCAAGCTGATGAACGACGGCGTCGAAGCCGCGCCGGGCGAGCCGGGCGAGATCTGCGCGAAGGGCCCGCAGGTGATGCACGGCTACTGGAACCAGCCCGAGGCCACGCGCGCCGCCTTTACGGACGATGGCTACTTTCGCACCGGCGACGTGGGCGTGTTCGACGCGCGCGGCTTTCTGCGCATTGTCGATCGCTCGAAGGACATGATCCTCGTTTCGGGCTTCAACGTGTATCCGAATGAAATCGAGGCGGTCGTGACCGCGCTGCCGGGCGTGGCCGAATGCGCGTGCGTGGGCGTGGCCGACGAACGAAGCGGCGAGGCCGTGCGCGTGTTCGTGGTGCCCGCGCGTGAGGCGGTGCTGAGCGAGGCAGCCGTGATCGCGCATTGCCGGGCACAACTCGCGGCGTACAAGGTGCCGCGCGTGGTGAGCTTCGTCGAGGCGCTGCCGAAGTCGACGGTAGGCAAGATCTTGCGGCGGGAACTGCGCGACACGGAGTGAGGCGAGGGCGCGGCGCGCCGCGTCATTCAGCGCGCCGCGCTCTTCGCCCTCTTCGCCGCGAGGCGCCCCTTCTTCTCCGTCTTCTTGCCCGCGTGCTCCGAACCCTGCGTCGCCCCGCGCAGCTTGAGCGCGATATCCAGCCGCGCAATCCAGTGGGCATCGGCGAGCTTCGCGCCCAGCAACGTCTCGATGCGCTCAAGCCGGTAGTCGAGCGTATTCGGATGCACACCTAACGTTTCAGCTGTCTGACGCCGGCGCTGTCCGCTCGCGAACCACGCTTCGAGGGTGGCGATCAGGTCCGCCTCGGTCGCCAGTTGCTCGGCGAGCGAGACGAGATAGCGCAGCACGTTGGTACTGCTGCGCACACTTTCCTCGATGGCAATCGACGAAAAGCGGTGCACGCGCAGGAGGCTGCCCAGTTCGGTGCCGTTGTTGTCGCCGTCGTCGAGCCGGCTGCCGCGAGGCGCAAAGTCCACGGCCTTGAGCGCTTCTTCCACCGAAGCCGCCCAGCCGCGCGCCCCTTCGTTCATGAGCCCGATGCCGATGCTGCGCACGCGGGGTTCGGCACGTGCGAGCGCGGCCGCGCGCTCGGCCACGCGCTGATCGTTGTGCGTCATCGAATCGCCGCGCACGCACGGCAGCCAGAACACGAGCCGCTCGCGGTGCCACGCGCGCACCAGCGCGTCGGGCTTCAGCTCGAAGTGCCGCGCGGCGCTCAGTGCGAAACGGTCGAGTGCATCCTCGCGCACCGAAGGCGCGTGGTCGTGCAAGTCCAGATCGACCGCGAGCGCAATGCGCGGCAGCGTGGCATCGAGGCCGAGCGCCTCGACGGTCTCGCGAAAGCGCGCGGCGTCGTCGGGGGCATGGAACACGAGGTCGTAGAGCTGCTGCAGCAGCGAGCCGCGCCAGCGCGCTTGCTGGTGCTGCTCGTCGAGATAGGCCTCGGCGATGTGCTCGGCCATCGCATCGAAGTAATCGAGCAGATAAGGCGAAATTTCGAACAGCAGTTCGTGCGCGAGCGCCGGGTCGGCCTCGGCGAGCTCCGTGCAGGTGCGCCACAACTCGCGCGCGCCAAGGCGAAACGCGCGCAGCAGCGAGCGCAGCGGCACGTTCTGGTGCACGCGGCGGCGCGCGAACCCCGCTGTCTGGTCCATGACCTCGGCGGCGGGCGGCGTGCCGTCGAGCAGGCACTGGAACCACAGGCCCGCGGAAAACGCGATCGACGAGAAGATATCCTTGCGCGCCGCCGCCGAAAGCGCGCTATAGCCTTCGAGCGAAAGCAGCGTATCGTAGGTGCGCTGAACGGCCTTGGGCTGGGTTTTGACGAGCGTGCGCAGCTTGCTGCGCAGGCGTGGGCTGATGGCGGGAACGGGCAGCGGCACGGTGAGTTGGCGAATTTCGCTCGGGTTAGTTTGGGCGATATCCGCGAGTGTACTCAGCGCCGTGCCACTGCGTCGAGGGGCGAGCGAAACCGGGGGCGGCAAGGCGGCCCCGGTGGTGCATTGGAACAACGATCAGAACAACAGCGCGATGCCGGCCATACCGACGAACTGCGAGCGCGTGGACGAGGGCGTGGAGTTCTGCGAGTCGCCCACGGCCGGGCTCGCGTTGACAATGTTGCCCGCGCCGTTCGCGCCGAGCGTCTGGCCGCCCGCGTGCTGATAGGCCTGCAGCGCATAAAGCGTGGTGCGCTTCGAGAGGTGGTACGACTCCTTGAGCGAGTACTGCTGATAACGCGCCGCGCTCGTGATGCCGTTGGCCTGCGAGGCCAGCGTATAGGCGAAGCCGCCGCCCACGTCGAAGGCCGGCGTGAAGCGATACACGGCGAGCGCCGCCCAGGTGTTGAAGATGGCCGTGTCGTGGAAGATCGACTTGCCGCCCGCAATGTACTGAACGTTCGAATACGACGCGCCGAGAACCAGGTTGCCGATCGTGTAGTTGCCGGCAGCCGCGATGTGCTGGACCGCGCTCGCCGAGACATAGCCTGTGTTCAGCGACGACTTGCCGAAGCTGCCCGTGGAGGCGCTGTCGAATCCGCTTGTCGACTGCGTGTTGTCCATCCGCAGGATGGCCGCGGCGAGGCTCACCGGGCCGGCGGAATAGCGCAGCGCAGCGCTCCACGTCTGGCCCTTGCCGGTGCTGCCCGCAATGCCGCCGAGCGCGTACATGGCGCTGGCCTGCACGCCGTAAAAGATCGGCGAGGTGTAAGTGGCCGAATTGTTGATGCGCACGGTCGTGTCGAGACCGTCGATATCGCCGGGGTGCGCGCCGGTTGCACCGGTGAGCCACGAGCTTCCCGTGAGCGGCCCGACGAACAGGTAATACGGCGTGTACTGACGGCCAGCCGTGAACGTGCCCAGGCTCCGGTTCTGCAGGCCCACGTAGGCCTGGCGATTGAACATCAGTCCGCTCGACGACAGCGCGCCCGTATTGAGGTCGAAGCCGTTCTGCAGGTCGAAGATCGCGAACGTGCCGCCGCCGAGATCTTCCTTGCCCTGCAAGCCGAACTTCGACGCATACAGGTTGCCCTGGCGCAGATACACGTTCGAGTGACCGTTCTGGTTGTTGACGTAGGTGATGGCGTCATCGACGGCGCCGTAAAGCGTGACGCTGCTTTGCGCGAACGCGGGGCTGGCCGCGAGGGCCGCGCTGGCGGCGAGGAACGTGCCAAAACCAAGGCCTGCTTTCTTCATTGTTGAGTGTCTCCGTGTGAGATTTGGACTGCTTATATTTTTCTTTGCTGCGCCGCATGATCTTCGAGTCGATGCGGCGTGCGTACTGCTGCGCGAAGTGACTGCGGTGACTGCGGTTGAATCAATCCTGGGGTTTGCGCGTGCCCTGTGCGGCGAGTGCGCGCTGGCGCGCCTGCGCCGCGAGGCGCACGGCTGCGTTGGGCGCCCCGTAGCCGTCGTAGCCGCCGCGCCGCTCCACGATCTCCAGGAAGAAGCGCTGGTCGAGTGTTTCCGTGTAGGCGTGCAGGAACTCGCCGCCGCGCTCGTCGCGGTCGTAGAGCAGGTTGTGGTTGCGCAGTGCGTCGAGAAGCTCCGGGTCGAGTGCGTGGCGCGCGTCGAGATCGTCGTAGTAATTCGCGGGTACGCGCAGGAGCGGCACGCCGGCCGCCTCGAATTCGGTCACGGCGCGGAAGATGTCGCTGGTGCTGAACGCCACGTGATTCAGGCCGGTGCCGTGGTAGGCGCGTACGGTTTCTGCCGCGGCCGTGTGCTGGTCCACCGAGGCGTTGAGCACGACGCGCAGCCCGCGGTCGCGGCTCATGAGCGCGCGGCTGCGCACGAGCCCGTATGGATCGGGCAGCAGCACGGCGGCCGTCGCTTCGAGCCCGAATGCCGACTTCAGGAACAGTACCCACGAGTCGAACGAGCCGGCAGGCAGGGAAAGGCTCACGTGATCGATGCCCGCAATCGGTCCCACCTCGACGGGACCATCGATATCCGTGAGCGCGAAATCGGCTTCGAAGAGCGTGGGCTGGCCAGGCTCTTCGTTCACGAAATAGTTAAGACTGCCGTCCGGACCCTGGACGGCGGGCACCATGCGCTCGTTCGGACCCACGCGGCCCGAGAACGGCGGGTAGCCGAAGCCCGCGGCGCGTTCGAGCGCCTCGCGCGCATCGTGCACGCGAAACGCCGAGGCGCAAAGCGAGAGCCCATGGCGCTGGAAAAACGCGTTGGCGAACGAGTCGGGCTCGGCGTTGAGCACGATGGCGGCCAAGCCGTGCCGATAGAGCGTCACGTCTTTCGAGCGATGCTGGCCCGCGCGGCGGAAATGCAGCTTTTCGAGCCAGTTCGCCACGTGCGCGCGCGCAGTATCGTCCACGGCGAATTCCAGGAACTGCCACTGCGCGTTTGCGGGCGCGGCACTCGGATGGTAGAGCGCGTTTGCTTCGACATGCTCCGCTTGCAGGGTTTCGCGCGTGAGCGATTCGAGCAGCAGCAGCGAGCGATGACCGTCGGCGGCCGTGGCGGCGGGCGGCGCGCCGCGAAAGCCGTCGTTGAAGATTTCGAGCGAGAGCGGGCCCGTGTAGCCGCTTTTCACCACCTGCGCCGTGAAATCCGCGAGCGCGAAGTCGCCCTGGCCCGGGAAGCAACGATAGTGCCGGCTCCATTCGAGCACGTCCATCCGCATTCTCGGCGCATCGGCGATCTGCACGAAGCCGATGCGCGAGCCCGGAATCGCGGCGATGCCGTCGGGCGCGTCGTCGAGCGAGAGCGTGTGGAAGCTGTCAAGCGCGAGCGTCAGGTTCGCGTGATCGACGGTGTTCACGAGCCGCCACGCATGGCCATAGGTGCGCACGTGGCGCCCCCATGCAAGCGCCTCGTAGCAGATCGTCACGCCCGCTTCTCCGGCGGCTCGCGCGAGCGCGCCAAGCTGTTCGGCGGCGAGGCCGTCGTCGCAGATCGTGTCGGGCGAAACGTTGCTGCACACCAGTAAGCGGTCCGTGCCCAGTTCATGCATTACGTCGAACTTGCGCTTCACGCGTTCGATGTAGCGCACGAGGCGCTCAGGCGCGACGCCCTCGAAATCGCGGAACGGCTGGTACAGCACGATATCGAGGCCGAGATCGCCAGCCATGCGGCGCACGTCGGCGGGCGAGCCTTCGAAATAGAGCAGATCGTTCTCGAAGATCTCGACGGCGTCGAAGCCGGCGGCGCGAATGGCGGCCAACTTTTCGGCGAGCGTGCCGCTGACCGACACCGTGGCGATCGAGCGGCGCAGCGCGCGAGAGAGGGCGTGGAGGGGCTTGGACATGGGCATGGCGAATGGGGCTGACTGCGACTTCGGTGTTGAACAAGGGTCCGGCGCAGCGGCATGGAACGGGCGTTTAACTAACTGGCGCAACGCAGACACACTGCCCGCTGGAGTGGTCGCAGGATACGACAAACTAACTAGTTAGTACAAATTCTGGCAAACCCCAGGTGACCGGCGGACGGCTTCGCGGCACACTTTCGACCATGCGGTGAAACATGCAGCGGTTCTTCAGCATGCGCCGTACCGGCCGTCAAGCTGTTCTGGAGTGTGTGTAATGGGAATGCCTTCGGTGCTGGTCCTGAACGGACCGAACCTGAATCTGCTGGGAACGCGGGAGCCCGCGATCTACGGCGCTGAAACGTTAGATGACGTCGCCAGGCTGTGCCACGAGGCTGCAGCGCGTCTTGGGCTCGAGATCGATTTTCGCCAGTCGAACGCCGAGCATCAGCTAATCGACTGGCTGCATGAAGCACGCACGCGCGTTGACGGCATCGTCATCAATCCGGCTGCCTATACGCATACGTCGGTGGCGATTGCCGATGCGCTTTCCGCCATCGCGAAGCCTGTGATCGAGGTTCATATCTCGAACGTGCACAAGCGCGAGGTGTTCCGGCACCATTCCTTCGTTTCGCCCGTTGCCGAGGCGATCATCGTCGGCTGCGGCACGCAAGGGTATGGGCTCGCGCTGGAGCGCATGGCCACGCTGCTTGCCAGGGAGGCGACGAAATGAGCGCCCGGAACAACGTTAAAACGAATGCGCTGGGCGCGCGCGCAACCGCCAACTCGTTTCTCTGCGGCCTGATCGGCTCGGGCATCGGCGGTTCGCTCACGCCTGCGATGCAGGAGCGGGAAGGCCGCGAACTCGGCTTCAACTATGTGTACCGGCGCATCGACCTCGAAGCGCTGAAGCTCACGCCCGCCGCGCTGCCCGAACTGTTGCTCGCCGCCGAGCGCATGGGTTTCGACGGTTTGAACATCACGTATCCGTGCAAGCAGGCCGTGATCGAACTGCTCGACGAACTCTCCGACGACGCCCGCGCGCTCGGCGCCGTGAACACGGTGTTGTTCCGCGACGGCAGGCGTATCGGCCACAACACCGACTGGTCGGGTTTCGCCCGCGCGTTCCAGCGCGGCCTGCCCGACGTCTCGCTCGAAGCGGTCGTGCAGCTGGGCGCGGGCGGCGCGGGCGCGGCGGTCGCACACGCGGCGCTGCAGATGGGCGCCCAGGCGCTCACGCTGTTTGACGTGGATGCGTCGCGCGCCGGGCCGCTCGCCGGCGAATTGCAGGCGCGCTTCCCGGCGGCCCGCGTGAGCGCGGGCGGCGATCTGCGCGAAGTGCTCCAGCACGCCACGGGCCTCATTCACGCCACGCCCACCGGCATGGCGAAACTGCCCGGCATGCCGCTGCCCGCGGAGTATCTGCACGAGCGGCTGTGGGTGGCGGACATCGTGTATTTCCCGATCCGTACTGCGCTGCTCGAAGCGGCTGAGGCGCGCGGCTGCCGAACGCTGAGCGGCGGCGGCATGGCGGTGTATCAGGCAGTGGATGCGTTCCGGCTGTTCACGGGCGTCGAGCCCGACGCGGAACGCATGTATGCGCATTTGCAGTCCATGCTGGCGGCGGATGCTGCAAGCGCAGGCGAATAACAACGACAGCGGCCCGGAGGGCGTCAGGGTTAAAGCGCTGACATCCGCGACATATCGGAGACAAAGACATGGCACCACCCGTATCGACGGGGCGCGGCGACGCGCCGAACCTTTCCGCAGCCGCGCCCGTCGAGGGCGCCATGCGCCGCTCGAAAGCGCGCTACCGCATCCTCGGCCTGCTGGCCGTCGGCACGATGATCAATTACCTCGACCGCACCGTGCTCGGCATCGCAGCGCCGCAGCTCACCAGGGAACTGGGCATCAACGCGGCGCTCATGGGCCTCGTGTTCTCGGTGTTCTCGTGGAGCTACGTCGTCGCGCAGATTCCTGGCGGCGTGTTCCTCGACCGCTTCGGCAGCAAGTTCACCTACTGGCTGTCGATGACGCTCTGGTCGATGTGCACGCTCGCACAGGGCTTCATCAGCGGGGTGGGCGCGCTGTTCGCGTGCCGCCTCGGTCTCGGCGCCGCGGAGTCGCCGTGCTTTCCGGCCAATAGCCGTGTGGTCGCCACGTGGTTCCCGCAAAGCGAGCGCGCGTTCGCCACGGGCACCTACACGGTGGGCGAGTACATCGGCCTCGCGTTCTTCAGCCCGTTCCTCTTCGCGCTGATGGGCGCCTACGGCTGGCGTTCGCTCTTCTACGTGGTGGGCGGCGTGGGCATTGTGTTCGGCCTCGTGTGGTGGCTCCTGTATCGCGAGCCGCACGAGCACCCCGCAGCCAACCGCGCCGAGCTCGATTACATCGAGGCGGGGGGCGGTCTCGCTCGTCACGAGCGCAAGGCCGACAGGCAAGCCGCTGCCGGGCAGCCGAAAAAGCAGGGCTTCGACTGGCGCATGGCCGGCAAGCTGGTGCGCCGCCGTCAGCTCGCGGGCATCTGCCTCGGGCAGTTCGCGGGCAACTCCACGCTCGTGTTCTTCCTCACGTGGTTCCCCACCTACCTCGCCACCGAGCGCCACATGGGCTGGCTCAAGATCGGCTTCTTCGCGATCATGCCGTTCATTGCCGCGTCGATCGGCGTGATGTCCGGCGGCACCTTCTCCGACTGGATGCTACGCCGCGGCATCTCGGCCAACGTGGCGCGCAAGCTGCCGATCATCGCCGGTCTGCTGCTCGCTTCGACCATCATTCTCGCGAACTTCGTCGAGAGCAACGTAGCCGTGATCGCGATCCTCTCGGTGGCGTTCTTCGCGCAAGGCATGGCCGCGCTCGGCTGGACGCTCGTCTCGGATATCGCGCCGGCCGGCATGCTCGGGCTCACGGGCGGCATCTTCAATCTGGCGGGCATCATCACGCCGCTGGTCGTGGGGCTGATCGTGGGCGCGACGGGCTCGTTCGTCTGGGCGCTCGTGTTCATCGGCGTGATCGCGCTGACCGGCGCGGCTTCGTATATCTTCATCGTGGGCGATATCAAGCGCATCGAACTGTAAGGCTCGCAGGCCGCCTCCGGGAAGCTTTTAGCGTGATAGCGGGGCGCGGCGCCTTCTGGAGGGCCGCACCCCGCGTGCTAGAATCCCCCGCATCCCATCCCTGCTGCGGGCCCAAAAAAACATGGCAAGACCGGCGGCTTCGGCCGAACGCAACGATGCTCAATCCGAAAGCCGGCGCAAGTACGATCCCGAGCAGACCAGGCGCAATATCCTCGAAGTGGCGACGGCCGAATTCTCGGCCATGGGTCTCGCAGGCGCGCGCGTAGACGCGATCGCTGAGCGCACCAACACCACCAAGCGCATGCTGTATTACTACTTCGGCAGCAAGGAAGGGCTGTACGAAGCCGTGCTCGACAAGGTCTACGGCGACATCCGTGCGCTCGAACTGGACCTGCACATCGACGAACTGGACCCTACGGAAGGCCTGCGCCGGCTTGTCGAATTCACCTTCGACTATCACGACCGCCACCGCGACTTCGTGCGCCTCGTCACCATCGAGAACATTCACGGCGCGAAATACATCGAGCGCCTGAAGACCTTCCGCAGCCGCAACGCGAGCGCGATCCGCACGATCGAGGACCTGCTCGCGCGCGGCGTGGCGAGTGGCGCGTTCCGCGACGACATCGATCCCATCGACCTGCACCTGCTCATCAGTTCGATGTGCTTTCACCGCGTGAGCAATCGCCACACGTTCGGCGCGGCGTTCGGGCGCGACCCGTCGCATCCGCGCCTGCGCGCGCGCCATCGCGAGATGGTCGTCGACGCCACGCTGCGCTTCGTCAAGAAGTAAGGCGGGCCCGTCCGCGCGGGCTATTTCCCGCGCCTGCCGATGCGTGACGCATTGGCCGCGGCGCGTCCTCATTCCCGCACGGCGCCGCGCAAGGCTGCCAAAAGGCCCCGGCGAACCCTGCAGATTCATCTCCAAAAGCCCGGCAAGCCCCGTCCTACGTGGCTGACAGCTAGCATCGCTTGTCCCATAAAAGTGCCCAAACGCATTACACTACGGCGGTCCAGGCCGCCGCGCGCGGCCTCGCCCTGCGCAGCCGCGCCCCGCCTTGCCGGCAGGGCGGGCGCGCCGGTCCACGCCACCGGAGAGTCTTTAGCGCAATGAGCACCGCCATGCCCCGTTCCGGCCAAGCCGGCCTGCCTCGACAGACTCGGGGTCGCTACACCCTCGGCACACGCATCGTCCTCAGCTTCGGCTTGCTGTTCGTGCTGATGCTCGCGATGGCCGCCGTCTCCTGGGATCGCCTGCGCTCCATCGACAGCGAGGCGATGAGCCTCACGACCGACTCGGTGCCGGGCCTGTTCTACGCGACCTCGCTGCGCGCGGCGGCCAATCAGACCTACAACCTCGTCGAACGCGCGGCTTTCGTCGATGCCGACGCGGACAGCACGGCGCGCGATCTGTCCGGCCTGCCCGCGGCCATGGCGCAGGTGGAGGAGATCTCGCGGCAGTACGAACGCACGCTTTTCCGTACTGAAGACCGCGAGCGCTTCCAGCGCTTTCGCGACGCCTACGCGCGCTATCTGCCGATAGCGAAAGCGGTAGCGAGCCAGCTGCCCGCTTCGCGCCCGGCCGCGCAGGCCGCGTTCGCGCAGATCGGCCCGGCCTGGCAGGAGGTGCTCGCCACCGCCAACTTGCTCGTCGACGAGAACCGTCAGCAGGCCGACCTGTCCGCGCAGACCATCCGCAACTCGGTCACGGGCACGGAAATCACGCTCGCCACGGCGCTGGGCGTCGTGCTGATTGCCGCGCTCGCCACCGGGTACGCGCTGTATCGCGCGATCACGGTGCCGATGGCGCGGCTCGTGCAGGTGCACGACTCCATGCGCACCGGCAACCTTTCGCAGCGCCTCGCGTTGAACCGCGGCGACGAATTCGGCGTGCTGGAAGACGGCTTCAACCGCATGAGCGACGAACTGGCGAGCCTCGTGGCCCAGGCGCAGAAGTCGTCGTTGCAGGTCACGACCTCGGTGGCCGAAGTGGCCGCGACGTCCAGGGAGCAACAGGCCACCGCGAGCGAGACGGCGGCCACCACGACCGAGATCGGCGCGACCTCGCGCGAGATTTTCGCCACGGCGCGCGACCTCGTGCGCACCATGAGCGAAGTGGCAACGGTGGCCGAGCAGTCGGCCGGACTCGCCAGCACGAGCCAGAGCGGCCTCACGCACATGGAAGACACCATGCGCAGCGTGATGGAGGCGGCGGGCTCGGTGAACGCGAAGCTCGCCATCCTCAACGAGAAGGCAGTGAGCATCAATCAGGTGGTCGCGACGATCACGAAGGTTGCCGACCAGACCAACCTGCTGTCGCTGAACGCGGCGATCGAAGCGGAGAAGGCGGGCGAGTACGGCCGCGGTTTCTCGGTGGTCGCCACCGAAATCCGGCGCCTCGCCGACCAGACGGCGGTCGCGACCTACGACATCGAGCAGACGGTGAAGGAAATCCAGTCGGCGGTCTCGGCGGGCGTGATGGGCATGGACAAGTTCGCGGAAGAAGTGCGGCGTGGCATGCACGACGTGCAAGCCGTGGGCGCGCAGCTTTCGCAGATCATCGGCGCGGTGCAGACGCTCGCGCCGCGCTTCCAGGTCGTGAACGACGGCATGCAGGCGCAGGCCGCGAGCGCCGAGCAGATTACCCAGGCGCTCACGCAGCTGTCCGAAGCCGCCCAGCAGACGGCGGAGTCGCTGCGCCAGTCGTCGCAGGCCATCGACAATCTCACGCTCGTCGCCAACGAACTGCGCACCGGCGTGTCGCGGTTCAGGATCGAGGCGTGACGCGGGAGCGGCGATGCTCTTCCTGGTGTTCGAACTGGACGGCGAGCGTTACGCGCTCGATGCCCGCGAGATCGCGCACGTGCTGCCGCTCGCGCCCGTGCGCGCGTTTCCGGGCACGCCCGCGTACATCGCCGGCGTGATCGATTACGAGGGCGCGCCCGTGCCCGTGGTCGATCTGCCGATGCTCGCGCTCGGGCGCCCCGCGCGCACGCTCATGTCCACGCGGCTCGTGCTCGTGTACGACCGTGCGGACGCCGCTGACCCGGCTTCCTCGCATGCGCCGCCGCGCCATCTCGCGCTGCTGCTCGAAAGCGCGACGCGCACGCAGTCGATCGCGCCCGAGCGCTTTGCCGAAGGCGGCATCGCCACGCCCGAAGCGCGCTGGCTCGGCCCTGTCGCGCGCGATGAGCGCGGTTTCGTGCAGTGGGTGAAAGTCGCCCAGTTGCTCGACGCGCGCGTGCGCGCGCTGCTCTTTCCCGATCCGCCGTCGTGGCAAGGCGCGCCATGAGACCGGCCGACCCGCGCTTCGCCGCCTGGCTGCTCGACGAAACCGGCATCGACGCCGAATCGCTGGGCGCCAACGCGCTCGCTCGCGCGGTGGGCGCACGGGCGGCGGCGACGCTCGAGGTCCAGGCGGATCTGCATCCGGCCGCGACGCGCAAGGACTGGATGAGCGGCGCCGCGCTGCCCGAATGGGCGTACGAAGCGTACTGGCAGCGTCTCACGAGCACACCTGCCGAGCGCCAGGCGCTGATCGACGCGCTCGTCGTGCCCGAGACCTGGTTCTTTCGCGAGCGCGAGGCCTTCGCCGCGCTCGCGCGCCTTGGCGCGAAGCGGCTGGCCGTGCAACCGGGCGACGTGCTGCGCGTGCTGAGCGCGCCGTGCTCGAGCGGCGAGGAGCCATACTCGGCGGCCATGGCGCTGCTCGACGCGGGGCTCGCGCCCGGGCAGTTCGCCATCGACGCAATCGACATCAGCGCGCAGTCCATTGCGGCGGCCGCGCGCGGCGTGTATGGCCGCAATGCGTTTCGCGGCGACGGTCTCGCGTTTCGCGAGCGCTATTTCGAGGCGACGCCGGACGGATGGCGTATCGCCGCGGCGGTGCGGCGCGCCGTGACGTTCGAACGCGCGAACCTGTTCGACTGGCTCGCGCCGCACCCCGTGCGCTACGACTTCATTTTTTGCCGCAACGTGCTGATCTATTTCGACCGCGCCTCGCAGGACCGCGCCATCGACCTGCTGCGTGCGCGCCTGACGGCGGGCGGCATGATCTTCGTCGGACCGGCGGAAACCGGGCTGATGATGCGTCGTGAGATGGTCTCCGCCTATATTCCGCTCGCGTTCGGTTTTCGCGCGCCGGAACCCGGCGCGACGGCGGATCATCATCCGGCGAGCCCGGTGGCGGTACCGCCTGCGCTCACGCCGCTGCCGGTAATTGCCGCGGCGGCAGCGGCGCCCGCATTCGGCAGCGCGCCGGTGTTCGCACCGATGTTCGCACCGCTGGACGCGCCCCTGGCCGCGGCGGCGCGCGCTCCCGCGCCGCCGCGGCTCTCGCTGCGGCCCTTGCACGGTGCGCCTGCTCCGCGCACGGCGGCCGTGGTCAACGCCCATGCGGTCCCCCGCCAGTCCGCCGGTTCCACGCCCGAAGCCGCGCTCGCCGACGCGCGGCGCCTCGCCGACGCCGGCGCGCTCGATGAGGCCGAACGCCTCGCCGCGCAAGCGGCGCAGGCGCTGGCGCAGAACCCGGACACCTGGTACCTGCTGGGCCTGATCGCCGATGCGCAGGGCCGCGCCGCCGTTGCGCTCGCGCATTATCGCAAGGCCATCTATCTGGAGCCTTCGCACTACGAAGCGCTTACGCATCTGGCGGCGCTGCTCGAAGTGCAGGGCGATGCCGAAGGCGCGCGCCGGCTCATGCGCCGTGCGCAGCGCGCAGCGCAGGAAGTCGGCTCGCGCGGCGCAGCGGACGCAGGAGGCTCGCATGCCTGAGCGCGACTTGACAGAGGACCGGGTGCTCGCAGCGCAAACCCACAATGCATGCTGGAAGACCATCGGCACGCTGGGCGACAACTCGTGCCCGCGGCTCGAGGCGTGCGTGCGCTGCCTGAATTGCCCGGTTTTCGAAGAGGCGGCGGCGCGCATGCTCGATCGTCCCGCGCCGCTTGCGTCGTCCGCGCCTGGGCCCGAACGCGTGCCTGACTCTGCCGGCGCGCAGACGCGCCACGAAGGCTCGCTCGTGTTTCGCGTGGGCAGCGAGTGGCTCGCGCTGCCCGCTACCGTGCTGCGCCAGGTGCACGAGGCGCGCGCCATTCACACGCTGCCGCACCGGCGCAGCGCGGCCGTGCTGGGCGTCGTGAACGTGCGCGGCGTGCTTACGCTGGCGGTGTCGCTGGCCGCGCTGCTGCGCATCGATGCCGCGGCGCCCGGCGCACCGTCGCGCGCCGCCACGCCGCGTCTGCTCGTGACCGAATGGGCGGGTGCGACGACGGCGTTTCCGGTCGATGCCGTGGAAGGCGTGGCGAGCTTCGGCGCCGACGCGCTCCTGCCTGCGCCCGCCACGCTCGCGCAGTCGGCCGGGCGGCACGTGCGCGGCGTGACGCACTGGCGCGGGCGTTCGGTGGGCGTGCTCGATGCCGGGGTGCTATTCGATGCGCTTGCAAGGAGTCTGCGATGAGCGACGACGAACTGAGCCGCCGCTCGCTGCTCGACCTCTTCCATGAGGAGGCGGCGGCACAGACGCGGACGCTTTCCGCGGGCCTGCTCGCGCTGGAGTCCGCGCCCGCGGATGCCGCCACGCTCGAAGCCTGCATGCGCGCGACACACTCGCTCAAGGGCGCGGCGCGCATCGTCGGCTTGCCGGAGGCGGTCGAGGTGGCGAGCGCGATGGAGGACTGCTTCGTGGCCGCACAGCGCGGCGAGTTGCACATCGACGCGGCGCGCATCGATGCACTGCTCGTCGGCATCGACTTGCTGACCGCGGCAGGCGACGCCACGGCGGCGCCGCTTGCGCACGAGGCAGTCGAGGCGTTCGTCGCACGCCTGAAGGGCGGGGCGCAGCCCGACTCGGCCGTGAGCGCACCCGGGACCGACGAGCTCGCCGCGCTGGCGGCGTCGCTGCGTCTGCCCGAGCCGCAGCGCGAGGCGGTGACTTCGGACGGCGTCGAGCCCGCACCGTCGGCGCAACCCCCGCAACCCCGTTCGGCCGACGCCGGGCGCGTGCTGCGCGTGCGCGCCGGCACGCTCGACCGCCTGCTCGGCTTCGCGGGCGAAGCGCTCGTGGAGTCGCGCCGCATACGGCCGTTCGCGCAGGGTCTCTTGCGCACGCGCCGCGCGCAGGGCGACGTGCTCGCGGCGCTGGGACAGTTCCAGGAACGCCACGGGGATGCGCTCGACGTCGACGCGCGCGCCGCGCTCGCCGATATCCGCAATGCGGTTGCGTCGCTGGATCGTCAGCTATCCGAACGATTCGACGACCTCGATCGCATCGACCGGCGCGGCACGCAGCTCGCGCAGCGTCTCTACGACGAGGCGCTGCAGTGCCGCATGCGGCCGTTCGGCGACGCGGCGCACACCTATCCGCGCGTGGTCCGCGACCTCGCGCGCTCGCTAGGAAAGCGCGTGCGCTTCACGATTGCCGGCGAGTCGACGCAAGTCGACCGCGACATCCTTGAAATGCTCGACGCGCCGCTCGGCCATCTGCTGCGCAACGCGCTCGATCACGGTATCGAGGACCCCGAAACGAGGCGGCGCGCGGGCAAGCCTGAAGAGGCAAGTCTCACGCTCGAAGCGCGCCATAGCGCCGGCAAGCTGCTGATCGCCGTGGCCGACGACGGCGCAGGCATCGATCTGGACGCACTGCGCGCGAGCATCGTCGCTCGTTCGCTCGCGCAGCCCCAGGCCGTTGCCGCGATGTCCGACGCCGAGCTGTTCGACTTCCTGCTGCTGCCGGGCTTCTCGCTGCGCGACACCGTCACCGATGTGTCGGGGCGCGGCGTAGGCCTCGACGCCGTGCAGAACTTCGCGAAGGCCGTGCGCGGCACGGTGCGTATCGAGAGCGCGGCGGGGCAGGGCACGCGCTTCGTGCTGCAGTTGCCGCTCACGCTTTCGGTCGTGCGCAGCCTGATCGTCGAGGTCGCGGGCGAAGCCTATGCGTTCCCGCTCGCGCACGTGCGCCGCGCGCTCAGCGTGCCGCGCAGCACGATCGAGATGCTCGAAGGCCAGCAGCACATTGCCTTCGAAGGGCGGCCCGTGGGGCTCGTGACGGCGCGCCAGCTGCTCGGCGCGGGCGCCGAAGCGATGACTGCGGAAGACCTGAACGTCGTGCTGGTGGGCAGCGAGGCGGGTCTCTATGGCGTGGCCGTGGACCGTTTCGCGGGCGAGCGCACGCTCGCCGTGCAGCCGCTCGACGCGCGTCTGGGCAGGGTGCGCAACGTCTCGGCGGCGGCGCTGCTCGACGACGGCGAAATCGCGCTGATCGTCGACGTAGAGGACATCGTGACGTCGGTTGGGCGTCTCGTGCGCGAGGGGCAGCTCACGGGCGTGGCGCGCGGCGGCGCGCACGATGGGGCGAGCGCGCGCAAGCGCATTCTCATCGTCGAGGACTCCTTGACGGTGCGGGAGCTGGAGCGCAAGCTGCTCGAAAAACGCGGCTACGACGTCACGGTGGCGGTGGACGGCATGGACGGGTGGAGCACCTTGCGCAACGCGCACTTCGACCTCGTCATCACCGACGTCGACATGCCGCGCATGGACGGCATCGAACTCGTCACGATGATCAAGGGCGACGCGATGCATCGCAACGTGCCGGTGATGATCGTCTCGTACAAGGATCGTGAAGACGACCGGCGGCGCGGGCTCGACGCGGGCGCCGACTACTATCTGACCAAGGGCAGCTTCCACGACGAAGCGCTGCTCGACGCGGTGAACGACCTGATCGGAGAGGCGACGGGATGAAAATCGGTATCGCCAACGACATGCCGCTGGCGGTCGAGGCGCTGCGTCAGGCCATCGCGACGCGGCCGGGCCATCGCGTGCTGTGGGTCGCCGCGAACGGCGAGGATGCCGTGCAGTTCTGCGCGGCGCAGGTGCCCGACGTGATCCTCATGGATCTCGTGATGCCGAAGGTCGACGGCGTGGAGGCCACGCGGCAGATCATGGCGCGCTCGCCGTGCCCCATCCTGATCGTCACGAGCAGCGTGGGCGCGAACGCCTGGCGCGTGTACGAGGCGATGGGCGCCGGCGCGCTCGATGCCGTCGATACCCCCACGCTCGCCGGGCCCGACACGCGCCGCACCATGGACTTGCTGCTCGCGAAGATCGAGCAGATCGGGCGCGTTTCAGGCGCGCCCGATCTCGCCGCGCGCGCGCCGGCGTTCGCGCCTGCCGGCATGCCGAAAGCGCCGCTCGTCGCGATCGGCGCCTCCGCGGGCGGCCCCACCGCCCTCGCCACCGTGCTCGGGGCGCTGCCCGCCGGTTTCGGCGCGGGCATCGTGATCGTGCAGCACGTGGACCAGTCGTTCGCCGCGGGCATGGCCGCCTGGCTCGACGGCCAGACGCCGCTCACGGTGCGCATCGCGCTCGAAGGCGAGCAGCCCCTGCCGGGCTGCGCGCTGCTCGCCGCGACCAACGATCATCTGCGCATGACAGCGGGCGGCAAGCTGGCTTACACTCGCGAGCCGGCCGACACACCCTACCGTCCCTCCGTCGATACGTTCTTTCACAGCCTCGTCGAGTGCTGGACGGGCGAGGCGATCGGCGTGCTGCTCACGGGCATGGGGCGCGACGGCGCCATCGGCCTGAAGGCGATGCGCGCCAAGGGCTGGCACACCATCGCCCAGGACGAGGCGACGAGCGCCGTATACGGCATGCCCAAGGCAGCGGCGGCGCTGTTCGCCGCGCGCGCGATCCTGCCGCTCGACGCCATTGCTCCCGAGCTTGCGAGCCGGGTGACACCACCGCATCAACCTGCTGGCTAGACGCCGGCCACCAAGAGACGCGACCGATATCATGACCGAGAAGCCCACTCCTCCAACCAGCGCAAACGTTGCCGACAGCACCGTGCTCGACGCGGGTCTCGACCCCGGCAGCGCCGACGACGCTTCGCTTGCCGTCGCGCTGGAGGCCGTGCGCAGCGCGCTTGAGCAAACGCTGCCCGCCGCCGACATGCCGGTGATGGTGCTGCTGGTGGACGACCAGGCGATCGTGGCGGAGGCGGTGCGCCGGGCGCTCGCCAGCGAACGCGAGATCGACTTTCATTATTGCGCGCATCCCGACGAGGCCGTGCGCACTGCCGAAGAAGTGCGCCCGACCGTGATCCTGCAGGACCTCGTGATGCCGGGCACCGACGGCCTCACGCTCGTGCGCGGCTACCGCGCGAACGAAGCGACGCGCGACGTGCCGATCATCGTGCTCTCCACCAAGGAAGAACCCGCCATCAAGAGCGCGGCATTCGCTTCGGGCGCAAACGATTACCTCGTCAAGCTGCCGGACAGCGTCGAGCTGATCGCACGCGTGAAATACCATTCGCGATCCTACGTAAACATGCTTCAGCGCGACGAGGCCTATCGTGCGCTGCGCCGCTCGCAGCAGGAACTGCTCCGCGCCAACCTCGAATTGCGGCGCCTCACGCATTCGGATGGCCTGACCGGCCTCTCGAACCGGCGCTATCTGGACGAATTCCTGAGCGCCGAGTGGAAGCGGGCGGAGCGCGAGCGCACCGAAATCTCGCTGCTGATGATCGACGTGGACTACTTCAAGCCCTATAACGACACCTACGGCCACGTGGCGGGCGACAACGTGCTGCGTTCGGTGGCGACGACGATCCGCCGCGAAATACGTCAGCCGCGCGACCTCGTGGCGCGCTTTGGCGGCGAAGAGTTCGCCGTGGTGCTGCCGGGCACGGGCAGCGCGGGCGCGCGGCTGCTCGCCGAGAAAATGCGCCGCGACGTGGCGGGGCTCGCGTTGCCGCACGTGGGCTCTGCGGTGAGCGAGCATCTCACGATCAGCATTGGCGTGGCGACGCTCACGCCCGCGCCGGGGCTCGCGGAAACGGCGCTGATCGAGGAAGCCGACGCCGCGCTTTACCGCGCGAAGCGCGACGGGCGTAATCGCGTGGCGTTTTCCACGGGCGTGTCGGGGCGGGCATAAAGGCGCTGCGTCTCAACCCGGCGTCCAGTCGTACATCAGGATCCTGGCGCGCGCGTCGTCCTCCACGAGCACCACGTAATCGCCGTTATCGCGCAGCGCGGCGCTCATGCCCATATAGATGTCCACCCATCCGCTCGTGCTGCCCACGTTCGCACCGGGCGTCATCGAGCCGACGATCTGGCCGCTGCGCGCGTCGTACACGTCGATCTTCTGCGTGCATAGCTCCGCGATGAACTCCAGGACGTGGTGTAGCTGAGCGTGCCTTGCGCAACGCCGGGTTGGATGGCGAGACCTTGCAGCACGAGTGACAAGGCAATGAGGCGAGCGGCATTTTTCACTTGAATTCCCGTCAATCACGAACCTGCGGCAGGGTGCGCGGCAGTTGGGCGTGATGCTCGCACGCACTTTTAAGGAAATAATTCAAATATTATTCAGTGCGGGTAATGTGGAGTTTTTTTATGCGGATGCGATGAACGGGGCGTCCGGCGAGCGCAAAATCCCCCGGATGCCGCGCAAAAGAAGAATTTCGCCGCCCGGTGGAATAATCCGCGCCCGCCGCGTGTTAGTCCCCGCATCGCCACCCAGACAGCATCGATTCACGATCATGAAGTTTCGCGGGCCGCTCGACGAGCCGCCGGTTTCCGAAGCCGATATCCAGGCCTATAGCGACGGCACGCTCGCCGGCGCGCGGGCGGCGCACGTGCGGCGCTACCTTGCAGGCATGCCCGGCGAATGGCATCGCATCCTGTTTTACCGGCGCCTGAATACCCAGATCCGCGATGCTTACCCGGCGCCGGCCGCGCAGGCGCAGCACTCGCGCCCCGCCCGAGCCCGAAGCAGGCGGGTGTTGCGCTACGTTATCGCGCTGGCGGCTGCGCTGGCGGTGGCGGGTGCAGCCTTGGCGTGGATTGGCGTGACCGAGCCGTCGCAGCAAGTGTTGAACAACGCCGCGGTGATGGCGCTGATGGAAGCTGAAAACGCGCAGCCCCAGGCGCTGGAAGCAGGCGCGGCGCGGGCGCCGTTCGATTTCGGCGCGGCGGGCCTGCATTTTCTCGGCGGCGGCGAAGTGCGGGTTGGTCCGTTCGCGAGCGCGCAGCGCTATGTCTACGAGAACGACCAGGGCGAACGCGTGGTGCTGCTCGCGACTCGCGCCTGGCTGGCCGGCGCGGCGCCGCAGTGGAGCGCACACCGTGCGGGTCCGCTGCGGCTCCTGATGTGGCGCGAGCGCGGCACGCGCTGGGTGCTCGCGGGCAACGCCCAGACGCGCGGTTTGATGCGCGCGGCGGACCTCGCGACGCTCACCGCGCAGCCGGCGCGCGAACGCGAGGGATCGTGAACCTGCCCGACGATGCCGACCGCGCAATGACCCTTGCGGCAATCCAGGATGAAACATGGACATCCGTGACGAGCTGATAGAACACGTGCCGCGCCTGCGACGCTATGCGCGCGCACTGATCAACAACCGCGAGCTCGCCGACGACCTCGTGCAGGACACGCTCGAGCGCGCAATTGCCCGCACTGAGCTGTTTCGTTCGGGTACCGACCTGCGCGCCTGGCTTTTCACGATCATGCACAACCTGTTCGTGAACCAGGTGCGCAAGTCGGCGGCGCGCGGGACGCACGTTTCCGTCGACGACGACAGCGTGCCCGAAACCGACTACGCCGTGCCCGCCACACAGACGGGCGCACTCGAAGTGCGCGATCTGGACTTCGCGCTGCAGCGCCTGCCCGTGGAGCAGCGCGAGGTGGTGCTTCTGGTAGGACTGGAGGAGATGAGTTACGCCGATGTCGCATTGGCGCTCGACATACCGATCGGCACGGTCATGTCGCGTCTGTCGAGGGGACGTGAGCGCTTGCGGGCGCTCATGGCCGGTTCCGTCCCGCGTGCGAATCTGAAGGTGGTGCGATGAGCGAGCAACAGAATCCAGTGACGCAAGACGAGATCCACGCCTACGTGGACGGCACGCTTTCCGAGGCGCGCCGCGCCGACGTGGAGCGCGAGCTCGAGCGCAACCCGGAGTTCGCCGCGCGCGCGAGCGACTTCTTCGCGCTCAACAACCTGCTGCACGAACGTTACGACCGCGTGCTCAACGAGCCGCTGCCCGCGCGCCTGCGCGTGGCCGGCCCCGGGCCCGGGACGCAAACGGTGCGAAACGCGCGCCCGGCGGCGAACTGGCCGCGTTTCGCGGGCCTCGCGGCAGCGCTGGTGCTGGGCGTGGGAATCGGGTGGGGCATGCACTATGGCATGAGCGGCACGGGAGGCCCCGCGGGCGCGGCAGGCGGCGGTGAACTGCGCGCGGTGAGCGCGGACAGTTCGATGCGCTTTGCGCAGCAAGCGGCGCTCGCGCATGTGGTCTACATGCCGACGGTGGCGCGGCCCGACACGATGGGCGACGGCGAGGAGCAGGACTTCGTGAAGTGGCTCGCCAACCGGCTCGGCACCAACGTGCGCGCGCCGATGCTCTCGAAGAGCGGCTTCGAGCTTTCGGGCGGACGCCTGTTGCCGGCCGACGACGGCGGCGAAGTCGCGCAGTTCATGTATCACAGCGCGCGAGGCGAGCGCGTGACGCTGTGTATCTCGCACCGCAAGACGAGCGCCAACACGACCGCGTTCAAGCTCTACCAGGATGGGCCTGTGAATGTGTTTTATTGGGTGGATGGCGACTTTGGCTACGCGCTTTCGGGTGGGATCGATCGCAAGGCGCTGCTGCAGCTTGCGCATGATGTTTATGCGCAGTTGACGCCGCGGTGAGGGTTGGTTTGCTGGTTTCCAAAGCGGCCAGGAACCGCGAATCAACCCTCAAGCACACGCCGGACATGAACGCACCCCGCGCAGCGCGTGCAGCGCCCATCACCTGAGCTTCACCGCAACGAAGCTACGCGCATTGTTCCGCTGAATCAGCAGCGACATACTCTTCGTCGCCTTTGCCTCGAGCGCGACAGCTTCCTCTTGCGATTCGACCAGGGTGTCGTCGAGCGACAGCACGACATCGCCGGCCCGCACGCCCGCGCTCGCGGCGGGTCCGGTCGAGGCTTCCACCATCAAACCAAGCGGCAGCCCGGTCGAGCGTTTTTCCTCGGCGCTCAGCGCATGCGCGATCAGACCGAGGCGGTCGGCGGCATGGCGCGGGGCCGGTGCTGCCGCGGCGGCGGGCTGCGCGCTCGGGTCCGTCATCACCGTTTTGACGGCGTGCACGTCGGACGGTGGCGCCTTGCCCACCGCATCCGCTACGGCGGTCGCGACTGGCGCATCGGTCTTTTCCGCCGCCTGTGCGGCTGCGGTTGCCTGTGCTGCGGTCGCCCCTTCCGCCCCTGTTGCTCCAGTAGCCGCCGCATCCGCATCCGCCGCCTTCGGATCGAACGCCGTATTCGAGAAGCCAGCCACGGCGGGCTGGCGGTTGCGGATCACCTTGAGCGATGCCGGCGTGGCGGGCGGCACGGCAGCGAGCGCGGCAGCGAGCGTCGCGGCCCGGTCGACGGGTTTGGTGCCGACCTGCACGATCACGTCGCCGGTCCGGATGCCCGCTTTGCCGATCGGCGAGGCGGGGTCGACGGCGTCGACGAGCGCGCCGCCCGCATGCGGCAAGCCGAGCGCTGCCGCGAGCCCGGGGCTCACGTCTTCGACCTGCATGCCGAAGGTGCGGATCGTGCCGCCATCGCCCGGGTTGGTTGTCTTCGCGGCGGGCGCCGCCTTGCGCGCCTGCAACTGGGCACGGAACTGGTTGGCGGCGTCGATCGGAATCGCGAAGGTCAGGCCCTGGTAGCGGCCGCCGTCCGCGTAAATCTGCACGTCGATGCCGATTACCTCGCCCGCGCGATTGAAGATCGGACCGCCGGAGTTGTCCGGGTTGACCGCCACGTCGGTCTGGAGGAACGGAAACGCCTTGCCGTCGGGCAGCGTGCGCGAGGTCGCGCTGAGGATGCCCGTCGTCACGGTGTTCTGATAGCTGTCCGGCGACCCGATCGACAGCACGGGCTCGCCGGGGTGGACCTTCGCCGTGTCGGCGAGTTTCACGAACGGCAGATCGTGGGCGTCGATCTGCAGCACGGCAACGTCGCTTTGCGGGTCGACGGCGACGACCTCCGCCTTGAACTCGCGCTTGTCCGTGAGCTGCACAATCACCTGCTCGGCGTTGTCGACGATGTGCGCCGTGGTGAGCACGACGCCATCGGGGCTGACGATGAATCCGGAGCCCGCGCCCGTCATCACGCGCGGTCCGCTGGCCTCGGCGTCGGACGCCGGCTTCGGCGCGCGCCTGAAGAACGCGAAGAAAGGATCGTCGGCGTCGATGGCCTCCTGCTCGGGCGGCGCGGACGGGTCGTCGGCGCTGTGCGCGATCACGTGCACGACGGCGGGGCCGTAGCGCTCGGCGAGCGAAAAGAAGTCGGGTGCGGCCATGGCCGCAGGCGCGGATGCCTCGGCGGTGGCCTTCGGCGAGGCTACGGCTTTATCGCCTGCCGCCTTGTCGTTGGCCGCCTTGTCGACGGCGGCTTTGCTTGCGGGCGGTTTGGTGGCGGCCGGAGGCGGCGTTGCGGCGTTCGCCTCGTAACAGAAAGCGCTGGCAAGCGCGAGGACAAGCGCCGCCGCAGGGCGCGAAGTGCGGGCGAAGATCAGGCGGAGCACAGCACACCTCCCAGTGGTCATCGTGCTGGCGGGCGGCACACGAACGCGGATAGCAAACGAATGCCGACGACCATAGTGTAGTCACGCCACAAGAGAATTGGGGGGCAGGGTTTGTCCTGTAGCGCACGCAAATCCGCGCGCAGGCTTAACGGTGCATGCGCGGCGCATCGAAGATGACGCCTTGCTGAGTTTGCGGCGGCGAGGACGCTCAGGGAAAGGGGGGCGGTGCTGAAAAAGTGCGTGAGATGCCCCGCTCGCTCGTCGCGAGCGGGGCATTCGGCCGGGGCGCCGGGCGGCTGGCGGGATTCGGCGATCGCTTTCAGCTACCCGAATACAGGTTGCAGAAGCTCACCGGCCCGACACACGCCGTATGCGGCGCGCCGGCGTCGCTCGTGCCCTGCATGGGCGCGCCCATGCCGCTGGGTTGCTGCTGCTGTTGATGCTGTGCCTTCGCACGCGCGACTTGCTGCGCGAAGATGGGGCTCACGTCCGGATACGAGCTGTCGGTCACGAATTGCGAGCCGTTGGCCTGCGCTTCGATCAACTGTTCGCGCACCTGGGCACGCGTGAGTCCCTGTGCGGATGCGGTAGATGCAGCGCCGATGCAAGCCGTCACGACGAGCAAGGCGAAAAGCGGGCGGCGGATGATCATTTCGAACTCCTGATGAAATAGCATGGTTCGGCGACCGGCTGGAGCGCGGTCGAATCAACGGAGACTGCAATGGGTATACCGCTGAAGGCGGACTGCTATTCCCGTGAAGTTGCAGCGGCGGGATGTTTTTCTACGTGAGCTGCACCTGGAGCCAATGCGGCAGGCCCGCGCCGACCAGGCTGACGCCAACGAGCGCGAGCGCGCCTGCAACGAGAAGAACGAGCGGACTGACCCGCGTTCTGAGCAGCACGCAAAGCGACACGACGGCAATGGCCTTCGCGGGAAGGCCGCCGTTGAGCGACTTGAGCAGCACCCAGCCCGCCGCGAGCATC
Source organism: Paraburkholderia silvatlantica (assembly GCF_003096715.1). Classification (GTDB taxonomy): domain Bacteria; phylum Pseudomonadota; class Gammaproteobacteria; order Burkholderiales; family Burkholderiaceae; genus Paraburkholderia; species Paraburkholderia silvatlantica. The sequence continues at coordinate 102,680 of NZ_QEOL01000016.1, forward strand.
ATGCCGGCCGCGATGGGGCGCAGGCCGCGCTCGAGCGCCAACTGCCACGCGGCGCCCTGATAACGGCCCCAGACATGCGTGACGCCGTAGATGAGGATAGCGGTTGGCAGCAAGAGCGCGGCGGTCGCCACGAGCGCGCCCCAGAAGCCGGCAACCTGCCAGCCGATCAACGTGACGAGCAGCGAGCCAGGACCCGGGGCCATGCGCGAAATCGCGAAATCGGCGGCGAATTGCGAATGCGTCATCCACGGATGCACTTCGACGACCTGGCGCTGAATCTCGGCGACGATCGCCTGGCCGCCGCCGATCGTCACGAGCGAAAGTGGCACGAAAATGGCGGCCAGCTGACCGAGCAGGCGCGAGTTCATCGCGCACCCCGGCGGATCGCCACGTATTCGTAGAGCACGCTCACGGCGCCGCCTGCCACGACCACCCACACGAGCGACAAACGCAGAATGCCGATCGCAAGGAATGTCGCTGCCATGAGCAGCAGCGGAAGCCCTTGCCGCCGCACGCGCCGCGCGGTGACGACACCCATCGACAGCGACAATCCCGTGGCCGCCGCGGCAGCGCCGGCGATCAGAATCTGCGTGAGCGGATGGAAGATGAGCGCGCCGACCACGCTGCCAATCACGACGATCAGGCACGCGGGCGGCACGACGATGCCCGTTACGGCCACGGCGGCGCCACGCCAGCCCAGCAGCCGGTGCCCGATCCAGATCGCCATGTTTTTCACGTTGATGCCGGGCAGCGCCTGCGAGATTGCGAGACCGTTGAGAAAATCTTCTTCGCTGATCCAGTTGCGATCCTGGACGAATTCGCGCAACAGCCAGCCGCTCAAGCCGCCGCCAAAGCTCGTCATGCCGATGCGGCTGAAGATCAGAAAGAGTCCGAACAGCGTGGGGCGCGGCGATGCGTTTGGCGTGGAAGCAGTCACGGAGGATGACGGAAAGCGGGTAATGCCGAACAGTTCGGCTGGCGTCTCGGCCTTTCTTTCCGGTTTCAGCGCGATTGAGTCGTTCTTTTACCGGTGTTCGAATGGGCATCGCAGCAATGATTCCCGAAATTATAGCGCCGCAGTACTTGTGGCGCGGCGCGGTCAGCAGCGTGCGGTCACGCAGAATTCAGCACGAGGTCTGGGCCGCTATGATGGTTGGACTCGCAGCGGCTCGATCGCTGTATTCGCGCTGTCCGCCGCGTGCCGCCTGGCGTGACGTGAACAAATCGCCTTGTCGCCATTGCTCATGCCCAGGAAAACGACCAGCGTCTGGCTCGAAGGTCTCGAACTGCTCACCCGCATGAGCGCAACGCGGCCGAAGAAAAAGGCCGCGGCACGCAAAACGGCGCCCGCAAAGGCCGCTCAGGTCGTGAGTCCGGCAGCCAAACCGGCGAAGCGCGCCGGCAAGGCGCACGTGGGGCGTGCGCAACCGGCGGGCGCGGCCGGCAGGTGGATCCGCTCCTGGCATTCCGCGCCGCCCAGGGCCGGGCATCTCGTCAATCATCTCGCGTATGCGCTCTATGTGCCCGCCGGCGCGGCCGGGGGCGCGGGCCTGCCGCTCGTGGTCATGCTGCACGGCTGCAAGCAGACGGCGGAGTCGTTCGCCGCGGGCACACGGGCTTGCCGGCTGGCGGATCGCGCAGGCTTCGCCGTGCTGCTCCCCGAGCAGGCGAAAACGGCGCACGCGCAGCGATGCTGGCACTGGCACGGCGATCATGAGCAGTCGGAGGCGCCAGCGGTCGCGTCGCTCGTCGACGCCATCGTGCGCGAGCACGGATTCGATCGCGAGCGCGTGTACCTGGCGGGCATCTCGGCGGGGGCGGGTCTCGCGTCCGTGCTCGCCATGCACTATGCGTGGCGCTTCGCGGCCGTGGGCCTGCACTCGGGACCGGTTTTCGGCGCAGCCAGTTCCACGATGAGCGCGATGAGCGTCATGCGCCACGGCAGCCGCGAAGACCCGGTGCATCTGGTCGATGCCGCTCTCGACGTCGCCGGACATCCCGGCATGCCGGCCTTCATCGTGCAAGGCGAAATCGACGCGATCGTGGCGAAGCGCAACGCCGCGCAACTCGGCGTGCAGTTCGCGCGTGTCAACCGGCTGCTCGACGTGCAGGGCGAATTGCGCGTTGGCGAGATCCGGACCTATAGCCGCGACGCGGTGGCGTACACCGATTACGTCAGGTCGGGCAGGCTCGCCGTGCGGGTGTGTGTCGTTCGCGGGCTCGGGCATGCATGGAGCGGCGGCGATCCGCGCGAAGCGTTTCATTCGGATCGGGGCCCCGACGCGATAGCGATGATGTGGCAGTTCTTCCGGCGGCAGCGCCGAAGCGCGGCAGGCGAAAGGATGTGACCGGTGCGTTAGCCCCCGTTTGCGCGGCGCACTCAGCGCCGATGCGTGAAGGTCGGGAAGGCAAGGCCCGGGGAGAGGGATGCCAAACGATGCCAAACGATGCCAAACGATGCGAAACGATGCGAAACGATGCGAAACGATGCGAAACGGGTAACGCCGGACGTTCGCCATTGAAGCGTATGCTTGCCACCAAACGACGGCATTCAACCCCGATGGAGACATGCATGGCGGCACTTCAAATCGACGACGTCCCGGGCGCGATCCGGCAGGCCAAGCGCATGTTGCGCGCGCAACTGCCGAGCTATCGCGAAGTGTTCGAGGAGGTCGCGCAGGCCATAGGCGAAGAGGCGCGGCACATTGCCCGGCTGCACGAGGCGGGCGAAGCCGTGATCCCGGAGATCGCGTTTGCCGACATCGCCGCGCAGCGCGTGAGCGCCGAGGCGATCGCGCTCGTGAAAGCGCGTGGCGCCTGTGTGATCCGCCGCGTGTTCGAGCCGGAGCAGGCCGCGCGCTGGGACGCCGAAATTGCCGCGTACGTGGCGCGCAACGATCTCGACGCGCGTGCCGCCCAGCGCGCGGCGCAGCGCAATGCCCTCCCGCCGCAGGTGAGCCGGCCGTTGATTTATGGTGTCTACTGGTCGCGCCCGCAGGTGCAGGCGCGCGAGTCCGCCGAACTGACCGCCGCGCGCGTCTTCCTCAACCGCCTGTGGCGCCACGAGAGCGAGGGGCGCGTGCATTTCGATCCTGACGTCGTGCCCGCCTACGCCGACCGTCTGCGGCGCCGGCCGCCCGGAACGGCGGCGCCCGGCCTCGCCGCGCATTGCGACGGCGGCGCGGTCGAGCGCTGGCTCGACGAGCATTTCCGCCAGGTCTATCGCCACGTATTCTCGGGCGACTGGCGGCGCTACGACCCATTCGACGGCGCATACCGCACGCACGCGAGCGAGATTCCCTCGCGCATCGCCTCTTCGATGTTCCGCACCTTCCAGGGCTGGACCGCGCTCACGCCGCAGGGCCCCGGCGACGGCACCCTGCAGATCGTGCCCATCGCCAACGCCATGGCGTACGTTCTCTTGCGCGCGCTGCAGGACGACGTGGCCGAGGACGACCTGTGCGGCGCGCAGCCGGGCCGCGGGCTGCCGATCAGCCCCGAGTGGCATGCGCCGCTGTGCGATGCGCTGATATCGATTCCTCCAATGCAGGCCGGCGACGCCGTGTTCTGGCACTGCGACGTGATTCACTCCGTCGAAGACGAGCACCGCGGCAGCGGCTACAGCAACGTGATGTATATTCCGGCCACGCCGGGTTGCGCGAAGAACGACGCGTATTTGCAGCGCCAGTTGCCGAGCTTTCTCGAAGGCCGCAGCCCGCCAGACTTTCCCCCCGAGCATATCGAAGCCGATCTGGCGGATCGGGCCGGCGTGGCCGATCTCACGCCGCTCGGCCGCACCCAGCTCGGCTTGCCCGGCGTTGCATAGCATGCGTCCATGACACGCGCGTGTCGGTGCATCGATTCGTGCGCTTGCCTGTAAAAGCGCACGTATGGCATGCTGTGCGCCGATCAACCGGCCATGACGACCATGGATTTCGCTTCGTCCGTCGCAACGTATGGCGCCGACCTGTCGGGCCTCATTTGCGGTTTTCGCTTCACGCCGGGGCAGCCTGGGCAGCCCGTCACGTGCGACGATGTCCTCGAGGCGCTGCGGCTCGCGCACGAGAGCGGCGAGCCGCAAGCCGCGCGCGACGACACGTTTTACTGGCTGCATTTCAATCTCGCCCACGCCGCGGCGCAACCGTGGATGCGCGCGCATCTCGAGCTGCCCGACGCCTTCTTCGAGATGCTCGTGGAAGGCTCGCACTCCACGCGTATCGAGCACGTGGACAACGGGCTATTTGCCGTGGTCAACGACGTGATGTTCGATTTCGAACTCACGCCCTCGCAGATCGCGACGCTCTGGTCGTACACGCACGAGCGCATTCTCGTCACGGCGCGCCTGAAACCGCTGCGCTCCATCGACCGTCTGCGCGGTTACGTGCGCAACGGCGAGACGTTCCGCTCGCCGGCAGAATTGCTCATCCACCTGATGCGCGACCAGGCCGACCTCATGGTGGAGATCGTGCGCCGCACGAGTGTCGACGTCGATCGCGCCGAGGACCAGTATCTCGCCTCGCGCCGCTCGGCGAGCCGCCACGATCTCGCGGCCATGCGGCGCATCCTGGTGCGCCTGCAACGCATGCTCGCGCCGGAGCCGGGTTCGATTTTCCGTCTGCTCGCGCGCCCGCCGCGCTGGCTCCAGACACCCGACATGCAGGACCTGCGCGAGGCGACCGAAGAGTTCTCGCTCGTGCTGGGCGACATGGCCGGACTCGTCGAGCGCATCAAGCTGTTGCAGGAAGAAATTGCCGCGCGGCTCGAAGAACAGAACAACCGCACGCTTTTCACGCTCACGCTCGTCACCGTGCTCGCGTTGCCGATCAACATCGTCGCGGGCTTTTTCGGCATGAACGTGGGCGGCATTCCGCTCGCGGAAAACCGCCACGGCTTCTGGCTCATGGTGGTGCTGGTCGCGACCTTCACGGCGCTGCTGGGCTGGTGGGTGTTCCGCCGGCGCGGCGACACCTGAGGCTTGCGGGGTGCCGCCGGAGTGCCCGGCGCGGCATCACGCTCATGATCGCCGCCGACATGAGCGCCGAAGCCGCGCTCACGCGCAGCGACCTCGCGCTCTACGGCGCGAAAAAGGGCGGCCGCAACCGCATCGAATGCGCATGATGGGCGTTCACGTTAGCTGACGTTGGCGTGCGCCGGGCACCGCGCGCGCCCGCAACCGGCGCGTTGGTGTATGTTGGCGTCATACCGTAGCCGCTCCCCATGACGGCCCTGGTGCGGAGAACGCCTTGCCCGAAGTCTCGCCCAAACCCGGCGCGGTCCGCTCGCGAGTGTCGCGTTTGCTCGTGCTGCTGGTCGTGGCGCTGATCCCGATCCTGCTGTGCGTGGCGCTCGGACGTTACGAGGCCGAGCGCTTTGCGCAGCGCGAGGCGACGCTCGCTTCCGCGATTATCGTCGGGCAGGTTGTCTCGATCGTCGAGACGGCGCAGAGCGCGGCGCGCTCGTTCGCGCCGCGTGCGAACGAAGCGTGCGGCACGCTCTCGCCGGATCTCACGCGCAAGGCCGCCGCCGTGCCCTATGTGCGCACGCTCAACATTCTTTACGAAGGCCGCGTCGACTGCTCGTCCGCGTTCTCGCAACAAGCGGTTCCCAATGGCGGCTGGCTCAATGGCGGCGTCCCGGCCGCGCAGGGCGAATGGCTCATGATCGTCGAGGACACGCCGATGGTGCGCAACCGTCCCTCGCTGCTGGTTGGCGTCGCGGGCGAAGCGGGGCGCTCGGTGGTGGCCGTGGTGGACGTGCAGTATCTGCTGGACCTGCTGCATGGGGCGGCGCCGCTCGCCGTGTTTCGCCAGGCCGAACTGAGGGTGGGCGAGGGCACGGTGTTGCGTGAAGCCATGGCGCTCGTTAGCGTGCGCGGCGCGCCGTTGCTGGTCGATATGCAAAAGCGCATGTCGGGCGCTACGATCGATCTGAAGATCTACGGGCGGCCCGAGCGCATTCTCGAAACCTGGCGCGGCCTGCTGCTGCGCTATCTGCCGTGGGCGGCCGCCTTTTCCGCGTGGCTCGTCTGGCTCGTGCGCCGCTTGCAGCAAAACGGCCAGTCGCGCCGCGAACAACTGCTGCGGGCCATCCGTGCGAACGAATTTCATGTCGAATACCAGCCGCTCTACGGCGTCGAGACGGGGCGCTGCGAGGGCGTGGAGGCGCTGCTGCGCTGGGTGCGGCCGGGCACAGGCGCGATCCGTCCGGACGAGTTCATTCAGGTAGCCGAAGAAGAGCACGTGATCGTGCCGCTTACGCAGCATCTGCTGAAGCTCATCGGGCGCGACGTGGCCACGTGGGACGTCGCGCCGGGCTTTCACCTCGGCGTCAACTTCGCGCCCGAGCATCTGTCGGGCGTCCAGCTCGTGAGCGACGTACAGGCGCTGCGCGCGGCCGTGGCGCCGCACGGCGCGACGATCACGCTCGAGATCACTGAGCGCACGCTGGTGCGCAATACCGGGCAGGCGCGCAACAATCTGGTGACCTTGCGGCGCGAGGGCGTGAAGGTCGCCATCGACGATTTTGGCATGGGATATTGTTCGCTCTCGTATCTCGAGAAATTTCCGTTCGACATCCTGAAGATCGATCGAGGCTTCGTGCTGACCATCGATGCGCAAGGCAGCAAGGCAACCGTGCTCGACGCCATTATCGATCTCGCGCATAGCCTTGGCGCGCGGATCGTGGCCGAGGGGGTGGAAACGCAGGTGCAGCGCGACTATCTGTGCGCGCGCGGCGTCACGTATATCCAGGGCTTTTTCTACGCGAAGCCCATGTCGTCGGAGGCGTTCGTGCGCTGGTATCGCGCGAACGGGGCGCATATGTCGCCCGATCCGCACGCGACGGCTGGCGCATAGGTCGCCCGCGTATTCCTGCCGGCGTGATTTGCTTAGCGCGAAACGTCGGTTCCGCGCACGCGTGCGGCCCGGTAGCATCATCGCTTCGATGGCTGCGCCGTGTGGGTGCACGCCCCATGCCAACACGGAAGCGCTGAAGATGAGCACGCCGCCAAGACCCCATATCCGCCGATATACCCGCCGCCATTTCCTCGCCACGCTCGGCGCGACGCTTGCTGGCGCGGCGCTGCCCGCCACCGCGTTCGCCAGGTATCAGCCCGGCCAGTTCCGCATCGGCTACCAGAAGGCCGCGAGCACGCTCGTGCTGCTCAAGGCCAACGGCACGCTCGAAACGCGTCTCGCGCCGCTCGGCATCAAGGTGTCGTGGACCGAATTCCCCGCCGGCCCGCAATTGCTCGAAGGCCTGAACGTGGGCGCGATCGACTTTGGCTATGTGGGCGAAGCCCCGCCCGTATTTGCTCAGGCTGCGGGCGCGGATTTTGTCTATACGGCGTATGAATTGCCCACGCCGCACGCGGAAGGCGTGGTGGTTGCGAAAAATTCGCCAATCCATGACGTGGCAGGACTGAAGGGCAAGAAGATCGGCCTGAATCGCGGCTCGGATGTGCACTGGTTTCTCGTCGCGCTGCTGCAAAAGCAGGGCCTTTCCATTGCCGACGTGCAGCCCGTGTATCTGGCGCCCGCCGACGCGCGCGCGGCGCTGCAAAGCGGCGCCATCGACGCGTGGGCGATCTGGGACCCGTTCCTGGCTGCCGTCGAATCGCAGGACGGCGCACGCCTGCTTGCCGACGCCAGCGGCGTGGCGAGCCATCATCAGTTCTTCCTGAGCCAGCGCGAATTCGCGCAAAACCGCAAGGACGCTCTAGCGATCGCGCTGGACGAACTCGGCAAGACGGGGCAGTGGGTGCGCGCCAACACGGCGGCGGCGGCCGCGAAACTCTCGCCAATCCAGGGCCTGGATGCGGCGACGATCCAGACCGGCCTCAGCCATTACGCGCATGAATACCGGCCGATCGACGCCGCGGTGATCGCGCAGCAGCAGAAGATCGCGGACACGTTCTACGACCTGAAAATCATTCCGCGCCGCGTGGTGACGAAGGACGCCGTGCTCGCATGACCGTCGCGAAGCACAGGCGTCTGTGCTCATGCGACGCTTAGTGCGACGACCAGCCCTTGTAGCTGCCTACGTTGTCGCGCGTGACGAGTTGCGGCGTCATTTCAATCATCGGATTGGCGGGCTTCTTGCCGTTCATGATGTCGTAGCCCACCTGCACGGCCGTCTGCGCCATCTTGTACGGGTCCTGGCTGGCCGAAGCCTGCACGAGCGTGTCGGTCTTGAGCGCCGTTTCGATATCGGGCGCGCCATCCACCGACGTAATCACGATGTTGCTGCGATGCAATTGCTTCGCGGCCAGGTCGCTGCCGATGGCCTGCGGATCGTTGATCGCGAACACGCCGGCAATCTTCGGGAAACGCGTGAGGTAGCCCTGCATCGCGTTCATGCCGCCTTCGCGCGAACCCTTGCCGTCCTGATCGTCGGAGAGGATCTTGATGCCGGGCGTTTTGGCGAGCACCTGCTTGCAGCCGTTCACGCGGTCGATCACGGCCGAGACCTGCGGCCCGTTCTGGATGATCACATTGCCGGTGTTGTTGATCTTTTTCGCGAGATATTCGCACGAAATCTCGCCGGCCTTCACGTTGTCGGTCTGCACGGTGGCGTCGGCGCCCGCGGCGGCCACGTCCACGGCCATCACCACGATACCGGCCGCCTGCGCCTTCTTCACCGCCGGCAAGATCGCCTTCGGATCGGTCGCGTTCAGGAGAATCATGTCCACGTGCGCCGAAATGAAGTTGTCGATCTGCGTGAACTGCTTGTTGAGGTCGTAGTCGGCCGAAACGGCCGTGACCCTGGCATTCGGGTTGATCTGCTTCGCCTTCGCTTGCGCACCCTGCACGATCGTTACGAAGTAGGGGTTGCCGAGCGAACCCACGGTAATGCCGACCGACTTGAGCTGTTTGTCGGCGGCATGCGCGCCTTGCAGTGCGAATCCGAACGTGAGGGCGGCAGCGGCGAGAACGGCTTTTTTCTTGAACATGAGGTTGTCTCCTGAGGGGGCCTGCTTGGGTCCTGTTTGGGTGCTTTACCGGCAAGCGCAGCAGGACCGCCTGCGCTCGCGCCTGTTTCTGGCTGATGCTGTATAGGCGCCGCTTACGTGCGGGCCGAGCCGCGCTGGCGGTAGCGGTCGAGCGCCACGGCGCCGACGATCACGAGGCCCTTGATGATGTACTGCCAGATGTCCGAGACGCCGAGCAGCACGAGGCCGTTGGTGAGGACGGCGATGATGAGCGCGCCGATCAGCGTGCCGATGATCGAGCCCACGCCGCCCACGAAGCTCGTGCCGCCCAGAATCACCGCGGCGATCGCGTCGAGTTCATAGGACTGGCCCAGTTGCAGGCCGTTGGCCGCGTAGAGGCGCGCCGCCGACATCACCGCGCCGAGGCCCGCGAGCAGGCCCGAGACGGCATAGACGAACATCTCGATGCCCCATACCTTGATGCCCGAGAGGCGCGCCGCTTCCGGGTTGCCGCCCACCGAGTAGATGCGCAGACCGAGCACGGTACGGCGCAGCACGAACCACGAGCCGGCCACCACCACGAGCGCGATGATCACGAGCCAGGGCACGCCGAGCACGGTGCCGTTGCCGATGAACGCGAACGGCAGCTGCGGGTTGAAGATCGTCGTGTCGTGACCCATGAGGCGCGCAATGCCGCGTACCGCCGTGAGCGAGCCGAGCGTGACGATGAACGGCGGCAGGCGCAGGAGCGAGATGAGTGCGCCGTTGACGAGGCCGAAGCCGAGGCCCACCGCGAGCGCCATGGGCACGCCGAGCCAGCCCCAGCCCGCGATGTTCGAGCCGATCATGGCGGCCATGGCGGCGGCGGCCAGCACCGAACCCACCGAAAGATCGATGCCGCCCGTGAGAATCACGAACGTCATGCCGGCGGCGAGCACGATGTTGATCGACGCCTGCTGCGTGACGATCGAAAGATTTTCCAGCGTGAAGAATCCGTCGTTGAGCAGACCGAAGCCGATGCACAGCAGCACCAGCACCGGCAGCATGCCGGCGGTGCGCACGAGCGACTTCATGCGCTGGCGATGACCGTCGACCGCGACGCTGCGTGCGGGTTGAGCGCCTTGCGCAGGCTGCGTGGGCGAGGCCGCGACACCGTGCCGGGGAAGAATGCTTTTCATGTCGTACTCCTGAGGGACGTTTCTTGCGTATGCGATGAAGGTCAAGCGGCTTCGTCGAGCGGGTGCTGCGAGCCGGTGGCGAGTTCGATGATCGCCTCCTGCGTGATGGGTTTGCCGGTGTAGCCGCCAAGCTCGCCGGCGAACACGCCTTCGCGCATGACGAGCACGCGGTCGGCCACGCCGATGATCTCGGGCAGTTCGCTCGAAATCACGATGATGCCCACGCCGGTCTTGGCGAGGTCGTTGATGATCCGGTAGATCTCGGACTTTGCGCCGATATCGACGCCGCGCGTGGGCTCGTCGAGTATCAGCACGCGCGGCCTGGTTTCCAGCAGGCGCGAGAGCAGCACCTTCTGCTGGTTGCCGCCCGAGAGCGCGCCCACGTTCACGCGCGCGCTCGGCACGCGAATGGAGAGCGAACGGATGGCTTCCTTCGCGCGCTCGCCGCCGCGGGCGAGGTCGAGCACGCCCATGCGCGCGTCGCGCCCGGCCACGGCGACGTTGATGTTGTCGCGCACGCTCATGTCGAGAAAGAGGCCCTGATGCTTGCGGTCTTCGGTCAGATAGACGAGGCCCGCGTTGATCGCGTCGCGCGGCGTGTGCACGTTGAGCCGCTTGCCGTCGATGGCGATCTCGCCGCGCACGCGCGGCTCCGCGCCGAAGATGAGGCGCGCAAGCTCGGTGCGGCCCGCGCCCACGAGACCCGCAATGCCGAGCACTTCGCCCGCGTGCAGGTCGAGGCTGCAGCCGCGCACGCGCTTGTCGTCGGCCACATCGCGCACGGTAAGCACGGCCTTGCCCGGATCGTAGGGGGCGTGCGCCTTTTTGTAGAAGCCCGAAATATCGCGGCCCACCATCATGCTCACGAGGCTTTCCGCGTTGAGCGCGTCGCGCATGAGCGTGCCGACGTAGCTGCCGTCGCGCAGCACGGAAACGCGGTCCGACAGCTCGTACACCTCGGCCATGCGGTGGCTGATGTAGATGATCGCAAGGCCTTCGTCGCGAAGCTGGTTGATGAGCTTGAAAAGGCGCTCCGTTTCGCGCGAGGAAAGCGGCGTGGTGGGCTCGTCCATCACGATGATGCGCGCGTCGCTATGGACGGCGCGTGCGATTTCCACGAGCTGGCGCTCGGCGATGGAAAGCGAGCCGACCAGCGTCGTGGGCCCGAAGCTCGCGCCGAGGCGCTTGAGCACGTCTTCGCAGCCGCGCTCCATGGCGCGCCGGTCGACCGTGCCGAAGCGGCGGTTGCCCTTGCGCAGTTCGCGGCCCGCATGAATGTTCTCGGCAACGGAGAGATTGGGCGCGAGGCTCAGCTCCTGGTAGATCACGGCCACGCCCAGCTCGCGCGACGCATGCGGCCCGTCGATCACGACCGGCTTGCCCTCGATGAGAATCTCGCCGCCGGGGTCGGCCTGGTAGGCGCCGGAGAGAATCTTCATCAGCGTGGACTTGCCCGCGCCGTTCTCGCCCATGAGCGAGTGGACCTCGCCGGGGTAGACAGTGAGGCGCACATTGTCGAGCGCGCGCACGCCGGGAAAGGTCTTGGTGATGCCCCGCATTTCCAGCAGCGGCGGCGTGGACTCAGAGGGCGACATGGCTCTCCTCCTGCGCTTGTGTGTAAGTTTGTGCGCCGGCGCCCATGAGGATGCCCGCGCGCGGCGAAAAGTTGAAGAACATGGGGAGCGTGGCTGCGCCGAGCGCCCCCGCGTCGGGACCGAAGGTGCCGCGCACGAGGGCGGGCGTGCCGCGCGCTTCGGGCGCCGTGGCAGCGACCGCGAGGCGCAGGCGCTGCATGAGCGTGTCGATCAGGCCCGCGTCCACGTCGGCGTCGAGCACCACAGCCGGCACGTCGAGCACGCAGAACGCCGAGCGCAGAGCGGGGGCGAGCGCGTCGACGCAGTCGTCGAGCCATTCCTGCACGCCGGGGTGGCCGCGCGCGATGCACGCTTCCAGATCGGCGCGGCTGTCGATAGTCTCGCCGCGATACTTCAGATGGCGGCGCAGCGCAATGAGCGACGCGCGCGAAAGCAGGATGTCCCACTGACCGGGCGGCTTGTGCGCCGAGGGCAGGCGGCTTGGCGGCACGGGCATCACAGCGAAATCGCCCGCGTTGCCGGTGAGGCCGCGCACGCAGTCGCCGTCGATGGCGATGCCGCCGCCGATCGCCGGGCCGAGAAACAGGTAGAGGAAGTCGTCGCGCTGGCGTCCACAGCCGTAGAAGAGCTCGGCGATGGCAGCCGCGTTGCCGTCGTTTTCGCTGAACACGGGCAGCGCCGTGGCGCGGGCGAGTTCGCCCGCGAAATCGACGTCGTTCCATACGCGAAAGGTATCGGCAGGCAGGCCCAGTTCGCGCAGCCAGCTACCGAGGTTGTACGGCTGCGCCACGCCGATGCCGGCGAGGCGGCTGCGTTCCTCCGTCGTGAGGATGCCTAATAGCTCGGCGATGTCGCGCTGCACGATTTCCTGTGCGACCGAGGGTTGCGGCAGCAGCATGTCGCGCGAACGGCGCTCGATCATCTGGCCCGCGAAATCCACGAGCACGGTTTCGATGTTGGTCCGGTCGAGCCGCACGCCGATGGCGAACGCGCCGCGCGGCGAGAGGCGCAGGAGCGAGGCGGGCTGGCCGCGCTGGCCGTCGCGGCGGCCGCTCACCTCGATCAGGCCATTGGCCGTGAGCGACGTGATGATGGTGCCCACCGCGGTGCTCGTGAGATTGGCGAGACGCGCGAGATCGGCCTTCGACGCCTCGCCCGCACGACGCAGCGCCTGCAGCAGCAGGCGTTCGTTGTAGCGGCGGACGTTGGCGGAATTGCTGCCCTGACCGACATGCGGACTTCTCACGTGTCTCCTCCTGGCGAGCCGGAGTTGGCGCTGTAGCGCTGCTCCGGTCTCATGTAAAGCTGAACGAGGGCATCGGCTTTTGTTGCACTCGGCGCCGACTAAATAAATCAAGTTGATTTATTTAATGCCAGAAATCGGAGACTGTCAGCCTGGGGAAATCCCGTTAAGGGTAAAGGGGGCGCTGAAGGGTCCCGGCGCGATGCGGGCCCTGATGCAAAAGCTTAGGAGACTTTTGCAGCGATGGGGAAGAAGCGGGGAGCGAGCAGCAGGCGTGCCCGCGCGCTCGTGCGGCGCGCGGGCTGCGGGGAGAAAGGAATGGGACTGGGGTTACGACCGCGCTTCGCCCGCATCGCGGCAAGCGAACCACCGGCGCGCCGCGCGCCGCGGCTCTGCACTCTGCACGACCTCACGCCACCAGCGCTCCCCACGATGCGGCTCGGCCAGATCGAGCCGCTCGCCCATGCGCGGCGTGGAGAGCGTCACGCCGCGAGCGAGCGCGAGGCCGGTCACGCGCTCGAACGGGTCCTGCCAGCGATGCATGGCGAGATCGAACGTGCCGTTGTGAATCGGCACGAGCCACTCGCCGCGCAAGTCCACGTGCGCCTGCACGGTTTCCTCGGGCTGCATGTGGACATAGGGCCATTGCGGGTCGTACGCGCCGGTCTCGATGAAGGTCGCGTCGAACGGACCCAGCCGCTCGCCAATCGCACGAAAGCCGTCGAAGTAACCGGTATCGCCGCTGAAGAACACGCGCATATCGGCATCGGCGATCACCCACGACGCCCACAGCGTGCTGTTGCCGTCGAACAGGCTGCGTCCCGAGAAATGCTGCGCGGGGGTGGCCGTGAACTCGATGCCCTCGACATTCGCGCCTTGCCACCAATCGAACTGGCGCACCTTCGCACCGTCGATGCCCCATTCGATCAAGCGGTCGCCCACGCCAAGCGGCGTGAGAAACACGCCCGTCGTGGCGGCGAGCGCGAGCACTGTTTCGCGGTCGAGGTGATCGTAATGGTCGTGCGAGAGGATCACGCCGCGCAACGGCGGCAGGTCTGCAAGCGCGATGGGCGGCGCATGAAAGCGCTTCGGCCCGAGGTTCTGGAACGGCGACGCGCGCTCGGCGAATACCGGGTCGGTGAGCCAGAAGTGGCCGCGCAGCTTGAAGAGCAGCGTGGAATGGCCGAGCCGGTAGACGCTGCGATCGGGCGCGGCCTCGAGCTGTTCGCGCGTAAGCGCGTGAACGGGCAGCGCGCCCGCGGGCGTGGTGCCGCCGGGCTTGTGGAAGATCATGTTCCACATGATCTTCAGCGTCTTGCCAAGCCCCTCGGCCGGGCGCGGACGCACGTTGCGAAAGCGCTCGCCGTCGTGTTGCGGCGAGGCAGACGAGAGCTCGCGGCTGCGTTGTGCGGCGTTCAGGCCCAAGGTACGGCTCAGCGATGCGAAAGGCGAGGTCATGTCGGCGGCTGCCTTTGAAAACAGGAAGTAGACTGCACAGTGTAGTTTATTCTGGCGAAAAGTAAACTGTGTGGTGTAAGATTTCGAAATGGATTGCACCCCAGCCACCCCTCAGCGTCTGACCGACCGCAAGCGCGCCGCCATCGTCGCGGCGGCCATCGACGAATTTCTGGCCTCTGGCTTCGACGCCACGAGCATGGACCGTATCGCGGCGCGCGCGGGCGTCTCGAAGCGCACGGTCTACAACCATTTCCCGAGCAAAGAGGCGCTGTTCGCGGCGATCCTGTGCCAGCTCTGGGATGCGAGTGCGACCGCCGAAGCGCCGGCCTACCGCGCGGGCGAGCCGCTGCGCGCGCAACTCGTCGAGTTGCTGATGCGCAAGCTGCGGCTCTTGAGCGACGAAGCGTTTTTCAAGCTCGCGCGCGTGGCGATCGCAGCGGGCATCCATTCGCCGGAGCGCGCGCGCGATATGGTGGCCCGCATCGGCGAGCGCGAAGAGGACCTCACGGTCTGGGTGCGCGCCGCCGCCGCCGATGGCCGCCTGAAAACGTCCGATCCGGCATTCGCCTCGCAGCAATTGCACGGCATCGTCAAGGCATTCGCCTTCTGGCCGCAGGTCGCGATGGGCCAGCCCCCGCTCGACGAGGCGCGGCAGCGCCAGGTCGCCGAGTCGTCCGCCGATCTCTTCCTCGCGCGCTACGCGTGAGCGCCTGACTGCGCGCGCGGCCCCGACGCGCGACGGTTCTTCTGGAATAGACTCTTGCCTGGGCGGCGCTTCACCAGGTACTTTCCCCTGGCATGTAAAAAATTTCGCTGTCGGTTGTCGATTTCCGTGCGCCCCGCGCGTCGTGTTCATGAGCGCACCCATGGTGCGCCGCTTGCTTCGAGTGTCCCCAAACGTCACATTCAGGAGAAGACAATGCGATTCATGATCATGGTGCGCGCCAACGCGTTGACCGAAGCGGGCGAGCCGCCCGACGACGTGGAAGTATTCGCCGAGATGGCCCGCTATCACGAGGCGCTGGCGAAGGCCGGCGTGCTGCTCGACGCGTCGGGCCTGCACCCCAGCTCGCGTGGCTTTCGCGTGCACTACACGGACGGCAAGCCCACGGTCCTCGACGGTCCGTTCGCTGAAACGAAGGAACTGATCGCCGGCTATACGCTGATCCAGGTCCGCTCGCGCGACGAAGCGCTCGAATGGGCGCGCCGGTTCCCGTCGCCCTTCGGCAAGCACACCGAAGGCGAGGTCGAAGTGCGGCAGCTCTATGAACTCGACGAACTTCCGCAGTGCGAGGGCGTCGAGAGTTTTCGCCAGCTGCAGGAACAACTTAAGGCATCCTGAGCACTTTTTCGATCACCGTGAGGCTCCAAACATGCATAAGCACATCTTCGTCAATCTGGGCGTGCGCGACCTGAAGCGCTCGATGGACTTCTTCGGCAAGCTCGGCTTCGAGTTCGACCCCAAATTTACCAACGACCAGGCCGCCTGCATGGTGCTGGGCGAGAACATGTACGCCATGCTGCTCACCACGGATTTCATGCGCGGCTTCACCGACAAGGCGCTCGTGGACGCTCGCGAAAGCACTGAGGTGCTGACCTGTCTCTCGTGCGTGTCGCGCGAGGAGGTGGACGCTCTCGTCGACAAGGCGCTCGCGGCGGGCGGCACGTCGAAGCGCCCGCCAATGGAATGCGGCACCGACATGTACGGCCGCAGCTTCGAAGACCCCGACGGCCACATCTGGGAACTGATGTACATGTCGCCGGCCGCGATCGAAAAGGGTGCGCACGGCTCGTGACGCAAGCGCGCGACCCTCACGACCCTTTCACGGCGACGCGCCGCGCGGTCGAGGCCGTGTGGCGCATCGAGTCGGCCAAGGTGATCGCCCACGCCGCGCGCATCGTGCGCGACGTGGGCGTGGCCGAGGAAATCGCGCAGGACGCGTTCGTCGCCGCGCTGGAGAGTTGGCCCGCGAGCGGCATTCCCGAGAACCCCGGAGCCTGGCTCATGACCGTCGCGAAACATCGCGCGCTCGACCGGCTGCGTCGCGCTGCCTCGCATGCACGCGCGCACGAGGCGATGGGCGCGGATCTCGAAGCGCTCGAAGCGCACTTCGCGCCCGACTTCGTGGAGGCGCTCGACGCCGCGCGCGAGAATGAGATCGGCGACGATTTGCTGCGGCTCGTGTTCGTGGCGTGCCATCCCGTACTGCCGAAGGAGGGGCGCGCGGCGCTCACGCTGCGCCTGCTGGGCGGCCTAACCACGGCTGAGATCGCGCGTGCGTTCCTCGTTCCCGAGGCAACCGTCGCGCAGCGCATTGTGCGGGCCAGGCGTACGCTCGCGGCCGCGAAAGTTCCGTTCGAAGTGCCGCGCCTCGCCGACCTGGAGTCGCGACTTGATTCGGTGTTCGAAGTGATTTATCTGATCTTCAACGAAGGCTATACGGCCACGGCTGGCCCGGACTGGACGCGGCCCGCGCTGTGCGAAGAAGCGCTGCGGCTCGGCCGCATACTGGCGGAACTCGTTCCGCGCGAGGGCGAGGTGCACGGCCTCGTTGCGTTGATGGAACTGCAGGCTTCGCGCCTGCCCGCGCGGGTGGACCGGGCCGGGCGCGCTGTGCTGCTCGCCGATCAGGACCGGAGCCGCTGGGACGCGCTCCTGATTCGGCGCGGGCTTGCCGCGATCGCGCGCGGCGCGGCCTGCGCGGGTGCGCCAGGGCCGTACGCGCTGCAGGCGGCGCTGGCGGCTTGCCATGCGCGCGCTCCGAACGCGGCGGCGACCGACTGGGTGGAGATCGTCTCGATCTACGACGCGCTGCTCGAACTCGATGCCTCGCCCGTCGTGCGCCTGAATCGTGCCGTGGCGGTGGGCATGGCGCATGGGCCGCAAGCGGCGCTCGATCTCGTCGATGCGCTGTGCGCGGAGCCCGCGCTGCGCCACTATCCGTGGCTGCCGGCCGCGCGCGGCGATCTGCTGGAAAAGCTGGCGCGCCGTGCCGAAGCCTGCGCGGAATTCGCGCGCGCGGCAGCGCTCACGCAGAATGTGCGCGACCGCGAAGTGCTGCTCGCGCGGGCGCAATCGTGCGCGCCGCGCGCTTGAGGGTGTCATCGCCGGAAGGGTCACGCTTGCGCTTCTGAAATATCGGGGCACAACGCTTGCTGCCTGTGCGCGCAAACTCACTCTCTTTGCGCGGCCCGGCGCGCAGACTCGCGATGATTTCAAAAGCAACGATTCTGGCGGTTTCGTGCTCGGCCTTGCTGGGCACGGCGTGTGTGCATCTCGGCCCGACGCGCTTGCGCGCCGATCAGGTCGATTACGCAAGAGCGCTCGGCGATGCAAAAAAGCGCGAAATACTCGCGGCCGTGGTCGGGTTGCGTTACGGCGACGCGCCCGCCTTTCTCACGGTGAGTTCGATCATCGCCGCGTATCAGTTCGATTCGACAGCGGGGGCGACCGGCAATGTCGGTTCGGGCTCGCAGCCGAACTATGCGCTCGCGACCGGCAGCGTCTCCTGGTCGAATCGCCCGACCTTCACGTTCTCGCCGACCACGGGCGAAGCGTTCGCCAACGCGTATATCCGGCCGCTCGCACCGGAACTCGTGATGCCGCTCGCCGAAGGCGGCATACCGGTCGATTTGCTGCTGCGTATCAGCGCGCAATCGATCGGCGGACTGCAGAACGGCAGCGCGCTCGGCGAAGAGGGCAGCGCGGGCTCGGCGGGCTTCTTCCAGTTGTTGCAGACGCTGCGGCGCCTGCAAGTGGCCGGCGAGCTGAACGTGGAGTCGCGCAGCGAGAACGGCAGGAACAGCGTGCATCTCGCGCTCGGCGCGACGAACAGCGCGCAGTCGCCGCAAGTTTCGGCGGACCTGGCGCGCGTGCGCGAACTGCTCCATCTCGCAGCGGACACGCGCACTTACGAGATCGTCTATGGACCCTCGGCGCAGGGCGGCAATCGCATTCCCATGGTGACGCGCTCGGTGCTCGGCATCCTCACGAATATCGGAGCGCAGGTCCAGGTGCCGGACGCCCAGGTGCAGAGCGGCGCGACGAAACCGACGGTCGGGATGATTGGTGGCGAAACGCGGCCGATCATCATCGTGCACCAGGGGCCGAGGGCGCCCGCGGACGCCTATGTCGCGATCGAGTACGACGGCACGGCGTATTGGGTCGAACGCGCCGACTTCGACTCGAAATACGCGTTCACCGTCCTGCAGAACCTCATGGCGCTCGCCGAGGCCGATACGAGCAGCAAGGCGCCGGTCGTGACGATTCCCGCGAACTGAAGCGAAATCCGTAACGTGCGTCGATGTGATTCCGTACAAATGTTCGGTGGCGCACATTCCGTTTTCGAATATTGATGGCGATTTACGTGGGACACCTTAGATTCGAGGATCGAAGCAAACGCACTCGAACCTGCGAGGAGTCCCGTGATGAGCAAGAATATTGTGTTGTGTCTCGACGGTACCTGGAACGGTCCCAACTCTCAGGACCGAACGGGCGGTCTGACTCCCACCAACGTGGAGAAGTTGTTTGAAAACCTGAAGGGCTCGGCACCGCTGGGACCGAACGACAACGAACTCGAAATCGCGGCCCCCGAATCCGCAGGCGGGCCCGCGCAGGTCGCCAAATATATTCACGGCGTAGGAAACGGGGACAACCCGCTCGATAAAGTGGCAGGCGGCGCAGTCGGGCTCGGCCTCATTGCGCGCATTGTTCGCGGTTATACGTACCTGTCGCGGCAGTATCAACCGGGCGACAGGATCTATATCGTCGGATTCAGCCGCGGTGCCTACACGGCGCGCTCGCTCGCGGGATTCGTGACGAACAAGGGCTTGCTCGACTGGACCGCGATGGGACTCCTGGCGGGGTCCGAATCCAGCTATAGCGCGGGGCTTGCCGCGTGGCACGAATACAAGCAGACGATGCACGCGGGTGCAACCGGTCTCCTGCATGCGCTGGCGGATAGCGTGACTTCGTTTTCCGACTATGTCGAACTCGGGCTCCATCCGTCGCCCCCGTTGAAGTTCGTAAGCGACGTGCCTGTCGAGGCGGTTGCGGTGTGGGACACGGTCGGCGCGCTCGGCATACCGACCATTCGCAACGACGACGGCACGCCGGTGCGGCTCGATGAGTTCCAGTTCTGCAACAACGACCTGAGCGCGCACGTCAAGTACGGATTCCAGGCGCTCGCGGTGGACGAGGAGCGCGTCGACTTCACCCCGACGTTGTGGAATGCCCGTGCCAATGTCGTTCAGGTCCTGTTCCCCGGCGCGCACGCCGATGTGGGCGGGGGCTACGGTCTCGGCGAATCGGGGCTGTCGAATGGTCCGCTTGTCTGGATGACGAACCGTCTCGCGGCGGCAGGGGTCGTGTTCGAACGCCCGGCGCCGTGGCAGCCAAATGCGTGCGATATCTCGCATCGCCCATGGGCCGGCGCGCCTTTCGCGACCGGCCTGCGCAAATTTCCCGCAGCGCTCGGACTGAGCCAGCACGTAATGCAACGTCTCGCTGCGAACGCGGTGCCGGTAGAGGGCGGGGCGCCAGGTCTTTATCGGCCCGCCAATCTTTTCACGAGCTATATCAATCTCGACTGGACAGGTCCGGCAGCCAACGTTCAGATCGAGCTATAAACGCTGACGCGGCACGCGGCTCAGTGGGGGCGCTGCATGGTTCTCAACGAGCCGCCGGCATCACATGCGCTGAAACACAAGTACTTTCGCGAGCGGCGCGCGTCCGCTTTGGTCGATAAAGTTCGTAAGGGCTTCCACGCGGATATGATCGTTCGGCGCCGGGTGGATGGTGAGCGCGAGCTGTCGGACATTGTTCCTGAATTGCGCTGTGACCTCACGCACGCCCGTGCCCGGCTGCGAGTCCATGTTGCTCCCGATTCCTTGCGCTTGCACCTCGCCAAAATCGCAGTTGGTAGGGCGGCACTTGCCCCACGCATGCACGAACATCGTGGAATCCGCTATGCGAATCTGGATCTTCAGGATTCCCGCCGTCGCGGGATGGATGTTCTGCCAGCTGCCAGCGAAGTAAGTCATGTTGCTGCCGATTTCGCCACGCGTCGAAGAAACGGAAGCCGGCACTGCGGAAGCGAGCGGCGGGGTGTTTTCCGTCTGTGGGTGCGTTACGGTAGCTGCCGCCACGTCCTTCACCGGCGCTGACGGGGCCTCCGGCGCCGAAGCCACCGAAGCCACGACGGGAGGCGTTGCGGGCGCTGGCTTGTGAAAGAGACCTTGTTGGCCAAGAATCGCGATCAGACCGCCAACAGCGGTAATCGCCGTCGCGGAGGCGGTCAATAGTCCGGGCAGCGTGGTCCACCAACCTTGAGGGCTCTTTTCGTCGCTCATGTATCGCCTCCCCAGGGTTGGCCTGCCTGCCCTTAAATTAGATCAAATTTCACGAAAATCAGTGCGGGTTTTATCGCATGGAAAAGCCGCGGATAGTGTTTGCTAGCGCACAGACGCATCAAAGGAAAATCACCTTTATATCGACCTGTGCGGGGTATTTTGCGCAGCCGATCGGCGTATTTCACGCAAGCGTTCTGTTCAAAGCTGGCTCCGATACCGCTAGCGGAGGCTTGTCTTGCCATGGTCACAGCCGCAGGAACACTACCCGGACGTATCGCGCAAACGCCGAATGAGGGGCATCTCGGAGCGCTTTCGCGTGCGCTTTTATTGAGCGCGGTGCTGGCGGGCATCAACATCGCTGGTGGCATCTTTCTCTGGAAGCTGACCGGCCGGACGTTGGCGCAGATCGAAACGGCCATCACGCTCGCGGCGTTCGTGACCGTCTTGACTGGCGCACCGCAAATCGCATTCTTGTGTCTTGGTTGGTACGCGCGCTATCGCGAGTTCGAAAACAGCCTCAAAGGCAAGGCGCTGTCAGCCTATCTGCAGCGCTACTGGTCCAAGCGCCTCATTCAGGCGCTGGTAGCCGAGCGCGCGGTCCCGGACATTTCCGATGGCCTCTTCCCCAGCGACGAAAGATGGCGGGAGGCAGCGGACCAGAGGCTCGAACTGTGTGACCGGTTGTTCGCTCGCATTTATCACGAGCAATACGGCTTGCCCGCGTTCGTGCCGCCTTTCGTCATCATGCTCTGTGTGGTCTACGCCGCGGCGGCGCTTGTCGGCTGCAATTACGACTTCGGGCAGAGCGATATTGCGGCTGAAAGAACCGGTGTTTACGGCATCACGCAACAGGTGTTGGTCGCGTCCTTCGGCGGCGCACTGATGTTCGTCGTGAGCGACTCGGTGCTCAGCATTCGCCGTAGGGCGTTGAACGTCTCGGATGTGTACTGGTACGCGCTGCGCGTGTTCCTTGCGACCCCGCTTGCCATGGTGATGGGCGGAACTGACGGCGCCGGCGCGGCGCTCGTCTTCGCACTGGGCACGTTTCCCGTTGAAGCCTTGCTCAAGATCGTTCGCCGCTTCGGATTTCCTCAACTCACGCCGTTCGAGAAAGCGGAAAACCCGCCCGACAAGCTGCTTTCGCTAACCGGCGTCACCATTCCCATTGTTTCCGTATTTGAATCAGAAGGCATCAACTCCGTCGAGCAGGTCGCGTCGGCGGACCCTGTCATCCTTTCCATCCGAACTGGCTTCCCGTTCCGCTTCACGCTTCGGCTGTGTTCACAGGCGATCGTGCGCCGCCACTTCGGCGAAAGCGCGGCGTCGCTGATTCCTGTCGGACTCGTCGACGTCGTGCCGATCTGGCTACTGATGAAAGCTGAGGATGGCGAAACGTCTGCGAACATGCCGAAGATCGACGACAGCGGGAGCGTGCTCGAAGACGCCGCGAACCGGCTCCTCCCGGACGATCCGCCCCAACAGCGCATGGCCGTGGTCAAGATGAAGTTCCGGCAGATCGCCGCGGAAGAATTCACCGTCATGCTCGCAAGAATCACGCCTCTCGATCCCTCTCTCTGAGCGAGATGCAGGCGAATGGGTGCGAGGCTCGAGCATCGATTTTCGTGTCGCCAGGAATGGCAACCATGTTGAGGAGACCGTCATGATCGCGGGCCCGTTGAAGCAGGGAGACAACGACGATGATGTGAGGACGTTACAGCAAACCCTGGCGACACACGGGTTCAGTCCAGGCGCTATCGATGGCATGTTCGGACAGGGAACGGTAGCAGCGGTCATGGCGTTCCAGAAGAGCGAGGGCCTGCTGCCCGACGGCATAGCCGGTCCGCGCACGCTCTCGGCGCTCGGTCTGGCCGATTCGACTACGCTGCCGAGCGCCATTCCTGCCGTGAGCGTCCAGATCGTCAGCCAGATTTTCCCCGTTACGCCGATAGGCAACATCAAGTCGAACTTGCCCTCGGTGCTCTCAGCGCTGGTGCAGTCGCGCATATCCGACAAGCCTATGGTCTTGATGGCGCTCGCGACAGTGCGCGCCGAAGTGGAGTGCTTCGAGCCGATTGCCGAGGGGGAGTCGAGATTCAATACTTCACCGTCCGGACATGCCTTCGACCTCTACGACAATCGCAAAGACCTCGGAAACCGCGGTGCGCCGGATGGCGCCGCCTTCAAGGGCCGTGGATACGTTCAGCTGACGGGGCGGCTCAACTACCAGACCTACGGTCCGAAACTCTCCACGCCCGTTGACCTCGTGAGCGATCCCGATCGCGCTTCCGATCCCACCGTCGCCGCGGAGCTGCTCGCACTGTTCCTTGCAGACCGCGAACTAGCGATCAAGAAAGCCTTGCTGGCTGGCAACATGGCGATGGCACGGCAACTGGTCAACGGCGGCACGAATGGGCTGGACCGGTTCGAAGATGCCTTTGAGCGCGGTTCCTCGCTGATCCCGGATCTGGCGGCCGACTGATCTGGAGCGGCGTGGCGAGGCCGCGCTGTTCCGAGGGCGGCGGCCAATTGCCTGAAAGCGATATTCAGGGTATGCATATCAGTTCATTCAATGACGGATGCCGCCGTCAGAATTTGCACCTGCTCACAATGAGCGGCTATCGTGTTCGGATCAACCGGTCGATTTCCTCGCGCACAGGCGCCGTCGCAGGACCGAAACGCGTAACTGCAAGCGCTGCAGCAGCATTGGCGCGTCGCGCTGCCTCCAGGGGAGCGCGACCTTCTGCTAGCGACGCGAGCAGAACACCCGTGTGCGCATCGCCTGCGCCATTGCTGTCGACGGGCGTGACTGCGAAGCCGCCGACGCGATGCACCGCGCCTTCCATCCACACGAGACAGCCGCGCTCACCGTCGCGCACGATCGTCAGGGCGCCGGCCGGCATTTGCGCGGCGATTTCGGCGATGGCATCGCTCGCCGTCGCACGTCCTGAATGACGCAGCGCTTCGCCGCAATTGGCGGTCCAGATATGCGTACGTCGCATTACGCGCGCGAGCAGTGCCGCATCGATCGTCCCGACCAGCGGGCCTGGATCGAACGCCACGCACACATCGCCAGGCAGGGTCTCGAGCCAGTCGGCGAGGGTCGCGCACTTGCCCGGCACGCACAGGCTGTAGCCGCTGACATAAACGATGTCGCGCGAGGTCGCCGCGAGTGCGTCGAGCACGCCGCGATCGAGTTCGGCCTCCGCGCCGAGATGCGACACGAAGGTGCGCTCCGCGCCCGCATCGATGATCGCGACGCAAATCCCGGTGTCGCGGCCCGTTGTGCGCGCAGCCGCGATCTCGACGCGCTCGGCCAAAAGCGCTTCGCGCGCCAGTTCGCCGAAGCGGCCGTCGCCGTGGCCGCCCGCATAGACGACATCCATGCCGCTGCGTCTTGCGGCAGCCATCACGTTGAAGCCGCCGCCCACTTCGAAACTCGCATCCGATGCGAGCACGTCGCCGCCGTGCGGCGGAAGCGCGCCCACGCGCATGACCAGATCGACGATGACCTGTCCCGTGTGAATCAAACGGGGAACTGCCAGCTTCATGTCGTGCTCTCCTGCAAACATTGGGTGCGGCGCGCGCCGCCCAGCATCGCGTAAAGGCCGCCCGCGACCGTGAACGTCACGACCCAGCCAAGGCCGTTGTGTCCGAGCCAGCTATCGGCGAACGGCCCCCGAAAACCATGCTCGCCGATCGAAAGGAAGCAGAAGCCCAGCACGATCGCGATCGCCCACGCGCCGAGTGCGCGCCACTCGATGCCGTTGCGATACCAGTAGGCGCTGCGCGGGCTTACGTCGAGCAGCGCTTCGGCGCGATAGTGATCGCGGCCTGCGAGATCGACGATGAAGATGCCGACCCACGCCGTGATCGGCACCGCGAGCAGCGAGATGAAGCCGATAAACGGCCCGTAGAAGCTACCCTCGATCAGCATGAAGTAGACGGAGCCGCTCGTGATCGCCACGATGTCGACCACCACTGCCTGTACGCGCTTGACCTTCAGGCCGAGCGTGAGCGTCGTGAGGCCCGCCGAATAGACCGACAGATAGTTCGACAGCAGCAGCCCGCCGAACGCAGCGATCAGATACGGGATCGCCATCCAGTGCGGCAGCAACTCGCGGATCGCGGCGATCGGGTCGGTCGCCGAAGCGAGCGTGTCGTTGCCGACCGAAAGCAGTGCGCCGAGCGTGACGAGCAGCACCAGCGGAATGCCCGCGCCGAACGCCGCCGATGCCACCAGCGCGCCGGCCTTCACGTCGCGCGCCTGATAGCGCGACATGTCCGCGCCGGCGTTGGCCCAGCCGATGCCGGTGCCCGCCGCGATCGTGCCGATGCCGATGACGACAGCGCTTGCGGGCGCCGGCGCGGCGGCGAACACCGCATGCCAGTCGATCGAACCGGCGAGGAACGCCCCGACCACCAGATTGAGCGCGCCGAACACCCACGTCGACCATTTCTGGATCACGAGCAGCGTCGCGTGGCCGAGGCCGGACACCACGAGCGTGGCCGCGACGAAAACCGCGATGAAGCCGAGCGTGAGCGCAGGCGAGGCCTTCGCGTCGGCGGACGTGCCGAACACGATCGAGCACAGCGAGAGCAGTACGAACGCGCCCGTGGTTGTGTTGACGGTTTCCCAGCCCAGGCGCGACAGCAGCGAGACGATGGTCGGGCCGATATTGCCGCGCACGCCGAAAATGGCCCGCGAGAGTGTCAGGCTCGGCGCGTGGCCGCGCCGCCCGGCGATCGAAATCACGCCGACGATGGCGAACGAGCCCGCCGCGCCAATCACGGCGACCAGCATCGCCTGCCAGAACGCGAGATGCTGGAAGGCGACCAGCGTGGCGCCGAGCGGCAGCCCGAGAATGCTGATATTGGCGGCGAACCAGACCCAGAAGAGTTGCAGCGGATGGCCGCGGCATTCGTCCTCGGGCACGGGTTCGATGCCGCGCGCCTCGATTTTGCCTGCGTTGGCGGAATTGCTTGACGAAGCCATCGGTGAGTCTCCTGGGTCGTAGGGTTGCAGCGCCTTAGCCGCGCGGGCCGCGCAGATCGAGCAACTGCCGGATGAGGGGATCGAGATCGAGCGCGTTGACTCGGCGTACGGTCTCCACGGGTTCGCGCGGCAGCGCGTCGTAGCCGGCACAGGCGCCGAGCATGGCGCCGAGCATGGCCGCGATAGTGTCGGTGTCGCCGCCGAGGCTGGCCGCGGTCGCGAGCGAGCTTTCGATGGGGGTGCCGCGGTGCGCGGCGTCGTGGGCGAGGGCGAACGCCGCGACCACCGATTCCTGCGAGGCGACTGAGGTGCCGACCACGTCGTAGAGCAGGTCGGCGAGCGTGTCGCCGACCATCTGCGCGGTGAGTTCGGCGACCCAGCGGATGCGCGCGCCGATGCGCGCGCCGGCGACCCAGAAGCCGCGCTGTTCGCCGCGCTGCGCGAAGTCGGCGCCGATAGCCAGCGCTTCGGGCAACGTGGCGCCTGCGATGCCTGCGGATACGGCTGCCGCAACGGCGGCCGCGCTCGCGATGCCGAGCGTGGTGTTGTGCGTGACGATGCATGAGCCGACCACGGCGTCGACGAAGGCGTCCGGGCTGGCGAGCGAGGCCGCGATGCCCACCGGCGTCACGCGCATCGCGGCGCCGTTGGTCGTGCCGAAGCGGCCCGCGACCAGGACGTTCTCGCCGTCGACGATCGCCTGGGTGGCGCGGCGCGTAGACGGGCCGAGCAGGTCGAGCGAGCCTTTCGCCTTCATCGCCGCCTCCCATGCGATCAGCCGCCGCGCGAACTCGAGCGGCTCGATCGTGCCGTCGCCGTCGACGAGCAACTGTGCGACCAGCACGGCCTGCTCGGTGTCGTCGGTGATCGAGCCGGCGGGCATGCTGGGGGCGATCGGTTGGTCGGCGTCAGCGTCGAGCAGCGCCGCGACGCGACCGTAGCGCGTGTGAATCTGCTCGCGGCTTAGCGACTGGGTGGGCATGCCGAAGGCGTCGCCGAGCGCGAGGCCGTAGAACGCGCCGCGTGCGCGGTCGAAGCGGGCGTCTGCGGAGGCAGCAGAAGAGGGGGAGCGGGACATCGACATCAGAATTCCAGGTGCAGGGCGAAGTGAGCCGGGTCGAGCAGGCTGACCACGTACTCCATGATGCGGTTGTCGCGATCGCGGGTCAGACGCCGCGAGCGCAGGAACGAGGTGCCGGCGCGGCGCTTGAGCAGTTTGGCGTCGCCGGCTTCGAGCCCGACCACCTCGGCCCATTGCTCGCCGTGATCGGCCACCATGCCGTGGGCCGCGAGCGTGCGGTACAGCGAGCCACCCACCAGACCTTCGAGCGGCAGCGCCGCGAGTTCGTCGGAGAACGGCAGGCGGCTGCGTTCGAGCGAAATGAAGGTGGAGGGGTCACCGATCAGGCGCATCCGGTCGATGGCGACGAAGCGCGAACTACGCAGGCGCAGCTCCTTGGCGAGCGCCTCGTCTTCGACGATGGCGATCTGCAGCAGCTTCGTCTGCACGCTGCCGCCGGCCTGTTCGATCGCGGTGGTCCAGCCGAGCGAGCCGTCGATCGCCTGGCCGTTGAACGTCACGAACGAGCCGACGCCACCCTTGCGGGTGATCAGGCCGTTGGTCGTCAGCAGGTCGAGCCCCTTGCGCACCGTGTTGCGGCTCACCGCGAAGCGCTCCACCAGTTCGCTCTCGCTTTCGAGCTGCTGACCGTAGGGCAGCCGCCCGGTCAGGATGTCGCGCTCGAGCGCCGCCGCGACCATGTGCGCTTTCGAGCGCCCGACATCGGACGCCTTGGCCGATTTTCGAACCATCTTCAGTCTCCCGTGAGCAGTCGGTGCAAGTGCGCGCCGGCGGGAGCCGGTGCGCTCATCGCGCCTTGTAAAAGGCACAAGTATGCACATGTTTTCTGACGGGTGGCATCGGGTGGGGAATCGGCTTGCGCGCAGCATGATCGGCCTGGCGGTTCGAATCAGAAGCGATGGACGAAGCCAAGCTGGACACCGCGCGCGTCCGCGCCCGCGTAGGCGAGCGGCAGGCCCGCGTTGGCGGAGCCCGCGAGGCGATATGAGGCTTCGCCGCGGTTCTGCAGAAACGACACTGCGCCGTACAGCGAGGTGCGCTTCGAAAGCGTATAGGTGTAGAGCGCGGCGATCTGCCGGGCGTTGTCGCCCTGGCCGGTTTCGTCGTGCAGCAGCGTGCCGCCGAGCGCGATCGCCTGAGCGGGCGTGAGCTGATACAGCGCGGAAATGCCGTAGATATTCACGTCGAGCGCAAGATCGTCCCACTTCGCGCCGCTCCAGCCCAGATAAACGGTGGTTTTGCCGATCTGGTACGACGTGCCGACTTCCGCCGTGTGGTCGAGCGTGCTGTTGTCGGGGCTGCGCACGCCCTGGATGGCGGCGACTGCCGAGAACGGCCCGTTCGCGTAGGTAACGTCCGCCTGATAGCTCGCGCCCGCGGAGCGCAGGCCCCCGGCGTCGCCGAAGCCGACATAGACACTGAACTGCAGGCCCGACATCGTCGGCGAGGTGTACGACACGGTGTTACTGGTGCGCACCGCGTAGGTCATCATGTTGCTGAAGCCCGAGGCCTGGGTCGACGCGCCGAACGCATCGAGGCCGCCCTGATCGTTGAAGATCGGCGAATTCTGGCGGCCGAGTCGCACCTCACCCCAGTTGCCGCCGATGCCGACCCACGCCTGGCGGTTGAACATCGAGCCGGGCGAGGCGAACGTGCCATCGTTCGGATTGAAGCCGTTTTGCAGGTCGAAGCCCACGTAGTTGCCGCCGCCGATGTCTTCGTGCCCGCGCAGGCCGATGCGGCTCGCCCACTGTCCCGACGAGCCGACCGCGGCGGTGTAGCCGTTACCGGTGTTCACGTACTGAACGAACTCGTCGACGATGCCGTACAGCGTCACGCCCGAGTCGGCGCGTGCAACGGGCGGCAGCGCGCAGACAGCGAGAACGCAAGCGTGACGAAGTGGACGGGTGGACATTGGAGATCCTTGTGACCGGTTGAGTGGGGCCGTTTCATTGGCCAGCCTGTTCTCTAAAAAAGTACATGTAGGAACAAGTTCAAAGTTAAGGTTCCAATTAGCACAAGTCAAGCGACTCAATATCAGGGAAAACCTTGGGTTGTGGTGTGTGGCACGGTGCCGCTACGGACGCGTCGTGATGCGCTGCGTTGGGCGTGCCGGAGATGCGGATGTCGTGGGGGACGAGACGAGCGAAGCGTGTGTTCAGGCGAACGGAGCGCGTCGCGCGATAGTGGGGCAGAAAGGGACGCGTGGGGCAGCGGGAAGGTCTGTGCGCCCTTGGGGCAGGGGTACTGTCGAAGGCTGCCGCGCCCGAAGCGAGCACGGTGAACCTCCGAAATGGTGCGGGAAAACTATGGGGAAGGCACCTGGCGAGTGCCTTTCCCGCGGGCCGCGATAATCAGCGGTTAACCACCTTCTTCGGATACGACAGCGCCAGCGCGCTTCCGATCACCATGCACACCGCAAAGCCATAAAGTCCCGCGCTTTGCGAGTGGAACGTGTCGCGCAGCCAGCCTATGAAATACGTGCTGCCGAAGCCGCCGAGATTCGCAATCGAACAAGCGAACGCGATGCCGCCCGCCGCCGCGGAGCCCTTGAGGAAGGTCGAAGGCAGCGACCACACCACGGGCATAGCCGCTGCCGCCCCTGCATTGACGAGCGAAAACAGGATCACTGTGGAGAGCGTGCCGTGGGTGCCGCTGGCGGCCACGACGAGCGCCACCGTGGCGACGAGGAACGGCACGACGATATGCCAGCGGCGCTCGCGCTGGCGATCCGAGCTCGCTCCGCACCAGAGCGTGCCGATCACGGCGACCGCGTTGGGCACGGCCATCAGCCAGCCGATCGTGTAGGCATCCTTGACGCCGGTATCGCGCAGAATCGACGGCAGCCAGAAGCTCACGGCGTAGAGGCCGAGCAACACGCACAGATCGATCAGGCCGAGCGCCCACACCTTCGGATCGACGAACGCTTTGCCGAGCGCGTGGCTCTTGTTGCCGGCCGGGTCGGCGTCGAGATTGGCGCGCAACGTCTTTTTCTCGTGTGCGTCGAGCCACGGCGCCGACTCGATACTGTCAGGCAGCCAGAGCAGGATCGCGAAGCCGAGCAGGATCGACGGCAGCGCTTCGATCAGGAACAGCCATTGCCAGCCGCCGAGGCCGTGCGCGCCGTCGAAGAAGCGCATGATCCAGCCGGAGATCGGACTGCCGATCATGCTGGAGAGCGGCAGCCCGACCATGAAGAGCGCGACGATGCGTGCGCGTCGGGCGTCGGGATACCACTGCGTGAGATAGAGCAGCACGCCCGGCAGGAATCCGGCCTCGGCCACCCCCAGCAGGAAGCGCACGATGTAGAACTGCATCGGCGTGGTCACGAACAGGGTCGCGCCCGAGAGGATGCCCCACGTGATCATGATGCGCGCGATCCACAGTTTCGCGCCTACGCGCTGCAGGATCAGATTGCTTGGCACTTCGAACAGAATGTAGCCGGCGAAGAACAGGCCTGCGCCCAGACCGTAGATGGTGTCGCTGAACTTGAGCGCGTCGAGCATCTGCAGCTTCGCGAGGCCGATGTTGATTCGGTCCAGATACGCTGCGAAATAACACAGACAAAAGATGGTGATCAGGCGGAACGTGACCTTGCGGTATAGCTCGCCGTGTTGCGCGCCGGCAGGGGAGAGGGTGGCGCTGCCGGATTGCACGGTTGACATAGATGGGCTCCCAGTTGGGACAAGTCGGATTGAGGTTGGCCGTCCGATGCGTGCACACATCGAGCGCTCACAAGTGCATGTATAGCACGTCAAAATACAAGCGTATACGCTATAAAAATACCTGGACGAAGAAAGCATTCCGGTTTTCGTACGCGTGCACTTAAAAGCGCGATAGTGCCGATAATTCAGGTGTATTTTTCGTACTGGTTGCCTGTTTGGAGTGCCGTGAAATGGTGCTGTCAAGCACGGTATTTGTGCGTGTGCGCTCAAATATGCAGTGTTGTCGCTGGATCGCTTGTGCGGTGCTTCTTGCGCGGGCGTTGGGTGCTGTCGAGGGCTCTGCGTGCGAAGGGGCGTGCGCGGCACGCTTCGGCTGGGCGAACGCAGAACGTATCAGGCCCTCAATCTAGCGCTGCGAGATTGTTTCGATGCGTTTGTACGTGAAGTCGTCTCCAGAGCGTGCGTGCTGACTTCGAGCAAGTCTTCTCGTCGCTCACATGCTGTCGGACTATCTCGACGGTGTACACTATATTTTTCTTCATCGAGGCCCGTCAGGGCTGCACGTTCATGCCGTCGCACAAGGACTCTTACGACTTCCACGATCAGGTGGGCCATCTGCTGCGCCGCGCCTATCAGCGTCACGTCTCCATCTTTCAGGAGGCGATTCCCGACTCCGACCTCACCGCCGCCCAGTTCGTCACGCTCTGCGCCGTGAAGGAGACCCACGGCTGCTCGCTCAACGACATCGTCAAGGCCACGGCCATCGACCAGGCCACGATCCGCGGCGTGGTCGAGCGGCTGAAAACACGCGCGCTCATCGAAGTCTTGCCCGACCCCGTCGACGGCCGCAAACTGCTCGTGCGCACCACACCCGCCGGCATCGCGCTGGTCGAGCGCACGGTGCCGTTCGCGAAGCAGGTCACCGAGCGTACCTACGGCACGCTCAACGCGGGCGAGCGCGTGGGACTGCTGTTCCTGCTGCGCAAGATGATGGAATCGGGCAACGAGTGAGTGCCACCGGGTGTCGTTCTTGCTGTTCTCGCTGCTGTCGTTGAATCTTCGGTAGAAAAAAAACAGCAAAAATGCCGCTCAGGCAGGCGTCGCGTGCTTCGCTTCCAGCACCACGCCGGCCTCAATCAGCCCCGCGCGGATCGTGTCCGGCGTGAAGGGCGGGGCGCAGAAACGCACGCCCGTCGCGTCGTAAATCGCATTTGCCAGCGCAGCCGGCCCCGGCACCGAGGCCGATTCGCCCGCGCCCAATGGCGGCTCGCCCTGGCGCGGCATCAGTACCACGTCCACGGCGGGCAATTCGGGGAAGGTCAGAATCGGATAGCTGCCCCATTCGCGGCTCGCCACCTTGCCGTCGGCGAAGCGCACGCGCTCTTTCAGCGAGCGGCTCAGCACCTGGATCACGTTGCCGTGGATCTGATGGCGCACGCCATCTGGATTGATCATCGTGCCTGTGTCCTGGCCCACCGTGATGCGCTCCACGCGTACCTCGCCCGTCACCCGGTCGACCACTACGTCGGCAACCCATGCGGACCACGCCGCGCC
This sequence comes from Paraburkholderia silvatlantica, assembly GCF_003096715.1. GTDB lineage: Bacteria > Pseudomonadota > Gammaproteobacteria > Burkholderiales > Burkholderiaceae > Paraburkholderia > Paraburkholderia silvatlantica. Next base: position 134,727 of record NZ_QEOL01000016.1, read on the forward strand.
GAAGCCCGGAAAGCGGCTGTGCACGTAGCGCGCGTACGCGATGCCGCGGCCGCGCGCGTAGCGTTCGCCGCCGCGCAACGGTGCGCTGCGCGGTGCGCGGGCTTTCCAGCCTGCGCGTTGCGCCACCGCTTCGAGCAGTTCTGCGGCGCGCGTGTCGTCGAGATGGCGCAGGCGGAATTCGAGCGCATCGACGCCGCTCGCTGCCGCGAGCTCGTCGGCGAACGAATCGTGTGCAAACGAGTTGGGCAGCGCCGAGACGCCGCGCAACCACGACGCGCGCACGAGCGGCGCGAGATCCTCGCAAACGAAGCGTCGGTTCGCGCTCAGGTACGGCGAGACCGCCGTGCGGTCGCCCATTTCGAAGACGCGCGGCTCGCTCGCGACGGCGCCCGTGAGCAGGGACGCGAGCAACGGCGCATCGTTGGACGGATAGCGCGCGACGAAGTCATAGCCCGTCATGCGGCCATCGCGCGTCACGGTGCCGGTCACGTCCACCACCTGGCCCGTGCCTTTCGGCTCCCATGCGTGCTCGTCGCCGCGCGTGAGCTGCACGCGCACGGGCGCACTCACGGCGCGCGAAAGCAGGAGCGCGTCGCCGCAGACATCGTCGGCGCAATTGCGGCCGTAGCAGCCAGCCGCCTCCATACGCACGATGTCGATGTCGGCTTCGTCGCGGCCGATGAGCGTCGCGAGATCGTAGCGCAGCGAGACCGGATTCTGCGTGCCCGCCCAGACAGTGATGCGGCCCACGCCCGGTTCGCGATAGTCGGCGAGCGCGCACGATGGTCCGATCGAGCCGTGCATCTGGTACGGCCACACGTAGGTGCGCGAGATCGTCTGCGTGTCCGGCGCTTCGCGCGCGGCCTGCACGTCGCCTTCTTCGAGCAGCGGGCGGCGCTGCGCGGGCGCGGCCTTGATGGCAGCGCCGGGGTCGTCGAGCGAAGGCAGCACGGGCAGCGGCCTCCACTTCACGCGCAACTCGCGCGCCGCGCGCATCGCCTGTTCTTCGCGCTCGCACACCACGCCGATGAAGTCGCCGAGCGCCACCACAGCGCGCAAGCCCGGCACGTGCGCGACGGATTCGCGATCGACTTCGTCGAGCAGACGGCCAACGAACGCGCCGCTGTCGATGCCCGTGTAGGGCGGCCGCACCACGCGCGCGTGCAGCATGCCCGGCACGCGCATGTCGTGGACGAAGGTGAGCTGGCCGGTTGCCTTCGCAGGAATGTCGACGCGGGGCGACGACTTGCCGATCACACGATACGCCGACGGATCTTTCACCGGCGTCTTGAGGTCGAGATCGAGCGCGATACGCCGGCCCGCGACCAGTTCCGCGAAGCTCACGCGGCGCGTGTCGCCCGAGGTTTGCGCATCGGCGAAAAACACTTCGGCGTTGTCGGTCGCGAGCGCCTGCGCCTCCGCGCCGAAGCGCTCGGCGGCGAGTTGCAGCAGCGCAAGCCGCGCCTGGGCCGCTGCGCAGCGCAGCGGCGTCGCGGAAATCTGGATCGAGGCGCTCGCGATCGTCGGACCCTGATTCGGCGTGGCGGCCGTGTGGCCCAGCTGCATCGCCACGCGCGCGGCCGGCACGTCGAGTTCTTCGGCGACGATCTGCGCAAGCGAGGTGCGAATGCCCGTGCCCAGATCGACGTGCCCGTTGAACGCGAGCAGGCGGCCGTCGTCGAGCACGGCGACAAACACTTCGGCTACCGCGGGGACGAACGACGAGAGGCTGCCCGGCTGGCCGGGTGCGGGCTTGACTGGCGGGGCGGGCTGGCGCACGACGGTGAGGCAGCCCTCGCGCACGAGCAGTTCGGAACGGTTCACGGCAGAGAATTCCTGTGGGGCGGGGCGGGCGCCGTCCCGATCGGCTGCAGATAGTTGGCCACGTGCGTGCCCTGCGTGAAGGCTCGCGTGAACCCAGGCGTGCCTTCACGCAGGGCACGTGCGGCCACGCGTGACGTTAGGCGGCCAAAAAGATCGCGTCAAATGCCGGCGCAGGCGTAGCGGCCATCGCTACCCGCGCCGGCACTGTGCACATATCGCGCGCATTCAGCGCCGCGCCGCTTCGATTTCGGCGACGGCCTGCGCCAGCGGCATCACGGCCGCGTACTTCTGCTGCATGTCGAAGAGATTCGCGTTGTGGGGCTCGATCGCGCGGTCGCCGACGCAGTCGGACAGCACGAGCGGGCGGAAGCCATGCGACATCGCATCGACGACGCTCGCGCGTACGCAGCCGCTCGTCACCGCGCCGGCCACCAGCAGCGTCTGCACGGCGCGCTGCGAGAGCCAGGGCGCGAGCTGCGTGCCGAAGAAAGCCGAAGGCACCGTCTTGCGCACCACGAGTTCGCCCTTCGCGGGCGTGAGTTCCGGCACGATCGCGCTGTTCGGATGGTCCTCGGTGAGCGTGGCCATGCCGGGCACTTTCAGCGAGAACACGTTGTCGTCGCTGCCGTCCGCCGCGTAGACGATGCGGCTGTGCGCAACCGGCCAGCGATGCTGGCGCGCGAGCGCGAGCGCTTCCTGCGTGCGCGCGATGGCGGGCAGGATGTTGCCGCCGCCGAACGTGGCCGGATCGGCGAACCCGACCACGAAGTCGACGATGAGCAGGCCGATGTTGCCGAGCACGGGCAGCGGCGTGCCGAAGCCCTGCTGCCGATAAACCGCCGCTTCGGCGTGTTGCGAAAGATCGTTCATGTTGAAAATCCTGCGTAAATGAAGGGCGATCCTGCGATCAGGCGACCACACGGCCGTCTCGCACGACGGTCTCATCGTCGAGCTTGACCGTGCAGCCGCGCAGCGGAATGTCGATATGGCACGTCGTAGTGCGGCTGCCGCCGCCCTCGTTGTTCGGTCCGAGCGAGAACAGGAAGTTGCCTTCGAAGGCGCGCGCGTCCATGCCGATGGTGGCCTCGCGGTCGTAGAGACCGAGCGTCGACCAGCGCGCGCGCGGCTGCAGGCCCCAGCCGATGTGCGAGATCGCATAGCCCTCCGGATCGCGGAACGTTTCCATGTAATCGCGCAGCAGCGCGGCGTCCACGCCGCCTTCGATCTTCGTGGCGTAGCCACCTTCCACGGTCAGCACGATCGGCTCGTTCACGTAGCGTTTTTGCGGCAGCAGGATGTCGCCGCGATCGATCACGATGGTGCCGTGCGCGGTACGGTCGTCGGGGAAGGTCAGCGCGAAACCGCTGGGCCAGTGATCCCAGCGGCCCGGCTCGTCGACGAAACCGTATTCCGCGGTCGGGCCGAATTCGCCGAGCGGGCACACGAGCGCCGTGCCCGCGGGCGAGGAGACGCGCATCTCGCGAGCCGCGCCGATCTTCTTCGTGGCGGCGAGCACGCGCGTGCGGTCTTCGAGCGTCGGCACCAGGCGCGCGAGCACTTCGGGCGGCTCGACGGCCAGCAAGATCTTCGTGCCCGACTTGAGGATGTCGTGCTGCTCGGGCGAGAACAGTAACGTCATGAGATCGAGCACCAGATCGCTGGCCTTGAGCGCAGCAATGGCCGCGCGATTGCCTGTGAGCGGCGTGGTGCCGAGATAGGCGAGCGAGTCGCGGCTGAAGGCCTTGTCGCCGTTCACAGGCGGCAGATCGAGCCGATTGACGATCGCGCCCATCGACTGCGTCGCGATCAGCGCGCACGCGAGCGTTTGCGGATGCGTGGCGGCGCTGGTCAGGACCGTGACGGTCTGGCCGGCTTCGAGGCGCGAGAGCGTGAGCACTTCCTTCCACGCTTCGATTAGTTGATGGTCGCTGATGGGCATCGGGTGTTCTCCGGTTGGCGTGCGTCAGGCGACGGCGTTTTCGGCGGGCTGTGCGGTTTCGGCCGTTTCAGCGGTTTCGGTGCCGAGCGGCGCGCCGAGGAAGCTGCCGAACGCCGCATAGAAGCCGGCCGCGTTGTCCCACGGAATCATGTGGCCCGCGTCGGGCACGCGCACATGCTGCATGGCGGGCGTGGCGCGCTGCAGCTCGGCCACGTCCTCGTCGCGCACGACGTCGCCGCGCGCGGCCGTGACGAGCAGCGACGGCACCTTCAGTTGTGCGGCGTCGGCGTGAAAATCGTCGGTGTGGAAGCCTTCGTAGGACGCGAGCACGGCGCGCTCATCGCAGGTGTGCAGCCACTCGGCACGCAGGCGCAGTTCTTCGTCGGTCCAGGTGGGGCAGAACGCGCGCATGCCTTCGGCGTCGGTGCCCTTGCGCGCGAGCGCCATCGAATCGACATACCAGGGCAGCTTGCCCGGATACTCGCGGCGGCCAGGGCCCGAGACCGGCGGATCGACCAGCACCACCGAAGCGGGCCCGCGCGGCGCGCGCAAAGCGGCGCGCGCGGCGATGCGCGCGCCCATCGAATGACCCACCAGCGCGTAGCGCTCGAGCCCGAGCGCGGCGGCCAGCGCGACGACGTCGTCGGCCTGGGCGTCGAGGCTGTAGTCGAGCGTGTCCGAGGCTTCCGAGAGGCCGCGTCCGCGCACGTCGATCACATAGGTGTCGAAGGCGGCGCCGAACACCTCGCCGACAAAGCCCCACGTAATGGCCGGGCTTGTGATGCCAGGAATCACGATGACGGCCACACGCGCGGCGCGCGCGCCGCTGGCGCCGCCGTAGCGCAGATAGTGCTGGCGAATGCCGTTGGCGGCGACGTGCGCGCCGTAGAGAAAGGTGCTGGGCATGCTGGGCTCCGAGGAATGGCTCGATTGAATGACGCGGGCGGCTTCGTCAATACGCGCCCGAGAGCAGCGCGCCCGCGCCCGGCACGATCGGCTCGAGATCGAGTTCGCGCAGCATCGCGTACGTCGTGGCGATCGCGGCGGTGATGACGGGCTTGCCGGTCATCGCCTCAACCTTGGCGACGGCGGGCAGCGAAGGCATCTGCACGCAAGCCGAGAGCACGATGGCGTCGGCGTCGGCGTAGTTCAGCGTCTTGACGATCGCGGGCAGGCGCGCGGGGTCGTGGCGGCCCACGTCGAGATTGTCGGGGATTTCGAGCGCGCGATAGTCGAGCACTTCATAGCCTTCGTGGCGAATGTAGTCGACCACGAGTTCGGTGAGCGCCTTCATGTACGGCGCCACCACGACGATGCGCTTCGCGCCGATCACCTTGAGCGCGTCGACGAGCGCGCCCGCGCTCGTGAGCACCGGCGCCGCGGCACCGTTCTCGGCCGTGTGCTTCGTGAGGCGCGCCTGCGAGACGCGGTGATAGCCGCGGCCCATCGCCATGATCGCGACGAGGCACGCGTAGCCGAGCACGTCCACGCGCGCGTCGGACAACTCGACGGCGCAGCGGTCCGATTCGGCGTCCATTGCGGCAAGCTCCTCCTTCACGACCTTCTTCATGCGCATACGGCTCGAATGGAACGTGAAGCGCTCCGGGCGGATCGCCTCGCGCAGGCGCAGCATCGCCGGGATTTCGGTTTCCATTGTGGTGTTCGAGCTCGGCACGATCTGGCCGATGCGGTAAGTCTTGCTCATGACGCGCACTCCATTGCAGTTGGGCGGCGACGAGGCCCGCCTTCGCGGGGGTCGTCGAAATTTGAGAAAACTCTAGCGTGTACGTTTTAAATGTGCAACGGGGAAAATAACAGGATAAACGCGTCGCTTCATATATAGGCGAATTCTTGCGGAAATATTCAGGAAAGAACTGGGGGAAGTTTGTGCTTGCCGATTTATTTTCTAATGTGTACGCTACATTTAACTTCGCACCGTTTCGTACTCAACCTGGCCCGGCGGCACACCATGCGGCGCGGGCGCACGACCTGGAGAACCTATGAGCAAACCCCGTATCGCCATCATCGGCGCCGGTCTTGGCGGTGTGGCGGCTGCCGCGCTGATGCAGCGCCGCGGCTACGACGTCCGCCTCTACGAGCAGGCGCCCGCGTTCTCGCGCCTCGGCGCGGGTATTCACCTCGGGCCGAATGTCATGAAGATCATGCGGCGCATCGGTTGCGAGGACGCGCTCAACGCGATGGGCTCGCACCCCGATTACTGGTACAGCCGCGACTGGCAGACAGCGGAGGCTATCTCGCAGATTCCGCTCGGCGACTACGCCCTCAAGACCTACGGCGCGACCTACCTGACCGTGCATCGTGGCGACTTCCACAAGCTGATGAGCGACGCCGTCGCGCCGGGCACCATCGCGTTCGGCAAGTGCCTGCAGTCGGTCGAGGACACCGGCAGCGAAGTACGCCTCACGTTCACGGACGGCAGCGTGGAAGTGGCCGACATCGTGATCGGCGCGGACGGGGTGAACTCGAAGATCCGCGAGCATCTGCTGGGCGCCCAGCCGCCGCGTTACACGGGCTATGTCGCGCATCGCGCGGTGTTTCCGGCCTCGCTGCTCGGCAATCACCCGTATGACATGTGCGTGAAGTGGTGGTCGCAGGACCGTCACATGATGGTCTACTACGTGACCGAGAAGCGCGACGAGTATTACTACGTCACCGGCGTGCCGCAGGCCGAATGGCCCGCGGGCGTTTCGATGATGCAAAGCAGCCGCGAGGAAATGCGCGAGGCGTTCGAGGGCTATCACCCGGACGTGCTGAACCTGATCGACGTTTCGCCGTCCATCACCAAGTGGCCGCTGCTGGAGCGCGATCCGCTGCCGCTGTGGAGCCGCGGCCGCCTGGTGCTGCTCGGCGACGCGTGCCATCCGATGAAGCCGCACATGGCGCAGGGCGCGGCCATGGCGATCGAGGACGCGGCCATGCTCACGCGCTGCTTCGACGAGGTGGGCACGACCGACTACACGGGCGCGTTCGCCCTGTACGAGGCGAATCGCGCGGCGCGCGCGTCGAAGGTGCAACTGGTCTCGCACAACAATACGTGGCTGCGCACGAACGAAGACCCGGCGTGGGTGTTCGCCTACGACGTGTTCAACGTGCCGCTGGTTGCGCCACAAGCGACTGGCGCAATACAGGACGCAGGCCAGGAAGCCCTGAGCGCAGCGGGCTGAAGCACGCCGATTTTCGGCGGGTTATAAGGTCCTGTGCGGCGCGTCGTGTCTGAAGATCATGTGGCGCGCCGCCGGGGCTGCGGAACGGCATCCGCGCAGCCTGTGCTTACCCTAATTTCGAGTCAGTCCATGTTGCATTCCGGTTCCCACGCGGGGCCGCTCACGCTTAGCGTGAACGGCACGACACGCATCATCGAGGGCGCCACGCCCGACACGCCGCTCCTCTACATTCTACGCAACGACTGCGAGCTCAACGGCCCCAAATATGGCTGCGGGCTCGGCCAATGTGGCGCCTGCACGGTGCTGGTCGACGGCCTGGCTACGCGCTCGTGCGTGGTCCCGGCCGAGGCGGTGCGCGAACGCGAAGTCACGACGCTCGAAGGTCTCGGCACGCTCGACACGCTGCATCCGGTACAGCGCGCGTTCATCGACGAGCAGGCCGCGCAATGCGGCTATTGCCTCAACGGCATGATCATGAGTGCGGCGGCACTGCTCGCGCGCAATCGAACGCCCGACGAAGATGCGATCCGCGACGCATTGCGTTTCAATCTGTGCCGCTGCGGCACGCACCTGGAGATCGTGCGCGCGGTGAAGCGCGCGGCGCTGTATCTGCAACAGGAACAAGGGAACTGAGGCGCGATGAGCGAGCATGATCGGCAGGCATGGCGCCAGAGTGAAGACAATGCGCATGCGCTGACCACGCAGGACGACGATCGCGAAAGCGCAGCGGGTGCCCGACGGCGTGCGCAGTACGCGTGGCCTGCACAGGGTCTCGATGGCGATGCGCAACTCGCCGTTGCCGCGATCTTCGCGCCGGACGGCATCATGAAAACGTGGCATTACCGCGCGCGCATCGACGGGCATTCGGGCGCAGCGGCGATGCGCCCTTCGTCGCTGTCCGGGCCGCCGCTGCTCTATCGCCATGCGCAGGCGAGCGTCGCCGTCGACGATCCCGCGCAGGCGATACCCGTGCAGGCACACACCTTCGCGCGCGAGTCGTTCATCGACGAGATCGCGCACGAGGCGCATCGCGATCCTGTTGCGCTACGTCTCGATCATCTCGACGCGGCGCGCGACGCGGGCGCGCGCGAAGTGATTCGCATGGTGAGCGAGCGCGCGGCGTGGGGCGTAACGCCGCCCGTTGCGAGCGACCCGGCTTCGCCGTGGGTGCGCGGACGCGGCTTTGCGTTCGACGGTTCGAGCGTGCGGCATGGCACGCCTGCGAACGCACCTTTGACGCCGACGCTCGACTACACGCCGGCGCCCGCACAGGTGCAGGCGCCGGCGCAGGCGGCAAGCTGGTCCGCATGGGTCGTCGACCTGGACGTCAACCGCAAGACCGGCGATATCGCCGTGCGGCGCGTGGTGGCGGGGCAGGGAGAAGGCACGCCCGATGCGGCTGCGCTCGCCGGCATGCCCGCATGGCAGATCGAAGAGGCGATCGCGCGCGCGACGGGAACGCACCGCATCGCCCGGGCCAACTACGACGAGCCGGGCCGCGATCCGACGCAGCATGCGTCGATCGTTCACGACATCGTCGCGGCATCTGACGATACGGATAACGAAATAATTCATCGAGGCGCCGCCGACGACACACGCATCGACCAGGCTGCCGCGCCCGCCGCCGCCGCGATCGCCAACGCGCTCTACGACGCCACCGGCGTGCGTTTTCGCGCGCCGCCGTTCGACGCCGACACGATCCGCCGCGCGCTCGCCGAAGCAGGCCCGGCGGTTAGCCTCGAAGCGCCCGCCGCCAAACGCCGCCCGTCACGCTGGAGACGCTGGTTGGCCGGCGGCGGCATTGGCGGCGTGGCGGGCGGCCTGATCGGCCTTGCCTGCTCGATGCTGCCCGGCCCCCCGTCCATCGCGCCGCTGCCCGCGGGCGCGGACCCCGACGCCTCGATGTGGAGCGCGGCGATGCTCGAACGCGGACGCCAGGTCGCGCTCGCAGGCGACTGTGCCGTGTGCCATACCGCGCCCGGCGGTCAGACGAACGCGGGCGGCTTCGCGCTGGAGACGCCGTTCGGGACGGTCTGGTCCACCAATATCACGCCGGATCGCGAAACCGGCATCGGCGCGTGGCCCTACGAGGCCTTCGCGCGCGCGATGCGTCACGGCATCGCGCGAGACGGCCGCCATCTCTATCCAGCGTTCCCGTATACGGCGTTCGCGCGCATGAGCGACGCCGACATGTTGGCGCTCTACGCATGGCTCATGTCGCAGCCCGCGGTGAAGCAGGCCGCGCCGCAAACGCGCCTGCCGTTCCCGATGAACCAGCGTCGCCTCGTGGCGGGCTGGAACTGGCTCTTCCACGACGACGCGCAATATCAGCCCGATCCGCAACAGTCGGCGCTATGGAATCGCGGCAAATACCTCGTGGATGGCGCGGGCCATTGCGGCGCGTGCCATACGCCTCGCAACGCGCTCGGCGCGGAGAAGGGCGGCTTCGCTTATCTCACGGGCGGGAACGCCGAGGGCTGGGACGCACCCTCACTGATCGCCGTGCACGACAAGCAGCAAGGCGCGCCCGTGCCGTGGACCGAAGACGCGTTGTTCAGCTACCTGCGTACGGGCTTTTCGGCCGAGCACGGCGTGGCCGCAGGGCCGATGGCCCCGGTTGTTGCGGGGCTCGCGGAATTGCCCGAATCGGACGTACGCGCGATTGCCCATTACATCGCCTCGCTCTCGCCGCCCGTCGATACGGCCAGCGCCGCGCAGGCGGCGGCGCAACGCGCGGCAGGCGCGCCTGCCGACACGCTCACGGCGCTCGGCTTCCAGAACGGCCAGCGCATGTTCGAGGCGGCCTGCGCGGTGTGTCATGCGGAATCGGGCGGCGTTGGGCATCTTGGCGTGCGGCCGCTCATGGGGCTGAACACTAGCGTGAGCCAGGCAAGCCCCGGCAATCTGCTGCATGTGCTGATGCACGGCATCGACCAGCCGGCCACCGAAGGGCTCGGTTATATGCCGGGATTCAAGGACAGTTTCGACGATCGGCAGATGGCCGAGCTCGCGGGCTACATTCGCGCGCGCTATGCGCCGGGGCAGCCGGCATGGCGCGATCTCGCCGCGACGGCGGCGCGCGTGCGCGCGCAGACGCATTGAGCGCATGCAGCTCGAACGTGAAGCGCTAGCCGGAGCACGGCAGCCAGGAGGCCGAACGTGGACATGCAGGACGCGGATCGCGAAGTGTTCGAAGCGGCGGCGCGCTGGGTCGCGGCGGGCAGCAGCGCGTGGCTTTATACGGTCGTGCCACGTGGGGCTCGTCGCCGCGCCCGCTCGGTTCGATGCAGGCGCTGCGCGAGGATGGCCGCATGGCAGGCTCGGTCTCGGGGGGCATCGAAGACGATCTCGTCGACCGTCTGCTTCTTCGAACGGAATTCGGTGCGATTGCGAGATTGCGCCTCTGCAAACACGTCGCGGACATTAGAGCATATCGCCCCATACAGCGTGACCATACATGACGTCCGGGTGTACGCCCTGCCAGGCCGCGTCGTCATGCAAAGCGCTTGCGCGCGAACATCGCAAGGTCGATGCGGCTTTCGCCTTGCGTGATCCGCTCGGCGAGCGCCTCGCCAATCGCGCTGGCGAACTTGAAACCATGCCCGGAAAAGCCGGTTGCGATGTGTACGTTCGGGCAAGTGGGCACGCGGTCGATGATGAAATGCTCGTCCGGCGTCATGTCGTATTCGCAGACCCGGCCCACGCGCAGCTTCCCCGCGCCCGGTAAATAGCGTTGCAGGAAGGCTTGCAGATCGCCGAGATCGCCCGGCTCGGCGCCGAATGGCGCGAGCGGTGCGTCCGCTGCAACAGGTTCGCCGGCGTCGTGGCGGCCCAGCTTCAGGCCGCTGCCGTCGAGATCGGGAAACCCGTAATAGCCGCCCATTTCCGAGGCAACGAAAAAGCCCGGGAAGCGCTCCGGCGCAAAGAGGCCGGGGTCGCCTCCGAACCACGCGAAACTCTTGCGCACGCGCGTGACCGGAATCTCGAGGCCCAGTGGCGCGAGCAGATCGCGAGTCGATTTGCCTGCGCACACGATCAGGTCGCGCGCGGTGAACTTGTCGTTCGTGTCGGTCCAGACGTTGACGCTTTCCCGCCCGTGACACTCGATGCGCGTGACGCGCGTATTCGTGCCCAGCGTTGCGCCGAGCGCGGTCGCGAGCTGACGGTAAGCGCTGATCGCGCGCTCGCAATAGAGCACGCCCGCACCGGGTTCGAAGTTCGCGATCTGTTCCGGCCGCAGCCGCCACGCTGGCCAGCGTTTGCCGGCTGCGGCGGCGTCGAGCGTTTCCAGCGGGATGCCGTGGCTGGCTGCGCTCACCAGCACCTCGCGCATGAACGCGTCGTCGGGCGAGCCGATATTGACGACGCCCGTGCGCACGAAGAGGGCGGTTTGCGTCTGCTGCTCCAGGTCTTCCCAAAGCTGCTGGGCGCGCAAGGCGAGCGGCACGTAGGCGGCGCCTTCTCCATAGGCATGGCGAATGAGGCGCGTAGCGCCGTGATGCGCACCCTGATCGTGCGGAGGATCGCCGGCGTCGAGCAGCAGCACCTTGTTGCCGAGGCGGCTCAGATAGTAGCCGGCCGCCATGCCCATCGAACCCGCACCGACGATGAGCGTGTCGACATGTCGATTGCTTGCGTTTGTGTGCTGCATGGATTGCCCCGTGCGCGCCGCGGCGCGCGAACGTGTGTGCGCCTCGCCCCGCAGGGAGCGATGCGCGCCGTAAAGGGCATTTATTGTCGGCGCTTCGCCCGCAGCTGTCGAGCGAGGCCTGGCGCACGCAGGGTCAGGCCCGAGCGCGCCGTTTGCGTGGCCCCGCGGACCACTCGTGCGTATCAGAACAGGTGCCGGATGCCGATGCTCGTGCCCACCGTCGAGCCGGAGACTTCAAAGAGCGCGTTGTTGATCGACAAGCCCGTGTCCATGCGCCCGTGGTTGTTCACGTAGCCGACCTGCCCATAGAGCGTCGTGCGCTTGGACAGGAAGAACTGCACGCCGCTCGACGCCATCAGCGAGTGGTTGCTGCCGTCGTTGCCGTCGCGCGTGTACCAGACGCCCGCGTCGACGTCGAGATAGGGCGTGATCATATAGCTGAGTCCGCCGGAATAGACGCTGTTGTCGAACGACCGCGCAACCTTGTAAAGCGCATACGAAGCGGAGATCGTGAGCGCGTTCGGGAATCGGTAGCTCGCGCCGATCGTGCGGCCCACGAACTCCACGGTGCTCGGCACCGGCGTGGAGGCAGCGCTGCCTCCGGCGTTGCCGCTATAGAGCGCGCCTGTGAGCGTGAAGCCTGCGATGTGGTAGCGCAGGCTCGCCGAATACTGGCGTCCGGCCTGGAAGTTGCCGGCTGCGCCGCCCATGGCGAACATGCCCATTGCCTGGATGCCGGCGATTTCCGGCGACGTGTACGTGAGCGCATTGCTGTTGAAGAGGCCGGTCACATAGACGTTGTTCACGTAGCTCACGAGGCCGCTGCCGAAGTACGACATGCCGCGCGGGTCCGTCTGGTAGAGCGAGAGGAAGAACGGTGAGTACTGCAGACCGGCCTTGACCGTTCCGTACGGGCTTTCCATGCCGACCCACGCCTGACGCCCGAAGATGTTGCCGTTGGAATTGCCGAACCGGCCGTTCGCGATGCTAATGCCGCTTTCGAGTGCGAATACCGCGCGCATCCCGCCGCCCAGGTCCTCCGCGCCGCGCATGCCGAAGTTCGAGCCGGACATGCCGCTGTCCGTGAAGGAGAACTGGTGACCGGCGTTCTGGCCCGTCTGCGTGTTCATCGTATGGCTCGTGTAGAGAATCGACCCGTCGACGATGCCATACAGGGTGACGGTGCCCTGCGCGCTCGCGACACCCGCTGTGCCCATCAAACCGGCCGCCGCAAGGCAGCGGACCAGCCATTTCACGCCGAGGTTATCGCGTTGTAGCATTTCGTCATCCTTAGTGTTATTCGTGGATTGAGATTGATGTGACAGGGTGTTGCACACGCTTCAGGCAGTGCTCCAGGCAAAGTCGCGGATAAAGCTTCAGGCAAAAGGGAGCCGGGGTTCCTCGCGGAACCACACGAAACGGAATGCTGGGAGTGCTACGCGGAGTACTGCGCGTAGTCCTGTCTGGCGCGGCGGCCGGGGTCCTCTCGCGTGCGCAGGAGCGGCGTGGACGAGCGCGTGGTCATCGTGGGCTTGCGGCAAGGCATGGGCCGGACTGAATGCGCGTTCACCGATCGCGTCTCCCCTGGCGAGAGGTGTACAACGTTGACGGAGTGCTACGTTCGATGGGAGCTATTTTTGTACGACCGTGCGGAATCTGTCACCCTGGGAGAAACGATCACATTTACGCATCGATTTGATGCATCCGGCGCATGACTCTGCGCGAAAGCGCCTGACTTACCCCGCCGGATTCTCCTCGTCCTGCGGCGGCGCGCTCCCCGCGGGCGCGCCCAGAATGCTGACCTGGAACACGGGCGTGCCTGCGAGCGATTCGAGGCTCGGGTCTTCTGGGTAGGCGAGCAGCAAGGGGAAGATGACTGAGCCGCCGATCACGGCGCGGCGGCTGTTGTCGGCGGGGCGCAGGCCCCACACGTCCTGATAGACGAGCGGCGCCGTCTTGCCGTTGCGCCCGGTGTTGCCCAGGTAGAGCATGACATGCCCGCCGATATAGATGAGCGTGCGCATCGGAGCGCCATGCTGCACGAGCCAGTCGAGGCGTTGCGCGGGCGTGGACGCCGAAAGATCGGTCATCTCCCCGGCGTTCATTTGCGTGGACGAATGGCGCGGCAGCCACACGCCGAACGCCGCGAAAATGCTCTGCAGTTCGGCCGAACAGTCGTTGTCGAAGTTCGTGTTGCCCCAGCCGTAGGGGCGGCCGATCAGCGCCTTCATCAACTGCGCGAGATGGCGCGGCGTGGCCGCGAGCGGCGCGGGCACGATCGCGTTTGAATCGAACGGGGCCGTGCGGATCTGCGCGCGTCCGTTGATGTCGCGTGCAGGGACGAGCACTTCGCGAGGCGTTGCGCCTGAAGCTGGTCGCAGCGGCAGCAGCGTGCCCGCAGGCGCTTCGAAGCGGAACATGCCGCCGTCGTCGCGCAGCGCAGCGGAGGCCGCGATCACGACGCCGAGCGAGCGTTGCGCCGCCGCGCGCCACGTCGAAACGAAGATGTCGTCGACACTCGCCACGCCGTCGCTGCGCACCCAGCCCTGCACGTCCGGCGTCTGCACGTAGCGCCAGGCGCCGTCGGCGCTCGTGCCGAGCACGTAGAGCGGCGTGCCCGGCCGCACGGCGCTCACCTGCAGGTTGTCGAAGGGATAGCCTTCGCCCGCGATGCGATGTGAATAGAACGACGGGTCGATGGTGGGCAGTTCGCGCACATACAGGGCGGTCGTGGTGATGGCGCGACGCGTGGCGTCGAAGCCGCCGGCCTGTTCGAACTGGTTCACGTTGGCGTTGCGCTCGATGGCGTCGATCCACGCCTTGGTGTGCGGCCGGAAATTCATGCCGTAGCCAACGCGGCGCGGCGGCTTGCCGGTGTTGTCGAACTCGGCGAGGCGGCGCGTTTGCAGCGCAGCGATATCGCTGCCGCCGTCGCGGTACACGCGCTGCTCGACGAACGCGCGATTCCACGGCGAAGGATCGTTAGGACCCGCACCGAAATAGCGCGCGACGAGCGCATCGAATTGCGCGCGCTGGACGTCGGGCGAAAGGAAAGGCTTGTCGTAACCGGCGCTGGCCGGATCGATCCAGTGGTCGACGTTCTGGTCGTAATGCTCGATCGGGAAGAGCGTGACCGTATCGGGCGCGAGCGTTTGCCCGGCCTGACTTTGCGAGGCCGGGCCGGTTGCGCATCCCGGCAGCACGCACGCAGCGGCTAGCGCCAGGGCGACGAAACGGGCGCGCGGCGCGCGGGCGAAAGCGGAAAGACGCAAGGAAGCATCGAGGGTGGAGCGCATGGGCGAGCGGGCGGTTCGACAACCCGTGGATGATACAGGACGCGCCGCGGGGCAAAGCGATAAAAAGGGAAATCCGCCAGTGCAGGCGAGGCGGAGAGGATGACTTGACGTTCTTCCGGCCACTACGTATGGCGAAGCCTATGCATGGGAATGCCGTACGAACAGAACATTGCCCGATGCCGAGCATGGCATTCTGAAAACGGCGGTGGCGCGCATATTTGAGCCGCCGGGCCACGCGGCTTCGAACGGCCGGCTTATACATCGTCCGCACATGGCAAAGCAATGCACAAATGCTTGTTTGTGCATTGCCACTTCACTGACTAGATTCAACTGATATTGCCATGAGCAGGAGGGCGCATGACGTCGATGAGCCTCGCATCGTTTTACCGTCTGGCCGTGCTTCATCCGATCGAATTTGTGCGTCAGCGCGTGCAGGCGCGGCCCGTGCCGTCTGTACCCGAGCATACGTGCAAGAACGATCCGGAGCGCCTCGAACGCATCGCCCGCTATGCGCGCGCGGGGTATTTCAACATCACAGTCACATCGGATTCGTGTCAGATCATCGGCGAAATAGCGCCGGACTGAATTCGTTCACGCTGCTGAAAATCTACGATTCCGCTGGCGGCGACGTCGCGCGGCTGACGGCGCATACGGCATTCGATGATCCGTCGTCACCGCCGGATGCACGGGCCGCGCCCGAGTATCGAACTGCGCACGCTATCGTTTTTCTGAGGCTTACCGGAGCGTGTATGGGTATCCGGCCCGTGCCGCCAAAACCAAAACAGCCGCGCATCGCTCGGGACGGACAGATTCACCTCGTGCCTGCACGTCGGCGTTATCAGGGATCTACTGGTCCCGCACCGCCACGTCACTCGACAGGCGCGCGGCAATGGCGCGCGCCGCGAGATCGAGCAGAAAACCCAGCACGCCGATCACGAGTATGACGGCCGTCAGTTCGGAATACGCGAGCCGGTCGCGCGTATCGAGAATCAGATAACCGAGTCCCGCGCTCACGCCGAGCATTTCCGCAGGCACCAGCACGATCCACAAGATGCCGATAGCGAGTCTCACGCCAGTGAGCACATGCGCAGCGACGCCAGGCACATAGATATGCCAGAGCATTTCCGCGCGCGTGGCGGCGAGGCTTTCGCCAAGCTGGATCCAGCGCCGGTCGAGATGCGCGACGCCCGATGCCGTGCTCATCACCAGCGGCCAGACAGCGGCGAACGCGAGCAGAAAATACACCGCACGATCGCCGACGCCGAGCGACATTACGGCCAGCGGCATCCACGAAAGCGGCGAGATCATGCGCAAAAACTGCAGCGTGGGCGAGAGCGTCTGTTCGAGCCAGCGCAGACGGCCAATTGCAAAGCCTAACGGCACGCCGACCACGAGCGCCCACGCAAGTCCGACGGCAATACGCTTGAGACTGGTCGCCACATGCACGAATAGGTGATCGCTGGTGACGAGGGCAGGCAGGGCTTCCAGCGCGCGCTGCGGCGCGAACTGTGCAGCCATCGCGTTGTGGCCCGCGAGCAGCGTGACGGCGAGCCACCAGAGTGCCAACGTGGCGGCCAGGCCTGCGACGCCCAGCACGACACTGCGCCAATGCGCGGACGCCGGCCTGCGGCTGCGTGCCGGTGATGAAGCTTCGCGAACGAGCACGCTAGACAACGATCGTCTCCTTGCGGGAATAGCCGGCATCCTGACCGAACGCCGCGAGGCCGCCCGATGCTTCGATGCTCTTTTTCACGAAACGGTCATCGACGAGATCGCTTGCGACCTGTTTCGGATCGAGCGACGCGAGGAACTGGCTCGCGCCTTCCACCTGGGTCGCTTTCAGCCGGCGCACGAGTTCTTCCGTGTAGCTCGGATATGGATAGGGCTGGAAATCGATCCGCTTCGAGTTCCAGTCCGCGTGCTGGATTGCGTGGTCGCCGAGATAACGGCCCTGATCGGCGGCTTGTGGCGCCAGCACGCGCGCGAGCAGTTGCGGCGCGTGCGGCGTGTAGTGGTTGGGGCCTTCCTTCGACAGCAGCTTTGCCGCGTCTTGAGGATTGGCACGCGTCCACAGCTGTGCTTTGACGATCGCATCGACCACCTTCTGCGACCACGCTGCGCGCTGTGTCAGATCCTGCTCGTGCATGAAGATCACACAGCACGCGTGGTTGCGCCACACGTCGCCCGTAAAGCGCAGAATCTTGCCGATGTTCAGTTGCTCGGCCGCCGCATTGAACGGCTCGGCCACGATATAGCCCGCAATCTGGTTCGAGGCCAGCGCCGGCGGCATGTCGGACGGCGCCATCACGATCAGGTTGACTTCCTTCGGCCCGGGCGTTCCCGAATGCTTCAGCACGGGCGTGAGACCCTGCGCGCGCAGCATGTCTTGCAGCACGACGTTATGCACCGAATACCAGAACGGCACAGCAACCGTTTTGCCGCCGAGATCCGCCACCGTGCTCACACCGGGCGAAACGGTCAATGCCGATCCGTTCACGTGATTCCACGCCACCACCTTGGCGGGCGCCTTGCTGCCATAGCGCGCCCATACTGTCATCGGAGAGAGCAGATGCACCACGTTCACCTGTCCCGACAGGAACGCCTCGACGAGTTGCGCCCAGCTTCGCAACAGCGTCGGTTTTTCCGCCTGGATACCCGCCGCGTCGAAATAGCCGTTGTTGTGGGCGACGAGCAGCGGCGTCGCATCGGTAATGGGCAGATACCCGATGCGTACGGGTGCATCGGGATCGGCGGCAGCGCGCGCATCCAGCGACTTCAGCAGCGGCGCGGCGCCCGCGACGGTAAAGAGCGACGCGAGCTTGAGCCATTCGCGTCGTGACATCGGTACGTTGCACATGAAGATTCCCCGCTTGTGTCTGCCGGATTCAGGCTGCCTCTGATATCGAGTTTTGCAGCGCCTGAAGGATGGATATGCGCAACTCGCCGAGCGAGCGCACCTGGGTATGCCGTGGCTGCGGCAGTTCGACTGCCCAGCGTCCCACGAGCGTGCCGCGATTGCCGAGCAGCACGATCTGGTCGGCGACCAGCAGCGCTTCGTCGATGTCGTGCGTGACGAACAGCGCGGATGCACCTGTGTTGCGCACGGCGGCAATGAGCAGTTGCTGCATGTCGGCGCGGGTCACTTCGTCGAGCGCGCCGAACGGTTCATCCAGCAGCAATGCACGCGGTTCGCGCGCGAGGCAGCGAGCCAGCGCGACGCGCTGCGCCATGCCGCCGGAAAGCTGCGACGGCAGCCAGTGACGCGCATGTTCGAGCCCGACAGCGGCCAGCGCGTTCGTCACGCGTTCCTTGCGGACCGTGCGCGTGAGTTGCGGTTGACGCGCAAACGTCAGCCCGAAAGCGACGTTGCGCTCGACCGTGAGCCACGGCAGCAGACACGGATCCTGAAACGCGAGCGCGACTTCGGGACGCGGCCCGTCGACCGTTTCGCCATCGACGCGAATCGCGCCGGACGTGGTTCGCGTCAGCCCCGCGATGACACGCAACAGCGAAGACTTCCCGCAACCGCTTGGTCCGAGCAGCGCAACGAGTTCGCCCGGCGCGACCGCCAGGTCCACGCCGTTCAGCACGCCGCGCGTGGCATAGCGCAGCGTAACGCCGCTCGCGACGATATGCGCGCCTTGCGTCATGCCGCTGCCGCCCGTCGATGCCGCGCGAGTTGCGACTTCAACTGCACGAGGCTCGGTGTGACGATGGGTATGAACGACGCCTCGCGCACACGCCGCGCCCCGCCGCTCTGACCGCGCAGATAACCGCGTCCACCCGTCGCCTGCACTTCGAGCGAGACGGCTTGCGTAACGGTATCGACGAGTGCGATGCGCAGTTCGAACATCGTCGCGGGCGCGTTGAAGAAGGTGCCGTCGAGCACGCCTTGCTTCAGTTGCGACGACTGATTGGCGAGCGTCGCTTCGAGCGAGCGAATTTCCTCGCGGATCGACCCGCGCGACGCTTCGCTCGCTTCCAGCGTGGCAAGCAGTGCACGCCGCGCGAGTCCAATTGACATCCCGCATTGCAGGCCGAGAAATGCCGGGCGTACGCGGGCAAGCCACGCGGGGGCATTGGCGGCGAGGCGATACGTGTCGTCGAGCACGGTGCCGTTCACGCGCAGCGCAGCCGTATTGCTTGCGCGCAGGCCAATCAGGTCGAGATCGTCGCTGCGCACGACGCCAGGCGCGTCGTGCGGAATCGCAAAGATGGACGGCGGCGAGCCGTCGTCGTGATCGAAGGCTGCTGCGGCGATGAAACCCTCACGCCGCAGGTTCGTGATCCACGGCAGGCTGCCGTTCAGCGCGAACGCGTTGCCGCTGCGCGCCGCATGCATCTGCAGGGGCTCGATGTCGGACAGATACTTCATCGCGTTCGACAGTCCCGTGGCGCCCGCGCTCTCGCCCACCAGAAGCGGTGTCAGCCAGCGGTCGCGCAGCGCGTCGTTCTCGCTTTGCAGTACGTATTCGATGAAGGTGCGATGTCCCCATAGCACGAACGCTGCCGTCAGAGAACGTTGCGCGACGGCGGCGACCGTATCGATTGCGTCCGCGATGCTGCCGCCCGTGCCGCCCAGCGCTTCGGGCACGCCCACGGCGGCGGCACGCGAGCGCACCAGTTGCGGCAGAACTTCTGACGCACGGGATGGGTCGGCGTCGAGTGCCTCGGCGTTCGCGTCGAGCCAGGCATCGAGCGCCTCGAAGCTCACGGAGGCGGTCATGCCGCCTGCGCCTTCGGCTCCCACCGATACGCCTCGAGCTGCGGATTCAATTCGTTGCGCGCCAGGTTGTTCGCGAAGTTGCACAGTGTTGCGAGGCTCACGCCGAGAATCACTTCGAGTGCGTTGGCGTCGCTGTAACCAGCGGATTTGAACGCGGCGAACGCGTCATCGGACACTGCGCCGCGTGTGGCGATCACTTCGCGGGCGAACGCGGCGACGGCGTTCAAACGCACATCGGACACAGTGCCTTGCGCGCGGATTTCATCGACGATCGCTTCGGGCAATTGCGCCTTTTTCAGTGCGACAGCCGTATGACCGGCGACGCAGAAACCACAGCCGTGAATCGAGGCGGCCGTGATCTGTACGACTTCGCGCTCGGCCAGTGTAAGACCGCTGCGCGAATTGATTTCGCCGACAGTCAGATACGTTTCGAGCGCAACGGGGGCATTGGCGAGTGCCGCAACCAGATTCGGCAGGAAGCCGTTCGCGGCTTGCGACTTCTGCAGAAACGGACGGCTCGCTTCGGGCGCGCTATCGATGGTTTGGAGAGGCAGACGGTTCATGGCATCCTCGATCGGAAAGCCTCATTGTCGACGCCGCAAGGCGGGCCGGCAATGCGCCGCCGTCTCGCTTTCATGCGCATTCGTCTCAAGTCAATGGACGGGCGTCTGCGCGCTGCCTGCGGGCTCGCGGCGGCATGTGCCCGGCGGCAGACCTGTAACGCGTTTGAAGGCCTGCGCGAAGGCGGATTCCGATTGATAACCGACATGCTCCGCCGTGCTGAGCGTCGAAGCGCCGTGCCTCAACATTTCCGCTGCGACCTTCATGCGTAGCAGCGCGAGAAACTGCACGGGAGGCTGTCCGCACGCTTGCGCAAACTGCTTGCAAAAGCGCGCGCGCGACATGTGGCAAAACGCTGCCATCGTGTGCGTGGTCCATTCCTCGCCGGGTCTCTCGATGATCGCGCTCACGAGTGGCGTAAATTCGGCACGCCGCATCACCGACCACAAGCCCGGCGCGAAATCGCCGGTACTGGCGACGGCGCGCAGCGCATAGAAGAACAGCGCATCCGTCAGACGATGAATGAGCGGCGAGGGCGCATCCTGCACGCGGGCGGCTTCCGCGCGGATCAGATCGAACAGCGTGCGGGCGCCTGCGAGCTTCGCATCGTCGTGACGCGCGAGAATGTGATCGGGCAGCAGGCCGGTGATGGCTTCGCCAAGATCGGAGCGGAATTCGAAGAAGCCGCACGCCAGCGCGACGCCATCGTGCGATTCGCCAGATGCGTCGAGCGGCGTCATGGCGCCGATGCGCACGGTGTATTCGTCGTCGGATGGCGCGTTTGAATCGGGCGTGAGGCAATGCTCGATGTCGTGCATCAGGAACACGGCATCGCCCGCCACGAGCCGCGTGCTTTGCGCGGCGCGGCTGTTTTTGGCCGGCAGATGAAGCCAGCACGTGCCTTCCAGCACGAGATGAAAGCTCGCTCGCTGATGACCTGCTGTCGACGCGCGATACGCCCCGCAGTAGCGCCCCACGTGGAACAGGGTGCTACGCAGTTCGAGTCCGGAGAGCAGCCAGTCGGCGGCCTGTTCGGCGGAGGTCGGCATGATGGGCGAAGGCGGTGAAGCCATTGGGAAGTCGATGGCGGATTCCGAGCTTAGCGTCGTGCCGCTGCGCCGTAAAACAAGCGATCGTGGAAAGCATATGTGTTTTCCGCATATGCTTTCCATGGCGGCGGGCGATTTTCTGCAGACGGGTGCGGCGCAGTGGTGGTGGGCGATAAGCAGAATGCAAGCAAGTTAAGCGAACGCCAGTCGTACACCGAATATCCGAAACCCCTAACGATATCCGGTGCTTTGCTATCGAGACGCGATGCTAAGCAGGTCGCCATATTCATGAAATAGAAAACATCGCATAGACATAAGGCGCAAAACCGGCTGAATGCATCGTTATAGCGGGCATGCTCGCGCACACCACATGCGCGGCACATATCGTTAGCAAGATTGATTCGTTGGAGAAGAGGAAAGTCTTTACTTAGGCTGCAGGATTGTTCTCCAAACTCTTTCCCGATGATTCACGACGTCTCTCGCCGCACGCGCGCACTTCATTCGAACACCACCACTTTCGCATTACTCGGCGCACTGGCTTTCGGCGCATCCTTGCTGCTGACCGGCTGCAGCAAATCGGACGCCGATACGAATGCACAACGCGCACAAGTGCTGAAGCCCGTTTCGGGCGGCTCACTGACCTGGGGTGTGACGACCGAGCCTGCGTGCTTTGATCCGCATCGCTCGTCGCAGCAGAACGCCTTCTGGGTGATCCGCAATTACATCGATTCGCTGATCAGCAAGAAGACAGACGGCACCTACGCGCCGTGGCTCGCCAAATCGTGGACGGTCGCCGACGACGGCAAGAGCTACACCTTCAATCTGCGCGACGACGTGCACTTCACCGACGGTACGCCGTTCGACGCGAACGCCGTCAAGGCCAATTTCGACTACATCCTGAAGAACGTCAGTACGACCTCGGCATCGGCCTCCTTGCTGGTGCATTTCGATCACGCCGAGGTGGTGTCGCCGTATGTCGTGCGGCTCGTGATGAAACAGCCGGATTCCACCACGCTCGAATCGCTGTCGAGCGTAAAACTCGGCTTCATCTCGCCGAAAGCGCTCGCCGACAACAAGGATCTATGCGGCGGCGGTCCGGGCATCGTCGGCACGGGGCCGTTTGTGTTCAGCTCGTATCAGCGCGGGCAATCGGCGACTTTCACGCGTAACCCTGCATACAATTGGGCGCCGGACAATGCGCAGCACCAGGGCGCCGCGTACCTCGAGCATGTGACCTACCGCTTCCTCCCCGAGGCCGCCGTGCGCACGGGCGCGCTCAGTTCGGGGCAGGTCGACCTGATAGAAGGCGTGCAGCCCACCGACGTCAGCGTGTTCGACAAGGCGGACGGCTTCCAGTATCTGACTGGCCCGTCGGCGACGACTTCGTTTACGTTGAACATCAACTACACGGTCGCACCCGCGAACGACGTGCACGTGCGCCGCGCGCTGCGCGACGGCTTCGACCTCGATGCGATCGTCAAGAGCGTCTATCTCGGCACGGTGCAGCGCGCGTGGTCGAACATCGGGCCGGACAATCCCGACTACAACGCAGAACTGAAGCATTCGTGGGGCAACGACGTCAAGGAGGCCAACCGTCTGCTCGACGAAGCAGGTTGGACCGAGCGCGACAGCGAAGGCTTCCGTACGAAGGACGGCAAGCGTCTGTCGATCGAAGTCGGCTACCCGCAGCCCTATGTGCGCGACAGCCGCGACGTGCTGATCCGCGCGATCCAGTCGGCGCTGCGCCAGAACATCGGTCTCGATCTTGGACTACGCATTACCACGGCGGGCGATTTCGCGAACCAGAAGGCCACGGGCAACTGGACCATCTACCCGAACACCGACAACCCGTCCGACGTCGCGATGGAACTGTGGGACATGCTGGGCGACCAGGGCTTCCTGTACAACGCGATCAAGACGCCAGACCCGACTATCGTCGATACGATCAACCGGGCGCGGCTGCAGCCGGTCGGCGACGAACGCCGCAAGCTGCTTGCCTTCGTGCAGAAGCGCGCAGTCGACGAGGCGTTCATCGTGCCGCTCTTCGCGCCTGCCTACCACCTGGCCGCGAAATCGACGGTGCATGGCGTGGGCTTCGAGCCACAGCTCGACGGCCCGGCGAGTTCGTACGACATCTGGGTCGAGAAGCAGGGAGGCTGACGTGATCAGGCAGATCGTCACGCGTGTGCTAACGGGTGTGCTGGTGATGTGGCTCGCGGCGACCACGGCGTTTCTCGCGATTCACGCGCTGCCTGGCCGTATCGAGGACGTGCTGGCGGGCGACCTCGCTTATCCAGGCTTGCGCGAAGCGATTGCTGCGCAGTGGGGCCTCGATCACAGCCTGCTATGGCAGTACGGACAGTTCCTGCTGCGCCTCGCGCGCGGCGATCTCGGCACGTCCTTCGTGATGCAGCAGCCGGTGCTGGCCGTGCTCGGCAGCCAGTTGTGGCCGACTATCCAGCTAGCGTGCGCGGCGGGTGTGCTGGCCCTCGTGCTCGCGCTGCTCGTTGCGACCTCGACGGCCGGACTGGCAGCGGGCCGCCATGCGTGGGCGAGCCGCATCGCATCGGCGCTCGAATTGCTGTTCACGTCGTCGCCCGTGTTCTGGCTCGGGCTGTTGCTGCTGATCGTGTTCTCGTTCCACTGGCGGCTGTTTCCGGTGTCGGGCGCGGCGGGCTGGCGCGCGCTGGTGCTGCCAGCCGTGACGCTCGCGCTGCCGACAGCGGGCGTGCTGTCGCAGGTCATGCGTGAAGCGCTGGAGGCCGTGTTCGAACGGCCGTTCGTGACGACTGTGCGAGCGCGTGGTGTGTCCGAAGTCGCGCTGCGCACACAGCATGTGCTGCGTCATGCGTTATTGCCCGTCGTCACGCTGGGCGGCTGGCTGATCGGCGGCCTGCTGGGCGGTGCGGTGATCACCGAGAAGATGTTCGGCCGCCCCGGCATCGGCAGCGTGACGCTGACGGCCGTGACGTCGCAGGACGTGCCCGTCGTGCTGGCTGTGGTGCTGCTGGCCGCGTTCGTGCACGTGGCGATCTCGACGCTGCTCGACGTGCTGTATCTGTTTATCGATCCGAGGCTGCGTGCATCATGAGTGATCTCTCCACGGCTGGCGTTGCACAGCGGCGTCGCCTGACAGTTGTCAGCCGTCTGCCCGCAGCGGTGCTGGTGTCGGCCGCATTTCTGCTTGCGCTGGCTTTCGCCCTGGCTTTTCCGCGCGCCGTCACGCCCTACGATCCGCTCGTGAGCGACGTCGCCCACGCGATGCAGGCGCCCGATGCCGCACACTGGTTCGGCACCGACCGCATTGGCCGCGACGTGTTTGCGCGCGTCGTGTATGGCGCGCGCTATTCGCTGCTGATCGGGCTTGCCAGCATGATCGTCAGCCTGCTGATCGGTCTCGTGATCGGCATGACGGCGGGACTGGGACGGCGTGCTGTCGATGAAAGCGCGTCGCGCGTGTTCGACGTGCTGTCGGCCTTTCCGCCCATTCTTCTGTCCTTGCTGGTCGTGACGTTTCTCGGCCAGGGCATCGTCAATATTGCGGTGGCGGTCGGCATCGCGGGGATTCCGAAGTTCGGCCGCGTGCTGCGTGCGCAGACGCTGGTGGTGCGCCGCGCCGACTACGTGACGCATGCGGTGGTGTGGGGCCAGACGCGCCGCGAGGTGTTTCTGCGCCACATCCTGCCGAACGTGCTGGCCGCGATACCCGTGATCGCCACCATCGATATCGGCAGCGCGATCATTGCTGTGTCCGGTCTGAGTTTTCTGGGTCTCGGCCCGCAGCCGCCGACGCCCGAATGGGGCGTGATGCTCGCCGAAGGCCGCGACGTGCTGCGCGTGGCATGGTGGCCGAGCGTGTTTCCCGGCATGGCGATCACGTTGACGGTGATTGCGTTCTCCGTGATCGGCAAGCATCTGTCCCGCGTCTACGGAGTCAAAGCGCGATGAAAAACGATTTCTCCACAGCGCGCACGCTCGTCGATGTGCGCGGACTCGATATCCGCTTTCCCGATGCAAACGACGGCGAGCCACTGGTGCGGGGCGTCGATCTGACGATACGCGCCGGCGAATGTGTCGCTCTCGTTGGCGAGTCGGGTTCCGGTAAGAGCCTGACGGCGCGCAGCCTGATCGGTCTGGCGGGCTATGGCGCGCGGATGTCGGCGCAACGCTTCGAGATCGACGGAACGAGCGCACTGCAGTTCCGGGAGCGCGACTGGCGGGGTGTGCGCGGCGGTTTCGCAGGACTCGTGATGCAGGACGCGCTGGTGTCGCTCGATCCGTTGCGCACGATCGGCGCCGAGATCGAAGAGACGCTCGCGCTGCATGTGCGATCTGGCTCGCGTGCGGCGCGCCGCGCGCGCGTGCTCGAGACGATGCGCGACGTTGGGATGCCCGAACCGGAGCAACGTGCGCAGCAATATGCGCATGAGTTGTCGGGCGGTTTGCGGCAGCGGGCGTTGATTGCGTCGGCGATCGTCGCGAGCCCGGCGCTCGTGATCGCCGACGAGCCGACCACCGCGCTCGACGTGACCGTGCAGGCGCAGATTCTCGATGTGCTGGCTGCGCGTCTGCGTGAAGGCATCGGTGTGCTGCTGGTGTCGCACGATCTTGCCGTGGTGGCGGAAGTGGCCGACCGCGTGCTGGTGATGCATCGCGGCAAGGTCGTCGAACACGGCGCGACGCATGACGTGTTGGCGCGCCCTGCGCATGCCTGCACGCGGCGGCTGATCGCTGCGCAGCCGTCCGCTGGCTCGCGCGGGCAGCGGCTGACGTCGGCGCGTCTCCGTAATGACGTGCCTTCCGGGCGTGCGTCGCTGATCGAGCGCGATCCGTTGCCGCCGCGTCAGCGGGTGTCGGATGAAGCGCTGTTGCAGGTCGAAGCGGTCGGCAAGCGATATCAGCGGCGAGGGGCACGCAAGCGCGCCGCGGACACAGGCGAGTTCATCGCGCTCGACAACGTATCGTTCGACGTGCGGCGCGGCGAGGTGGTTGGAATCGTCGGCGAATCGGGTTCGGGCAAGAGCACGTGTGCGAAGCTCGTACTCGGACTCGAAGCGCCGTCGGCCGGGCAGGTGTGCTTTCTCGGCACGCTATGGAATGGCGCGGGCGTGCATGAGGCGGCGCGCCGTGAGTTGCGTCCGAAATTGCAGTACATCCCGCAGGATCCGCTCAGTTCGTTCGATCCGCGTTATACCGTGAGGCAATTGCTCGCCGAAGCGTTGACCACTTCGGGACTCGATCCGCAGCAGATACAGGATCGCAGTGTCGAACTGCTCGAACAGGTCGGACTCGATGCGCACCATCTCGAACGGCGGCCGCTGTCGTTATCGGGCGGTCAGCGGCAGCGCGTGGCGATTGCGCGTGCGATTGCACCGCAGCCTGAGCTGATCGTCTGCGATGAGCCTGTTTCGGCGCTCGATGTCTATGTGCAGGCGCAGGTGCTCGATCTGCTCGGCACCTTGCAGGCGGAGTTGGGTTTGTCGCTGCTGTTCATCTCGCACGATCTCGATGTGATCCGGCATGTCAGCGACCGCGTGCTGGTTTTCAAGGACGGGCGTGTTGTCGAAGCGGGCGACGCGCAACGGCTGTCCGATGCGCCACAGCATGCTTATACCCGCTTGCTGATGGCGTCGGCGCCGTCGCTGCGGCGCGCGAAGGAAGCGGGCAGCGATGCGCTGGTGCGTGAGGTTGAATTGCATGCTGGTTAAGCAGCACTACCCCGCGACAACGTTTGCGCATATCAAAAGCAGGGCAGCGGCAATGCGATACGGCGATCAGCACGTGTTGACCATCCCGCCGAATTTTCCTGCATATTCAACATCATTCAGGAAACACAGGCTCGCCGAGCGTCAGCATCAAACGGTTGGCCCACGCGAAGATCGCAATCGCATGGCTCAGGTCGAGGATTTCACCGTGAGTGAGTCCGTTTTCCCTGAGTGCTGCAATCGATGCCGCATCGATCGTGTCGGGATGCAACGTCAGATCGATCGCGTAACGGACGATTGCCCGTTCGCGCTCCGTGGTGCCTGCCGTTTGCGGATCGGCGAACACCTGCTGAATGACGTCGTCGCGTTTCGCGAGTTGCTGGAACCGTTGGGCATGCACGGAAGCGCAGTAAACGCAGCCGTTCACCCGCGATACCACCGTGCTGGCGAGTTCGCGTTCCGCGCGCGGCAGGCCGCCAGGCGCATACATGATGCTGTTGAACGCGCCCGAGCGTTGCCGCAAGATTTCCGGCTCATGCACGAGCAGCAGATAGTAGTCGGAAGTCTTCGCTTGCGGATGGCTCGCTTCCAGAACGGCTGTCTGTTCGGGCGTGGCATCGGCGAGCGCCACCGTGTCGAGCCATGCCGACCAGCCGAGCTGCTGCGACGTGAAGCCATGTGACGTGCTCATGCTGTGGCCTCCAGTGCTCGCAGTGCGGCAACGATCCGGACCTGATACGTGACGAACGCTACGAGTTGCGAAAGCGCGACGATCTCGGGCGTGGACAGAGCGGCTTGTTTCACGCGCAGCAGTGCGGACTTATCGGGGTTTGGGGTGAGGGTCGCAAGCGCGTGCGTGTGCTTGAGAATCGCGGCGAGTCTGGCGTCTGTGTCCGCCGCGTTTGCATGCGCCACGCCCTCGGCGATGAAGCCTTCCAGCGCCGCAATGGCGCTCCTGGCCGACGAACCCAAAGCAGGCAGGCGCTCGCGATATGCACGCGCCGCCTCGGGCGCTGCCGACAATGCGGCTGCATAGCTGGCGGCCGCAAAACGCTCATCGAGCGAAAGCCCGGTGGCGTTCGGGTCGAAGAGGGCGTCGAAGCTGCCTTGCGTATAGCGTGTGGCATCGGCGCGGGCGGCGCGTAGCGCGGCGACCGAACCCGTCGATGCGATTCCGGCCAGACGCGCGGTGTCGTCGTCGGGTATCGGCGTCGGCTTGACTTCTGTTGTCATGCGAGATCCCCAGGATAAGGTGTTCACGATTCGTCGATGACGGACGGGGCGTCCGCGTCGGTCCATTCGTCGCCGGCAAGTTCGGCCTTGTCGAATGCCTGGAGCGCGGCGTAATGGCTTTCGCGGTCGGCGTCGAACAGCATCGACGCGATCGCACGCGCGAGGCGCTGCGCGCCGTCGCTGATGGCGGGGATGTCGCCCGCCACCTTGCCGTGCGAGAGACTCGCCGCGTGATTGAAGCAATGAATGCGGGCAAGCGCGGGACAGGCGCCGGGCACGCGCTCCTGAAAAGCAAAGCGGCTATCCAGATCGGGCGATGTCGCAAGCTCTTCGTTGTCGAGTTCCGTGCCCGGATCGAAACGATCACGCCAACGCCTCACATGTGGGGCAATGGCGGCGAATTCGTCGCGCGTGTCGATCTCCGAATGGAAGCCGGTTGCGAAAATCAGATAGTCGAGTTCATAACGCCCTTTGGGTGTATCGATGACGAGTCCGTCAGCATGAGCGGCAGCGTGATCGATAGGGCTCCCCAGATGCAGATACGCGTTCTCGTGGCGCGTGACACGCAGCACGCTGTCGCGCGGTGGCGGTGTCTGGCTTTGCGCCGAATAGTGCAGAAAGCGCCACTTCCATGCGTCGGGCAGATGCATGAAGCCATGCACCAACCCCGGGCTGCCAATCCCTGTCAGCTTGTTGATGCGAGGCAGTTCGCTGCGGCGGATGAACATATCGACGCGTGCGGCACCCGCTTCGAGTGCGCATGCCGCGTTGTCGAAGGCCGATGCGCTCGCACCGACGACGCCCACTCGCCGTCCGCGCAACGCGTCGAAGTCGATTGCATCGGACGAGTGTGCATGACGATGCGCAGGCAGATGCCGCGCAACGGGCGGCACATAGGCGCCGCCAAGACCTTCGCGGCCGGTTGCGAGCACGACGTGGCGCGCAAGCACGGTGCGCGTCTGCGCGTCGCCCGATGTGCGCAGTTCGAGCGTGAGCAGGCCATCCTCGCGTGGCTGAAGCCGCACGAGGTGCGTGTCGTTGACAACCGGCAGCGCCAGCACCTTCCGATACCAGCGCAGATAATCCATCCATTGCGTGCGCGGGATCTTGTTCAACGCTTCCCATTGCTCGCGCCCGAACTGCGCTTCGTACCATGCGCGGAACGTAAGCGCGGGAAAACGCAGCGCCGGCCCGGTCAATTGCTTGGGCGAGCGCAAGGTATTCATCCTCGCGTAAGACACCCACGGACCTTCGTGTCCTGCATTCGCCTGATCGAACAGCTGGATGTGCTCGATGCCGAGCATGCGCAGTTCTGCTGCCGCTGTGAGGCCCGCCATGCCCGCGCCGATGATCGCGACGTCGAGCACGCGTTCGTTTTCCGCGAAGCGCGGCGGCACCCACGCAGGCGCGGGCAGTTCGAGCCACGCGAGGTCTTCGCGCAGGCGTGCTTCGAGTGCGGCGAGTCCGCCGCTGTGAGCGGGAGATATCGTTTGGCTCATGTCGTGGCTCCCGTAGTTTTGCGAATTGTGCGTTTACTGTTGGCCGCGTCGCGATGAGCGGGGGACGACAGCAGCGCGTCATGCTGCGCCGCCTGATGACGCGTCGCTCCCGGCAGCAGTTCCTGGGAGACGAGCTCGATTGCCGTAATCAATGCCTCGATTGCGGGCGTGACGGGTTTGCCCGAAGCCGTGACGACGCCATAGTAGAAGGGGATATTCACGTCGATCGGCCGCACGACGACGCCCTGGACGGGCATACCGAAGGCCGTGGCAGGATCGACCACCGCCACCGCGAGCTTCGCCTGTGCGGCCATCACCGCGTTGAGCGAGGCATTGCTTTCGAATGCCACGGTCGATGTGAGGCCGGCTGCGTCGAATGCCGCGTCGATGCGGCAGCGCAGCCGGTAGCGGTTGGCGACCGTCGCAATCTTGCGTGCGGCGAGAACGTGCAAAGAGATCACGGGTGCGTCGGCCAGCGGATCGTCCTGACTGACGACGGCCACGCAAGGCGCCTCGATCAGATAGTGCAGATCGAGCGCGGCATGACCTAGCGGCAGCGTGGCGATGCCGATGTCTACCGAACGCGACAGCAGCGCCTGCACCACCTGCTCGGCGGACGCGCTGCGCAACTGCGTTTCGTGCGCTGCTGCATCCTGCTCGATCCGCGCGATGGCGCGAGGCACCAGCGCAGCCGCGAGCGCAGGCGTAGCGGCGATTCTCAGCGGCGGCGCTTCGTCTCGCCCGATGGCAAGCGCACTGGCGCGAATCCGTTCGAGTCCGACGAGCATGCGCTCCACTTCCGCGTAGAGCAGAAACGCGCGCTCCGTCGGCGTGACGCGCGGGCCTTTGCGATCGAAGAGCGGATAGTCGATCTCCTGTTCGAGATCCTGGATCATGCGCGAAACGCCGGGCTGCGATCTTCCGAGCAACCGGGCGGCGCCCGTCACGCTGCCAGCCGACATCACGGCGGAAAATGCTTCGAGCTGATGCAACTCCATACGACATTCCATTCATGTGGTGGATGCATTGTAGGAGGGCTTGCATGCGCAGTTCTTATAATAAATTCGGCTATCGAAAGAACTGGATTGCGACAGGCAAGACTCACTTACCACGCAGAGGATGGGCGATCCGATGCAGTCAGGAGCAGCAAAGCCTTGTCGCGTAACGCCTGGTGTCACATGCCGGCGATCAAT
The DNA here is from genome assembly GCF_003096715.1 of Paraburkholderia silvatlantica. Taxonomy (GTDB): domain Bacteria; phylum Pseudomonadota; class Gammaproteobacteria; order Burkholderiales; family Burkholderiaceae; genus Paraburkholderia; species Paraburkholderia silvatlantica. The sequence goes on from NZ_QEOL01000016.1 coordinate 165,588, forward strand.
TACGCGTCACGCGAATGCATTGCATGGAACGCGAAAAGCATTCCACCGAAAAGCGCATAACGATTGACGCTTATGTTGTTTGGTTCGCTTCTTTCCGACATGGTTACATCGCAGCATCATCATCTGATAGCGTGAGATCGACATGTCGAAAGAGCAGAACGAGGGAAGGCGGCGCATCGTACTGCACCGTATCGCGGGTGTGATGGCGCTGGGCGTTGCATGCGTATTGCCATTGACGCACACCGGTACGGCCCATGCCGCAGGCGATCCCTACTGGGTCGGCGTAACGGGGCCGCTCAGCGGTCAGGATGCGCAGTACGGCGAGCAATGGAAGCGCGGCTTCGATCTCGCGCTCGAGCAGATCAATGCGAACGGCGGCATCAACGGCCATCCGCTCAATTACGACTTCGAGGATAGCCGCAGCGATCCGCGCCAGGCCGTGGCGATTGCACAGAAGTTCGTCGACGACAAACGCATCCTGCTCGAACTCGGCGATCTGTCGAGCGGCGCATCGATGGCCGCTTCGCCGATCTATCAGCGCGCCGGTCTCGTACAATTCGGCTTCACGAATTCGCACCCTGACTTCACGAAGGGCGGCGACTATATGTGGAGCACGGCGATCAGCCAGGCGGAAGAACAGCCGTTGCTCGCCAGCTATGTCACGAAGGGACTCGGCTTCAAGAAGATTGCCGTGCTCTATCTGAATACCGACTGGGGCCGCACGAGCAAGGATATCTTCGCCAAGGCCGCGGCAGAAGACGGCGCGCAGGTCGTGGCAGCGGAAGGCTACCAGCCGAACGAAAGGGACTTCCGCGCCACGCTGACGCGTGTGAAGAGTGCATCGCCGGATTCGCTGGTGCTGATCTCGTACTACTCGGACGGCGCGCAGATCGTGCGCCAGGCGCGTGCTTCTGGCGTGCATGAACCGATCGCCGCGGTAGGCTCGGTGTACTCGCCGAAGTTTCTCGATCTGGGTGGCGACGCGGTGAACGGCGTCTACACGGAGTCGAATTTCTTCCCCGGCGACCCGCGTCCCGAGGTACAGAGCTTCGTGCAGCGCTATCGCGCGAAATACAACGCCGAGCCGGATACGTTCGCAGCGCGCGCGTATGACGCAATGACGTTGGCCGCCGAAGTGATCCGCCGTTACGGCCCGACGCGCAGTGGCGTGCACGACGGCTTCGCGAAGATCGACAACGTGCCGAGCGTGATCTTCGGCAAGTTCCGTTTCGATCCGCAGACGCGCCGCGTGGCGGGTGCAAAGAATCTCGATCTGGTGGTCAAGGACGGCAAGTTCGCGCTGTGGGACGGCAAGGGTGCGCCGCGCGCGCAGTAACCACGATATCGCACAGGACTGATGCTATGGCGGCGTGGTTCGATTACACGGTCAACGGGCTGATCGTCGGAAACATCTATGCGTTGCTCGCGGTCGGGCTGGCGCTGATTTTCGGCGTGTCGCATCTGATCAACTTTGCGCACGGTTCGGTGTATATGGTGGGCGGCTTCATCGGCTGGCTGTGCCTGACGCGGCTCGGCCTGCCGCTGCCCATCGCGCTCGTTGCGACTATCGGCGGCTGCGCGCTGCTCGGCATCGTGATCGAACGGATTGGCTTGCGGCCATTGCAGGGCGCAGCGCGCATCGCGCCGCTGCTCGCTACCATCGGCATCAGCTTCGTGCTCGATCAGCTTGCGCAGATCGTGTTCGGACCGGACCCGCGTCCTGTGCCGGGCTCGCTGCCGCAATGGACGGTGGCGCTTGGCGGCGCGACGCTCAGTTCGCTCGATGTGCTGATTGCCGCCATCGGTATCGGCGCGGCGGCTGTGTTGTACGCGTTTCTGCGCTTCACGCGCTTGGGCTGGGCGGTGCGCGCGACCGCGCAGGACCGCGACGCCGCGCAGCAGATGGGCGTGAACGTGCATGCCGTGAATCGCACGGTGTTCGCGATTGCATGCGGTCTGGGCGGACTCAGCGGTTTGCTGGTCGGCATGTACTACAACAGCATCGATCCGGCGATGGGCTTTCAGGCCACGCTCAAGGGTGTCGTGGCGCTACTGATCGGCGGCCTGGGAAATGTACCCGGTGCGATTGCCGGAAGCCTGCTGCTCGGGCTGGTCGAAAGCTATGGGGTCGCGCTGTTCGGAACGAGCTATCGTGATCTGTTTGCGTTCGTGCTGTTGCTGTTGTTTCTCGTGTGGCGTCCCAATGGGCTGTTCAGTTCGAACCGTCGCCCGCCGCCGGAACCGCTGACGGGCACCTTTCTGTCGAACAGCAAGGCCGTGCGCATCTCGCCGCGTCTGATCGGCATTCTGCTGACGGCCGCGTTTGCGCTGCCCTTCGTTGCGCCGTTTCCGTATCTGCTGCAGACGCTCACGAACGGCTGGATCTTCGGCCTGCTTGCGCTGAGCCTGACGCTGGTCGCGGGCACGGTGGGGCAGATATCGCTCGGTCATGCGGCATTGCTGCTGATTGGCGCGTATGCGTCCGCGTTGCTGTCGGTCGATCTGGGCTGGTCGCCCGCGCTGACGATCCTGCTGGCGGGCGCGATCACGGCTGTGATCGGCACGTTGCTGATCTATCCGTCGTTCCGGCTGCGCGGCCACTATGTGTCGATTGCGACGCTCGGTATCGGCGAAATCGTCGGGCTTGTGATTCTCAATTGGGACAGCCTGACGCGCGGACCGATCGGCGTGACGGGCATTGCGCCACTGTCGCTGTTCGGCTGGGAACTGTCGGACGCACGCGGGGTGTACTGGTTCACGCTGGCCGTGCTCGTCGTGCTTGCCGCGCTTCAACTGCGGCTGCTGCGCTCGCATCTGGGCCGTACGTGGCGCGCCATCCGTGAAGACGACGTGGCGGCGCGCGCGTACGGCGTCCGACCGAACCGCTACAAAGCCATCGCGTTCGCGTGCGGCGGATTTGCAGCAGGTATCGGCGGTGGGATTGCCGCGCATCTTTATAGCTACATCAACTACCAGACCTTCGATTCGCAAGTGTCGATTCTCGGCCTGACGATGGTGATACTCGGCGGCCTCGGCAACGTGCCGGGCGCGATCATGGGCGCCATTGCGCTGGTCGGTCTGCCGGAGCTGTTCCGTTTCGCCGCCGACTACCGCATGCTGGTCTATGGCGTGGTGTTGCTGCTGCTCGTGCGCTTCCGTCCACGAGGCCTGTTCGGCGCCGTCTGAGGAGATGACGATGGCCATTCAGAACAGTCAGGCGTCGCCCGGCATCCTGTTTGACGTGCGCCATGTGACGCGGCGTTTCGACGGCCTGACGGCGGTGGATCAGGTCAGCCTGTCCGTCGCCGAGGGCGAATGCGTGAGCGTGATCGGACCGAACGGTGCCGGCAAGTCGACACTTTTCAATCTGCTCGCGGGCACGGACAAGCCGGACGACGGCATCGTGCGCTTCGACGGCGACGACGTTACGGGCTTCGCGCCCGAAGCATTGGCGCAGCGTGGGGTGGCGCGCACTTTCCAGCATGGCCGCGTGTTCGCCAATTTGAGCGTGCTGGACAACGTGCTGATCGGCGCACATTCGCGGCTTGCGATGACGCGGCGCGGCTGGCCGCTGATCGGTGCAATCGCGGAGGTGTATCGCGCGCTCGTGCCGGGCACGCGGCTGCGCCACGAAGACGAACAGTTGCGCGACGAAGCGAAGGCCGTACTGGCACGCTTTGGAACGCGGCTTATGCCGCGCATCGATGCACCCGCGCACAGCCTTTCCTATGCAAATCGCCGGCGCGTCGAAATCGCACGCGCTTTGATGCTGCATCCACGCATCCTGTTGCTCGACGAACCGACAGCCGGAATGAACGAATCCGAAACCGCGGAGATGCTCGAACTGATCCTGCAACTCAAGCAGGAGGGGCTGACGATCCTGCTGATCGAGCACAAGCTGGATTTGGTGATGCGTCTGTCGGACCGCGTGATCGTGCTGGACGACGGCAGGAAAATCGCCTCGGGTCTGCCCGATGAAGTGCGCAACAACCCGCGCGTGATCGAGGCTTATCTCGGGCATCGGCATGTCGGGCAGCGGACGGGCCACGTCGTGCCCGCTGCTGCGTGAGGTTTCTCGTGCGAGACAAGAACGGCAATACGCGAGTCGTGCCATGACGGATATTTTGCTGAGGCTGGACAGCATCGACACTTTCTACGGTCAAAGCCAGGTGCATTTCGGCGTCGATCTCGCCGTGCCGCGCGGCGAGATCGTCTGCCTGCTGGGCGGCAATGCAAGCGGCAAATCGACCACGATGAAGGTGATACTCGGCCTGCACAAGCCGCGCTCGGGAGACGTGCTGTTCGAAGGCGCGTCCATCAAGGGGTTGCCGACGGCGCAGATTATCCGGCGCGGCATTGCATCGGTGCCGGAAGCGCGCCGCCTGTTCGGCGACATGACGGTGCGTGAGAACCTGCTGATGGGCGCGTTCTCGCGGCATGACCGCGATGGCATCGCGGCGGACTACGAACGCATGCTGGCACTCTTTCCGCGCGTCAAGGAGCGGCTCGCGCAGCGCGCCGGCACGCTGTCGGGCGGCGAGCAACAGATGCTGGCGATGGCGCGGGCGCTGATGAGCCGTCCGTCGCTGGTTTGCATGGACGAGCCGACCATGGGTCTATCGCCACTTTATGTCGACAAGGTGCTCGAACTGATCCACACGATCAATCAGCAGGGCGTGACGTTTTTTATGGTCGAGCAGAATGCGAGCCTCGCGTTGCAGATTGCGCATCGCGGGTATGTGCTGCAGACAGGGCGTGTGGTGCTCTCGGGCGAAGCGCGCACCTTGCTAGGCGATCAGCGTATCCGCGATGCGTATCTCGGCGGCGCGCTGGCCGCCGAGACGGCGTCGTAACGAACGCCGGGCTTCGATATGCCCGGCGTTGTCGTGCCGCGCTCTGGAGCGCCAGCGCGCTCAGGCGGTTCACGCGTGCACGAGTCCAACCGCGCGCCGTGCGTGAGTTCGCCCGGCAATGTGCGCGCCTGAGCTACATCGGCATGCGTGCCGCCGCGCAGGACAGTGAAGCCCGGTTCGGTGAAGTCTGCGATGGTCTGTTTGAGTGAACGTGCAGCTTCATGCCATTTTGCATTCGGCCGGCAATCGCGGCAGCGACCAAACCGCTATACGTTCCCCAGCCGCTTCTCCAGCCAACGCGTAAAGAGCGAAATCGGATAGCAGTAAGCGAAGAAGATAACCAGCGTCGCCAGATAGCTCAGCACAGTAAAGCTCGATCGCGCTACCGTGCTGCTCGCGACCTGCGCGGTGTCGATCAGATCGTGAATGCCGACCAGCGACGACAACGCTGTCCCCATCGTGATGATCGCGTAGACGTTCATCCATGGCGGCAGCATGCGTCGTATGCACTGCGGCAAGACGATATGCAACAGGATCTGCGCGCGTGAGAACGCGAGGGAACCGGCCGCTTCCCATTGTGTGGTCGGAATCGAAGCCACCGCGCCGCGAAATACCTCGGCGATGTTGGCGCTGGCGGGAAGCGCCAGTGCAAGCGTCACCTTCAGCCAGTCCGGAAACGGAAACGTTGTGCCGAACAGCGTGAACTCGAACGGAAACACATACGTCGTGAAATAGACCAGAACCAGCCACGGCGCATTGCGAAAGGCCTGCACCCACAGTTTTGCCATGCGTCCCGGCAGCGAATGCGCGAGTGCCAGCGCACCGACCGCCAGGCCGAGGATCGAGCCAATCGCAATCGCGCCGATGCTGATCGACACGTTTAGCGCAAAACCATGCGCGAGCGCAGGCGCCCACTCGACGAAGCGCGCCAGCGTTTCGCCCCGTGCGCCGGAGTCGGGCGCGAACGCCCATAGCAGTGCACCCGCAACCAGCACACCGAGCGCCGCAGCGACGCCAGGCGCGGGGCCGCGTATGCGCTTTGCCGGGCGGGTTTCTGCAACAGGAAAAGACGATGCAGCCGACCTAGGCGCCATAACCGGGAATCCATAAACGTCGTTCGAGCCAGCGTCCTGCGCGGCTCACCAGCCACGTGAGCAGGCCGAAAAAAAGCAGAATGACGATCATCAACGCGAGCACGTTGTCGCGCTGCGTCCAGATCATGATGGACTGGTAAGTGATATCGCCGACGGCAATCGCCGATGCGAGCGCCGTCGCTTTCACCAGTTCGACGACGTTATTGACCAGCGAGGGTAGCGCCGTGCGAAACGCGAGCGGCAGTTCGATGCGCCAGAAACGCGTGGCGCGGTCGAAACCCAGCGACGCAGCCCCCTCGAGCGTTTGCGCCGGCAACGCGTCGAACCCTGCGCGCAATGCCTCCGCGTGAAAGGCGCCCTTGTGCAGCGACAGCACCAGCACAACCCAGAAAAACGGCCTGAACGGGTTGTCGATATGACTCTCGCGCAGCCACTGGGTAATCAGCATGTTCAGCACGAGAAACGCGCAATACAGCTGCACCAGTGTCGGCGTGTTCCGCGTGAGTTCGACGTAGGCGCGCGCGGATGCGGCGATCCACACGTTCCGGTGCCGCAACGCAATGAGCAGCAGCAAGCCCGCGAGCGCACTGCCGAACATCGTCGCGATGACCAGTTCGACGCTCACCACGATGCCCTGTAAGAAGGGCACGCGGTCGTACGCATCGAAGAGGAAACGATAGTCGACACCCGCATGCGCCGCCGCATCGACCCACGAATGTAAAGAGAACGCCATGTCTATTGTACGGAGGGCAACTGCTTGTGCCACTCTGCGAGCGCAGGCGACGCCGGCGTCAGACCATTCTTCGCTTCGTCTTCGATAAGCCAGCCCGTGCGATGCCAGTCACGAACGATGGCATCGAGCTTCGCTGCTGTGTCCTTTTCGCCTTGCCGTACCCAGATCACCGAAGGCGCCGGTTCGAGTTCCGGCTGCAGCGTGCGGTAATCACGCCATTCGGGATCATGCTGCTGCAACGGATAGAGCAACGGTGCAGCGTCATGCACGGCTGCGACGCAGCTTCCGCCGCGCAGCGCGAGCAGCGATTGCGACGCGCCGGGGAATGCGCGCGGTATCGCGCCGTATTTCTCGACCACGGGGCGGATATAACTGCTGCCTTGCGAAATGCAAACCGGCTTGCCGCGCAGATCTTCCCACTTGGCGATACCGCTCGAATTCGGCGTGATCGCCGTGCCGCCTACGCGATAGTACGGCGTCGGTACGTGGTCGAGAATCTCGCCGCGTTGCGCGTTGTATTCCATGTTCGCGATCAGGATATCGACCTTGCCTTGTTGCAGGAATTGAACGCGCGTCGAGGGCAGCACGGAGACGAGCTGGACCTTCACGCCGAGACGCTTGCCGATGTCATTCGCGAGGTCGACATTCATGCCGCGTGGCTGCTGGGTTTGCGGATCGAGCGAGCCAAACGGACTGCCTGCAATCATCACGCCAACGGCGATTTCATGGCGTGAATTGATCTTGTCGAGCGTCTGGTCTGCGTGAGCGTGCGGCGCGAATAGCGTCGCGGCGAGCGCCGCAAGCAGCGAAAACCGCAGCGAGAAACCCACGGATATTTTGTTATGAACCCCTTTACTGACTGTCATGGGCGATCGGATAAATGAAATGACTGAGGCGATCAGGCGAACCACGGCGAATAATCCAGAGCCGGACGGCATACCCTATGCCAATCCCGATTCGCGGCCAACGAAATGAATCTGCTAAGCAAAGCACGCAGACGTTAAAGCGTGTCCGTATATGCCGTCGCGCCGTTCTCGTGCATACAGCAGATCGCCGCATAAGGTTTTGCCGATTCGTTGGTTAGTGAATGCCTTTTGCGTTCCTAGAATGATCGGCTGCTGCGTGCGCAACTGGCTTGACGCGCGGCACCGCGCCATCGAAACCGGCCCGAAAACCAACCGTGGAGGCGGCATGAACCGCATTGCTATCGACGAACAGACGGCCCTCGTCAACGCCCACGCTGCCGGTCATGTGTTGCTGTCGTTGCGCGACGTGCATTTGCAATACGGCAATACGTCTGTGCTCAACGGCATCGATTTGTCAGTGCAGCGCGGCCAGGCCGTGTCGATCATCGGCCCGTCAGGGTCGGGCAAGTCGACCATTCTGCGTTGCATCAATGGCCTCGTGTCGCCGCAACGCGGCGAGATTCATGTCGATGGCATCGATGTACGCGCGCTAACGACCGATGCCCAACGCATCGCATTGCGCAAGCGGATCGGCTTCGTGTTTCAGCAGTACAACCTCTTTCCGCATCTGAACGTGCTGGACAACCTGACCATCGCGCCGATGCGCGTACTCGGCCGCAGCCGCGCGGAAGCCGAGGGCGACGCGCATGCGCTGCTTGCCAGGGTGCGGCTAGGCAACAAGGCAAAGGCCTATGCCGGCGCGTTGTCGGGCGGCCAGCAGCAACGCGTGGCGATTGCCCGCACGCTCGCCATGCGGCCTGATCTGATCCTGTTCGACGAAGTGACATCGGCACTCGATCCCGAGACCGTTGGCGAAGTGCTCAACGTCATCGGTGAACTGGCCGACGAAGGACAGACCTGCGTACTGGTCACACACGAAATGCGCTTCGCGGAGGACATCAGCGACGAAGTGTTTTTTACGGAAGGCGGCGTGATCGTCGAACACGGCAGCGCCCAGCAGATCTTCCACGATCCCGTTCACGAACGAACCAGGCTCTTTTTGCAGCGTGCCCGGGGCGAAGACTGTGCGGGCCGCATGCGGCGGCGTGACCAGCGCGACACGCCAACCACACACGATACCTCAATCCGACGATCATGAGCACAACCACCAACGAAGCCGTCACGGACGTGGCGGCGCAACGCAAGGCCGCGGTGCAGGCGCTGCTTGCCGATGCACGCACAATCATCGACGAAAAAGGCGTGACGCGCGAAGCGCTTGCCGCAATCAGCGCGCGCCTGCTCGAACTCGCAACGCATCGCGCGCTGTTCGACTCCGCCGATTTTCCGCCGCCGCAACGCGATAGCGGCGATACGTCGACGCGTTATCGCCTCAATCCCGGCGAAGACGGTTTCGCGCTGTATCTGAACTCGCTGCTGCCCGGCAAGACGACGATCCCGCACAACCACGACACGTGGGCGGCGATCGCGGCGATCGACGGTGCCGAACTGAACCGCATCTATCGTCGCACCGACGACGGCCGCGACCCGGAACGCGCGAAAATCGAACTGGCACAGGAAGTCGTCGTGCGCCCCGGCGTGCCCATCGCATTCCTTCCCGACGATATTCATAGCATTCACGTTGGCGGCGCGGAGCCGACGCTGCATTTCCATCTTTATGGCCGTCCGCTCGAAACGCTGACGGGGCGGCTCGGCTTCGAGACCGACACCGGACTGATCGTGCGTTATAACGCGACGCATATGCAACGTGCGACGCAGGCGGTAGGTTGATGACGGCACCCGGCGATCAGCTTCTGACCCGCGTCGTGCATGCGGGCTCGCCGCCATTCGATCACGGCGCGGCGCCTGTCAACGTGCCTGTTGTACGCACGAGTACCGTGCGCTTTGCGAGCGACGCCGACCGTGTCGCGCTCAATCTTCGACGTGAAGCGGGCGAGCCTGTCGGTACCTACGGGCGGCACGGCATGGCGACGCACCGCGCGCTGGAAGCCGCGATTGCCGAACTCGAAGGCGCAGATGAAGTGCTGCTGGCGCCTTCCGGCTTGTCGGCGGTGTCGCTGGTCTTTATCGCCCTGCTGTCGCCGGGCGACCATGTGCTGGTGCAGGACAGTGTGTATGGGCCGGTGCGCGAACGCGTGGAGCCGTTGCTCACGCGGTTGGGCGTATCCGTCAGTTATTTCAGCGCGAGCGACGGCGTGCCCACGGCAAGCGTCAGGCCGAGTACGCGGCTCATCTATGCAGAGTCGCCGTCGTCGTTCCTGTACGAGGTGATCGATCTACCGGCGCTTGCGGCATTCGCGCGCGAACATCGCATCCTGCTGGCCGCGGACAATACGTGGGGCGCCGGGCTACTGTACCGGCCGCTCGCGCTCGGCGCGGACATCTCCGTGCAGGCGGTCACGAAATATCTTGGCGGCCATTCCGATCTGATGCAAGGCGCGGTATCGACTGCGAATCCCGCGCTGGCCAGCGAACTTCGCGATGCACACGACGCGCTCGGCCTGAGCGTGAGCGCGGACGACGCATGGCTGGCGCTGCGCGGTATCCGTACGCTCGCCGTGCGGCTCGCCCAGCATGGCCGCAATGCACTGGAGGTCGCGCAATACCTGCAGACCGAGCGCAATGCGATCTCGCGCGTGTTCCATCCCGCGCTGCCCGACGATCCGGGCCATACGCTATGGCGGCGGGATTTCACGGGCGCCAATGGACTCGTTTCATTCGCGTTGCGCAACGCGGATCAGACGAAGGCCGGCGCGTTCGTCGATGCATTGCGTCTGTTCGGCATCGGCGCGTCGTGGGGCGGCTACGAAAGCCTCGCGCTGGTCGCGCCGCCGTCCCGAGTGTGCGAACACAGTTTTTGGCGCGGCGATGAACCCGTGGTGCGGCTCCACATCGGCCTCGAAGATCCCGCCGATCTGATCGCCGATCTCAGGCAGGCCTTTCACCGCGTCCTTCAGTAGGCAGCGCACTTTCTCCATTTCATTGCTGATCGAATCCGAATGACAGACAGTTTTCCGCTGATTCCCGCGACGACCGTGCGCGAATGGTTGAACGACACACAGGAGCTCGCGTTATTCGACGTGCGCGAAGCCGGCGAATTTGGTGAGGGCCATCCGTTCTTCGCGATTCCGCTACCGTATAGCCGGCTCGAACTCGATGCCGGGAGGCTTGCGCCGCGTCGCAGCGTGCGCGTCGTCCTTATCGACGACGGCGCTGATAACGATGCGGTTGCGAGGCGTGCCGCAACACGTCTGCATGCGCTGGGCTATACCCGCGTGTCGATTCTGCAGGGCGGGGCGCGAGGATGGGCCGAGGCGGGCTACACGCTTTTCAAAGGCGTCAACGTGCCGTCGAAAACTTTCGGTGAACTGGTCGAGCACGCATTCGGCACGCCGCATCTGTCGGCGAAGGAGCTCGCGCAATGGCAGGCCAGGGGCGAGCCGCTTGTGCTGCTGGATGGACGTACTGTCGAAGAGCACGAGAAGATGACCATTCCCGGCGCGATCAGTTGCCCGAATGGCGAACTGCCGTACCGGATCGGCGCGCTCGCTGCCGATCCTGAGACGCCCATCGTGATTCACTGTGCGGGCCGCACTCGCAGCATCATCGGCGCGCAGCTATTGCGCAGCCTCGGCATACCCAATCGCGTCATTGCGCTGGAAAACGGAACACAGGGCTGGACACTGGCCGGACTCAAACTCGAGTACCGCAGTACGCGGCGCTATCCGGATGCGGTTGAAGAGCGCGCCATAGCCGACGCGCGCAAGCGCGCCGTTGAACTGGCGCAGCGTTTCGGGTTGGCGTCGCTCGATACGCGCACAGGACAGGCCTGGCTCGATGCGCCCGATCGCACCACGTATCTGCTCGACGTGCGCAGTGCCGAGGAGTTCGCCCGCGATGGCGTACCCGGCGCGGTGCACGCACCCGGCGGTCAACTGCTGCAGGCAACCGATCAGACCATCGGCGTGCGCGGTGCGCGCGTATTGCTGGTCGATCACGATCGGGTGCGGGCGCCCGTGATCGCGACGTGGCTCGTGCAGCTCGGTTTTGAAGCGGCGCTTATTGCGGAACATCACGCGCGCGCCTTGCGTCCGACCGAAGGCGACGCTGCCACTGCACCGCGCGGCACCGACGTGGATCGCGTCGGCGCGGACGGACTGCGCGCATTGCGTGGCGCAGACGGCGTGCATCTGATCGATTTGCGCCCGAGTGCGGCCTATCGCAAGGGCCATCCTCAGGGCGCGCGCTGGTCGATCCGGCCGAGGCTGCTCGATGCGTTTGCTGGCATCGATCGCTCCGCGCGAATCGTGCTGTATGCGGATGCTTCGGAACTCGCCTTGCTCGCCGCTCTCGATCTGCGCGATGCGGGATTCGTGAATGTGTCGGTTGCTGAAGCCGGTATCGATACCTTCAAACAGGCAGGGTTTGCGCTGGAAGCAACACCGCAGACGCCGCCCGATCGTGAGCGCATCGACTATCTGTTCTTCGTGCACGACCGCCATGAAGGCAATCTCGATTCCGCGCGCGCCTATCTGTCCTGGGAAACGGGTTTGATCGCCCAGTGTGCAGCCGATGAGCTTCAACACTTCAGGATCGCTGCGCAGCCCCCCGTTTCCGACATGCTTTCCGGGTTGACCCATTCATGATGTCCAGTTTGTCGAAGCGCACGTTGCGCGCCAGTCTGCTTTTATCCGCTGTCGCGGCCTGTGCCGCAGCAGCCGGCACCGCACATGCCGATGCCACGCTCGATCGCATCAAGGCGCGCGGCACGCTCGTAGTCGGTGTCGTGCTGGATGGCACGTATGGCACGCTCGATCCCGCAACGCGCCAGCCGATCGGCTACAACGTCGAGCTTGGCGAAAGTCTTGCGCGTCATCTGGGCGTGAAGTTCGAAGCCGTCGAAGTGACGCCGCCGAACCGCGTGCAGTTCCTGCAGCAGGGCAAGGTCGATGCGCTGATCGCCAGCATGCAGTACACGAAGGAGCGCGACGAGATACTCAGCTACGTGCCGACGCCGTTCGAGGAAATTGGCGGCAGCGCGATGGTGCACAAGGGTTCCGGCATTCATGACTGGACCGATTTGCGCGACAAGCCGGTGTGCGTCTCTCAAGGCAGCAACTACACGAAGCCGCTGATCGAACAGTACGGCGCACAGGTCAAGGCGTTCAAGGGAATGCCTGAAGCGTTGCTCGCGCTGCGCGGCGGCACGTGTGTCGCATCGGTGCATGTGACACCCGGTATTCAGGCGCGTCTGGCGAATCCGTCGGGTGAATGGAAAGACTATGAATCTCCAATGCGTACCCAGCTCATTCCATCGCCATCCGTGATCTGGGTTCGCAAGGGACAGACCGACACCGTTGCGGCGTTCGACAAGATCGTCAAGGACTGGCATCGCACGGGCTTTCTGATCGAAGAAGGCAACAAGTGGCACATGCCGCCTTCGCAACAGCTACAGCAGTGGCATCAGCAATACGCGTCCAACAAGGAAAACTGAACCATGACACAGACTGTGGATGTAGATCACGAGGCCCGCCGTACGCTCGATCTGCTCGGACCGGCGCCCGACAACTGGGTACCGGACCATCCCGGCATTGATCACAATGTCTTGATCGTCGGTGCAGGGCAGACGGGCTGCGCCTTTGCGTTCGCGCTGGGACGCGCGGGCATTGGCCGCGTCAGCGTGATCGATGCGGCGGCCGATGCGTCGAAAGCGGGTGTGTGGCTCAACCGTGCGCGCATGAACAAACTGCGTACGCCGAAGACGCTGGTCGGGCCCGAAGGTGGCTTGCCGGGACTGAGTTTTCGCGCGTGGTACGAATCGCGTTTCGGTGCCGCGTCGTATCAGGAGATCGACCGTATTCCGCGCGAGCGATGGGCCGAGTATCTCGCGTGGTATCGCGAGTTTCTCGAGGTGCCGATTCGCTACGGCACGCGCCTCGTGAAAATCGAGCCGAAGGACACGCATTTCGCGCTGCATCTGGAAACGGGCGGCAGCACGCATGTCGAGACTGCACGCAAGATCGTGTTGTGCAATGGCGTGGCGGGCAACGGCGGGGCGCTCGTGCCGACCGTGCTGCAGTCGTTGCCTGCGCACCTCGTCGCGCATACGTCCGATGCGATCGATTTTTCCGCCCTGCGCGGCAAGTCGGTCGCCGTGCTGGGCGGTGCCGCTTCCGCATTCGATGCCGCAGCGACTGCGCTCGAAGCCGGCGCGGGCGAGGTCCATCTGTTCGCGCGCCGCACCACGCTCGCGGCCACGCCTGTATCGCGCGCGCGTGCGTATCCGGGCGCCTACGACAACTACTTCGATCTGCCGGACGCATTGCGCTGGGCACAGGCGCTGCGCTTCAAGCGTTCGGGATCGACAGCGCCGCCTGACTCGATCGAACGCGTCACGCGCTTCGAGAATTTCCATCTGCATCTCGGCGCGCAATGGGCGTCCGCAAGCGAAGCGGCGGGGCAGATCGAAGCCGGGGTGGCGGGCGATTCATTCCGCTTCGACTTTGCGATTGCGGGAACGGGTTACTTCGTGAATCCGGCTGCACGTCCCGAACTGGCAGACTTTGCATCGCACATTCTGCTGTGGCGAGATCAGTACACGCCGTCGAAAGAAGACGCGGACGATGGACTCGGTGCGCATCCATATCTCGGCCAGGCGCTCGAATACAGGGAAAAGGTGGCGGGGCAAGCGCCGTATCTGAAGCATATCCACGTCTACAATCCGGCGGGCTTTGTGAGTGCGGGTGTGCCCGTGGGCGACGTGCCGAGCATGAAGCGCGATATCCCGGCCGTGGTACGCCGCATCAGCCGCGATCTGTTTCTGTCGGATATCGACCTGCATGCAAAGCGGCTCGCTGCCGAGGTGCCGCCGGAGTTCGATGAGTCGGCGTATGCGTCGAGCGTGTGGCGCATCGAGACGTCCGGGGCCTGAATGCGCTTGAAAGCGGAAATGAGAACGGTCGTCGATGACGCCCGTGAGCCCCGCTTCGGCGGGGCCTTTCCGCTCAAACGTCACGCGCACCCGTTCCTGCGCGCCACATCGGCGCGCAATTGATCGCCGAGCGCAGTATGGCACAGCACGGCACGCTGCTTCCGAAGCACGCGATCATTGCTCGATCTGCCGGTTCCAGCGTGAATCCCACTGCGCGCGGTGCTCGTTGATTACCTCCCAGTCCACCACCGTCACCTTCTTCACGAGCTGGTCGAGATTACCCAGGCTCTTTTGCATGTCGGCCGGCATGGTCGCGTTCTGGTTGGTCGGGATCTGCTTGCCGGCGGCGGCCGCCTTGCTCTGCGCGGGCGCCGAAAGCAGGAACTGCGCGAGCTTTTGCGCAAGCTGCGGATCAGGATTGTTCTTCACCACGCAAAGGTCCACGAGCAGCAGCACGGCGCCTTCCTTCGGGTTGGCGTAGGCAACGGGCAGGCCCTTGTCCTTCAGGTCGCCCACGGCGGTCGGCGTGAGCGGGAAGATGCCGGCCTCGCCGGTCTGGATCATCTCCGAGAGCTTGGCCGAATTCGGAATGTATTCGACGACGTTCGGCCCCACCGTGCTCGCCCACTTCGTGAAGCCCGGCTCGACATTGCTCTCGCTGCCACCCATCAGACGGTTGATGGCGAGAAAGCCATGCAGCCCGAAGGTGCTGCTCGAAGCCGACTGGAACACGACCTTGCCCTTGTATTTCGGATTGGCAAAATCGAGCCACGAAGTGGGCGGCGTCCAGCCTTTATCCGCGAATACCTTCGTGTTGTAGCCGATGCCCGTCATGCCGAGCTGCACGCCGGCGCCTATGTCGCCTTTCATGCGCGCGAACGGATAAAGCTCCTTGAGCACCGGCGAATCGTCGAGCTTCTCGCACACGCCCATGCTCACGGCGCGCGCCATTACGCCGTCGTCGAGAAAGGCGACATGCATCTGCGGGCTGTTGCGGTTGGCGAGGAGCTTCGCGAGCACGTCGGACGACGTGCCCGGCACGACCACCACCTTCACGTTGTTAGCCTTCTCGAAGTCGGGCAGGACCTGGCTCGTGTAAGCCTTCTCCATCGGACCGCCGTTCATTCCGATGTAGATCGTCTTTGTTTGCGACCAGGCGCCGGGCGAGACGCCCAAGGCAACGAGCGCGGCTAGCGAGGCCAGGGTGTGTGTGAGTTTCATCGAGGGGACTCCTTATTTGATTGGGAGGGCGGCATGAACGGAAGACTGCGTGAAGCGGCCGATAGCGAACGCTTCGATGGGCGTGTTCGTCGCCCCTTCAGTGATGAGATCCGCGAGGACTTCGCCGACGCCAGGCGCCAACAAGAAGCCGCCGCCGGAAAAGCCGAAAGCGTGCAAGAGGCGCGGCGTGGTGTTGCTGAAACCGATGATGGGGTTGCTGTCCGGTGTTTCGCCTTCCACGCCGCTCCATGTGCGGATGAGCAGCGCATCGCGCAGGCCGGGCAGCAGTTCGCAGGCGTCGCGCATGACAGCGCGCGTGGTCGCGGTGGAGGGCTGCGCGTACTCGCCGTCGCCGTGTCCGCGCCCGCCGCCGATCACGCAGTTGCCGCGCTCGACCTGGCGCGCATAGACGCCGCCGCCATACACGCCCAGGTTGTGCTGGATAAAGCGCGGCAGTGGCTCGGTGACCCACATGTTCGGGTAGATCGGCTTCATCGGCACGGTTTCGCCGAACGCGCCCGCCACCGTATTGGCCCAGGCGCCCGACGCGTTGATGAGCCAGTCGGCGCTGATGCGCTCGTTGCCCGCTCGCATCTGGAAGCGCCGGCCGTCGAAGCTCAGGTCGCCGAGCGCGGTCTGCTCCTGCACGTGCGCACCCGCCCGCCGCGCCGCCGCCGCGAAGCCGGGCGAGACGAGACGCGGATTCGCCTGGCCGTCGCTCGCGCATAGCGCCCCGCCAATGGCGGCCTTGCCGAGCCAGGGGTAGCGGCGGCGAAACGCTTCGCCGCTCATGACCCGCGACTCCACGCCGAAATCGCGTGCCATGGCGGACCATGCGTGAAGCGCCTCGAGATCGCTGTCGCGGCGCGCCAGGCGCAAGTGTCCCGAGACGACGAACTCGCCGTCGATGCCGATCAGCTCGGGCAAGCGGTTCCACACACGCCGGGCGCGCACCGCAAGCGGCAGTTGCTCGGCGCTGCGGCCGTGGGTGCGCACGCCGCCGTAGTTCACGCCGCTCGCCTGTGCACCGCAAAAGCGCCGCTCGAACAAGCCGGCGCTCACGCCCTTGCGCGCGAGCGCTAGCGCCGCCGATGCGCCGACGAGCCCGCCGCCAGCAATCACAACCTGGAAGTGGCGCGTGTCACTCATCGTGGGCTTCCTCTTCGACGACCTGCACGCCGTCGTCGAACAGCATCGGCGAAATGGGAATCGGCTTGATAGGCGCCTGGCTGCGCAAACGGCCCACCTCGTGCAACGGCTTGCCGGTCTCCGCGCTCAGCAGCGCCATGGCGGATTCGCCGCACATGCGTCCCTGGCAGCGCCCCATGCCGATACGCGTGAGCGCCTTCAGCCGGTTGACTTCGGTAGCGAAACCGTTGCGTATGCAACTACGCAGCGTGCCTGCGTCGACTTCCTCGCAGCGGCAGACGGTCAGATCGTCGGGCCAGCTGGCGGCGCAGTTGGCCGGAGGGGCGAACGCCTGCTCGATGCCCACGCGAAAGCGCGTAATACGCTCGAGGCGCTTTTCGATCGTTGCCGCGTCAGGCATGTCGGCATCGCGCTTTGGCGCTTCGATGCCGATGTCTTCGAGCACCGCGTGCGCTGCGCGGCGGCCCGCGAGTTCGGCGGCATCGGCGCCTGCGATACCCGCGCCGTCGCCGGCCAGATAGACGCCCGGCACGGAGCTGCGGCCTGCCGCATCGCGCTCGGGCAGCCAGCAGCGGTTGAGGGCGTCGAAGACGAAGCGGCAGCCCGCGAGATCGGCGAGCTGGGTTTCTGGCCGCAAGCCGTGGCCGAGGCCGATCGCATCGCAGGCAATGGCGTGCTCTTTGCCGTCGGCCGCGCGCCAGCGCACGTATTGCACCGCTTCGTCGCCTTCAATGGTCTCGAGCGCAACGCTACGCTCCATGCGCACGCCATGCGCCTTGAGCCACGCGACGTAGTACACGCCCCTGGCGAAGGTGCCCGGCTGGTTGAGCAGCTTCGGCGCGGCGGCGGCCTGGCGCGCGAACGGGCTCGTGTCGAGCACGGCGGCCACTTGCGCGCCCGCTTTTGCATACTGATAAGCGACGAGGTAGAGCAGCGGCCCGGTGCCGGCGAACACGGTGCGCTGGCCAATTGCGCAGCCCTGCGCCTTCAGCGCGACCTGCGCGCCGCCGAGCGTATAGACGCCTGGCAACGTCCAGCCAGGCAATGGCACGATGCGGTCGGTCGCGCCGCTCGCGATGATCAGGCGCGACCAGGGCACGCTCGCTTCGCGGCCTTCGCGCAGGGTGTCGAGCCGGCCCGGCTCGCACGACCACGCGAGCGTGTCGGGGCGATAGTCGATCTTCGTGAGCAGCTCGGCCATGGCGCGATGGACCGCGTCGGCTTTCTTCGCCTCGAAGCCGTAGAGCGCGGTTTTCGTGCGCGAGAAGCCCGCATCGGCTACGGGCTGGCGATAAATCTGGCCGCCCCAGCGCGCGTTTTCGTCGATCACGGTGGGGCGCAGTCCCGCAGCCACCAGGGTTTGCGCGGCACGAATGCCGGCCGGTCCCGCGCCGACGATGACGATGCGATCGGGCCTGGCCGCGCTCATCGCGCACCTCCGTTACAAGCTTCGGTATCCGGAACGGGTTGTGTCACTACACGCATGCCTTCATGCAGTGTCGTGGAGCAGGCACGCAGGCGCGTACCGTCTTCGCTGCGCACCCAGCAGTCCTGGCAAGCCCCGATCAGGCAGAAGCCCGCGCGTGGCGCCGTGCTGAACTCGCTGCGGCGCACGTGCCGCTGGTGCGTGAGGATCGCGGTGAGCAGCGTATCGCCCACGAGCGCTTTGACTTCGACGCCGTCTAAAACGAAGGAAACGCTTGCGCGCGCGGTCTCGGCAACGCGGACGAACTGGGCAAGGGGAAGCGGCGTGACGGTACTCATGGGAGGTCGGTAGCGCGGCAACAAGAATCGAACGAGACGGGCGGCGTTCAGTGCTGCCCGATCAGAATGCGGTTGAGCCCGTACACGCGGTCGAGCAGGAACATCGCGCCCGCCGTGATGAAAATGACGAGCGCGGAAACGGAAGCCATCATGGGATCGATCGACTCGGTCGCATACATGTACATGCGCACGGGCAGCGTGACGGTTTGCGGCGAGGTCACGAAGATCGACATCGTCAGTTCATCGAAACTGTTGATGAACGCGAGCAGCCAGCCGCCCGTGATGCCGGGCACGATCATCGGCAGCGTGACGCGGCGGAAGGTGGTCCACGCGCTCGCGCCGAGCGACGCGGCTGCATGCTCGATGCTGCGGTCGAGGCCGCTTACTGAGGCGAGCACGAGCCGCATGACGAACGGCGTGATGATGATCATGTGCGCAAGGATCAGCCACGCGAACGAGCCAGTTGCGCCGATCAGCGCGAAGAAGCGCAGCAGCGCGATGCCCAGAACGAGCCCCGGAATCACGAGCGGCGAAAGCAGCAGTGCGTTGAGAAAGCCGCGGCCCGGAAAGCGTGCACGCCCGATTGCGAGTCCCGCAGGCAATGCGATGACGAGCGAGAGCGTGGCTGAGGCGAACGCGAGTTTGAGGCTGTTGAAGAACGCGGTGATGAAGTCCGGGTAGTCGAGAATCGCGCGGAACCAGCGCAGCGAGAGTCCGTGCGTGGGGAGCGTCAGGGTTTCGTCGGGCGTGAAGGCCACGAGGATCACGATGACGAGCGGCGCCAGCACGAACAGAATGACGAAGCTATGAAACGTGAGGGCGAGCGGTCCGTTTTTGCGCATGGTGGTGGGTCCTGGGGCCTGTTCACATTGATAACGGGCTTGCAAATGCGCCTAGCCCATGCTGCGCGCGTAGCGCCGTTCGAGCACGCGGTAGTAGGTGAGCATCACCACGAGATTGGCGACGAGCAGGAGCACGGCGATGGTCGCGCCGAGCGGCCAGTTCATCGAGCTCAGGAACTGGTCGTACACCGCGGTGGCCGCCACCTTCAGGCGCCTGCCGCCCAGCAGGCCCGGAATCGCGAAGGCGCTCGCCGACAGGCCGAACACCATGAGGCTGCCGGAGAGAATGCCCGGCATGAGCTGCGGCAGCACGATGCGGCGCATGGTGGTGAACGGCGAGGCCATGAGCGACAGCGCTGCGTTTTCGGTTTGCGGATCGAGCCTTTGCAGCGCGGTCCATACCGGAATCACCATGAACGGCAGCATCACATGCACGAGCGCGACGACGATGGCGAAGGTCGTGTACTCGAGCTTGAAGGGTCCCGCGCCGAACAGGCCGAAGAACTGGTTCACGAGGCCGTTCATGTTGAGCAGCATGCTCCAGCCGAACGCGCGCACCACGACGGAAACCAGCAGCGGCGCGAGGATCACGAGCAGGAAGAGCGAGCGCCACGGGTCGCGCATGCGCGAGAGGATGTACGCCTCGGGCGTGCCGATCACGACGCACAGCAGCGTGGTGAGCGCGGCAATGCCGAAGGTGCGCAGGAAGATCGTGTGGAAGTACGACGAACCCAGCACTTCCACGTAGTTGTGCAGATCGAATGCGGCAATGGGGCCGCTCATCGGATCGAAGCGGTAGAACGTGAGCGCGACGGTCATGGCGAGCGGCACGAGCACGAGCGCGGCGAACAGCAGGAGCGCGGGTGCGCTCATGAGCCAGAGCGGCAGGTAAGCCTGCCAGCCGGCGCGCATGGTGGCGCGCGCGGCAGGCTGCGAAGCGCGGAGCGTGCTAGACATGGGCGCCCTCCTGATGGATGAAACGGATGGCGTCGCTATGCCAGTCGATGCCCACGTGGTCGCCTTCGGCAAGCGGCTCCCTGCCCTCGTTCTGGCAGCACACGAGCATTTCGCCCGCGCGGCTGTCGAGCCGGTAGAGCCACTGGCTGCCGAGGAAGAAGCGGCTCGTCACGCGCCCGGCGAGCCGGCCCGAGCCGCTTGCGCACAGCTTGAGCTTTTCGGGGCGGATGCACAGCGTGATCGCGTCGCCCACGCCCACGGCGCGGCCGCGCTCGGGCAGTTGCGCCGTCGAGCCCGTTTCCGCGAGATCGTGGCCGAGGTCCACGCGGATCGTGTCGCCCTCGCGCGCGACGATGCGGCCCGCGAGCATGTTGGCCTTGCCGATGAACTGCGAGACGAAGTCGTTCTCGGGCCGCTCATACGCGCGATAAGGCGTGTCGACCTGGGTGATCCGGCCGCTTTCCATCACGACCACGCGATCGCTGATCGACAGCGCTTCGGACTGATCGTGCGTGACCATCAGCGTGGTCGTGCCGATCTTGCGCTGAATGGCGCGCAGTTCGAACTGCATGTCTTCGCGCAGCTTGGCGTCGAGATTGGACATCGGCTCGTCGAGCAGCAGCACGGGCGGCGCGATCACAATGGCGCGCGCAATCGCCACGCGCTGGCGCTGGCCGCCCGAAAGCTCGCGCGGAAAGCGCTGCGCGTAAGCGTCGAGGCGCACGAGCGCGAGTGCCTCGCGAATGCGATCCCGGCGCTCGGCTTTGTCCACGCCGCGCATTTCGAGGCCAAAGCTCACGTTCTGCTCCACGCTCATGTGCGGAAAGAGCGCATAGCTCTGGAACACGATGCCGAGGCCGCGCTTGTTCGGGGGCGTGTGCGTAATGTCGCGCCCATCGAGCGTGATACGCCCGCGCGTGGTCTCGACGAAGCCGGCGATCATCTGCAGCGTCGTGGTTTTGCCGCAGCCCGAGGGGCCGAGCATTGAGACGAACTCGCCTTTTTCCACCGACAAATTGACGCCCGCAACCGCCTGCAGATCGCCAAACGATTTCGATACATCGGTCAGGGTGAGGAACGACATGGGGTGGCCTTCCAGTGCTTGGGTTGCGCCGGCACCCGCTAAGCGGATTGCGGTGCGGGACGTTGAAGCGGACTGTAGCTAGCCAAATTTTTGGTCGTCAATTTAAAATTCCATCAAACGATAGAAATCTGACTTATATTCCGTTTAATGGAATATAGAAGCGGCCTGGCTTATGGGTTGTTTCACCCGGTGGACCTCGGGAAATCCCTGAATGAGCCGGCTGCCGGGTGATGATGTGTGGCAGTTCAATCTTTCAGTCAGCGCGCCAATTCGTACGGGCTTCCGACGGATATTCCGCTGAATGAAATAAATCGAGGTTGATATGACGTCAGTGGAAGAGAAAAGTGGAACGCCGGCCGACGACGCACGCAGCGCCGGCGTGTTGCAGCGCGCATTCGCGCTGATCCGCGCACTCGGGGCAAGTCAGGCGGAAGGCAGCCGCGTGACCGCACTCGCCAAGGCTGTGGGGCTGACCCAGGCCACGGTGCACCGGCTGCTGCAGGGGCTGATCGCCGAAGGCGTGGTCGAACAGGACGAAGGCACGAGGCGCTATCGGCTGAGCGTGGATTTTTTCGCGCTCGCGGCACAGGCGGGCAATCCCAGCGGCATGCGCACGCTATGCCGGCCTGCATTGCTGCGGCTGTGCGCAAGCCTTGGCGACACCATTTTCCTGCTCGTGAAGAGCAGCTTCGACGCGGTTTGCCTCGACATGTGCGAAGGTCCGTTTCCGATCCGCTCGTTCACGGGCGATATTGGCGGGCGCGTAGCGCTGGGCGTGGGGCAGGGCAGTCTTGCCATTCTCGCGTTCCAGCCCGAGGCCGAGCGCGAGGAGATCATTCGTTTCAACGTGCCGCGTTTGCGCAGCTACGGCGTCCTGGACGAGGTGTATTTGCGCACGGAAATCGAGCGCGTGCGCAAGCTCGGCTACGCGGGACGCAATACCGGCGTGCTCGAAGGCATGGCGGGCGTGGCCGTGCCGATTCTGGACCACAACGGCTGCGCCGTGGGCGCACTGAGCGTAGGCACGCTGGCTGCTCGTCTCACGGAGGACCGCTTGCCGACGATCGTCGAGCTGCTCAAGCGGCAGGCCGAGATCATCGGGCCGCAAACGAACCCGTTCGATGTGGCGGTGCGCCGCCCCATGCACGGGTTCACGCGGGCAATGACGACACAACCGCTGGCTTGAACGACGATGAGCGGGATTGATCAGGTCAAATGGATTCCTAACTAACTACCCTGATCGCGAATCGTTCTCGTTAGATGATCGGTATGCAAATGGGCAGCAGGTCCGTGCATTGCTGCACTGCAAAACCGAGCAGTATGATCGGAAAAAAATAACCAGGGAGATAACCTATCCGCATGCGTCTTGGTTTTGGCGTAAACGGGCAGGTTGCTGTTCGTAGACTGGGAGTCGATGTACGAATGGCAGTTCGCCGCTGCGGAGCTTCGCAATCTGTCGCGGCGCGGGCAGGTGCCCCCGGAAACGAAAACAGAAGCGCTCGAAGCGCCATTGGGTGTGTAGCGTTGCAAGACCCGGAAGGGACAAAGGCAACCCGCCGCGTGAGATGTACATATTGAGTACATGCCGTTGCCACGTCGACGAGAAGTCATTGAGGAGCATGGGTGCTGGGGGAGATGGAGCGCAGGTGGGACCCCGCGGCGCTTGCAGTCAGAATATACCGGTGATCGATGACGACCATAAACGACCGGACGTTGCCCGTTTTCGAGGCACCGGCTGCGACGCCGGTGCCGGTACGCGCGGCGCCTTCGATCTTTCATGAGCGCTGGTGGCTCGACATCGCCACGCAAGGCGACTGGAAGCTTGCGATGGTGAAGCAGAACGGCGAGGTCATCGGCGAGATGCCGTACGCGATGCAGCGCACGCGACTGTGGCGTGTCTCGCACCTGCCGCCGCTCACGCGCACGCTCGGGCCGGTCATCAAATCCGTGACGGGCAGCGAGGCTCGCCAACTGCACCATGAACTCGACGTGACCGGAAAACTGATCGAGCAGTTGCCCGACTGCGACAGCTTTTTCCAGGTGCTCGACCCGCGCATCGACGACGCTCTTGCATTCGCACTGCACGGCTTCACGGTGTCGGCGCGCTACACGTTCCGCATCGACTGGAACACCACGGCCGACGAGGCATGGAAGCGTCTGAACAGCAAGACGCGCAATGTGATCCGCAGCGCCTCACGCGAATTGACCGTCGTGCCGGATATCACGCCCGACGAGTTCATCGCGTTCTACGACGCGAATCTCGCGGCGCGTTCGCGTACCAATGCTTACGGGGATGCAGTCATGCGCGACCTCGTCAACGCATTCGTCGAGCGCAAGGCGGGGATGTTGCTCGGCGCCTATGGGCCAGGCGGGAAGCTCGTGGCGGCGGTAGGCCTCGTCTGGGACCATCAGGCAATGTATTACCTGCTTTCGTCGCGGGCGCAGGACGCGCACAGCGGCTCGATCAGCCTGCTGCTGTGGACCGGCATTGGCCGCGCGCTGGAGCGCAAGCTCACCTTCGACTTCGACGGCTTTTCGAGCCCATCGACATTCAGCTTCCTCAACGGATTCGGCGCGAAGCTCACGCAGCGGCTGGGCGTCGAGCGCCACGGCACGGTTTATTTGCTGATGCGTACGCTCAAGCGGAAGTTTGTGCCAGGGCGCGTTTTCGCCCCCAATCTCTGAGCGGCGGGGCGCCGTGTAGCGAGCGATAGAGCCAAAGGGCGCGCTACACGAGTTCGTGCCGCGCAGGGTCGCTTGTGCGGCGGGTCGTGACCTCGGCAAGCTCCAGCGCGCTCGATGCGAAGAGCAAGGGCGTCCAGCGCCGGATCGTGCTTTGCGCACCGGCGGCCAGGCGCTTGCGCAGCGCGGGCTCGCCGCCCAGCTCGCCGATACGCTGCGCGAGCGTCGAGACGTCGCGCGGTTCGACCACGAAACCGTTCACGCCGTCGATCACCACTTCGCCAGCCACGCCGCATGTGCGCGTGACGATGGCAGGGCACCCGGCCGCGAACGCTTCGTTCACGCACAGGCCCCATTGATCGAATTCGCTCGCCAGCACGACGAATTCCGCGAGCGCGTAGAGATTCGGCATGTCCTGGTTGGCGAGCGAGCTGAGTATCGTCACATGCGGCATCAGGCCGAGCGATGCGATACGCGCGCGCAGTTGCGCTTCGAGCGGGCCCTGACCCACCAGAACGAGGCCGATATTTTCGTTGTACACGCCGGATTTACGGTAGGCGTCGATCAGCACGTCGACGTTCTTGCGCGCAACGAAGCGGCTCACGCACAACACGTAGCGTTGCGGCAGGCCGAAGCGGGATCGCACGGCCTCGGGGTTATCGCTCGCGGCCTGCGCGAGATCCGAGAAATAGTCTACGTCGATCACGTCGAAACCGATGCGGGATCGTTCCTTCGGTATGCCAAGCGACTGCGCGTAACGGCGATGCTTCTCGCCCGCCACGAGCGCGCCGTCGAAGCGGCTCACGATGAAGCGCTTGAGCCGCTCTTTGGTGCGCTGGCGCAGTCCGTCGTCGGCCTTCGAGTCCGACATGTAGATGAGCTTGAAGCGCCGCGTGAGATGTCTGAGGAAACAGAGCACTGCCGAATAGCCGGTGTTGTAGCCGAGCGTGATGACCACGTCGGGCTCGAAGTTGCGCACCTTCGCAATGAGGCGCGCCGTGTCGCGCGCGCCGAGGCCGTCGCTGTCGGCGCCGTTTTCCACCAGCGTTTCCGCCATGCGCGGCCGGTTCGCGAAGAATGCGGCGCGGCGCTCCTGAGGGAAGCCGTAGACGCCCGAGCGGGCGAAGACCTCGAGCAGCGCCACCTGGTGGCCGCGACTGGAGGCCGCGCTGACGAGAGCCTCGTAGCGAGGGACGTGATAGTCGCCCAGGTTGCCGATGACGAAGAGGATACGCATGGACAATGACGGCTCACGGTGGCGCTTGGTTGAGCAGGCAGCGCACCCCGGGTGCCTGGCCTGCATGAAATCCCCGGACAGTCGTCCCGACCTGCCGGGCAGCGTTGGCCGCGCCACATCGCTCGCACATTCGCGGCAGGGACCCGCAGTCACGCCGTTTGTTGCATCGTAACCCGATTGTGAGGCGTTTTTACACGATGTCGGCGATCAGCGAAAACTTGTCCGATATGGCGGAGGCGATGCAAAGCAGATGAAAACGCACCAGAGGATTCTTCTGAAGAATGCGCAAGAGGTACGCACGCAGTGGCACACGACTTGCATAGCTTTGGCCGATTGACACGATTTCCAGGCGCAAGAGGACGGATTGTGCCAGGCTTGTGACCGATTGTCATGCCAATGGACATCAATCGGCGCGGTGCGATGAAAACTGTCATATCAATTCGTCACACTGGAGGTTTGGCATGTTTCAATACTTCGGAAGAAGGGAAAGCGCTTAAGGTCAGCATCAGATTTTCAGCTTAATATCTTAGGGTTCACCCGCGGCGCCTAGTCCTTCAATTCGATAACAAACATGCGAGCCGGAATGCCGATCGAATGTTTTGCGTAATGCGTTTCGAGGCAATTGCGTGGCGCTGGGCGCCGACGAGACAAGCCATCGGGCGCACGCGAATAGCAAACCGGGTTTCACCACACTGCGCGGACAAACGAGGAATATGAAAACGCTGTTTCTGCAGGCCCCGTCGTATGACGGCTTCGACGGTGGCGCGGGCTCGCGCTACCAGGCAAAGCGCGAGATCCGCTCGTTCTG
>NZ_QEOL01000017.1 GCF_003096715.1 Paraburkholderia silvatlantica
CGAGATGATCGCCGACCCCGAGCAGAAGATCGGCCGTCCGCGCCAGCTGTTCATCGGCGAAACGCCGCGCGAAGCGAAGCCGATTTCGCAACGCTAAGCGGTTTCGCTTTGCCACGCCGCGCGACAGACGCCGCGCCGCGTGCAAGCGCTCACGCAAACGCCCCGACGGGTTCTCGCCCGTCGGGGCGTTTTCTTTGGCAGTAGCCGCGGCCGCGGTTAGATCCAGCCATCGATCTTCAGCCCGCTCGCCACTTGTGCTTCTTCGCGCGTGACCTCGCGCACGGTTTCGCCGAAGCTCCACACGTGGCCTTCGGGGTCGCATGCCACATAGACGCGGTCGCCGTAGAACTGCTGACGCGTAAAGCCGAACGCCTTTTCGAGCCAGTCGAGCGCGGCGAACGGGTCGCGATAGTAGACGGCAGACCCGAAGGCCGGACGCGGCGAGGTATTGCTCATGCTTGTCTCCCGGGCTGTACGTGTGACGAATCTAGCACCGGCGTGGTGCGCTTGCGTGCAGCGCGCTCATGCGTCTTCGCCGCACACGCATGGCCATTACCTCCGACGTAATCGTCAGCGCGCACGGCATCGGCCACCATGTCGCTCATCGGCACACCCCACCCGCAAGGAGCGACGACCATGACACGCGACACCTTCAACGCCCGCCAACCCGGCTACATCAACGTCGACGACGATACCGCGCTGCACTATCGCGACTGGGGCGATGGCGTGCCGCTCGTGTTCCTCTCGGGCTGGACGCTCAACGCCGACATGTGGAACTACCAGTGCGCGCCGCTCGCGGCCGCGGGCTTTCGCTGCGTGGCCTACGACCGCCGCGGGCATGGACGCTCGAGCGACCCGGGCCGCGGCTACGACTACGACACGCTCGCCGACGATCTCGAAGCCGTACTCGCCGCCCGTGGTCTGGCGCGAGTCACGCTGGTCGGCCATTCGTTCGCGAGCGGCGAGATCGTGCGTTATTTGAGCCGTCACGGCTCGCGCCGCGTGGCGGGCGTCGTGCTGGTTTCCCCTGCATCGACGCCCTGTTTGCTCAAGACTGCTGACAATCCCGGCGGGCTCGATGCGAGCCTCTTCGAAGCGTCCATCGAAGAGATGCTCACGTCGTTTCCCGACTGGATTTCGCGGCGCGCCGAAGCTTACTTTGGCCCCGGTACGTCGCACACGGTCATTCAGTGGACAGCCGACATGATGCTGGGCGCGTCGCTCCATGCCGCGGTCCAACTGTCGCGCGTGCAGATGGTCACCGACTTCCGCCGCGAACTGGCCGCGATCGACGTGCCGGCGCTCGTGCTGCACGGCGATTGCGACGCCTCGGCGCCGCTCGAGATCACCGGACGTCCCACCGCGGACGCGCTCGAACACGCGACGCTAAAGGTGTATGAGGGCGGCACGCATGGCATGTATTTCAACCACGCCGCGCGTGTGAACGGCGATATACGGGAGTTCGTCAAGCGGTGGCAGGCGTGAAACGCGGCACGCCCCATTGGCGCAAACAAGTCGCGGATACAAGTCGTAATGAGGGCCCGGCCATTCGCGGCTAGCGCAAAGGAATAGCGCCCCTGCGCCCCTCGTTTTGCAGATGACACGCGGCCCGCGCGAGCCACTCGCGCGCCGCGTGCCAGGCGTACCGACGGAGTCTTCACGGCCAAGGCGCACAGCCCGTGCGCCGCGAGGCCGGTCCGTCGAGAGGGGCGACATCATGCGCAAACTTCTCGCCTTCACTGCGCTGGCCTGTTTGCTGGGCGCCTGCACGGCACCGGTCGCGTCGCAGCAGGCCGCGGACGCGTCGTATTACCCGCCGCCCGGCTGCCGCACCGTCACCGGCACGGCAGAGATCGACGGCACACCGCAGGTCATCAGCGGCCTCGCCTGCCTGCAGCCCGACGGCACCTGGCAGATCGTGCAGGGTAACGACGGCACGCAGGTCTACCCCGTGGCATGGACCGACGCGACGACCTGGTACGCCGGCCCATGGTATGGCTGGTGGCCGCCGGTGTTCGTGGGCGGCTCGTTCGTGTTCGTCGATCACTTCCATCACTTTCATCACATGGATCACGTCTTTCCGGGCGGCCCGCATATGCATCCGGCGCCAGGCATGCACGGCGGATTTCATGGCGGTTTCCACGGTGGTCATGGCGGCGTCTGGAGCGGGGCGGGTGGCATGCACGGCGGCGCTCATCGCTGAGACACACTGCACGGCCTGATTGACGCACGACGAATCCTTTATGGCAGAGCAAAATGAGCGAAAAACGAGGAGTGCGGGGAGCGCTCCGTTTGAGCCGGGTGTGACCTTAATACGTGCCGAGCGTGTTCTTCGACTTGTGCGGGCGACGCTAGAACTGGTAGTTGATCGAGACGTCGCAAACGCCGCCCGTCTTCGACTGGATG
The DNA here is from genome assembly GCF_003096715.1 of Paraburkholderia silvatlantica. Lineage (GTDB taxonomy): Bacteria > Pseudomonadota > Gammaproteobacteria > Burkholderiales > Burkholderiaceae > Paraburkholderia > Paraburkholderia silvatlantica. The sequence continues at coordinate 2,407 of NZ_QEOL01000017.1, forward strand.
ATCGGGCTGTGCGAAGCGCTGCCGAGCAGGCGCTTGATGGCGCCGTCCGCGCTCACGAACCAGTGTTTGTTGACGAAGTACACCATGGTGATGCCGAAGCCGGCCGACTTGAGGCCCGCGCTCGCGTCGTACTGACGGTAACCCGATGCGGCCGCCTGCTGCGGCGTCACGCCAAACCAGCTCTGCATGTAGTTCGAGTCGGCGAAGGTGACCGAGGGGCCGGCGAACCAGTAGAAGCTCTGGTTGCTGCCCGGCAGCGGCATATAGGCGCCGAGGTCCGCAGTCCAGCCATTCGAACCGCCGAAGCTGCGCGTGAACGCAGTACGGAACACGAGCGGAAAGTCCTTCGAAATCACATATTCGCCGGCTATCTTCAATTCCGGCGCCGGGTTGATGTTACCCATGCCGTGCAGCCGCGTCGGGTCGTCCTGCCCACGCCGCCCGAGGTCGTAGGCCGCGGCGACGCTCACGCGCCAGTTCGGACCCTGCAGAACGTTGACGCCGAAACCTTCGCCCGTCGAGCCGAACAGAATGTCCTTGTAGCGCAGGTCGATGCTCGGCCCGACCAGCGTGTGATAGCGGTCCGAGCCGTCGTAGCGCGGTTCGAAGGTCGCGCCCACGCCGAGCCGCGCCTCGAAGTCGGGACGGTTCGGCTCGAACATCTTTTCGAGCGGAATGCCTGCGGAGTATTGCCATTCGCCGAGCGGCGAGGGGGTTTGCGCCTGGGCGCGCAGGGCGAGCATAACGAGGGCGCATGCCGCGGCGGCGAGAGACGCACGCCGCGCGGCACGCGGGCGGCGCGGCGCCGCTGGTTTTATTCTGCTTTTTCGTTGTTGCGCAGTGCGGATTGCGAGTGGCATGAAGCCTCCGGGTTTGCCTGGCCGGCCGCGGCGTCGTTTATTGGGTGTAATGAAATCACAAAGTGGAATTCCGTGCGGCCGGGCTCGTCTCGCAAACCTCGTGCCCGATCGCAATGTCACCTGGGTGATTCGTCGTGCAGCCTGTGGATACGACCGCCAGACGCGGGTGAAGGGTGCAGATAATCAGGATGACGAATTGAATTGCCGGCGCACCCGCGCACCGTTCTGGAGCCCCGTATTCGCCCCGCGCATTCGCCCCGATTAAACCCTGGCGCGAATTTGCCGTTAGACAGCCATGGACTTCGGCGATGCGGCCCCCCCTGTGTCGCGGAACCCGGAGCCCATGTTTCACCGTTCTCACAGCGGTAACCAACTTGCGCCGGTCGTGGTCGGGCCGGCGCATCCCCTTTTTTGCCTCCCGAATCCCTTCAACAAATGACCGGCGCGCGCGCCCGCTACGGCGCGGCACGGATGCGCCACGACATCGGCACTGGCCGGGTAACGCTGATACAGGTATCGCGACTACCACCATAACCCCCTGTTTTTTATCGCTTTTTTCGGAGTGAGCCCTGTGGCGGGCGGGTTTCGCGTGGCATAATCGACTCACACCGTATTGCCCCGCAGACAAACATCTCCCCGCACATCATGGCAAAGACGCTCTACGACAAATTGTGGGACACGCATGTGGTCCACACGGAAGACGATGGCACGACGATTCTCTACATCGACCGTCATCTGTTGCACGAAGTCACCAGTCCGCAGGCTTTCGAAGGCCTGAAGATGCACGAACGCCCGGTGTGGCGCATCAGCGCGAACCTGGCCGTGTCCGACCATAACGTGCCGACCACGGACCGCAGCCACGGCATCGCCGACCCGGTCTCGAAGCTGCAGGTGGACACGCTCGATTCGAACTGCGACGCCTTCGGCATCACGCAGTTCAAGATGGCCGACCAGCGCCAGGGCATCGTGCACATCGTCGGTCCGGAGCAGGGCGCGACGCTGCCCGGCATGACCATCGTCTGCGGCGACTCGCACACGTCCACGCACGGCGCGTTCGGTGCGCTCGCGCACGGCATCGGCACCTCGGAAGTCGAGCACGTGCTGGCCACGCAAACGCTCCTGCAAAAAAAGAGCAAGAACATGCTCGTGAAGGTCGAGGGGCAACTGCCGCGCGGCTGCACCGCGAAGGACATCGTGCTCGCGATCATCGGCAAGATCGGCACGGCGGGCGGCACGGGCTACGCCATGGAGTTCGGCGGCTCGATGATCCGCAGCCTCACGATGGAAGGCCGCATGACCGTGTGCAACATGGCGATCGAAGGCGGCGCGCGCGCCGGCATGGTCGCCGTGGACGACACCACGATCGAATACCTCAAGGGCCGTCCGTTCTCACCGCAAGGCGCGGAGTGGGACCAGGCCGTCGAGTACTGGAAGAACTTCCGCAGCGACGAAGGCGCGCACTTCGACCGCGTGGTCGAGCTGAGCGCGGCCGACATCGTGCCGCAGGTCACGTGGGGCACGTCGCCGGAAATGGTCACGGCCGTCGACAGCCGCGTGCCGGACCCCGAGCGCGAGAAAGACCCGGTCAAACGCGACGCGATGGAACGCGCCCTGCAATACATGGCGCTCGAACCGAATACGCCGATCGAGTCGATCAAGCCCGACAAGATTTTCATCGGCTCGTGCACGAACGCGCGCATCGAAGACCTGCGCTCCGCCGCTTACGTCGTGAAGAAGCTCGGCCGCCGCGTGGCGCCGAACATCCGCCTCGCGATGGTCGTGCCGGGCTCGGGTCTCGTGAAGGCGCAAGCCGAGCGCGAAGGCCTCGACAAGGTGTTCACCGAAGCCGGTTTCGAATGGCGCGAGCCGGGCTGCTCGATGTGTCTCGCGATGAACGCCGACCGGCTGGAGCCGGGCGAGCGCTGCGCGTCCACCTCGAACCGCAACTTCGAAGGCCGTCAGGGCGCGGGTGGCCGCACGCACCTCGTGAGCCCGGCCATGGCAGCCGCGGCGGCAATCGAAGGCCATTTCGTCGACATTCGCAAGCTGGGGTAAGGCTACACGATCATGGAAAAATTCATCGTACACACCGGCGTCGTGGCGCCGCTCGATCGCGAGAATGTCGATACCGACGCGATCATTCCCAAGCAGTTCCTCAAGTCGATCAAGCGCACCGGCTTCGGGCCGAATGCCTTCGACGAATGGCGTTACCTCGACCACGGCGAGCCGGGCCAGGACAACTCGAAGCGTCCGCTCAATCCGGATTTCGTGCTGAACCAGCCGCGTTATCAGGGCGCGTCGGTCCTGCTCACGCGCAAGAACTTCGGCTGCGGCAGCTCGCGCGAGCACGCGCCGTGGGCGCTCGACCAGTACGGTTTCCGCGCGATCATCGCGCCGAGCTTCGCGGACATCTTCTATAACAACTGCTTCAAGAACGGCCTGCTGCCGATCGTACTTTCCGAATCGGATGTCGATCACCTGTTCAACGAGACATACGCGTTCAACGGCTTCCAGCTCACGATCGATCTGGACAAGCAGGTCGTGCGCACGACGGACGGCTCGAAGGAATACCCGTTCGAAGTGGCCGCGTTCCGCCGCTACTGCCTCCTGAACGGCTTCGACGACATCGGCCTCACGCTGCGTCACGCCGACAAGATCCGCCAGTACGAAGCCGAGCGTCTCGCGCGCCAGCCGTGGCTGAACAACCGCGTGCTTTGATACGCGGAGAATAAACGCACACCGAACAACTGAGCGAGGAATCACAGGATGAAGATTGCAGTGCTGCCGGGCGACGGCATCGGTCCCGAGATCGTCAAGGAAGCCGTCAAGGTGCTCAACGCGCTCGACGAAAAGTTCGAGCTGGAAGAGGCGCCCGTTGGCGGCGCGGGCTACGAGGCAAGCGGCCACCCGCTGCCCGAGGCAACGCTCGCGCTGGCTAAATCCGCCGACGCGATCCTGTTCGGCGCCGTGGGCGACTGGAAGTACGACAAGCTGGAGCGCGCGCTGCGTCCGGAGCAGGCCATTCTCGGCCTGCGCAAGCATCTGGAACTGTTCGCGAATTTCCGTCCGGCGATCTGCTATCCGCAGCTCACGGGGGCGTCGTCGCTGAAGCCGGAAATCGTTTCGGGCCTCGACATCCTGATCGTGCGCGAACTGAACGGCGACATCTACTTCGGCCAGCCGCGCGGCACGCGCGAAGCGCCGGACGGCAACTTCAAGGGCGCGCGCGAAGGCTTCGACACGATGCGCTATGCGGAGCCGGAAGTGCGCCGCATCGCTCACGTGGCGTTCCAGGCCGCGCAAAAGCGCCAGAAGAAGCTGACCTCGGTCGACAAGGCCAACGTGCTCGAAACGTCGCAATTCTGGAAGGACATCATGATCGATGTCTCGAAGGAATATCCGGACGTCGAGCTGTCGCACATGTACGTCGACAACGCGGCCATGCAGCTCGTGAAGGCGCCGAAGGCGTTCGACGTGGTGGTGACCGGCAACATGTTCGGCGACATTCTCTCGGACGAAGCCGCGATGCTCACAGGCTCGATCGGCATGCTGCCCTCGGCTTCGCTCGACAAGAACAACAAGGGTCTGTACGAGCCGTCGCACGGTTCGGCGCCGGATATCGCGGGCAAGGGCATCGCCAACCCGCTCGCCACGATCCTTTCGGCTGCCATGATGCTGCGTTACTCGCTCGGTCGTCCGGAGCAGGCGGACCGCATCGAGAACGCGGTGAAGAAGGTGCTCGAACAAGGCTATCGCACCGCCGACATCGTCACGCCGGACTGCAAGCAGGTCGGCACGGTGGCAATGGGCGACGCCGTGATCGCAGCGCTCTAACGCCGCACAAAGGGCATGCCGTTCCAGGCATGCCTTTTTTGCTTCGCGCGCCTGATGAACGGGCGTCGCAAATAGCGGAAAGTATGGTTTTTTCCGCGCAATTCAACTGTTTCGTGTATATTGCTTCGATGGCGAAGATCTCCCCGATCACGACTGTTACGAACATCCGCGGCACGGCCCGCGCGATTTCGCTCGCCATTACCACGAAAACCACGATTACGAAAACGATCACCATTCGTTGATCGCTCGTCGTGCCCGCTCATCTTCCCCGCGCGGCCACGCCGGGCGAGCGAAGCGGGGAAGTGTCCATCTCAAGGGTTAGTCATGAACGTAGGTCTCGTAGGTTGGCGCGGCATGGTCGGCAGCGTGCTGATGCAGCGCATGCAGGAAGAACGTGATTTCGACCTGATCGAACCGGTGTTTTTCAGCACCAGCAATGCAGGCGGCGCGGCTCCGTCGTTCGCCAAAAACGAGACGAAGCTCAAGGACGCGAACAGCGTCGACGAGCTCAAGAAGTGCGACATCATCATCACTGCACAAGGCGGCGACTACACCAACGAGGTGTATCCGAAGCTGCGCGCGGCGGGCTGGAACGGCTACTGGATCGACGCGGCCTCGGCGCTGCGCATGAAGGACGACGCCGTCATCATCCTCGACCCGGTCAACCTCGACGTCATCAAGGACGCGCTGGTCAAGGGTCAGAAGGACTTCGTCGGCGGCAACTGCACGGTCAGCCTCATGCTGATGGCGCTGGGCGGCCTGTTCCGCGAGAACCTCGTCGACTGGATGACGGCCATGACCTACCAGGCCGCTTCGGGCGCGGGCGCGCAGAACATGCGCGAACTGCTCTCGCAGATGGGCGCGCTCCACGCATCGGTTGCGAGCGACCTGGCGAATCCGTCGTCGGCGATCCTCGACATCGACCGCAAGGTGCTCGCCACCATGAACAGCGACGCCATGCCGACCGAACACTTCGGCGTGCCGCTCGCGGGCTCGCTGATTCCGTGGATCGACAAGGACCTCGGCAACGGCATGTCGAAGGAAGAGTGGAAGGGCGGCGCGGAAACCAACAAGATTCTCGGCAAGCCGGCCATGGGCCAGCCGGGCTCGGTTCCGGTGGACGGCCTGTGCGTGCGTATCGGCGCGATGCGCTGCCATTCGCAGGCGCTCACGATCAAGCTGAAGAAGGACGTGCCGCTCGACGAGATCGACGGCATCCTCGCCTCGGCCAACGACTGGGTCAAGGTCGTGCCGAACCAGCGCGAGGCTTCGATGCGCGATCTGTCGCCGGCCGTGGTCACGGGTACGCTGTCGGTGCCGGTGGGCCGTCTGCGCAAGCTGGCGATGGGCGGCGAGTATCTGTCGGCCTTCACAGTGGGCGACCAGCTGCTGTGGGGTGCGGCTGAACCGCTGCGCCGCATGTTGCGCATTCTGCTCGACAAGTGAATGAATTAAACTACGCGGCTAATGACGCGTAGACAGGGTGAAAAGCGCCGCGCCAGTCGCGGCGCTTTTTTATTGCATGCTTTTATTGCATGCATCGATGCAATCGCCCCGCAGCACACTCCTATTTGATCGACAGCCGCAAGAGCGGTATGCCAGGGCAACTGATGATCGTTCGATTTGATTCTGTTTCCGCCGCGCCTCGCGCGAAGCGCGCCCAAGGGCGGCGCGCCATCCGCGCCACCGTGGCGGCGGCGAGTTTCCTGTTCTGCGGCTTCGCCGCTGCGCAGGGCGGCGCGAGTGCGGCGCCAGGCGCTGCCGCCAGTGCTGCCACGGGTGCGTCTTCCGCCGCGGCGGCGGTGGGCATCGCTGGACAATACACGGTTCGTCCCGGCCAGTCGTTGCACGACGTGGCCGTCGACGTCACGCAGTCGCACGACAAGGCCACGCTCGCACGCATGAGCCAGGCGCTCTTCAATGCGAATCCCGGTGCGTTCATCAAGCAGGATCCCAGCCGCATGCGCGTGGGTGCGACGCTGAACGTGCCGGCTACGCCGGACGTTTCCAGCGCGGCGGCGGGCATCACGGCGGCATCCGGTGGGGCGGCTTCGGCGGGCGCTTCGGCTGCCGCCAGCGCGCCCGCGGCGGCTGCGCCTGCCAGCACACCCACCGCTGCTTCGAGCGCTGCTGCTTCGAGCGCTGCCGCTGAGGCGGTAGCGGCTGCATCGTCGGCGGCTGCCGCCGCGACGGGCGGCGCGAGTTCGGCCAGCACTGCCGCGACGACTGCAACAACGGCCTCGGCAACGGCTTCGGCAGTCCCAGCGAGCAGCCCCGAAGCGGCTGCGCAAGGCGCTTCGGGCGCCGCTGCGCTGGGCGCCAGCGCAGCGGCGCCGGCGGCCAGCGACGCGCACGTGTGGAGCGGTTCGATCCAGTCGGCCCCGGCCAGCGGCGCATCGGCCCAGAGCGCGAAGGGCGCGCCCGTGACGGTCTCCAGCCTGCAGCAGCTTCTAGCCTTGAAGAACCGCGTGCTGATGGCGTTGCAGCAGCACGGCATCGGCAAGCCGGCGCAGACGGCGGGCGGCGCTTCCGCAGGTGCGCCTGTTGCGCAAGGTGGCGCGCCTGTGCAGAACGGCGCGGCGAACGCCGGCCCGGCTGGCGGCCAACCGGAAGTCTCGCCGATCGCCATGGGTGCCGTGGCGGCGGTCGTCGTGGCGCTGCTGGCGTTGTTCGTGCGCCTGCTCATGCGCAAGCGAAAGAAACCGGCTGATCAGGCGCCTGAGGTCTCGTCCGAAGCGCACGAGCCGACGCCGTCTGGATCGGCCGCCGCCGCCGTGGCTGCCGCGCCTGCGGCCGAGGAAACGCCGGTATTGCGCGAGCCGGTTACGCGCGCCGGGGATGAACCGGGCGTGAACGACGTCGCGCCCGTGGAGGAAGCGCAGTTTGCGCCGCCGGTCGAGCCGGCCGAACCCGCCGCGGACGAAGCCACGATCACGCCGGTGCCCACGCCAGTTGTGACGGCCGCGCCGCTCGAGCACGACGAAGCGCCGCCGCCGACCCTCACGGAGACGCTGCACCCGGCCGCCCCGCAAGGGCCCGCGGTGGCGCAGGAAGTTCACGCAGCACACGAACTGCCGCATGGCGTCGAACCGGGCGAACCGCAGACGCTTGCCGACGCGACCGAAGTCGCAAGCCTCGCCGCCGCGGCGGCGCTGGGGGCGGATGCGCTGCCGCCCGAAAGTGCTGGTGCGCCGCGTACAGCCGAAGACGCCGAGGCGCTGGCGCGCACGCTGGAGGAGCCGGCGCGCGCCCAACAGCCTGCTGCGCCCGATATCGCGCTCGATTTCGGCGATGGCGTACCGCAAGCCGCGCCAGCCGCGCAAACGCCGCAGGCCGAACCGCCCGTCGCGACTCCGCCCATCGGTGAAGCCTTCGAGCGCCCCCCGGCGCCGCGTACCGCACCAGAAATTCCGTCAGCACCCACAGTCACCGAAGAAGACACGAGCTACGCCGCAGTACCGATCGCGTTCCCGCACGATGCCGTCGAGGCGCTGGGCGGCCTCGACCTGCCCCTGCCGCCGCGCATCGGGGAGCCGGTCATGCCCACGCAGCCGCTCTCGACCGAGCCGGCCGCCACGCCCGAGGCCTCGGCGCGTCTCGCGGCGCCGTTCTTCGAGCCGCCTGCGCCGCTGGCGGGCCAGGCCATCGAGGCGGGTACGGCAGGCGCAGGCGCGCTCGCGGGCCTCGGCGCGCCGCGCTTTGGCGCGCTCACGCTCGACTTCGACCTGAACCTGCCGCCCGATGCGGCCGAGCCGCTGCCGGTCTTCACGCCCGAGCAGCTCGCGCGCATCGCGCGCAACAAGCTCGATCTCGCGCACGAATACATCGCGCTTGGCGATGTGTCCGGCGCGCGCTCGCTCATCAACGAAGTGATCGAGTCGAACGATCCCGCCACGCGCAGCGACGCGCAGGCGTTGCTGTCGACGCTCGCTCCGCTTTCGTGACGCTGCTGCAAGCCGTATGCGTATCGCGCTAGGAATCCAGTACGACGGCGCCGCGTTTTGCGGCTGGCAGTCGCAGCCGCACGGCAAGACGGTGCAGGACGCGCTCGAGCGCGCGCTGCGCGAGTTCGCCACCGTGCCGCTGCCCACCGTCGTCGCCGGCCGCACCGACACGGGCGTGCACGGACTCGGCCAGGTGGTGCACTTCGACACCGGCCTCGACCGCACGCCGTTCTCGTGGGTGCGCGGCACCAATGCGTTCCTGCCCTCCACGGTGGCCGTGCAATGGGCCAAGCCGATGCCCGAGGCGTTCCACGCGCGCTTCGCGGCGTTCGAGCGCACCTACTACTACGTACTCTACGTGAACCCCGTGCGCTCGCCGATGCTGGCGGCACGCGCGGGCTGGATCCACACGCCGCTCGACGTCGATGCCATGCGCGAGGCGGCGGCGCACCTCATCGGCGAGCACGATTTTTCGTCGTTTCGGTCGTCGGAGTGCCAGGCGAAGACGCCGGTCAAGCATCTGTACCAGATCGACATCCGGCCGCAGGGCGACTTCATCCACTTCCGCTTTCGCGCCAACGCGTTCCTGCACCACATGGTGCGCAACCTCATGGGTTGCCTCGTGGCCGTGGGGCGAGGGCGCTATCCGGCCGCGTGGATGGCCGAGGTGCTGGCGGGCCGCGACCGCACCGTGGCCGCGCCGACCTTCATGCCCGATGGCCTCTATCTCGCCCAGGTAGGCTATCCTGATGAGTTCGCGGTACCCGCGCCGCATACCGCCAGCGTGCCGTGGAGCGCGATCTGGAGCGATGCGCCCGAAGGCCGTGCCTGAGGCTGCTCCGCGGGTCGCACCCGCAATCGCGGCGCGCTTGAAGCATCGGAATTGAATCATTGAAACCAACACTACACCTGGAACCATGACGTCAGCCGAGCAACTCGCCCCCGCGCACCGCACCCGCATCAAGCTGTGCGGACTTTCGACGCCCGAGGCGGTTGCGCACGCCGTCGACCTCGGCGCCGACGCCGTCGGTTTCGTGTTCTACCCGCCGAGCCCCCGTTCGGTGAGCGTGGCGCAGGCGGTCGAGCTCACGCACGACCTGCCGCCGTTCGTTTCGGTGGTGGGCCTCTTCGTGAACGCCACGCCGCAGTGGATGAGCGAAGTGGCGAGCAACGTCTCGCTCACCATGCTGCAGTTCCACGGCGACGAAACGCCCGAGCAGTGCGAGTCGCTGGCGTCCGTTGCCGGTTTGCCCTGGTTGCGCGCGCTACGTGTAGCGGCCGATACTCAGCAGGCCGATTTGATAGAATCGGCTAATCGTTATTCATCAGCCAGCGGCCTGTTGTTCGACACCCATGTCGAAGGTTACGGCGGCGGCGGAAAGGTCTTCGATTGGTCACTTATTCCCGCAGGGCTCGCGCGTCGGGCCGTTTTGAGTGGTGGCTTGAACGCGCAAAACGTCGGTGATGCGATTCGCCAGGTGCGTCCGTTCGCTGTCGATGTCTCCAGTGGCATCGAGGTTCCGGGCGCAAAGGGCGTGAAGGATCACGCCCGCATGGCGGCGTTCGTGCGCGCAGTGCGCGAAGCGGACGCGGGATGAATCCGGGGCAGATGCCCCTTTGGCCGGCACGGCCCGCGCAATGCGGGTCCTTCCAGGTCCGGCCGAGCGAGTGACTTATGTACAATTTGCCAGATGAACGCGGCCATTTCGGCCCTTATGGCGGCGTGTTCGCTGCTGAAACCCTCATGCAGGCGATCGACGAGCTGCGCGACGCCTACGCGAAATACAAGGACGATCCCGACTTCCGCGCCGAGTATGAGCGCGAGTTGAAGCATTTCGTCGGCCGTCCGTCGCCGATCTATCACGCACAGCGCTGGAGCGAACTGCTGGGCGGCGCGCAGATCTACCTCAAGCGCGAAGACCTGAATCACACCGGCGCGCACAAGGTGAACAACGTGATCGGTCAGGCGTTGCTCGCGAAGCGCATGGGCAAGCCGCGCGTGATCGCCGAAACCGGTGCAGGTCAGCACGGCGTGGCCACGGCCACCATCGCGGCGCGCTTCGGCATGGAGTGCGTGGTCTACATGGGCGCCGAGGACGTGCGCCGCCAGGCCGCCAACGTCTACCGCATGAAGCTGCTGGGCGCGACCGTGGTTCCGGTCGAGTCGGGCTCGCGCACGCTCAAGGATGCGCTCAACGAAGCCATGCGCGACTGGGTCACCAACGTCGAAAACACCTTCTACATCATCGGCACTGTGGCGGGCCCGCACCCGTACCCGATGATGGTGCGCGACTTCCAGCGCGTGATCGGCGACGAATGCCGCGTGCAGATGCCCGAAATGACGGGCCGCCAGCCCGACTCCGTGATCGCCTGCGTGGGCGGCGGTTCGAACGCGATGGGCATCTTTTACCCGTATATCGACGACAGTTCCGTGCAATTGATCGGCGTCGAGCCCGCCGGCGACGGCATGGAGACGGGCCGTCACGCCGCTTCGCTCGCGGCGGGCACCGTGGGCGTGCTGCACGGCAACCGCACGTATCTGCTGCAGGACGAGAACGGCCAGATCATCGAGACGCATTCGGTCTCGGCGGGCCTCGACTATCCGGGCGTCGGTCCCGAGCACGCGTGGCTCAAGGACAGTGGCCGCGCGCAGTACGTGACCATCGACGACGAGGAAGCGCTCAAGGCTTTCCATGACTGCTGCCGTATCGAAGGCATCATTCCCGCGCTCGAATCGAGCCATGCGCTCGCATACGCGGCGAAGCTCGCGCCCACGTTGCCGAAGGAGAAAATCCTGCTGGTGAACCTGTCGGGCCGGGGCGACAAGGACATGCACACGGTCGCCGAGCGATCGGGCATCCAGTTCTGAGCGCCCGGAGCGACGCAAAAGATGCGTGACGAGTTCGACGAGCCGGAAGTGCCGGCGCCCGTGGGCGAGGTGAACACTGAGGTGAATGCCGAGGTGAACGCAAATGCGGCTGCTCTGGAAGCCGCCGAAGCGTTCGCCAACGCAGCCGCCGGGTCACCCGCACTCGCCACGGTGCCGGAAACCATCCGGCTCCTGAACCGCGATTTTCTGACCGATGCAGCCAGCCTGCCCGACGCCTCGATCGACCTGATCGTCGCCGACCCGCCCTACGGGCTCGGCAAGGACTACGGCAACGACTCCGACATGCGTTCGGGCGAGAACTTTCTCGCCTGGACGTACGAATGGCTCGACCTGGCGATTCCGAAGCTCAAGCCCACGGGCTCGCTCTACGTGTTCTGCACGTGGCAGTACGCGCCCGAGATCTTCGTCTATCTCAAGTCGAAACTCACGATGATCAACGAGATCGTCTGGGATCGTCGCGTCCCCAGCATGGGTGGCACGACGCGCCGTTTCACCTCGGTGCACGACAACATCGGTTTCTTCGCGGTGTCGAAGGATTACTACTTCGATCTCGATCCCGTCCGCATCCCGTACGATGCCGCCACGAAGAAGGCGCGTTCGCGCAAGTTGTTCGAAGGCAGCAAGTGGCTGGAACTCGGCTACAACCCCAAGGACGTCTGGTCCGTCTCGCGTCTGCACCGCCAGCACGCGGAGCGCGTGGATCATCCCACCCAGAAGCCCCTGGAAATCGTCGAGCGCATGGTGCTCGCGAGCTGCCCGCCGGGCGGCCGCGTGCTGGACCCGTTCATGGGCAGCGGCACCACGGCAGTGGCTTGCACGCGTCAGCAGCGCGAATTCGTCGGCTATGAAATTAACGAAAGTTACTGCGCGATCGCGCGCGAACGCGTCAGCGCGGCCGCCGCATGCGCCGTCGCGGCCGGTGCCTGATGCGCCGCCGCCGGACCCACGCCCAGTAACGCCTAAAAGCTGAGGATCCTGAAATGTCCCGTATCAAAACCACGTTCGAGGCGCTCGCCGCCCAAGGCCGCAAAGGCCTGATCCCTTTCATGACGGCAGGCGACCCCGATCCCGCACGAACCGTCGAGTTCATGCACGCGCTGGCGGCCGGCGGCGCCGATGTCATCGAGCTGGGCGTGCCGTTTTCCGACCCGATGGCCGACGGTCCCGTGATCCAGCAGTCGTCCGAGCGCGCGCTCGAGAAGGGCGTGACGCTCAAGAGCGTGCTCGCCGACGTGAAGCGCTTTCGCGAAACCGACGACAAGACGCCCGTCGTGCTGATGGGCTACGCGAATCCCATCGAACGCATGGGTGCCGACGCCTTCGCGCAGGCCGCGAAGGAAGCGGGCGTGGACGGCGTGCTCGTGGTGGACTATCCGCCCGAGGAGTCGGTCGAGTTCGCGGCGAAGATGAAGGCCGCCGACATCGATCCGATCTTTCTGCTCGCGCCGACTTCGACGGATGAACGAATCGCGGAAGTGGGTCAGGCCGCGAGCGGCTATGTTTATTACGTCTCGCTCAAGGGCGTGACGGGCGCCGCGAATCTGGACGTTTCGAGCATCGCGGGTAAAATCCCGGCGATCAAGAAACATGTCTCGCTGCCCGTGGGCGTGGGCTTCGGCATTCGCGACGCGCAAACGGCCGCTGCTGTTGCGCAGGTGTCGGACGCCGTGGTGATCGGCAGCCGCATTGTTCAGTTGCTCGAACAGGCCACGCCGGAGACGGCCGCCGACACACTCACGCAGTTCATCACGGGCATACGCGCGGCGCTGGATGAGGTCTCCGTCGCGTAGGCCGCAGGCCCTGGCGTAGTTGGCTGGATTCGAGACTGCTGTAAAATCCACTTTTCGCCATGCGCGGTCGGGGTCGGAACCCGGTCGGTTTTACCGATCGGACGATGAAACGGTCCGCCGCGCCCGCGCATCACGAAGGTCAAGGAAGGAACATCAATGAGCTGGCTCGATAAACTGCTGCCGCCCAAGATCAAGCAAACCGATCCGAAAAGCCGCAAGAGCATTCCGGAAGGGTTGTGGATCAAGTGCCCGTCGTGCGAAGCGGTTCTGTACCGCAACGACGTCGAGGCGAATCTCCACGTCTGCCCGAAGTGCGATCACCACATGCGCATTGGCGCGCGCGAGCGTCTGGACGGCCTGCTCGATCCGGAAGGCCGCTATGAAATCGGTCAGGAAATCATCCCGGTCGACGCGCTCAAGTTCAAGGACAGCCGCAAGTATCCGGACCGCCTGAAAGAGGCGATGGACGAAACCGGCGAAACCGACGCCATGGTGGTGATGGGCGGCGCGATCCGCACGCTGCCCGTGGTGGTGGCCTGCTTCGAGTTCTCGTTCATGGGCGGGTCGATGGGTTCGGTGGTCGGCGAGCGTTTCGCGCGCGGCGCGCAAAACGCGCTCGAGCAGCAAGTGCCGTTCATCTGCTTCACGGCTTCGGGCGGCGCGCGCATGCAGGAAAGCCTGCTTTCGCTCATGCAGATGGCCAAGACCACGGCCATGCTGACGAAGCTGGCCGAAGCCCGGCTGCCGTTCATTTCCGTGCTGACCGACCCGACGATGGGCGGCGTTTCGGCGAGCTTCGCGTTCCTTGGCGACGTGGTGATCGCCGAGCCGAAGGCGCTGATCGGCTTTGCCGGCCCGCGCGTGATCGAGCAGACCGTGCGCGAAAAGCTGCCGGAAGGCTTCCAGCGCGCCGAATTCCTGCTGCAGAAGGGCGCGATCGACATGATCGTGGATCGCCGCAAGCTGCGCGACGAAATCGCGCAAATGCTGGCGCTGCTGCAGCGTCAGCCCGCCGACGCGGTGGCTTGAGCCCTGCCTTGAGCGATCCGCGGCGCTGCGTGCGCCGCAAGCCGCAAGCCGCAACGCTCTACCCAACGCGCCGCGAGCGAAAGCAAGCGGCGCGTTGTCATTTCCGCGATAATGCCGTTCTTTCGAAGCGGATCATTCGCGTGAACCCTCCGCCGCCGGCGGCGTCTCACGCGCAGCACCTGGCAATTTCCATCCTGATGAGTACCTTTCCCACCCTCGACGCGTGGCTCACGCACCTCGAAACTGCGCATCCGGTCGGCATCGACATGGGGCTGGACCGCATCCGTCAGGTGAAGGACGCGCTGAACCTCAAGTTCGACTGCCCGATCATCACGGTTGGCGGCACGAACGGGAAGGGCTCGACCTGCGCGATCCTCGAAACGATCCTGCTCAAGGCGGGCTATCACGTGGGCTGCCACACCTCGCCGCATCTGCTCGAGTTCAACGAGCGCGCGCGCGTGGACGGCCAGCAGGTCAGCGACGCCGAGCTGCTGCCGCACTTCGAGGCCGTGGAAGCCGGGCGCAATGCGCTCGCCACGCCCGTTACGCTCACGTACTTCGAGTTCACGACGCTCGCGATCATGCATCTGTTCGCCTCGCGCGGGCTCGACGCCGTGATCTTCGAGGTGGGTCTCGGCGGGCGTCTGGACGCCGTCAACGTGCTCGACACCGATTGCGCGATCATCACGAGCATCGACCTCGATCACACCGAATACCTCGGCGACACGCGCGAGAAGATCGCGTTCGAGAAGGCCGGCATCTTCCGGGCGGGCAAGCCCGCGATCTGCGCCGATCCGATGGCGCCGCAGTCGCTCATCGACCATGCTGAGGCGATCGGCGCCGAACTGTGGCTCTTCGGCCGCGATTTCCGCTACGAAGGGCAACCCGGCAACGAGCGCCAGCAATGGAGCTACGTGGGCCCGACGATGCGGCGCTCGGCGCTGGCCTATCCGGCGCTGCGCGGCGCGAACCAGCTGATCAACACCTCGGCCGCGCTCGCGGGCCTCGAGTCGCTGCGCGCGAGGCTGCCGGTTTCCGCGCAGGACATCCGCCTCGGCCTCGCCAACGTCGAACTGCCGGGGCGCTTCCAGGTGCTGCCGGGCAAGCCGTCGATCATCCTCGACGTCGGCCACAACCCGCACGCGGCAGCCGTGCTCGCGCAAAACCTCGGCAGCATGGGCTATTTCCCGTACACCTACGCGGTGTTCGGCGCGATGCGCGACAAGGACATCGCGGGCGTGATCGAGCACCTGAAGGGCGAGATCGACCACTGGTGCGTGACGGATCTGCCGCTGCCGCGCGCGGCCACGGCCGTGCAGCTCGAAGACGTGCTGCGCGATGCGGGCGTGACGGACGGCGCTAATAGCAGCGTCACGCGCCACGAAAATCCCGCTGCCGCCTTCCAAGATGCGCTAAAACGTGCAACCGAAAATGATAGAATTATTGTTTTCGGAAGTTTTCTGACGGTTGCCGGGGTCATGGCCTGGCGAAAGTCGCAGCAGCACTGACCGCCCGGCACCGCACGCCGCCCACGTAAGACAGGCCAGGTAGGCCAACAGCAAGCCATACATGGGAATTTTCTCGTTCGGCAAGAAAGATGACGCTGACGCGCCCCGCCGGCGCGGCACTGAGTCCGGCTCCAGCCGGCGCAGCAATCCGGGCGCGCGCGTGGAGCGGCGCAGCCGCCGGCCGGACCGGTCGGGCGACGCCGAAGCCATGCTGCTCGACCCCACGCTCCCTGAAAAGCAACGCGCGCGCCGCCGTCTTGTCGGTGCGATCGCGCTGGTGCTCGCGGCCATCGTGATCCTGCCGATGGTGCTCGATTCGCACCCGAAACCCGTCACCGACGACATCGCCATCGACATTCCGAGCCGCCCGGCCGACAAGGCCGCCGCGCGCCAGCACGACGCCGAAGACACGCAAGCCGGCGTCGCCCCCGACGATCCCGCGCCCGCGCAAGCGACGCCTGGCGCGTCGGGCCTCGCTGCCGCTTCGGGCGCCGCGGCCACGCAGAGTGCGCAAAGCACGGACAACACGCCGGCAACGGCTGCCAAAAAGCCCGCCCAGGCGGCAACCGCTCCGGCCCAGTCGACCCAAACCGCTCAAACGCAAAAGCCGGCTGCCAGGCCGGCGGTGTCGGCCAGCACGGCCATTGCCGCGAACAGCAAGCAGACAACTGCCGCAAACGACAACGCCGAGAGCCGCGACGGCAACGGCGCGAAAGCCGAATCCGGCACGCCGGCGGCGCCCCCGGGCGCGCGTTACGCGGTGCAGCTCGGCGCGTTCTCGAATGGCACGACGGCGAACAACTGGGTAACGAAGTTGAAAGCGGCGGGCGTACCCGCATATACCGAACAGCGTAAGGAAGCAGACGGCACGACGCGCACGCTGCTGCGCGCGGGCCCGTTCCCGGACCGCGCCTCGGCCACGGCGGCGATCGCCAGGGTGCGCGGCGCCGGCCTGATGGCGGGCTCGAACGCCAACGCGGAATAAGCCGTCGATGTTCACGGCATTCGACTACGCTGTAATGGCGGTGATCGGCCTGTCGGCGCTGCGCGGCGCGTGGCGGGGCTTGATCGGCGAGATTTTTGGATTGATCGGCTGGATCGCGGCGTTGCTCGTGGCCTGCCGCTACGTGGACCGCGTGGTGCCCTGGATTCCGGCGAACTGGCCGGGCGGGGCGCTTACCCAGTGGCTGATCGCCTTCGCGCTGATCGTCGTTGCCGTGGTGCTCGTAGCCGGCGTGGGCAACGCACTGATCGGCCGTCTGGTGCAGGTGAGCGGATTGTCCGGCGTGGACCGTTCGCTCGGGATGATGTTCGGCCTCGTGCGAGGCGTCGTGCTGGTGCTGATCCTCGTCGTCCTCGGCGGGCTGACCGAGCTGCCCCAGCAGGACTTCTGGCGCCACGCGCTGCTGCGGCCCTATGCCGTGCAGGGCGTGCTCGAACTGAAACCGCTGTTGCCCGAGGCGCTCGCGGCCTACGTTCACGTTTGATCAGAAACTGATCGGACGCGATGCGAGGCGCAGCTTCGCGGCAACACTGCCCATTTGCGGCGCTCGACCGGTGTTGGTGAAGCTGGGCGGCCCGCGACCGATTTCGCTTTTTTGAAGGACCTGCCATGTGCGGCATCGTAGGCGTAGTTTCCCGCTCTCCCGTCAACCAGCTCCTCTATGACGCGCTGCTGCTGCTGCAGCACCGCGGTCAGGACGCGGCCGGCATTGCCACCGCGAACGGCAGCACGTTCCACATGCACAAGGCCAACGGCATGGTGCGCGACGTGTTCCGCACGCGCAACATGCGCAGCCTCCCCGGCACCAGCGGCATCGGCCAGGTGCGCTACCCGACGGCCGGCTCGGCGTCGAGCGAAGAAGAAGCCCAGCCGTTCTACGTGAACGCGCCGTTCGGCATCGTGCTCTCCCACAACGGCAATCTCACGAACTGGCAACAGTTGAAGGAAGAGATGTTCCGCGTGGACCGCCGCCACGTGAACACCAACTCCGACACCGAAGTGCTGCTCAACGTGCTTGCGCACGAAGTGCAGCTCGCCACTTCGGGCCTCGAACTCGATCCGGCGACGCTCTTCAAGGCGGTTTCGGGTGTGCACCGCCGTCTGCGCGGCTCGTACGCCATCGTCTCGCTGATCGCCGGCTACGGTCTGCTCGCGTTCCGCGACCCGTTCGGCATTCGCCCGCTGTGCATCGGCAAGATGGAGACGCCCGAAGGCACCGAGTGGATGGTCGCATCGGAATCGGTGGCGCTCGAAGGCATCGGTTTCGAGTTCGTGCGCGACGTTCGCCCGGGTGAGGCGGTGTTCATCGACTTCGACGGCAATTTCCACTCGCAGCAATGCGCCACGGCGCCGACGCTCAACCCCTGCATCTTCGAACTCGTGTATCTCGCGCGTCCGGACTCGGTGCTCGACGGCGTGCCCGTGTATAACGCCCGTCTGCGCATGGGCGACTATCTCGCCGAGAAGATCAGGCGCGAGCTGCCCGACGTGAAGATCGACGTGGTCATGCCGATTCCCGATTCGTCGCGCCCCGCAGCCATGCAGGTCGCGAACAAGCTCGGCGTGGAGTATCGCGAAGGCTTCTTCAAGAACCGCTACGTGGGCCGTACCTTCATCATGCCGGGCCAGGCCATGCGCAAGAAGTCGGTGCGCCAGAAGCTCAACGCCATGGGCATCGAGTTCAAGGGCAAGAACGTCCTGATCATCGACGACTCGATCGTGCGCGGCACCACCTCGCAGGAAATCGTGCAGATGGCGCGCGACGCCGGCGCGACCAAGGTGATCTTCGCCTCGGCGGCGCCGCCCGTGAAATACCCGAACGTCTACGGCATCGACATGCCCACGCGCGGCGAGCTCGTCGCGCACGGCCGCACCGATGACGAAGTGGCGCGCATCATCGGCGCGGATCACCTCGTGTACCAGGACGTGGAATCGCTCAAGCAGGCCGTGCGCGACATCAATCCGGAGCTGAAGGAGTTCGAGGCTTCGTGCTTCGACGGCGACTACATTACCGGCGACATCACGAGCACCTACCTCGACAATATCGAGACGGCACGCCTCGCGCCCCAGGCGCAGTCGGACCGCGACGCCGCAAGCGACGCGATGGACGGCGGCTCCCGCTCGCAGTTGCATCTGCAGCTCTCGATGGAGTGATCCCTTCGGCGAACGCGAGCGTGATGCTCGCGTTTGCGCCGAGTCCGCAAGCCCGCTTTCTGCCTATGCAAAAGCGGGCTTTTTTGCGCCTGGGCGTGCAGGATCGAAGCCGGTAAGCTGTTTTAAGCAGCGGTTGTATCATCGTGTGCCGGGCGCCGCCCGGCCCATTTCCTTTTCTTTTTTTTCCGTGAGTTCGCCATGCCCATTGTTCGTGCGTTGTTCGTCTATCCCGTGAAGTCATGCGGCGCGATCGCGCTCGACGATGCGCAGCTCGGCCTGAAGGGCATCGAGTGGGACCGCCACTGGATGGTCGCCGACGAAAACGGTCGCTTCGTCACGCAGCGCCAGTACGCCGCCATGGCGCGCATCGTGCCCGCGTTCGTCGACGATGGCGTGCGCCTCACCATGGAGGGCATGAGCGAAGCGCTCCATCTGCCGTTCGCGCCGCGCGGCGGCGAGGCGCGCGTGCCGGCTTCGGTCTGGGACGACGATTTCGAGGCGCTCGACGAAGGCGATCACGCGGCGCAGTGGTTCACGCAGGCGATCGGCGTGCCGGTGCGCCTGCTGCGCTTCGCGCACGGCGTGACGCGTCTCGCGAGCAAGGAGTGGACGAACGGCGAAGACGCGCCCACGCAATTCGCCGACGGCTTTCCGCTTCTCGTGACCAGCGAGGCGTCGCTCGCGCAACTCAACGAGCGTCTCGCGGCGAAGGGCGCGCCGCCCGTGCCGATGGCGCGCTTTCGTCCGAACATCGTCGTCGGCGACGTGGGCGATGCGTTCGAGGAAGACTTCATCGACACGCTCGCCATCGAATCCGCTTCAGGCGGCGAAGAGATCGTGCTGCGCTTCGTGAAGCCCTGCGCGCGCTGCCCGATCACGACGATCGATCAGCTAACGGGCGAGCGCGACGCGCAATGGCCCACCGAACCGCTCGACACGCTTGCCGTGTTTCGCGCCGATCCGCGCGTGGACGGCGGCCTTACGTTCGGCCAGAACGCGATGGTGGTGACGGGAGCGGGCCAGCACGTGACAGTGGGTGCACGCGCCGCGTGGGAATACCGCTTCGACGATTGAGCGATTGAGCCGCGCCTGCGCGCTCAGTGCGAAGGCAGCGCGCGCCACTGGCCGGGCGCGAGCCCGAAGCGGCGCGTGAACGCATGCGTGAACGCGCTCTGGTCGCCGAAGCCCACTTCGAGCGCGATATCGGTGAGCGAGGCGCGCGGGTCGGCGAGCAGCGTGAGCGCCGTGTCGAGCCGCAGACGCTGCAGATAGCGATGCGGCGTCTCGCCGAACGCCTCGATAAAAAGCTGATGAAAGCGCCGCATGCCGAAGCCGCAGTGCGCGGCGAGATCGGCAATGCGCAGCGGCTGCGCGAGATGCGCGCGCAGCCAGCGGTCGATACGGGCGAAGTCCAATCCGGCAGCCGCGCCGAACTGCGCGCTGGCAGCCACGCCGGTTTGTGCGATGAATGCCGCGCACAGGCGCGCCGAGGCGTCCCAGTGAAAGCGGCGCGCGCGCAGCTCGTCGCCTTCGCGAGGCAGTGTGGCCGCGGCGGCGCGCTGTGCGATCTGGCTCACGAGCTGCGTGAGCGCGGGGTCGAGGCGCACGGCGCGCGCGGTGTCGAAAAGCCGTTCGGGCACCGCGAGCGTTGCCGCGGGCAGGTCGAGCACGAGCTGGCGGTTATCGCCGATGCCCATGTAGTCGTGCCGCGCGCCCGCCGGAATGAGCCAGGCGGAACCGCTGTCGATGCGCTCGCCCCGGCCGTTCACGGTCATCTCCATCTCGCCGTCGAGACCGAGCACGATCTGGTGAAAATCGTGCAGATCGGTTTCCTCGATCGCGCCGTAGCGGCGCAGTTCGACGCCGGGCGCGGTGACGGGAGCGTGGTGATGCGGATTCATGTTGACCGGTTGCGGTTGCAAATAAGGCGAGCGCCGTGAAGTATCAAGCGGGCGTCAGACGTCGAGCAGCTCGACTTCGAACACGAGCGTCGCGTTCGGCGGAATCACGCCGCCCGCGCCGCGCACGCCGTAGCCAAGTTGCGGCGGAATCGTCAGCTTGCGCACGCCGCCCACCTTCATGCCCTGCACGCCTTCGTCCCAGCCCTTGATGACCATGCCGCCGCCCAGCACGAAGGCGAACGGGTCGTTGCGGTCCTTGCTCGAATCGAACTTCTGGCCGTCCGTCAGCCAGCCGGTGTAGTGCACGCTGACGGTCTGGCCGGCCTTGGCTTCGGCGCCGGTGCCTTCAGTCAGGTCCTCGTACTTGAGGCCGGATTCGGTGGTCACGATAGACATGGAAAAACTCCTGATTCGGATAGGTTGGACCCGTCATTGTAGGCGCTTTGCCGGGCCGGGCGGGCAGCGGCTTGCCGGGCACGCCGGTTGCTCGCTACGCGCTGCCTATAATGGGGGACCGCTCGCCCGGCTAGTGGCGAAATACGAGGAATCCGATGGTGTCGACTTCGCAAAACCGCACCGAGCGCACGGCGCGCCTGTGCGCCGAGGCAGCGCTGTTCATGCGCGACCACGTGCTCTCGCGCGTTTCGCACGATCTGCGCAGCCCGCTCAATGCAATCCATAGCTGGGCCTACGTGCTCGAACGCAAGTTCGACAACGCGGACGCCTCCGCGCAACGTGCGGTGGGCGGCATTCGCACGGGCGTGGAACAGCAGGTTCGGCTGCTCGAAACGCTCGTCGATACCACGCGCGCCGAAACGCGCAAGCTGCGTATCGAGCGCGCGCCGTTCGCCATCGCGGCGCTGATCGGCGAGGCCGTGGACGACGCCCGCGCCGCGCTCGGCGATGCCCGCGGCGTGACGTTCGCCGTGCAGGACACGACCGGCGCGGCGGCGCTCGACGGCGACCGCGAACGCATTGCGCAGGCGCTGTGGCTGATGCTGGTGTTCGCGGCGGAAACAAGTGACCAGGGAGCCAGCGTGACGCTCGCGGCGAGCGCGAGCGTCACTGCCGCCCAGCTGGAAGTGCAATGGCACGCCACGCGCGCGGCGCTCACCGACGACGCGCTGGCGCACGTGCTGGAACCGTTCGCGCGCGCCCAGGCGAGCGAACAGCAGGAAGCGGGGCGCTACGCCTGGGTGCTGGCGCTGTGCCACCGTGTGGCCGAGGCGCATGGCGGACGCTTCGAGGCGCCGGCTCTCGTGGGCGAGGAGATGGTGCTTGTTCTCAATGTGCCGTTGAACGGCGCGTGAGCGGGTCGAGCCGGGGCGCCCATGAGCGGCGGGCCGGATTGAGTTCGCCTGAGCCTTTCATCCGCCTTGCACCCTTATACTGAGCGCTTCGTCCCTCGGAGCCATCTGTCTTGATCCAGCTTCTCGCCCTCATCGGGGCGTTCCTGCTCGTTGCCCTCAACGGTTTCTTTGTCGCGGCCGAGTTCGGCCTCGTCAAACTGCGCGCCACGCGCGTGCAGACCCTCGCGCAGCAGCACGGCTTGCGTGGCCACCTGCTCGCCAAGGTTCATGGCCAGCTCGATGCCTATCTTTCCGCATGCCAGCTCGGCATCACGCTCGCTTCGCTCGGCCTCGGCTGGATCGGCGAGCCGGCGTTCGCGCAGTTGCTCGCGCCGGTGTTCGAACTGCTAGGCGTGCAATCGGCGGAACTCGTGCATGCCATCTCGCTGGTGTTCGCGTTCACGGTCATTTCGTTTCTGCACATCGTGGTGGGCGAACTTGCGCCGAAGTCGCTCGCCATCCGCCAGGCCGAGAAGATCTCGCTGTGGACGGCCATGCCGCTCTACGGTTTCTACTGGACCATGTATCCCGCGATCTGGGTGCTCAATACGAGCGCGAACGCGGTGCTGCGCCTCGCGGGCCTTTCTTCGGAGCACGGCCACGACACGCACTATTCGACCGACGAACTCAAGCTGATCCTGCGCAGCCGCCGCGCCGCCGCCCAGGCCGAGGCGCAAGACGCGATGCACGAGCCGCGCGGCGCAAAAGGGGCAAAAGGGGCAAACGGCGCGGTGCCGCTGCTCCCCGCGCCGGCCGCGAACGCCTATAGCGCCGACGAATGGAACACGCTCGCCCATTCGCTCGACTTCTCGCGCCTCACGATATCCGACCTCATGCGGCCTACGCACGAGATGGTGGGGCTGCGCCGCGACCTGTCGCTGCGCGAGAACATGCAGATCGTGGCGCGCCACCGTTTCAGCCGCTACCCGCTGTTCGAAGACGCCGCGGGCGAGCGCGTGGCGGGGCTCATCCACCTGAAGGACCTGCTGCTCGCGCGCGAGGCGGGCAACGCCCTCAGCGATCTCGGCAAGTTCGTGCGCCCCGTGCAGTACGTGCGGCCCGACACGCCCGCGCTCGCGCTGTTCCGCCGCTTTCGCAAGGGCGCGCCGCATTTCGCGCTGGTGGGGCACAAGAACGCGCGCCCGGTCGGCTTTCTCACGCTCGACAATCTGCTGGGCGCGCTCGTCGGCCAGATTCACGACGAATTTCACCAGGCCGACACCGACTGGACCCGTATGGACGACGGCACGCTGATGGGCCGCGGCAGCCTGCCTGTGGTGTCGCTGGAGCAGGCGCTCGGCATCGACATCGACGAAGGGCGCGCGGAGTCGGTGGGCGGTCTCGTGATTCATGCGCTCAACGACCTGCCCACCGAAGGGCAGCGCGTGGAGTTCGACCGCTTCGACATCGTCGTGAAGAAAATGAAGGGGCCGCGCATCGTGCTCGTGCGCGTGTATCCCAAAGATCTCGAGGACGAAGGCGGTTGAGCACACCTCTTAGCTGCGCGCGAGCGTGGAGAGCACCGCTACGGGCATGGCGCCGAGGACCTCGCGCAGCGCGAGCGTGCCGCCTTCGCGCACCGTGTGCGTGGCGTCGCTGAGCCAGTCGTGCAGCGTGGCTTGCGCGCATCCTTTGGGCAATTCGACCGTGGTCTCTTCCCAGCGTTCGGGCGCGACGAGCGGCGTGTCGCCATCCAGCAAACCCGCCGCGAGGCGGGTGCCGATCACGACGGCCCACGCATTGCCGTGATGGCGCGCGAACGCGATCACATGGGAGGCCTGCGCGCCGCTCACCGTGAGCGGCAGATACTCGCCTTCGCGCAGCAGTTCGGGCGCGCGCGCTCGCAGCGCGAGCAGGCGGTGCACCGTGGCCAGTTTCACGTGTGCGTTGCGCCAGTCCTTCAGTTTCGCGGCGGGCGCCTGATCGTCGAGCGCGGCCGCGCGGGCGGCGTAATCGACCGGCCGCCGGTTATCCGGATCGACGAGGCTGAAATCCCATAGTTCGGTACCCTGATAAAGATCGGGCACGCCCGGCGAAGTGAGCCGCAGCACCGTTTGCAGCAGCGTATTGAGCGCGCCCGCAGGTGCCACACGCGCGACGAATTCGGCCAGCGCCTGCAAAAAGCCGTCTCGCCGCTGCGGCGCGAGGATATCGAAGAGAAATGCCTGGCATTCCGATTCATAGGTCTCGTCGGACGAGAGCCAGGTCGTGCGCAGCTTTGCTTCGCGCAACGCCTTGAGCAGCCACGTCGAGACGCGCTCCGCGAGCGCATGCACGCCCGCCTCGTCGCCCGGGTCGAGTTCGGGCGGCCAGCAGCCCACCAGCGTTTGATACAGCATCGCCTCGGCAGTGGGTCCCGGCGACCAGGCCGCGCCGGCCGTCCCGTCGTTGCGGCGATGCGTCTGGTTCAGCGTCGACCACGCGCGCAGCGTGGCGCTCCAGTCGGGCGCAATTTCGCTCAGTACGGCGAGCCGCGCGCGCACGTCCTCGCCGCGCTTGTGGTCGTGCGTGGCCGTGGCGAGCAGCCCATAAGGGCGGCGCTGGCGCAGCCGGTTCGACGCATGAAAGTCGTGGGGCGTGCGCGCGAAATCGTCGGGGTCCGCGCCCACTTCGTTACGCGAGAGCAGGCGTCCGTAGCGATAGAGCGCGGTGTCTTCCGTGGCCTTTGCCGCGAGCGGCGCGGTGAGCTGCGAGAACAGCGCGAGCGCCGTGCGCTGCGCAATGAGCGAATGGCTGAGCGGCGTATTCGCTGGGTTGCTGCCCGCACCCGCACCCGCACCCGCATTCGCGCCGGCCGGCGCGGCGCGTGGCGTCCTGGCGCCGCCGCTGTTGCTGCTGTTGCCGCCGGCGCTACCGGGATTGTTGGCGGCCGGGTCGGGAGCGCGGCCGCCCAGCCAGCCGTCGACCAGATCGAGCGCCGCGAGGCTCGCGCGCGGCAGCGCTTGTCGCGCGGCTTCGAGCGCCACGCCGAAATAGCGGTTGTCGAGCGCGCCGCGCAAGCCGTTCACCGGATAGATCCGATAAATCGGGAAGTACATGGCCAGATGCGCGGCCACGCGATGCACCGACGCATAGGTGGTGTCGCGCGTAGCCGGGAGTTCGCGCGCGATGCGGTGCAGCGCGCGCGTCACATGGTCGAGTTCCGCGGGCAGATAGGCGGCCAGCATCTCGCGGCGCGCGTCGAGCGCGTAGGCAGCGAACGGCCGGTCGTCGCCGGCAATGGCGGCCCACGCTTCGGCGAGCGGCGCGGCGCCCGCGGGATCGTGCAGCAAGGCGCCCACGTCGTTCATGAAGTCGTAGCCGGTCGTGCCTTGCACGGGCCAGTCGTCGCGCAGCGTTTCGCCTTGCGCGAGGATCTTCTCGACCACGATGAAGGGCGGCGTGGCGCGCAGCGCAGCGAGCCGCTGCCGCAGGCGTTCGCAGTACTCGCGCGGGTCCGCGAGCCCGTCGATATGGTCGATGCGCAGGCCGTCGATCACGCCGTCGGCATAGAGGCGAAACACGAGCTTGTGCACGGCCTCGAACACGTCGTGGCGTTCCACGCGCACGCCGGCGAGCGCGGTGATGTCGAAGAAGCGCCGCCAGTTGATCTCGTCGGTGGCGGTGCGCCACCACGCGAGCCGGAAGTGCTGGCGTTCCAGCAGGCGGTGCAGCCGCTCGCGCGGCACCGGGTCGCCGCTTGCATAGGATTCCAGAACGAAGTCGATGGGGTCCGTGCCGGCCCGCTCGACGAACGCGCGCAGCGCGTCGCGCCCGGCGGCGGCGCGCGCCTGATCGTCGGGCTGGGTCGTGAGGCCCTGGAACGGCCCGGCGAGCGTGTTGAGATCGGCGCGGTTCGCGGATTGCAGCAGCGCCGCGTAATCGGTCGGGCAGATCGGGCACACGTGCGGCCCGTACTGCACGTAAAAGCGCGCGGCGGCCGGGTCGAACTTCAGCTCGATGCGGCCTGCCGCGAGTTCTTCGCCGTACTGCGCGCCGAGAAACGGCATCAGCACCTTGCCGCGCAGGGCGGGGTCGGGCGAGTGCCAGTCCACGTCGAAGTGGCGCGCGTACGCGCTGTGACGTCCCCATTCGAGGATGTCCAGCCACCAGGCGTTGTGACCGCCGCCCACGCCCATGTGATTCGGCACGAAGTCGGCGATGATGCCCATGCCGCGCTCGTGCACCTTCGCGGCGAAGCGGCGCAGCGCGCCTTCGCCGCCCAGTTCCGCGCTCACCGTGCCATAGTCGACGGTGTCGTAGCCATGCATCGAGCCGGGCTGCGCGGTCGTGACGGGGGAAAGGTAGAGATGGCTCACGCCGAGCGCGGCGAAGTAGTCGAGCTGCGCGAGCGCGTCGGCAAACGTGAAGCCGTGGTGGAGCTGCAGGCGCAGCGTCGCGCGAGGGTGTGTCATGGCGTCTGCTTCTTTTCGGGCGCACCTGGCGCCGGGCTGGCGGTTGAGTGGGCGTCGCGCGCGCCGCTATCGGCGCCCGGGCCGGACTGCGCGCGCGCGACGGCTTCGCGTGCGTGGACGACGGCTTCGACGCGCGCGGCGACGGCGGGATCGGCGAACAGCGTCTCGACGGGCAGCGGCAGGCGGCGGCGCCAGTTCGGATGCTCGTCGATCGAGCCGGGCAGATTCGGCTGGTCCGACAACGCGAGCAGGTCTTCGAGCGGGCAGGTGACGAGCGGGCTGCGCGTTGCCGCGACATAGGCGAGCGCGGCGTTCACGGGCGGATCGCCGGCGGGCGGCGGATCGGTGTCGCGCGGCGCGAGCCCGCTGTGCTGCAGCGCATGCCAGAGCGCGACGCGATCTGTCGCGCGCCGCGCGTGGTCGAGCGCGACGGGGTCGCGCCCGTCGGCGCGCGGGAGCGTCTGGCCGATGCGGCTGCGCCAGTCGATGTCCGCGCCGCGCCACCAGCCCGCGACGGTCGGCAGATCATGCGTGGTGGTCGTCGCGACGCCATGCGGGTCCCAGCGCGCAGGCGCGAGAAAGCCCTTGCCGTCGTGCTCGAACCACAGCACGCGAATGCCATACAGGCCGTGCGCGGCGAGCCGCTCGCGCAGCCCCGGCGGCACGGTGCCGAGGTCTTCGCCAATCACGATTGCGCGATGCCGCCACGATTCGAGCGCAATGAGCCGGACGAGATCGTCGAACGGGTAGCGCAGATACGCGCCATGGCGCGCGCTTTCGCCTTCGGGCACGAGCCAGAGCCGGCGCAGCCCGAGAATGTGGTCGATGCGCACGCCGCCCGCGTGGGCAAAGGCGGCGCGCAGCATGTCGATGAACGCGCGAAAGCCGTTGTTGTGCATGGCGCGCGGCGAGAACGTCGTGAGCCCCCAGCTTTGCCCGGCCTGGTTGAAGATGTCGGGCGGCGCGCCGACCGAAACGCGCTGCAGCATGTCCTGCGGCAGCGACCACGCGTGCGAGCCGGCGCCGTCGCAGCCCACGGCGAGATCGGCGACGAGGCCGATCGCCATGCCGGCCTCGCGCGCGCTGCGCTGCGCGCCCGAGAGCCCTTGCGCCGCGAGCCATTGCAGGAAGCAGTGAAAGTCGACTTCGCGCCGGCGCTCCTGCGCAAACGTCGCCACGTCGGCGCTGCGCGGGTCGCGCAGCGGCTCGGGCCAGTCGCGCCAGTGGCGCGCGCCGCCGGGGCCCTGCAGCATGGCTTCCTGCAGCGCCTCGAAACGCGCGTGGTCCTCGAGCGCCTCGCCGCCCTGTGCGCAGAACGCGGCGAAGGCGGCGGCACGCGGCGAGCCGCTTGCGCGCTCTTCGGCGTCGAAGCGCTCGAACAGCGCGCGCAGCACCTTCAGCTTGAGCGGCAACGCACGCTGCCAGTCCACGAGCGGCGCGGCTTCGAGTTCGCGCCAGGCGTCGAGCGCATTCGCGGCCACGCTCGCGTCGTGCGCGGCCTTGGCGCCGAATTCCGCGGCGGGATCGATATGCGCGACGTTGACCCACAGGCGCGACGAGGGCGAATAAGGGCTGAAGTGGCCCGGCTCGGCGCTGAACATCGCATGGGTCGGGCTTACCGCGAGCGCCTGCGCGCCGCGCCGTGCGCTTTCGCTCGCCAGCGTGGCGAGCGCGGTGTAGTCGCCGATGCCGCCGTCGCCGTTGCGTCGGAGTCCATACAATTGCGCGGCGAGGCCCCATAGCGGCGGCACCGCGCCACTGTCGCCGTGACGTGCGCGCCAGGCGTCGGCGACGGTATGGCAGTGCGGCGGCGCGACCGCGATCGTCAAGCGATGGTCGTTGACGGTGAGCGTGTGGTAGCCCGGCTCCGCAAGCGGCGCGAGCAACGCGCTCTCGCCGCGCGGCGAGGTGAAGCGGCCCTCGATATGCTCGCCGCTTTCGAGGTCGATACGATAGTGGCTGCCCGCGCGTACGGCCGAAGGCGGCAGCTCGATCGCGTTGTCGTATTCGGCGGTGATGAGCGGCGGCAGTCGCCGCGTCGACTGTTCGGCGTTGAGCGCGGAGGCGCTCTGGCGGATTTGCGTGGCATTGGCGCAAGGCAGGCCCGCGCATTCCAGCAGGGCGGCGAGCGTGCTGTCGGGCACGCGCTGCACGGCGCCGTGCGCGTCGGTCCATTCGACCTCGAAGCCCGCGCGGGCGGCCAGGGTCGCGAGCGTTTCGCTGCGGCGCGCCGTGCTCATGCGTTGGGCTCCTCGCGGTGCACGACGCGCGCGTCGTGCTGGCTCGAATACTCGGGCACGTTGCCGGTGAGCCATGCAATGCACGCGCTCTCGGGCAGCACGCCATGGTCGGCATGGTCGCGCGCACGCGGCGGCGTTTCGAAGATCACCATGCCCTCGGGCCGCGGACTGAGCGGCACCCCGTCGCTGCCCAGGTTCAGCGCGATCGTGAGCGTCTCGCCATCGTCGAGGCGCCAGCGCGCGACGAGCGCGGCGAGGCCGTTCGCGGCGTCGTCGGCGAGCACGGTCGCGCCGAGCGCGCGCGCGTGGCGCAGGCGCGGCATGAGCAGATGCGCACGCACGCAGAGCGCCGATTGGTAGAAATGCATCCATTCGAGCCGTTCGCCGTCGAGCGGCGCGTCGGCCGGCGGCGACGAATTCACGAAGGTCTGCAGATCGTTCGGATCGGGAATGCGTGCGCGGCTCGCTTCGTCGTTGAACGCACTGAATGCCTTGAATTCGCGGCGGCGGCCTTCGCGTACCGCATCGGCGAGTTGACCGGTGAAGGCAGTGAAGAACTGGAACGGCTGCGTCGAGCCGTATTCCTCCTCCATGAAGAGCAGCGGAATTTGCGGCGAAAGCAGCAGCATCGCCGTGGCGGCGCGCAGGGCGTCGTCGTCGGCCAGCGTGCGCAGCCGGTCGCCCAGCGCGCGGTTGCCGATCTGGTCGTGGTTCTGCAGGAACATCACGAACGCGGTGGGCGGCAGATGCGCGCTCGGTTCGCCGCGCGGCTTGCCCGCATGCACGGGCGACGGGTCGCCCTGGTACACGAAGCCTTCGCCGAGCACGCGCGCGAGTTTGCCGATGGGGGAATCCTTGAACGCGCGATAGTAGCCTTCCGATTCGCCGGTCAGCAGCACGTGAAAGCAATGATGCGCGTCGTCGTTCCACTGCGCACTGAAGTGCGATTCGAGCAGCCTGGCTTCGTTGTGCTCGTTTTCGAGCACGAGGTGCACGTGCCGGCCGGGCTCGACACGCGCCTTCACGTGGTCGGCCAGCTCGCGCAGCCAGCCGGTGTTGCCGATCGCGTGCGCAGCGTCGATGCGCAGCCCGTCGAAGCGATATTCCGTGAGCCAGTAGAGCGCGTTGTCGCAGTAGAAGTCGCGCACTTCGAAGCGGTCGAAGTCGAGTGCTTCGCCCCACGGCGTCTTCACGTCCTGGCGGAAGAACGGCTTGGCGTAGAGGCCAAGCCAGTTCCCGTCGGGGCCGAAGTGGTTGTACACGACGTCGATGAACATCTGCAGCCCCAGCCCATGTGCCGTATCGACGAGCGTTTTCAGTTCGTCAGGACTGCCATAGGCCGCGTGCGGCGCGTAAGGCAGCACGACGTCGTAGCCCCAGCCGCGCTCTCCCGGATAGTCGTTGAGCGGCATGAGTTCGACGGCCGTCACGCCAAGCGCCGCGAGCGCGGGCAGACGTTTCATTACACCCTGGTATCCGCCCAGCGCGCCCACGTGCAGCTCGTAGATCACCGACTCTTCCCAGGGGCGCCCTTGCCAGTGCGTATGCTGCCAGGCGTACGCGCGCGGGTCGAGCACTTCGCTCGGCCCGTGCACGCCCTGAGGCTGGAAGCGCGATGCGGGGTCGGGTACACGTTGCTGGCCGTCGATGCAGTAGCGGTACAGCGTGCCCGGCCCGCACGGCGCCTGTGCCTCGAACCAGCCGTTGCCGCTCGGCGTCATGTCGAGCGGCGGCGCGTCTCTCACGTTCTCGAACACGACCTGCGCCGATTGACACGACGGCGCCCAGAAGCGAAAGCGCGTATGCGGCTGTGCGTGCGCCGCGCCGATCAGTTGCGCGCCGAACGGCAGGCAATGCATGTACCGGCGGGTGTGCGGATCGTGCGAAAGCGGGGACATGGTGGATTCCTGTTTGCTTCCTCGTTGCGTCCTTGACTCATCCAGCGGCGGCTTCGTCCGGGCCCGCGGGGGCGTCCGTCCTGGACGCGCCGGGCGTGCGGCGCGGGTCCGGCGTGGGTGCGTCGCCGCGCGTGCCCGCTGGCCGGTGCGTGTCGGCACGCGCCGGACGGGCGCGGAGCACGGCGAGCGCGCGTGCAGCCAGCTCGTACGTCGTGTCGGGCAGCGCGTAGGGCGCCGCGTCGGGCCGCGCGGTATCGAGCAGCACCTCCCATGCCATGCGCGGCGCCGGCGCGGCGAACGTCACCGCGCCCTGCGAGGCGTTCAGCATCATCAACAATACTTCCATTTGGCCTTGGAGTCCCGCTCCTGCGCGCCGCATGGTGAACGCGCTCGCCTCCGGGTCGTGCCAGGCCTCTGGCGAGAGCGGCTCGCCACGTTCGTCGAACCAGTCGATATCGTGCACGCCGGGCATCAATTCGCGCTCGCCGAACAGAAAGCGCGTTTCGCGCAGCAGCGGATGGTCGCGGCGCAGCGCGATCACGCGCGCGGCGAAACGCGTCATCGCCTTGCCTTGCGGCGTTTCGGCCAGCGCCCAGTCGAGCCACGACATATCGTTGTCCTGGCAGTACGCATTGTTGTTGCCGCGCTGCGTGCGGCAGGCCTCGTCGCCCGCGAGCAGCATGGGCGTGCCGAGCGCGATCAGGAGCGTGGCCATCATCGAGCGGGCCACACGCGCGCGCGTGGCGAGGATGGCCGGGTCGTCGGTGGGGCCTTCCACGCCCCAGTTCGCGCTCCAGTTTTCGTTGTGGCCGTCGCGGTTCTCTTCGCCGTTCGCCTCGTTATGCTTGCGCTCGTACGAAACGAGGTCGGCGAGCGTGAAGCCGTCGTGCGAGGTGATGAAATTGATCGACGCCCAAGGCCGGCGCTTGCGCTTGTCGAACAGATCCGCGCTGCCGGTCAGGCGTGCCGCGAGGTCGGCGCGCTGGCCCGGTGCGCCGCGCCAGTAGCGCCGCACGCTGTCGCGAAAGCGATCGTTCCATTCAGAAAAGCCGGGCGGATGATTGCCAAGCTGATAGCCGCCCGGGCCCACGTCCCATGGCTCGGAAATCAGCTTGCATTGCGAAAGCACGGGGTCCTGGCGCAGCACGTCGAAGAACCCGCCGTTCGGGTCGAAGCCCGCGGGCTCGCGCCCGAGCGTCACGCCAAGGTCGAAGCGGAAACCGTCGATGCCATATGACGTGACCCAGTGGCGCAGCGAATCGGCGACCATCTGCAGCACGCGCGGATGCGAGAGGTCGAGCGTGTTGCCGCAGCCCGTGTCGTTGATGAAGTGGCGCTCGTCGCCGGGCACGCAGCGGTAATAGCTGGCGTTGTCGAGGCCGCGCCACGAGACCGTGGGGCCCATTTCGCCCCCTTCGCAGGTATGGTTGTAGACCACGTCGAGAAAGACTTCGATACCTGCCGCATGAAGCTGCCGCACGGCAATGCGCATTTCGTCGGTGTCGTAGCCCACGAGGTAGCTCGGCTCTGGCGCGAAGAACGCGGCCGCATTGTAGCCCCAGTAGTTGCGCAGTCCTCGATCGATCAGAAAGCGCTCGGAGAGAAACGCGTGGACCGGCAGGATCTCGATGGCTGTGACGCCGAGCTTGTGCAGATGCTCGATGAAACGCGGCGCCGCAAACCCGGCGAAGGTGCCCCGCATGTGCGTGCGCAGCTCGTGACGCTGCATCGAAAGCCCGCGCAGATGCGCCTCGTAGATGACGGTGTCGCCCCACGGCGTATTGGGGCGCCGGTCGCGCGACCAGTCGAACTTGTCGTTCACGACCACGCATTTGGGCATGGCCGGCGCGGAGTCGCGCCGGTCGATCGAGAGATCCACGCGGTTCGAATGCACACGATAACCGTACAGCGTGTCCGACCAGCGGAACTGGCCGATGAGCTGCTTCGCGTAGGGGTCCAGCAGCAGCTTGTGCGAATTGAAGCGGTGCCCCAGATGCGGCTGATAGGGCCCATGCGCGCGCAGGCCGTAGACAGTGCCGGGATGCGCGCCCGGCAGATAGCCGTGCCACACCTCATCGGTGCATTCGGGCAAGGTGTAGCGAATGCGCTCCTTGCGGCCGGTGGGGTCGAAGAGGCACAGCTCGATGCGCCAGGCGTGGGACGAGAACACGGCGAAGTTGGTGCCGAGGCCGTCCCACGTCGCCCCGAGCGGCCAGGGGGAGCCGGGCAGCAGGCGCTCAGGCGGACCGTTTGCCATGACGATGCTCCATCTGTTGTTCTTCGTTTTGCATCGGGTTCCTGATCAAATCGCGCCGCTGCGCCGCGCCGTGTCTCGCTATCGGCGCAGGCGCAGTATCAGCGTGCCGAGCGGCGGCAGGACGAAGGCGGCCGACTGCGGCTTGCCGTGGCTCACCACGCCCTCCGTGGTGACGAGGCCCCCGTTGCCCATGTTCGAGCCGCCGTACACTTCGGCGTCGGTGTTGAGCGCTTCTTCCCACTGTCCCGGCTGCGGCATGCCGATGCGGTAGCCGTGGCGCGGCACCGGCGTGAAGTTGCAGATCACCACGATCTCGCGGCCCGAGCCGTCCACGCGGCGCCATGCGAGCACGCTGTTTTCGTTGTCGTCGGCAACCAGCCATTCGAAGCCGCCGGGTTCCGAGTCGAGCGTGTAGAGCGCGGGCTCGTTCGCATAGAGACGGTTGAGGTCGCGCACGAGTGTTTGGACGCCGCGGTGCAGCGGGTCGTCGAGCAGGTTCCAGTGCGGCGTGCCGTCGTGATCGAATTCGGCCATCTGCCCGAACTCGCCGCCCATGAACAGCAGCTTCTTGCCGGGGTGCGCCCACATGAAGCCGAAATACGCGCGCAGGTTCGCGAACTTCTGCCAGCGGTCGCCCGGCATCTTGCCGAGCAGCGAGCCTTTGCCATGCACGACTTCGTCGTGCGACAGCGGCAGCACGAAGCGTTCGGACCACGCGTAGACCATCGCGAACGTCATCAGGTGATGGTGATAGCGGCGATAAACGGGGTCTTCGTGCATGTAGTGCAGCGTGTCGTGCATCCAGCCCATGTTCCACTTGAACTGGAAGCCGAGGCCGCCATCCTCGGGCCGGGCCGTGACGCCCGGCCAGGCGGTGGATTCCTCGGCAATGGTGATGACGCCGGGGCGTTGCGGAACGTATTGCGTTTCGTGATTGAGGCGCTTGAGAAACGCGATCGATTCGAGATTTTCGCGGCCGCCATAGATGTTGGGCACCCACTCGCCTTGCGCGCGCGAATAGTCGCGGTAGAGCATCGAGGCGACCGCGTCCACGCGCAGCCCATCCACGTGATAGCGCATGAGCCACGCGAGGCCCGACGCGACGAGGAACGCGCTCACCTCGCGGCGTCCCAGGTTGTAGATCATCGTGTTCCAGTCGGGGTGATAGCCTTCGCGCGGGTCGGCATGTTCGTAGAGCGCCGTGCCGTCGAAGTCGATGAGACCGTGCGCGTCGTTCGGGAAGTGCGCGGGCACCCAGTCGAGAATCACGCCAAGCCCGGCTGCGTGCGCGCGATCGACGAATGCCGCGAAGTCCGCCGGCGCGCCGAGACGCGCGGTGGGGGCGAACTGCGAGAGCGGCTGATAGCCCCACGAGCCGCCAAACGGGTGTTCCGCCACGGGCAGCAATTCGATGTGCGTGAAGCCCATGCCCTGCGCGTAGGGGATCAGGCGCTCGGCGAGCGCGCCCCAGTCGGGCGCGGGGGCATCGGCGCCTTGCGTGGGCAGCCACGAAGGCGCATGGACCTCGTAGACCGACATGGCGGCGCGCGCGTTCTGCCGTTCGGCGCGCGTTTGCAGCCATTCCTGATCGCGCCACGCGTAGTGATCGATCGCCTCGACCGGCGCGACGATCGAAGCGGTGCCCGGCGGGCATTCCGTCTGCAGCGCGCAGGGGTCGGCCTTGAGCGGCAGGACCGCGCCGCGCGCGCCGAGTAGCTCGTACTTGTAGCGCGCGCCGGGCGCCACACGCGGAATGAAAAGCTCCCAGACGCCCGCTTCGTGGCGCAGCCGCATGGGGTGACGCCGTCCGTCCCACGCGTTGAAGTCGCCCACCACGGAGACGCGCTTCGCATTCGGCGCCCAGACGGCGAAGCGCACGCCGGGTACGCCGTCGCACGTCGAGGGCCGCGCGCCGAGGCATTCGAGCACCGCGTAGGGGTCGCCGTCTGCAAGACGCACCAATGCTTCGTGCGAAAGCTGCGGGCCGAATGAATAGGTATCCTCGATTTCCTGGCTCACGCCATGCCAGTCGATCACGAGCCGGTAGGGCACCGCTTCCGCGAGCGGTCCTGCATAGAGTCCTGCGGGATGCACGAGCGAAAGTTCGCCGAGCGTGTGGGCGCGGTCGCGCGCCACGACACTTGCGCCCGAGGCGTTGGGCAGCCATGCGCGCACGTAGGGGGCGCCGTCCACCCAATGCAGCCCGAGCACAGAGAAAGGATCGGAGTGGTAGGCGCCGGCGAGTGCGTCGGCGTCGTGGGGAATCAGGCCGGCTTGGGGCGCGCGCTCAACCATGGCCACCTCCGCCGGAATGCGATTGTGTGGACTGCGTCGGCGTGAGTCCGAGCACGCGCGCCGCCAGCGCCGCGAGTCCGCGTATCGGCAATGCGAGCCACGTGGGGCGGTTGGCCGCCTCGTAGCGGATCTCGTAAGCCGCCTTCTCGATCAGGAACAGGTCGAGCAGCGCCTGTTCGTGCGAAGCGCCGACGAGCGTGAGCGGTCCGTCGGCCACGGCTGCGCGGTACTGGCTCAGGAACGCTTCGGCCGCGTAGCCGCGGAAGCGCTCGAACAGGGCACGCTTGCGATCGACGACTTGCTGCGGCGCGTTTTCGAGCGTCGATTGCGCGGCGGCTCCCGCATACGAGAGCGAGCGCAGCAGGCCCGCCACGTCGCGCAGCGGCGAGGCCTTGGCGCGCCGGTATTCGAGCGCTCGCGCGGGCTCGCCTTCGAAGTCGATCAAATACGCGTCGCCCTGGGAGAGCAGGACCTGGCCAAGGTGGAAATCGCCGTGTATGCGGATGCGGGCGGCCTTGGTGTCGTCCGGCACGAGTTCGTCGATCTTCGCGACGAGTGCCTTGCGCCGGTCGATCAGGCTGCGGGCGAGGTCGCGTGCGTCTTCGTCGAGTGTTTGCTCGTCTTCGCCCGTGTGCTTCGCGACGATGTCGAGCGCTTCGTTGAGCATGGCCTTCGTGTCGGCGATCCAGCCGCGTACGTCGCCGGGTGTGGCGGCAACGGGCGCGAAGGCTTCGTCGTCGCTGGGTCGGGAGAGCATCGCGTGCAGTTCGCCCAGCCGCTTGCCGATGGCGCCGATCACCGCGCAATAGCCCTGCACGGCTTCTTCCTCGTGCGCCTGGTCGGCGCTCGTGTCGTCGTCCATGGCGAGCGCGAGTTCGTCGATCGTGCGGCGCAGATAGTCGAGCGCCCAGTCCCACGCGTTGCCCTGGTTGTCGATGAAACCCTGCACGATGATGAGCGTATGCGGCACGCCCGCGGGATCGACACGCACGACTTCGCCGTAAAGCGGCGCGGTGTTTGCGTAGCCGAGCTTCGTGAGGTAGCGGCTCATTTCCGCTTCGGGGTGCACGCCCGCCATCAGCCGGCGCACGATCTTGAGCACGAGGGTTTCCGCGATCACGAGCGAGCTGTTGCTCTGCTCGGCCGCGAGCCAGCGCACTTCCGGCGTGTCGCCAAGGTCGAGTTCGTCGAGGCGCTCCGTCGGCTCGAAGCGGATCGTGCTCTGCTGCACGGTGGGCACCGAGGCGCGCTCGCGCAGTTTGCGCAGCACGCCATAGGCGAACCACGGCAGCGAGAACGCATCCGTGAGATAACCCACCGTGCGGCCGCGCCGCACGCGCGAGAGCGCGAGCTGAATGTGCAGCGGCGTGGTGATTTCGGTACCCCACGTAATGGCGATCGGGAGGACGTATCGCTCGCTCGCGCCATCCGCGAGCTCGGCCTCGATCTCCGTGAACGCGAAGCCTGCGCCATAAATCGTCGTGAGCGCCGCGAGGCGTACCGCGCGCAGCGGCTTGTCCTTGGAGGCGAACCAGCGGCGACGCGAGAGCCACGACGGCAGCACTTCCGATTCGAGCAGCCGCACGTTTTCGGGCGTCGCCCCGGTTTGCCCTTCGCGGATCACCACGGTCACGAACTCGGGCAATTGCTCCGAGGTCGGCTGGCTCCACGAGGGCCGCTGATCGCCGGCGCTCAGGAGGAACCACAGGAAGCCGTAGGGCGGGAAAGTCAGTAGATAAGGCAACTGCCCGATGGCCGGAAACACGGAGTCGGCCGTCATTTCGACGGGGGACATGCCCGCGAATTCCGAAAGATCGAGTTCCACCGCCTGGGGCGCGCGCGACAGGTTCGCCACGCACAGGATCGGCGCCTCGCCGGGCATTTCGCGCAGGTACGCGAGGATCTTGCGGTTGGCGGGCCGCAAAAACCGGATCGTGCCGCGCCCGAACGCCTGCCTGGCGCGGCGCGTGGCGAGCATGCGGCGCGTCCAGTTGAGCAGTGAATGCGGGTCGCGGCTTTGCGCTTCGACGTTGATGGCGTCGTAGCCGTAGAGCGAGCCCATGAGCGGCGGCAGGACGAGCTGTTCGGGGTCGGCGCGCGAGAAGCCGCCATTGCGGTCCGACGACCACTGCATCGGCGTGCGCACGCCGTCGCGGTCGCCGAGGTGAATGTTGTCGCCCATGCCGAGTTCGTCGCCGTAATAGATCACGGGCGTGCCGGGCATGGAGAGCAGCAGCGAGTTGATGAGTTCGATGCGGCGGCGGTCGCGCTCCATGAGCGGCGCGAGACGCCGGCGAATACCGAGGTTCAGGCGCGCGCGCCGGTCGCTCGCGTAGGTGTTCCAGAGGTAATCGCGCTCGGAGTCCGTCACCATTTCGAGCGTGAGTTCGTCGTGATTGCGCAGGAAGATCGCCCACTGGCAGCTCGGCAGCAAGTCGGGCGTCTGCTTCATGATGTCGAGAATCGGGAAGCGGTCCTCGCTCGCAATCGCCATGTAGAGGCGCGGCATGAGCGGGAAGTGGAACGCCATGTGGCATTCGTCTTCGTTGCCGAAGTACTCCTGCACATCTTCCGGCCACTGGTTGGCTTCGGCCAGCAGCATGCGATTCGGGTAGTGCTCGTCGATGGCCGCGCGGATCCGTTTGAGAATGCCGTGCGTTTCGGGCAGGTTCTCGTTGTTGGTGCCCTCACGCTCGACGAGATACGGCACGGCGTCCAGACGCAGCCCGTCGATGCCCATATCGAGCCAGAAGCGCATGACCTGCAGCACTTCGCGCAGCACGGCCGGATTGTCGAAGTTCAGGTCGGGCTGGTGCGAATAGAAGCGGTGCCAGTAGTACGCGCCCGCCACCGGGTCGTGCGTCCAGTTGGACGGCTCCGTGTCGATGAAGATGATGCGCGTGCCCAGGTACTTCTGGTCCGTTTCGGACCACACGTAGTAGTTGCGATGATTCGAGCCGGGCTTGGCGCGGCGCGCGCGCTGGAACCACGGGTGCTGGTCCGAGGTGTGGTTGATGACCAGTTCGGTGATCACGCGCATGCCGCGCGCGTGCGCTTCCTGAATGAAGCGGCGCACGTCGGCGAGCTGGCCGTAGTCGGGGTGGACGTTGCGATAGTCGGCGATGTCGTAGCCGTCGTCGCGGCGCGGCGAGGGGTAGAACGGCAGCAGCCAGATCGCGGTGACCCCAAGGCTGGCAATGTAGTCGAGCTTGGCGAGCAGGCCCGGGAAGTCGCCCACGCCGTCGTTGTTCGAATCGAAGAACGATTTCACGTGCACCTGGTAGATGATCGCGTCCTTGTACCAGAGCGGGTCGTCGGAAAGCATCGACGGCTTGCCGCGCCGTTGCGTGCCGCGTTCCTCATGGCGCGGATCGTGTGCGGTCGAGTCTCGCGTGACGGTCTGCACGTTCGTTGCCACAGGCTCGTGCGTAGCGGGGTCGCGTTTCATGTCGCTCCTCCGGGCGGGAAGTCCGCGTCCAGTTCGGGATGGCCCTCGATGTGCTCATCGTACTCAGCGGCGTGTTCGGGCAGCGGTTCGTCGCGCGGCAGACCGTTGGCGGGCTCGATGCGCCAGATCGCGAATGGGCGCGCATGCGGGTCGAGCCGCACGTGCTGCCAGCGCCCATGCCACGCGAAGCGCTCGCCCGTCATTTCGTCGATCACATTGAGGGGGGCGTGGTCGTCGAGGTGCCAGCGCTGGAACGTCGCCCACGAAAGTTCGAAGTCGGCGCCCTGTTCGTTGAAGGCGTCGAGATTGATGGCCACGACGATCACGTTGTCGCGCGCGGGCGTGGCCTTCTCGAAGCAGAGCAGCGAGTCGTTGCGCGCGTCGAGGAACGCGATGCCGAGATGCGTGTGCAGCGCCGGGTTGGCGCGCCGGATGCGGTTGAGCGCGGCGATCTCCGCGACGATGTTGCCGGGGCGATGCCAGTCCCATGCGCGCAGCTGATATTTTTCGGAGTCCAGATATTCCTCCGAATTGGGCATGGCGCGCCCTTCGCACAGCTCGAACCCGCAGTACACGCCCCACAGCCCGGAGAGCGTCGCGGCCAGCGCCGCGCGGATCAGGAAGCTCGAGCGCGCGCCGGTCTGCAAATGGCGCGGATTGATGTCGGGTGTGTTGACGAAGAAGTTCGGCCGATAGAAGTCGCGCACTTCGGTTTGCGTGAGTTCCGTGAGGTACTCGGTGAAATCGCGCTTCGATTCGCGCCACGTGAAGTAGGTGTACGACTGCGAGAAGCCGAGCTTGGCGAGCCGGTACATGAGGCGCGGTCGCGTGAAGGCTTCGGAGAGGAAGATCACGTCGGGGTGGCGCGCGCGCACGTCGGCGATCATCCATTCCCAGAACGGCAGCGGTTTCGTGTGCGGGTTGTCCACGCGGAAAATGCGCACACCCGTATCTACCCAGAACAGGATCGCGTCGCGCAGCGCGAGCCACAAATCAGGTTTCGAGTCGTGCGCGTAGAACTCGGGGTTCACGATGTCCTGGTACTTCTTCGGCGGGTTTTCGGCGTAGCGCAGCGTGCCGTCGGGCCGCCATGCGAACCAGGTGGGATGCGCCTTCAGCCACGGGTGGTCCGGCGAGCATTGAATCGCGAAATCGAGTGCGATTTCGAGGCCTTGTTCGCGCGCCGCGGCGAGCATGCGGCAGAAGTCCTCGAGCGTGCCCAGTTGCGGATGCACGGCAGTGTGGCCGCCTTCGGCTGCGCCGATCGCATAGGGGCTGCCCACGTCGCCGGGCTGCGCATTGAGCGTGTTGTTGCGCCCCTTGCGGTTCGCGAGGCCGATGGGGTGGATCGGCGGAAAGTACAGCACGTCGAAGCCCATTTCGCGAATGCGCGGCATCTTCGCGATCACGTCGTCGAAGGTGCCGTGGCGCGATTCGTCGTCGCTCATCGAGCGCGGGAAGATCTCGTACCAGCTCGCGAAGCGCGCGGCGCCGCGCTCCGCATCCACGCGGCCCACGACCGTGTCGCGCGAAAGGAACGGGCGGTGGCGCGCGGCGCGCACGGCCGCGGCCGTCGACGGCGCGGCGATGATCGCGCAACGTGTTTCGGTGTCCGCAGCAATGAAGCGCTTGACGACGGCGTCGAGCGTTTCGTTTGCGCGCTTCTGGTCGTCGTCGCCCGTGCCCGATGTTTCCGCGGTGGCGAGCACTAGGGCGAACAGGCGGCTCGCTTCCTCCAGCTCCAGATCGACGGGCTGGTTCGCCGCGCGCTTCTTGTGCAAATGTTCCGCGAGCGAGGCGAAGTCGTCGCGCCACGCGATCACGACGTACTCGTAGCGTCCGATGCGATCGAGCGGAATGTGGCCCGCCCACAGGTCGGTGCCGGCGGGCGGCACAGGCGACATCGGCGACTCGTGCCAGGCGGTTTCGTCGGCGGCGCGCCAGAGCACGGCGGCGTCGATGCGGTCGTGGCCCTCCGCGAAGATGGCGGCGCGCACTTCGCAGCGCTCGCCCACGGTGCGCTTCGCGGCGAAGCGTCCGTGATCGACCGAGGGCTGTGTGCTCTCGATGGCGATGCGCGGCGCCGCGATCGCTTCGAGCACGCTCTTGTGGCCGCTCGTGTCGGTCTTGCCGCGATCTTCGGGCGGCGCGAGCACCACGTACGGACTCGTGAGCGCGCGGAACATCCAGCATGCGCCGGCGGGCAGCGTGAATGCGTCGGGGATCGCGCTCGCGTCGCGCGGCGCGGGCAGGCGTGCGCCGCGCAGCGTCTCGGCGTCGAGCGGCGCGAAGC
Organism: Paraburkholderia silvatlantica; assembly: GCF_003096715.1. Taxonomy (GTDB): domain Bacteria; phylum Pseudomonadota; class Gammaproteobacteria; order Burkholderiales; family Burkholderiaceae; genus Paraburkholderia; species Paraburkholderia silvatlantica. The sequence continues at coordinate 43,494 of NZ_QEOL01000017.1, forward strand.
GCGTGAAACCGCCAGGCACACCGTCGAGCAGGCGCGCGAGGTCCACGCGCACAGGCGCGGCGAGCGCGGGATTGACAAGCGTGAGGATGGCCTCGTCCGCCTCGCGCAGGTCCGCGCGGTCGCCGCGCAAGAGCGCCGCGACACTGGCGCCAGGCCCACTGAGCGCGCGCAGTTCGCCGTTGGTCTGCAGCGTCCATGTTTCGCGTTGCAACGCGTTGGCGTGCGCGACATCGGCGCTCAGATCGAAGGGGGCGCGCGCCTTCGCGGCTTCCCACGCCTGCGCGCTGTTGCCGCTGTGCGAAATCGCTTCGTCCACGCCATATTCGAAACCCATCGGCATGAGCCAGCCGGTGCCGAGCGCGGCTGCCGCGCGCAGCATGCGGCGATAGGCGCGCTCGACTGCGCGCGCATCGGCGGCGCCTTCCTGGTCGTGCGCGTAGCGCGCGCCATAAGGCGCTTCTGGAAACGTTATCGGCGAGCCCACGCGGCGCAACGCGGCGTGTTCCTCGACCATCCAGCTCGACGAGAAGTCCCACCAGCGCAGCGAGGAGAACACCGCGTCGAAGCCCGCACCTTCGAGGTGCGTGATCGCCTCGCGCGGCAGGCCAGGCGTTGCGGCGAGCCAGCGTGTCTGCGGAAAGCGTGCGCGCACGGCATCGAAGATCGCGCGCAACACATGGGGCGGCGTGCGGTGCGGGGAGTCCACGCGAAAGCCGCCGATGCCCGCTTCGACGAGCGCGATGGCGCGTGCCGTCCACCATGCGATGAGCGGCGCGCTCGCGCGCTCGAAATCGGCATAGGCGACATTGGCTTCGCGATGGCCGTGGCGTGGGTCGAGGCGGGCGTCTTCGGGCTCGAAGGGATGGAACCACTCGGGATGCGCGGCGTAGAGTGCGCCGTCGGCGGCGCTGCGATCGAGTACGAGATCGGCAAGCAGCGTGATGCCGCGCGATTGTGCCGCGAGTGCGAGTTCGCGCACGGCGTCGTCTGTGGAAAGCTTGCTGCCGAAGGCCGGGTTCAGGCGCGCATGGTCGGCGACGATGCGGTCGTCGCCCGACGCGCCCGAGGCGAACAGCGCGCCGATCAGGACGTGGTCGAAGCCAAGCGACGCCGCGCGGGCGATGTGTGCCGGCCACGCGTCGAGTGGTCCTGCCAGGACGGAATGGACGAAGTAGATCCGCGGCGCATAGGCGTGGGGAGGTTCCATCGGTCGTATTCCAGGTACGTCAGGCGAAGGGGATGCAAGTCGGGGGTTAGCCGAGATGCGATCGCGCCGCCCGGGGGCTGCCGGAGCGTGCCGCGCTGCGCATGGTGGACAGGCACCTGTTCAGAGTAGTGCAAGAGCAGGCCGGAACCAAACCGCTTGCGCCGCGGGGCGACTTGCAGGGGAGGTCGAGCAAGGCACATGCCCATGAGCGACATAGGGGCTGTTATTCGCATGAACAGGCCATCGGCGCGGGCGGCGCGCGAGAGGCGCGCGTTCGCGAAGGCCGAGCGCAAAGGCGGGAGGATCGAGGGGAGAAACCGGCGGCGATTGCCGGTATCCGTTGCAGCGGCGAAAAACGGGTCAACTACCGACCATGCTCGCGGCGATGTTTACGCACAGCCCTAGCACAGAAACGTTGAAATAGAACGACAAAATCGACTGCGCGAGCACACCGCGCCGCGCGCTGCGCCCGCGCAGGCCGATATCGGCGGTTTGCGACGCGCAGGCGATGGTGAACGAGAAGTACAGAAAGTCCCAGTAGTTCGGCGCGAGCTTTTGGTCGGGAAACGCGAGAGCGGGTTCGTTGGGATCGGAGCCGTAGTAGAGGCGCGCGTAGTGCAGCGTGAAGATGGTGGGAATCAGGAACCACGCCCCGATGAGCGTGAGCCCCGTGAGCAGCGAATGCAGCACTTTCGAGGCCGTGTCGAGATCCTTCGTCGTGCCCAGTTCGATGACGATGGCGACGATGCTCGCCACCGTTGCGGTGCAGATGAGAAACAGCACGGTGCCCGCGTTTTCGTCTTCGCGGCGGGCGTTCGCGCGCACGCTCTCCTCGTTTGCGAACACCATGTGCAGCCAGATCAGCACGAGGTAGGTCCACACCGTTGCGTCCCAGCCGAGCAGGACGCGCGCGGAAGTGCGGATCGAGGCGGGCGCGAGCGCGCCGAGCACGATGCCCACGGCGATGGCGATCATCATGTGCGGCCGGTTGCGCAGTACCAGCGGAATGAAGTTCATGGCGTGGCGAGAATTGGCGCGGGTTGGCGCGGGTTGACGCGGTTGGCAACTGATTGCGGCGATTCTACCGTGCGCGGCCCGCCATGATGACGCGCTGTTCACCACCACGGCCGCCCAGGCCGCGGCGCTCGCGCCCAGGCTCAATAACTCTGGAACGACGGGGCTTGGCGGCGTTCGCGCCGGCAGTCGCATCTGCAAACGCGTGTGCTTTGAGAGCAGGCACGCCGCTTGCATGGTGTCTAACTCGTGACGCGCCTGTCGCTATCGAATTTTTTACGATATTTGGCGCTCATATGGTCCACTCACACAGCGCTATGATGAAGTGATGACGCATACACCCGACGCTCTCGTGCAGCACCATGCCGCCAACCTTGCAGGTCGCGACTTCGTAGTAGGCGATTTGCATGGTTGCGTGGAGGCGTTGCGCTATCTTTTGCGCGAAGTCGAGTTCGACACCGCGCGTGACCGGCTGTTTTCGGTGGGCGATCTCGTTGACCGGGGCGAGCGCGAGCAGTGCGAACAGGCGCTCGCGCTGCTCGACAAGCCATGGTTCTACGCCGTGCTCGGCAATCACGAAGACGCGCTGTGCGCCGTGGCCGAAGGGCGGATGCCGCGCAACCGCTGGTATGGCATCGGCGGCGGCTGGGCGCAGAGCGTGCCCGACGCCGAACTCGTGCATTACGCGCAACGGCTGCGCCAATTGCCGCTTGCGCGCGTGGTGGGCGAGGGCGAGAAGCGCTTCAATGTCATCCACGCGGAATTTTTTGGCGACGACGCCGCGCTCGACAGCGGCCAGTTCGATTCCGACGTGCGCGAACGCCTGCTTTGGGGCCGCGATCTCGTGCTCGGTACAGGCGACCCGACCCGCCACGGGCTCTCGCTCACGTTCTGCGGGCATACGCCGGTGCGCGAAGTGCGGCAGATCGGCGCGCAGGTGTTCATCGACACCGGGGCGTTCATCACCGAAGGACGCCTCACCATGGTCGAGGCGCTGACGTCGCGCATCTGGTCTGTCCCGCAGGTCGAAGCGCTCGCGCACGGCGCGGCCGCGATCGTGCTGCCCTGAGGCCCGGGGCCTGGCGCCTGCCGGTCTCCCGTTAGCCGCTCGGACTATACGATGCGGTTCAACTCGAACACCATGTCGATGGTGTGCCCATTCCAGTTGTATTCCAGATATGCCGCGTGATGGCACGCGCGCAGCAGCGTCGTGCTGAGGGCGGCGAGGCATTCGCCGCCCTCGTCGCGCACCGACGGATACGCAATGCCCGGCGCACGCGCCTCGCGGGCGGCGCGGCCCAGCGCCTGGCCGGCCGTGTAGTCGTCGGGCGAGAGCACGCCCGGGTCGAGCGCGGGGTCGTCGCGCAGATCGATCACCTCGCCGTGTGCGATCACCGTATAGAGCCGCATTTGCTGGCGGATGGGCGGCTCGTTCGTGGCCGCGAGAAAAAGCCCCGAGTGATAGCGCGTTTCCGCCACGGCGGTCGCGCGCGAGCGCGCGCAGTAGAACACACCGTAGGTGCCGTCGGAAAAGCGGCTGCCTTGCGGATTCAAGTGCGTGAAGGCCGCCATGATCGGCCCGTAACCGGGACCGAAGCGGCGCTCCTCGCGCGGCACGAGGTCGAGGTCGCCGGTTTCGGTGCGCAAGCGGTCGTTGGTGAGCGCCTCGAGCGCGTAGAGCGCCTCGAAGTCGTCCGCGGAAGCCACACGATCGAACAGGTTCACGGCGGGAAACCGGGTGGGAATCACCCTGAACGCGGGTGACCACGTGAACTGCGCGCTGCGCCAGCGGTCTTGCCAGTTCGTTTGCGTCACGCCCAGCCGCCTCGCATTGCGTCGAGATACTGGCGCACCGCCACGAGGTCGCTGACGTTGCCGGCCAGCATGCGGTCGAGCGCGCGCCGTCCGCCAAAGGGCGGCGCGCTGTTGGGACGCTTGATCCAGGTATCGGCGGAGGCGGGTTGGGGCAGGAGAATCTGTAGCGCCTTGTAGATGCCGAGCAGCAGCGAAAGGCGTTCGAGTGTGTCGCGGCCGAGCCGGGCGGTTTGCGGGGACTGCTTCCACTTGAAGAACGTGGATCGGCCCGGCGAGCCGAGCAGAATAATCTGCTCTTCGGCGCTCAGGTTCCAGTCGCTCGCTATGCGGAAGAACGCCCTGAGCCCCGCTGCCGACATTTCGGTGAGCGAGGGCTCGGCGCCGGGACGTCGTGACGGAGTGAGGGAAGCAGTGGCGGGTGGCATGGTGGTCGAGTCCTGAATTGAACTTTTAGTAGATATTAGTCCATGTATGGATTATTGCAAGGTTCGACTCGGTATAATCCTCGCCGGACATTGGGACGGCATTGGGGAGAGACGGGTGCGGGCAGGCATATTGATGGTCGCGGCGATGGTATTTGCCGCGCCGGTTTGGGCATGGGGACAGGGGAAGACGGCCGGAGCGCATGCCGGGCAGGGCGCGGCGGCTGCGCAACAGTCGCATGGCGGGCAGGCGTCCAAAGCGCGCGGCGGCCACGCGGGGGCCGCGTCGCACACGGCCGGACGTCATACGCACGCGACGGGTTCCACCGATGCGAGCGCCCCGCGCCATGTTGCGAAGGCCGGCAAGCCGTCGCACGCGAAGCTCCACGCGGCGGCGCAGCGGCACACGCCCGGCGAGACCCACGCGGCAGTACGCCGCCATCATCCGGCTTCTGGCGCGGTACCCGCGCCCAAAACCGTCACGCAAAAGCGTCCCGCGCCGAAGCCGGCCGCCGTGCGGCCCGCGCCACGCCACAAGCTCGTGGTGGATGCGCCTCCGCCGTCCATCCAGCGTGCGATTCCTGTGCCGCATGCGTTGCCGCCCATCCTGAGCTGAGCGCCATCTAGCCTGTGCCGAGTCCCGACGCGAGCAATTGCAGCGTTGCCGCGGTTCGCGGCTCGCGTACCCGCGAGTGAAGCATCACTTGTGAAACCGGCAGCGCGGGCAAACCGAGCCGCGCGCCGACGTCGATCAGTTCGCGCGGCGCGACCCGGCGCGCCAGCGGCGAGACCGCGAGCCCTGCGGCCAGCGCCGCGCCCACCGCGGCGACACCGCCGCCCACGAACACTTCGGTCCACGCCACGCCCGCGGCGTCGAGCGCGCGAATTGCCGCTGCCCGCACCGCGCATGGCGCGGCGAGCAGCGCGAGCGGCAGCGCCGCGCCGGGCTGCCACTGCCATTGCGGCGCGGCGAGCCAGACGAGCGGCTGCGCGAAGAGCCGGCGGGCATCGCCGCGTGGCGCCTCCTCTTCCTCCCGACGGACGATGACGGCATCGAGCCGACGCTCGTCGAACTGTGCAAGCAGTTGTGCCGAGAGCCCCAGATGCAGTTCGATCACGAGCCCCGGATCGTGAACGCGAAGCTGGGCGAGCTGGCGGGCCAGGTTGGCGTCCGCAACGTGCTCGCTCAGGCCAAGCGCGAGGCGCCGTTCGTCGCCTGAAAGCGCCCTGAGCGCGCGCTCATGTGCACCCAGCAGGTCGCGCGCCGCGGCGAGGAACGTGAGGCCATCCGCCGAAAGCCGCACGACGCGCGGCGTGCGTTCGAGCAATTGCTTGCCCAGATGCGCCTCGAGGCGCTTGAGCTTGAGGCTCACAGCCGATTGCGTGGTGTCGAGGGCGTCGGCGGCGCGCGTGAAGCTGAGCAGTTCGGCGACGAGCACGAAGGCGCGCACGGCGTCGAGATCCAGTGGTTTCATTTCAGATGAAAATGGATGAAATATCTATCTATGCCTGTTTATTATGATAGATCGCACCTAAGCTGATGTCATGTCAAACCCACCCAAGCAGGAGATCGACATGCCGTTCACCCGTATCGCTGTTCGCGCAGGCAAGCCCGCCACGTATCGCAAGGCGCTCGCACAGGGCATTCATCAAGCGCTGATGGAAGTGTTCAAGGTGCCTGAAGACGACATCTTCATGGTCATCACCGAGCACGATGCCGATAACTTCGTGTTCGGCCGGCATTACCTCGGGATCGAGCGCAGCGACGATCTGGTCATGATTCAGATCGCCTTGAACAACACGCGCGGGCAGGATCAGAAGAAGGCGCTGTTCGCGCAGATTGCCGAAAACCTCGCGCGCGATCCCGGGGTGAGGCGCGAGGATGTGTTCGTGAATCTCGTGGATGTCGCGCGGGAGAACTGGTCGTTTGGGAATGGGGTGGCACAGTACGCGACTTGAGCGCTGAGCCTGAAGCCGCCTACAGAGCCCGACTCACCAGCAACGGATCGACCACCCCAATCGCCTCCGCATCCCGGCTCGCATAGGGCAGTTTATGCAGCACGAATCGCATGGCATTGAGCCGCGCGCGCTTCTTGCAATCGGAGCGAACGACCGTCCACGGCGCATCGGCGGTGTCCGTCTGCGAGAACATCGCCTCTTTCGCCTGCGTGTACGCGTCCCACTTGTCGAGCGAAGCGAGATCGACAGGACTCAGCTTCCATTGCTTGAGCGGGTGCACCTTGCGTTCCTTGAAGCGCCGCCGCTGCTCGCCACGGCTTACCGAAAACCAGAACTTGATCAGGTGGATGCCGCTGCGAATCAGCTGCCGTTCGAACTCCGGCACCTGCTGCATGAAATCGGCATATTCCTCAGGCGTGCAGAAGCCCATGACATGCTCGACGCCCGCGCGGTTGTACCAGGAGCGGTCGAACAGCACGATCTCTCCCGCCGAAGGCAGATGCTGCACATAGCGCTGGAAATACCACTGGCCGCGCTCGACTTCAGTGGGTTTTTCGAGTGCGACGACGCGCGCGCCGCGCGGGTTCATATGCTCCATGAAGCGCTTGATCGTGCCGCCCTTGCCGGCTGCGTCGCGGCCCTCGAACAGGATCACCACGCGCTGACCCGTTTCGCGCACCCACGCCTGGAGCTTGAGCAGCTCGACCTGCAGCCGATACTTCTGGCGCTCGTAGGCGCGCCGCGACATCAGATTGCGATACGGATAGCCGCCTTCGCGCCAGCCAGAGGCGAGTTCGTCGTCGGGGTGGCGCGTGCGCGAGTTGCGCCAGTCGGCAGGGTTGCCTTCGAGGATCAGGCTGCGCAACCGGGCGGCTTCGTCGGGCGACATGCCTTGCATCAACGCCGCGATCGACTCGATCAACATGGCGGGCGAATCGCCCCCGGCACGGGTGCGTGCGGCGAGATCGTGGACAGCGCCCGCGATGGCCTCGCTCGCGGATTCGACGGCACTGTCGACGGTGCGCAACTCGGCGCTGTGCGGCGTGACGAGCGGCTGTCGTGCGGCGGGGCCGGTGGTGTCGGAAGCGGAGAAGGGAATGGATTTGGGCATGGTGTCGGCGGGTGCGGAGATGGGACTGCGTGCGGAGTGACTCGCATCCAGGGCGTGCGCGTCGAAGAAGGCAGGCGCATCGAAGCGCGAGCGGCAACGGCGCGCAGGGAAGTCGTCGCGGCTTGAGGGGCAGGGCAGCGACGAGGCAAAAGCCGGCGCGCGGATGGCCGGCGCCAGCCCGCTACCAGACAACTGCCAGACAACTACCAGACAACTACCAGACAACTACCTGCCAGCGCTGGACGCCGCCTGGTTTCAGGCGTTTGCCGCCTTTTTGAGGATGAGGTAGAGCGAGTCCTTGAGTTGAAGCTTTTCCTTTTTCAGCTGCTCGACTTCGCTGCCGTGCGAAGCCAGGATACCCGCCTCCATGTTCTTGATCTGCTGGTCGAGTTCGTTGTGACGATGAAAAATCCGGGCGAAATGTTCGTCCTGGATCTTGAGGCGCGAAATCAAATCTCTGTACTCAGGGAACACTCAATACTCCTTATAGACTGGCCAAGTTAGGCAAATTGAAACGTAATTTTTCCACCGTCTAGTCGTGGCAGTCTTGATCATCGTCAGATTACGGCTTCCCGAAGGGTCAGGGACGTTACCTGGGGCATCGAGGCGCGCTCGCGTGTACCATCGATCGCGTCGTCGCAGTTCCTGGCTCTCCATCCACTTGCACTGTTCCAATCCGTCGCCCTACAGAACCCTGGAGCGTTCATGGATCGCGTTCTGGAAATCGTGCTGGACGTCGTGATCCCGGCAGCGCCGGATAGAAAAAGCGCAAAAGCCGCCGCCACCATGGCAACGGCGTCCAGGGCGCACGCCAGCCCGAAACCTTCGCAGCAGGCTGCCAGCCTGTGCGCGGTTTTGCCGCCGCTCGTGGCGCAACCCGAAGCGCGCCAGCGCGTGACGACGGTCGTCTTCGACCGCGGCGGCGTCCTTGGAAGGCTCGGCTGGCGCGTCGCGGTCGAATCGCACGGCGGCACGCAGCACGTCGTCGTGTCGAGCCGGCGCGTTCATACGCCGGGAGTGACCGTGATCGCACCGATCTTCGAGGCGGCGCTCGATGCGAACGGCATCGCGCATGCGCTCTTCGACGCCGCGCCCGAGCCGTTTCGCGAGGCGCTGGGCAGCGCGGACGATCTCGCTGCGTCGGCCACGCTCGTGGCGACACGCAGCCGCTGGCAGTGGCCGCGCGACGGCATCGACGTGCTGCTCACATTCGACGAAGACTTGCACGAGCCGTCGGCAGCGCCACAAGAACCGGCGGCGCAGGACGCTCGCGGCGCGGATGCGGCGCCCCCGCCCGACTTGCACGAGTTGCGCGTGAGCGCGCCCTGGCCCGAAGGCGAGGACGAGCGGCCCATCGTCGATGCGCTATTTGCCTGTGCCGGCGACCTCGTCGGGGCGCTGCCCGCATTCGTGCGCCTGACCGACGCCCTCGACCGCGCCAGCGCCGGCAGCGTGACCGGCGACGCCGAAGCCATCAAGGCCGAAGCCGTGGATCTGGGCGGCGCGGCCACAGCCGAGGCCGCGCTCGTGGCGATCGGGCGCAACATCAGCGCGCAGTGGTTCGGCAATGACACGGGCGCGCGCGACAGCAAGAACGGCGAGTTCATCCATCAGATGCGCGTGTCACAGCGGCGGTTGCGCACCGCCATGCGTATCTTCTCGCGCTGGTGCGACGAAACCTGGGAGACGCGCATCGAGCCGGAGCTCAAATGGCTCGGCGGCCTGCTCGGCGATGCGCGCGACCGCGATGTCTTCGTCGAATCGACGCTGCCGGCGCTTGCCGCCGCCGACGTCGAGCCGGGGCGCTGGGACGCGATTCGCGATGCGGCAAACGCGCAACGCCTCGCCGCGCGCGCGCGGCTGCGCGAGGCGCTGGCCTCGCAGCGCTACGCGCGGGCGGCGCTGGCGTGGCTCCAGTGGCTCGACTTGCTCGCGCGGCGCGCGCACGACGCCGGCAGCGCCGGGTTTTCGCTGCACCGCCACGCGAAGCGGCGTGTGCGGCGCTACTACGAGCGGCTCGCGAGCACGCAAAAGCTCACGGCCATCGACGAGGCGAGCCGTCACCGCGCGCGCATCAATGCGAAGTATTTGCGCTACACGATCGAATTCTTCGCTACCCTCACGTCGCGCCGCACGCGCGTGGAGGTGGCGCGCGCGCTCGCGCGGCTGCAGAGCGTGCTCGGCGACGGCAACGACGCCGCAGTGGCCTTGCGCTATCTCGAGCGCATGGATGCCGAGCCGTATCAGCTTGGGTTCGCGCGCGGCTGGTGCGAGGCCGTCAAGCGCTATACGGCGAAGGAGGGCGAGCGCCTGTTGCGCGAACTGGGTGAGCCGAAGGTACCGCGCGGCGCCTGACGCGCCTCTCTATAATCGCTGGCGGATTGGCGGGCGCCGAACCGTCGCTCGTTTCGGCTTGTCTTAGCTTGCCTTGCGCATGATGAATCCCACGAAACCTGACACCCCATCCGCCGGAGCCGGCCACGCCGACGCCGTTTGCACCGATACATCGACACCCGCCGAAGCGCCGGAACTGGGTCTGGGCGGCTCGGTCTGGTTTCAGTCCGGCCAGCAGATGCTGGGTGGCGCGGCGCGCATCGCGCTTCTGGAAGCCATCCATGCAACCGGTTCGATCACCGGCGCCGCGAAAGCGGTCGGCATGAGCTACAAGGGCGCCTGGGACGCCATCGACGCCATGAACAATCTCGCGGGCGAGGCGCTCGTGGTGCGCGCGACGGGCGGCAAGGGCGGCGGCGGGACGACGCTCACGCCGCGGGCGCTGCGGCTCGTCGACACGTTTCGCGTCATCGAGCAGGAACACCGGCGCTTTCTCGAGCGTGCGGCGCACGCACTCGGAGCCGTTTCGGGCGAAGGCAGCGACGCACACGCTGGCGGGTTTGCGCGCGACCTCGCCGTGCTCGGTCGCTTCGCCATGCGCACGAGCGCGCGCAATCAGCTTTTTGGCACCGTCTCGGGGATCGTGCGGGGCGCGGTGAACGACGAGGTGTCGATCGCGCTGCCCGGCGGCGACGTCATCGTGGCCACGACCACACACGAGAGCGCCGAAGCGCTTGGGCTTGCCACGGGCGCGCCCGTGGTGGCGCTCGTGAAGGCAACCTCGGTCGTGCTGGTCGCGAGCGCGGCGGATGCGGCGCGGCTTTCGGCGCGCAACCGGCTGAGCGGGACGATCGAGGTCGTGCGGCGCGGCGCCGTGAACGCCGAAGTGACACTCGTCCTGCCGGGCGGCACCGTGATCGCCGCGATCGTGACCGAAGGGAGCGCGGACGCACTGGGACTCGCCGCAGGGCAAGCGGCGACGGCCGTGTTCAAGGCTTCGAGCGTGCTGCTAGGCGTGGCCGGCTGAGCGGCGCGCGATGGAGGACCGCCCAGTCAGGCAGGTTCAGGCGTGGCGCTGTGCGGGCAGCGCGAGGCCGTTGCGGGTTTGCGAGACGGGAGCGACTGGCGCGCGGTTGGCGCGGTTGGCCTTCCATTTGGCGCGCACATAGGGCCGGTCGTGACCTGAAACCGTAAGCGCGATGTTGGTGACCCAGCGATGCGTGGGTACATGGACGTTGTGCAACGCGACAGTCAGCGCCGTGAGGCTCAGCGCGACGGCCGCCGCGGAAATTCGCCGGGCCTGCGCCTGCCACCAGTAGCGCGCAAATACGAGTGCGGTGAGCGCCCCGACTACACAGCCCGTGACGGCCTCGGAAGGCGAGTGAGCGTCGAGCACCACGCGCGAAAGCGCGACCGCGAGCCCCACTGCGAGGCCTATGGTCACGCCTGCGGCGCGCACGAAGGACGGCGTGCCTTGCAGCATCAGGAAAAACGCGACGGGATAGACGGCCGTGGACAGCATGGCGTGGCCGCTGATACCCGTGAAATCCAGTTCTCTTACGCCGACGCCCCAGCCGAGAAACGCGATCTTGGTGAGCGTCACGAGGCCGATTGCCAGACCGAGCACCAGCACCCAGCTCGCCGCCATCCGCCATGAGTAGCCGACCACGAGCCATAGCGCGATCGCCAACGCGAGCGGCAGGGTGAGGCCTGCGCCGCCGAGGTTGGTAATCGAGTACCAAAGGTGAATGGGCAAATCTGGCATGAGTCCGCGCTGCAGGCTGTCTGAAGGGGATACTGAGGTTGCAGGGGCTAGCCCCTGCTGCATGGCGACTTAACGCGCGAGCCGGCTGGCTGGCCGACATGCGCGTGAGACAAGCGTCCAGTATAGCTGCCTCGCATAGACGCAGGCGTGCCTCGTGGAACGCACACGCAGAACGCACACGCGGCCGCAATCGAATCGGTCCGATCTGCAGCGTCATCCAAATGATGTTATTGTGCGTTGCACAACGACGGATCGCGGCAAAACGCCACGATGTGTCGGACCCCTTTTACGAGGCCATAGATGACGAAAAATCTGACGAAGCTATGGGCAGGTGGCATGCGACGTCTGCTCGCCATCCAGACCCGGGCGGCGCGCGACGCCCTGAAAGGCGCGCGGATCGATACCCCCCAGCCGCAGGCAATCTGGCGCGCCGCTCAGGCCGCTGCCGAGCAGGCCGCCAGGCAGGTCACGCCGGCGCACGCGAGCGGTGCGCCGGTGCGCGAATCGCGCGTGGGTCCGCGCGCGGCCGCCTGGGCCGCGGGCGAATGGCACCGCGCGGAGCACCTTGTACCGGCGAACGACCAGCATGTCGGGCGATCGCTCCCTTACGGGCTTTATCTGCCGCCGGGGCGCAAGACGGCGGGCATGCCGCTCGTCGTGATGCTGCACGGATGCAAGCAGTCGATGGACTCGTTCGCCGAAGGCACCCGCATGAATCTGCTCGCCGACCGCCATGGCTTCGCGGTGCTGTATCCCGAGCAGACGGAACGCGCGCACCCGCACCAATGCTGGCACTGGTACGACTCGCGCGACGCGGCGGGCGGCGGCGAAGCGGCATCCATCGTTTCGCTGATCGACACGCTCGTCGAGGAGCACGGCTTCGACCGTTCGCGCGTCTATCTGGCGGGTCTGTCGGCGGGAGCGGGGCTCGCGATGCTGCTCGCAGTACGCTCGCCCAGCCGTTTCGCCGCCATCGCACTGCATTCCGGCCCCGCTTTCGGTGAAGCGCGCTCTGGCGTGACGGCGCTCGATGTAATGCGGCGCGGCGTGCACCACGATCCGGTGGCGCTCGTTGATACCCAATTGGGCGCGCGCATTCACCCGGGCATGCCGGCGATCGTCGTGCAGGGCGACGCGGACACCGTCGTCGCGCCGGTCAACGCGGAACAGCTCGCGGTGCAACTGCTGCGCCTGAACGGTCTTGCGGATACGCGTGGCGTGCGTCAGGGCGTCGTGTCGCGCGAGACGTTCAAGGACGGCTATCGCGAGCAGGATTACGAGCTGGGCGGCGCGAGCGTCGTGCGGCTGTGCCGCGTAGCGGACCTTGACCACGCCTGGAGCGGCGGCGACGACACCGTGCCGTTCCATTCCTCGACGGGACCGGACGCGAGCACGCTGATCTGGGACTTTTTCGAAGCTCATCGCCGGGAGGCCTTCGACGAGGCCTACGACGCCGAATTGACGCAGGATGTTGGCTAAACGCGACTACGGGTGATTTAGGGGTTTACCCTTAACAGGGTTTACCCTATAATTGAACCATTCGATTCGCGGGCACGTGCCCGTCAAAGAAGGGCCAAATCATGTACCTGCTCAGCCGTCTTTTCCTGTTCCTCTCCGAAACCGCCGAAACTCGCCGTCAGCAGCGCGAGGAAGCGTATCTCGCGCAGTCCGTCGACATCTACGATCTCGAGTTCCGCATGCGCAAGATGGATCGCGAGAAGGCCACGCGCCACCCGTCGTGGATGAACCACTACGGCTAAGCAGCAGTGCTGCGCCCCGCTCACGGGGCAAAATGAAAACGGCGCCCCGAGGCGCCGTTTTTGCGTCGTGCCGTGTGTGAACGGCTGCCGCGCCGCTCAGCGGCCCGAGTCCGGCATTTCGGCGGCCTGCTTTTCCTGCACGCCGAAGCAGCCGCGGTAAGTCGCGTAGAACGAGCAATAGAGCATCGTCGTCACGATGATGAGCGCGGGCATCAGGATCGCCACCGTGAAGTCGCCCGCGCCGAGCGCGCGCAGAAGCGTCGACAGGCCGATCGATACGACCGTCGAGACCGCGAACCACAGCGCCCCGTACACCATGAACGCGCCCTTGTTGCGCCAGCAGCTCACAATGCTGAAGAACATGGCCTTCACGGGCGGCACGTCGTGCCATGCCGTGAGCACGGGCGCGAACCAGAACAGCATCGACACCGGCACGTAGCAGAGCAGCGAAGCAAGCACCGCAAGCGGCACGTCGCTGCTGGCGAGCGCTTGCGCATCGAGGTCGCCGCCGATCGTCATCAGCTGCAATAGCGCGCCGCCGTCCACGAACGCAGACGCGGCCAGCACCAGCAACATCGCCACCACGTAAATCGCCCCGAGCACGAGCAGGTGCTTCGCCACGACGTTGCCGTACGAACGAAAGCCGTCGATCAGAATGGTCGGGAACACCGGTTTGCCCGCGATCGTGTCGCGGCACGCCGCCATGAAGCCGACAGCCACGCCGGGCACGAACAGCAGCGGCAGCACGCCGCCGATCACGGGAATGGCGGAAATCAGCGTCATCGCCAGCAGATAGGCGAAAAACAGCGTGAGAAACGCGAGCGGATTGCGGCGGAACAGCCAGATACCCTGGCGGAACCAGACGTAGCCGGTCTTCGCGGGGACTTCAATTAGTTGCATGGGTGATGGGGCAAGGCGTGATGGGAGCCCGCCTCGCTGCCGGCGAGGCGCTCGCGCAGGATGCGCTCGAAGTGGCCGGGATCGTGCGGCTTGAGCAGTTCGGCCGAGCGCGGCAGGTGGAAATCATACAGGCGCGAGACCCAGAAGCGGTACGCGCCTGCGCGCAGCATGTCCATCCAGTGCCGCGTTTCCTCGGGCGTGAATGGGCGCACGGTCTGGTAGGCGCGCAGGAGCGCGTCGGCGCGCGCCGTGTCGAGCTTGCCCGTGGCGAGGTCGACGCACCAGTCGTTCACGGTCACGGCCACGTCGAAGAGCCACTTGTCGCAGCCGGCGAAATAGAAGTCGAAAAAGCCGCCCAGCCGGACTTCATGGCCCGGCGCCGGGTGCGAGTGCGCGAACATCGCGTTGTCGCGGAACAGGTCGCAATGGCACGGACCGCCCGGCAGTGCCGCGTAGTCGGCCGAGCCGAAGAATGCGCGCTGGTGGTCGAGTTCGCTCGTGAGAAGCGTGCGCTGGGCGTCGGCGAGAAACGGCAGCACCGTCGGCACCGTTTCCTCCCACCACGAAAGGCTGCGCAGATTCGGCTGGTCGCCGCGGTAGTCGCGGCCCGCCAGGTGCATCCGCGCGAGCATCTGGCCCACTTCCGCGCAGTGCTCCACGCCGGGCGCCAGTTCGGGCTTGCCTTCGAGCTTCGAGACGATGGCCGCGGGCTTGCCGTGCAGCAGTCCAAAAAGCGCGCCGTCCTTGCGCGGCATGGGGTCGGGTACCGGCACGCGATGCGAGGCGAGGTGCCGCATGAGGTCAAGGTAGAACGGCAGTTGGCCGGCCGTCAGCTTTTCGAAGATCGTCAGGACGTATTCGCCGCGCGTCGTCGTCAGGAAGAAGTTGCTGTTCTCAATGCCGGACTGGATGCCGCGAAATTCGACGACATCGCCGAGATCGTAGTCGCGCAGCCATTGGGCAAGCTCTTGGTCGGTGACAGCGGTGAAGACGGCCATGCAAGAAGGTCGGTTGATTGGTAATGGCGGGTCGGCGAACGCTGCGAGGTGCTGCCCGAGGGGCTTGCAGGCGTGTCCGGCTCAGGTGCGATGTCGGCGGCCCGGCTTATGGGGCGGCGCACATGGCGGTGGCGCGGGCATGCCCCAAAAAGGCATGCGCACGCCCGGATGGCTCAGTAATGCAGGTTGATCGACGGCAGGCGCGTGCTGGCCTGGCCGTTGTTGCGCACTTGCGGCGAGGTGTCGGGGTTCGCGCTCATCGTGTAGCGCGTGCCGAAGTTCGAATGCACGTTGATTTCGACGGGCTTGCCCTTGTCGCGGAACTCGGTGATTTCGGTGCCGTTCGGGCTCACTTCGTGATAGCTGGGCACGCGCGGCACGTCGTTGATGTTGACCTTCGAGGTGACGCGTGCGGCCGGCTGGTTGTTGATCGCGGCCAGATCGGGCAGGCCCGCGCGTTCGTTCTCGGACTGCGCGGATTGTGCCTCGACGGCGGTCTTTGCGTCGTCGGCCGGCGCGGCCATGGCGACCCCGCTGAAAGCGAGCGTCACCGCGACGGCGGCAAGAAGGTGCGACTTCATGGTCATTCTCCGATGGGATGCTTTAATTCTAGCAAATCCGGGCGCTTCGCCCCATGTCGCGCAGGCGCTGCGGCCCGCCCCCGGCGGGTTGCGCGCGGCGTCCGCAGCCTGCGCGCGGCCGGTGCTGCAAAAGCCCTGGGCGCGGCGAGGTTCGTCGCCAGAAAGTCGCACCTTCCGTGGTAATGTGGACCTATCAAACGGAGAGGCGAACGAAGATGAACAACGACTACCTGCGGCCCCTCATGACGCCGGCGCACGACTTCCCGGACGAATCTTTCGAAGACGCCGCCGACGCCGTGGCGCGCCTCTCGAGCATCTACGAAGCGAATACGTCGTTCCTGCGCGACGCGTTCGCGCGCTATCGCCGCGGCGAGGCGTTCGAGCGCCGCGTGCGCGCGTGCTACCCGTTCGTGCGCATCCGCACCAACGTCAACACGCATATCGACTCGCGCCGCTCGTATGGTTTCGTGGCCGGCCCCGGCGTGTTCGAGACCACCGTCACGCGGCCCGATCTGTTCGGCAATTACTACCGCGAGCAGTTGCGCCTGCTGGCGAAGAACCATCATGTGGCCATCGAAGTGGGCGTCTCGGATCAGCCCATTCCCGTGCACTTCGCGTTCGCCGAAGGCATCCACCTCGAAGGCGATCTCGACCGCGAGCGCCTCTTCGCCATGCGCGACGTGTTCGATACGCCCGACCTCGCGCAACTCGACGACCGCATCGTGAACGGCACCTACGAGCCGGAGCCGGGCGAGCCGCATCCGCTCGCGCTTTTCACCGCGCCGCGCGTGGACTTTTCGCTGCATCGGCTCAAGCACTACACGGCGTCGTCGCCCACGCACGTGCAGAATTATGTGCTCTACACGAACTACCAGTTCTATATCGACGAATTCGTGAAGCTCGGCCGCGCGATGATGGCGCACACCGACGACGCCGACCTGCGCAACTATCGCAGCGAATACACCTCGTTCGTCGAGCCCGGCGACGTGGTCACCTACAACGCGAATCTGGGCGAACAGGACGACGAAGGCACGGCGCCCGCGCGGCTGCCGCAAATGCCGGCCTATCACCTCAAGCGTGCGGACGGCAGCGGCATCACGATGATCAACATCGGCGTGGGACCGTCGAACGCGAAGACGATTACCGACCACATTGCCGTGCTGCGTCCGCATGCGTGGATCATGCTCGGCCACTGCGCGGGCTTGCGCAACACGCAGCGTCTGGGCGACTACGTGCTTGCGCACGGCTACGTGCGCGAGGATCACGTGCTCGACGCCGATTTGCCGCTGTGGGTGCCGATTCCGGCGCTCGCCGAAGTGCAGCTCGCGCTCGAGCGCGCGGTAGCGGAAGTCACGAAGCTCGATGGCGTGGAACTCAAGCGCGTGATGCGCACGGGGACGGTGGCGAGCGTCGACAACCGCAACTGGGAACTGCGCGATCATCGCGAGCCGGTGCAGCGACTTTCGCAGAGCCGCGCGATCGCGCTCGACATGGAAAGCGCAACGATCGCCGCGAACGGATTTCGCTTTCGTGTGCCGTACGGCACCTTGCTGTGCGTTTCCGACAAGCCGCTGCACGGCGAACTCAAGCTGCCGGGCATGGCCGATTCGTTCTATCGCGCGCAGGTCGATCAGCATTTGCAGATCGGCGTGAAGGCGATGGAGATTCTGCGCACGAATGGCCTGCACAAGCTGCATAGCCGGAAATTGCGCAGCTTCGCGGAGGTGGCGTTCCAGTAAGCGTGCATTGACCGGCGGCGGCTGGCTACAGGCGCGCCGCCGGTTTCACTTGTCGTCCTCGCTTGACCTATCGGGAACGCCGGCGTGCCTGGGCACCTCAGACTCCTCTACCTCTCACTGCTGCTTACGCGGCTCGCGGATCAGATCCTGCTGTTCACCGTACCGCTCGTCGTGTTCAAGCTGTCGGGGAGCGCTGCGTGGTCGGGCATCGCGTTCTTCTGCGAAGCCTTGCCGCGCTATGCGGCTTTTCCCGTTTGCGGCGCACTTTGCGACCGTGTGTCGACGCTCAAGCTGATTCGCTGGAGTCAGCGTTGGCGCTCGATCGTCTGCGTCGGCGGCGTGCTGGGTTTCGCCGTGCACGGCAGCCTCGCGTGGCTCGTCGTCATTTCGGCGGGCGCGGGCGTGCTGACGACGCAAGGCTTCATGGCTCGCGAAGCGATGCTGCCGCGCATTTTTCATGGCGACGCCTACCGTAAAAGCCTTTCGTACACGCAGATCGCGGATCAGTTGGGAACCGTCCTCGGACCGCTCGCCGCTGCGGGATTGCTGGGCATTTCGCATTGGGAATACGTCGTGTTGGCCGCTGCCGCGATTTTCCTCGTGTCAGATATCACGTTTTCGCTTTGGGCCGCGGGGCGGCAGATACCGATGATCGATCGCGAAGAGCCTCGCCGGAACTGGCTCGCGCCATATCGCATTGCGTTCATGCACATCGTCGCGATACCCGGCTTGCTGGAAGTGAGCGTGCTTGCGGCAGGCGTGAATCTCGTGGTCGGCGTGACGCTGGCGACATCGGCGGCCATGTTCACCGGAGTGTATGGCCAGACGGCTTCGGCCTATGCGTGGCTCCAGGTTGCGGGCTCGATCGCAACGGTCGTCGTGCTGATGTTCGTCGCTCACGTGAAGCTGCCCGCGCGCGCGTCGGGCGCAACTTCTTATCTGCTGATCGTGCTGGGCGGTCTGCTGACGGGGTGGGTATCGCTGCCTTTCGTCTATGCCGCCGGTTTCGTCGCGGTCATCGGCTTTGACAAGATGTTTAGCGTGTTCATGCGCGGCGTGCGCCAACGGTTGATTCCCGCCGAGGACTTCGGCAAGACCGTGGGTCTGATCGCACTACTGAACAACCTTACCCAGCCGCTTGCGGGCCTGCTGGTCGGGTTCTTTGCGGCGCGCCTGGGAACGGCGTCCGTCATTCTCGCGCTGACCTTGTGGATGGCCTCGATCGGAATCGCGCTGGTGGCGCGGGCCGCGCCTGGCGGCAGGCGCGCGGCGTGGCTGGCGAATATCGAGGAAGCCTGAACTCGTACGCCGCCGCACGCCGCCGACTCATTGCCCGAACCCCGTCAACCCGATCAGACTCCCCGCGCCGAGCAGCCACAGCGGATGAATCTTCGTGCGAAACGCGAGCGCGGCGCACACACCGGTAATCGCCCAGGCGATCCAGGAAGGATCGGAGGCTCTGGCGATCAGCACGGCGCTCGCGGCCACGAGGCCCGCCGTCACCGGCACGAGCCCCTTTTGGGCGATGCGCCGCCACGGGCGGTCCTTGAAGCGGTCCCACGCATGGAGCGCTGCGATCGTGACGAGCGACGACGGTCCGAACTTCGCAATCGACGTGACCAGCATGCCTGCCCAGCCGGCCACGTGCCAGCCGACCAGCGTCACGACCATCATGTTCGGGCCCGGGGCGGCCTGGGCAAGCGCGAATAGCGCGCTGAACTCGCTCGCCGGCATCCAGTGGTGGACCTCGACGACCTGACGCTGCATCTCGGGCAGGATCGTGTTGCCGCCGCCGAACGCGAGCAGCGAGAGCTGGCCGAAGATCGCGGCGAGCGCAACGAGTGTGGCGCTCATCGCGAGCCTCCTTCCTTGCGCGCCGCGCGAGCTGCGAGCGCGATGCCGACCGGCGTGAGCACGAGCATGGTGGGCAAGAGCGGCGTGCGGAGCACGGCAATGGCCACGAAGCCGAGTGCGGCGACGACGGCCGCGGCAGGATCGCGCCGCAGCGGCAGCACGATTTTCAGGGCCATCGAGACGAGCAGCCCGGCCGCCGCCGCGGCGAGCCCCACGAACAGATGCCGCACGTGCGGGTCGTCTTGCGTGCGCTCGTAGAGCACGCCTAGCCCGATCACGACGAGCGACGGCCCCGCGATCAGGCCGAGGATGCCGGCGAGTGCACCGCGCCATCCCTGAAAACGCATGCCGAGCGCGACCGAGAGATTGATGACGTTGCCGCCCGGCAAGAACTGGCAGAGGCCGAGCAGGTCGGTGAACTCGCTGGCGGTCAGCCAGCGGCGCTGTTCGACGATGGTGCGGCGCGCCAGCGGCAGTGCGCCGCCAAACGATGTGAAGCCGAGACCGAGGAAGCCGACGAACAGATCGCGTACCGTCGGCGTGTGCAGGCCGTCGTCCGTGCCATGTCCGGTAGCGGGCGATGAGATGGATTGTTTCATGAAAGGAAAGGACTCTGGGGCAAGTTCGGAGATTAAGCCCAATCGCGCGCGCGGCAAATCGATTTCGATTGCGCGCGCTTGTGATCTACACTCACAAGCGCGGCACGTTCCCTTCCGCCCGTTCCCGCGCTGCGCGCATTCGAAGCCGCTGCGCGGCACAACAGCTTCTCCGCCGCGGCGGGCGAGCTCGATGTGATTCACGCTGCCGCCTCGTCACCCGCGCTCGCGGGGCCGCATCTCGACGCGCGCGGCTACTGGTGGGTGGCCCGCCGCAAGGTGGCGCAAGCGCCTCTCGTCCTGCAGTTTTGCCGCTGGCTGGAGGAGCAGGCGAGCGCGCGGGCGCCGTTCGGTACGTCCGGCGTGCAAAGCACATGAGGGCAGTGATGCGCCGAGGCGCGAGCGGTGCGGCAGGCCTGCGAAAACATTAACCGCAGGCGATCCGCACGCCGCGCCGCAAGCGATGCATCAGAGATAGAACATCCGGTCTTCGTCGGAGTCGCGGTCGCGGCGCGCCGGGTGCTCCTTCCCGGTATCTTCGGCGGTGTCCGCATCTTCGTAGAACTTGAGAACGGCTTCGAGCACCTGGTCCGGGTCGTCGATCACCTGCATCAAGTCCATGTCTTCGGGATTGATGAGGCCCATGGGCACGAGCGCCGAGCGGAACCAGTCGAGCAGGCCCTTCCAGAATTCGGCGCCCACCAGAATGATGGGCACGTGACGCGACTTTTTCGTCTGGATGAGTGTGAGCACTTCGGCCAGTTCGTCGAGCGTGCCGAAGCCGCCGGGCATGACGATCACGGCGTCCGAGTTCTTCACGAAGGTGACCTTGCGCGTGAAGAAATGGCGAAAGCGCAGCGAAATGTCCTGCCACTGGTTGCCCGACTGCTCGTGCGGCAACTCGATGTTCAGGCCCACCGAAGGCGACTTGCCCGCATGCGCGCCCTGGTTCGCGGCTTCCATGATGCCGGGGCCGCCGCCGGAGATCACGGCGAAGCCCGCATCGGACACCTTGCGCGCAATGGTGCTGGCCAGCTGGTAGTACTCCGACTCCGGTTTCAGGCGGGCGGAACCGTAGATGCTGACCGCTGGCCGGATCTCGGACAGGTACTCGGTCGCCTCGATAAACTCTGCCATAATCGTGAACATCTGCCACGATGCGCGCGCCTTCTTGGCCGTCGCGCGCTCTTGATCTGCGAGTGAACGCAGACTCGGAATCACTTTTCTCTTGTCCATAATGCCTGAAGAACTACGCGTGGAAACGAAGCTACAAAATGAGCTGGAAGGTAAGACCCTGTTGCTGGTCGACGGTTCTAGCTATCTCTATCGGGCCTTCCATGCGATGCCGGATCTGCGCGGTCCTGACGGCGAACCCACGGGCGCGCTATACGGCATCATCAACATGCTGCGTCGCATGCGCAAGGACGTTACGGCAGAGTATAGCGCGTGCGTGTTCGATGCAAAGGGCAAGACGTTTCGCGACGACTGGTACCCCGAGTACAAGGCCAACCGGCCTTCCATGCCCGAGCCGCTCGCTGCACAAATCGAGCCCATTCATACGGCCGTGCGCGCGCTCGGCTGGCCGCTCCTGATGATCGAAGGCGTGGAGGCCGACGACGTGATCGGCACGCTCGCGCGCGAGGCCGGGAAGCTCGGCATGAAGGTCATCGTTTCCACGGGCGACAAGGACCTCGCGCAGCTCGTGACGGACCGCGTCACGCTCATCAACACGATGACGAATGAAACGCTCGATCGCGAAGGCGTGATCGCGAAGTTCGGCGTGCCGCCGGAGCGCATCGTCGATTATCTCTCGCTCATCGGCGACACCGTCGACAACGTGCCGGGCGTGAACAAGTGCGGCCCGAAAACGGCGGTGAAGTGGCTCACGCAATACGACTCGCTCGACGGCGTGATCGCGCACGCGGATGAAATCAAGGGCGCCGTGGGCGGCTATCTGCGCGACGCGCTCGACTTCCTGCCGATGGCGAGAAAGCTCGTCACAGTGGAAACGGCTTGCGATCTCACGCCGCATCTCGAGTCGATCGAAGCGTCGCTCGCCACGCGCGCCGAAGCGCGCGAAGAACTGCGCGATATCTTCACGCGACACGGCTTCAAGACCTGGCTGCGCGAACTCACCGAAGCGAGCCAGCAGAGCGAGACCGTGCCCGCCGCGACCCAGGGCGACGTGCCCGAGAAAGATGCGAACGTGCAGCCTGCGCTGTTCGTCGATGCCCCGCGCCACTATGAAACGATCCAGACGTGGCCGCAGTTCGACGCGTGGCTCGGGAAGATCGAAGCCGCCGAACTCACCGCGTTCGACACCGAGACCACGGCGCTCGATCCGATGGTCGCGAAGCTCGTCGGCATGTCGTTTTCGACGCAACCTGGCGAGGCCGCCTATTTGCCGCTCGCGCATCGCGGCCCGGACGCGCCCGATCAACTGCCGCAGGACGAAGTCCTCGCACGCCTGAAGCCCTGGCTCGAAAGCGGGAAGCACAAGAAAGTCGGCCAGCACATGAAGTACGACGAGCAGGTGCTCGCGAACTACGGTATCGAGCTGAACGGCGTGGAGCATGACACGCTGCTCGAATCGTATGTGCTCGAATCGCATCGCAGCCACGACATGGACAGCCTCGCGCTGCGCCATCTCGGCATCAAGACGATCAAGTACGAAGAGGTGGCGGGCAAGGGCGCGCAGCAGATCGGCTTCGACGAAGTCGCGCTCGACAAGGCCGCCGAATACGCAGCCGAAGACGCCGATGTCACGCTGCAACTGCATCGCGCGCTCTATCCGCAGATCGCGCCCGAGAAGGGGCTCGATTACGTCTATCGCAACATCGAATTGCCCACCTCGCGCGTGCTGCGCAAGATGGAGCGCAACGGTGTGCTGATCGACACCGAACGGCTCGACAAGCAGAGCGCGGAAATTGCCGTGCGGCTCATCGCGCTCGAACAGGAGGCGTACGCGCTCGCGGGCGGCGAGTTCAATCTGGGCTCGCCCAAGCAGATCGGCCAGATCTTCTTCGAAAAGCTGCAATTGCCGGTCGTGAAGAAAACGCCGAGCGGCGCGCCTTCCACCGACGAAGAAGTGCTGCAAAAGCTCGCCGAGGATTACCCGCTGCCCAAGATCCTGCTCGAGCATCGCGGTCTTGCCAAGCTCAAGTCCACGTATACCGACAAGCTGCCGCGCATGGTCAATGCGCAAACGGGCCGTGTGCACACGAACTACGCGCAGGCCGTGGCGGTCACGGGCCGTCTTGCGTCGAACGATCCGAATCTGCAGAACATCCCCGTGCGTACGGGCGAAGGCCGGCGCATTCGCGAGGCGTTCATCGCGCCGCCGGGGCACAAGATCGTTTCCGCCGACTACTCGCAGATCGAACTGCGCATCATGGCGCATATCTCGGGCGACGAGTCGCTGCTCGCGGCGTTCGCACGCGGCGACGACATTCACCGCGCCACGGCTTCGGAGGTGTTCGGCGTCACGCCGCTCGAAGTGAGCGCGGACCAGCGGCGCATCGCCAAGGTCATCAATTTCGGCCTGATTTACGGCATGAGCGCGTTTGGGCTCGCATCGAATCTCGGCATTACGCGCGACGCGGCGAAGCTCTATATCGACCGCTATTTCGCGCGCTATCCGGGCGTTGCGCGCTACATGGACGAAACCCGCATGGACGCGAAATCGCGCGGCTATGTGGAGACCGTATTCGGCCGCCGCCTGTGGCTGCCCGAGATCAACGGCGGCAACGGCCCGCGCCGCCAGGCCGCCGAGCGCGCAGCCATCAACGCGCCCATGCAGGGCACGGCTGCCGATCTCATCAAGCTTTCCATGGTCGCGGTGCAGAAGTGGCTCGACGAACGCAAGATCGGCACGAAGATGATCATGCAGGTGCACGATGAACTCGTGCTCGAAGTGCCGGGCGACGAACTCGCCGAAGTGCGCAAGCGCTTGCCCGAGCTGATGTGCTCGGTGGCGCAGCTCAAGGTGCCGCTCGTCGCCGAAGTGGGCGTGGGCGAGAACTGGGAAGAGGCACATTGAAGGTGCATCGAGGTGCTTAGTGGCGCTTACTAAGTACATACTGAATGCGTAGTGCCGTAACCAGAGGACGTAACTGCGCGCGCGCGATAAGGCAAGCCTCGCGTGCGCGATGTCGCGAATGCGCGCCGCAAGGGTTGCCGCCGCGCGCTCCGTCAGCCGACAATGATTTGATCGAAGGCCGGTGCCTCGCACGTCATGTTGTCGATGCATCGGCCTTTCTATCGCCTTTCGACATGCACGGAGAGTCTATGCATCGCTTTATCGTTGTGGGAGGAGGCGCAGGCGGGCTGGAACTGGCAACACGGCTCGGCGATCGTTACGGCGAGGCGCGCGCGAAGCGGGGCAAGCCGCAGGCGGCATCGATCACGCTGGTCGACCGTAATCCAACGCATATCTGGAAACCGCTCCTGCACGAAGTCGCGGCGGGCAGCATGGATCCGTTCACGCATCAGCTCGAATATCCGGCGCAGGCGCGCTGGCACGGCTTCGAGTTCCAGCAGGGCGAGCTGACCGGGCTCGACCGCGCGGCGAAGCGCATTACGCTCGGGCGCGTACTCGACGAAGACGGCGGGGAAATGCTGCCCGAGCGCGTGCTCGAATACGACACGCTCGTGCTCGCAATCGGCAGCACGACGCACTTTTTCGGCGTGCCGGGCGCGGCCGAGAATTCCATCGCGCTCGACACCGTCGAGCAGGCCGAGCGCTTTCGCAAGCGCCTGATCGCCGCGTGCATGCGCGCCGAACATCAGGCGCCCGAAAGGGTCGCGGTGGAGGTGACGGCGGACGACCCCGCGCCGGCCATGAACGCAGGCGCCGAGCCGCGCGTGCAGGTGGCGATCATTGGCGCGGGCGCGACGGGCGTCGAGCTTTCCGCCGAACTGCGCAACACCGCCCAGGTGCTGTCGGCCTATGGGCTGCACAAGCTCGATCCGCGCCACGATGTGGGCATCGTGCTGATCGAGGCGGGCCCGCGCATCCTGCCCGCGTTGCCCGAGCGCGTGTCTTCGGCGACGGGCGAGCTGCTGCAGAAGCTCGGCGTGAAGCTGCTGACGAGCGAGCGCGTGATCGAAGTGGCGCCTGGCGTCGTGCGTACCGCGAGCGGCAAGAACCTGCGCGCGGACCTCACGGTCTGGGCCGCGGGCATTACCGCTCCGGCTGTGCTTTCGCGGCTCGACGGCCTCACCGTCAACAAGCTCGGCCAGCTGATCGTGCGCCGTACGCTGCAAACGGAACTCGACGACAACATCTTCGCGCTCGGCGACTGCGCGGCCTGCGAATGGCCGGGCCACGAGCGCGGCGTGCCGCCGCGCGCGCAGGCCGCCCACCAGCAGGCCACGTTCCTCTTCAAGTC
Organism: Paraburkholderia silvatlantica; assembly: GCF_003096715.1. Classification (GTDB taxonomy): domain Bacteria; phylum Pseudomonadota; class Gammaproteobacteria; order Burkholderiales; family Burkholderiaceae; genus Paraburkholderia; species Paraburkholderia silvatlantica. The sequence continues at coordinate 68,939 of NZ_QEOL01000017.1, forward strand.
GCTGGGCAATCAGCTTGCCGGCAAGCCGCTGGAGGCGTTCACCTATCGCGACTTCGGCTCACTGGTGTCGCTCGGACACTTCAGCGCGGTCGGCAATCTGATGGGCGGGCTGATCGGCGGGAATATGTTGATCGAAGGGTTGTTTGCCCGTTTCATGTACATGTCGCTGTACCGGCTGCACATCGCGGCGCTGCACGGCTACGCACGCATGGTGCTCGATACCTTCGCGCACTGGCTGCGCCGCACGACGCTGCCGCGCGTGAAATTGCACTGAGCCGCGCTTGCGTTCGGGGGACGCGGCGCTGCCCGGATCGTTTCTGCTGTTCGACCGCCAAGGAGCGCTGCATGCTGAAACCCGAAGTCGATAGTCTCGTCCCGCACGTGCCGTTCAACCGGCGCACCTTCATCAAGGCGGCGCTCGGCAGCGGGTTCGCCGCTGCCGTGCTGCCGGTCTCCGCGCAAACCATCCACACCGACAGCGAGGGTCTCGAAGCCGGCGAGATCGGCTTCGAGTCGGGCGGCACGCTCATTCCGGCGTATCGCGCGCAGCCGCGCGGCAAGACGCATTTGCCGGTCGTCATCGTGATTCACGAGATCTTTGGCGTGCACGAGCATATCGCCGATGTGTGCCGCCGCTTCGCGAAGCTCGGCTATCTCGCCATCGCGCCGGACTTCTTCGTGCGCCAGGGCGATGCGTCCGTGTACCCGACGATTCAGCAGATCAACGACAACATCGCGAGCAAGGTGCCCGACGCCCAGGTGATGGGCGACATCGACGCGGCCGTTGCCTGGGCAGGCGGGCATGGCGGCGACACGAAGCGCGTGGGCGTGAACGGCTTTTGCTGGGGCGGGCGCTATGCGTGGCTCTATGCGGAGCACAACCCGCACATCAAGGCGGCGGTGGTGTGGTATGGGCGCGTGGCGGGCCCGCACACGGCGAACGCGCCGAGCAATCCGCTCGATCTCGCGAACACGCTGCAGGTGCCGGTGCTCGCCATGTACGGCTTGCAGGACACGAGCATTCCGCAGGACACGCTCGAGCAGATGAAGGCCGCCATCGCGCAAGGTCCGCAGGGTGGGCGCAGCTCGCAGATCGTCGTGTACAACGATGCGGGCCACGCGTTCTTCGCGGACTACCGCCCGAGCTATCGCAAGGCCGATGCGCAAGACGGCTGGAAGCGCGCCATTGCGTGGTTCAGGGAGCACGGCGTGGTGTGACGCCGTGCCCGGCTCCGGGTTCCCGGCTTAGGGATTGGGACCCGTCGCGACCGGCCGCGAAGGATCGGCGCTCCACTCGCTCCACGAGCCGGGATAGAGCGCCGCGCCGTGCAGGCCGGCAATCTCCATCGCGAGCGCATTGTGGCAGGCGGTTACGCCCGAGCCGCATTGCAGGACCACGTGTTCGGGGGTGATGCCCGGCAGCACCGCCATGAAATCCTCGCGCAGCGCGTGCGCCGACTTGAAGCGGCCATCCGGCGTGAGATTGTCCTGATAAAACCGGTTGCGTGCACCAGGAATATGGCCGCCCACCGGATCGATCGTTTCGTTCTCGCCGCGGTAGCGGTCGGCGGCGCGCGCGTCGACGACCGTGAGTTCGTGCGTGGCGAGATTGCGGACGATGGCCTGCGCGTCCACCGTCACCTGGAGCGGCGCGCCAGCCTTGAAAGTGCCGCGCGCGGGCGTGGGCACATCGCGCACGAGCGGGAAGCCCGCGGCTTCCCACGCATTGAGGCCGCCGTCGAGCACCGCCACCGAGTCGTGGCCGAGCCAGCGCAGAAGCCACCACAGGCGCGCGGCGTAGGCGCCGCCTTGTGCGTCGTAGGCCACGACCTGCTGGCCTTCGTTGAGTCCGCGCAGCAAGAGCGTGGCGACGAGCGCCGAGCGGTCGGGCAGCGGATGGCGGCCGTTCTTGCCCGTCTTCGGGCCCGAGAGGTCGCGGTCCAGATGCAGGTATTGGGCGCCGGGCAGATGGCCGAGCGCATAGGCGTTCTCGCCGGCGGCGGGATTGGCGAGATCGAAGCGGCAGTCGAAAACCAGCACGCTGCCCGGCGCGGCGGTCAGGCGTTCGTGCAGATTGGCGGCCGAGATCAGCGTGGTGTGGTGCGTGTGGGGCATGACGGCTCCTTGAATCGTGCAAGGCCGCCATCTCTGGCTATGCGACGGCCCGGTGCCGTCAGTCTAAACAAAAAGACGGACTGAAGCCCGTCTTTCGGTGATGCGTTCGAGATGCCCGAGGCTCGCGCCTGGCCGCGCGTCAGATCGGTCCCAGTTCGCGGCGCAGGAACTCGTGGAAGTGCTGCATGCCGTCTTCCATCGGGCTCTGGTACGGCCCCACCTCGGAAACGCCGCGCTCGAAGAGCGCACGGCGGCCGGCGTCCATGCGCTCGGCGATTTCGTCGTCTTCGACGGCCGTTTCCATATAGGCGGCGCGCTCGGCCTCGACGAACTCGCGCTCGAAGAGCGTGATTTCCTCGGGGTAATAGAACTCGACGATGTTCGTCGTTTTCTGCGTGCCCTGCGGGATGAGCCACGAGACCACGAGCACGTGCGGATACCACTCGATCATGAGATTCGGGTAGTACACCATCCAGATCGCGCCGAACTCGGGAGGCACGCCGTTGCGAAAACGCAGGACCTCGTCGTGCCACTTGCGGTACGTCGGGCTGCCCGGCTTGCCGAGATGGTTGTGCACGCCGACCGTCTGCACGCTATACCACTCGCCGAACTCCCACTGGAGGTCGTCGCACGACACGAAGTTGCCGAGGCCCGGGTGGAACGGCACGACGTGATAGTCTTCCAGATAGACCTCGATGAAGGTCTTCCAGTTGTAGTTGCACTCGTGAACCTCGACGTGATCGAACATGTAGTCCGTAAAATCGAGGTGTTTGGCCGGCCCAAGGCGCGCGAGATCGCGCGCGACGTCGCGGCCCGCGGATTCGAACAGCAGCCCGTTCCATTGCTGGAGCGGCGAGCTGTTCAGGTTCAGACACGGCTTGTCCGCGAAGTGCGGTGCGCCGAGCAGTTCGCCCTTGAGGTCATAGGTCCAGCGATGCAGCGGACATACAATGTTGTCTGCCGTGCCGCGACCGTTTAGCATGATGGCCTGGCGATGCCGGCACACGTTCGAGAGCAGTTCGATTTCGTTGCTCTTGTTGCGAACGAGCACGCGGCCTTCTTTTTCGCCCGGCAGCGCAAAATAGTTTCCCGCCTCGGGCACCATGAGTTCGTGCCCGACGTAGCGAGGACCCTTCTGGAAAAGCGTGTCGATTTCGCGCTTGAGTAGCGCTTCGTCAAAATAAGCGGTGACTGGCAGCTGGCTGTGGATGGACTTCAGCTGCAATGCATTGCTCAGATTGGACATTCCCACTCCCGATGAAGACGTGAAAGCAGTGAACAACCCAACCATCGAAGATTCGATTTAGGGAGCCGGCGATTATACCCGGTTACCCCATCATGGGGTAGCTAAGTGACTGATTTTTGCCAAAATTACACCGGAAAGACGGCAGGAATTCAGGAAATATGAGACAAATGCACGGGTAATCGGGCCTTCTGGAACCGGTTTGTACTGACCCCGAGCGTGTGGTCGAGAGGGTACACAAGCCCGGGAGCGGGTCGAAAAGGGCCTTTTGCCGTAGAATGTCCGCCTTGTTTCATTCTGGCGACGACTCATGGCGAAATCCGCAACGAAAGACCGCGCTGGCGCGGGCGAAAGCGCAGCCGGGCTGGCCGAGGGCGAAGCCCTGCCCGAGAGCTACGAGGCGGCGCTCGCGGAGCTCGACGGGCTCGTTGCGCGCATGGAAGGCGGCAGCCTGAGCCTGGAAGAATCGCTTGCAGCCTACCGCCGCGGTGCGGCGCTCGTGCGCTTCTGCCAGCAGCAGCTCGAAAAGGTTGAACAACAGGTGCGCGTGCTCGACGGCGAGACGCTGCGGCCCGTGCCTCTCAATACGACAGACTCCGCAGCGGGCGGAGACGACGATCTATGACATTTGACCAATGGACCCGGCAGGTACTCGACCGGGTCGAAAGCGCGCTCGATCACTATTTGCCGGCTGCCGACGTGCTGCCGGCGCCGCTGCACGACGCCATGCGTTATGCCGTGATGGGCGGCGGCAAGCGGGTGCGCCCGCTCCTGTGCCACGCGGCGGGCGAACTCACGGACGCCACGCCGGAAGCGCTCGACGCGGCGGCCTGCGCGCTCGAAATGATCCATGTGTACTCGCTCGTGCACGACGACATGCCGTGCATGGACGACGACGACATGCGTCGCGGCAAACCCACCGTACACGTCAAATATGACGAACCGACGGCGCTGCTGGTGGGCGACGCGCTGCAGTCGCAAGCCTTCATCACGCTGACCGCCGATGTGCTCGATGCCCGGCACCAGGCATCGCTCGTGCGCGAACTCGCGCTGGCCAGCGGCTCGATCGGCATGGCCGGCGGCCAGGCCATCGACCTCGCGAGCGTAGGCCATTCGCTCACCCGCGAGCAGCTCGAAACGATGCACCGCCTGAAGACCGGCGCGCTCTTGCGCGCCGCGGTCCGCATGGGCGCGCTGGCGGGCGAAACGCCCTCGGCGGAAAGTCTCGCCGCGCTCGACAGGTATGCGGCGGCCGTGGGCCTCGCTTTCCAGGTGGTGGACGACATTCTCGACGTCACCGCCGACTCCGCAACGCTCGGCAAGACCGCGGGCAAGGACGCGAAGGACGGCAAGCCGACCTACGTGTCGATTATCGGTCTTGATGCCTCGCGTGCGCTCGCGCAGCAGTTGCGCGCCGACGCGCACGCGGCGCTCGAACCGTTCGGTGCGCGCGCTCAGCGCCTCGCCGAACTCGCTGACCTGGTGGTGAACCGGGTGAGCTGACCGCGCAACCCGCCCACGCGCATGAAACGGAACTCATGCGCAGAAAAAGTGCGGGAGCGCCAGTTTTCCTACAATGGAACGACGATGTACGACTTGCTGAAAACCATTGACGACCCGGCGGATTTGCGCCGCCTCGATCGCCGCCAGTTGCAACCGCTTGCCGACGAACTGCGTGCCTTCGTTCTCGAGAGCGTCTCGCAGACGGGCGGCCACCTGTCGTCCAACCTCGGTACGGTCGAATTGACGATCGCGCTGCACTACGTGTTCGACACGCCGCGCGACCGCATCGTCTGGGACGTGGGCCATCAGACCTATCCGCACAAGATCCTGACGGGCCGCCGCGACCAGATGTCGACGCTGCGCCAGCTCGGCGGCATTTCGGGCTTCCCGAAACGCGACGAGTCGCCGTACGACACGTTCGGCACCGCGCACTCGAGCACGTCGATTTCGGCGGCGCTCGGCATGGCCGTCGCGAGCAAGCTCAAGGGCGACAACGCCATGGGCATCGCCGTGATCGGCGACGGCGCGATGACGGCCGGCATGGCCTTCGAGGCACTGAACAACGGCGGCGTGGAAGACGACGTCCCGCTGCTCGTCATCCTCAACGACAACGACATGTCGATTTCGCCGCCGGTCGGCGCGCTCAATCGCCATCTCGCGCGCCTCATGTCGGGCCGCTTCTACGCCGCCGCACGCGCGGGCGTGGAGCGCGTGCTGCGCCATGCGCCGCCGGTGCTCGACCTCGCGCGCAAGCTCGAAGAGCACGCGAAGGGCATGATCGTGCCGGCTACGCTGTTCGAGGAATTCGGCTTCAACTACATTGGGCCGATCGACGGCCACGACCTGGATTCGCTGATCCCGACGCTGCAGAACATCAAGGAACTGCGCGGCCCGCAATTCCTGCACGTCGTGACGAAGAAAGGCCAGGGCTACAAGCTCGCAGAAGCCGACCCGGTGCTGTACCACGGTCCTGGCAAGTTCAACCCGGCCGAAGGCATCAAGCCGTCGGCGACGCCCGCCAAGAAGACCTACACGCAGGTGTTCGGCGAATGGCTGTGCGATGCCGCCGAACTCGACCAGCGGGTGGTCGGCATCACGCCGGCCATGCGCGAAGGCTCGGGCATGGTGGAGTTCGAAAAGCGCTTCCCGGACCGCTACTACGACGTGGGCATCGCCGAGCAGCACGCCGTGACGTTCGCGGGCGGTCTCGCGGCCGAAGGGTTGAAGCCCGTGGTCGCGATCTACTCGACCTTCCTGCAGCGCGCGTATGACCAGCTGATCCACGACGTGGCGCTGCAGAACCTGCCGGTCGTGTTCGCGATCGACCGCGCGGGCCTCGTCGGCGCCGACGGCGCGACGCACGCGGGCGCGTACGATCTCGCGTTCATGCGCTGCATCCCGAACATGATGATCATGGCGGCGTCCGACGAAAACGAATCCCGCCAGATGCTCTACACGGCGCTGCAGCAGGACGGCCCGGCTGCCGTGCGCTACCCGCGCGGTGCGGGCACGGGCGTGGCGACCGTCAAGCAGATGGCCGCGCTGCCGGTGGGCAAGGGCGAAGTCCGCCGCGAGAGCAACGCGCCGGCGGGCAGCCGCATCGCGATTCTCGCGTTCGGCACGATGGTTGCGCCGTCGCTCAAGGCCGCCGAGGAACTGGACGCCACCGTGGCGAACATGCGTTTCGTGAAGCCGCTCGATGCGGACCTCGTGAAGCAACTCGCCGAAACGCACGACTATCTCGTGACTGTCGAGGAAGGCTGCATCATGGGCGGTGCCGGTTCGGCCTGCGTGGAAGCCCTCCTTGAAAGTGGGGTTATCAAGCCCGTACTACAATTGGGCCTCCCCGACCGCTTCATCGACCACGGCGACCCGGCGAAGCTGCTGGCGGGCTGTGGACTCGACGCAGCAGGGATCGCGAAGTCGATTCGCGAGCGCTTTCTCGACAAGGCGGTGTCCGGCAAGTCGGTGATGCGCGTCGCCTGAGGCCGATCGAGATCGCGATAGTTTGCCTGGCGCCTCGCGCCTTGCAGCAGCCCAATTCACATTTGAACTGGCGGGCGGGTTTCTACCCGGCTTTCCACCAGCAAACGCCGGCTCATGCCGGCGTTTGTTATTTGCGCGCCGCGTACGGCGCGGCTTGAGGATAAGAACATGAATCAGATGAACCCGGCTTTCGTGATGCCGGACGTCCAAAGCTCCGTCGATACCCGTCAGATCGTGATCCAGCGCGTCGGCGTGAAGGCCGTGCGCCATCCGCTCACGGTGAAGACGGGGGCGGGCGACGTCCAGCCGAGCGTCGGCACGTGGAATCTCGACGTTCATCTGCCGGCCGACCAGAAGGGCACGCACATGTCGCGCTTCGTCGCGCTGCTCGAAGAGCACAAGGCGCCGCTCGAACCCGCCACGTTCCGCGCAATGCTGGCCGCGATGCTCGCGAAGCTCGAATCGCAGGCGGGCCGTATCGAAGTGAGGTTCCCGTACTTCGTGAAGAAAGTGGCGCCGGTGTCGGGCGTGGAAAGTCTGCTGGACTACGAAGTGACGCTTACGGGCGACGTGCGCAACGGCCAAACGCGCCTGTTCCTCGAGGTGCTCGTGCCCGTGACGAGCCTGTGCCCGTGTTCGAAGAAGATTTCGCAATACGGCGCACACAACCAGCGCTCGCACGTGACGATGAACGTCGAGTTCGAAGGCGATCTGCCGGTGGAGGACCTCATTCGCATCGCCGAAGAAGAGGCGTCCTGCGAGCTGTGGGGCTTGCTCAAGCGTCCGGACGAGAAGTTCGTGACCGAGCGCGCGTATGAGAACCCCAAGTTCGTCGAAGACCTCGTGCGCGACGTCGCCGTGCGACTGAACGCCGATGCGCGCGTGCTCGCCTATACGCTCGAAGCCGAAAACTTCGAGTCGATCCACAATCACAGCGCCTACGCCGTGATCGAGCACGACAAGCGCGCGGCGTAACGCTGGCCGCCTGGTTGCGCCGTCAACAAGGAAGCCGCCCTGGGGCGGCTTCTTTTACGATTGCGGCGGCAAACGGGTTACTGTTGCGCGAGCGACGTCAAATCCCAGCGCGGCTTCACGGTGAATGCGTAGTCGCGCGTGGCCTGCTCGGGCCAGCGCGCGAGGCGCAGCGCACCCGCGAGCGCGATCATCGCGCCGTTGTCGGTGCACAGCGACAGGTCCGGGTAATGCACCTCGAAGCCGCGCTTTTGCGCCGCCGCCGAAAGCGTCTCGCGCAACTGCTTGTTCGCGCCCACGCCGCCCGCCACCACGAGGCGCTTCATCTTCGTGCGCTTGAGCGCGGCGAGCGATTTCGCGGCCAGCACCTCCACGGCCGCATCGACGAAACCGCGCGCGATATCGGCCTTGCCCTGTTCGCAGATGTTCGTGCCGAGCTTCTTCACTTGCGTGAGCACTGCCGTCTTGAGGCCGCTGAAGCTGAAGTCGAGATCGCCCGAATGCAGCATCGGACGCGGCAACTCGACTGCGCCTGGCGTGCCGAACTCCGCGAGGCGCGAGACTTCCGGGCCGCCAGGGTAGCCGAGGCCAAGCAGCTTGGCGGTTTTGTCGAAGGCTTCGCCCGCGGCGTCGTCGAGCGTTTCGCCGAGGGTTTCGTACACGCCCACGTCGGTCACGCGCATGAGTTGCGTATGGCCGCCCGACACGAGCAGCGCGACGAACGGAAACGGCGGCGGCGCATCGACCAGCAGCGGCGAAAGCAGATGGCCTTCGAGATGGTGAATTCCCACGGTCGGCCGATTCCAGGCCATGGCGAGCGCATTGGCGATGCTCGCGCCCACGAGCAGCGCGCCCGCGAGGCCAGGGCCTTGCGTAAAGGCGATGGCGTCGATATCGCTTTTCGCCGCTCCGCTCTTCGCGAGCACTTCTTCGAGCAGCGGCAGCGCGCGGCGGATATGGTCGCGCGAGGCAAGCTCCGGCACGACGCCGCCGTACTCGCGGTGCATGGCGATCTGCGAGTGCAGCGCGTGCGCGAGCAGGCCGCGCTCGCTGTCGTAGAGCGCGAGGCCGGTTTCGTCGCAGGAGCTTTCGATACCGAGAACGAGCATGGTATGGGGCAGGGCAACGGGATTGCGCGGCGCAAGCAGGCAAAAACCGTCGCTAAATCAAGAATTAAGAGAACATAAAAGTATAGCAGCGCGCGACCAAGCCGGTTGAGGGCGGCAAGCGGAGCCCCCGCGGACAAGCTCCGCCGCCGCGCAGGTAGAATGCGCGCCATGGAATCTTTCGACATCGCCGTGATCGGCGCAGGGGCGGCCGGCATGATGTGCGCGGCGGTGGCGGGCCAGCAGGGCCGCCGCGTGGCGCTGATCGACCACGCGCCGCGCCTCGCGGAAAAAATCCGCATCTCGGGCGGCGGCCGCTGCAACTTCACGAACCTGCACGCGAGCCCGGCCAACTATCTCTCTCACAACCCGCATTTCTGCCGTTCGGCGCTGGCACGCTACACGCCGCGCGACTTCCTCGCGCTGCTGCGCCAGCATCGCGTGACCTGGCACGAAAAGCACAAGGGCCAGCTTTTCTGCGACCAGTCGAGCGAGGCGATCATCGACGTCCTGCGCGCCGAGTGCGACGCGGGCCAGGTGGCATGGCGCCGGCCGCTGCCGGTGGATGCGGTGAGCCACGCCGACGGCGCCGGCTTCACGCTCGGCACGCCGCAGGGCGAGATCCGGGCGAAAGCGCTCGTGATCGCGACCGGCGGCCTGTCGATCCCGAAGATCGGCGCAACCGACTTCGCGTATCGCGTCGCGAAACAGTTCGGCCACAAGCTCATCGACACGCGCCCCGCGCTCGTGCCGCTTACGTTCGCGCAGGACGAGTGGGCGCCCTATGTGCCGCTCGCGGGCGTCTCGCTCGAAGTTCACGTGGCGACGGGCGAGCGCAAGGCCGGCGGCGCCTTCGACGAAGACCTGCTCTTCACGCATCGCGGCCTTTCCGGGCCCGGCGTCCTGCAGATTTCGAGCTTCTGGCAGCCCGGCCAGCCGATCCGCGTGAACCTGCTGCCCGAGCACGATCCGGCATCGGCGCTGATCGAAGCCAAGGGCGCGACGAAACGCCAGATCGGCAACCTGCTCGCCGAATGGGTGCCGGCGCGCCTCGCGCACCTGTGGCTGGAGGCGCATCAGGTGAAGGCCGACGCGCGTATTGCCGATCTGCCCGATAAAACGCTGCGCAAGATCGGCGAAGGGCTCGCCCAATGGACGCTCACGCCCACGGGCACCGAAGGCTACAAGAAGGCCGAAGTCACGCGCGGCGGCGTGGACACGCGCGAGCTCTCCTCGGCGACGATGATGAGCCAGCGCGTGCCGGGCCTCTATTTCGTGGGCGAAGCCGTGGACGTGACGGGCTGGCTTGGCGGCTACAACTTCCAGTGGGCGTGGGCCTCGGGCGTCGCGGCCGGGGAGGCCGCCGCGCAATATTCGCTGGACGCAGGCTGATTTCCTGACCGATATGCATCGCCGAATCTCTCGCGGTTGACCCCTGTCATGGTTGGCAGGGCGCCCGAGGTTCACGCTTGAATGCCTGACCACGAGGAAAAGGTACGCAACGTGAATCGAGAGGAACAGCAGCACAGTGGGCAAATGCGCGGGGAAATGCGCGGGCAAATGCGGCGAATCATGATCGCTGTGGACGATTCGAGGGCATCGACGCAGGCACTGCGTTTTGCGTCGCGTGTGGTGCCGCCCGACGCCCAGGTCCGTATCGTGTGCGCCGCCGAACAGCCAGGCGCGTGGAATGCCGGCGGCGCTTATACCGCGGGCGATTCATGGATGTCGGACGCGCTCGGCGCGGCGTGCGGCGAATATCTCCACGCCGCCGAGCGCACGCTCGAACAGGCGATGTCGGCGTTCAACGGACAAGCCGCCCTGGTCGAAGGGCAGGTGGTCGGTCTCTCCGCCGAGGCTGGCGCTGTCGTGCCTGCGCTAGCCAATGCGGCGCGTGACTGGCAGGCCGACTTGCTCATCGTCGGCACGCGGCATCAGGGGCGCGTGAAGCGCTGGGTCGACGGTTCGGTTTCGGGCGCGCTCGCGGTTTGCGCGCCCTGTCCGCTGCTGGTCGTGCCCGTGGAGTACGAAGAAGCGAACGCTCACGCGCCGCTCGCCCGCATCCTGCTGGCGACGGACGGCAGTCCGGCCTCGGCGCAGGTGATTGACGCGGCGCTGCGCCTGGCCGAACCGCAAACCGCGTTGCGCGCGGTTTATGTCGTGGACCGCAGCAGCGTGGCCGGCGACCCGGTGCCGGGCTCGGTGCTCGAAGATGCGTTCGCCGACCTCGGGCGCAAGGCGCTCGCCAGCGCCCACACGCAGCTCGACGTCTCGGGCCGCGCCTATGAAACGGCGCTCGTGGCCACCGCGCGCCTGCGCGACGACATCGCCCACGCCGTTTTGCGCGACGCGCAGGACTGGCAGGCCGATCTGGTCGCGCTGGGTACGCAGGGCCGGCGGGGCGTCGCGCGCTGGCTGCTCGGCAGCGTCGCCCAGCGCGCCATCGAGATCACGCATGTGCCGCTGCTGCTGATCGGGCCGGGCGCTGTCTGATGCTGCGCAGCCCCGCCAGGGAAGGCTCCGGGGGCGGTCGATGCGGTTGCCGGAATTGGGGTTTCCCCCCAAACCGGCACGCGATGCCCAAACCCGGAACTGCTATACTCAATCCTCTTTACCCCCGATCCGTTATTGGAAAATGACGACCATCCGCGTAAAAGAAAACGAACCCTTTGAAGTTGCCATGCGCCGCTTCAAGCGCACGATCGAGAAGAACGGTCTCTTGACCGAGCTTCGCGCGCGCGAGTTCTACGAGAAGCCCACGGCTGAACGCAAGCGCAAGAAGGCGGCGGCGGTGAAGCGCCACTTCAAGCGTCTGCGCAGCCAGATGTTGCCGAAGAAGCTGTACTGATTCCGGCGTCGCCGTGGCGCGTGGCCGCGCAGTTCCAGCGTGAGCCTCGCGTGAATGTCACGGCGAGGTGGACAGCCGGTCCGCGGCCTCTGGTTTCATCGCGTCACGCGGCCGCCGCTGTCCTCTGGTGTGGTCGCAGCCATGTCGAATGTGCGCCAACCCGCCTGGAATCGTTTCCAGGCGGGTTTTTGCATTCCAGCAACCCCAACGTATTTCAGGTGAGTGATGAGTCTCAAAGACCAGATCAACGACGACATGAAAACCGCGATGCGCGCGCGCGAAAGCGAACGCCTCGCCACGATTCGTCTGCTGCTCGCCGCTATCAAGCAACGTGAAGTCGACGATCGCGTGACGCTCGACGACGCGGGCATCACGGCCGTCATCGACAAGATGATCAAGCAGCGCAAGGACTCGATCAGCCAGTTCGAGGCCGCGGGCCGCACCGATCTCGTCGAGAAGGAAGCCGCCGAGCTGGCCGTCCTGACCGCCTATATGCCCGCGCAGCTCTCGGACGCCGAGATCGCCGCCGAAGTGCAGGCCGCCGTCGCCCAGGTGGGCGCAGCCGGCCCGCAGGACATGGGCAAGGTGATGGGTGTGCTCAAGCCGAAGCTGGCCGGGCGCGCCGACATGACGGCCGTTTCCGGGCTCGTCAAAGCCGCGCTCTCGAAGTAAGCGCACCCGGCTCGCACGCGGCGCCGGCCCAAGGGCGACGCCGCGAGGCCCGTACGTCACGCGTATGTCACGCTTATGTTACGTATAGGGCCGCGCGAGCCCCCGGCTGCCCAAGCGCGCTCGCTTCGATGATTCCGCATTCGTTCCTGCAGGACCTGCTGAACCGCGTCGATATCGTCGACGTGGTGGGTCGCTACGTGCAGCTCAAGAAGGGCGGCGCGAACTTCATGGGCTTGTGTCCGTTCCACAACGAGAAGAGCCCTTCGTTCACGGTTAGTCCAACCAAGCAGTTCTATCACTGCTTCGGCTGTGGCGCGCACGGCACCGCCATCGGCTTCCTCATGGAGCATGCGGGACTGACGTTCCCCGAGGCCGTCAACGAACTCGCCCAGTCGGTCGGCCTGACCGTGCCGCAGGAGCCTTCGCCCATGCGTGGCGGCGGCGGTGGGGCCGGCGCGGCGGGCGGCTATGCTCCGGCTGCCTCGAAGGCCGTTACCACGGCGCTTTCCGACGTCATGCAGACCGCCTGCGACTACTACCGCAAGGAGCTGCGCAGCGCGGCCAACGCCATTCAGTACCTCAAGAAGCGCGGGCTCACGGGCGAAATCGCCGCACGCTTCGGCCTCGGCTACGCGCCCGATGGATGGCAGAACCTCGAAACTGCGTTTACCCACTATCGCGACGATGCGCTGGTCGAGGCTGGCCTCGTGATCGTCAGCGAAAAGCAGGACGCGCAGGGCCAGCCGCGCCGCTACGACCGTTTCCGCGACCGCGTGATGTTCCCGATCCGCAACGTGAAGGGTCAGGTCATCGGCTTTGGCGGCCGCGTGCTGGACGGCGGCGAGCCCAAGTATTTGAATTCCCCGGAAACGCCGCTATTTAACAAGGGCAGCGAACTGTACGGGTTGTTCGAGGCGCGCCTCGCGATCCGGGAACAGCGCTATGTTCTGGTGGTCGAGGGATATATGGACGTCGTCGCGCTCGCGCAGCTGGGTTTCCAGAACGCCGTGGCGACGCTCGGCACCGCGTGCACGCCGATCCACGTGCAGAAGCTCATGCGTCAGACCGACACGGTGATCTTCAGCTTCGACGGCGACTCGGCGGGCCGCCGCGCCGCGCGCCGTGCGCTCGATGCGTGCCTGCCGCACGCGGCCGATAACCGCACGATCCGCTTCCTGTTCCTGCCCCAGGAGCACGACCCGGACAGCTACGTGCGCGAATTCGGCGCCGAGGCGTTCTCGGAGCAGGTCGAGCGGGCCATGCCGCTGTCCCAGTTCATGCTCAACGAGGTACTGGCGGACAAGGAACTGGACCAGCCGGAAGGGCGCGCACGGGCGCTGTTCGACGCGAAGCCGCTGCTGCAGGCGCTGCCGGCGAACGCCCTGCGGGCGCAGATCATGCACATGTTCGCGGACCGCCTGGACGTGCCGTTCGAGGAGGTGGCGGCGCTGTGCGAAGTCGATGCGCGCATTGCCCAGGCGGCGCGCCAGGCGCCCGCACGCAAGGATCGGCACCTGGTGACCGGTATCGAGCGCAAGGCGCTGCGCAACCTCGTGATGCACCCGCGCATCGTGCTGAAACTGGAGGAAGAGGCCGAAAAGGCGTTGATTGGACTGACGCGCCACGGCGAGCTGTTCGAGGAAGTGACCACCCACGCGCGGGCGCTGGGCGACTCGGCGGAATTTCAGCTCCTTTCGGACCTGCTGAGAAATGGGGCCAATGCTCCAACCTTCGAGGAGATTTTTCGCGAAATTCTGGACTATGATGAAAACGTTCGGGATTTGCTGATGAAAAATCCGGAAGATGACGCTGCGGTGGAGGAGCGCCGCGAGCAGGAGCGGCTCGTGAGCGAAGAATTGATGGCGGCAATCCTGAAGATGCGGTACGACGCCTGTTGCGAGCGGCTGGACGCGCTTTCGCGGCAGTCGCGCCATACGCCCGAGGAACTTGCCGAATTGATGTCACTGAATCAGACGCGGGCTGACATGAAACGTCAGCTCGGTTTGTAGGGGAAGGACCGCGCGGGGAGATTATTGCACTGCGTGGTAAAATAACAGGTTTTCAGCGGTTTGTTTTTGTTTTTTCCGGGTGGGCATAATGGGTTGGGGTAACCCGTGAATGTCCAGTTTTCCAGCAAGGGGCGGAATGGCAATGGCAAAGACTACAGGCGGAAAAAAGGCAACAGGCAAGGGCCCGACGGGGCCGACCAGCAAGGTCACAAAGGCCGCAGTTGCCAGTTCTTCCGCCCGGTCGTCGGGCAGTGAGTCCACCAACCGTTCTGAACCGGCTACCCGGAAGAGGTCGATGACTGTTTCGGCTGCGCGAGCAGCGCCGGGACGTGCGGCGAAAGCCGCTACGCAGCCGGCAACGAAGCGGTCCGGTTCGAGAAGTGCAAGGGAAGTGCCTGCCGTCGAGGACGATGCGGCAGAGCGCGAGGCTCAAGCATCCACGGTTCAAGAGGCTGTTGTCCAGCAGCCGCGAGTCGAGACACTAGCCGGTACGGCGAACTCCATGACGAAAAAGCTGAATGAAGTACCCGTCGATGACGACGCAAACCAGAGCGAAGACAGCACCCCCGCCGCGGGCAAGGTCGAAAAGACCACCCGTGCGCGCGACCGGCGAGCGAAGGAAAAGGCGCTGCTAAAAGACGCGTTCGCGTCGTCGCAGCCCGGCACCGTCGAGGAGCTCGAGGAGCGCCGCACGAAGCTGCGTGCGCTCATCAAGCTCGGCAAGGAGCGCGGCTTCCTCACCTATGCGGAAATCAACGATCACCTCCCGGACAACTTCACGGAAACCGAGGCGATCGAAGGCATCATCAGCACGTTCAACGACATGGGCGTGGCCGTCTACGAGCAGGCGCCCGACGCCGAAACGCTGCTGCTCAACGACAACGCGCCCAACGCTTCTTCGGACGACGAAGTGGAAGAGGAAGCGGAAGTTGCGCTCTCCACCGTCGACTCCGAATTTGGCCGCACGACCGACCCGGTGCGTATGTACATGCGCGAAATGGGCACGGTCGAGCTCCTCACGCGCGAAGGCGAAATCGAAATCGCCAAGCGCATTGAAGACGGCCTCAAGCACATGGTCATGGCGATCTCCGCCTGCCCGACCACCATTGCCGACATCCTCGCCATGGCCGAACGCGTGGCGAACGACGAGATTCGCGTGGACGAGCTCGTCGACGGCCTGATCGATCCGAACGCCGAAGACACCGACGGCTTCAACGCCAAGGAAGCGGAAGAGATCGAAAACGAGGACGAAGAGGAAGAGGCGGAAGAGGAAGAAGAAGAGGAGGAGGAAGAGGACGACGGCGCGGCGCAGGCGACGGCCAACGCGGCGCAGCTCGAAGCCCTCAAGCGAGCCTCGCTCGAAAAATTTGCCCTCATCAGCGAATGGTTCGACAAGATGCGCCGCGCGTTCGAGAAGGAAGGCTACAAGTCGAAGTCCTACCTCAAGGCGCAGGAAACCATCCAGAACGAGCTGATGTCGATCCGCTTCACGGCGCGCACTGTCGAGCGCCTGTGCGACACGCTGCGTGCGCAGGTGGACGAAGTGCGCCAGGTCGAACGTCAGATTCTGCATACGGTCGTGGACAAGTGCGGCATGCCGCGCTCGGAGTTCATCGCGCGTTTCCCGGGCAATGAAACCGACCTCGAGTGGTCGGAGAAGATCGTCGGCGAGAGCCATGCGTATAGCGGCATCCTTTCGCGCAACATTCCGGCGATCCGCGAACAGCAGCAGCGCCTGCTCGATCTGCAGGCGCGCGTGGTGCTGCCGCTCAAGGACCTGAAAGAGACCAACCGCCAGATGGCGGCCGGTGAACTCAAGGCACGCCAGGCGAAGCGCGAGATGACCGAGGCGAACCTGCGTCTCGTGATCTCGATTGCAAAGAAGTACACGAACCGCGGCCTGCAGTTCCTCGACCTGATCCAGGAAGGCAACATTGGCCTGATGAAGGCAGTGGACAAGTTCGAATATCGTCGCGGCTACAAGTTCTCGACCTACGCGACGTGGTGGATCCGCCAGGCCATCACGCGTTCGATCGCGGACCAGGCGCGTACGATCCGCATTCCGGTTCACATGATCGAAACGATCAACAAGATGAACCGCATTTCGCGGCAGATCCTGCAGGAAACCGGTCTCGAGCCGGATCCGGCAACGCTTGCCGAGAAGATGGAAATGCCGGAGGACAAGATCCGCAAGATCATGAAGATCGCGAAGGAGCCGATCTCCATGGAAACGCCGATCGGCGACGACGACGATTCGCATCTGGGCGACTTCATCGAGGACAACAATACGGTGGCGCCTGCCGACGCCGCGCTGCACGCCTCGATGCGCGACGTCGTGAAGGACGTGCTCGACTCGCTGACGCCGCGCGAGGCGAAGGTGCTGCGCATGCGCTTCGGTATCGAGATGAGCACCGATCACACGCTCGAAGAAGTGGGCAAGCAGTTCGACGTGACGCGCGAGCGCATTCGCCAGATCGAAGCAAAGGCGCTGCGCAAGCTGCGCCACCCGAGCCGTTCGGACAAGCTCAAGTCCTTCCTTGAAGGAAATTGAGATTGGTTAGCTTTAATGCACAGAAGTCATGTGCAAGATGGCCAGGCCGACCCGCTTTCGTGTAGTATGTCGGCCTGTCATCGAAAAGCCCGGCCTTTGGGTAGACCGGGCTTTTTTGTTGACACGTCATCGTTGTTTTGTTTGTCGCTACGCTTCGTAGCTTCGTGGGCCGGACGCCGTGTTGGTTGCAGGCAGCGGACTCATAATCCGCCTCCGAAAGGACATCGTGGGTTCGAATCCCACCCGGCCCACCAAGGGTTTGCGGACGATTCAAAGTCCAAAAATATTTCCGCAAATCAACGCCATTTCCGCAAAATAGGAGGGCGTTTAGATGCCTGTGACTTTCGACGAGGCTAAGGGCATGTCGTTATACACAACGTCACCGCCGGTCCGCGGCGGCGAGAAAGGTCGTCTACGTTCAATGACATAGCCGCCGCGCTTGTAAACTGTCGGCGTTTGCCGTTTACTCTCCGCTTTTGAGCGGACGCCTTGGTCACGGAATCGACGCCCTGGACACAAACGGAATTCGAGCAACTGGACCTTGGCGACGCGCGCCTGAACAAGCGAGCGAGGCTTTTGATGGAAAGGATGGCGGCCGACCCGACGGCCAGCGTGCCGCAGGCAGGTCATGGTTGGGGCGAAACGATAGCGGCGTACCGCTTCTTCGATAACGAGAAGGTCCAGTGGCATGCGATTCTGGAGCCGCATTGGCAGCAGACGCAAAAACGGATGCAAACGCATCAGGTCGTGCTCTGTCTTCAAGACACCACCGAGCTTGATTTCAATGGTCAGGATGCGCTCGGATTGGGGCCGCTGACGTATGAGGCGCAGCGGGGGATGTTTGTTCACCCGACCTATGCGGTGACGCCGCAGCGCGAGCCGTTGGGCATCCTGGACGCCTGGATGTGGGCCCGCGAGAAGAAGGACGACTCGGGCCGACGCGGTGGCCCGAAGGAAAGTTTGCGTTGGATCGAAGGCTACGAGCGCATCGCCGAGATGGCGCCGGATATGCGGTCCACCCGCTTGGTGTATGTGGCCGACCGCGAAGCGGATCTGATGGCGTTGATGGAGCGCGCCGATGCGTTGGGCAACCCGGCCGACTGGCTGGTACGTGCCGCGCATAACCGCAGCCTGCCTGAGGGCGATAAATTGTGGGAGCGCGCCACGCACGACGAAGCGGTGGGCGAAATCGCCTTCCCGATGGCCGCGCGCCAAGGTGTGAAAGCGCGCACGGTGCGCCAGCGCCTGTGGCTGCAGCGCGTGCAGTTGCCCGCGAGCAAGAGCAAAAGCGTCGCTGCAACGTGCCTGGTTGCGCGCGAGTTTGACGCACCCGCCGGTGTGAAGCCGATCGAATGGCGCTTGCTGACTAACCGTACGGCGACCACGCTGGATGAAGCTGCCGAATTGATCGAGTGGTATCGGGCGAGATGGGAAATCGAAATCCTGTTCAACGTTCTGAAGAACGGCTGTCAGGTCGAAGAACTGCAGCTGGGCACGATTGAGCGACTCGAGCGTGCGTTGGCACTGTTCCTTGTGGTGGCTTGGCGCGTGACCTATCTGATGCGGCTGGGCCGGACCTGCCCTGATTTAGACGCGCGTCTGTTCTTCGATCCCGATGAAATTCGGGCTGCGTACCTGCTTACAAAAACGCCCAGATCTGTGCAACCCAAGCTCAACGAAGTGTTGCGCCTGGTCGCACGCCTCGGCGGTTTCCTCGCTCGCAAGGGCGACGGCGAACCCGGCGCGGAGACCATCTGGAAGGGACTTACGAAAGTTCATATCGCCGCACAAACCATGCGCTTATTGCGCGATGACGGTGATGCCGACACTTCTGTATAACGACATGGTTTTAGTGGTGATATTGAAAATCGGATAGCAATTAGTCGGTGTTTTTAAAACTAGAGTAAATACTCTAAAGTGTGAGGCCGCCGTGCGTGGGGGAGGTGGACTGCCACTTCTGGCAGATCGTCGGACACGGCATCCGTACCTCTTGGGGCTGCGATGGGCTTCCGGCATGAATCATGGCGGAGGCGAACGTGGGGTGGCCCTAAAGGTGCAGCCACCGTTTATTCGTCAGTGCTGGCCTGACGGTCATCACTGTCTGTCAACCATCGTCGAAGTCGTTTCAACGCTTTTTCATCGCTGATTCCCAGCGCAGGGTCGAGCAACACAAAATTGCCGGCCAGTTCACCGGGTTCTCGGCCGAAGAGATGGGCATAGAAAACCGAGTCGTCCAGCGCCAACCAGTTTCGTAGCCCTTTTCCCATCGCATACGACGCGATCACGTCTGTTCTGCCTGAGCCGTTTCGCAGATAACTGAATCGCGGCTTCATGTCCCGGGTGGTGTCAACGACGCGCCGCGCGAGGTCGGGTGGAAGGTAGGCAGTGACCTGGGTGGTCGGAAGCCTTTGCAGCCAGGATGTCGTGAGGACGATCTCCACGGCGGGATAGGGCTGGAGAATCTCAGCCAGAATCGGAGCGAATTCGAAAAGCGGTCTGCCGGAGTCCAGGGTGATCTTGCCTTTGTCGCCTATATAGGCATGGCCGGCATGCAGCGTACCGTCGTAGTCCACGAACAGTGTCGGTGTGGTGCGCTCGGGAATGAGAACAGGCTTCGTGCCGGTCGTCCTGGTAGCCGATTGCTTCGCGGCGATTTCAAGCCAGTTCACCGTATGGCCAACGGCCAGCAAGGCATCGTCGGCGTCCGCCCTCGACATGATGAGCGTTGCGAGCCCGAACTCCTTCAGCACCTTGAACAGGTGCACGGTACCGACAGATCGTCCGGCTTCAATGCGGGTAAGTACGTTTACCGTTACGCCGATGTAGTCGGCGGCGTCGAGAAGCGTCAGTTCGCTCGCCAGCCGGGTACGTTGCACCGCTTGCCCTAGCGCTTTGAGATCTGTCACGAGCGGACATGGTTTGGAGCCGGTGTCGTCGGGGGAGGGCGGCATGCTGGCCATACTGACGAGGAAGATCCGTTGGGGGTGGGCGAACCTAAGCGCGAATCACGCGGGCTGTCGGACGGCGTCTGGAGCGGGTGCGTCTATGAGAGCGTATTTGCGCGCGTCGCAGCGCGGCTTTCATGACGCGTCCGATTCGTCGTGGCGGTAGCTTGAGTAGCTGTCTGCAGCCTTACGCGCGAGCGTACAGATCGCGTACGCCAGCTGAACAGCGCCAGCTCGTGCCGCGGCGTTGAATTTCCGCGCAGGTTGCCCGAGACCAGCGCGACGAAAGCAGATGCGGGTACTGTCGCGTCGCCGGGCGCGAAAATATATGACATCCATGGTCGTAATTGCTCACAAACGTTGACACGAATTCCCGACCGGTATTGACGTGGCCGAAGTGCGCCCAATCGACCAGACCGATCTTGCCTAGCAACGCGGGTGGCCGTTGGATAGCTGCGGTTCGCGGCGGCAGGCAGTGTGACCGGACCGGGCACGGGGAGTCGTGCGGTGTATCTGTCCCAGACGGTGCATTCATGTGCTTACGCGCGGTCGTCATCGGCGGCTCCTCATAGAGGGCTCCTCTCTTCCTCTTGCTGCGAGATGCTCCTAGAGCAATGGCGGCATGCTGGCCATGCCGACGAGGAAGATCCGTTGCGAGTAGGCCAAATGCACGATTTCACGCTATACGAGTTGGCCAGAGCGGCGCTTGAGCGCTGATGGGAGGGCGACTCTCGCGAATATGGATTGTTGGACAGCGGCCGGCGTAGGGCGAGCCGCTCGTGCGCAAAGGCCTTACGTAAACCTATGGCGCTGTCACTGGGAACACCAGTCGTGCGCCACGACGCGCCACTTGGTGGCCTGCACATTTAGATATATGAGATTCGAGTATCTGAATGTGACGAAGACGTCGTGTGGAGGTAGTGGATTTTGCTTGCGTTCTAGTGACCACGCGCTACGGGAGCGTGCTGCCGGTGATGCAAAACGCATAATGTCGCTTCTCAAGACGATTGTTTAACCCAGCGCACGAAGCCCTGAGCAGATTCGGTCTTGGCGGAGGGACTGTATAAAAACACAGGGGTCGGATTATGCCGATTTTGAGCGAAACTCATCGACTAAAAGCATAATGCGTTTAACAGACCAGTATCGGGGGCAGGACTATGGTAACTGCCGAGGCGGGCACGAAGATCGCCGGCTATACCTATCAGCTTCAACGTGCGCTGCACCGTTTATTTTCCAGCGTTCATGGCAATATTTTGATCGGCGTGGGGACGGGCGACGACGTTGTTGAGCGGTCGATGCCGTCTTCGAGCAAGACAAGCGTACGATCAAAGAGGGCAGCCAGCCCTATTCCGACGGCGGTAAAAATCTCTGGCACACCGTTCACATATGGCTTGACAGCACCGAAAAGGTTTCGCGAGCAGTATGGTGAAGTCCGATATTGCCGTGTAATAACAAGACTGTTTCCGAACACGCGATAGCGAGACGCCTGAGTGACGCAACTAAACGCGGGTTTGATTCCCCATTGGCGGCTGTAAACTAAGCGTGTCAAAAGGTTATCCAAGTGGGCCCAGCCAGGGAGATAGCGAATAGTCGAAAAAATGACCCGCGGAGGCTGATCTGACGACAAGCGGGCCATGAAAAGCCACACCAGAAAAGACATATTTGATCGCGAAATGACGGTGTCCTGGTGACAACGTTGGCGATCACTGGATTACAGGTGGGTGGTTCGTGGTGCATTCCCACGGACTCGCTGACACGGGGAAGCGCGATGGCATTGTTGGATGAAATCCTGAAGTGGTCGCAAAGTGAACTAAAACCATGGCAGCAGGATGCTGTACGCCGACTATTTCTTGCTCCGAAGACGGGGCTTTCGGACGATGACTGGTCGGAAATCTACACGTTACTGTTGGCCGAGCATGAGCTGCCCAACCCCGATGGTCTGACACCTGTGCCATTATCGGCTGAGAATCTACCGGTCAATCAGGCGACCGTTGCGCCGGTGGTACTGAAAGCCATGCGGGATACGAAGTACCTCAACCGTCTGGCGAAGGGGCAGATCTTGACCTTTGCTCCGTCTGGTTTGACAGTGATATTTGGCGGTAACGGCAGCGGTAAGTCTGGTTACTCGCGCGCACTCAAGCGTGCTTGCCGCGCCCGCGACCAGGTCGAGCCTGTACATCCGGACGCCTCAGATGTGCAGTCTGTCGCGCACATTCCGGAGGCTACCTTTGATGTATTGGACCAAGGTGCCGAGATAGCGCTGACCTGGAGGCGCGGCATACAACCGCCGGAAAAGCTTGCGAGCATTGCGGTCTTCGACTCCCACTGTGCGCGTGTGTATCTGACTGCCGAGCAGGACGCCGCGATTGTGCCCTACGGACTGAGCGTCGTTGAGGACTTGGGCAGTAAGGTGTTACCTAACCTCAAGCGACGCTTGGATCATGAACGAGCTGCGATTGACATCGATACAGCGCCGTTTAGCAACCTTCGCGGCGACACTGCGGTTGGGCAATTGATTGCAAATCTGAGCCACAAGACAGATATTGCCGCGATCGAAAAATTGGGAACGCCAGATCAGACGGAATTGGAGAGGCTCGCCGATCTGCAAAAGCTGTTAAAAGAGGCTGATCCAAAGACGACAGCGAATAATCTTTCGGCTCAGGCAAAGCGTGTCACTGAGGTATCTCAGCGACTGGACAAAGCATATGCATGGGTCAAAGACGAGTCGATACAGCGTCTTCGCGCCTTGGTTGACGGCGCGGCGATAGCGACACAGGCTGAGAAGGTCGCTGCTGATGCTTTTCGTGCCGGCGAAACTTTACTCCCAGGTACCGGTGAGCCGACCTGGAAGGCGCTTTTCGACTCCGCACGCCGGTATTCCGAGGAAGTCGCCTACCAGGGACACACCTTTCCGCATACCGACGATGCCGTGTGTGTCCTGTGTCAGCAGCCGCTCGCCGACGGAGCGCAACGTTTGCTGCGCTTCGATCAATTTATCAAGGCCGACGCGGCGAAGGCGGCCCAAAAGGCGCGTGAAGATCTGGCAACGGGGATCGGAAAGGTTGCAAACGCAGTGTTGTCGCAAGAATTGCTGGCTTCAATGAGTCAGGAGCTGGAGGCAATGGAGAGTGGCCTGCCAGCTTTGATAGTTGCCTTTGAGGCTGGTGTGGAGGCTCGGCGTTCAGCAATGCTAGCAGCATCCAGGAGTGGGGAATGGGATTCTTTGACGTCTCTGCCGGAGGATCCGCGACCCAAACTTGATGCACTGGCAAGCAAGCTTGTGCAGCGGGCTGCCGGCCTGAACAACGCCGCCGACGCCGCAGCACGTCAGAAGCTCGAGAGGGAACACAACGAGCTGCTAGCTCGGCAACAACTGGCGCCGGTGCGGCCGGCAGTGGTTGCGCTCGTGAGCCGTATGAAGCTTCACAAGCAGCTTGAGCGCTGTGAGGCCGATTTGAAGACGAACAGGATTACGTCTAAGTCCAAGGAGTTTGCCACCATTGGGGTGAACCAGGCCTTGGCGACGGCCCTGAACGATGAGTTCGTGCGTCTCGGTATCGGGCACATCAAAACGAAGCTGATACCTCGAGGAGACAAGAGTAAGAACAAATACCGTCTCGGTCTCAACCTGCCAGGAACGTTCAACCTGGAAGAAATCTTGTCTGAGGGCGAGCAACGGTCGATTTCTATCGGTTGCTTCTTGGCTGAGTTACGACAATTTAGTCACAAAGGAGCGATTGTCTTCGACGACCCAGTGAGCTCGCTGGATCACTGGCGTAGACAGTATGTTGCGCAGCGTCTAGCAGAAGAGGCACGCGATCGCCAGGTAATCGTGTTTACCCACGACACTGTATTTTTGGCTTTGCTGGAAGATGCCGCCGAGAGGGCTCAAGTCTGCATTCACTCACAAAACCTGGAGTGGCAGAACGGCTATCCAGGTGTTGTGGTTTCTGGACTGCCTTGGGATCATCAGCCATACAGCCAGCGTATTGATACGCTGGAGCGCACTCATCGCAAGCTCGAGAAGGACTGGCCGGCTTATCCGAATGCGGAACAGTTGGGGCAGATACGCCATCAGTACAGTCTTCTTCGCTCGACCATTGAACGAGTAATTCAGGACCTGATATTGGGTGGGGTTATCCGTAGGCACCACGAATACGTGAAGGCCGGAGATTTGCGTCGAGTGGTCGGTTTTCCGTTGTCGGAACAGCAAGAGTATGACCGATTGATTACCCGCTGCAATCGAGTCACCGAAGCTCACGATCCTTCGTCAGCGCAGAATTTACCGCCGCCGACAGCAGTTGAATTGGGCGCAGACTTGGCAGCTTTGAGAGCGATAATCGCTATCACCAAGTCTCGGCAACAGGCGAACAAGCCTTAGATTGCGGCATATCACTAATCGCAGGCAGTTGTCCTTGAGTATGGCTTATGCCACAGCCGACTCGTGTGTATGGTATGTGCCTACAGCCACACCTACTATGTGACTTCTAATCTGGGCACACTGCGGTAACTTTGTTTGCGTCGTCAGGGGTGGACAACAGTATGGCTAGGCGAAAGAAGACGGGGTCGGGAGGATTCATGGGCGCAGTAGTCATTGGACTGTTCGCGCTATTTGCCGCCATTCCCCGTGAGATATGGATCGGAATCGCAGCGGTCGTCGTCATCGGCGTGGTCATTTACTTCTACCGCAAGTCCAGGGGCAGTACGGCGGGCGTTTCTCAAGGCGATGGACGTCCAGGTCACTCGGCGTTTCACGCCGAGGATCGGGTGCCGGTTGCGACGGAGCGACGAGTGTCCCGCAGCGCGGTTGGCCGGTTCGTCGACGACGATGAGCCCGTTTCGGTTGCTGCGGGTTCGGTGTCCACCCCTTCGTCGTTCCGCGTTCCAGCCGTGCCGAGTAGCTATGGCCCGGCCACATGGGTTCCGGCTGGGAAGGATGTGACGGTGGCGGGCATTCTGATTTCTGGTGGCCTTGTTTACGTGGGTACGTCGTTATCGACACCCATGGGCGCCAACGACCCATGTCTTATCGATCCGTCGAAATCGGTTGCGAAGCACGGCGACTACACCGAGCGGCAGATGGACTACTGGCCGAGTTACTCCGAGATTTCGGCTACCGCCCGGCGCGCCTATCTGAACTGGTTGGCCGGTGGCCGAAAGGACCCGGAAGCCGACATCGGATACGTTTTCATTTTCTTCTACGGACTGGAGCGACGTGCCATCCTCGATGCAGCCAGGGATGATGCCGCCAAAGCCGACTGGCCCGTCATCGCTGCGGAGTTGCGCCGGCTTCTCGGCATCTATGGCGACAAGTCCGGTTCATTCCGGAATTACGCGGGTTCGCTGCTCGATTGGGTTTCGCTGGCCGAACACCCCGAGAAGGCATACCTCAAGCCCATCCCGAATTTCCCCAAGACCTACGAAGTACCGCTCTATATCCGGGCCGCGTTAGGTCAGGCTGCAGTCGACGGGGTTCCTGTGCCGGCGCCGCTCGCATTGGCCTGGGCCAGGCTTGATCCGACGAGTTATCTGCGGATGCCCGCGACGCGTTGTCCTGAGGAGTTTGACCAGCTCTTCGTTCTCAGATATCGCGAACTGTTTGGCGAGGGCCTGACACTGCCGAAGAACAAGACCAGGCTCAAACTGGTTCACCGGCCGGCTTCTGCGGGATTCCGCGGCTACAACAACTTGAATTTGACGTTCGGTGATACACCCGACGTCACGGTCCTTACGGCGCCTATCCGGAAATTGCAGCAAGTCGTCGAAGCCGTCACGAAGGAACTGGAGCCGTTCAGTCGCTACGTCGGCAAGAATCCAGACGCCAGGCACGCGCTGGAAGGGCTCCTGCAACTGCCTGTTGCACTGTGGCCGGAAAATGCCCTCGAGACCTTGCAGACCCTGAAGGCACGCATAGGCGATGGAACGGTCGTCATATCGTTCCAGGAATTGCTCACGAACCTGGATGCGAGGACGACGCTCACGAGGGACAGGACGCTAGCTTTAGCACGCACGTTGGCGTCCATGGGCATCGGTGTCGAACCGGATGTATTGGGTGGAGCCAAACTGCCCAAGCCAGAGGACAAAGTGGTGCTCTTTGCCGTTCCACCCGGCGAAGAAGAAAGCCGTTCGACGCCGGGGTACCAGGCTGCCGTGCTGACGGTGGATCTGGCGTCGGCAGTGGCCGCTGCCGATGGCGATTTCAGCACCAGCGAAATGGAGCATCTTCGGACACAGGTGCAGTCGTGGGTACATCTCCGTCCGGACCACATCCACAGACTTTTGGCACACTTATCCTTGCTGGTGACGACGCCCGTATCGCTGACCGCGCTGAAAAGGAAGCTGGAGCCACTGGACTCCGCTGCCAGAGAGACCATGGCAGCTTTCATGGCGACCGTCGCACAGTCCGACGGGGAGGTTTCGCCAATAGAAGTGAAGATGCTGGAGAAGATCTACAAGGTCCTCGGTGTCGAACCCAGAAAAGTGTTTTCCGACGTGCACGCAGTAGCCGCTGGCGCCGGGGCGGCCGTGCCAACCGTCGCAAAAGCGGAGGAGACGGGTTTCAGGCTCGATCCAGCTCGCATCGCCGCTCTCCAGAAAGACTCCGAGGCCGTATCGGCTCTGCTATCAGGTATCTTCAAGGAAGATGACCAACCCCAGCCGGTAGCCACCGAGCCGCAACCAGAGATCGAGGCGGAGACAGAGGCGCGGCCTTCCGGACTGCTTGGGCTGGATGAGGCGCATAGTGCGCTGGCCCGTCTGCTGCTGTCGCGCCCCGAATGGACGAAGGAAGAGCTTGGCGATGCGGCCGCAGACCTCGATCTGATGGTCGACGGTGCTCTCGAAACACTCAACGAAGCCGCCTTCGACAAGCATGATGTGCCGTTCGTCGAAGGAGAGGATCTTGTGACGGTTAACCCCGAATTACTGGAGAAGCTTGAGGCATGAACGATCCGATTCGCCCCAGAGACCGCGACGCGGTCATCCAGTCACTGCGAGCGGGCGTCGTGCCTCGTAGTGGCCAGCATCTTATCCAGGTAGGCCGGAGTCGCGAAATCGAGACACTAGTAACCGATATTGCCCGCATTGCTGACGGCGGCTCGGCATTCCGCATGGTCATTGGCGAGTATGGCGCTGGCAAAACGTTCTTCCTGAACCTGGTTCGCGCCATAGCGCTCGAGAAGAAACTCGTGGTTGCCAATGCCGACCTGAATCCAGACCGTCGACTCTATGCTAGCGGTGGCCAGGCCCGCTCGCTATACGCCGAACTCATGCGCAATCTGTCGACTCGCACCAAGCCGGATGGTGGAGCGATCACAGGCGTCGTTGAGAAGTTCATTGCCACGGCCAGGACTGAGGCCAAGGCGTCGAATCAGTCCACTGAGACGGTCTTGCGCCAGAAGCTTGATCAGTTGACTGAACTGGTCAATGGCTACGACTTTGCCGATGTCATTGCCGCCTACTGCCGCGGCTATGAGGACGGCAACGAAAAGCTCAAGTCGGACGCTGTTCGCTGGCTGCGGGGCGAGTTCGCGACCAAAACCGATGCAAGGCAGGCGCTCGGCGTGAGGAGCATCGTGGACGACTCGGAAGTCTACGATCAACTCAAGCTCATGGCGCGATTTGTACGCCTCGCCGGCTTTAGCGGCTTGCTGATTGGACTCGATGAACTGGTCAATCTTTACAAGCTGGCGAACACTCAGGCCAGAAATACAAACTACGAACAGATTCTTCGCATCCTTAACGACTCGTTGCAGGGTACGGCCGTTGGCCTCGGATTTCTCCTCGGAGGCACGCCAGAGTTCCTGCTGGACACCCGCCGCGGGCTCTACAGCTATCCTGCTTTGCAGAGCCGCCTCGCGCAAAACACGTTTGCCTCAAATGGTCTCGTCGACTTCAGTGGGCCGGTGGTCAGGCTGTCGAGCTTGACACCCGAGGACTTCTTCGTCCTGTTGCAGAAGATTCGCTCGGTCTACGCGTTTGGGAATTCTGGCAAGGTCCTTATTCCTGACCAGGGCATTTCCAGCTTTATGGAACATTGCTCCAGGCGTATCGGCGACACCTATTTCCGCACGCCGCGCACCACCATTACGGCATTCATTAACATGCTCGCCGTGCTCGAGCAAAATCCCGGTACGTCCTGGCAGGATTTGCTCGGAGGTATCGAGGTTGTCGTCGACAGGGGCGGTATGGCCGACCAACTGGTCGACGCGGGCGATGGTGATGAATTTGCCTCGTTCAAGCTGTGACGGGTTTGGTTGAGACAAATGGCTGGCGACAGTACCTCTTTCTTCCTGCTCGATGAGCGTATCCAGCGATTTATTTGGGCCGAAGGCTGGGAATCGCTGAGAGACGCCCAGGAAGCTGCCATCCCGCTCATTGTCAAGGCGGATCTCGATGTCATCGTGGCTGCCGCCACGGCGGCGGGCAAGACCGAAGCTGCCTTTCTGCCCGCGCTGACCCATCTGCTTCAGAGCGAACCGCCGGGGCTCATTGTCTATGTCAGCCCGCTCAAGGCTCTCATCAACGACCAGTTCGGACGCCTCGACCGCCTGTGCGAGCAACTGGAAATTCCGGTCTGGCCTTGGCATGGCGACATTTCATCGTCGGTGAAAGCTCGCTTCCTGTCGAGGCGCCAAGGCGTGTTGCTAATCACGCCGGAGTCTCTGGAAGCAATGCTATGCAATCGAGGAACGTCGATTGGCGCGGTGTTTGAGCGGCTGGCATACTTTGTTATTGACGAGCTTCACGCTTTCATCGGTACGGAGCGAGGCAAGCAGCTCCAATCACAGATGCACCGCATCGAGCGGGTCGTCGGTCGTCAGGTACCGCGCATTGGTCTTTCGGCAACGTTGGGCAACATGCGCCTCGCAGCAGATTTCCTGCGTCCGGGCAACGCGACCTCGGTCGCTCTGGTGGAGTCGGAATCCTCACACGCTGAACTGAAAATTCTGGTCAAGGGCTACGAGGAGCCTTTGGTCGTGCGCAAGGAAGATGACGACGAGGAGGCCTGTCCCATCACGCCGGCGCAGATTGCACTGCATTTATTCAAGAGCCTGCGCGGCACAAACAATCTTGTTTTTCCGAACTCGCGTCGCGAGGTGGAGCGGTACACGCACCTGCTCAACAAACTTTGTGAGCAGCAGCAGGTACCCAATGAGTTCTGGCCGCACCATGGTAGTTTGTCTAAAGAGATTCGCTCGGAAACCGAAGCAGCGCTGAAACAGAAAGAATATCCGGCGACTGCCATTTGCACCAACACGCTGGAGTTGGGTATCGACATCGGGGCGGTCAAGAGCGTGGCGCAGATTGGGTCACCGCCATCGGTGGCGAGCTTGCGCCAACGACTGGGGCGATCTGGTCGCCGCAAGGGCGAGCCAGCCATCTTGCGAGGCTACAGTGTGGAGGGCGCGCTGGGTGGTAAGCCTTCACTGGCGGACGAGCTTCGACTAGCCACGGTAAAGATGACGGCGATGATTTCTTTGCTACTGGAGGGCTGGTTCGAACCACCGATGGCACATGGCATCCATCTGTCGACGCTCGTTCAGCAGATGCTGTCGTATGTGGCCCAGAACGGCGGAGCCTCCATCGGACAACTTTATGCGTTGTTCTGTAATTCGGGAGCACCGTTCACCGGCCTGACCAAAGACGAGTTCATTGAGCTTGTTCGCCATCTGGGCCGGAAAGAACTGCTAATGCAGGAATCCTCCGGTCTTTTGCTGCATGGCCTCATAGGAGAGAAATTCGTCAATCACTACACCTTTTACGCCGCATTTTCTGCCGACGAGGAGATGCGCATCGTCTGCGGCGGGAAGGTGTTAGGCACTTTACCGGTGTCACAGATGCTCAGTGTGGGCCAGCGCATCCTGTTCGCCGGCAAGACCTGGTTGGTTGAGGAAATCGATGAGGAGCAGAAGACCATCTTCGTTGTCCGTTCCGGCGGTGGGACGCCACCACTGTTTTCAGGCGGAACCGGACGCACACATACGTGTGTTCATCGGCGAATGCGCGAACTGCTCGAGTCATCCGACGTTCCCCCATTTCTCGATGAAGTGGCCAGGAGGTTCCTGGCCGAAGGACGAGCCAACTACGCTGGGCGGAATCTGGCAGGCGACTTCATTGTCGATCAGGGGCGCGAAGTCGTGGTTCTAACGTGGCTTGGAGATGCCGCCAACGAAGCGCTCGCCTGCCTCCTTCGTCGACGGAATTACACGGTCAACGCGGCTGGCCCGGGAATTGAAATTCTTAAAGGTGAGTCGACCGCCGAGGGCATCGTCGACGCCCTGATTGACGCGGCGGTGGGCGAACCTCCACCGCTGGACATGCTTCTGGCCGACGTTAGCAATCTACAGAGGGAGAAGTGGGATTGGGCCTTGCCGGATTCATTACTGCGCAAAGCGTATGCGAGCCTGTATCTGGACATCGACGAGGCGCTGTCTTGGGCAAGAACACTCTCCGACGAATCGAATATTTGAGGTTGGACGGCAAGGCGGGCCAGACCGCATTCCGATGCAGCAGATCCGGGACGCTTTGCCAATATGCGTAGAGGGGCGCGTGTCAAAAGAGAACGCCGAACGAATTCACAAGATCGTGCAGTACATCCGGAAGCGTGGTGTGGTCACGATTGAAGAGCTCATGGTTGACCTCGAGGTGTCGAGGGCGACGCTGAAAAGGGACTTTGACGTTTTGCGGGATCGGCTCGGGTGCCCTCTCATTTGGGATAAGCGCAAACGTGGTTATGTAATCGAGGATGCCCAGCTACCGGGCGGTGGCCCGTTCGAACTTCCCGGCCTTTGGTTCAGTTCATCCGAAGTCCACGCGCTGCTCACGATGCTGCACCTCCTGCAGGGTGTGCAGCCCGGCTTGCTTGAAGAACACATTGGGCCACTCAAGGCACGTCTTCGCGAGATGCTTGGGCAAGGTGCGTACTCAGCTAAAACAATCGACCGGCGTGTCAAGCTCATCCATTTCGCCAACCGAAAGGTGGATGCCCGGAATTTCCAGTTGCTGGTTGGTGCCGTTCTCGACCGCAAGCGCTTATGCATCAGATACTGGAATCGGGAAAAACATGAAGCGACCGAGCGTGAGATCTCACCGATCCAACTCGTGCACTACCGGGAAAACTGGTTACTCGACGCGTGGTGCCACGCGCGCGATGCGCTCAGGTCATTCTCGCTGGAGTCGATAGAGTCTGCGTATGTCGTCGACAAGGTTGCAATCGAGGTCGACGAGTCGACAATGGCGGAACACTTCAAGGGCGGGTACGGAATTTTCGCCGGGAAAGCCTTGCACAAGGCAACGCTGAAATTTTCTGCTCAACGGGCACAGTGGGTGGCACAGGAAGTGTGGCACAAGAATCAGATCAGCACGTGGATGGACGACGGCAGCTACCTGCTGGAGGTGCCATATTCGAACGACCACGAACTCTTGATGGACCTGCTTCGCCATGGCGATCAGGTTGAGGTGCTCGGGCCGCCTGAGCTCCGGAGCAGAATGTTCGGGATTTTGTGCGCCGCAGCGGAAAAATACCGTACCGACGCGGGGTAGTGGCTCATTCCGTGAGCCACTACCTTGGGTACCATGTTTTCCATGCTGGGAGGGGCCCGGCTGGGAGATACCAATGCGGATCAATTTCGCACATCTGCGTGAGCGCGCACAGAACGGCGGATGGATTAATTTTGCTGTTTTTGATGCCCGATCGAGTTCAGGTTCAGACTCGGACAATGCAATCCTCCTGTCGCAGTTGACGGCACAGGCTCGCGCTAATTCACTAAAAATCGATCAGTCTGCGCTGGCGTATTCCTCGGGCCGGCGCGTCATGTTCTACGGTAATCCTTCCCTGGTCGAATTTCTCTCGAAAAGTGGTGTTCCGCGCTGGACACACCACATGGATGTTTAACCGGATTGGAGAGTTGAGCGATGGCGAAAAATCCACCGATTGGCGATAACGCACGCCGTGGGGCAGTTCGTGACAGGTCGCAAGTTTATAACCCGGTCACGGAGAACTGGACGAAGCGCGACCGAGAAACGGGACGGTTCATGGACCAGAAGAAGGACGGCGAACCGTTCAAAGGTGTACGCAAGGAGCCGCGTAAGTAGGCAGCCTGACGCGTTAAGGCGGGTGCTACGCGGTGCCCGCTTGTGCGCCCAGCCGGCATGCGGGGCGAGTTGAAGATCAACTGGCGGCGTGCTGCGACACTCGTGGGAAGCGCTCCCGGCCGGACGCGACCTGCGAGCGTACGGTTGGACAGTGGCCGAAGAAACGGGGCGGCCGGGGGCTTTCCGTGTGTGAGGTTCCGCATATCAAGGGTTTCGGGCAAATGAGTCGACAGCAAAAGCGTAGTGAGACAGACATTCTCAACCGGGGATTTCGGGAGCCATTTCTCCTGGCGGGCGACCGCCCGTTCATCAAGCATTTGAACTGGTTCACGGGTTTCGGGAAGACGTACACTGCTGCGTTTTTCTCGCTCGAACTGTTCCTCAAGTATCAGGTTGTACCGGTCTTCATCGCACCGATGCAATCCCTTGTGAAGGGGTTCGTCGACGATGTCCGAAAGCAAAGTGCATCGAAGAGGGATAACGACGAGGTAAGTCATCTCTTAAAGGAGCGCGGACGGGATGTACCGGTATATCTGCTTTACTCTCGCGATTATCATCGCAACGACAAGTCATTTTTTGAGGCCGTCCTGAAACTGCATGATTGGCTAATTCAAAATCGTGAAGTGCTGTCAATGGTCGAAGTCGAGGTAGCTCGGGAGCGCTCGGTCGTATCGAAGAGCAACGTTTCCGAGATGCGACGTCGTGCAAACATCTGTCTCACGTCCAGCTTCCACGATGTCGCGCCCGGCGACGATACATATGAAGACGCAAAGGCGGCATATTTCAAGGCTACATCCAGTGCGCTGTCGTCGGCGGACGGCGTTATCAGGCGACTTATCACTTTTTCTGTTGATAACGCGGCCGACAGTTGTTGGCGTGACGTGCTTGACGTGCCACAGGTCGCTGAAATGGTACGCCGCCTTCAGCCGCTTCAGGCTTTTCTGAAGGACCCTGGAGTGATAGCCGGCACGGCCTCGAAGTCCCAAGTGCAGCAGCAACTCTACGCCTTTGATCCCGAGCGGGGCTGCAATCGGTGGTTCAGGTTTGAGACGCTGCCCGATTTCCTTGCTGAAATCAATCGGGAGGGCAGCGCACTAGGCAGGTTAATTTCAGGCACTAGCGAGCCTGCCAGGGCCGTCGTCTTCCTGGACGAGGAAGAGGATGCCTACTGGTATCAATTCGACGCGCGCAGGTCCGTTGTCAATGCCGCTGGGCGGCACGACCTGAACGTTGTCATCACTGAATTTTTTGCTTTTCTCGACTTTCGCTGGCCCATTGCCTTCGAGAAAAGCAGCGACAACTTCACCCTGGCCAGCAAGGTCTATCAGAATCTTGAGATGTTCGCCTCAGTCGCTCCCGCTGTCTGGCGAGAGTATGTCGTGGAGACGTCTTCGAAGAAGGCGCAACACATACCGGATCAACGGCGGGTAGAGATTCTTCGTGCCAAGCTCAATGAGAGTTTCCCGGGAGGGAAGGCCGATGATTGGAGTGACTCCGAACTCCTCGAAGTCCTTCATCGGTTACTTGATCGCAATGACGGCTATAAGGATTTTGAGAGATTTCGACTGAAGGCAAACATACTTGCCGATTTCCGCACGTATGTCGCGAACCTTGGTGGTCTGACAGGTTACTCGCAATATCGCGAATTCAAGCGCGTGCGTGCTCTTGTCGTCGACAAAAAATACTTCACGATGAGCCGTTCATCCTACGGTGAAGTTCTCGACCAGCCTGGCCAGACGTTTTTCACTGCTGAAGCAAGCGTCATGGATACGGAGTTCCTGAGACGCGTCGAGCTAAGTGAGGATACGGCGGGCCAGACGATCCGGTTGGAGTATCACCAGGGTGACGTTCCAGAATCTGCCTACACACTCTTCAATTATCTGCAACTGGTGCTCTTCATCGCCGGTCGACTCAATGTCGAAAGCGGGGAAAAGGAGATCACCTTTTCGCCAGATGACCATGAGCGGTACCCAAACCTTGCACGGTTCCGTGGCGAGGTGCGTAAGCTTTTCAGCAACAAAAACACCAAAGATGGCTTTGAAAGCGATACGTTCTCAGATCAGCTACTCACGGATGATTTTTTCTTCGGGGGTACGAAGAGTATTGTGACGCTGGAGGAAAGTCGCTGGAAGGCCGAAGAGTACAACCTGCCTGCGGATATTAATCTTACCGCGACCATTACTTCCTTGTTGGACACACCTGAAACGGATGTTCTGAAAGCGTTGGGGCGCAACAATGGCGTGTACCTGATGAGTGCTACTGGCGGTCTCACCGAAGCATCGTCGGGAGCCTTCAACATGGGCGAGTTGCAGCGAGGGATACTGGCCAGGGGCGGCCAATACGAGAGGATGACTGATGCCGAGACGGATGTCGTGTCGGAACGTGCCAACAATTATCTGGCAAGGCGGGAGCGCCGCGTCCAGATCATCGATGACGACTCTCCTGTCTCGAGCTTTGAACCTTCCGGTGGATTCAGAGGCTTGCAGCAGCTCGTCCACGAGACTTTTCCCGCGAAGGGGGAGCCTGGGTACGCTCCGCTGAATGCGTACAAGAGGCACGAAATTGATGGTCTCGTCGCATCGTTGGACAAGCTGCTTTCGACCGAATTGCGCTCGGGCCTCGTGCTCACACAGACTGTCCAGCGCATACGACCGATACTGCAGAAACTCGCTGGCAATTCCGCAACAGGCATCCGACAGGTCGACGACGACGGACATCATTTCGTCATCGCCCCTGTCTTGCCGTTCTACCGGAAGTCAGGGAACCGGGAGCCGGTGACTCTTATTCTTTACACCGCAGCGAGATTTCGCCGGCGTGATCCGAGGGAGATTGGCGCGGTCCACGAAACAGATGATGCAGGGCAATTTAGCCAGGAACTGATCAATGCGCTTGATATCACGGAGCACAAGGTGCTTTTGTGGTCTGCATACGGCTCCGCATCACGGGGCCTGGATTTTGTGACAACCGACAAGGGCGTGCGCAAGGACTTTGAACTCTTCTGCCTGCTCAACGATCCCTACTACACCCAACATACGAACCCGAGCGAGCGGGGGTTCTCGATAGAGATGTTTCAGAGCTATCTTCAGGTTGTGCGAGATACGGAAGAGGGCTGGCCCGCAATGTCGCGTCGCGACGTACTGTACGACTATTCCCGAAACCGTCGACGACGGCTGCGAAAGGAGCACTATATTGATATCACGCGTACAGTGTTCCAGGCTTTGGGCCGTGGCGAACGGTGCCCAGAGGCCAAAATGCCGCCCCAGCATATCTATGTGAGCTCACGCGCGGCGCAGATGGTACATCTTGGCACGCGTTGCGCCACAGAACTTGTATCGCGAGCATCTCCAGCCCAACGGGAGGTACTTCGGGCTATTGGCGCTCGTAACCTGGATATGCAGTTATTCGATGACGACAACGCGCGGCGGCAGCACGTCACAGACAGCCTGAAACGCGCGGTTGCACTCCGCGAATTCACGTCCGATACTCCGGCCCGATTCAGGAGCAGCGACGCGGCCCGCCAACTCTGGACAAGACTGTTCAGTCCGTCCATGCTTTCGGACCCCGTAAGCTATCTCGAAACGTTGCGAAAGGCCGGTGTGACAAGCGCGTTTGTCGACGGCGCATTCCAGTGCATCAGACGACGAGTCGACGTTTATACCCGGGAGGTTTCGAGGGTGGGGGTGACGGAGTCGATTCTGACCGACTCTTTTGATGGAACGGACGTCTACAACTGGGTCGAGATGCTAGCGCCGCCGGGCCTTCTGGAGAAGACTGGATCGGTCGGCAAAACGTTGGCGAAGGGCCGAAATGGCTTTCCTGCGTCAGTTGCAGGCGATGCAGAGCGACTATTCCCTCAGCCATGGTTCGTCACTGAAATCATGAAGGGGTATCTGGCAGAGCTTGAGTTCGAGCGATTTGTCGAGCAGCAGTTCGGTGTGACGGTTGAGAACAATACCGGCACCGGCCCGATACGCTTCATTGACGTGCGAAACCACCCGCTCGAGGCTGACATATTTCAGGTCTACGACTACTATCTGGAAGTCGCCGATTCGGACGCCATTGTGGCAGTGGATGTAAAGAACTGGGCACGCATCACGGACCGGCTCAAAAAGGACGAACTGGAAGCTGAGGCCGTGGCGAAACATCAGCGCATCTCCCAGATTTTCAACGGTAGAACAGTTCATGCCGTGTATCTGAACCTGCACGGCGCCCACAAGTATCACGTTCAGCGTTCTGCGGAGGGAGGGATCCGGTTCATGTCGTTGTACGTGCATCCTGCTGACGCGTGGATCTACAACGACAATCTGGTCGGTGTCCTGCTTGCGCGATAGTGTACTTACTCGAACATCACAAGTATGCCAATAAGAAACCTTGAGGGATCCGGGGCGGTCGCACGGCTCAGTTCTGTACGGCTTGACGTCAGTATTGAAGAGGCGGCGGTTCAGCTGGCGCGGTGGGAAGCATCCCGAGACAGCCTTATCGTTCCTGTCTCCATCGATCTACGGCAATTTGCGGAAGCGGCGAAGGCAGCTGGTGGCGGGGAGTTGGCTCCCGATTTTTACAGGGACCGAGCACGATACGTTCGTCAGCATATTGCCAGCGAACTTGGGCTGGACGAGCGCGCGGCGAGTCGTTTGACTTTCACGATGACGACGAGCGACGCCTGGTATCTGGGCCCCAAGCCGAAACTCAACCGCGAGAGCATGATTGCCGCTGTTCGCGCGCAACCCGTAAAGTTTGTCGAGCTGATGCTCCAACGGGAGTTGCTGGAGGCAGCCGCGTATGACCCAGAACAGACCTTTGTGACAGGTGGATTCGGCCCGGGCGTCTATCTGGGTAGCCTGCCGAAGGCGGGTGCACGCAGACTAAATCTCGCGGAAGCGAAGTTCAGGATCCGCCCAAAATATCAGCAGATCGTTTGTGATTTCATTGCGAAGTCCTTTACGCGAAAGAAGGCTTCACGGAGCAGCACTTCCGCCGAAACGCTTGCCGCCGAAGCCGGAAATGGGTTTCTTATTGGCGTTACACGCATTGTCCCGTCAGAGTTCTCTGAAGACGATGCGCGGAAATATCCAATGACGGGCGTGAGCCTGGACTCGGTGAAATTCCGTCAGACGCGACTGTACTACCTGAACATCCTGACGGAGTTTGCACTGAGTCTCTTTGAGCGGGCAGGCGTCCCGGCGAATGTGGAGACGTTTGTGGCTACGCATTGCGTCGATGACGGATATATTCCGCTCGAGCCACTTGCGGGGTTGAAGCGCCCACTTGTCGTGGTGAACGCGACTGAGCAACAGTTGACCGAAGAGGCCTTGGCCCCGCTGAAGCGAATACCTGAATTCTTTCCAAAATGGACCAGTTCCTTCGGCGAGCGTACGAATTTCACGGCTGGCTCCGTTACGGGCGTCGCCGCTGCTCCCGCGCAATTGAGCAAGGAAATGAACTATTTGTTTCTCAATGGCGAAGTGGAGCTTGGGAAGACCAGCATCAGGCTGGCTTCCAAGGCAGATGGCTTGCTACAGGCGAAAGCCGTGGCAGCAAGTGCAGCGTACAACAAGCTGTCGGAGGGCGACTCGGTGGCCGACACCTACACCGAGAAGAAATTTGCCCAGTTGATGGAGCAGGAGACTTATGTTGTGGCGATGCAGGGTCTCGATTACGGCCCTGCATCTCTTGAGAGGCTTTCACCCGGTCGCTCAGGCGACGTGACTCTCCAGGAGGCGTTGAAGCGTTGCCTGGTCGAGCTGTCACTAAAGGAGTGCCTGCTAGGCCAGAAGCCAGTTCCTGCGCCGTCGATGCCCGTAGAGTTGCGCAGTGGCCATCTAACATTGCTGGCCACACGACGAATTTTTCAACAGGGACGCAAGGCAAAGCAACTTGTTGCCTGCGTGGAGGTTGAACTGACCGCCGACGGGATTGCCGTGCGCAGCACCGAAAGATCGCCTTGGTCTCGCGATACGGTGGCCGCACTCGATTTTGTCGATCGCTTCCCGTTCCTGCAGCCTGATGGCAAACAGATGATTGAGGATGGGCAATTCTGGGTCGTCGATCCAGCGACGGGCGAGCGGCTGACGGCATGGTGGGGGGAGTTCGTCCCTAGAATCATCCTGAACAATGCCTATCCGTCCGTCGAATCCGCTCTCGCTGCTCAGGAACCAGGATTGCAACGCAGGCGTGATGCGGGAGAGACGGCGCGTTATTACTCGAAGGGAAGAGACTTCAACATGTTGCCGTACTACATGTCGATGTACAGCCCAGATCACCAGATGCGCGGCGAAAAAACAGGAACAAAGATTGCCCTTCAGGACTGCGGGCTCTTTGTGCGGACATTTGTTCCCCCCGCTGGCGGCATCGTCGGGACGGGGGACGCCCTGTCAGGTATTCGTGATGTGATGGTGTATGGCGCGGACGGAAAACAGAAGGTGGGTGACTTGCTGGACCATCGCCTCGTGCGAGTCTACCTTCACACCCTGACAAATGGCGTGCTTGTTGCCGGCGACAACTCGAAAATGAGCATTCTGGAAAAGCTCGTGCGTCTGGCACTGGAGAATTGACGCTATCTCAACCGAGCGGCTATTGCGTACACTGGGTTCGACTCCCTGTCCAGACTTGGTTCGGCAACTATGATCCACGCCCGAGAGAGTTGTTCGCCTCGATGCCCGGAAAATTGCGCTGCTACTCAGGCAGTTTTTCGTTTGGTCGATTTATGCTTTATTCTCGTCCGATTGGCCAATTTATGTTTTCTTGATGCGGCGCCTTGCGGCGTAACTACCTATATAGCGGTCACCTTATGCTTTATTCCGAGGACGAGTTATGGTCAACGGCACACAATCGATTTTTTCCGCAAAGCCGATGTTTTCCGCAAAATCGCATGATGCACCGCCGCATTCATTGCGTCGGCCCGACCTTTTCGCCCCGCCTTTTGCGCACGTAGTGCTCGGTCATCGTCAGCGACTTGTGGCCCAATTGCCGCTGCGCCTGGCGGATGTCACCCGACGAATCTGTCTTGTCCGTCCCAGCCTTCGCGCGTAGGTCGCGGAACTGGAAGTCGTCTGTCGGTACGCCGGCGCGTGCTCGGACCGCGCTGAATCGCTTCTGAAGGGCGCCAAGCGTCATGCGCTCACCCTTCTCGTTGATCACGAGCGCGTGCTGACGACCTTGAGGCCGACCTTCCGCGCACGGGTGCGATCAACAACCGCCCTCAGCTCGCCCACAACTTCGATACGAAGCTTCTGCCCCGTCTTCCCCTGGCCGATCGACAGGAAGGCGGGTGGCATCCAGACGGCGACGTCGATGCATCTGTATGCCACTTCAACTCATCACGCCGCCGGCGGCTGAGCCGCTCATGCTGGACGAGGCGAAGCTGCACCTGCGTATAGACATCGACGACGATGACGCGCTCATTGGAGCGCTGATCGCTGCGGCGCGCGACTACGCCGAGGGCGAGACGCACAAGCAGATAGTGTCGGCGCGCTGGAGGCAGGTTCTCGACAGCTTCCCGGGCCCGTCGCTGATAGGAATCCCCTACGGGCGCCCGTTCACGCTGCCTGGTCACGCGATCTATCTGCAGTGCGCGCCGGTGATGCGGACCGCCAACGTGGACGACGATATTTAGGCAGACGGATATGCCGAAAGAACTCGAGCGAGCGCAGCCTATGCTGCGCTCGTTTTTTTGAACTCGACGCCGGTGAATCATTCCTCGTACTAACCGCCGACACGATTGCTCTGGACTTGGCTGCTAATTCTCGCTGGTGGGGAGAGGATGAGACTTAGGTTTGACGGGGTCCGGAAACTTGCTTCTGGCGCGTGGTTCGACTCCCAATCCGCGACCCCATTAAGCAGTCGTGCCCGTGTTCCAGCGCGAGCCCACCATCATCGCGTTCGATCTCTTTGCGTTAGCGAGGTGGTCTGGTCGCGGGCTCCGCAGGTACGTCGTGGTTTCCGACACGCTGCGGCCATTGTCGCAGTCGGTTCAACGCCTTTTCATCGCTGATTCCTCGCGCAGAATCGAGCAACACAAAATTGCCGGCCAGTTCGCGGCCGAAGAGATGTGCGTCGAAAACCGAGTTGTCCAGCGCTAACCAGTTCTCGGCAGCGCCGAAGCCGAGATGATGATTGCGTATTCCGCGCAAATCGAGCAGCGATTCCACAGCAAAGCGAGCGCTGCGGACGCGGCGACGCGGGGTGAGCTCTTTTACTCCTCCTCGCCGTCGGTGGTCAAACCATTTCGGCGCTTGCGCATCGACTCGCCCGAGAGCGTCAAGCGATGCGCGTTGTGAACGAGCCGGTCGAGAATGGCGTCAGCAAGCGTCGGATCGCCAATCGCGGCATGCCAACTGTCGACTGGAATCTGGCTGGTAACGATCGTCGAATGCCGCCCGTGCCGGTCGTCGAGGACTTCGAGCAGGTCGCGCCGCGCCGAATCCGACAGCGGCGCCATCGCCAGGTCATCCATGACGAGGATGTCGGTCTTGGCCCATTGCGAGAGCAGCTTCGCGTAGCCCCCGCTCCCGTGTGCGATGGCCATCTCCTCGTTGAACTTCGGCATGCGCAGGTAGCTGGCCGAGAAGCCTTGCCGGCACGCCTGGTTGACCAGCGCGCACGCAAGCCAGCTTTTACCGAGCCCGGTTGGTGCGACCAGAATCACATTCTGGTGCGCCCGTATCCATTCGCCGGCAAGCAGTCGGGCGAGTAGCGCGCGATCCAGCCCGCGGGGCGCGCGCGGTAGTTAATGTCTTCAGGTACCGCGTCGGGGAAGCGCAGCTTCGCGCGACGCAGCCGCGCCGAGAGCAGGCGCGACTGGCGTTCGCTTGCTTCACGTTCGACGAGCAGTCCCAGGCGCTCCTCGAAGCCGAGCTGGTCGATGCTGCCCTGGGATTGCTGTTCGGCCAGCGCAGCGGCCATGCCGAACAGGCGCAGCTCGTGCAGCCGTTCAACGGTCGGGTGATGCAGCATGTCAATGATCTCCTTTCAGTGGTAGTAGGACGGACCGCGCACGTTGGCGTGAGCGAGCGGCAGTTCGGTCTGGGCGGCGGCCGTTTCGGTTTTGCATTCCAGACCATTCTTCAGCGTCGAGGCGATGAAGCGGTACGTTGGCGATTTCAGATCAATGGCGCGCTGGCAGGCGGCTTCCAGCCGCGTGCGGCCGTAGTCCTTGCCCATGCGCAGTACACCCAGGCAGGCGCGGTACGCCTGCTGAGGATGCTGACGGCCACCAAGCAGGTGTTCGATGACCGCTGCGGTGTGCGGTCCGATGTCGACGGCCCAGTTGATCAGCCGTTGCGGATTCCACTCGGTGGTGGCCGCCCGATGATTCGGCGGCATGTGCGCGTCGATCGTGGTGTGATGGCCGCGGCGTTCGCTCCTGGCATGAGCGGCGATACGCTGGCCGCGCAGGAAGATCTCGACAGTCGTCTTCGTATGGCGCACGTCGACCTGCTCGCGGGCGTGACAGTACGAGACGGAGTAAAAGTGCTCGTCAAGCTCGACATGGTAATCAATGCCGACGCGGGCAACCTTCCACTGCGCGTACTGGTAAGGCCTTTCTGGCAGCGGGCGAAGTGCCGGGCGATCAAGCTCCTCGAAGGCGCTGCGGCGGCAGCCGGGCAGCTTCTTGAACGGCCTGTTGTTCAGGTCGACGAGCAGTGCCGCGCTAGCGCGATTGGCTTCGTCGAGGCTGAACAGCCGCTGGTTGCGCAGCCGCGCCAGAATCCAGCGCTGCGCCAGGAGTACCGACTGCTCGACCTTTGCCTTGTCGCGGGGCCGACGTTTGCGGGCCGGGATGATCGCCATGGAGTAATGGGCGGCCATCTCGCCATAGGTCCGGTTGAGAACCGGATCGTAGAAGTCGGCCTTATGCACGCCAGACTTCAGGTTGTCGGGGACCAGGATCTCGACACAGCCGCCGATGAAGTTGAATGCGCGCACATGCGAGCCGATCCAGTCTTCGAGCTGCTGGGTCCAGGTGGCTTCGGCATACGTGTAGTTGGACGCACCGAGCGTCGCGACGAACAACTCCGCCTCGCGGATTTCGCCAGTGTGCGGATCAACGATCCCCAGTCTGTTGCCCGAGTAGTCGATGAACAGCTTCTCGCCGGGCGTATGTGTCTGGCGCAGCGTGACCGGCAGGGCTGCCGCCCATCGCTCGTAATGCTTGCAGAACCAGCTGTAGCCGTAGCCTTCGGGTTCCTGGGCCCTGTACTCGTTCCACAGCAGGTCGAGCGTTACGCCTTTCCTGCCGAGCTCACGGTGCACCAACGGCCAGTTTGGCATCGGGCGTGTACGGCTTAACGACGGTGGCGGCGGAAACAGCAGCGCCTCAAGCGCCGCCTCGTCCAACGCGATCGCCTTCTCGAAGTCCAGTTGCGCGCGCCGGGCACGATCCAGGTAGTCCCAGACCGTTGCGCTCGACAAGCCGATCGTCGTCGCGATCTCGCGCTGGCTGCGCTCGCACACAAAGCGCAGGCGCAGCACTTCCTTGATTTGACGCATGGATAACCTTTTATTCGACATTCGCACGCCCGACAAAATCGTCGAGAGTGCCATGGTTATCCCGCGTCGCCGTCCCTCCAGCTTACTGCTCGGTTAAGCGTGGAATTCGCGCTCGGGCAGTCGTGGAATCCCTGCTCGGTTTGCCGTGGAATCTGCGCTCGCTTTGCTGTGGAATCCGTGCTCGGCTTGCCGTGGAATCAGCGTTCGGTTTGGCGTGGAATACGCAATGATGATGTCTACCGTCAATGGGTAATGCCCCGGTAGGCATTCTCACGAACGCTTAACATCACGCTCTGGTTGCAGGATCGTGGGTGGCGGATTCTGGCGCAGGACTGCAACGTAAAGACGAGTGATTCCGACGATAACGCCGAGCATGGCGGCATTGTTCGCGTTACGCGATGGGAGCTGACTCCATTGATTAATATCGACGAGTGACGGGGAAGGCACGGTTTCTGGATGAGTATGCCATTCTCCGATATACCCAATTGTGCCGTGACTGCTCTTCCATAACTCAACGGCCTTTTCCTGGTAGCCGTGGTTTTCGCGAACGAAGGAAACGCGCGTACGATGATCTGTTAATACACGTTCAGTAGCGTGGGTAATTTCGACATGATTTCCGCGCCGGTGTCCGAGGAGAATCCCTCC
This sequence comes from Paraburkholderia silvatlantica, assembly GCF_003096715.1. Lineage (GTDB taxonomy): Bacteria > Pseudomonadota > Gammaproteobacteria > Burkholderiales > Burkholderiaceae > Paraburkholderia > Paraburkholderia silvatlantica. The sequence continues at coordinate 112,121 of NZ_QEOL01000017.1, forward strand.
GGCCTCCGGTTGATGTCGATCCTGGCGAAAAGCGAAGAGAAAGTCGGTCACAGCATCGGAGAATAGGACCAGGACTCGCTTATCAGGTGTCGCCCACGAACTCATGATCTGCATGCAGGACAAGATAACCTGCGTTCAGGATCTGTATCGTCGTTCCCTTTCTTATATTGACTGTCAAGGACGCATGTTCGCAGGCGAGGGGCCGGTGTGCCGCGCACCCAATCGAGCATCATTTCAGTTCCGAGGCAGGCCGCATGCAACGAGACCGTGGCGGGGAAAGGGACATAGAGGCTTTCGCACCCGTGGCCGGCGAGGCGCAGTGGGACTTCTCCCTCAACAACTGGATACAGGGCAGTTCTATCGTCGGTTTTGAGGCATCGGACGCAGGCGGCGCTATCGGAGTCACGTAGCAGCCCACGAATGGCCGTGCCGGGTCCTTCGATCCACACCGTAAGTGATGGCCTGAAATGCTGTCCCGTTAGCCGTTGAACGAGCAGGTGTCCCAGTGCCTCTTCGCCAGTTGCATCAATGATGAATTCCGCATTAAGCAGGTTGACTTGAAGTACGTCTGCGGGCAGCGGTCGGAGACTGGTACCAGGAGCGCCACGCTTCAATTCGTCAGCCAGAGCTGTCGCCTTGTTGTGAAGAACATGATTCATCCCGAGACGGTGACGACCGATGTTTTGAGGGAGGAGAACGTCGTAGTCGACAAGCGCGAGTTCACCTCCTCCCGTACCGGCGCCGGCCTTGACCAGGCACTCCGCGAGATAACCACCAATGGTTCCGCAGCCGACCAGCATGATGCGCTTGCCGGCAAGTGTCTGTTGCTCTGGAATGTTGCGCTGGGCGATATACGCATCGTCCATTCGCAGGCAATACAGTGGGATGATCTTGCTCGCGTAGACAACTTCAAGCGAAGATGAGCGAGTCTGTTTGTCTCGCGCCTGGCGGTCATACACAACGATGAAGGCGTACTTGAACTTTGGAGATTCCACTACGCATAAAACGCTGTTCGCGCGCGTCCTGGCTTCGGCATGAATCACTTGCTCAAGCTTTCTGCGCGTCTTTGTATTGAGCGCCGATTGCCAACGCAGCAATTCTGCGACTGTTCGCGGAGGCCACTGATCCTGGAGTGGGCGAGGGTGGGCGGGTGTGATGACACGACGGACGGCGACAGTATGCTTGTCGTCGATAGATGCACCGATGGTCTTGAGCTTTTCGGCTGTTGCGGTGGGATCGTCAGTCACAGCAACGAACGGACGGGTGCTGTCAGGGGAATTGAGCAGAATGGCGTGTAAAGGTCGAGCCGGATTGGCCCCGAAATCGAGCAGGCAGTGGCCTGCCACAGGCCAGTATGCAAAAAATTCTTCTTCAAGATCCGCTGTCGGTTCGCCGCGAAGTATCTGCCCGAGCACATGTTCGGCCCGTTCGACGCACGCTAGTACCTGACCGTCTGGGTCGAAAACATCAAGGGTAATGGAACCCGCTGCGGCATAGCAAAGGAACCCGCCGCCGATAATGTGCGGTGAGACAGGTTTCAGCCGTTCTGGAACCGGCGTCAGATGAATCAGCGGCAACCGTTGACAGAGCGGGTCGACGGACAGTTTCACTGGATATGCGACGCCGTCTACATGTAGCACCCCGTCGAACAGGTACCACTTGTCCGGTGTACGTCCTTTGTAGAGAAAGCCGTGTTGTGCGAGCGCGCGGGATATGCGCGCACCACTCGTGTTATTGGCGTTCATCCGGCCTGGCTCCCACCCACAAGCGGCGACGCCACTGCACTGATGGGTGTCGCAAGCACGGTTGCCGCGACAGAGGCAACCTTAACCCGGGACGGTGCGTTCGGGAATCTCGGGCCGAACTGTTGAATCATCCACGCGCATGCCTGGTTGGAACTGCTGGAACCCAGTGCACTGCGAAGGAACGTCTCGAAGAGTTCGATTTTACCGGCGGCTTCTTCGACTCCATCGCGACCCAGGCGGTCCGTCAGCGACTCGCCCGTGTCGACAGGATTCGATACGCCGTCGCGCAGCACGGAAGGGAGCTTGTCGACTAGGTCCAGAAGCGCGAGATCATCTCGGCGATCGCGCGAGTCGAACACTGGGGCCGAAGCAGCCATCAACAGGATGGAGGATGGACCGCCGGATACCCACTGCCAGTCGCGGAACGCCTTGAGATATCGGACGATTCGTCGGAACTGTTCGCTGTGTCGTTCCACTTCGTCAAGAAACCAGTCCTTCACCGGGCGGGGGTCGGACTTCACCCAGTTGTCTTCGCGGTGAGCCAGGAGCACGTGATCACGAGGCAACTCGGTCCAGGCATCGCGCTCGGCTGCCGAAACGGCCGAGTCCAGGGCGATGTACCCATACTGGCTGAGCGCGGCCTTTTGAAGTTTGTCGAACTCGTCGTCCGGAATCGCATACAGTGGAATGTCGACGTGTGCGAAAGCCGAGATTTCGATCCGGATGCAGGTTGGTTTGTCGGTGACGAGCTTCCAGCCACGCGCCCGAACGAGCGGGCGCAACGCCTCTTCTGCTGCGGCGAAGAAGATCGCGCTGGCGACACTCGGCCTGGCCGTTTGCGAAACGAAGCTGAGAGGCAGATACGTCCCGTCGTCGACATCGGCTTGCTGTGGGTGCTGCGCCGGTGCGTTAAGCGTCTTGTACGCCCAAGAGCCCTGCGTGAAGAAGCGCGGTCGCACTGTCGGGCCGGTGTAGCCGTGATTGTGCAATACCTGCATCAAATTTTCCCGCAGGCAAATCCGCACTGCGGACTTCGCTTCCGCGATGAAGGATCGCTCCTGGAGCGTCAATTCGATGTTCGACAACAGCGTCGAATCCTCGACGGTCGAATGGAACAGTGAACTCAGATTCAACACGATACGGCTCCTGCGTTTTTGTTAGCCCCGTGGTAGAACATGGGTGGTGTTGCCAGGTGATTTCGGAACGCTTCGAGTGCCGGGTCGCCGAGCACACGCTGGGCGGCATGCGCCCCTCGTTCCCGGAGAACATGAGTTGCCCCCGCTGTAACGACATCGAGTTTCTCGATGTCTCTGCTCTGGTCCGGCGTGGCGTTATCGTCTATCCGGAAGTAGTTGCTTCCGAGAACATGGGTCAACATGTCGTGGACTGCGATTTCCTGAGCCGAAATGACAAGATCGAAAATCCTGGCGCCCCACAGGAATATTCCTCGATCGAGGCGTGCAGAACCGCGCACCGTAGCGCCGCGCGTCATCGTTCCGATGGAAAGAACCCTGACCGGAACGTTGTCGTCGACGCGTAGTAGCCGTCGCGCTTCGTGCAGCCCGACGGAGCCGGGCGAGTTGGCGACGAGGCCGCCATCCGCGAATACCCCAATGCCGTCGATTCGGTGCAGCGGAAAGTATGTCGGGGCCGCCGCAGTTGCCAGTCCGACGTCGACGAGGCTGTGTTGGTGATCGGTTTCGTACTTGGGTAGATGCGGTGTCTTGAAGAACTGGCCGCCCCCCTTGCTGTAGTTGACCGCAGGGATCAACACCCGGTGTCGAAGGTCGCCCATCATCTTCGTTCCAAGTTTCTCGGTGAGAACGTCTCGAAGTCCAGCCGGGGAGTGCCTGGCTATTACCCATTTTCCGATGATGCGGCGCAGCGGACCTCGGGAATCGAAGATTCGTTTGCCGTCTCGCAGGAACATCGTCTCCAAGTCTTCGGCCGGAATTTCTGCAGCCAGACCCAACGCGAGTAATCCCCCAGCAGAAGTCCCGCAAATAAGATCGAAGTGCCTGGCAAGCGGTTGTCCAAACGACTGTTCAAGTCGCCGCAGGATCGTAGCTGTATACAGGCCGCGGTAGCCTCCGCCTAACAGGGCAAGGATGTGGAACGGCGTCGGATTCTGCTGATCGTCCATGCGCGGGCTACAATGAATGTGTGCGTAGCCTTATTATACGAATAATTTTTAGATGCGTATAATTTCTACATTTGTGGCACACTCGGGACATGAACAGGAAACTGGAAACGAACGCCGTGCCTGGCAGTGGCGAGCCAAAAACAGGGTCACGTTGGGGGCAAGAGCGTAGGCTTGAGTTCATCGACTTTCGGCTGCAATGGGAAGGGCGTCTGAATCGCGGCGATCTCACCGACTTTTTTGGCATATCCATCCCTCAGGCATCACTGGATATTTCGAGGTATCAGTCGATATGTCCCCAAAATATGGAGTACGATCGCAGCACAAAGATGTATGTGGCGATGCCGGACTTCAAGCCGGTCTTTCCGGTGAGCCATCCATCGCGTTATCTGAATGAGCTGCTGGCGACTGCCACAGGGGTGCTGCCAAGGGATGCGACTTTTGTCGGATGGTGGCCGTCCGTAGCGGTCGTGCCAGTACCAACCCGGATTCTTGATGTCAATGTGCTGACCGCACTGCTCAGAGCAATTCGGGAACGCCAGGGTCTGCGAATTCAATATCAGTCGATGTCGCGCCCCGACGCTATCAGTAGAGTCATCACACCCCATGCGATTGCCTTTGACGGCTTCCGTTGGCACGTGAGGGCGTATTGCCATATCCGGGAGTTATTCCTCGACTTTGTGATCGCTCGCATTTTGCGCGTCGAAGCTACGGAGCAGCCTGGTCGTGGGCAGGAAGAGGACCACGAATGGAATACGATCGTCACGTTAGAAATTATTGCTAACCTCGAGCTTGGCGAGCAGCGTCGGCGTGTTGTCGAGCTGGACTATGGTATGGAAGATGGTCAAATCGATCTGCGTTGCAGGCAATCGCTCCTTTTCTATACTCTTAGGCAGCTTGGATTGGATGACAGCGACGGCAGGTGCCCGGAAGTGCAGCAGATAACCCTCAAGAATCGCGCCGCGGTCGAAGGATTCCGGAAGCCACGAGCAAGCGAATAAGCGTAGATCCACCACCTTCCCCGGCAGCAGTTCGATGTGATCTGTACAGTCAGAGGGCTGATAGGAGTTTGGGCAGTTCGCTTTGGAGGCGCAGTGAACTGATGCGGGTGGGGGCGCGTCGTTTCGGCGTACATGGCGTGACAGATCCGCGGCAGCCATTATTGCCGTTGAGGGAGCAACGAATAAATGACGGGGAAGTTCACCTATAGATAAAGGGGTCACTCTGGGTGGCCCGGAGAGATAGCCGCAGATCCGAGGACCGACTCGCGCAGGCTGAGCTTAAGACGAGCGTGACATGAAAACCGCACTGGCGCTGCATGAACTGAAGGCAATACGAGAGAAACCGATGTGGATGCTGCTCGGCTCCCATCAGGCGCCTTTGACCATGGCGCTATTGCAATCGCTGTTTTCCGAAAGCTCGACGCAGCTGGGTTCGGCAAGTCTAATGGAGAAGCTCTCGATCGAGCTGGACGGACTGCGTGCGCGCGGGGAGGATATCGAGAAGACGCCGCAGATTCTGGTTGCCGAGTGGGTACAGGCCAAATGGCTGGCTCGCAGTTTTCCGGAAGGGGCTAGCGAGGAGCGATACGAGCTCTCGGCAGACGTCGTGCCAGCGCTGCAACTGGTCAGGGCACAGCTTGAGCCGAGGCAGGCGGCTACTGAAAGTGGCCTCGCGGTCGTTATCGATTCTGTGCTCCGCCTGGCTTCCGACACCGACCCGGATCCGGCGTCTCGCCTGACGGCTCTCCATGAGGAGTCCAGACGTATTGCCGAGGAAATCCGGCATGTCATGAAGCATGGTGTGTCGCCTCTGGATCCCGTTCGTGCCAGCGAACGCGGGCGTCATATCGTTGCGATGACTGAGGCGATTGCAGTCGATTTCAGGCGGGTGCGTGAAGCATTTGAACGCCTCAATCGCGACTTGCGCCGTCAACTGGTGGAGCATGATGGATCGCGTGGGGAGGTATTGGAGAAAGTCTTCCTCGGGAGCGACGTGATTGCGGAAAGTGACGAAGGTAAATCTTTTCTCGCGTTTTGGCGTTTGCTGACCGACCCTTCGCAATTTGAAGGGCTAAAGGCGGCGCTGGAAGCGCTGGAGTCGCGACCATTCATCCGCTCACTGGGCCTCGATGAACGCCGGCGGCTTTTCCGCGTGACGGAGACGTTGCTGGTCGAAGGTGGGATGGTTCAGGACGTCATGGCGACGCTGAGCCGTAGTCTGAAAACCTTTGTGCAAAGTCGGGAGTTCCAGGAGCAGCGCAAGATTCAGCGTCTGATCCGCAGCGCAATTGCGGAGTCACTGGCACTGAAGGACCAACTGACCAATGGGCGGACTCTCGATTTCACCCTGACGTTATCGACCAGCAGCTTGCGTTCGGTGGCGCAACTGGTACTCGCCGACCCACAGGAGCGCCCCGGAGAAACTTCGGTTGGTGAGGCCGAGGCGCCGGAAATCGACCTCGAGGTCATGCGTGAGATGATCGACAACGCGGATATCGACATTCCGCTACTCAAGCAGAACGTCCGGTTCGCGCTAGCCGAACGCAGTCAGGTGAGCGTTGGAGAATTGACCCGTATGTTTGAGATCACACAGGGACTTGCTTCGATAGTCGGCTATATGTCGCTCGGTCAGAGATACGGTATCGTGCTCCAGAACAGCGAGCGCGAATTCCATCCATGGGAAAGGGTGTCGTGGGCCGGACAAGATGACGTCGTGCGCCACGCGCGGATTGCACAGATACTGTTTACGAGGGACTGCCTGAATGACCTCGATTAGCAAACGCCATAGCCGTCAACCCGCCTTCCGGCGAATGGGCGGCGGGACCGAATTTCGGACAGGTATCGCGGACGTGATAGACGACGCGCCCGAAGTGAGTGACCTCGACGGGCGCGAGGAGTTGTTTGATGAAAGGGACGACGAGCCCCATCGTCCAGTCGACGGCGGCCAGGAGAGGGCGCTCTTCGAAGGCGACTCGTCGACGTTACCGTATGACGTGCGCCGGGCGTACGCGCTGCTGCTTCGTGGTCCCTCAATCGACGAACGTCACAGCAGACTCTGGCCAGTCCTGATCGACCACGAGCTGCGATTGCGACAGTTGCTGCATGCGGCCTTCCTCGATCTCGTCATCGACCGGGAGCAAAAAATCGCATTTGCACGCCCGGTCTATGCGCCGGAACTCGACGTGCCGCAGCTTCTACGGGAAGTCCGGCTTACCTTCGTCGATTCCGCTCTGGTGCTTTTCCTGAGGATGGAGCTGACGCTGGCTGAAGCCGAAGGCCGCCGCGCAACGATTTCCCGGTCCGAAATGGTCGATCATCTGAAAGCATACGAAGCTAGCGATAATGTTGACAGGGCCCGCTTTAGCAGGCAGGTCGAGGCAGCGATTGAAAAGGCCAAAAAGTACAACTTCCTGCGCCTGATTCGCAATAGCGGAGACCGCTTCGAGGTGTCGCCGGCGCTCAAGCTGGTGTTCTCGCACGAGCAGATAAGCGAACTGTCGCTGACCTATCGGCGTATCAGGGAACAGGCAGACGGGAGACCAGCAGTAGACGATGGCGCGGGGAGCATGCCGAGCGTCGATGAGCCGGATGAATTTGACGAAGACAGTGTGACGGACGGGGAGTGAGCGAACGTGGAGACAGCCCAGTTATTCGAGGATCCGGAACTGTCGCCGGTGGCGACGGACGGGGCAGCGCGTAGGGAAGGGGAGCCTCGCCCGACATGGAGCGATCGTAATCTCGAAGAAGCGGGGCAACAGCAGTTCAGGCTGCGGCAAATGCAGGTCATGAACTGGGGAACGTTCAGCAAGCTCCACGTATTCGATATTTCGCCGCGCGGACACTTGCTTGTTGGGCCGTCCGGATCGGGCAAGTCGACTATTCTCGATGCGCATTCGGCGCTGATGGCGCCGCCGAATTCGGAATTCAATGCTGCAGCCCGTGGTAACGATAAAGTCACCCGCGATCGGACGATGGTCACTTATGTGCGTGGGGCCTGGGCTACGCAGGAATCCGAAGAAGGGATCATCGCGGCGCAGTACCTGCGGCCCGATACCACCCTTAGCGCGGTCGCCGAAGTGTATGCAAATGCGCAGGGACAGATGCTGACGCTGGTCGGCATGTGGTGGATCAAGGGTAAGTCGACACTCGCAAAGGACGTGCGACACTGTTTCTTCGTGATTGAACGGGCATTCAGTCTCAAGGAGCTGTCCTTCTTCATGCAGGCCGACTACAACCTGCGCTCGTTTGCCAAGCATCTTCCTGAAGTCAAACCTTTCGATACGCACGCGTCCTTCCGTGAGCGCTTCAAGGCGCGCCTCGGTATCGACCACGACCTGGCGTTGCGACTGCTTCACAGGACGCAGTCGTCGAAGAATCTGGGCGATATCAATGCGTTCATGCGTGACAATATGCTGGACGAGCCCCAGACGTTCGGCCTCGCCAAAGCACTCTGCGACGACTTCAACACGCTGGCAGCGGCCCACCAGGACGTCGTGGAGGCTCGTGAGCAGCGGGATCTGCTGAACCTCGCACGTTCGCATCATGAGCGGTATCGGGCGCACCACGCGGAGGTCGCCAGAGTCGACGAACTGCTGACGCAACTTGACCATCACCGCGAATACCTGCAATACACGTTGCGTGGCAGGCGCGTGGACGAGTTGAAGATCGTACTCGAAGGGCTGCGTCAGAGCGTCGATGCATTGGCCCGGAAGGCGAACGACGACCAGACCGAACTCCAGCGATTGATGACGCAGCGTGCCGGCATGAACGACGGAAACGTCGCGGGACTACAGTCCCAGCTGGTCACGAAGGAAACGCAACTGAAGCAGGTCCGCCGAGCGCGTGCACGGGTGTCAGTCTGGCTCCAGACGCTCGGGTGGCCTGAGCCGCAAGATGCGGGTCATTTTGGCGAATGTGTCGGCCGCGCTGGAGTGCTGCGGGATCGTGGTCCTGGCGAAGAAGCCGAGGTGAAGGCCGAGGAACTTCGCCAGAAGAGATTTGAGGCGGAACGGCAGCTTAAGGAACTGCTTGCTGATGCGGCATCGCTTGAACAGAGAAAATCGAACTTGCCACGTGAACTGGTCAATGTCCGCGACCAGATTGCACTCGCCCTGAATCTGGATCCCGCCTCACTTCCGTTCGGCGGTGAACTGCTCGACATGCCCGAGAAATTCAGGCAGTGGCAAGGTGCTCTGGAGCGTTTGCTGGCTCCTCTTACCCGCTCGTTTCTTGTGCCGGAGGAATACTATCCGGGAGTTGTGAACTGGCTCGAGTCGAATCATACGGGACAGCATGTGCTTTACCTGCGTATGCGCCCGCATCAGAAGCGTTTCGATAATGGTCCGAAGGCTCCCGGCAGGATGCTGGATTCGTCGGCGGATGAATACGGCGGTTGGCTGCGCAACGAGATAGCTTCACATTACGGCGAGTTCGTGTGCGCAGAAACGGCTGAAGAGTTTCGTAATTCACCACGGGCCATCAGCCTGCACGGCCAGATCAAGCGGGGCGGTGCACGGCACGAAAAAAATGACCGTACCCGCCTTGATGAACGCCGGCACTGGGTTATCGGTTTCTCCAACGAGCAGAAAAAACTTGAGCTTCTCGATGAAATCCACGCACAGCAGAAGGTTGAAAGAGAAGCCAGTCGGGCGCTAGCCGAACTCCAGGCGACGCAGAACAAGGAACGGGAGAAGCTGAACGCAGCGGCGGAATTGACGCAGGTGGTCTGGGAGGACATCGACGACGTCTCCGTGGCCGACGAGGTGCAGCATTTGCTGAACCAGATAGAGGAGGCGCAACGTTCACACCCTGAGATCCAGGAACTCGATGGCCAAATCCAGGCGCAGGGGGTAAAGGCGTCCCAGGCGGGTAGCGCGCATGAAACCGAAAAGAAAAAATTCGCTGATACTGAACAGCAGATCAACGGGTTGATCCGGGATCGGGAAAATACGCGCGACGATGTGCGTATGCCGCCTGTAGACGGGGATGAGATCCAGTTATTGTTTGGCCATCTGGACGGCCTGACGCTGGAGAACCTGGAGCAGCGGCGGCTGTCTGCGCGCAGTGAACTGAAGGACAGAAGGAACGACGCCGACAAGGCTCAAGCAAATGACCGGAGCCTGCTTGAGGAAGTTCTCCGTACGTTTCAGCGTGAACACAAGATGGCAGCAGCGGATATGGGAGCGACGCTGGACGATTGGTCAGACTATGCCCAGCTGTTAGCCAAAATCGAGGAGGACGATCTGCCCCGCTTCGAGGAGCGGTTTTTCAGGCTGCTCAACGAGCAGAGCGATCGCCATCTGGCCAGACTGCGGCAGCGTCTCATTACCGAGAAGGATGAGATACGGGGGCGCATGAATATTGTCAACGACGCCCTGTCACAGTCGGAGTTCAACGCCGGTACCTATCTGGTTCTGGAGAACCGGCCTCGAACGCTGCCGGATGTGACCGCGTTCCTGGCGGAGCTCAAGAGCTGCCTCGAGCGCAATATCAGGCCGGAGGCGACCCGCGAAGAGCGCGAGGAGCAGTTTAAGGCGCTCAATACAATCGTCCAGCGGTTGCATAGCGACAAGCCCGAGGACGAACGCTGGAAAGCACTCGTGCTCGATGTACGGCAGCACGTTGAATTTGTGGCGAAAGAATTTGATGCTGATGGCCGTGTGCGCGACATTTTTCAGTCCGGCGCCGGTAAGTCAGGCGGACAGCGACAAAAGCTGGCTGCGACGTGCCTCGCGGCAGCATTGCGCTATCAGCTCGCGGGAACGCAGAGACCGCTGCCGCAGTTTTGCACGGTGTTGATGGACGAGGCGTTCGACAAAGCCGATAGCGAGTTCACGGCAATGACGCTGAACATCTTCAATACATTCGGATTCCAGATGCTGATGGCTACGCCGATGAAGGCAGTAAGAACCCTCGAGCCATTCATCGGTGGTGCGCATGTCTTTAGCAACAAGTTGCGCAACAGTTCTGGAGCGGTGGCGATCGAGTACGACATGGCGCATCGGCGGCTGGTCGGCCTTGGCCACCAGCGATCCGAAGAGAGAGGTAACGCTGGCGGTGAAATACCGCAGAGCGAGGACTAATGCCATTGGGTGAACTCGGCGGCGCATTGCTGCCCGACGATCTCGCGGTTGCATGCCGGCGTCAACTGGAGCGTCATCAGGCTGATTGGCTGGCGCAGCCATCGGAGGGCTCGTGGCCGTTATCGGTTGCTCTGCGCAGCCCATCGGACAGGCAAGCGGCCAACGCACCCGGGGCCATGCGGGCCTGGCTTGGTGCATGGAATGATTTCGACAGGATTTCCAGGGATAAAGGGCGAAGGGCCGCTGCCGTGTGGCGATCGGTGAACTGGCGGACCATGGGCAACGTCACGATACCGGAAAGGGTGTTGTTCGAAGATGCGCAGGCGGTGGCGGATTGCGCAGGACTGCGCCGGTATTGGGACACCCTTCATATGCGGTGGCAGAGGATGGGCGAGCGGTATCCGGTTTTGGCCGGCCAGCGCGATTGCACGAATGCTGTCATAAGAACCGCCGACTGGTCTGACGATGATTTCCGGCGACTGATGGAATTGCTGGCCTGGTGCAGGCAGAACCCGGCGAGTGGACTCTACCTGCGCCAATTGCCACTGATAGACATAGACACGAAATGGGTCGAGGGACGGCGTGGTGTCGTGGAACCCCTGGTTCGGATCCTTATGGGGAAGGACGGTGATATTCGTGAGGTCATGGGGCTGAGGCGTTCGCCCGATACGGTGCGGATGAGACTGCTCGATCCCGGGCTTCGCGAGCAACTGCTGGGCATGGAGGATCTTCAGATTCCCATAGGCCAGTGGAACCATGTGTTTCGGTATCCACCAAAGCGACTACTGATTGTCGAGAACCTTGAGAGCGGGCTGGCACTTCCGGATATCGAAGGGGTGGCGGTCGTGATGGCGCTCGGGAACAATGTGACCACTCTACGGGGAATAGAATGGGCGCTCGCTGCGGATGTCCTCTACTGGGGGGACATTGATACGTGGGGATTGCATATTCTGTCCCGGGCCCGTGGCATCTTCCCACATCTGAGATCGGTTCTGATGACGGAGGGGGTCATCGAGTCGCATCGACATCTCCTGACCGAGGAGCCGACTCAGGACAAGCGGCCTGCCGTGAATCTCACGAAGGACGAGGCGCAACTACTGTCCGATCTTCAAGCCGGACGATGGGGCGAACGCCGTCGTCTGGAACAGGAGCGAATACACTGGCCAAACGTAATTGAGGAAGTTTGCCGTCAGTGGACTGATTCTTGACGAAGGCGCCTGCTGCACGTACGCATGCCGAAGTGGTGAACCTGCGCCTATCGAAAAGGGCAAAGCGTATAGCATATTCGTTTGCAGCGTTGTCGCTGATGTTCTTCCTAGTAGCAGTTCTTGTTACTTCGAATGCTGTACAGAGATAGACGAACTCTCGCCGCAACGCCGGTGTAGCCCATGGCCACAACCAAAGGCATCACAACCAGTAAGGTGGTGGGCAAGAGGGCTAGTTGGGCACGAAGATCGCCGCCGCTGCGATTGCAGATGTGGTGGTATGAGCGGCAATCGGCAGGGCGGGCGACCGTGGCACTGCTCATTAAACGTCAGGAGTTCTGGTCAGATTCGGAAGGTTCGTCGACGTCATCCCAGTGAAACGAAACGGTTGGATCTAACCAGTCCGCTGCCCGCCGAATCCATCCAGCATCAACGACGCGGTCGGACGAAGTCAATTTTTTGGCCTCGAACACATCAGCAAGATTTCTCAAGCGGTTTGCACGCTCATACTTGCCGGACCATTCTTCAACCAACTTGAGGCGCTCGAGTTCCACCCGGCGTATCTCTGCCTGCCGACGTTCTTCTGCAGCTTTGGCTTCCGCGACGATGCGGCGTTCTTCGTTTATTTCTGACTGTACCCGCCGCTGGATTGCCAGTTCCCTGAGGCGAACGATGAACGCTGCAATCTTCGTTTCGACTGCAGCCGACGGCGAATTGCTGATTTTCGCCCACTCATAGCCGCTATTGGAGGGCGTCGCGGAAATGTCGAAGCTGCCGGTCGTATGGTATTCGTACCGTTGGCTGTTCCATTGAAATCCCAGTCGCTCATTTTCCTCGCGTTGCTGGCGTGTCAGCACGATGGCTTCTCGTCGGCTCCGCTCACGGACCTTGAACGACAATCGGCAGTCCACGATTGTGACGGATGCCGGCTCGGTGGCATTTGTTCCGCTCGAGATCGAGTAACCGCTGCCAAGTAGAGACTCCAGCAGCAGATTGAGGAGTAACGTTGCACGCAGGCAGTTCTCGGGCGATGCCGTCACCGACATCAATCCGGGGCCCTCGCACATCTGCCAGCCGCGCATATCACGACGTTTCCCGTTGAGTTTCGTCGCAATTTTTTTGACCAGCGGTAGACAGTCATCGATGGATGTTCGGATCGGGAGTTTCGGCACCGACGGCGGCAAGTCTTTTTGAAGGCTGTCCTGAAGACGTGTGTCGAATGCCTCGTCACGCGACGGTGTATATCTGGAGCGACGATAGGTGGTCGCTCCTGTTGTGGGCGGTAACGGTGTTCTTTGCAGCGTGTGCCCGGCGGCAAGCTTTGCCCAGTGCCCCCGCCCCGGCAGCGGAATACCAAGCTTCGCGCATATCTTTTTCAGACCGACATCGGAGATCCCGTAGTGCTTCGCGATTGTGGTGAGGGGCTCGGTCCACACCCGTTCATAAAGCTTCTCACGTCGGAATTCGGTGTACTCCCATCCCATATGTCGTCTCGTTCAAGGCGTTGTATCTGGCATACGTCCTTTCCGGATACCCTAACTTCCTCCGTTGAGTCGCTCGGTAGCCCGGGAGGCTTCTCAGTTTCGACGCATGGTCTTCCTGCGGCGATATACCTGAAGTTGGTGTCTGATACTGGTTTGCGGCCGTCGTAGCCAAGGACGATTTGCTAAGCCCGCGGTCGCCATAGATAAAGATGTGCCGCCTGGGGGGCGAAGAGCACTTTCTCCACCCGATTGAGTTCCGCAGACGACCAAGCAGATGCTCAACACTCTGTATGGGTTGCGAGGCGAAAACAACCTCGTTCAGGCGTGCTCCGGACCGGTGTTTACAAGCCCAGCGATTGCCATAGTTTTGATTATCTGCTGGCTACTGCTGGCTTTGAAGCAGGAAAGCTCCGCGGCTACCTACCACCTGGGACGCCACAGGGCGGCGAGCGAAGAATCTGGCTCGATGGTCGCGCGTTATTCCTTTCGCCACTTGTCCGGGTGTCCGCCGTTAGTGTTACGAACCCGTTCGATATGGATCGCTGCGTCCGGGTTCAACTGCTTTGCACGCTCAATTGCCTGCCCTTGGGTTGGTGCGACAGCGCTAGCTCTGTCGGAGTCCGGTTTCCGGACAGCGTAGTCCCCCTGGGGACGGCGTTCGACGTACAGGTTGTTGCTATCTTTTTTGTTGCTCATGACTGAACTCGCGAAAAAGTCTGCACACAGGAAGCGCAACCCCACTTACCACCAAGAAATACTGCATATAGGAGAAAATGGCAAGGGTAACACTATATATGGTTATTTTTTCAATAATTGGGGTTATAACAGTGGTCGTCGGGTTCAGCGGCAAGACTGTCCTGCGCTCGAAGAGCAGAGGCATCGAATCACCGGATTCGGGGTGGTTGCCGGCGACCGTGCTGATGGTCTCTCCGTGCCACGTCGATCGATAATGAATTCACAAACCTCGCGTACCCAGTCCTGCTGCCTCGGGACCATATCAATTCCGGTGCGCTTCCGTCCGACAGAGGTGTGGCAGAGTAAAAGATTTCTGGATAGCGGCCGTTAAACTTGCAGGTGTACATTTGCTCATTGGCTAACCAAAATGAATAGTCCAGATGGTGGAGCGGCGCAACCCGAATCAATAGTCCCGTTGAATTTCGATGCTCAATCAATACTCGGGGTAGTCGAAAAGCTGTGGACTTCGATTGTTGGCCATCATCCGCTCACCTTGACAAATATCGTCCTGATTGTCTGGCTGATCATTGGGCTAATTCGGATAATCGGCTCAGCGCTTGGATGGATAAACACGGCTTTGGCGCAGTGGACCATGTTCGCGGATAACTGGGGCTTGAGCGCGGGTGAGCAAGGGCCCGCGCGGCGCGAACGACAACATATCTGCGACGTACTCAAGCATCGCATCGACAGTCTGAATCATGCTGAATCATGGAGCAGCATACCCTTTACCGACCTGGAGGCCGAAATTGAGGTCGAGGGGCAGCAATACAGTTCCGCGCTCGCCAAGCTGCTGGATAGACCGACTGATGGTCGGCGTAAAGTCAATCGCCTTGTAAATGCAATCCAGAACAGCAAGGCTAGCCGGATTTTGCTTGTTGGGGAACCGGGAAGTGGTAAGAGCATTGCGCTGCGAACGCTGGCGATGGATCTCGGCCTGCTGGCAAGAAAGGCCCGTGGCTCGCATGTCATCCCGCTCTACGTCAATCTCCGCGGACTGGAAAAAATTCCGGATGTGACTCCGACGGCACAGGCAATCGAAGCGTTTGTGCGGTCCAATGCAGTTGTAGACAGTGTTGCTGCCAAATTTGTGCAGAAGCATTGGGATGAGTATCTCCGAGACGGGAAGTGGTGTTTCCTGCTCGACTCCTTTGACGAAATTCCCGCTGTTTTGCATGAGGGCAACGGGTCAAAGGTTGTTCGGCAGTATGCCGAGGCGATCCAGGCATTTGCAGACGTCACTGGGCGTTGTCGCGTCATGGTGGCATCACGTGAATACAAGGCTCCGCCATTGGAAAAATGGACGCGCTTTCACGTCCTTCCGCTTTCAACCGAGCGTCAGGAGAGAATGATCGTCCAGTCGCTGGCGAATCGGGAGAGTCGTCGCGCGGTGAGAAGTTATATTGCGAAACGGGGCGGCGATGCTTTCAGAAATCCGATGTTCCTTGCCCTGTTGTGCGCCGACATCACAGCGGAAGGGCAACTTCCACGCAATGATCTTGACTTGCTTAATCGACATCTTGAGAACCTGACATCGGATGGGAGTGAACTGCCGGGCGTGGATGTTTCGTCCGGGGAAGCCCTCGACATGGCCCGGCACGTTGCGCGTGTACTTGCGGTCAACAGGGAGCTCGGACTTGCTCCGTCGGTTCAGCAGTTAAGTCATCACCTCCGCCAAACCTTCATCGACGAAGACCGGATCCGCCAATTGCTCGATGCGCTGGTATTTATGAAGGTTTTGCGAACTGACACGTGGCTAAGCAGCAAAGAGACTTCCCATTTCGCTTTCGTACACAGGCGTTACCAAGAGGCACTTGTTGTTCAGCAAGTTGCGACCCAGGCGTTGCCTGTTGCAAGCGAGACAATGCTCTGCGACGGACGCTGGAGGGAATATGCGGTTACGCTCTTTCAGACACAGCCGGCCTGCATCATTCAGCCTTATCTGGATGACGCGATTAAGCGACTCCCAGTGCTTGCTGCTGAAGTCACAACCGTCGCTAGTAGTTTCGGTGGAGAAAAGTTCGAGTACTTTGCTCTGGAAGATTCGACATACGCGCACGTGCTGAAACTGCTTCAAGACGGATTGCGCAACCGACATGACATACGTCCCGATGCGCTGTCGTTGGTCGTCGAGGAAACGCTAGACCGGTTTTGGTCGAGCGGGGATCTCGTGAACCAGCATACAGCACTGACACTCTACGGTCTTGCCAGCGCAGCACAAATAGAACGTAAGACATCCGAAGTGATACAGGAGCCCTCGGAACTTGAGCACCGGATAGCCTTTGAGAATCTGAGCTATCTCGGGAACCTTTCTTCCGACCTTGCTGCGTGGGTCAGACTCTCACTTGCCAACCAGATACTGGATGCGAGGAAACTCGCAGATCTTTGGCGCATCGAGGCAGTTGTTGCTCGTCTCCCATCGTCCATAGGCGCTGAGAATATTTGGAAACGGTGCAGGCGGCTACGACGCCCGATAGTCTTGGCGTACTTGGTTGTTAAACCTTTGGTACCAATCGCTGGGCTGTTTGTGAAGTCTCCCGGCTTGATCGGTCAACCGGCGCCGGCCATGCGGCGAGCGGCGCACCCGAACGGAAAATCTATCAACCGAAGCATATTTTCTTTTGTGATGCTGCTGTTGTGGGCGGGTTTGGCTTTGGCCTCGCTGACAGTCGTCCTCAGCTATTTTGCGAAAGTCAGGGTTGGCCTATTTCTATGGGCGTCGCTTGCCTTGGCGTGGACGTATGCGATTCGCACCAGCATCTGCTACATGCTGCGGAACACGCCAACGAGATTGGCGCCCGAAACGATATTGGGCGCGGCTAGGCATTGGCACAAGACCCGACGACCGCGGTACGGTGCAATGCTTCGATCGGCCACAAAGATAGCGCTCGTGATCGCGGGACTTATTGGGATAATCGGATCGGGGCTATATGGGCTGAGTCGATGGACAGGAATACCACTGCCGGTGATATTCATGGCCCTATACGGCATAAGTGTTTTGAGCGTTCTTGTTGCTATTCCCGTTGGTATGCTGAAGAAGCGAGCTAGTTTCAATACCCTTCGTCGTCGCCGCGCCGAACTAAAGCAAATCGGCCGCTGTGAGAGCGATGTGCTGGTGGAAGCTCGCGGTCCGCTAGAAGTTCGTTGGTGGTTGTCGTCTGCACGTGAGGAACTGCTGTCCAAGGAGGTGGTTCGCCGCTCGTTTATTTCGTGGATCGTCCGCCAACCCGTTGATACGGGCTGGCGGAGCGGCGCAAAGCAGGAAAATCTGAGGCGGCTAGCGTGGGATGAGATCGAAGAAGTCGTGTCGACGGCATATCTGAAATGGCAAATCGTAGATGACCTTGCGGCTGCCGAACCAGACGGTCCTAAAGAAGCAATTATTGTGGACTAGGCTGCAATACTGGCCCAGCAACACGAAATTCGTACCCAGAAAGTTAGAAAGGGGAGCGTGTTGCGAACCTCGCCCGGTTGAATTTCGGCGACAAAATTCCGCGAGGCGGAACTGGGTTGCCGGGTATACGCCGTCACGCACTGATCTGCGCTCGTACTTACACCAAGCACAGATTGCGGACGCGAACGTGCAATGTATCGCCGTCGTCCAGTGGGGATGCCAGCTGACATCGTGGCTTCAACCTGATCGGCCGTTGCGCCACATCGTTCGAGGGCAGAGAGGCCTTCATCGGTGAGGTTTGATGGGGTCGAGAAATTTGCTTGTGACGCGGGGTTCGACTCCCAGTCCGGACCCGATTCGGCACCCACGATCCACTCTCCAGAGAGTGGATCGCCTCGACGCCGGGAAAATTGCCTGCTACTCAGGCAGTTTTTCGTTTGGTCGATTTATGCTTTATTCGCGTCCGATTGGCCAATTTATGTTTTCCTGAGGCAGCTCCTTGCGGCATAACTGCCTGCGTAGCGGACATCTTATGCTTTACTCCGAGGACGGATTATGATCAACGGCACATGTTCCGTCCTGATCTCCGAAACCCTTGCTGGACCGGCCTCTCGGCCTATGTCCCATTCCTTGCAATATCGCCGCAGTCCGTTGACTTCCTGCGTTTCATGGGGGTAAGTTTGGGGGTAACTCTACGCTGAAAACAGGAGTTACCCCCATGCCTCTTTCTGATACCGCAATCCGTAATGCCAAGACAGGGGTTCGCCCCACGAAACTATCCGATGGCGGAGGGCTCTTCCTGCTCCTGAATCCGAACGGGTCGCGGTGGTGGCGATTGAAGTATCGCTTCGGCGGTAAGGAGAAGCTGATTTCGCTTGGGACCTATCCGGACGTCTCCCTGAAAGAAGCCCGTGACCGGCGCGATGAGGCGCGAAAGAAACTCACAGCGGGCTATGACCCAGGCGAAGCCAGGAAGGCGCAGAAGAGGGCGGAAAGCGATCAGGCGGCGAACAGCTTTGAGGTTGTGGCGCGCGAGTCCGCGGTTGAACTGCTGGCCGCTTTGAGAAGAATCGAGAAACGCGGCGCTGTCGATACGGCACATCGATCTTTGCAGAAGTGCGGACAGATTTTCCGGTATGCAGTTGTGACCGGACGGGCAGATCGCAACCCTACGACGGACCTTCGCGAGGCACTCAAGCCGGCTCCCAAGCAGCACTATGCATCGATCAAGGACCCCAAGGAGGTCGGTGCGCTTGTGCGCGCGATCCGCGACTATCAAGGAGCTTTCGAAACGAAATGCGCGCTTCTCATCGGCATGCTGACGTTTGTTCGCCCCGGCGAGCTTCGCAAGGCTGAATGGACCGAATTCGACCTTGATCAGGGTGAGTGGCGTATTCCAGCTGCACGTATGAAAATGAAGGAGCAGCACCTTGTGCCGCTCTCGAAGCAGGCCGTTACCGTCCTTCAAAAGCTTCATGCTGTCAATGGCCATGGACGCTACCTTTTTCCCAGCGTCCGGACCAGCGAAAGGCCGATGAGCGAGAACACGGTGAATGCCGCTCTGCGCCGTCTCGGATATACCCGTGGGGAAATGACGGGCCACGGATTTCGCAGCACTGCTTCCACGCTGCTCAACGAACTAGGTTGGCCGGGTGACGCAATCGAGCGACAGCTATCACACGGTGAGCGCGACGAGGTGAGGGGTGCCTACAATTTCGCGGAGTATTTGCCGGTCCGGAAAAAGATGATGCAAGCCTGGGCCGATTACCTCGACACACTGGAACAAGGCGCACGTGTCATTCGTTCGGGATTTCGGCGAGCAGGGTTGCGAGCGTGATATGGGGTGCAGGCGGTAGGTGGTTCAAATCCTCTCGCACCGACCAAAGAAATCAAAGGGTTATGGATGAAAGTCCGTAACCCTTTGTTGTTTTTGGATTTTTTACCCACTTTTTACCCCGCCGCCTTGACCTCCATTTTCCATTGAGGATGCGGTCGGCGGGCATGGTAGCGGCGGCGCTACCGACTACTGGCGAGTCGACCTCATTGCGCCGCGTTAGTCGCGATCCAGGAATCATCTCTCACTGCTCAGCGCGATGCGCAGCAGCGCACAAGTTGAATTCGCAACCTGTGGCCGGTTCAGACCTCCCATCTCCCTGTATTGCTCGACTGTGGAGTGGGAGTGAACGTATTTTTTGTAGATCCTGGCCACGTCTCTAGATGCCAAGAAACTGCGACATCGTCCGCACGGCGTGTGAGGTCGAGCTCAGCAGATCCGATGCCGTCATCAGATCGTCGCTCATCGCTTCGTTTCCTTTCTCGAAAAACCGGCCTGGACCCGTCGGCACGATCGCGCCGATGGCAAGTCCCGAAGGTGCCGTCAACCGCGCGCCGACCGCGCTGATACCCATGGCCGACGTCGCGAGCAAGCACCTCGACTCACAGACGGGTGCCATTTGGCTGCCGCCATAGAGATTGATTCCCGAGAATGGGATGGGACTACGTTGGAACCTGCTAAGCGTTGCTGGACTTGGTTTTCCAAGAGGCTAGTCTCGTTTAGCCTTACGCCTTGACTAGACCGATTACGGCACACTTTCCGATGCCGCGGCTTTTGGCTGTTTCTTGTGTTTGATCCCGAACTAGGAGGCGTTATGGCCAAGATCAAGCTCACCAAAAAACAGAAACAAATTGAAGCACCCGCCAGAGACCTCATAGCCGAGGTCGACCCGGCGAGCGTGCTCTACCACCCTCGCCCAGGTAACCGTCTACGGCACCAGAATCGCCTTGCCCCCGTCGGCAGCCTCGAATGCCATGGCCTCTTCGATCTGATCGAAACAGAACACCCTGCCCGCACGTGTCCTGAATACAGGATCGGCAATCACGCTTTCGAGGGCGCTCAGCGCGGCCGTCAACTTTTCAGGTTCGCGCACCGTCCGGCTCTCGAAATTACTGAAGCGCTGCATCGATAGGTCCTTCATCAGAAAAAGCGGTGCCGACACGGTGAGGGCGCCCGGTCCGCCCATCGTGCCGTAGATATAGATTGCCGAACGTATCGGCAGGTGAGCGGCGATCTGGCTGGTCAATCCGCCGCCCACGCCATCGAAGACCGCTGTGGCACCGAGTTCGGTGGACAGTTTGCTGAGCGTGTCGGCAAAATCCTCTTCGGTGGTCACGAGGACGTACTGGGCTCTCTGACGCAGCAGGTCGGCCTGAGTGGCCTGGTTTCGCACCAGAAGAATGACCGGCATACCTCTTTGACGCGCGAGCGCGGCGAGCGCTAACCCGGTTGCCGAGTTTCCCGCCGTGGCGATCACGCCCCGATGCCCGGCCTCGGCTATCGTTTCGAGGAACGCATAAGCTGTTATCACGTTCACGAGCGAGCCGCTATAGTCCAACGCGCCGACGTCGTCGGGAAGGATGAGGCAGCTCGTGTAAGGTACCTGCGCTGTTTCGCACCAGAGCCCGATATTGTCCGGGCTGCGGTTCAGCGAGCGATAAACGGCGACTCGCTTGCCCGTGTAACGCGCCGGGACGCCCGCACCGGCCGCCACGACCCTCCCGGCAGCGGAGACGCCCCACACGTCGTGCTGGCTGGCGGCAAGCGCGTTGCCAGCCGCGGCCGGCATGCGCAGGAAGATCTTGTCGCCGTGGTTGATGGCCGACGCCTCGATGTCGATCAATACGTGGTCAGGCGCAGGCTGGTTCGGCGCCGGAATGTCGCGCAGAGCGAGCGCGCGTTCGGGGGTGACACAAATGGCTTTCATGCTGGGATCTCCGGAGTGAATGGGGATGTCGGAAATGCATTCCCCGTAACTTAAGCAATTCCGTCGGTTGCCGAAACGCATCCTCCGGGCATACCATCCATTCCATTCAAGAATGAATGGAAGCGTCGTCTATGGACCGCCTGAATGCGATTCGTCTGTTTGTCCGCTTGGTCGAATGCGGGAGTTTTTCCGCCGTGGGGCGGGAGGAAGGCATCGGGCAACCGGCCGTCAGCAAGCAGATCGCTGTACTGGAACGGCATCTAGGCGCCCAGTTGGTCCTGCGGACCTCGCGCCAGGTGGTCATCACCGAAGCAGGCCAGACATTCTACGAATCCGCCAAGACATGGGTGGATGATTTCGATGCGCTGGAGTCGTCTGTCGGAGCACGGCAGCAATCGCCGCGAGGACTGGTCAGACTGACGACGGCGCCCGCTTACGGCCGTCTGTGTGTGACGCCGCTGCTACCAGAGTTCTTTCGCCGGTATCCCGATGTGACGCTCGAACTATCAGTATCGGAGCATCACGTCGATCTGGTCGGGGAAGGCCTGGATTTGGCGATTCGCCACGGGCACTTGGCAGATTCCTCGCTGACCGCGCGAAAATTGTCGGACACGGAGATGGTCATGGTTGCCAGCCCGGCCTACATTGCCGCCCGGGGCAAGCCAACCCGGCTGGCCGAACTCGATGAACATACGGGCATTGTCTTCGCCCGAGACCATGAGCGTAGACCTTGGCGTTTCAAGACCGGCCGGGAAACTGTCTCTTATATTCCTCGCGGCCCATTTCTGACAGGCGATGCGGAACATGTCCGCGCCGCGGTGCTGCACGGAATCGGTATCGCCCAAGCGCCACGCTGGCTATTTGGAAAGGAAATCGATACGGGACAGGTCGAGGTCCTGCTAAGAGGACAACAGCCTGAAACACTGGCGATTCATCTTGTTTACCCCGCAGGCCGGCGCATTGCGACGCGCGTCAAGGTAGTGGTCGATTTTCTGATGTCGGTACTTGGAGATGAAAACCGGTGTCGTCAATAATCCAGTAGTAGCCGTTCTCTTCGGCGTGTGTGCGTCTAACGCGAGCATCACCCATTCTCGTATAGAACCGCACGCCGCAGAACGTCGCGGCACAGGGGCTTCGTCCGGAATGGCATGTTCCCGGCCGGCGACGATACCGAGGCGCGGCACCGGCGATTGCTGGCGGCGGATTCAGCGCATTACTTAGCCGCGACTGCCCGCCGGGCACAGGTTTCCAAAGAAGGGAAGTCATTCGGTCGGGGTAGCACGTCGGTACTGTGGGCAGCTCGGAAAGCAGGACAACTGTCTTGTCGTGCTTATCTATGCCCATCCGCGCCATGCATGTTTGCTCGGGGCCGTAACCCGACGCCTTCGGGAAGAATTTGCCAAACTGCAGGTCGAAATCAATGAAGAGAAGAGCCGCACCGTGAATCTGGCATGTGGAGAGAGCTTCGGCTTTCTGGGTTTCGACTTTCGTCGCATCCGAAGCATCCGGAACAAAGTGTGGCGACCGCAGTACACGCCCAAGCTGAAGAAGCGAACGGCGTTACTGCGAAAGCTCAAGGATGTGTTCAGGCGATATAAGTCGCAGTCGGTGGGCTGTGTTGTCGCATTGATCAACCCGATGCTACGTGGCTGGGTGAACTATTTCGCTATTGGGCATTCCAGTGAATGCTTCAGCTTCGTGAGAGACTGGGTGGAGAAGAAGATCAGGCGTCACATGCAGCGATCCCGGAAGCAACAGGGCTTCGGCTGGGAGACGTGGAGTAAGCGGCGGTTGTATGGCGAACTGAAGCTATTCAATGGCTATAAGGTTCGCTACAAAACGCAGATGAAAGCGTCCCCAGCATGATAGGTCCCATAAGCGTTGACATGAAGCAGGCAGGAGAGCGCGTAGTGCCGGAAAACGGCCCGCTGCGTTCGATGAGGCGGGGGCTCGAAACGTGGCCACGGCAGCCGGACTGAGGCCCACTGCGAAAGCAGTGGAACTGCCACCGAAGCCTAACGTGCGCGCGCCAGTTCTCCATCCTACAATACTAAGTCACGCACATCGACGATGGCGGTCGGCGCTGCTTCGATCCCCAAGGTAAACGATGGCTGATCGAGGCGTGCGAGAAACCCGGAGCATCGGTGGTTGACCTGGCGCTCAAGGCTGGCATGAACGCCGCCCAGCTGCGCAAGTGGATCATGCAGGAGCGCAGGCGGCCCATGTACATCGACTCCGGGAAGTCGACTCGCACGGGCTCGGCGGAATTCGTACCCATAGTGGAGGTCGCCGAACCGGATGCTCTCACGGTAAGCGCAAATCGGCCTTGGTCGCCTGCTGTGGCGCGCCAGTGCTCAGGCCGCGTGAAGTCGTACGGAGCGCGCCGCGCGTACCGGTACTGTCGCGCCTGGTGGCGCACTTGCCCAACGGGGTGAGTCTCGAACTTGAGTGCAGCGGACAGGATCCCGCGTTGCTCACGGGCGAACACCGTCTCACCCACTTCGTACGCGCACAAGTACTCGAACACGATGACCTTGCCGATTTTCTCGCTGCCGTCGATTTTATCCTTCGCGACATTGGCTAATGTGTAGGGAGGTTCATATCCCCACGTCCTTCGTGACGTCAAAGCGCGCCGCCATTGCGCGGAATGGAATCACCTGCAGATTTCTCAGTGCTATCCACGCCAGCGCGAGCGTCGCCGCGCATGCCGCGAAGAACACACCGAAAGCATGCGTTACGGTGCTCGAAGCCGAGGCCGTGGTTACCAGCCGCGTTGTCACTCCACCATGCCCGCTACCAGGCAAATCGGCATGCGAACCGAGCAGATGCAGCACTATTGCGCTAAATATCGCGACCCCGATCGTCCCGCCCACCGCACGGAAAAACGTGTGCACGGCGGTGGCGATGCCGATATCGCTCGCTGGCACGGAGTTTTGCGACGACACCATCATCGGCGGCAGACTCGCACCGATCCCTACACCCTGAAAGAACGTGAGTGCGATGATCGCCGCCACGGGCAACTCCGCAATTCCGTATGCAATAATCGCCAGCACTAGGACAGCGACCGCCAGGCCAGCCAACGGCGGCAGTTTGTATTTACCGCTGTAGCGCATGTATTGTCCCGAAAGATAGGAGCCGAGCACGACGCCAAAGAGCGGTGCCGTCAACATGCCACCCGCTTCGCCGACGCTCTGTCCACGCCCCATCTGAAGATAGAGCTGGGGTTACAGGCTGACCCGCGGCATTGGCGGAACGGGCATGGTGGCTACACTCAAGGCCGGGAACAGTCCACGTGCCGTCGCGTTGCGCGCCGACATGGATGCGCTGCCGATCGTCGAGGAAACCGGTCTGCCCTACGCTAGTGCCGAACCCGGAAAGATGCATGCATGCGGACACGACGGCCACACGGCCATACTGCTCGGTGCCGCGCGCCATCTTGCTCGCACTCGTCGTTTCGACGGAACGGTGCATCTGGTTTTCCAGCCGGCGGAGGAGATTCTCTTGGACAGCGGAGCAAAGCGGATGATCGAGGACGGCCTATTCGAGCGTTTTCCCTGCGAAGCGATCTTTGGACTACATAACCAGCCGGGTTATCCGGCCGGTAACTTCATGTTTTGTGGCGGCGCGTTCATGGCGGCGTGCGACACGGTGGACGTCGTGATCGATGGTTATGGTGGGCACGCTGCGCGTCCGCATCTCGCGGTCGATCCTACCGTGATTGGCTCGCAACTGGTGATGGCGCTGCAGACCGTAGTGTCGCGCAGCGTAGACCCGATGCAGGCTGCCGTGGTGACGGTCGGTTCGTTCAACGCGGGAGCGGTGGCCAATGTGATTCCAGGTAGTGCACATCTGCAGGTCAGCGTTCGCTCTTTCGATACGCAAACCCGCAAGCTGATAGAGGCACGCATACGGACGCTTGCAAAGGCTCATGCAGATGCCCACAGCGCGCGCGTTGAAATCGACTACGTCCCGGGTTATCCAGTGCTTGTCAATAGCAGGAAGGAAACCGACCTGGCGCTCGCGGTTGCACGCGAACTGGTCGGTGAACACCGTGTGATCAGCGACTTCGCCCCGTTTGCCGGCAGCGAAGACTTCGCCTACTACCTTCAGGAAAAGCCAGGCTGCTTTCTGCGATTGGGTAACGGCGAACACTCGTGCACTCTGCACAACGCATCTTACGATTTCAACGACGACAATCTCACCGTGGGCGCAGCCTACTGGACGCGGCTCGTCGAGCAGTTTCTTCCGTTACAGCAATAGGATTCGTCACTCCGGCTGAAGCGCTCGCTTAACGGGTTTGCGCTTCGGCCGCGATCCGGCGTCGCCCGAATACCCAAATTTCACTGAATTTCTATCGACGGTCTCCACAAAAGAACGTCGGGACAGAGCTTGCATGTTTTCGTGCGGCTCACTCGGTACTTCCCGTGCGTGTCCCAAAATGCAAACCGATTGTCACTTGAAGTGAACTAACGGCTATTTTGATCTTTTAACTTAGCTTCCAATCCGCGCACCGCACTTATGCCAATGGCCTGCACGGCGACCGCGGATCAGGCGAATCATGAACCGGACGAAAACATGCGCGTCAACCAGCTTCCGTCGAGGCGACAACCATTTAACTCAAACGTATCAAAAATATACACGCCGGCGGTAATCAATGGGATCAGTAAAGCGGGGCGGGGGAATTTACGTCCTTCGGGGACTATCGCGAGTGCAACATCTTTTCCTCGGGACGCAACGTCAAGACTCGCACACCGTTTCGGGTCACGGCGACGGTGTGCTCGAATTGCGCGGACAGTTGCCCATCGCGCGTCACGACCGTCCAACCGTCTTCTTCGGTCTGAACGGTACGACGGCCTTGATTAATCATCGGCTCGATGGTAAACACCATGCCTTCCTCCAGCGTCAGACCCGTTTGAGGCCGTCCCCAGTGCAGCACTTGAGGCTCCTCGTGCATCTCGCGCCCGATACCATGTCCGCAATATTCCCTCACGACCGAATAGCCGTTCTGCCGGGCATGGCGCTCGATGGCATGCCCCACATCGCCCAGTCGGGCGCCGGGACGCACGGCCCTGATGCCCTTCCACATCGCTTCGTAAGTCACTTGCACGAGCCGCTTGGCGAGCGGATGCACTTCGCCGACCAGATAGGTTTTGCTGGAATCGGCGATGAAGCCATTTTTCTCTAGTGTGATGTCGAAATTAACGATGTCGCCGCTTTGCAGTATGTCCGTCGTGGACGGAAAGCCGTGGCAAACCACGTTGTTGCGGGAAGCATTGAGCGCGTAGGCATACCCGTATTGCCCCTTGCTTGCCGGGCGTGCGCCAAGTTCATTGACGATGAAGCTATCAACCAGATCGTTGACCTGCATGGTGGACATGCCGATCAAATTCATCCGATCCAGATAACCGAACACATCCGCCAACAATTTGCCCGACTCGGCCAGCAAGGCAATTTCTTCGGGTCGCTTGGTCATGCCGAAGCCACCTTGATAGAGTGTGCCGCAACGCCCGCTGCCCGTAGTTCCCGTGCAACGATCTCATTGAAATTCTGTGTCGGGTTCATTTCGCACAACATGCCGACCTTCATCCAGAAGGCCGCTTGCGCGTTGATTGACCGGCACGACACGGCACTCGCTTTGCGCAGTTGGTCGTGCAGGTCCTCGTCGATGTTCACGATGCCCATGTCACTCTGTATATATGAAACGTATACGAATCATATATTCATATCCAATGACCGTGCAAGTGATCGTTGCGGATTCGGCAGAGCGATTTTCCGACTCGCGTCAAATCCAGATTTGCGCGTCACCGGCCAGAAAACGGCCGGTCGCGCTGTCGTGCGTCGCATTGAACCTCGCTGCGCGAGTTTCGCCTCCTGCGCGCTTCGCTTGCGTGCGATCGGCACACAGGACGGCCGTTGCCTGTCCAGCCATCTTCCCTGACTTCATCCCCTTGTTCGCGACTGTAGCCTGGCGCAGCGCGAAGTACGAAGACGTGTATCTGAAGGCATATGAATCGGTCAGTCAGGCACGCCAGTCAATCGCAGCTTACAGGATGTGGTACCACCGGCAACGGCCCCATTCCAGTCTGGCAGATAGGACGCCCTATGAGGTTTACTTCGCGTTGCTGCCTGCGATAGAAACGGCAGCGAAACGACCAGCGCTTTCCACTTTAAACAGCGGAACCACTGTCCGAACGAACGAGGCCACCTCTGATCATCTTCCCGATGTCCGCATTCCGATTATCGGAGATTGGTGTTCGCCAACTCGATCACTTCATCGCCGCGACCGTTCAGTACCGCACGAAGCATATACAGACTGAAGCCCTTCGCTTGTGCCCATTGGATTTTAGGCGGCAACGCAAGTTCATGCTTCGACGTGACAACGTCGACGACCGCAGGCCCTGGTCGGGCAAACGCACGACGCAATTGGTCCGGCAGATCCTCCGATTGCTCGACCCGTATGCCGTAGATGCCGGCGCCCTGTGCTATAGCCGCATAGTTGGTCGGATGCAGGTCTGTCCCGGTGTCGAGGTAACCGCCGGCTTTCATTTCCATTGCCACAAACCCGAGTGTGCTGTTGTTGTAGACCACCACCTTGACGGGCAGATCCAGTTGTCGGGCTGTCAGCAGATCGCCCATCAGCATCGAGAGTCCACCATCTCCCGAGAGGGAAATGACCTGTCTGTCTGGCGCTGCTGCCTGCGCACCGAGCGCTTGTGGCATTGCGTTTGCCATGGATCCATGGTTGAACGACCCAAACAAACGGCGCTTGCCGTTCATGCTCAGATAACGCGCGGCCCAAAGTGTGGGGGTGCCCACATCCGCTGTGAAGATTGCGTCCTCGTCGGCGATTTCATCGATGAGCCGCGTCAGATATTGAGGATGAATCGGGCGGTCGGTTGCGGACGGCCGGGCAAGTTCATCGAGTCCCTTGCGCGAGGACGCGTAGTGTGCCAGCGTGTTTTCGAGGAAGCGACGATCGCTTTTCCGCGAGAGCAAAGGCGCCAGAGCTCCAAGCGTACTCTTCACATCGCCGACAAGGCCGAGTGCTAGCGGAGCTCTGCGCCCCAACGCATCAGCTTTCCGGTCAATCTGCACAATGTTGCCGTGTGACGGATAGAAGTTGCGGTAAGGGAAGTCGGTGCCGAGCATCACCAGCGTTTCGCAGGACTTCATCGCATGGTATCCCGAGCTAAAACCGATAAGGCCGGTCATTCCGACGCTGTTCGGATTGTCGTACTCAACGAACTGCTTGCCGCGTAGTGCATGTACCACGGGCGCGCCGAGTATCTCGGAAAGAGCGATCACTTCATCGTGCGCCCCTTCGCATCCACTGCCGCAGAGGAGCGTGATTGCTTCGGACCGGTTGAGGATTTCAGCGAGATATTCAATATCAGCGGCCGCCGGCGTCAGCGTCGGTGGGGCCGTGGCGATCCATTTCGGCGTATCAGGCGGCGCATCTGCAAGTGCGACGTCACCCGGCAATACGATGACCGCTACGCCTTTTTGCTCGATCGCCGTGCGCATCGCGCGTTCAAGGATTCGCGGAAAGTGCGACCGGTTTGTGACCAGCTCGACATAATAGCTGCATTCCTTGAAGAGTTCCTGGGGATGCGTCTCCTGGAAATATCCGAGGCCGATCTCTGTTGACGGAATGTGTGCTGCGATCGCAAGCACGGGGACATGATTTCGCTGGCAGTCGAACAACCCGTTAATCAGGTGGAGGTTGCCAGGTCCGCAACTGCCCGCGCACACGGCAAGTGTACCGGTCTGTGCTGCCTCAGCGCCGGCGGCAAAGGCTGCCACTTCCTCGTGGCGGGTATGCATCCAGTCGATCGTACCCATTTTGTTCAAGGCATCCGACAGACCATTCAGACTGTCGCCTGTGACACCCCAAATGCGCTTCACTCCGGCCGCCTCAAGTGTCCTGGCGAGATATCCTGCGATGGTGTTCGCCATGGTCGTTCTCCTTAAAGCAGATGAAGTTCGCGAGCCTGTGACGTGAGGGACTCGCGAACGTTGGGATGTGCCAGCCTGATGAGCGCCCGCGCACGCTCGCTGGACGAAAGGCCCTTGAGGTTCGCCACACCGTATTCCGTGACGACCATATGGGTGTCGGTACGTGGCGTCGTCACGGGACCCGCAAGCCGCGGAACAATCTTCGAGATCCG
Organism: Paraburkholderia silvatlantica; assembly: GCF_003096715.1. Taxonomy (GTDB): domain Bacteria; phylum Pseudomonadota; class Gammaproteobacteria; order Burkholderiales; family Burkholderiaceae; genus Paraburkholderia; species Paraburkholderia silvatlantica. The sequence continues at coordinate 141,834 of NZ_QEOL01000017.1, forward strand.
GCCCCCGCCAGCTGTCGAGTGAAACGCGATGATCGACTTTCCGCCGCGCGACGCGTAGGCACCCCGAACGAAATCCAGTTGACCACCTGTCGCGCTGTATTGATGCCCCTTCACGTGCTCGGAATTGCAGGCGCCTGTCAGATCCATTTCGATCGTGGAGTTCACTGACAGAACACGCTCGTTCTGAGCGATGACATGCGGATCATTGACATAGCTGACCGGATAGCTTTCGATCGATGGATTGTCGTTCATGAAGTCATACATTGCGCGATCACCCATCGCGAACGTGAAAACGGACTTGCCGCGATTGAGTGCCTTTCGGCTATTGTCGACAACGCCACGCCGGATGAGATCGACGAGGCCGGGAGTTAGCAACTCCGTATGAATGCCCAGGTTACGATGGGAAGTGAGTGCGCTACAGACCGCGTTAGGCAGGGCGCCAATGCCCATCTGCAGGCACGCGCCGTCCGTGACCAGCTCAGCAATCAGCTCGCCGATCACCTGGTCAGTGTCAGACGCTGATTTGGCACCGAGCTCAGGCAGAGGATGATCCGATTCGACGATATGGTCGACTTCGGAGACGTGCAAAAGCGAATCGCCGAACACACGTGGCATGTTCGGATTCACTTCTACAATCAGGCGTCCGGCAGCGCGGGCGACGCCGCTTGTGTAGTCGTTGTTCGTTCCGAACGTGAAATAGCCGTTTTCGTCCATCGGGGAGACCATCACAAGCATGGTGTCGACGGGAATGTGTTCCTGAAAAAGACGGGGGGATTGGCTGAATGCATTGGGAACAAAATACACTACCTTGCGCCCACCATCCTGGTCACCCAACTGGATCAGTTCCCGCTCCGGGGCGCCCATAAACATGCAGTGTGGAACGATCCGTCCCATCAATGAATAGCGCAAAAGAGACTTTCTCAAAAACTCTTCTGCGTGGAAGTAGTAGACCTTCAGATCGTCAAGGTCCGCGGCTTCGGCACGAGCCGCCAATGCTTCGAGCAACGACGGTGGCTGGGACATCGCCATTCCGAGCGCGATGGTGGTACCGCTGCGAATCCTGGCCACGGCCTCGATCGCCGTAGTCAGCTTGCTCTCGAATAGTGCATCGAGATTACTATCCTTGCTATTCATCGCAGACTCCCTCAATAGTTGGCGGCGCTTTCGGGCGAGTGTCCGCGCTTGTAGATCAGCATCGTTCGTTCGAAACTCATCACAACGATGCTGTCCTGGTTGATCCCGCGGGTTGCGACTGTGACAATGCCCTGAGTCGGACGACTCTTCGATTCACGTTTGGAAATCACGGTCGACTCGGCATAGAGCGTGTCCCCAGCGAAGACAGGTGCAACGGCCTTGACCTTGTCCCACCCGAGGTTTGCGACAACTTTCGCGCTTACGGTGCGCACGCTCATGCCGGTGAGCAGGGCGAGAGTAAATGTGCTGTCGACCAGCAGCTTCTTCCACTCGGTCTGCGCAGCGTAGGCGGCATCGAAGTGAACCTGCTGTGAATTGAGTGTCAGCAGCGTCGTCCAGATGTTGTCAACATCCGTAACGGTCCGTCCGGGACGATGCTCGTATGTCACCCCTGGCTGAAAATCCTCGAAATAAAGTCCCGAAGTTTCCCGGAAGCGATTTTCACCAATTTTCCGATAGGCTGAAATTGCGTCGGTCATAACATTCTCCGAATTGACAAGGCCATCTGGCCGGATAGGATAGGAACCCGACTGGGCGGTTCAGATGGAGGCGATTACGTCTCTTGCTTCGCGGGCAATCGCTTCGTCGACCATGCGTCCATCTACAACCCCTGCGCCATTGTCTGAAGCGGCGATAACGCGGCGAGCCCACTCGATGCGCTTCGCCGACGGCGTGTAGGCAACGTTGATGGCCACTATTTGCAAGGGATGAATTGCGGCCTTCGCCCTGAACCCGTTTTTTTGAGCGAAGACCAGATCACTCTGAAGTGTAACGGCGTCGTTTAACGCGAAGCACGGCGCATCGATTGCACAGATACGAGCCTCTGCACACGCCATGGCGATGCTGCATCGTGCGAGCTGGAGGGTGAGGGAGTCCGGCTGCGATCTGGAATCGGACGCAAAGTCGGCTGCGCCGAACATCATCCCGAGCAGTCGTTTCGACGATTGGGCAATTGAATCGACCTCGCGTAACCCCTTGACGGACTCGATCAGTCCCACGATCTGAATGGACTTGCCTGCGTCTTCGATCTGCTTGCTGACCCGCTTGATCAGATCTGCCGACTCGACCTTGGGGATAAGGATAAAATCCGGCGCGCCGGCTAGCGCGAGGATCGTGCCCAAATCGTCCTGCCCGACGACGGTTTGCGGGCTATTAATGCGGACAGCAAGTTTAGGGAGTGCATCGCGCCGGCTGGTGTCCTCGATAAGCCGGCTAACGACGCCGCGTGCGGTGACTTTTTCACCGGAAGGAACGGCGTCCTCGAGATCGACGATAAGCACATCGGCGCCAGAATCGGTAGCTTTCGAAAACCGGTCCGGACGCGTCGCAGGGGTAAAGAGCCAACTCCGGGTCTTCTTATTGACGAGAGTCTGTTGCAACATCCTGAGCTCCTCTTGAATGAACCATCGACAGGTCCATTTTCCAATCGGCGCCTGCAGCAGACAATGCGTGATTTTCGGCATCAGCCTTCTGTTTTGTCGAAGGCTCTGGCAAACACATCCGACACGCCATCTGGACTCGCATTGGCGACAAGATGAGCGAGAAGTTGCTGCGAGTAGGCCGGCATGGATGCCCTATCCAGTACGCAGACTCTCATGTCGCGCAGTGCCCATTCTTCATCCAAAGAAAGAACCCGTATTGCCATCGTACGTTTGTAGCGACGTGCGGCCGACTGCGGGACAATTGAAACACCTACATCGTTTTCGACAAGACGACAGATCGCTTCAAAGCTTCCCAATTCGATGCGCTGCCGGATTTTCCGATGGATGCGTTGCGCGTGGTCTGCTATGTAACTTTGCAACGCGGATCCGCTCGTGTATCCGATGAAATCGCTGTCGAGAAGCGACCCGAGCGTGATATCAGCCTGTCCAGCAAATGCGCTTCGGCTGGCGGGCACGATCGCGCAGAGCCGGTCAGTTGCAAACGGGAAGGTTTGCAACGACGCATTGTCTGATGTCGCGGCAACGATTCCGATGTCGGCGATTCCATCCATCAGGGCACTGATGATTTCGTTACTGGGTCGCTCCTCGATTTCAATGTTGACATTCGGGTGGCTGGCAAGGAAGTGCCCAACCGGGACCGGTAGATACTCAGTCAGTGCATGCGTGTTCGCGAGTAGCCGAACTGTGCCGCGCAAGCCGTTGGCGAACTGATCCAGGTCATCGCTCATTTTCTGCATCGACGTAAGCAGAGTTCTTGCGTGACGCAGCAAGGTTACGCCGGCGTCGGTCATCGTCACGCCAAGCCGTTCCCTCGAGAAAAGGCAAACACCGACTGCGTCTTCCATCAGCCTAATTCTGCCGCTTACCGACCCAACAGAAAGATTCACCCGGGATGCACCATGCGTAATGCTCCCAGCCTCGGCGACTGCAATGAACAGGCGAAGATCAGTCAGGTCGAAACGCATCTATCTCTCGAGGTGTTTGGCGGAACGACGCCTGTTCGCCGGGCCGCACGAGGGCCGAAAGTAAGACTGTTCGCCAGTGATGTTGCAATACTTCGACGAGCGGTGTGCGCTGGCGGTTCGAACTCCTGTTGCATCGACAAAATCGTGTGTCTTTGGTACGTCAATGCGAATCAGAAGGCCGGTCGCAAGCAGGGCATTGCTCGCGAGGAACGAATTGCGCCAGCCGTATTCAAGAAAATGTGGACCGCTTAGCTGGCTGCGGCAGGTGCACAAAGGTGCGGCCAGAGCTTGCTCGATCGAGACAACCGTGATCCCGTCCAATGGTCGAGCTAAGGCATTTTTTTCAGGGGAAGCGTTCACATCCCTCTCCGTTGTTGTCCGCGAACATGGAGCGAGTATCAGCAACGACGGTCCTGGACTACAGCGAGATTTTTCGAACGGATTGTTTGTCAAATACGAACGATGAGTGCCAACCTTCACGTGATTTGAGGATGTTTTTTGACGGTCGACAGTGGCAAAATTCGCGAAAGCCAAAGGATATGCAATACGATCTTACGGATTTGAAAGTTTTCTTGCAGTCGCGGAAGAGGAGAATCTGTCCCGCGCTGCGAAACGCTGTCGTCTCGCGCCGTCATCGGCCAGCCTGCGCCTTAAAAGCTGGAAGCCGCTCAGGGCGTGCCCCCTGCTAACCCGTCAGGCGCGCGGTGTAACGATGACGCCTGCCGGCCTCGTGCTGGCGGAACACGTGCGGCGCTGCGTTGCGCAACTCGAGCAAATTCATGTTGACCTGCTGCCTTTCACTCAAGGTCTGACTGGACGTGTGACGTTTTTTCGCGAATAACAACGCCGTCAGCTTCTATTCCAGCGTCAGAATCACGTTGGAGGAGCGGCTCAGGCACGACATCGTCGCCGCGGGGCGAGCGGATGTGGGTGTCGTAGCACTGGAAGTGGATCAGCCTGAGCTTGAGTTCCTGTCTTACCGGGAGGATCAACTGGTGCTGCTGGCGCCGCTTGAGAATCTCTTCGGAGGGGAGAGTACGATCAGCTTCGTCGACTGCACCGACCAGCCGTTTATCAGTCTGCGATCGGGCGTCGCACTACACACGTTACTGGTCGACCATGCGAGTGCGTTGGGCCGGTGCCTGGATGTATGCGTCCAGAAATCCGGATATCGCGCCATTGCCCGGCTGGTTGTTCCGCCAGCGCAGGAGTGCATTGCTTCGTGATCGGCGCTGGAAACCGCAGCTTATGAGAAGCCTGCCGTCATCAACCTGGTGGACCCGTGGGCCCGGCGTGATCTCCGTGTGTGCGCGCGTCGCACACCCCACGAGAAAAACTATTTCCACGACAAGCTGGTCGATATCCTGTGCGGACACGCCAGCGTTGAAAATTGAACCTGAGTCCTGTTTGGAAACATTGACGCACGAATGCGGCTAGCGGGCCATTCCTGGCGATTTACGCCACAGGATTGTCGCTAGAACGAGGCAGATGGCAAGAAGCCCAATAGAAAACACGACAACTGCACCCCAACCCGATCGCTGCCAGAAGAAGCCGCCTACTGACCCGATGAAACTCGAGCCCAGATAGTATCCAAGGAGATAGAGAGACGATGCGTGCCCCTTCGCGCCGTCTGCCAGTCGGCCGACCCAGCCACTCGCGACCGAGTGTGCCGTGAAGAATCCAATGGTAACCAGTACGATGCCGACGGTCACCCAGAACAGCGAACTTTGAAGTGTTGCCAGCAGGCCGATCGCCGCTATAAAAATTCCTGATGCAAGGACTGGACCTCGCCCCAGTTTGTCCCCCAGTGAGCCAGCCCACGACGATGCAACAATGCCAAAGATGTACGCGCTGAAAATCAGGCCGGTTTTGCTCGCAGAGAGATTAAAGGGCGGAGCCATCAGCCTGAATCCGGCATAGTTGTACACAGTCACAAACACGCCCATTGCAAGGCACCCGATCGCGAACACCGCGGGCAGTAGCGAATGCTTCAGATGCTTGCGCCAGAGGGCGAAATGATCCCATCCTCCGAGGGCGGTATTCCGTACGAAGTTTCTCGACTTCGGCAACAGGACGACAAAGCCTACTGCTACAAATAGATCAAGAATGCCGACAGTGCTTAGCGCGCTGCGCCATGAGAAGTAGTCGGTCAGGTAGCTCACGCCGACTCGGCCAGCCATCCCTCCGAAAGCTGTGCCACCGACGTACAGACCCATTGAAAATCCGAGACCGTTCGCGGAAATCTCTTCCGCCAGATAGGCCATTGCTACCGCGGGCACACCACCCAATACGAAGCCTTCGACGGCGCGCGCGACGAGCAGCGAATGCCAGTCGGGAGCGCGTGCTGCCATCACATTGAAGATTGCTGCCAATACCATTGATGCGAACATGAGGCCGCGTCGGCCGAGACGTTCCGACAGTGCTCCAGCAACCAGAATCGCAATCGCAAGCAGTCCGGTCGACAGGGATAAGGCCAAAGAACTTCCCGCTGCCCCAATCTTGAATTCGGCGGCGAAATAGGGAAGCAGCGGCTGGACGCAATAGAGCAGGGAAAACGTTGCGAAGCCCGCAAGAAATAGCGCAAGGCTAATGCGCCGATATGCAGAGGAGCCGCGCGCGGCGCCTTTTGTGACGGATTCGGGAGCGACCTCGACTGCTGCAGGACGCATGGCCGCAGCATATGGAGAGGACTTCATATTAAAACTCGCAGATATGTGATGGACCAACAAATTCTGGCTGGTTTAAGCTATGCTGTCCAATATATGAAAAAAGTCGAACCTATATATCTGAGAGATATCAATGGAATTGCGACATCTTCGTTATTTCCTCGTGGTTGCCGACGAACAGAATTTCACCCGGGCAGCAGGTCGCCTTGGAATCGGGCAGCCGCCGTTGAGCATGCAGATCAAGGATCTTGAACAGGAAGTTGGGGCGGTGCTTTTCCAACGCACCTCGCGGGGAGTTTTCCTGACGGAAGCGGGTGAGGCATTCCTGCCCGAAGCGAGGCAGGCTCTCGAAGCGGCTGACAACGCCCTTCATGCAGCGCGGAGAGCCAGTCGAGGTGATTTCGGGAAGCTGCGAATAGGATTTACAGGTTCAGCAGCGTTCAACAGGATCGTCTCCGGTTCCATTCGAAAATTTCGGCGCGTATTTTCCGGAGTGGAAGTTGTCCTCGAAGAGCACAATACGAACGACCTGATTGAGCGACTGCAAAACATGAAACTTGACACGGCGTTCATTCGGCCCGGAATCACCGAGCCACATGGACTGGTTCTCAATCGACTTCCTGATGAGCCGATGAAAATCCTGTTGCCGACGACACACCGCCTGTCAAAACACAAAAAAATTCCGATTGCAGCGCTATCGGCGGAGTCGTTCGTATTCTTCCCACGATCGGTTGGACCTGCGCTTCATGACGAAATAATCAAGGCCTGTCAGGACAGCGGTTTTGAACCAATATTGGGACAGCAGGCACCCCAGATGTCTTCCGTCGTCAATCTCGTGGCAGCTGGTTTTGGTATTTCCATTGTCCCGTCAGCCATAGCACAAATACAGGCAGACGGCGTGAAATACATCGATATCGACGGCGAGGGGCCACGTGCCAGGCTGGCGCTTGCCAAGCGTCAAGACATGACGTCAGCGGTGCTCGGTAATTTTATAAAGATCGTAGCCTCCTAGGCGTCCAGGTTGGTGTCTCCGTTGTCTTCGATCGCATGTCGTAGCATTCATTTGGGCCCTCCGTTCCTCAAGTGGACGTGTCGAAACTCCACTCTGGCACCAGTTCAGGGGCCACGGGAAAGTGGCGCCTCCATGCCATCATCTCGGCGTAAAGGACATCGGGTCGTACGAGCGCGAACGGCGCATTTCGGCTCCAACGCGTCGCTTTTCATGCTACGGTCGAAGCGCAAGCAAGCGGGGCGTTTTTCCGGGCGCTGCTGCCGCCATCGCGTCTATCAGTGCGCGTGTTTCCGTTGGGCCGAATTCCCCTAGGTCTTTGACTATCCGCAACCGGCACACAAACCACAGCAGGCTCGTTCGCACGAGTGACGGCATGCGCAAAAGCATCGCGAGTGAACGGGGTCTTGTCTGGTGTCCAAGACGTTGCACGACGTCAAAACCTTCGGTCCAGGCTGCGTTGAGCCGTCTTGCCTCCGACCAGGTGAGCTGGGTCGATCTCTGCGATGTGAGCAGTGCGGACAGAAAGAGTGGCACGACGAGCGCGACGTGACTGCGAAGGAACGCGTCCATGTCATGCTCTACCTCGCTTGGCATTCCGGCTTCCTTGAACAATGCTGCCATATCTGGGCTCGACATGGTAGTCACCATTCCGGGGCCGTCTACCCGAAAGCGCAGCCGATGGTCGACGAGATACGCCGACATATTCGGGAACCCGAATGCGAAGCGCTCAGCGCCCAGAATTGTTCGATAGTGTTCAGTGCCTTTGAATGTATTGAACATCAGCAGGATGTGGTTCGCGCGGCTTGCCGATAGCGCGGGCAACAGCGATCCTATCTGGTGCTCGGGAACCGTGACGATCGTCAGATCGCACGGCGCGGTCGGATCCAGCCCCGGACGAACCTCAACCTGCGCAAGTTGTCCGTCGACGGTGGTGATTGCACCGTCCCGACGCAGTGCATTGAAGCGCTCACCTCGGGCGACGACGGTGATGTCATGACCCGCTTTGGCAAGACAGAAGGCTACGGCGCTGCCGATCCGGCCCGCACCAACAAGTATGATTTTCATGACTCCAGTTTGCGCGTGAGTGGTGTTTGCTGTATACGCAATATGTCGACAACCTGATTTCCAAAAATGGAAACACTTTCCTGGGACGATCTACGTATTCTTCTCGCGGTATATCGAGCCGGAAGCATGCTCGCTGCGGGCAAGGCGCTGGGCCTTTCTACATCCACGACCGCGCGCCGGCTGGATGCGCTCGAAGCGGCGATAGGATGCCAGCTGGTGTTCCGCAGTCGATCTGGCACTGAATTGAAGCCGCAAGCGCTGCAGATGGTTCGGCTAGCCGAAGGATTGGCCCACGGCCTCGATGCCCTGCGCCGGGATCAAAACATCATCGCGGGGACATTGCGGATCAGCGTGCCGGACGGTATGGCACAAGGGCTCGCGCGTGCACTGTTCAGACTCCGCGACGCCTTTCCCCAAGTTGATCTCGAACTGGTGGGCGAGAGCCGATTGGCAGACGTGGCCGCGCGCGAGGCAGACATTGCCGTCCGACTGACACGCTCCACTTCGAATGTGCTCGTGGAAAAGCATCTCTCCAGTTTGCGATTCGCGTTATTCGCATCTTCTGACTATGTCCGGCGCTTTCTGCCTACGCGGCAGCTCGGCAAGGATGCGTGCGTGCATACGTTTGTCGGACTCGACGAACGCTGGAAAGGACTTCCGCATGAACAATGGGTACGCGAGCTTGGCGCGACGCGGTTCGCCTTTCGGTCGAGCTCGATGGAGGCGATCGCAGAGGCGGTTCGTCAGGGAGCGGGCCTCGCGGCGTTCCTTGAGAAAGATCCACGAACCGAAGACCTTATTCGCGTGGAAACGAAAATCACTGGACCCACCCAGCCGTTCTATCTGGTCTATCACCGCGATTTACGCAAGCAGCCACATGTTCGAGCGGCCATCATCGCAATCGAGACTTATATGCGTGCCAACCGCTGATCAGTTCCAACAGTACAGGGCTTAAGGGTTACAGATGAAATCCTGGCGAAGGTAATGGCACGCGCGGCCTGCTCCTGCCGTTCGATAGAAAAGATACGAGTTTCAAGATGGGCGATCCCGCCGGCGTGTTGATGTCGCTACCCGGAAATCTGCTCGAATATATTGTCGGACGAGCGTCCCGAAAGATGCTCGATCAGATAAAGCTCAAGGTCTGGTCGACGAAGCTGGTAGCACCAAGTTCGATGAGGTCGAAGTCCGCATCTGCGATAGCACGCCTCTTCGCCAGTTGCCGATGCCGTGAGGCGAAGACCCAAGTCGCCTTGGCAAATTCTGAACCCCTGAGCATCCTTGACAACATTGAGACGAACGATCATCGATACGCCGAGCATCGAGGAGCTAATTCAATAGACATTGTTCACGCTACCGGGCTATAGCAGACTGCCCTACGCGAACGCTATCCGATCTGAAGTCGTCGATGCCGGGGACGAGTTGGAAAAGCGGGGACAGGAAACAACGCCGGGAGCGCGGCTGTGTGCGCTCAAGCGATTACGAAATTGTCACTGACCTTTGGGTGCCCTTAAAGACTGCGTCGATGTAACAGCAGAAGAGTTTATGGAGGGGTATGAGTGTTACCCCGTCCCAAGCGTCACTCGGACGGTTGGCACAGCATGTCGACGAACTTATCGCGGTACAGATTCTTCTCTGCTGGATTGCGCGGAACACATACGTGAAGGTTTCGTTGAGACCAAGGCTCGATTAGCTCGATGACTGCGACCTTTCCTTCATCCGACGCCTCAATGGCTGTTCGGGGCACAATGCCGATTCCGGCGCCGGAGGAAACCAGCCGGGCAATTGCGCGATAGCCCGAAACCTGCACACGAACATCCAGGCGCCCGTCTAGCGCGTTGGCATGATTCATCAAAAACGTGTGCAACGCAGCTCCAGATTGCAGGCTGATAAATGGCTGCCCCAGGCACTCCTTGAAGCTAACATGACTTTGCTCCGCGAGCCGATGCGTAACGGGTGCGAGCAGTACTAACTGGTCCTTTTTGTACGGCACGAAGCGCAACGCTGGGTGTTCAGATTCCAACGCAACAACGCCGACATCCGCTCGACCTGCAACGACAGCCCCGACGATGTCGTGACTCAACCGCTCTTCGAGAGTGATGCGCACGCTCGGGAATGCCGCAAAGAATCTCGCGAGGTCATCCGGAAGATGGGAGCTGATTGCGTTGTTGTTCGCGAACACCGTGACATGTCCTGTCATTCCCTGGGTGAACGGAAGAAGGTCCGAGCGCATCTGGTCAAGTTGGGCAAGGCAACGTCTTGCATGTTCAACAAGGACCTGCCCAGCGCCAGTCAGGGCAACACCTCGGGGATGTCTGCTCAATAGCGTCGCGCCGACAGAATCCTCGAGATTCTTCACGCGAAGACTCGCGGAGGACGGTGCCAGGTGGCATCGCTCCGCACCGCGCGAAACATTGCCTTCCTCGGCGACGGCAACGAACACCTTCAGGTCAGTCAAGTCGTAGCTCATTGTGTTCGATTTCGACGAAGGTAACTTCCGATTTATAGCACATAGGGCAGACCGTGTAAGCCGCCTCGGGCATGTTGCAGCGCACGATTTCGTTTTTTGCAAACACTCCCTTTGGAAAATCTCGCTGTAATTGAGGGCGGCAATTTCTGATACTGGCAGCCATCAACATAACTCCAGGAGACAGTGATGGTGGTATCAGTTGAACAGGGAACCGCAGCCAAGCCGCTTGCCGGCGTGGTTGTCGTTTCTATCGAACAAGCACTGGCAGCACCCCTGTGCACAGGGCGACTTGCGGAAATGGGGGCGCGAGTCATCAAAATCGAACGCGCGGAAGGCGACTTTGCGCGCGGTTACGATGCGGCCGCAAACGGCCAATCCTCCTATTTCGTCTGGACAAACCGGGGCAAGGAATCTGTCGTCCTGGACTTCAAAAACGCCGATGACGCTGCGCTGTTGCATTGCCTCATCGCTGAGGCCGACATCTTTGTTCAGAACCTGGCTCCGGGCGCTTTGGACCGCGCAGGCTTCGGCAGCGAAAAATTGCGCGAACTCCACCCTCGCCTCATCACCTGCGACATCAGTGGCTATGGCACGAATAACGCTGCCAGCAACCTCAAGGCGTATGACCTCCTCGTGCAGTGCGAGAGCGGCCTTGCAGGCATAACCGGCGCGCCGGACGCATGCGGGCGCATTGGGGTTTCAATCTGTGACATCGGCGCGGGAATGAACGCGACCATCGCAGTATTGTCGGCTCTCGCGTTGCGCTCGAGCACGGGCAAGGGGTCAGGCGTCTCAGTGTCGTTGTTTGATGGTGCCGCGGACTGGATGACCATTCCCTATGTTCACCAAGTCTACGGAAACGGAGCACCTACGCGGCAGGGACTGAAACACCCCTCGATTGCCCCTTACGGTGCTTTCAAGACCAAAGACGGCGACGAAATTGTCATCAGCATCCAGAACGAGCGCGAGTGGCGACAGTTCTGCTCGGCGTTTCTTCAGCAGCCTGAAGTTGCAGAGGATTCGCGCTTTTCATCCAACACAAATCGGGTGCGTAATCGCGAAGCGCTCGATTTGGTGATTGCCGAAGCATTTTCCCGAGTCGACTCCAACGAAGCCCTTCAGCGGCTGTCGGCGGCAAACACCGCTTACGGTCAAGTCCGCTCGATTGCTCAGATGGCCGAACATCCGGCGTTGCGGACGTGGCCGATGACGGTTGATGGCGAAGAACTGCAAATGATTGCTCCGGCAGTTCGCGCGCCTTGGGATAGCCAGCACTTTGATGCTGCGCCCCTATTGGGAGAGCACACCGAACGCATCCGCCTGGAGTTCGCCACGAAACAAGTGGGAGAACCTGCATGAGCGCCGTCGACATTACTCACCTGCGCGAGTGGATTGGCAAGAGTCAGTCGGACCTTGACGTACTCTCGTCGCGCCAGGCGCGGCTGATGGCCGCAACGCTCGGAATTCCTCAGTCGGACTTCGTCGACGGCACACCATTGCCTCCACTTTGGCATTGGCTCTACTTCCTCAGTGGTGAGCCGCCTTCGGCGCTCGGCCGAGACGGCCACCCCGCAAGAGGCGGCTTCTTGCCTCCCGTACCTTTGTCGAACCGCATGTGGGCCGGCGGCACGCTTGAATTCCACGGCGACCTGCCGCTGGGTACGCAGGTTCAGAAGCGCTCGAGCATCGCGTCGGTTGAACACAAGCAAGGGCGAAGTGGCGAACTTGTTTTCGTGACGGTTCTGCATGAAGTCCTGCACGAAGGCAAAGTCCTCGTCACGGAGCGCCATGACATTGTCTACAAGGAAGCGTCCAAGGCGGGTGCTACGGCCGCGAAAATGGAGATGCCCCAACCGCAGCAAACGCGTCGGGTGAAACCGGATTCGACGATGTTGTTCCGCTACTCCGCGCTGACGTTCAACGGCCATCGCATTCACTACGACGCGGACTATTGCCGCGAAGTCGAAGGCTATCCGAACCTCGTGATTCACGGTCCACTAAATGCAACGCTTCTTGCCGGCTTTGCCGAGGAAGTCGGAGGACGTCGGCTGAAGCATTTTCGCTATCGCGGAGTTCAGCCCTCGATACTCGGTAACGAATTGGAGTTCAACGCCGCGCCAGACGGTGACCAACTCATGGTCTGGGTGAGCTTACCCGACGGTGCCGTCTCAATGCGAGCTGAAGCCTCGTTCTAGACGCACGCAATCTTGCCTTGACAAGATTTTTCAAGATTGGAGACAAAGATGCACCCGAAATCCCACCTCGGTCAGGCCGACGCCTTGACCCAATCGAAGGACTCGAAGCGCATTGAACGCCGCGCAGCAATTGCGAGCGTCATTGGGACCACGATTGAGTGGTACGACTTCTTCATTTATGGCACTGCGGCGGCTCTCATTTTTCCGAAGCTTTTTTTTGCGCACGGAAGCTCAGAAGGCCTCATGGAATCGTTCGCCACGATTTTCGTGGGCTTTCTGTCGCGACCTTTGGGCGGAGCCATCTTCGGATACATGGGTGACCGTGTAGGCCGCAAATCGACTCTTGTCACCACACTTACCTTGATGGGCGTGGCAACCTTGCTCGTCGGTCTTCTGCCGACTGCGCAACAGATTGGCCCTGCCGCCGGTTGGCTGCTCATTGCCCTTCGGTTCCTCCAAGGGATTGGCGTGGGCGGGGAATGGGGCGGTGCTGTTCTGCTCTCAATGGAGAGCCATCAAGGAAAGCGCCGTGGCTTCATGGCATCGTTACCGAACGTGGGCGTCCCTCTCGGGCTGGTCATCTCCGTTCTCGTTTGGAGCGTGTGCAGTCGTTGGAACGGCGACTCATTGATGGAGTTTGGTTGGCGCGTTCCGTTCTATGCAAGCGGTGTGCTTCTGGTGTTCGGGCTGTTGATTCGGATGGGTGTTCCTGAAACAAAAGACTTCGTCGAAGCCAACAAGTCGGGCGACCGCACCAAGAGCCCAATTTGGGAAGCTATCAGGACCGAGTGGAAGGCGATTCTACTGTCGGCTCTGGTACGCCCTGGCGAACAGGCTGCGTTCTACATGCTCACCTCGTTTGCGATGCTCTATGGGTCCAGGAATCTCGGTCTCGGCAAGGAATTCATCCTCAACGCGGTTCTGATTGCTGCAGTCGTCGCCTGTTTCGCATTGCCGTTCTTTGGGCATCTGGCAGACCGCATCGGGCGTCGGAAGACCTACATGTCGGCAGCAATCTGCATGATGCTCTTCGCGTTCCCGTACTTTGCGTTGCTCAATACGAAAATCCCCCTTGCCGTCATCGCCGGTACGGTCATCATCATGGTTATTCACGCTGCGCTCTACGGGTCACAGGCAGCTTTCATTGCCGAGTCGTTTCCCGCCAGCATCCGCTACAGCGGCGCTTCGCTCGGCTACCAAGGTGCCTCGATTATCGCCGGTGGACCCGCTCCGATGATTTCGCTGTGGCTGTTCCAGACGTTTCACTCAGCGTACGCTGTCGCGGCATTCCTTGCGTTCATGTCCTTGATTAGCGCATGGGCCGCGTTCTACCTCGGACGGCAGAAGCTCGCTGAACAGAACTCAGTATCAAAGCGCCTCGTCGAGGTCGCACACTAACGTAGGAAATCGCTTCGTCGCCTCGGTGTGCTCTTTCCCTGATTGGGCAAATGCCTTGAGATATGCAGAGACAGTCGTGTGCGAGCGCGCGAGCACTATGATGCCGGACGCTATTGATGGATTTCAAAGCTGGTTTGCTTAGGAACCCAGTCCCCCTGGTGGTTAAGGTGGCCCATGATGGCAAGCCGGGTGTCAGATGGAACCATAGGCTAGACCTCGTGATGCCTGGTGCTTCGGATGTCATCGAGTGCTTGTGCTTCGCACCTAATACGGCAACCGCGCTTGGGCATGCGGTGACCATCGAAAGGTGAGCGATAAGCAACATGAGCTGATTGGGGTCGCCCGAGCAAAGACCGCCACTCTCATCCCGCAGCATGATAGTCAAAATCGCGGCGCGCCTTCTCTACCGTGTCAAGATTGTTCGCAGCCCGAATCACGACTCCGAAAAGAGCGGCACTCAAAGTGAATCCCAGATTCGTGAGTTGGTACTCCATCTTCGGTGGCACGACCGGATATCCGGTCCTTTGTGAATAGCAGGAAGGAAACCAACTTGGTGATGGCGGTTGCACTCGAACTGGTCGGTGAACACCGTGTGATCGGCGACTTTTCCCCATTCGTCGGCGGCGAAGATTTCGCCTACTACCTCTAGGAAAAGCCGTGCTGCTTTCTGCGTCTGGGTAACGGCGAAGACTCGCGGACTCTCCACAATGCATTTTTCGATTTCAACGACCACAATCTCACCGTGGGCGCGTCCTACTGGACGCGGCTCGTCGGGCGGTTTCTCCCGGTGCAGCAGTAGGATTCGTCATTCCGACTGAAGCGCTCGCTCAACGGTTTTGCGCTTCGGCCGCGATCCGGTATCACCAGAATACCTAGGTCTCCCTGAATTCCTGCCACGAAAGAATGTCCGGGCAGAACTTGCGTGTTCCCGCGCGACCCACTCGGTACTTCCCCTGCGTGTCCCAAAATGCAAACCGATTGTCACTTGAAGTGAACTAGCGGCTATTTTGACCTTTTAACTTAGCTTCCAATCCGCGCACCGCGCTTGTGCCAATGGCCTACACGGCGACTGCGGATCAGGCGAATCATGAACCGGACGAAAACATGCGCGTCGGCCAGCTTCCGCCGAGGCGACAATCACTTAACCGAACTTCTCAAAATATATACGCCGGAGGTAATCAATGGGCTCAGTAAAGCCGGGCGAAACGTCTCCCACGCCGAAGCGGCACGTCGCGCCGACGACGATCTTGCTCGCATTGGCTTTTTCCCTCTCTTACATGGATCGGCAGATCTTGCCGTTGCTTCTCGAACCGATCAAACACGCATTCTCATTGACGGATTCGGAAATCGGCATGCTGCAGGGGCTGGCATTCGGCGCGTTTTACGCATGCTCCGGTATCGTCCTGGGCGTGCTGGTAGACAGGTTTCACCGAGTCGGAATTGCGGCCGCGTGCGTCGCTTTCTGGGGCCTCGCGACGGCGGCGTGCGGGTTGGCAGGAAACTTTATTCAGCTTTTTGTTGCACGCACAAGCACAGCGGTTGGCGAAGCGGGCTGCTCGCCAGCGTCGTATTCGATTCTTTCAGACATGCTGTCCGGGCGAGCGCTATTGAGAGCAACCGCGGTGTACAACGTCGGCCCTTACGTGGGGGGAGGGATGGCCCTTATTCTTGGCAGTATGGCACTGCGCCATTTCACAACTGCTGGCGGGATGGATGTGCCGTTGATTGGACATTTCGAGCCGTGGCAGTCGGTGTTTCTCGTTCTGGGACTTCCCGGTATCCTGCTGGCGGCACTTATTCTTGCGCTGCAGGAGCCGAAACGTCACGAGTCCGGGCAGGAAATCGATACGTCAACCCCGGCGACTTTGCAGTTCATCTTCAGTAGCCCAATGCTGCTGTTTTACTTCACTGCATTTGTTTTCAGCACGTCCGGATTGTTCGTGCTTCTGACCTGGTTTCCAAGTCTGATGATCCGCGAGGGCTTCGGGACCGCGGCGACGATTGGGCGCCCGTTGGGCGCCATCTTTCTGGCGGTCGGCTTGTGCGGCTGTGTTGCGTCACAGCTTCTCTTGCGAAAGCTCGAAAATCGCGATCTCTTGAGCTCCCTGCTCAAGCGGATGTCGGCGATGTGGGCAGTCCAGATTCCGCTCGCCGTAGCGTTCATTTTCGTCGACAGGGCTAGCCTGGCCTATTGGTTTTACGCGTCGCAGGTCATCATTTTTTCCGTCGTCACGACCTTCATGGTTGCTCCCATTCAACTCGCGGTTCCCAATCGTATGCGAGGTCGCGCGACCGGCGTGTTCATGACTTTCAACTATATGTTGGGCGCGAGTATCGGACCGTGGTCGGTGGGCGTGTTGAGCGATCGGATGAAGGAAAACCCACATGGCCTGCTCACGGCATTCGTGATGGTACTGGGTGTGTCGGCGGCCGGCGCCGCAGTCTCTATCTACCTTTCTTCGACCCGGAAGACGCAGATGAATCCGGTCGATTCTCTGCCGCAGCAGACCGTGTCGGGAAACATCTAGGTCACGCGAACGGAAGTCCAGATTTAGCGCGATAGACACGCTTAGCCTATATATTTCGTATAACTACTCATATGTGATGAGCAACGAGAAATCAAGAAGATGTCTGGCGAACCTGTGCCTGTCGATCTTTTCGGTAGTTCCGGCTGTTTCGAACGCCCAGAGCAGCGTTACCTTGTTCGGAACACTGGATGAAGGTATCGAGTACCTGACGAACGCGAACAAGACATCGCATTCGGTGGTGCAGTCAGGGCCTGCGGAGATTTACTCCAATTCGCTCGGTTTGATGGGTTATGAGGGACTGGGCGGCGACGTCAAGGCTATCTTCAGGCTTGAAGGCGGCTTCAATCCCTACAACGGTACGTCGATACAAGGGGGGCGTCTCTTCGGGAGACAGGCGTGGGTAGGGATTCAGAACAGCAATAACAGGATCATTTTCGGTCGGGTCTATACGCCTCTTTACGACGTGATCGGCTATCTGGATCCGCTGCAAGGCTCCAACGTAAGCCTGTGGACCATGGATGGCGGAATGGTGTCGCGCATGGACAATGCGGTCAGATACACGCGCTCGGATGGCCCGTTCCACGAAAATGTCCAATACAGCTTTGGCAGCGCCAGCGTGGAAAGCACGATCAACGGAACGGCCGGATCAGGCTCTCGTTCCAGGGAATTCGCCGCGTCTGCTGACTACACCACCCGACAATTGATGGTGGGGATGGTGTACGACAACATCCATGGCCCCATGACTTCAGCGCAATACGGCTTGGGGTTGTTTATGCCTTCGGCGGTCCCGGCAGCGTCTTCCGGCACACCGCAACGGGCTGAGCGCATCGCCGCGGCCCTCAGATATAAGTGGGACGGCACGTCGCTGTTCGCAGGCTACCGCCATCTAAGGACGGTCGCGCAGGCCGGCAACGAAAACTCGAATCTATACTGGGGAGGCGTTACCGAGCAGTTTACGCCTGCGTGGACGGGGACTGTCGGCGTGTATCACCAGCGGGTTGCTGGTGTCGATGCCCGGCCCACGATGGCCGCGCTTCAGACGCAGTACCGGTTATCAAAATCGACGGGCGTGTACGGCAACGTCGGCAAAGTCTGGAATACCCGTCTCAGCAACATGGGGCTGGACCTTCAGACCCAAACTTTGCAGGGAGCGGGTCAGTTCGGTGCCAGTATAGGCATCTTTCACTTCTTTTAAAGAATCCCGACGTCTTGTTTGCACACGACAGTCGAGAGACATACGTTTCAGGAAATCAGCAAGGAGAGACTTATGAAGGTTCTGGTCGCCGGTTATAAACATGAAACCAATACGTTTGCGCTCGATAAGGCCGACTGGTCGGCTTTCGAAAAAGGTGAAGCGTTCCCTGCGCCCGTTCGAGGCCAACAGATGCTCGAAACGATGGACGCGGTCGCGATGCCGGCTACGGGATTTTTGCACTACGCACGATCGAAGGGATGGTCGATCGTACCAAGTTTGTGGTGCGGCGCTGTCCCGTCTTCGTATGTGACCGAAGACGCCTTTGAGCGCATTTGCGATGAGATATGCAACGACGTGAAAGCAGGCGGTTTCGACGCCGTATACCTGGATCTCCACGGCGCCGGCGTTGCCGAGAACGAAGACGATACCGAGGGTGAACTGATCGGCCGGGTTCGGCAACTGGTGGGCGAGAAAATGCCGATTGTGGTGAGTCTGGATCTGCATGCAAATGTCACCGAGAGGATGCTCCGAAGTGCGGATGGCATGGTTTCGTTCCGCACCTATCCGCACGTCGATTACGTAGAGACAGGCGAACTGGCCGCTGAGCTCCTGTCACGCCGTATGGCGCATGGACGTCGGGAAACGGTTGTCTGGAAGCGGCTTCCATTCCTTATTCCGCTGAATTCGCAGAACACGACAACGGGACCGGCGAAGCGGATCTATGAACGGCTGCGTGCACTCGATACCGAGCATGGGACGATGTCGAGCTTTTGCATGGCCTTTCCGGCGGCCGACTTTGCCGAATGTGCGCCCATGATCTGGAGCGTGGGAGAGAACGCTTCGACTGTCGTCGAGGAGCTCGCATCGCTTGCGGGTGAGCCCGCTCAATGGCGGCTGGAAATACTTTGCGCGGACGATGCGGTGCAGAAAGCGATGGCGCGCGCCGCGGAAAGCAACGCTCCGGTTGTGATAGCGGACACTCAGGACAACCCCGGCGCTGGAGGTACGGCATCGACCACCGGCATGCTGCACGCACTGCTGAATGCCCGAGCCGGCGAACGTTTCCCCCATCGGGTAACGCTAGGTGTGATGTACGACGCTCGATTTGCGGCCGCGGCGGTTCAGGCCGGCGTCGGTGCAACGTTTCGCGCCAGTCTGGGGCATGCCACGGAGCTTTGGGACGGTCCCACCGATCCGCCGGTGACCGCCGAATTCACCGTGAGAGCAGTCAGCGATGGGCGGGTCACTTTCAAGGGCCCAAAGATGACAGGGTTCGTTGCCGGATTGGGGCCAAGCGCATGCGTCGAGACTGGCGGCGTGCTGGTAGTGGTCGCAAGTGGAAAGATCGGAGCGCAGGACCGTGAACTGTTTCGTTTCGTCGGCGTGCATCCCGAGCAGATGAAAATCATCGTCGTCAAAAGCAGTAATCATTTCAGAGCGGACTTCGTACCGCTTGTCGAGAATGAACAGACCGACGTCGTGATTGCGAAGGCGCGGGGCGCGGCCGCAGCTGACCCAGGCGATCTGCCGTGGCGGAAGTTGCCGGATTCCATCCGGCGCCGTCCTTGAGCAGACGTACGCTTTCGGCCCGGACTCACAGGGAGGCTCCCCGGAGGGGCGAAATGACCATCCGGCGAGCCCGCGGGTAATGCCTCCCTCAATGTGTGAGTGGGACGCCGGAGATTTCCTCGCAAAACCTCGCCATTTCCGTGTGGTCTTTGCCCCGCCCCAGCGTTTCTGCCGCATTCGCCCACAGTTCGTTGCACAGCGCGGCAAACGGAACAGTAACGCCTTCTTCCCGTGCGACCTCTAGCGCGATGCCCAGGTCTTTGACCATCAGGTCGAGACCGAAATTGCTGGCGAAAGTCCGGGACAGGACAAATTGACGGAACTTCTTCTGCGTACTGTTATTGGTACCAGTGGAAGCGTTGAGTACGTCGACCATTTTTCCGGCGTCGAGTCCGAATTTCCGGCCGATAATCAGCGCTTCTACACCAATCAGAAAGCCGCCGGCCGACACGAGGTTGTTAAGCGCTTTCATCGCTTGACCCGCCCCGACCTTGCCTACTTCGGTAACCGTAGTTCCGATCGCAAGCAGCAAGGGTTTGGCCTGTTCGACAGCCGCTGCAGGGCCCCCAACCATAATGGCGAGTTCGCCAGATCGAGCCCGAGAAACGCCGCCTGAGACAGGCGCGTCGATCATCAGAATACCGCCCGATTCGAGGCTGGCTGCGATCTCCTGCGTGATTCCGGGATTTCCCGATGTCATGTCGATGACCAGCGCACCAACCCTGAGTGCGGGCCGAACAGCCCTAATGACCTGTGCCACATGTTGGCTTTTCGGGAGCATGGTGATGACCACATCTGCCGACTCTACGGTCGCTTCGAGCGTATCCGGCGATTCGCCGCCGATCCCGCTCGAGAACGCTGCCGCGCGTTCGCGGTCCAGATCGAAAACCGCGACGTGGAAGCCGGCATTGACGAGTCGGGCGGCCATAGGCCACCCCATTTGACCGATGCCGATAAACGCGACTTTCCTGAACGTTCTGCTGTCCATCACAGCGCCCCATTCCGGACAAGGACTTCATGAGCTGCTTTGAACGCGCTGAGGCCAGAAGGAATTCCTGAGTATGCAGTGGCATGCAGCAGCGTGGCCTTGATTTCCTCCACCGTGAGACCGTTGTTCAAGGCGCCCTTGACGTGCAGCTTCAGTTCGTCCGTGTGGCCTGCGATCGTCAGCATGGCGAGATTCAGAAGACTTCTGGTCCTGCGGTCGAGTGTTTCGTCTCCCCACGCCCATCCCCATGCCCACGCGGTGGTGGCCCGCTGAAAAGACATCATGAAGGGGTCGGCTTTCTGCATCGAAGCATCTACGTATTCCGCCCCAAGTACGGCGCGACGGATAGGCATGCCCTTTTCGAAAAGAGCGTTGTCATCTGACATGGCTGGAGTTCCTCGTCGATAAAGAAAGGTCGTATTAGCTGGCACGAATCGGCATCCCATTCCGGATTCCGAATCGATGACACAGGTCGGCCTACTTTAGCCCAAGGACGTCGTTATATTTGACTTGGCGGGACAGGTATTTGACAACATGGGACGCGCGACGCCGTCCAGGCAGCAAGTCGAACCGCGAATTTACGGAAGCCTTAACCGGATGCTTCGAGGTTCCGTTTCCATCTCGAGGCGCTGCAGCCGAAGCTGGTCTGGAACCATCTGGAGAACGCGCTCAGACTACCAAACCCCAGTGCTTCGGCTGCCTCTGTCAATGACACGGTCTGCATGCTGAGCAACCGCCTGGCCGTGTCGCACCGCACTTGCTGCAAAAGCGCGGAGTAGGACAGTCCCTTGTCCGCGAGTCGTCTATGGAGGGTGCGTCGATTCATTCCCAGACTGGACGCGAGAGTCTCGACGCTGCATCGCGAGTCGCGCAGCTGCTGATGCATGAGCCACTCCACGCGTGCTTCGAAGTCTTCCGGCGAATGATTGAAGGTTTGCCCGAGCAGGGTTTTAGCGTGACGCCGGAGTACGGCGGATGAAGCGATCACCTTCAGGGACAACGCATCGCGTGAGAGGAGGATCCCGCTGACCGTCTGGTCATAGCGGAGCTCGCATCGCATGAAGTTGCTTTGCACCAGCGTATGGGCGGGACGCGAATGTTCCTGACAGACCGCATCGGGTTGCCAGTCGGGTCCGACGAGCCAGCGAATCATCTGGACGATGCCGCAGGCGCAGTATTCCATGACGTGTATCGAAGGAATCTCGGACTCGATTCTGAACGTCAGCAGCGGTTTGTCGAAGCGTTCGTCGAGATCGATGAAGATGCCGTCGCAGTGGTGATGCAGCTGCGTCGAATACGTGTGCAGCGCATCTCGTAGCGTTTCCTCTTCTCTCAACATAAGACTTACGAGTCCGTAGTCGGGAACGCCGCGGGCGATCGCGACGCGCGCGCCGAAATCGGTGCGGGCCGACGCGGCAACCGACAAATCCAGGAGCCTGATCCAGGCATCCAACGGAATCAGGCTGTCCGGGCTTTCAGCGATGTCGCTGCTCAATCCAACCCGAGCCATTAGCGCTTTGCCGTCAATGCCGACGTCGCAGGCAGCCCGCAAATAGCCATGCAAGGTGGCGCTTCTGACAACTCGCTTGCGCATAACCGTTGTTCCTCGGAAGGGGGGTGTCTCATATTGAAAAGTGTGAGGCACGGAATGTCAACTAAACAAAATCCCCAGGTTCCACAATGGTGATGGCTGACGGCGTTTCAAAGCTTTGCGCGAATTGCCGCCTCATACTGAGAAACGTCCCACATTGATGGGATTTTTTAACAACAAACTGCGCGACACGCAGATAGGGAGTCCGTGATGAGCGATCAAAATACGATGCAACCTTGGCAATGGCCCGAGCAGGAGTGGCGACGAATCGTGACCCACGTTCGTGCGGGGCGCAGTCTGCGTCCGGATAAATGGAAAGGCGGCGCGCGGGTTGCTGTCGCCCTGTCATTCGATTCGGATCACGAAACCAATGAGCTGCGTGATGGAGGCGGGTCGGTTAACCGTCTTTCGTGGGGACAGTATGGAAATCGGGTCGGTGTACCGCGCATTCTGTCGCTCCTCGAAAAGTACAGCGTTCCTGTCAGCTTCTATGTGCCTGCCGTCTCGGCGCTGCTGTACCCCGACGAGCAGCGTCGCATCGTGGACGCTGGACACGAGATCGGCGTGCACGGCTGGATCCACGAGCTCAACTCGAAGCTGGAGTTCGCCGACGAACGGGACCTGCTCGGGCGCTCGATGGACACCCTTGAAAAGATTACGGGCAAACGTCCGACGGGCTTTCGCTCGCCGTCGGGCGATTTTTCAAAAAATACGCTGCAGATTCTTCAGGAGCTTGGGTTTGCCTACGACTCATCCCTGGGCGCCGACGATGACTGCTATGAACTGGAGATGGATGGCGAGCCTACCGGACTGGTTGAAATCCCGTTCGACTGGGTGCGTGACGATGCCGTTTATTTCCTGATGCATCGCTTTCAGGGGTTACGTCCCTATACGCCACCCTCGGACGTATTCGACATCTTCAGGCGGGAACTGGAAGCGGCGTATGCGGAGGGCGGACTGTTCGAGCTCACGATGCATCCGCATGTGATCACGAATCGCTCTCGCATCTGGATAGTCGAGGAACTGATCAGGTACGCGAAGAGCTTGCCCGACGGGGTATGGTTCGCCCGTCACGATGAAGTAGTGAATTACGCGCTGCAGAACGCGAAGCTTCGTTGAAGACCGGAGATGAGCTCAGGTAGCGTTATATGTGCCGGCGGCCGCGAGGCCGGCGGCACGAAGACTAAAGCGGATCGCGGATGCGACTGAGGATGCCAGTCGCGGCATGGGGCAGTCTCCCCGGGCAGGGCGAGTCAGACGAACAGATTCCGCAGCCGGTTGGGTTGAGAGCGGAGATACTGTTTCGGTGCCTTGATTTGAATCCCGAAGTGAGCGGCGGCATGCCAGGGCCATCGCGGGTCGTATAGCACGGCTCTCGCGAGCGCAATAAGATCGGCGTCCCCGGTGCTGAGGATAGCTTCGGCGTGCTCGAAGTCGGTGATCAGGCCAACGGCGATAACCGGCAGTGTGGTCGCGTGTTTTACTGCGCGTGCAAGAGGAACCTGATAGCCGGGTCCGATCGGGATTCGCTGTGCCGGGCTCGATCCGCCGCTCGAGACATTGATAGCGGCGCAGCCTCTCGCCTGTAATGCGTCGACAAAGGCGATCGTATCCTCGACGGACCAACCGCCTTCCAGCCAATCGGTTGCGGACACCCGCATCGTCACGGGGCGGTCATGCGCAAACGCATCCCGCACCGCCTCGAAGACTTCCAGCGGAAACCGCATTCTGTTTTCCAGCGAGCCGCCGTACTCGTCCGTTCTCTGATTCGAGAGAGGCGAGAGAAACTCATGGAGCAGGTAGCCGTGCGCGCCAAGAATCTGGATGAAATCGAGGCCAAGCCGGGATGCGCGTCGCGCTGCGCTAGCGAACGCGTTGCGGATTGCCGCGAGACCGTCGCGGTCCAGAGCGGTCGGCGGCGTCTCGCCGGACGTAAACGCGAGCGGTGACGGCGCATAGGTCGTCCAGCCGTCCGGCTGCCCAGGCGGAACCTGTGCACCGCCTTCCCATGACTTTTGCCGGGACGCTTTTCGCCCGGCATGGTTGAGCTGAATGCCGATTGGCATGTCTGACCAGCGTCGGACGCCGCGCAGCACTCGCGCCATGGCGGACTCGCAGTCGTCGGAATAGAGTCCTACGTCGCCACGGGTGTTGCGTCCGTCGGGCGTGACCGCTGTCGCCTCGATCGTCAGCAGTCCCGCACCCGAGCTCGCCAGTTGCCCAAGGTGAATCAGGTGCCATTCGTTCATCTGCCCGTCTTCGGCCGAATATTGGGCCATCGGGGCGATCACGATGCGGTTGTCTAGTTTCAGGTTACCGATCTGGGTCGGTGTAAACAGGAGGGGGCGACTCATGAGAGCTCCGTGTGGCGCCCGCTGGGCGCCGTCCATATCTGTGGGGTGGGGTTGATTTCGAAGAAGCGCTTCAGGACGGAGGGCGGCGAGACAAATCCCGTTGAACCGGAGCTCCTTGCAAGAGCGGTCGCCGCTCGACCGCCTTACGCATGCTTCAGCAATATCTCCGCAACCTCGCTTGCCTTGTCGATCATCAGATCGTGCCCGCCGTCCAATGAATAGACGTGGGTTTCAGGAAGATCGCGCTGCGACTCGTACCACTCCGGGATAGGGCTTGGGATGCCGATGTCTTTCGAGTTGTAGATGAATACCTTCTTCGGTACTTTCTTGAATCTGCCGGTGAGAGACAGTTGCTGCGTAAAGCAAGCCAAAGGGTGCGACGTTAGTTTCGAGTCGGCCCACGCCTGATGTTCCTCGCCGACACCGAATACTTTCGAAGGCCAGTTTGCAACCTGCGTACCGCCGAGCGACGCGCTGAGTTCGGTGAAAGGCAATAGCAGATTGGGCAACAATGAAAAGAGCGAGTCGCCGCTTTTTCCCGGGAGCGGGCCGTCGAGATAAACGAGCGAGGCAATCCGGTCGTGCAACTGGTCGGCAACCCCGGTAATGACGAGACAACCGTACGAGTGGCCGCAGAGCACGACATTGTCGAGGTCTCGCCACTTGATGAGGTTGGCGATATCGAGGATGTGAGTGTCCAGATTGATCGGCCCCAACGCCGAAAGATGAGAGCGTTCCCCGACTCCCGTTAGCGTGGGCGTCAGCACGCGGTGACCGGCAGTTTCCAGGGAGGGGCGGAGTTTATCGAAGCACCACCCCCCGTGGAAAGCGCCGTGAACGAAGACGAAATTTGTCATGCTGGATAGACCTCTAGCGTTAACCATTCAGAGTACGCCGGCATGCAGGCAATACATTGCGCCGCATTTCTCGGACATCCGATCCGGGTTCCACGCGGATCGGCGCCGATACAGACTCGCGAATATGACCAACCGGCATCGACACGACTTCATCTACGCGAAGTCCGGCGTGCCGCCAACGACGCACCTGCCCTGGCTGTTCCGATTCTATAGCTGTCCCGGCCGATGGGACGCGGCTCAGTCTACCGCCCCCGGTTTCTTTCACTTGATATTTTGGGACATGAATTTTTCATTTTGGGACAACTGACGCGATACAACCACCGGTGTCGCCCCGTGACGGCGCGCACCTCGGACGCATCCGTTCTCACATCGCGTCGGTGCACTCCGACACGACGGCAACGCACGTGACGTCCGGATTATCTTAAGAAGGCATTCGTGACGTTGCGGGCGACGTTCCCTTATTGCGAATGTATCGAGTTCGCTGGAACGGACCGCTCGTCGCCTGGAACGGGGATCTGAAAGCAACGCCGAAGCTGGTAGCGAGCATTCTGGTTGAATTTCTTTGCGGCGATTCAGGCCTGCAAGACTCCGTAGACAAGAGGCGCTACTTACACTTACCGGCCTGATCTCCGTCTGCCGGGCGGGTTGGCATTCCGGTAAGTAAGCGGTAAGTCGAGTGCTCCTAGGCAACGCGGCAATTGAACCGCCGCGACTAATGCAAAGGCGTGAATACCACAGAGAACCAGAAGCGCCCACCCATGTGCTCGAAACCGCATGGCTGACACCGGGGATTTTAGCTTCCAGGTCAGAAACATCGTCTCGCCCGGTTCGCAGCCTTTTGATGAGTAAGTAACCGGTAAGTCGGTCGGTCTTAGAGTCGGTTCCGTCTCACCCATCCACTTTGAGAAACGACTGTGATAAAAACTCTTTGCCGTAAGCATCCACTGCTGTTGGCTGTCACATGGGCCGTTCTGTATTCAGGCGCAGCCTGGGCAGACGGTGTCAGCGCAGCCCCTCCCGAGGCGGAAAACAATGGCTTCACCATCCTCAGCAATGCGACCAATGTGACCCACTGGGGACTCGGTGCGGCAGTGGGCATCGAGTCGTCGCCCTATAGGGGCGACAGCAGCCGGGTGTCACCGATTCCGCTGATCTCCCTGGACAATAAATGGGTACACGCCTTCGGCACCACGGTCGACCTGAAGGTCGGCAAGTGGAGTGACGTGACCTTCGCGCTGCGCGGCAAGTTCGACGTCTTCGGTGGCTACAAGGGGTCCGACGCGCCGATCCTGAACGGCATGGAGAATCGGCAGGGCGCGTTCTGGTATGGTCCGGCGCTCGCGTGGAAAACCGCATTCGGCACACTATCGGGCGATTACCTGCTTGGCGGCAACAAAGGCCAGATGGCGAACGTCGAGTTCAGCAAATCCTTCGATCTGGGCAACTGGTCGATCGAGCCGCATGCCGGTGTCGACTGGCTGAGCAGCAAGTACGTTAACTACTATTACGGCGTGCGACCATCCGAGGTGCGGGCGGGGCGGCCTGAATACACCGGCAAGGCGGCCTACAACACGTCGATCGGCACGCGGGTCGACTACAGGTTGACCCCTCATCAAATGGTGAGTGTCGACCTCGGCGTATCCCATCTCAGCAGCGGCATTACCGACAGCCCGATCGTCGGAAGGCGGTACATTCCGGCGCTCAAGATCGGCTACCTCTATCAATTCAAATGAGCGCTGCATCATGTCGCGAGTTGCACTGATCGAAGACCACCAGCGCCTGGCCGCGATGGTGCGCCAGGCCCTGTTGGGTGCGGGAATCGAAACCGATCTGTTCTCCACGGTCTCCGAGGCCAGCTACGGTGTGAGCCGGGGCGACTATGCGGTGCTGATCATCGATCGTGGATTGCCGGACGGGGACGGGCTCACCTTCCTGCGCGCGCTGCGTGAAGCAGGCCAGATGACGCCCTGCCTGATGCTGACCGCGCGCGATGCGCTGCACGACCGCGTGGACGGCCTCGAGAGTGGCGCCGACGACTATGTGACCAAGCCGTTTGCGATGAGCGAACTGGTCGCCCGGGTGCGTACGCTGATGCGCCGGCCGCCGACGCTGGCGGAACTGGTCGTGTCGTTCGCCGACATCACCGTGGACCCGCAGCAGCGCGCGATGCGCTGCGGCGCCGAGACGGTCACGCTCGCGCAGGCCGAATTGCAGATCATGCTGTGCCTTGTCAAGGCCGCCGGCCGGACCGTGCGGCACGCGGTACTCGAGCATGCCGCCTGGGGCCTGGGCGAGGCGGTCACACCGAACGCGCTGGAAGTGACCGTGCACCGACTGCGCAAGAAGCTGACGGCGCTTGGCGCCGCAACACGGCTCGCGAACATCCGTGGCGCAGGTTTCGCGCTGCAGGCCGCTCACGAAAACGGACTGGATGGTGTGCCCGACCGACCTCTATCGCGAAAGAGGGGCGTATGAAGCAACTGATTCCGGTAGTCGAGCGCGATGCCGCGTGTCGCGACGTGCTCGTATCTCATCGCCTTCAAAGAGACGCTCGGCAGACTTGAAAACGGCTTCACGGTGCAGCAACAGTTTCTTGACTCAACTGCGCACGAACTGCAAACACGGCTTACCTTGATCCGAGGTCAGATCGAGTTGCAACCGGGAGCGAGGGCAATGAACTGCTGTTTTGCGAGATCGACCTGATGACACACCGGGTCCGACAGTTGAGCACATCAACGGCGCGCAATTTTCGCGAAGATGCGTGACTTGCTGCACATTCGACTGGAGATCAGCCTGTCAGCGGACGATGCCATCATCAAGACCCGGCCTGTGTTTACCAGCCGGGCATTGGCTGCACCGATGATTGTCATCGATGTGCTCGCGCGCAGAGTTCCCATTCGAGCACCGCAAATACGCCGGGATCTCCGGGCAGCACGGTTTTCTGTCGGAGAGAACGGTGCGAGGTCCCATACGAGGAGTCGAGGAGCGACCGCGCCGGTGTTTGAAGCACTGGTTGGCGAGACATGCGAACCCGCGTAAATCACATGGTGCGGTATCTCACTGAGTGGGTTGCGTAGCTAACCGAAGGCTTTCGCGAACAAACCTCACACCGTCGACGTTCCTTTCCGCCTGCACCGCGAGAGGAATCGGACTGGCTTCCTGGACCACTCCAGACAGGATGACGTTGCCGTCGGAAGCCTTAACAAATATTCCGGTAGCGTCTAGCCCCTTGACGTGCGAGCGCGCCTTCAAAACGCGCTTTGACAAGGCCCAGTTTGCTGAGCGCACGGTCTCCGGTGATGGTGGTGCCGACACCAATTCACCATTCGGATCGCCGCTTGCGTGGCGGATTCAACCGGTCGTCGCAACACCTTTGATCGAGGAGGTGTTGCATAGGACGAAGTGCGAAGCAGGTGTATCGGTTGACAGGGCGAGAAGCGATGTGCTCGCCGGGCGCACCATCACTTGGACATGAGATCGAACGCCGGTTCTGGCAACAGGTCGCGACTGGCATTACAAGCGAGAAAGCAGCGGAGGCGGTAGGCGTATCTCAAGCGGTAGGCTCGCGCTGGTTCCGCTATCGTGGCGGCATGCCACTATTCATGTCGAAGCCTACTGCGGGCCGATACCTGTCGTTCGCTGAGCGGGAAGAGATAGCACTGCTTTCTGTCCAAGGCCTCGGGGTGCGCGAGATCGGCCGCCGTATCGGACGCAGTCCATCAACCGTTTCGCGAGAACTCACGCGCAATGCGGCGACACGTGGCGAGTACCTCGAGTATCGTGCTTCGGTCACGCATTGGAAGGCGGAACGGTTCGCCAAACGACCAAAGCCATCGAAGCTGGCGACTAATGCACGGTTACGCGAATATGTGCAGGAACGCCTGGAAGGCAAGGTATATGGCGCTGATGGTGGTGAAATTGCCGGGCCGAGGCAGGCACCGTTCAAGGGGAGAAAAAAACCGCATCGCGGTGACCGAAAGTGGGTCAACGGCTGGTCACCTGAAAAAATCGCTAATCGCTTGCAGGTAGATTTCCCGGATGATGAATCTATGCGCATTTCTCACGAAGCCATTTATCAAGCGCTTTATATTCAAGGGCGCGGCGCGCTCAAGCGCGAGCTGGTGGGCTACCTGCGCACCAGGCGCGCATTGCGCGTTCCGCGAGCAAGAGCGCGTGCTAAGCATGGGCGCATGTCAGCGAGGAGGTGATGATTTCCAGTCGGCCTGCAGAAGCGGAAGATCGTGCTGTTCCGGGCCACTGGGAAGGCGACCTGCTCATTGGTCTGAACCGATCCGCCATCGGCACGCCAGTGGAAAGATCAAGCCGTTTCACGATGCTCGTTTACCTGCCTCGCGAGAAGGGCTATGGAGTGATTCCGCGCACGAAAAACGGACCCGCGCTGGCCGGCTACGGTGCTGTCACGATGGCCAACGCCCTCAAGAAGACCGTGACTGACTTGCCTGCTGAGTTGTGGCGATCATTGACCTGGGATCGTGGCAAGGAGTTGTCCGATCATGCCCGCTTCACTGTCGAGTCCGGTGTGAAGGTATTCTTCGCCGACGCGCACAGCCCATGGCAGCGTGGCACGAATGAAAACACCAATGGCCTTCTACGACAATACTTTCCAAAAGGCACAGACCTGTCCCTGTGGAGTGCCCGGGAAATCCAAGCCGTTGCGAACACTTTGAATTCCAGGCCCCGCAAAACGCTTGGCTGGAAGACGCCTGCGGAAGCTCTGGACGAGTACTTAAATCTGTTCAACAATCCAGTGTTGCGACGACCGGTTGAATGCGCCCAATACAGTCCATTGCATTCGGACGGCGCTGCCGCGAAGCCGACGTGCAACCGTCGATGGGCACCGCCGGCGACGCCTATGACAACGCGATGAGCGAATCGTTCTTCGGCACGCTTGAAGCGGAGCTACTCTCGAGAGAACACTTTGCGACCCGTGAACAGGCCAGGCAGCGCATCTTCTGGTTCCTGGAAGGCTGGTACAACGTACGCCGCCTGCACAGCAGCATCGGCTATCGTTCAGCACTTGAATTCGAAAACCTCAACGTTAAAATGCAGACCGTATCGCCTTGCGGGTTGCCCACCGGCGTGCAGCGCCATGGTCGTGACAGGCGACCCGCCCCCCGCCCGTGGACAACCCCGCGACTCAACATTCAACGGAGGTTGGATCGCATCAAATCGCTGACTGCAAATCCGTCCGTCGAACCGGGTCAACTTCAACCAGCCTCGACGATTCCCGGGGCGATTCACTTACCCACCCGCCGATTCATTCGGCGGTCGGCAAACAGAGCGGGTTCTTTGTGGCGATGCCACGAAACATGATGGCAAGCGCCCACGGGAGGGTAACGTCAGGGAAGTCGTCCGACATATCGTGCGCGCGGTCGAACAAGCTCACCGTGCAGTTGCTGCTCCATTGCATGCGCGATCCAGCCCACAATGCGTCCCACACTAGTTATTGCATATTCTTCACCTGTAATTCCCAGCTTGTGCCCGACGAACAGGGTGGTCAGGATAAAGTCCATTGGCGATCCGACCTCAAGCGCCGCCTGTTGCGCATGTACCAGGCGTATGAAGTCACGATCACGGCCCAAGACCTGACCTATTACTTCCATCATCGGAGCGGTTCGAGGATCGGGACGAGATCGTGGTGAAGCAAATCCAGCTAAAGGTTGGGCGCTCCGCAGACGCGCTACGACGGCGTCCCCGCCGTTTTTCCCGTTCAGGATTTCTTGAAGAAAGCGGGAGCAAGATCCATATCGTTCGGCTTGAAATCGTCGTCCCTGTCCCGCAATCAGCCCAGCGAGAACCGCCTGGTAGGGTGTTATGCCGACGTTCGCACTAGCGCGAACTGCATAGGTAATCGGGTCGAACTCGTGATCCGCTGAAAGTACCAGCAAGGTTCTGATGATTTCATCAAATCCCTTGGGCGCCCTCAGTGCCTTTGCTAGGAAATGGTGGACCGGCTGCGATGACGGCGTGGACCTGCCGACGAGTGCCGCAAACCAGCGCAATACGTCAGCCGCTGTCCTGCGATAGCCCGCGCCTGACAGGTCATATGACCGAGGGTCAGCGCGCTCTATCAGGGGGAAGCTCGCAAAGCACCGTTCCGACAGGCTGCAGTCTCGCAAAGGCGTTTGCAACGCCGCCAGGGTGGGAGGCATGTGAGGGGCGGGGCCGCCAAAAATCTCCTTTTCATCGGCTTCCCAGATCAGTGCCGCCAGGCTTTCAAGAGTGGACGTCGCGGCAAGCTCAATCGCGCTTCGGCCACGGAAATAAAGGCAGTCCTCCGTGATCAGGGTGATCGACGTCTCCGCCGGCACGGGAGTCTCAAACGTGCCGTCCGCGGTTGAAATATCGCGCCCTCGAAGGCGATCAACGTCTGCCTTCCAGTAGCGCCGTGCTTTAGACCCGGGAACGCGCTCGGATCGGATCTGCTTTCGACTGACGTATGCATACAGTGTCGCGACGCTCACTCCCAGCGCTCGCGAAGCCTCCTCGGCCGTCATGTAAAGCGTCTTGTCATCCATCATCGAACTCACATTGATCACCGGCGTCAAGATTGACGAATCTGGCGATGGGAAGGTAATCTGAGTGCCACATATTTACATATTGATCGTATGTTGTCAATGTGAATTTTGGCGCCCGTGGCACGTTTCTTCGGCTCGATTTCAGCAGCGACTCACATTTGTTCGGAAACACCCTAACCGCCATGACTACACAGCTCGACCCGGCCGGATCACCTTGGTATTCGGCCCTTCACCGGAGGCCCCATGCTTTTCACGCCTTACGCTCGGATCCGCGTTTCTCCTACACCCTTCACGCGCCGCGTGGATTTTTCACGAGTCCACAGGGTCACGGATTGATCGTCGTCACCCACGGAAGTGGACGCAGCGTCGCGGAATACCGGAGTGCTTTTGGCTCATTCGCTGATGAGCACCGTTGCGTGGTGTTGTGTCCGCTATTCCCGATGGGAGTACGCGGCAATGGCTATGCAGATGGCTACAAGAACATCCTTGAGGGAGACATTCGATATGACGAGGTGTTGCTGGCCATGATCGCCGAACTGGAGGAGGCCGCCGAGTACTCATTTGGTCGGTTCCACCTTTTCGGCTTTTCAGGTGGTGGCCAGTACGCACATCGCTTTTTCTATCTCCACCCTCGGCGGCTAGCTTCAGTTTCGATTGGGGCACCAGGGATGGTCACTCGGATCGACAGCGAGCGCGACTGGTGGTTTGGAACGCGGGATCTTCAAACCGTGTTTGGAACTTCGCTGTCGCTGAAAGACATGCGTCGCGTTCCGGTTCAGATGATCGTTGGCGCCGAAGACGTCGAAGATCCTGTTCCTGCTCGACTGAGGCCGCTCATCGAGACTCTTGGCCCCGTCGGGCGCGACAGGATTGAGCGGCTTCAGCTTCTCAAGGAAAACTATGAAGAAAACGGTATCGCTGTCCGCATGGATCTTGTGCCCGACGTGGGGCACGAGGGCCTGAAGGTTATACCGACGGTTTTGGATTTTCTCCGACTACAGGTAAGTGAATGACAAGAAGCATCAATGTTGTAGTGCCGACCGGGGCGCTCGGGTCGGGTGTAAGCGAGATGCTGCTCCGGTCCGCATTTAAATCCGGGCGCGTCGATGTTATCGCGTGTGACGCGGGCTCTACGGACAGTGGGCCGGCGTATTTGGCCAGTGGCGTTTGCAAGTATTCGCGCGCAGCCGTTAAGCAGGATCTCGAGATCCTTATGCGCGCGCGCGCCGAATATGCGGTTCCGCTCCTGATCGGTTCATGCGGGACTTCGGGATCAGATCAGGCGGTTGATTGGACACGTGATATTGCGCTGGAAATTGCCGCTGAGCACGGAATGCAGTTGCGTCTCGCGTTGCTGTATTCCGAGCAGTCGCCCTCATTCCTGTCGCGGTGTGTTCAACAGGACAGGATCACGCCATTGGCGCCGATGACCAGTGTCGATATTGAAGCGATTGGGTCCTGTGAACATATCGTAGCCCTGATGGGCCCGGAGCCCTATGTCGCGGCTTTGAACGCTGGCGCGGACATCGTCCTTGGTGGGCGGTCGACAGACGCCGGAGTGCTGGCTGCTTTCCCGTTGCTGCATGGGATAGAGGCGGGTCCTGCATGGCACGCCGGCAAAACCGCCGAGTGCGGCGCGCTGTGCACCGTCGATGCACGAGAAGGCGGGGTTCTGCTGCGAGTTGATTCCATGGGATTCGACGTCGAACCTCTCAGTCAGAGCAATCGTTGCACGCCCGAGACCGTCTCCGCTCATTTGCTTTATGAGAATGCAGATGCGCTCCGGCTGATGGAGCCCGGTGGGCTGGTGGATGTGACCGCCGCGACTTACACAGCACTCGACGACCGTCGCGTACGAGTCGAAGGCTCACGGTTCGTCCCGGGCCCGTACACGATGAAACTGGAAGGTGCGGCCGCAAATGGATTCCAGACACTGATGCTGGTCGGTATTCAGGATCCGGAGGTGCTGAGCGCACTGCCACGATTCCTGTCGCAGATGCACGAACTCATGGTTGATCGCGTCTGTAAGACACTCAACGTCGAGCGTGACTCGTTCCACCTCTCCTTGAGGCCGTACGGCTGGAATGCGGTCTCTGGGTTCGATCATCGCGAACGCCCGGCGCCGGTAGAGATCGGTCTGCTGTTCATCGCCACGGCAGATTCGCAGGAACGGGCGACGCAAATAGCCAAGATCTGCAATCCGGTGCTGTTTCACATGCCGCTTGACCTTAAGGGGCCATTGCCGAGTTATGCATTTCCGTTCTCGCCGGCAGAAGTAGAGCGGGGCGCAGTGTACGAGTTCAAGCTCAACCATGTGGTCAAGGTCGATGGCCCCCTGGATTTGGTTCGGACGGTGTTTACGAATACGGGGGAGTGCGCATGATTCGCCTCTCAGACGTCTGCAGACACATTCGATCGAAGAATGCTGGACCTTTCTGGATTACGGTCGATCTGTTTTTCGCGAATCCCGACGTATTTGAGAGATGGGCCAAATCGCCTGCATTACAGGCGAGTGAGTTGGCGAAGCAGTTCGAGGTCGACGCATCTCTCGTTCGCATCCAGATCTTGCCGGAATTGGCGACGGTGAAATTCTCGTATCCGCGAAAGGAACCCCAAGGTGGTCGGGTCGAGCGGGATATGCACGGTGGCCAGCAATTCGTGAGAATCCTCGATCTGGAACTGACTCGCTGAAGGGAGGGTGATCCATATTGGAGTCGTGAGTTCGTCAAATTCTTCGATGTTTGGAGCGGCTGTTTCGACAATTGGAGTGAATACAATGTAATTAGGTATGCAGATAAATATAAATTTATAAGCAGGAGACAAATTGAAAAATACTGCCATTGCAAGTGCGATTCTCGCTTCATTTTCAGGGGGAGCATTTGCCCAGTCGAGTGTTACGCTTTACGGTCTCGTCGATACCGACATTCGTTACGTTACGAATGTCGACAAAAAGGGGGATTCAAGTATCGGGATGGGAAACGGCGGGCTGTCGCAAAGCCGGTTTGGAGTCAAGGGGGCTGAAGATTTAGGGCAGGGGTTCTCCGCAATCTTTCATCTCGAAAATCGGTTCTACGCGAATTCCGGTCAGATGGACTCCGCTAAACCGTTCTATAACACTGCGTTCGTCGGCGTGCGCTCGAGGCAGTGGGGCGAGTTGACACTCGGACGACAGACCACGACGCTGACCAACATCGTCGGCCTGGCGTATGCGTCCAATCCATGGGTTCCGTACAGCAACGTCTTCCAACCGGAGTTCATCATGATGGGCGGCGATCGGTCCAGCAACCTCGTCAAGTACACGTTGCACATCGCCGATCTCTACGGCCAGGCTTCCTATGCACTCGGCGGTGTCGCGGGACATAGCTCTTATGGGTCACAAACGGCAGTCGGTATTGGCTGGTTTCCCGGCGCCGTGCGGATCGCGGGCGGGTATGTTGTCACCCGTGATTCGACCAACGGCGCTCCGGCGGAGGTCTGGACGGCGGGCGGCTCATACACGTGGAATACAACCCAGTTTCACGCAGGCTATTTTGAGAACCGACTTAGCTCGAACTTTATGTCGTATGAGAACGGGCCATTTTCAAAGCAGCAACTCAGCGCACTGAAATATCTCGACTTCAGTTCACGCCGGATGATGTCACTGGGTGTTGCACAGTCGGTCGGCCCCGCCTTGCATCTGTCCTTCAACTACTGGCGCACGTGGCAAACCGGCAAGACCGAGAAACAGGACGGCACTGCTTCGCAGTTTCAGTTGCTCGCCGACTACAACTTGTCGAAGCGGACTGACGTCTATCTCGAAGGGGACTACGGGTTGTACCGTCAAGGTTTGATCGGTGCCGCCCTTGCTGGGACGTCTTCGACCAGTGTGCCAGCGAAATCGACCCAGCTTGGAGTCACTGCCGGCATTCGGCACAGCTTCTGACCGAGATCAAAGCGCGATGCGCCACGAATCCACGGAGCCGCGCGTAACTTGTCAATCTGAATGCGAACTGGAGAATTCAAGTGAAGATATCTAGGATCATAACAGCGCTGTCGGTTTGCGCCATTGTGACGGTGTTGTCCACTGCGTACTCGCAGCCCGTCCAGCCAACATCCGGATCGTCGAGCGTTGTTCCCGACAGATCGGCGACTAAAAAGGAACAACGAAAGGCCAACCGCAAGCTCGGGGTCGACGTTCGGCGAGCGCTGGAGCAGGCCAGGATCGACGTAAGCAGTGTTGTGGTCCAGACGAATGCTGGCGCGGTGATGCTGATCGGCACGGTTCCTGATGCCAGCCAAATTGCTCGAGCGGAAGCTGTCGCCCGCGGCGTTGTCGGCGTCACCGTGGTCAACAACAGGCTAACGATTCGTCCCGAGCCTTGACCGAAACTAGCGGGGTTTGCGTGTTATAGGACCCAGTTCCTCTGCAGGCCTCGCGCCCGTCGGCACGCCGAATATCCGCGTTACATTAGAGCGACATTGGCGGCCGCTCAGACTTTGTCGCATTGACCATTAAACGCACATGAAGCACTTATCCCAAGACGCAAGCTATGAGGGGACTGCCGTTCAAGGCTTGAGCTCCCTTGATCACACTCTGTCGAGAATGATTTCGGCGAGAATCGACCGCCTTCCTGCATCTCGCAGCCTATGGAACATCGTGGTGAGAATCTCCTTAGGGGGATTCTTCGAAGTCTACGAAACAGCTCTGACAGGTTTTCTTCCAGTCGCTCTGGTCTCGGCAGGAGTTTTTCAGAAAGGCCATCAGGGACTATTTGGCTTGCCCGATCTAGCATCATTCGCATTTGCTACCTTTTTGGGGCTTTTCCTCGGCGCACTCGTGGCGTCCTGGATATCAGACAGATTAGGGAGGCGGCCGGTCTTCAAATGGTCGGTTGTTTGGTACGCAGCAGCGTCCTTTTTGATGCTCTTTCAAACGGACGCAGCAGCTCTGTGTGTACTACGCTTTATCTCGGCGATAGGAGTAGGCGCAAGTATCGTGACGATCGATGCCTATCTCGCGGAGGTTCTCCCACGGCGTTTGCGGGGCAAAGGATTTGCCGTAAGTAAGTCAATCCAGTACCTCGCAGTTCCTGCCGCTGCGCTCATGGCAATGGCGGTTTCGCATCGCGTCTTCTGGAATATATCGGGCTGGCGATGGCTCCTCATGCTACCGGTTTGCTCCGGCATATTGATTTTCTGGGTTACGGATAAGTTACCGGAGTCCCCGCGCTGGCTGGCGAGTCGGGGCCGTGCGTCAGAGGCGACCGCGATCGTTGGAGACTGGGAGGGTGTATGCCTTGCCACGGGCTATGCGCTCGCTGCGCCAAAGGTTGTGGCCTCGGCCGAGCCGGAGTCGGGCTCCTTCCGGGAGCTGTTTCGCGCACCACTTCTCAGTCGTACGTTGATGATCATTGGAGCGACGTGTAGCGGCACGGTTGCCTACTATGGGTTCGGAAACTGGCTACCGTCCCTGCTCGAAGCTCGCCATGTTGGCGTGACGAAGAGCCTTCTATATTCAGCCTTGATTGCCTTGTCCTATCCAGTAGCGCCATTTCTTTTCAGCTGGTGGGCCGATGCGACGGAGCGAAAGACGCAAATGATCATCGGCTCGATCATCACGACAGTTGCCGGTTTAGTATTTGCGTTCCAGACGACGGGAGCAGGGTGGGTCATAAGCGGACTTCTGGTTACCGTCGGGAACAATCTCCAGGCCTACGCAGCACATACCTACCGAAGCGAGCTGTTTCCGACGAGATTGCGCGCGCGCGCCATTGGTTTTGTTTACTCGCTTGACAGGTTGGTTGCCGGCGTGAGCAGCTATATGGTTGGAGCGATCTTTCTCGGACTGGGTGTTGAGGGGGTGCTGATCTCCGTCGCGGCCTTTTCGCTAATGAGCATGGTTATTCTAGGGGTTTTCGGGCCGGCGACGCGTCATGACAACCGTTGACAACAAATTTGTCCGAGCGGAGTTGAGTTCTAGTTCGGGCCTACCCTTGGTCCGATTCGGAATTCTCACTATCTTGGGATTTTAACTTGACGCACGATGTGCACAGTACTGCATTCCTGCTCGTCGGGCGGCGGCGCTCCTGTCCTGATTCAATTGATCGTAATTTAATACCCGT
This sequence comes from Paraburkholderia silvatlantica, assembly GCF_003096715.1. GTDB lineage: Bacteria > Pseudomonadota > Gammaproteobacteria > Burkholderiales > Burkholderiaceae > Paraburkholderia > Paraburkholderia silvatlantica. Next base: position 179,960 of record NZ_QEOL01000017.1, read on the forward strand.
GGCGTAAAGCTCCCGACAGACTGGAAAGACAAAATGCTTTGTGGCAGAAATACACTGCGCGGCTGCAGCAAGCGGTCCGAACCACGGATGATTTGAAGGAGAAGTCGATGGCCAGTGCAGAAAAATCACTGCGGCTCATGGTCGAACACTGGTTGACCCCGCTGCCGCCGACAAGGTTCGCGTCACTCGGTTCAGAAACAGGTGTTCCACAGGGGAGTGCTATGTACGCATCGAGACAATCACTACGACTGGGCGGGTTTCAATGTTTTTCTTCCGTCACCGGGACCGTCTATGGCGTACATTCCCGCCGAATGGAGAGCGGCTAACCATGCGTCTCGTGGAAATTTAAGCGAATTTTTAGATCGCCATGCGATCGTGCGTTTTTTCTGAACCAATCGTCTGGTATGCGTTCTCCGTAGACGACCCGGACGCACCGTCATGGTAGCGGCGCAGACATTCATACCGAATGTATTTCGGTTTCACATTCAGGAGAATGACAGTGCTCCAGTGTCCAATCACCGACGAACAATGGCTTCTCGTGGGTCATTTGATTCAACCGCAGGGTCGCCTTTTTTGGGGGCGACCGGCACGGGATCCTCGCACGATTCTAGATGCAATTCTTTGGGTGGTTGTCAACGACGAGCGCTGGCATCGTCTGCCGTGTAGCTTTGGTCCACCGCAGACGGCATATATGAAATGGCTGCAGTGGAGGCGTAGCGGGGTGATGGACAAAATTCTCGCACTTCTCTCCGACGACGAGGACAGTCTTGGCCGACGAAGCACGAACTGAGAAGCGCATTGAAAACAGATATTTGCAGATGGCGATTCAGGACTCTTTTCTTTCATTCGCACGTCGGTTCCTGACATAGCCTCCGTCGAGGGTTCTGTCGCAGCAAGGCGGTCTGGTATGCTGGCCGCGTGAAAGTTGACGGTGTGAACGATGAGCCCTGAGCTGAATTCGACCTCCAAGCGAGTGTTCAATTGGCTGCATTACCCGATTGATGTGATGCTGCTCTGCTGCGTTGGTATGTCTCCTACCCATTGAGCCTTCGTCATCTGGAGTAGATGATGGCTGAACGGGGCTTCGCGGTCGATCATTCGACGGTTCATCGGTGGGCTGAAGCTGCTGCCGGTGCTGGAGAAAGTGTTCCGGCGACGCAAGCGGCCGGTGGGCAAAAGCTGGCGCGTGGACGAGACCTACATCAGGGTCAACGGCAACTGGAAATATCTCTATCATTGAGGTTGACCCGGTTCGACGGACGGATCTGCAGTTGGTTTTAGCCAGGTATGGATCCTCCTGTTGCGTCGCGGGTTGTCCACGGCCGGGCGGCG
>NZ_QEOL01000018.1 GCF_003096715.1 Paraburkholderia silvatlantica
CCGCACCGTGCGGCTCTGGCAGACATGCTAACCCGCGTTTGATGCCGCGCGGCAGGCCAGCCTCTACCTCACGGGAGTCATACTGCCTTGCTGATCCCACCGAGCTTGATCTTGCCTCCAGAGCCGTTCTGTCGTGGCACGAGACCCAGATAGGCGGCGAATTCCCGTCCGGAGCGAAATGTCTTTGCCTGTCCGATGACCGATACCGCGGCGGTCGCCGTGAGCACGCCCACGCCCGGAATCTCCGAGATGCGTCTACATGCGTCATCGTTACGGCGCCACTCGAGAATGCGCTGTTCGATCTGTGCGATCTGTTCGTCGAGTGAGCGAAGTCGCGAGAACTGATCCTGCAGACTGTCTGTGAGCATGGCTGGCAACTGGTCGGCCAGTGACGTCAGCGCGACTTTGGCGGCTTCGATCGATGCCCGGCGGCCTTGCGGCAACACGACCCCGAATTCGTAGAGCAGTCCACGAAGCTGGTTGACCTGCATGACGCGAATCCGGACCAGTTGCTGACGTATCCGGTGCAGCGCCAGCATGGCCTGCTGGTCTTCGGTCTTGACGGCCACGAAGCGCATGCCCGGACGCTGGGCCGCTTCCCAGATCGCCGCGGCGTCGGCGGCATCGTTCTTGTTCGACTTCACGAACGGCCGCACGAACTGGGCTGCGATGAGCCGCACGTCGTGGCCAAGCCGCGCCAGGACACGGGCCCAGTGATGGGCGCTGCCGCAGGCTTCCATGACGACACGGCTCGCAGGCCGGTTGGCAAAGAACGGTACGAGCTGGGCGCGTTTGAGCGCCTTGCTGTGAATCGCGCCGGTCTCGGGCTCGACGTAATGAATCTGGAAAACGCGCTTGGCCAGGTCGATGGCAATGGTCGTGGGTTCCATCTGGTTCTCCTTGGCGGCTGGACTGCCGAACCAGCAATGTCGCATGATCTGGATGCGAGTCTGTGGCGTCGGATAGCCCGTTAAGGCGGGAGGCGACCATTCCATCTATTTAGCTGCGAACGCGACATCTTGAAATGGCTACGACATTGACTTGTAGTGGCTAAGTTCAAATGTCCGCTTTTGACCAAGTTCAAATGTCCGATTCCTGCCCTGGTTGACGCGCACGCTCGCGTGAGGCGTCGACCAGGAGCGAACCATGAACGGACGTGAGCGGATCACGGCAAGCATGCGCGAACTCGAGCGGGTCAAGGTCATCGAGGCGGTCATTGAAGGCCGCCTGCGGTGTTTTCAGGCGGCTGAGCGGCTGCGCGCACGCCGGCCATCACCCAGTGAGAGCCTCCACTTCTTGTTCGTCGGCAAAGCTGCGATCTGACGCCAAACCGATACGCGCCGAAGCTGGATCACTGTGCGGTTTGCCCGATCCAGGGCTTTATCCCCCACCTCAGCCAAGAACTTCGGACTAGCAATTGCGCTTCAAGCGCGGGCAACTAAATTTTGCACTTTGGGATCCTAAAAGCTACGAAGATCCCACTCTGGAACGCTGAACATTCCAGTACCAGGGCACGAAGTCGTTCGGATCGGCGAACGACATGGTCCGTTTCGGCAACTTCAAACCGAAGGTCCACTACGCGCTAACCCCGGCGCTCGAGCCCGGCATCGTCTACGTCCAGACGAACGGCCATGTGACCGACACCGCGACCTATGGTGCCGACCCGAAGTGGAGTCAGGTCAACGCACAGGTGATCTATTCGCATTCAAGTCAAACCGATGTCTTCAGCGCGACGAAGCGCAGCTTCTACCAGTGGAGCGCCTGACGCCTGGGACAGCGACGCCCGCACCGTTGTTGAGAGTGACGCGGGCCGGTGCTTTGTCAAACAAAATATGGCGATATGAAAATCATGAATCGATCAAGGCTCATTGAAAAGCCTGTCGCTATCTGCTGCCGTCATTGTTGAGCAACTCGCAACGGTCTCTTCCAGTAATCGCCATTTTTCCGCCTTCGCTCCCAATCAAATATACCGATTCGGAGCCGCATCTCTACCAGGACGCGAGACATAACCAGACTTTCAGCATCGAAGACGGAAAAGAGGAAAGTAAATTTCTCTATCCAATCAGAAACTAAAATAAGAACCGTTAAATAAATGCAAGAAATTTAATTTTCAAATCACTTATTAAGTATAACTTATAAATAAGTAAAAATTATATGCACATCAAGCAACTGAATTTAGAAATTCGCCTGATCGGTGTCGCGATTGCATTCGCAAGTCCCGCCATCCATGCCCAGTCGGTTCGCCTGTCAGGGTCCGTCGACGCCGGTATCGCGTATGTGAGTGACTCGGGCAACGCGAACGGGCATCAAAGCGCGTGGCAAGCGAAGAATGGCGATATCAACATCAGCCGCTGGATCTTGTCCGGCACCGAGCCGCTTAGCAGCGATCTCACTGCGATCTTCACGCTCACCAACGGCTTTTCGGTGATGAACGGCAACGCTGCACAGCAAGGACGGCTATTCGGGTTCCAGGCGTGGATGGGGCTTACTTCGCAGCGTGCGGGCTCCCTCACCATGGGACGCCAGTTCGATGAGGTCGTTCAATTTGTTGAGCCGTTTTCACTCGGTGGAACGTCCTATGGCGGCGCTGGCTTCGCCCACGTCTATGACAACGATAATCTCGACAACTACACCCGGATCAACAATTCGGTCAAATACGTCACGCCTTTACTGGGCGGCGTAAAACTTGGCGCATTGTATGGCTTCTCGAATGCAGGTGGCGAGTTCGCAAACAATCGGGCGTACAGCTTCGGATTCTCGTATCAGTACGGCAACCTCGACACTGGCGCGGGCTACTTTCAGCTCGACCACGCCTCGAATCTTCCCACAGCCAACACGAATGGTGCCGTGCCGGCTGGCGCGCCCTTCAATGCCGAGCGGCAGCGCACCTGGGCAGCTGGGGGGCTTTACCATTTCGGTCGTGGCGGCGCGGGCCTCGTCATTAGCGAAACACGTCTTGACAACGCCACTTCGATCAACAACGTGGCCGATACCGCAATCAGGCTGACGGGTGACGACGTGCGCTTCGACAACGTAGAGGTCAATGTCCGCTACTATGTGACGCTGAACTGGAACGTCTCGGCGGGCTACACGTTCACGCTCGGCCGCTTCGCTACACCGACCGGCGTGCGATATCCAAAATGGCACCAGGCCGGTATCGTTTCCACGTATTTCCTGTCACCGAGCACGGACGTCTACGTCGAGACGATCTATCAACGTGCGAACCAGCTCCAAGGCACCGGCATACAAGGCGCGCAGATCTCAAACTTCTCCCGTGCATCAGGCGCAAACCAACTCGTCGCGGCGATAGGCTTGCGACATCGCTTTTAGGGACGGTCTGCACAACTTGCTTTCTGAGCGCTGAATTTGACACATGGGATCGCTCCAGAGAAGTTGCTACGGGACATGCTGATTCAGGCGCTTTTCAGCATGCCGCAGGAACTGCCGCGGCGACAAGGCGACTGCGCGCCAGTACGGCGTGCGGATCGTGATCGCGCCGTAACGCACCGCGCCAGATGGGACGTGCGCGGCCAGCGCGCCGAAATGCGCGTCGAACGTCGCCCGGCTGTGAGAGACGAGGTCGGAGCCGGGCGCAGACTCGCCAAGCCGCCCGTAGCCTTCCCTTTCCACATCAACGAGATGGAGCGCCGCTAGCGCGTAGCTCCCGTTCACATGATCACGCCAAGTCTCACGGAACACGCATTCGGGCGTCAGGTGCTGGCAAAAATACACGCGGCCACCCGGCAACTGACTCGCGGCGAGGCGCACGGTCACGAAGCGCGCGTCGCCAAAGCCTTCCACCGGCAGCGAGAAATGCTGCTGCGGCGTCGCCTCGAAACCAGCGGCACGCAGATCTTCGAACGTGCGCTGCGGATCGTCGGTACGATAGACGAGCCCGTCCGCGCCGAGTGGGCTGGCCGCAATCTCCGGGCGCGTAGCCGAGCCGTCGGCGGGCAGGCCGGTCAGCTCGAGATGGTGGCCGCCGAACAAGATCGCATGATTGATCGAGCCGAGCGTGTGGTAGCCCCGCGGCGTCACCGTGAAGCCCAGCGCGCGAAACAGCGCTTCGGCCGCGTCGGTGTCGAAGCGCGTGTTGATGATGAGCCGCAAGCCGGGCGCCTACCGAGCGATGCGCGCGAGAACCGGCGGCAAGAACGTGTTCGAGACGTTTTGCGGCGAGCCGATGCGCAGCACGCCGGCCTTCGCGCCGTTGACAACGGATTGAACTGCATCGTCACTGATGCGCAACAGTTCGCGAGCAGGACTGAGCAATTGGAGCGCGCCAGGCGTGAGGAGCTTGTTGCGTCCGTTCTTGCGAAAGAGCGGCACGCCCACGAGTGTCTCGAGCCGATGCATCTGCTGGCTGACCGCCGCCTGACTGCGGCCCGTGCGTACGCCTGAGCTGGCGAAGCTGCGCGCATCGGCCACTGCCACGAAGGTGCCTGGAAGTTCGAGATCCGGATTTTTCATTGCAGCGATATCGAGTCAGATGCGCGCGTGCGTGTGAGCGGCGGCACTGGTTCTTCACCGCGCCAAAGTTTCCAGCCCCTCCAGCAGAATCCTGCGCAACACCGATCGCCCCGCGTCCTCGCGCCGGCGCGGACGTGCGCCGCCCACTTCGAAAATGCGGTTGGCAGGTCGTGCTCGCGCGCCGCCGGCAGGCTCCAGCAAGACGATCCGGTCGGCCAGATGCACAGCCTCATCGATATCGTGCGTGACGACGAGCGCGGCCGTCCGGTGAGCGTCCACGATGGCGAGCAGCAGGTCCTGAAGGCGCATGCGCGTCATCGCGTCGACGGCGCTGAACGGTTCGTCGAGCAACAGCAGTTGCGGCTGCGTGAACAACCCGCGCGCAATCGCCACGCGCTGCGCCATGCCACCCGACAGATGCTTGGGCCAAAGCGCGCCGTCTTCGGCACGCAAGCCGACCTCTTCGAGCAGCGACCTCGCGTGGTTACGCGTGTCGCCGCGAGCACGCTGCGGAAAGCACACGTTATCGGCCACGCGCAGCCATGGCAGCAGGCGCGGCTCCTGAAAGATCACGCCCGCGAGCGGCGACGGCCCGCGCTGTACTTCGCCGTTGTACGAGACGGTGCCGGCGTAGTCGCGATCCAGCCCCGCCGCAATGCGCAGCAACGTACTTTTGCCGCAGCCGCTCGGGCCGAGCAGCGCCACGATCTCGCCGGGCGCGAGCGTGAGCCGCAGGCTGTCAAGAATCGGCCGCTCGCCATAGTGCTTGTGGCGGATGTCGATATCGACGAGGGGTGCGTGTGGCTCGCGTGGCGTGCTGGTCGGCGAAGTGGCCATCATGTGCGCACTCCCTCGACACTCGTATCTCGCCAAGCCAGCACGTGTGCCTCGAGCGCCTTCATTGCGCTGTCGGTGAACTTGCCGAGCAATCCGAGCAGGATGATGGCGCCAAACACGATATCGGGACGGCCCGTCTCGCGGCCGTCGCTGAGCAGATAACCGAGCCCGCGCGTGGCGGCAATCAGCTCGGCCGCGACGACAAACATCCACGAGACCGCCAACCCCGTGCGCAAACCCGTGAAAATATGCGGCAACGCAGCCGGAAGCAAAATGCGAACAAACAAGCGCCACGAAGACAGCCGATATACAGCGCCCAGTTCAACGAGCTTGCGATCGACGTTTCGGACTCCAGATAGCACGCTAAGATGCACCGGAAAGAACGCGCCAATCGCGACGAGTGTGATTTTTGGCGCTTCGTCGATTCCCATCCACAGCAGCAGCACGGGCACCCACGCAAGCGAAGGAATCGCGCGCAGCGCCTGAAAACTCGGATCGAGCAGTGCGTCGAGCCGGCGGCTCAAACCCATGGCCGCGCCAACCACCACCGCGAGCAGCGCGCCACATGCAAACCCGGCTGCCACGCGCGCGGTGCTCTGCACGATGTGCTTGAGCAGGGTTGTACCGCCGAGTTGCCAGAGCGCCTGCGCGATCTCCGAAGGCGCGGGCACGAGATTGTCCGGCAGCACCTGGGCACGCACGAGAACTTCCACGGCAAGCAGGAAGGCGACCGGCAGCAGCACGCCCGCCATGCGCCAGGCGCGCGGCGCCCGCTCTTGCGAAGCGTCCGCTTCCCGCACCGGCGCACTGGCGGGTTGCGTGTCGCCACACGCGGGAGCCTCGGTCCTTCGCCGCGCCGTAATCTCGCTGGACTGCGCCAGCGAGCGTGCAGCCGCTTCTTCCACAGCCATGTCAGCCTGCCTCGTTATTGGTGTTGCGCCGATGACAGCGCCGGCTGTGCCGCCTGCGCGTCGATCAGCGACTCGATCACCTGGTTCAGATCGGTGCCCGGCTTGACCAGTTGCTCCTGGACAAGGATCGGCGCGGCGGCTTCCAGCGCCTTGATCTGTTCCGCACCGGGCTGCGGGTGGCTGAAGTCGTTGCGGCTCAGTTGCAGCTTCGCGACCGCGAGCGACACCTTCGAGTCTTCGGAAACGATTTGGGCCGCCTCGTCGGGGTGCGCGCCAACCCATTCCCGCGCACGTTCATAGACCTTCAGCACGCGCGTGACGGTGTCCGGGTACTGCTTCAGGAACGCTTCGCGCACGTTCAGGAAGCCCCACGTGTTGAAGTTGACGTTGCGGAACAGCAGACGCGCGCCGTTGTCGACTTCCGCGGCTGCCATGTGAGGATCGAGCCCAGCCCAGGCATCGACCTGACCGTTGATCAGCGCCGTGCGGCCATCCGGATGCTGGAGATTGACGATCTCGACGTCATCCTTCGTCAGGCCCACGGTATGCAGTGCGCGAAGCGTGAAGAGGTAGGGGTCGGTGCCCTTCGTGGCGGCAATCTTCTTGCCCTTGAGGTCGGCGAGCGACTTCAGCGGCGAATCCTTGCGCACGACCAGCGCCGTCCACTCCGGGCGCGAGAAGATGTACACGGTCTTGATCGGATTGCCGTTCGCCTTGCCGAGCACGGCCGCGAGGCCCGCAGTCGAGCCGATATCGATGGCGCCGCTATTCAGATACTCCAGTGCGCGGTTGCTGCCGAGGCTCAGCACCCAGCGCACCTGCGTATGATCCGGCGCGAACTCCTGCTCGAGCCAGCCATTGCGTTTGATCACCAGGCTTTCCGGCGAGTAGTACGCGTAGTCGATCTTGAGTTCAGCGGGTGCGGCGGCGGCCGCCCATGCCGGCGCGGCGATTATCGCGACCAGGCCGAGCAGCCACAGCGCGGCCGGCTTGCGCCAGGCGCGCAGCGACTGGCCGATATGCCGCCGCAGCGGCGTCTTCGTCTTCTGGTTCTGCATGTGCTTTCCTTTTTTTGGCGTGTGGCGTGAGGGGCCGCGTGCACCACGCTGCCCACTCATCGAACCAGCCAGCATAGAAAGCACCGCCGCGAAACGGAACCAAGAATCAGTCAGATCGAAAGCAGCGTAATGAATATTCTCGCGCGCTACCTGGGCACCGGCAGCCTCCAAGCGGACCGGATCGACGTGTTCGCGCAGCGCGAAGAAGACGGCAGCGACGTGATCGTGGCCGTGGCGACCGGCCAGCCCGGCGTGCTTCGCGACGACGACTGGGACGGCTTCGGCCAGACGACCACAGGCAGCGGCACCACGCTGTTCCGCGACCTCGGGCCCGGACGCAAGCAGTCCTTCTATCGGCGCGCCGTCCGGACCAATGAAACGCTCGCCAGGCGCGTGGGATCGGTAAAGCCAGGTTTCAGCAGCAGGTCTCGAGTCATCGTGGATCGACGTTCCATGATTGAATCATGGGCACACGGGAATTGCCGTGCGCGACGGCCACTGCCACCACGAATGAATCGATCCAACGATATTCGCGCCGCTGCTAAACGGCATTTTGGCTGACCGGAAAAAACCGGTTCTCGGGCCTCGGCAAGCCAAGATGCTCGCGTAGCGTACTGCCCTGGTACTCGCGACGGAAAATGCCGCGCCGCCGCAACTCGGGCACGACCTTCTCCACGAAGTCGTCGAGGCCCGCGGGCAGATACGGGAACATCACGTTGAAGCCGTCGCTGCCCGCCTCCATCAGCCACTGCTCCATCTCGTCCGCGATCGAATGGGGCGTGCCGACCATTTGCAGGCCTGAGTAACCGCCCACGCGCTGCGCGAGCTGGCGAATCGTCAAGCCCTCGTCGCGCGCCCAGTTCACCACGTGCTGCCGCGCGGTACGGCTTGCATTGCTTTCCGGAATCGCGGGCAGCGGGCCGTCGGGGTCGAAACCGGAAACGTCGTGACCGAGCGCGATCGATAGCGAGGCAATGCCGCTATCGTAGTGCACGAAGCTGTCGAGATGCTCGCGCTTTTCGCGCGCCTCTTCCAGCGAGTCGCCCACCACGACGAACGCGCCGGGCAGGATCTTCAGGTGATCGGGATCGCGGTCCAGCTTTTCCATGCGCGCCTTCACGTCGGCATAGAAACGCTTGCCGGCTTCGAGATTCGGCTGCGCGGTGAAGACCGCCTCGGCCGTTTCGGCCGCGAGTTGCCGCCCGGCCTCCGACGATCCGGCCTGCACCACCACCGGCCAGCCCTGCGGCGGGCGCGCGATATTGAGCGGCCCGCGTACGGAATAGTAGTCACCCTTGTGCGCGAGCACATGGAGTTTCGCCGGATCGAAATACTCGCCGCTCTCCACGTCGCGCACGAAAGCGTCGTCGGCCCAGCTGTCCCAGAGGCCCGTCACGACGTCGAAGAATTCGCGTGCGCGGCGATAACGTTCGTCGTGCTCCACGTGTTCCTCGAGGCCGAAATTGAGTGCTGCGTCCGGATTGGAAGTCGTCACGAGGTTCCACCCGGCGCGGCCGCCGCTCAGATGATCCAGCGACGCAAAGCGGCGCGCGACATGGTACGGCGTGTCGAACGTCGTCGAAACCGTAGCGACGAGCCCGATCTTCTCCGTCACGGCGGCAAGCGCCGACAGCAAGGTGAACGGTTCGAACGAGGTGGCGGTGTGGCTGCGCTTGAGCGCGTTGACCGGCATGTTCAAGACCGCCAGGTGATCGGCCATGAAGAACGCGTCGAAACGCGCACGCTCGAGCGTCTGCGCAAAGCGCTTCAATTGCTCGAAGTTGAAATTCGCGTCGGGGTACGCACCGGGGAAACGCCACGCCCCCGTGTGCAGGCTGACAGGGCGCATGAATGCGCCGAGATTCAACTGTCGGTTACGGTTCATCGCTTCGGCCACCGGTAAACGAAAGTCACAACATACTCCGGTTCGGCAAAATCCGCTGAGGTCCGCTCACCGGGGGCCAAGAAGGACCGTGGATTCTGTAACACGCTCATCAATATCGCGAGCGGGCCATTGCAAAGTGCGTTCAAGCCGCTTCGGCAGTCAGCTCGCGCCCTGGAATAGCGGCGAGCAGCGTGCGCGTATACGGATGCCGGGGCGCGCGCCAGATGTCCTCGTGGTCGCCGCTTTCGATGATCTTGCCCTGCTGCATCACATGTACGCGGTCGGCGACGTAGCGCACGACCGAAAGATCGTGCGAAATAAAAAGCATGGAGAGCCCAAGCTCGCGCTTGAGTTCGACGAGCAGATTGAGGATTTGCGCCTGGATCGAAACGTCCAGCGCCGATACCGGCTCGTCGCAGATCAGCAGCGCTGGTTCGAGCACCAGCGCGCGCGCAATGCCAATACGCTGACGCTGCCCGCCCGAGAATTCATGCGGGAAACGGCCAAGCGCCGCTGCGGGAAGCCCCACGCGTTCCAACGTCGAGCGCACGCGAGTACGGCGCGCTGTCGCGTCTCCCACGCCGTTTACGGCCAGCACGGTTTCGAGAATGTCGCCCACCGTGCGGCGCGGATTGAGCGATGCATAAGGATCCTGAAAGACCATTTGCGCCTTGCGACGCAAAGGCCGCAACGCGCGCTCGCTGAGCGCGACGAGATCGGTTCCCTCGAGCGCGATCGAGCCGCTGGCCACCGGCGTGAGGCGCATGATCGCGCGCGAAAGCGTGGACTTGCCGCAACCCGACTCGCCCACGAGCCCCACCGTCTCGCCGCGCCCAATATCGAACGACACGCCGTCCACGGCGTGATGCGCGGGCGCGCCGTGGCGCTGCGGATACGTCACGCGCAGATCGCGCACAGCGAGCAGCGGCGCGGCGTCCACCACCGGATTGAACGACACCGCGCGTTCGGGCACCGTGCGCGGCACCACCACGAAGCCGCCTTCCTCACCGCGCCGGTCCGAGGTTACCGTGTGGCGGATTTCCGGCAAGGTCCACGAACGGTAGTGCAGATCGTCGGCCAGATTGAGCGAAGCGCTCAGGAGTCCTCGTGTATAGGCGTGACGCGGATACGCGAACAGCTCCGGCGCTGCCGCCTCCTCCACCTTGCGCCCGGCCAGCATCACCGCCACGCGGTCCGCATGGTCGGCCACGACGCCGAGGTCGTGCGTGATGAGCAACAGCGACATCGAAAGCTCGCGGCGCAGCGCGTCTAGCAGTTCGAGAATGCGCGCCTGGATCGTCACATCGAGCGCGGTGGTGGGTTCGTCGGCAATCAGCAAGCGGGGGCGGCAGGCCACCGCCATCGCGATCATCACGCGCTGGCGCTGACCGCCCGAAAGCTCGTGCGGATAGTCGTCGAAGCGGCGCTGTGGTTCGGGAATGCGTACCAGGTCGAGCAGTTCGACGGCGCGCGCGCGTGCGGCCTGGCGCGACAGCGTCTCGTGCTGGCGCAGCGTCTCCACGATCTGCGCGCCAACCGGGAGCACCGGATTGAGCGAGGTCATCGGCTCCTGAAAGATCATCGAGATCTGGCGGCCGCGCAACTCGCGCACCGCCTTGGGCGGCAAGCCCAGCAGTTCGCGCCCCTCGAAGCGCACGCTCCCCGTCACGCGTCCGGGCTCCGCAACGAGTTGCATGAGCGACAGCGCCGTGGCGGATTTGCCGCTGCCCGACTCGCCCACCAGCGCGAGCGTCTCGCCCGCCGCGATGTCGAAGCTCACGCCGCGCACCGCTTCGTGCGCCCCGAAATTCACGCGCAGATCGCGCACTTCAAGCAGTTGGCTCACGTGACACCTTTACGATCGTTGCCGTTGACGCGGATTGAGGGCCTCGTTCAGACCGTCGCCGAGCAGGTTGAGGGCGAGCACCGCGAGCACGATGGCAGCACCTGGAATCGCCGTGAGATACCACGCCGTGCGCAGCGAATCGCGGCCGGAGCCGATCATCGCGCCCCAGCTCACGACGTTCGGGTCGCCCATGCCGAGAAACGACAGCGACGACTCGATCAGGATGGCGCTCGCCACCATCACCGAGGCCGTGACGATCACGGGTGGCAACGCATTGGGCAGGATCTCGCCAAAAATGATGCGCGTGTTGCTGAACCCCTGGCTGCGCGCCGCGAGCACGAAGTCCGAGCGCCGCAACGTGCGGAACTCCGCGCGCACGATGCGTGCGACCGTGGGCCACGAGGCAACGCCGATGGCGAGCGCGATCACCACCACGTTGGGCCGCCCGATCGCCACGAGCACGATCACCAGCAAAAAGGACGGTACGGTCTGGAACAGTTCGGTCACGCGCACCAGTGCGTCATCGATCAGGCCTCCGAAATAGCCGCCAATGGCCCCCACGAGCGTGCCGATCACGAGCCCGATGCCGGCCGAGGCCGCACCGATCAGCAGCGACACGCGCGCGCCATGCGCCACGCCCGCTGCCACATCGCGCCCGAGCGAGTCGGTGCCAAGCCGGAATTGCGGGTCGCTGCCCGGCCACTCGAACGGGCCGCCCACCATGTCGAGCGGGTCGCCCGGATAAAGTCGCGGTGCGAGCACCGCAAGCAGCACGAACGCGGCGAGCAGCACGAGACCGGCACACGCTGAAGGATTGCGCAACAGCGCGCGCCAGAAAGCGCGACCGCCGCGCCGCGCGGCTGCACCATCGGCATCGCCGCCGTGGCGGCCAAGCAGCGCGAACGCCAGTTGACGGCGCCATGACGAACCCTGGCTCGCGGCCGCATGCTGCGCCTGAACCGGCAGATCCGGCGATTCGAAACTCATTGAGATTCCTCCGTGAATGAGTCGGCGAGGCTCCGCTCCGGTGATGCAACCGATTCAACCTACGCGCGGATCGAGCCACGCCTGTAGCAGATCGACAAGAACGTTCGCGGCGATAACGAGCAGCGACGACAGCAGCAGCACGCCCAGCAGCACGCTGAAGTCGCGCGCCAGCACCGCATCGAGCGCAAGGCGGCCGAGTCCCGGCCAACTGAATACCGTCTCCGTCACAGCCGCGCCGCCCAGCAGCGTGCCGAAATGCAACCCCACGAGCGTGGTGAGCGGCATCAGCGCGTTGCGCAACACGTGCCGCACCGTCACGCGCCACGGACTCAGCCCCTTGGCCTGCGCCGTGCGCACGAAATCCTGACGCTGCACTTCGATCATCGCCGCGCGCGTGATGCGCGCGTAGATCGCCACGAAGAAGGTGGCGAGCGTCGCCGCCGGCAGCAGCACATGCCTCGCGATATCGGCGGCATAAGCAAAGCCGTGCAGGTTGGCGCCGATCGTGACGTTGCCGCCGCTCGGCAGCCAGCCCAGCCGCACCGCGAACAGAATGATGGCGAGCAGGCCGATCCAGAAGCCCGGCGTCGAATAGAACAGCAGCGCGAACACCGAGAGCACGCGGTCCGGCCACTTGCCCGCCCAGTGCGCCATCACGGCGCCCAACACGACGCCCGCGACGAGCGCGAGCGAAAGCGCCACGCCCATCAGCAGCAAGGTGTTGGGCAGCCGCGAGAGGATCAGTTGCATCACGGGCATGTCGTAGCGCGGCGAATAGCCGAGGCTGAAATGCGCGAGATGCTTCAGATACGTCCATAGCTGCACGAGCACGGGCTGATCGAGCCCGAACTTCGCGCGCAGCAGGGTCATCGTTTCCGTCGTCGCGGAGCCGGCTTCACCGGCGATCACGTCGGCGGCGTCGCCCGGCATCAGCTTGAGCAGGAAGAAGTTGAGAATCACGATGCCGAGCACCGTGGGCAGCGCCTGCCAGGCGGTGCGGCGCAGGATCGTTTGCCAGCGGGCGCTTCGGCTCATCGTCGGGCTCCGTTACTCGTTGATGCGCATTTCAGCACGCAGTTCGGCACGCATTTCAGGCACTCAGCCAGACATCGGCGAAGTTGCCCTCCAGGCCCTGCGCGCTCACCGTGTGATCGTGCACGCGGCGGTTCGCGAGCGTGACCATGCGCGGCGCGACGAGGTTGAGGATCGGCAGATCGCGATAAACGGTCTGCTGGAACTGCTTGTAGAGGACCACGCGGCGGTTTTCGTCGATCTCGACCGAGGCGGCTTCGAGCAGACGGTCCGCTTCCGGGCTGCTGTAATGCGGCGCGTTCGAGAACGGCACGCCGGGGCGGATATTCTTCGACCAATAAAGACGCTGCACGCCTACGGCCGGATCGAACAGCGTGTTCACGCCGATACTCGTGAAATCGAACTGGCGGTCGGCATAGACGCGCTTGAGGAACGACGGCAAATCCTGCGAGCGGACCGTGACGTCGATACCCACGCGCGCAAGCGCCGACTTCACATAGCCCGCCTGGCGCTGGTACAAGTCGCCGTACGGCAGGTAATCGTGGGTCAGCTTGAAGCGCACGCCGTCCGCGCCGCGCGGCTTGCCTGCTGCGTCGAGCAGCGCCTCCGCCGCCTGCGGATCGAACGCGTAAGGCGCGAGCTGTGCGTCGTGATACGGCGAAGCGGGCGTGATGGGCGTGGGCGAGACGTCGGCGTAACCATAGGCCACCGTCTTTTGCACGACCTGCGGGTTGATCGCGTGCGCAATGGCCTGGCGCACGCGCTGGTCCTTGAGCACCGGATGATCGAGATTGAAGTCGATCTCCGCGAGCGGTTCGAGAAAGCGGTAGCCGCGCGTTTCCGTCGTAAGCTGCGGCAGTTGCGTGAGGCGCGGCAGGTCGGTGAGCGGCACCGGGTTCTCGCCGCCCAGATCGAGCGCGCCGGTTTCGAACGCCGCCGAGCGCGCGGCCGGATCGGGAATGACCTTGTAGACGAGCGCGTCGATATACGGCTTGCCCGTGTCCCAGTAGTCGGGATTGCGTTCGTAGACGATGCTCGCGCCGCGCGTCCACGACTTGAAGCGAAACGGCCCGGTGCCGACCGGTGCGTTGTTGTGCGGGTTGGTGAGCGGATCGCCCGTGGCGTACAGATGCTTCGGCACGATCGGCGACTCGCCAGCCGAAAGCGCCTTGATGAGAAATGGCGCGGGCTTCGACAATTCGATGATGGCCGTATTCGCGTCGGGCGTCTGTACCTTCGTCACGTTCGCAAAGGTGCTGCGCCCGCGCGGGTGAATCGCCCTGAGCAGTTCCACCGAGAACGCCACGTCGGCGGACGTGAACAGCTGGCCGTCGTGCCAGCGCACGTTCGGCCGCAGCTTGAACGTGTAGCGCAAACCATCGGGACTCACGGTCCACGCGGTCGCGAGTTGCGGCTGCGGGCGCAGGTCGAAGTCATAGGCGAGCAGCCCTTCCAGCACCTTCGAGCTCGCGGCGAGCGCCGGTCCCGTGGTCTGGAAGATCGACACCAGCACCGGCGGCTCGGGATTGATCAATACGTTCAGCGTGCCGCCGCGCTTGCGCGCGACGGCACCCTGGGCGCGGGCAAGCGCGGGAAGCCCCGCCGTGGCGGCGGCCGCGCCGCTTGCAACAAGAAATGCTCGACGGGTCAAACGTGACATGCTGATGCGTTCCGATTTCGATGAGGCCGGGCGTGGCGATCTGCCAGAGCCGGTAAATTCGAGCTGTGGCGACAGATCTGCAATCGTAGCAACGGCCCTCTCACGCGCTAACCAAGCGATGCTGCTAACCATATGACCCGGCGCGCCCAACGGTAAAAGCGGCAACGCGGCGCCTCAATTGGAAAGCAGAAAAGCTTCTTTGTTATTCGCGCGCGCGGCGTGTTTAATCCATCGATCCACCCGCAAGGCGCCCCGCGCCGCAACGAACCTCCAAGGTGTCCGTCTTGAGCGAAACTTCCGTGGCTCCCGTGGCGCAGCCGCACGCATCGTCTGCCGTTTCTTCCCGCACATCGACGCCCTTCGTTCCCGTGGCCTCTCCCGCCGCCTTTGCCGACAGCCCGGCGGCGCGCGCCTTCGCGCAGCCGCTCATGCTGGGCCTGTTCCTGCCGATACAGGCGGGCGGCTGGAGCGCCTCCACGCTGCCACGCAGCACGGACTGGTCGTTCGACTACAATGCCGCGCTCGTGCAGAAGTGCGAAGCGCTCGGCTTCGATCTCGTCTTCGCCCTGTCGCAATGGCTGCCGAAAGGCGGTTATGGCGGCGTATTCGACGGCCAGGCGCTCGACTCCTTCATGACGCTGGCCGCGCTCACCGCACGCACCGAGCGCATCATTCTCGCCGCCACGACCCATGTGCTCTACGGGCCATGGCACCCGCTGCACTTCGCGAAGTTCACGGCCACGCTGGACCACATCTCGCGCGGCCGCTGGGGCATCAACGTGGTCACGGGGCACCGCGCGGTCGAGCACGAGATGTTCGGCTGGAATCGTATCGAGCACGACCGGCGTTATGACATGGCGGCCGAATTCCTCGACGCCGTTCAACAGTTGTGGGCGCAACCGGATAACTTCAGTTTCGAACCGGAACTTTCAAGCTGGCGACTGCAAGGCGCGTTCGTCACGCCCAAGCCGCGCTACGGACGCCCGCTGCTCATCAATGCGACGGGGTCCGACGCGGGCATCGATTTTGCGGCCCGCTACTCCGACGTGGTGTTCATCACGAGCCCGGCGGGCCCGCAGATCGATCGCGCGCTGGAGGCGTTGCCCGCGCACACCGCGCGCGTGAAGGCCGCCGCGCGCGCGTATGGGCGCGAGGTGCGCACGCTGATCAATCCGATGGTGATCTGCCGCGAAACGTCCGCCGAGGCGCACGCCTATCACGACGCCATCGTCGCGCACGCCGACGAAGGGAGCTTTCATCGCTTCGACAGCGACGCGCATGCGTGGCGCGGCGGTTTCGAGGATCGTGCGAAGGCGGCCTCGCGCGCGGTGGGCGGCAACATCACGATCGTGGGCTCGCCCGAAGAGGTGGCCGGGAAGATCGTCGAGTTGCACGAGGCGGGTATCGACGGCGTGCAGTTGAGTTTCTTCGATTTCCAGCCCGACCTCGACTTCTTCGGCGAGCGTGTGCTGCCTTTGCTGCACGAAGCCGGTCTGCGCCGCTAAGCGCAGGTTGCAGCAGTTACAGATTCGCGGCCTCGCCCTTGAACCAGTGCTCGATATCGTCTGCGACTTGCTCAGGTATCCAGACGATCAGGCGATGCCCGCCCCCCCGCACGCGAGTGACCGGATCAACTCGCGCACCGTGTGGCCGCCGCGCCTCGGCCTCGGTCGCGCCGATGATGGTCGTGAGGCCCGCGCCTAACCACGGATTTCGCATTTTGTCATTCGCCTGTCTGCGTTGGTCTGCATTACGTACAGTCTAGCAGCACGACATTGCCGCACAAGCAAACCACGCCTACGCATGGACCGATTTCACTTTTCGTTCTTTGACCCTGCGGCAAGCGCTTGCCGATAATCGTCTGCTCCATGCTGCCCGCGCCGGACGTCGTGCGCGCAGCGCCCACTCGCGACCCAGGAATCATCATGACGCTTCTCTGGTACACCCGTTGCCCCGCGCCGACGCCATTCGGCATTGCCGCGCAGCAAGGCTTGCTGCAAGAAGAATTTGCCGCCGACGGCATCGAAGTGAAGGCGTTGCAGGACGCCGACGACCCTGCGATCCGTCGCTCGCATTTCACGCACACGCAGCCGTGGTCGTTTCGGCAGGGCGGCAACATACCGGCGCTGTGGGCGCGCGCGCAAGGCAGCGACACGCGGCTCATCGGCATAAGCTGGGTCGACGAGTTCCAGGCTCTCATCACGCTCGATCCGCACCTTAAGGCAACGCGTGCTTCGCTAGCCGGGCGTCGCCTCGGATTGCCGATCAATACGGCCGCCGAAGTAGTCGATTTTCATCGCGCCACCGCGCTGCGCGGTTTCCACACGCTGCTCGAAGCCATCGGCGCCTCGCCAGCCGACGTCCAGCTTGTCGATTTGCCGCACGCGCCCCGTGGCCTCGCCCATGCGAAGGCCCACGACGCCGCGCCGCTCGCCGAGTGGCTCGATACGCAACGCGCCCACGAATTTTCGCGCGAGGCGGCGGCGCTCCTGCGCGGCGAAGCCGACGTGGTGTTCGTCAAGGGCGCGACGGGTCTGGACATCGCCAACGTCCTCGGCGCGCGCGTGCTGATCGACATCAGCGCGCATCCCGACCGCCGCGCGCACGCGAACAACGGCACGCCACGGCCGCTCACGGTCGATGCGCAATTGCTGCGCGAACGGCCCGACCTCGTCGAACGCGTGCTCGCGCGCACACTCGACGTCGCCGCGTGGGCGGGCGCGCACCCCGGCGAGGTCACGCGCTATGTCGGGCGCGAAGTGCGCAGCGCCGAGCACTGGGTCACGCGCGCCTATCCGGCCGGGCTGCACCGGCAACTGGGAATCGGCCTCGATGCCGCTGCGCTCGACGCGCTGGAGCACTTCAAGCACTTCCTTTTCGAGCACGGATTCATCCCGACCGATTTCGACTTCGCACGATGGGTCGAGCCCGCACCGCTCGAAGCGGCGCTCGCGCGTCACGCGCAGCGCGCCGCCGCAATCGCCGCCTAATTCGATCCATCGACAACACTCATGAAGCGCCGCCTGCCGGCGCGCCTTTTTCCGCTGACCGCCTTAGCCGAACCGATGATTCCTGCCCTCCTGCTCACGGCGCGCCGCCGTGTCTTCCTGATGCTCATGGTCGCGGCGAGCGTACTCGCGCACGTGGCCGCGCATGCGCAAACGCGCGGCGGCACGCTCAATTTCGTGGTGACGCCTGAGCCGACGTCGCTTGTGGATGTCGCGACGACCGCCGTGAATGTCCTCAAGGTCAGCCCGAAAGTGATCGAAGGGCTGCTCGATTACGACTTCGACCTGAAGCCCAAGCCGCTGCTCGCCACCTCATGGGAAATCGAGGATGGCGGCCGCCGTTATGTGTTTCATCTGCGGCACGGCGTGAAATGGCATGACGGCGCGCCGTTCACGTCGGCGGACGCGGCGTGGTCCATCGAAGCCCTGCGCAAGGTGCATCCGCGCGCGCGCACGACGTTCGCAAACGTGAGCGCCATCGCCACGCCCGATCCCTATACGGTCGTCCTCACGCTCAGCGAGCCCGCGCCGTGGCTGATCCGCGCGTTCTCGGCTTCGGAAACGCCGATCCTGCCCAGGCACCTCTACGAGGGCAAGGACGTCCTCGCCAATCCGGCCAACAACGCGCCCATCGGCACCGGACCGTTCCGCTTCGTCAAATGGGTGCGCGGCAGCTACATCGAATATGCGCGCAACGACGACTACTGGAACGCCGGCAAGCCGTATCTGGACCGCATCATCGTCAAGATCATCGCCGACCCGGCTGCCCGCGCGGTGGCATTCGAGGACGGTTCGGTCGATATCGGCGGCGATACGCCCGTGCCGCTCGCCGACCTCGATCGCCTGAAGGCCAATCCGAAACTCGGCATCGAAACGCGCGGCTACGAATTCCAGGCGGGCGTGCAGCGCATCGAGTTCAATCTTGACAATCCCGTGCTCAAGCAGTTGAAGGTGCGCCAGGCGATTGCCTCGGCCATCGACCGCGAGGTGATCCGCAAGATCATCTACTACGGTTATGCCACGCCGACCGCGAGTCCGCTGATGCCGTCGAACCCCTACTACGACGCGACGCCCTCGCCCTATCCGTTCGACATCGCGCGCGCGAACCGCCTGCTCGACGAGGCCGGTTATCCGCGCAAGGCGGACGGCACGCGCTTCGCGCTCACGCTCGACCCGCTGCCTATCGGCGACCTGCCCGCACGCACGGGCGAGTACATCAAGTCGGCGCTCGCGCGCGTGGGAATCGCCGTGACGATCCGCAATCAGGATCTCGCCGCTTATCTGAAACGTGTCTACACCGACCGGCAGTTCGATTTCACGGCGAACGGCATGAGCAATCTGTTCGATCCGGTAGTGGGCGTGGCGCGTCTGTACACGACCGACAACTTCCGCCCTGGCGTGCCCTTCACCAACGGCTCGCACTACAGCAACCCGCAAATCGACAGCCTCTTTGCGCAAGCTGCGCGAGAAAGCGACGATACGAAGCGCAAGCAGCAGTTCGCACAAATCCAGCGCATTCTGGAGCGCGACCTGCCCGACCTGAATCTCGTCTCGCCGCAATGGGTCACGCTCGCCGCGAAACGCGTGCACGACCACACCATTTCACCCGACGGCACGGCCGCGAGTTTCGCCGATGTCTGGCTTTCGCACTAAGCGTGCACACGTCACGTTGCTTGAACGACTCAAGGAAAATTCATGGAATACCGGCAACTTGGCCATAGCGGCCTGAAAATCTCCACGCTCACGCTCGGCACGATGATGTTCGGCGGACAAACCGACGAGGCTACCGCCGAGCGCATCATCGGCGCGGCGCAGGAACAAGGCGTGAATTCGATCGATACCGCCGACGTCTATCACCAGGGCGAATCGGAGCGCGTGGTCGGCCGCCATATTGCCCGGCAGCGCGACCGCTGGGTGCTCGCCACGAAGTTCGGCAACCCCTTCGACTTCACGCCGGGCGGCGGCCGCGATATCAACGCGGCGGGCGCCGCGCGCAAGCACGTGATCCGCGCCGTCGAAGCGAGTCTGGCGCGCCTGAACACCGATTATCTGGACCTCGTGTATCTCCATCGCGAGGACCATCACACGCCGGTCGAGGAAACCGTGCGCGCGCTGGGCGATCTGATCGCGGCCGGCAAGCTGCGCCACTATGGTTTATCGAATCATCGCGCATGGCGCATTGCCGAGTTCAGCCGCGTGGCCGATTTGCTGGGCGTGCCGCGCCCCGTTGCAAGCCAGCCGCTCTACAACCTCGCCAATCGCCAGGTCGAAGCGGAGCAGTTGAGCGCCGCCTGGCACTATGGGCTCGGCGTGATCTCGTACAGCCCGCTCGCGCGCGGCGTGCTGACCGCGAAGTACGAGCCCGGCGCACAACCCGGCGCCGATACGCGCGCTGGACGCCAGGACCGCCGCCTGAGCGAAACCGAATGGCGGCCGGAGACGATCGAACTCGCGCGGCGCGTCGAGGCGCACGCACGCGCGCGCAGTCTCACGGCCGCGCAGTTCGCGCTGGCGTGGGTGCTCAACAGCCGCTATATCACCTCGGCCATCGCGGGCCCGCGCACCGAGGCGCAATGGCGCGACTACCTGCCCGCGCTCCAGTACCGGCTCGATTCGGATGACGAAGCATTCGTCGATTCGCTGGTTGCGAGCGGCCACCCGTCGACACCGGGCTTCAACGACCCCGGCCATCCGTTCTTCGGACGCCTCGTGCGCCATGGCGCCCCGCGGGACGCACGCGCGCCGGGCGGCGAACGCTAACCGGCCAATGCCAAGGGAGCGCACTGTGAACGCATTCACTCCGGACGCCGCGCTCGCGCGCGGCGACGATCAGGCTGCCGCGCTGGTCGAACGCGCCGCGCTGCTCGGCCGCGCCTTCGCCGCCGTGGCCGACGAGCATGACCGCAACGCCACCGCGCCGCTCGAGCAATTCCGCGCGTTGCGTGAGGCCGGTTTGCTGCGCGCGAATATTGCGCGCAGCGATGGTGGCTACGGCGCGGGGCTCGCGCTGTCGCGCGCCATTGTCGCGGAGATCGCCTATGGCGATCCATCCGTCGCGCTCATTCTCTCGATGCACTACAGCCAGCACGCCATGATTGTGCGCGACGCGCGCGAACACAAGGAACACACGGGCAACTGGCCCGCGGCGCTCGCGCGGCGTCTCACGCGTGCCAGCGTGGAAGGCCGGGCGCTCGTCAACGCGGCCCAGGTCGAGCCCGCGCTCGGCTCGCCCTCGCATGGCGGCCTGCCCGAGACGCTCGCACGCCGCGATGGCGACGTGTGGCGCATCACGGGGCACAAACTCTATGTGACGGGCGCGCCGTTGCTTACGTGGATCAACGTGCTGGCCCGCACCGACGAGCCGGAACCGCGCCTCGGCCACTTTATCGTGCCTCGCGAGGCGGCTGGCGTGCGCATCGTGGAGACCTGGGACCCGCTAGGCATGCGGGCCACGGCGAGTCACGACGTGGTGTTCACGGACGTGGCGGTTCCCATCGACGATGTCGTCGGGCTAAAGCCCGCGCATCTCGGCGTGCAGCGCGATCCGCACGCGACGGCGTGGTACTTCAGTCTGGTCGGCACGGTGTACGACGGTGCGGCGCGCGCCGCACGCGACTGGCTGCTCGCCTTCCTCAACGAGCGCAAGCCGGGCGCGCTCGGCGGGGCGTCGCTCGCCAGCGTGCCCATCGTGCAGGAAAGCGTGGGACGCATCGAAATGCTGCTGACGGCCAACGACTGGCTGTTGCGCACGCATGCCGATGCGATCGACGCGGGCACCGCGAGCGCCGAACTTTCCGCCATGGTCAAGCATACCGTCGTGGACAACGCCATCGCGGCCGTGGATATCGCGTTGGAGCTCGCGGGCAACCATGGCATCGCGCGGCACAATCCGCTCGAACGCCATCACCGCAATGTGCAGTGCGCGCGCATTCACGCGCCGTCCAACAGCTTGCTGCGCACAATGGCCGCGCGTCGCGCGCTGGGCGTGTGAAAGCCTGAGCAGGCGCCGACACGTGGGCGATTCTCGATTACCGCAAGGTCGTGGCCGCTCGAAGATCCGCGCTGGCAGACACTGCTGCTGCAATCAACCTTTGCCCACGCGATAAAAACTCGGCGGCACGGTGCCGTTCACGGCGAACGCGCCGACTTGCCGCTCGCGATACACGCGCGGGTTATGCGAAGAAATGGTACGCGCATTGCGCCAGTAGCGGTCGAGCCCTTCGGTACGCAGCGTGGCCGATGCGCCGAGCGCGTCGAAGAGATCCGTGCTCGCATCCAGCACAAGCCGCGTAATGACCGAGACGGACTGGTCCACTTCAACGTGTGCGTCGGCATGCGCCTGGACAACTGCCTGACTGCGCGCCTCCTGACGGCGCGATTCGCTCGCGGCGGCGTCCTGGTGCGCCTCGTAGCTGCGCTGGATCGCCTTCGCGGCCTGCAACACTACCGCGCGCGCCGCATAGGCGGCGCTGTGCAGGCGGCCGACCACCTGGAGAATCTGCGGGTCGTCGGCAACGCGCTCCGCATTGCCGTTACTGTAGACGCGGTCGCGGCGGCGCACGCGGCGCGCGACATCGTCGGCGAGCGCGCGGCCGATGCCGGCCAGCGACGCCAGATGCACGAGCTGATAGAACGCCACGGCGTACGGAAAACGCGTGTCGGAAGGGCGAATCCAATCGGGCTCGATGGCGACATCCACGAAGGTCGCCGTGCCGCTGGCCGTGAGCGCCTGGCCGAAGCCGTCCCAGTCGTCGATCACCTCGACGCCTGGCGTTGTGCGCGGCACCTGAAGATAAACGGTGTTTTCGCCGTCTTGCGCGGCGACAGCCACCCAGTCGGCGAACAGCGAGCCCGTGGTGTAGAACTTGCGCCCGTTGAGGCGAATGCCTTGCGGCGTGCGCGTGATTGTCGTGGCGAAGGTGCCGACCTTCGCGCTGCCCGCTTCGGAAAGACCGGCGCCGATCAGGTCGCCCGCAGACAGCTTGCCCAGCCAGTGCGCCTGCCATTCGGCTTCGTGTGCGGTGAGCACGTCTTCCACAAAGCCGAGATGTGCACGCACCGCGTTCACCACGTTCGTATCGGCGGCACCCAGTTCGATCAGCAATCCGAACAGTTCGGGGAGCGTCGCGGCCACGCCACCCTGCCCGCGCGGCAAACGCAGGCGCGTGAAGCCCGCCTCGCGTAACCACTTGATCTCCTCGTGCGGCAGTCGGTGAGCGATATCGCGTTCGACGGCGCTCGCGCGGATGCGCGCAAAGAGCGGCCGCCAGTCGCGCGCGAGCGCTTCATAGCGCTCGCTCGGCGGCGCGCCCCAGGCGGCGTGGTGTTCAGAGTCGATATCGGCGTGGGTGGTGTTGTCAGGGGTGCGTTGAGACATAGGGCGAATTCCGGTTGGGTCAGGCTCAGGGATAGCTGCCGCGCGCGGGGCGCTTGAGCCCGAAGTGATCGCGCAACGTGCGGCCTTCGTATTCGGTGCGGAAAAGCCCGCGCCGCCGCAATTCGGGCAGCACGAGATCGACAAAGTCGGTGAGGCCGCCGGGGAAGTAAGGCGCCATGATGTTGAAGCCGTCGGCGCCGCCCTCCTCGAACCATTGCTGCAACTGATCGGCAATGCTTTGCGGCGTGCCGACCACCTGTTGATGGCCGCGCGCCCCGGCAATGCGCAAATACAGCTGGCGGATCGTGAGCTTGTCGCGGCGTGCGAGGTCGACGAGCAGATGCTGACGGCTTTTCGGGCCGTTGGTTTCGGGCAGATCGGGGATCGGGCCGTCCACGTCGTACGCGGAAAGATCCACGCCGCCGATCACGCTGGAAAGCAGCGCCACCCCCACCACGGGGTCGACGAGCGCCTGGAGTTGTTCGAACTTTTCTTCAGCCTCCGCCTGAGTGCTCCCGACCACGGGAAAGATGCCGGGCATGATTTTCACGTCGTCGGCCTCGCGCCCGTAGCGCGGCAGGCGGCCCTTGATATCGGCGTAGAAGGCTTTCGCTTCATCGAAGGTCTGATGCGCGACGAAGATCACTTCGGCCGTTCGCGCCGCAAGCTCGCGGCCCGACTCGGAGGCGCCCGCCTGCACCACGACAGGGCGGCCCTGCGGCGAGCGTGACACGTTGAGCGGCCCGCGCACCTTGAAGAAGTCGCCGCGATGCTCGAGCACGTGCAGCTTCTCCGTATCGAGGTAGATGCCGCTCGCCTTGTCGCGCGGAAAAGCGTCGTCGTCCCAGGAATCCCAAAGGCCGAGCACGACGTCGTGGAATTCCGCCGCGCGCTGATAACGGCTCGCGTGATCGGGCAATTCGTCGAGATTGAAGTTGTGCGCTTCGGAGGTGCTGCTCGACGTGACGAGATTCCAGCCCGCGCGCCCGCCCGAAATCTGGTCGAGCGATGCGAATTTGCGCGCCACGTTGAAGGGCTCGTGAAACGAGGTGGAAACGGTCGCGATCAGCCCGATACGCTCGGTCACGGCCGCGAGCGCCGAAAGCAGCGTGAGCGGCTCGAAAAACTCGCTGCGCGCCGTGCGGGCGAGCGACCCGAGATGCGTGCTGCGCACGCCCGAAGAATCGGCGAAAAAGATCGCGTCGAATTTCGCGGCCTCGGCCAGACGCGCAAGCTCGACATAATGGCGAAAGTTGCGGCTCGCGTCGGCCTGCGCGTCGGGATGGCGCCAGCCCGCGATATGGTGGCCGGTTTGCATCAGGAATGCGCCGAGGCGCAACTGTCGGGAAGGTTTGCTCATGTGCATAGGCGCCTTTGGCTCAAACGGATCGAACAGCAATGGATGGACTATACGATTCCCGGCGCCGCCGCTTCGAGCACGTTCACGCGCTTCGGAATCAGTTTGAGGTCGAAGAACGTATTGGCGATCTGCTGCTGCTCGGCAAGAATGGCCTTCGTGATGGGGCCCGTGCCGAATTGCACGCGTGTGATCGCCTCGCTCACCACGTCGTTGGGCAAGCCCCACAGTTGCGCGAGCTGAGTGGCGAGCGCCGCGCGATTCGCCTGCCCCCATTGATCGATCCGGCTCAATTCGTCGATCAGGATCTTGATGACATCGGGGTTTTGCTTCGCGTAATTGAGCGACGAGAAATAGTAGGCCCGGTTGCCGACCACGCCGGTTGCGTCGGCAAGGATGCGGGCGTCGAGCTTTTTTTGCGCTGCGGCGAAAAAGGGGTCCCAGATCACCCACGCGTCGATGGAGCCGCGCTCGAAGGCCGCGCGTGCGTCGGCGGGCGCGAGGAAGACGACTTTCACGTCGCCATACTGAACGTTGTGCGCTTGCAGCAGCTTCACGAGGAAATAGTGGACATTGCTGCCGCGATTGAGCGCGACCGTCTTGCCCTTGAGATCCACGACGCCGCGGATGGCCGAAGCGTGAGGCACGAGCACCGCTTCTGACTGCGGACGAGGCACCGTGGCCGCGACATAGGCGAGCGGCGCGCCGGCCGCCTGCGCGAAGATGGGCGGCGCTTCGCCCACGTCACCAAAGTCGATCGAGCCCACATTCAGCGCTTCCAGTTGCACGGGGCCTGCATCGAACTCCGTCCACGTGACCGAAACACCGAGCGGAGCGAGCCGCTTTTCAAGCGTCCCCCGCCCTTTGAGCAGACTCAGATAGCCCTTCTGATTGCCGATGCGCAGCGTGCGCGCGGTGCTTGCCGCGCGCGCGGGAGATGCGGCAAGCACAGGTATGGCGGCGATCGCGGCGGCTGCGGCGGAAATTCGGATGAAGTTGCGGCGTGCGTTCATGCTCGACGGGTTCGACGTGAAATCGACGGAAAAACAGGGACGACGTCGATCTTATAAGCCGTGCGGCAGCGTGGAAACCATCAAATCCTGCGCTCCTAATTCCCGCCGCAGATAACCGTTCGGCTTTCCGGCTTGTCTCGTGGTCTATGCGAGTAACCGATATGCAAATCTTCAATCGATATTGGCTGCTCCATGAAGCGACAACCATAATCGGCCTGAGGCGGCCCCACGTCCGATGATCAACGCCTCCTTCAAAACCCTTCAAAACATCAGGCAATCCGCCATGCGCCATCGATTAGTCATCCAAACATTGCTTTCCGCTTTCACGCTGTTTGCGCTGCAATCGCAGCCCGTCCTGGCTGCCGAAGCCAACGCGCACGTCTTGCGCGTCGGCTTCGTGCCCGGCCCTTACGCCGATGAATTCCGCGAGGGCGTCGAGCCGCAGCTCAAGCGCAAGGGTTACACCGTCCAGTACGTCAACTTCAGCACCGGGCTCGAAGCGAATCAGGCCGTATGGCACGGCGAAATCGCCGCCGATGTCATGCAGCACGCCGTCTACCTGAAAGCCTACAACGACCGCAACAAGACCGACCTGGTTGGCGTCGTGCAGGTGCCCACGCCGCCCATGGGCCTTTACTCCATCCGCCATCATTCTCTCGCCGCAGTGAAGCCCGGTGCGACGGTCGCCGTGCCGAACGACCCGGTCAACCTCGAACGCGCGCTCAAGATTCTCCAGGCCATCGGCTGGATCCGCATTCGCGGGAACCCCAATCCCGTCGATGTCTCCGAGCGTGACGTGGTCGCCAATCCCGCCGGCATTCGCATCGTCCCGCTCGAAACCGCGCAGGCGCCGCGCGCCCTCGAGGACGTCGATTTCGCCGCGATCCAGGGCAACTTCGCCATTTCGAGCGGGCACCACCTCACCGAAGCGCTCGCGCTCGAACAGATGCTTTCGCCCTACGTGAATCAGGTGGTCGTCAAGTCGGCGAACCGCAACTCGCAGGAGACCGCCGACATTGTCGCGGCCTATCGCTCGAATGAATTCCGCGCCGCGATCCTGCGCAACGACACCTATAAGGGTTACCGCCTGCCCGATTACTTCCCGCGTTAGCCGCTCTCGCCGCGAATCTCGATTACGCCAACGTTGCGCGCAATAGACCGCGCGCGAGCGCGCGTCAGTCTCGCACCGCGGCTGGCTTGCCGCCAACGACCGCTGCTTCGTGCTGCGCTTGCCGTGAGAAGCGCTTTTCAAGGCGTTCGGCGTAGCCGTTATGCCCGTCGCCCCCACACATGCTTTCCCTACGGTCACAGCGAGCCCAAGGACGACCGCGCGTTTGCGACGACTTTCGCGGACAGCGTGCGTACGCAGCGATTCAGCGACTTCTTCTACTGTGCAGGCTTGCCGGAGTTGCCCGGTCTGCCCGCAACGAGCTTCCCACTGAGTCTAGACCGCGAAGAACTGCCGCTCGGCGCCCGGGTGCTCGGACCGTGGCTGGAAGATCACACGCCGGTCGCGTTTGCGCGCTTGCTGGAAGAAGCGTCTGGCGGATTCCGGGCGCCGCCGGGCTATGGTTCGGGAGCGTGATTGACAGCGGCGCGCAGGTCTGCTCGCGCTTCGCCCCTGCGTTTTGTTGTATAGGCGCATCCCTGCGCCATTCATCAAACGCTTGCGCGGCAGCGTCGGATGTGCAGCACCCGTGACACGAATGCATACGAAACGCGGTCCGGGCGAGCATCGCGCCTGCCCGGACCGCATCGCCAACGATTCCGCAGATACAAGCGGCATCGGCAACGGCTTTTATAGAATCGACATTCGCATCGCAGTACAAAATAAATATTAGTATAAGAAATCGTTCGATATTGACGATGTTTTCGCCTTGACCGGAGCCTCTGCGACTCCGGAAAATAGTTGCCGGTAAGTGAATTATTTGAATGAAATTAACCCGAACAACTCTACTCAATTCATTCTCACTCCGATAACTTTATTTTCGTAACGAAATGGATTCGCGGATCAAGCGAATTTTTCATCACGCCTTTCCAGAAGTCGATCACGGCTCGATTCCGATTTTTAACATGAAAAAGACACTTCTCGCCCTGACTACCATCGCACTGTCACCGGTCGCCGCTCACGCTCAAAGCAGCGTAACGCTCTACGGTATCGTCACGGGCAACGTGACCTACGCGAACAACGTTCAAACGTCGGCAACGGGCGCCGGCGGCAAGCCCGCAGGCGGCGGCCAGGTCGCCCAGTTCGACAGCGGCACCTCGGGCCCGAGTTCGAGCCGCTGGGGCCTCAAAGGCGCCGAAGATCTGGGCAGCGGCGTCAGGACGCTGTTCACGCTCGAAAATGGCTTCAGCGTCGCCAACGGCACGATGGGCCAGGGCGGCACTCTGTTCGGCCGCCAGGCCTGGATCGGGATCGCGGCGCCAACTTACGGCACCGCATCGATCGGGCGTCAATCCGATGCCGCGGTCGATTATGTTTCGCCGCTGCTCTATGCATGGTACTTCGGCAACCTCGCGATCCATCCGGCCGACTACGACAACCTGAACTTCACGCACCGCATCAACAACTCGATCAAGTACAGTTCGGATTCCTTCTCGGGCTTCCGGTTCGGCGCGCTGTACAGCCTTGGCGGCATCGCCGGAAACTTCACGCAGAACCAGTACTGGTCGGCGGGCTTCAGCTATACCGGGGCGAACCTGGCCATCGCGGCGTCGATCATCAATGCGCGCAACCCAAACAATTCGCTCTATGGCACGAATGCGAACGCCAGCGCCACGGGCAACAATCTCGGCTCGGCCGGTTCCGCCACGTCGCCGGCATCGAATCCGTCCATCTCGGGGTTTGCTTCCGCCCGCACGCAGCAGACGATCGCGGTGGCCTCGACGTGGACGATCGGCTCGGCTATCCTGGGCGTTGCCTGGTCCAACACGCAATATGGCGATCTCGGCGCTACGCCCTCGCTCAACACGCGGAACTACCACGGCACGGCGTCGTTCAATACGGTTGGTGCGAGCGTGCGCTATCAGGTCACACCATTTCTGCGCGTGGGTACGTCGTTCGATTACACGAATGGCGGCAACCTGAACGGCAGCGGCGGCGCGCGTTATGAACAGTGGAACCTGGGCGCCGGTTACTCACTCTCGAAAGCCACCGAACTCTACGCAACGGCCGCGTACCAGCATGCAAGCGGCATCGACTCGTGGGGCCGTGAGGCGGTCGCGTCGATCGGCTATCTGTCGCCTTCGACCACGTCGAATCAGGTGGCGGTGTCGGCCGGCATCAAACACCTGTTCTAAAGAGACGATGCGAGCCGCTGCGTCGTCGATTCGACGGCGGCGGCTCGGCAGCGTGTCAGACCGGGATCGACTCAGCCAGGTCCACGCCCTGCACGTACCCTTGCCGACGCTTCGCCGACATCCTCGCGGATGGCTAGCCGGCGCGAAGTTCACCGCGAAGCTCAAAGGCATCCAGTGCAACCCGGTCGCCCAGGAGCCGGCGCTGGAAATGGAACGGGTGCGGCTCCCCGTGGCAGTCTATCAACCGGATAGGGTCAAGCCGGACATTCTCGAAATCGGTGAATCCGGTGGACTCGGCAATCCTCGCATCGGCACAGCATCTGGCTTTGCGATGTCCGGTCTCCGGCCGCCGCGCAGGAGTCGAATCACTGCCCCTGTTGCTGAGCCGCCTGCTCGATCAGCGCGGCCACTTCCTTCGGATGCGACTCGTAGACCGAATGGCTGGCGCCATCGATTTCCACCGTCTGGGCGTGAGCCCGCTTCGCGTACATGCGTTCGAGGTCCGGGTTGATGATCTTGTCCGCCTTCGCGACCAGATAAAACGTGGGCTTGATTTTCCATGCCGGATCCGGAATCTCCGACGCGAATACACTTGCCGCCGTCGGCATTTGTTCATGGGCCTCGAATTCGGCCTGCGCAATCGGAAGGTCGGCGGCAAAATCGCGCGGATAGTCGGCGGGATTCAAATACAGATAGTCGTCGGCTGTCTTCACGATGTCCCCATGGGGCGTCGCGTTTGGATAACGCTTGCCATTCGAGACTTCGGTTTCGCCTACATCGAGCGCATGAGCAGCAATGTAGACGAGCGACTTCACGTGTTCGTCGTTGCCCGCCTCCGTGATGATTGCGCCGCCGTAGCTATGGCCGACGAGCACGCATGGACCATCCAGGCTATCGATGACGCGCTTCGTAGCTGTCACGTCTTCCTTGAATGACGTCAGCGGTTCTTGCACTAGCGTGACGTTGTAGCCGTCCTTCGTGAGGATATCGTAGACCGGACGCCATCCGGCGCCCCCCACAAAGGCGCCATGCACGAGGACGACGTTCTTGATGGGCGCAGCCTGCGCTGTCGTAGCGGCGCCGGCAACCAGGCAAAGCGCCGCTGCTGCATGCGCAACGGCAAAACGGAAAGAAGGGAAAGACATGGAAGCTCCTTGGAATGACGCTGTCGATTGACAACACGGCCAGTCTAAAAAGCTGCCTCGAACGAGAGGGTTACCCAGTCATTACGAATAAATGACGTGCCCGCGCCGGGGCATCAAATCAAAGGGACGGAAGATTCGTTATTTTCTTGTAATGACTGGGTAACCTTGGCGACCGGAGCGCCTACCTACACTGCAACCACGCAGTAACGCCTTGCCTCGCTTAGCCATGTTTCAAGTCGCCCGTTCCTGAACCTGTCTTCGCGTCCATGCACAGTCGATGCTGCGACTTTCCCTCCCGACTCATCCGCATTACTGATATATAGGAGTATCGATCATGTCCAGGCTTCTTCTCAGCATTCTCGTCGCGGCTTCTGCCGTTGCCGTCCCGGCATATAGCTTCGCGCAGTCCAGTCAACCCGTGACCCGCGCCGAAGTGCGTGCGGATCTCGTGCGTGTCGAGCAGGCCGGATACAGCCCGGCCCGTGGCAACGACATAAACTATCCCGCTGATATTCAGGCTGCGGAAGCGAAGGTCGCAGCGGCACAAGACGCGCAAGATTCGGCACAACGGGACATGGGTGGCGTATCGATGGCGGGCACCTCGGCCGCGGGTTCGCGTATGCATACGCCCGCACCGCCCGCCTGTGTTGGTCCGGCCAGCTTTTGCACGCCGTATTTTGGCAGCTGAATCGCCGGTGTAGTGTGTTTAGTGATCCTTTTGAGACGGCTCGCCTTCCATGGACGCCGAGCCGATCTCACCCGTTGCCAGGGCGAGCGTCGCTGCGGCGGACAGCGCGGCGCTGTAGCTGTCGGCATACGCGTTCTGAGCGGCGAGCAGCTGATTCTGCGTGAGGAGTGCGTCGGTGATGGTGCCGACGCCGTGCCGGTAAGCGGCGAACGCCGCGTCGTAAGTCGTCTGCGCGGCCTCGACCAGCGCCTTTGCGGCGTCGTTCGAGGCGAGGCTCGTGGAAAGCCCGTTCTGCGCGGCAACGATCTGCCGGATGGCTTGTTGCCTCGTATGGGTCAATTGCGCGGATGCACTGTCCGCATCATTGCGCGCCTGCATCAGCACAGCGGAACGCAAGCCGCCGTCGTACAGGGGAATCGTCACGCCGAGGAATATGCTGCCGCTGCGGCGGCTGCCGTTCAGGTTCACTGTCGCCGCCTGATCGCCGACTGGGGGAATTGCCGTGATCGACGTCGTGCCGGTGCCGTACGCGGCCGTCGCAGAGAGAAATATCTTCGGCATGAAGGCGGATTCGGCCGCGCGGATCTTCGCCTGGTTGGCCTGTTCCAGCGCATAGGCACCCTGCACGTCCGGCCGCCGCGCAAGCGCATCGGTCACGATTTCATCGACGCTCTGGTGCAGCGCCGGCGTGAGCGTACGCGCCGGCAACGGGGCGATCACCGGTTTCGATAACGGCGAAATGCCGAGCGCAGAGACGAGGCCCAGATAGCTGTCGCTCAACGCGCCGTCCGCCTGCACTTTCAGGAGATTGGCCTGGGCGCGGTTCTGCGTGGCCTGTGCGACCTCGACGACTGTGCCCACGCCCTGCTTTCGTCGTGCGCGTGCGGCGCCGAGAATGCCGTCCGCGTTGTCGAGCGCCTGTTGCGCTGTATGCTCCCTCGCGCTTGCGGCTTCGTACGTGTAGTACGCAACGCTCACGTCGTGGATCACGTGCTGATGAACAGACGTGAACGCGATGTTCGCCGCCACGGAAAGCTCTCTGGCAGCGTCGAGGCGCGCGCGGCGG
The DNA here is from genome assembly GCF_003096715.1 of Paraburkholderia silvatlantica. Lineage (GTDB taxonomy): Bacteria > Pseudomonadota > Gammaproteobacteria > Burkholderiales > Burkholderiaceae > Paraburkholderia > Paraburkholderia silvatlantica. Next base: position 31,644 of record NZ_QEOL01000018.1, read on the forward strand.
CCGCCGAAATCGAATAGCAGCCATTGCAGCGATAGCACCGAAACCGTGCCGTGAATGTTCGAGCTGGTCGATGTGTTGCCGAGCAGCGGCGTCGATGCCGCGCCGCTCGCCGCTTCGTATCCGCCCATGGCGGTGGCGGTGAGTTGCGGCAAGTAGGCGGTCTTCGCGATGCCTGCTGCGAGCGCCGCATTGCGCGCGTCGTTCCAGGCGATTCGCGTGAGCGGGTTCGTCGACTCCGCGAGATCGATCAGCTCGGGCAGCGTGTACGCGTGGTTCGCATCGAGCGCCGCCGCGGGTTCGATCGAAGCGAGTGCGGCGCTGCGCGGCAACGTGAAGCCCGCCCGCGTCGCCTCGCTGGCGCTGGGCGGCGGGCCGGGCACGATGTTGCCGCCGGCATCCGTCGGCGGCTGCCAGGGACGGTCCGGCGCGGCAGGCGCGAGATCGATCGACGACGTTGCACATCCCTCGAATCCCGAGATTATTGCCAATGCGGCAGCCAGCGCGGCGGCCAAAACGATGAACCGGGGCGTCGGTTCAGGGGCGCGCATGGGTCGTCGTCTCCGTGGCCGAAGCTGGGCGCGTGATCTCGGCGATGTGTCCGAGCCGCCTGGCGATGACGCTCTGGAGCGCATCGAGTGCTGGGTCGGCCGTGCGGTCCTCCGCGGCCTCGGCGCCTCGCGTCTGCGTGTCTGCGGCAAGCGGTGCGGCTTGCATGTGCGCGTCGTCGCCGGCGGCGAGGCGCTGGGCGATTTCACCCAGCCGCGCCGCGCCCGCGCGCCCTGCCGCGAGGACTAGCGGCGCCTCCAGCGCCTCGAGTTCCGCAAGCGCGCGCCGGCGGCTCGCAACCCATTCCGGCTCGGGACGCACCCACGATGGCTCGTAGTGAATCAGGCCGATATCCTGGCGCAGTCCGCCGTATTGGGCGAGCGCGCCTGCCGCGAGCGCGCCGCGCGTGCGGGCGTCCGCTGCTCGCGCAATCCGGCTCCACTGTGCAACGAGCGCCTTGAACGTCGCGTCGATCCGGCTGGCGATGCTCACGGGCCAGACGCGTGTGAAGACCAGATAGACCACGACGTTGCCGATCAGAATGCCGATCACGCGGTCGCGTGCGAGCGTGAGGTCGAACGCAGGCGCTGGGCCCTGGATCACGCAGAGGAAAAAGGCGAACGCGATCTGCATGCCCGCGTAGGCGATCCGCGCGGACGCCATCGCCACCCACGCGGCCAGCCAGGCGCCCGCGAACACCAGCGCCATCAGTTCACCCACCGAGGTCAAGCGAGGCGTCACAAACACGATCGCCGCCGTGCCGAGCAAAGCGCCGACGAGGCAGCCCGCGATCCGCAGGGTCAACTTCTCGACGGTTTCGGCCGTGGTGCTGAGCGACACCATATAACAGGTGATGAAGCACGTATGTATGCCCTGCCAGTCGAGCTGCTGATACAGCACGTAGCAGAACATCGCCGCCGCCGTGGTCTTCAGCGCGTATCGGACGTGATCGGGATTCGAAAAGGCGTCGGCGTCGAAAAAGCCGCTGCGTTCGGCAGGCCCGGCGGTTTTTTCAGGCGCAGGAAGCGGCACGGCGGCGGCCTGCGCAGGCGGCACCGCAAAGCCCTCCAGCGCGGCGCGCAGGGCGGCGAGCACGAGCTCCGCAAGCGGGGCTTCCTCGGGTATGTCCGGCGCCTCGAGCGTCACATCCACGGGATAGCCGCCCTCTTCCAGCATCTCCGCCATCTGCGCCATCGTGTCGGCAATCCGTGCCGCGCACGCGTCGGGCAGGCGCGCGTCCTGCTCGCTCGCGGCGAAATCCGTCGCGACCAGAATCGCCGTGGTGGACGCCGCCGCCTGGCGCAGCGCCGCGCCGTCGGTTGGCGTCAACGTGCCTTCGAGCTTCGCAAGCTTGAGCCACGTGAGGATCTGATGGTCGCCCTCCCGCATGCACGCTTCGAACGCGGCGCGCTCCTCGCCGGTCGCCGTGCCCGTGAGGCGGCGCGCAGCGAGCCTCAGGCGCCGCGCAAGCTGCGCGGTGGCGAGCCGGCGCGGCGACGGCGCCATCACCAGGTTCACGACGACCGCCACGCCAATCGGAATCGCGATCATCAGCCATGCGTACAGCAGGCCGCGCGTTGCCGCTTCGCCAAGCGGCGCGAGGCCAAGTTCGTCGAGCCCGAAGCCGACGATCATTGCCAGGATCGCGCCGATCGGCCGAAGCTTGCTTGCCGACGTGGCGAATAGCAGTCCGAACGACAGGAGCGCCATGCTCGCCACCCGCAGCGGCGGCTGGTCGATCGTGAAGATCGCGAAAATCATCACGATCGCGATGATCACGGTCACGAGCAGCATCAAGGCGATCGACATGACCACGCTCGCCGTGCGGTCGGGCCGGTTCAGGAAGAACACGATATACACGGAAGTCGCGGCTCCCGGCGTAGCGTAGCCGGCCGTCGCGAGCACCGTAAGCGCGCAGATCAGCGCAATGCGTGTGACGATCGCGGCGCGCCCCGGAAACGGCGCGAGCAGCTTTGCGATTTCCCGGGGACCGGGCCGCCTGATATCACCGGCAAGACTGGCCATGCCGGACCTCGACGATCGCGCTGGCGCCGATGCGCACCAGTCTGTTGACCGGCGCCTCGATGCGCACGCGAACCGGGAAGCGTTGCGCCACGCGCACCCAGTTCACCGACTGCTGCACGTAAGGCAGGCTGCGCGGCAGGTTCACGCGGTCCGCGTCCATGATCCCGGCGCCGATGCCGATCACCTTGCCGCTCATCGGCTGTCTGCGGTCGATCATCGAGTATACGGTGGCGCAGTCGCCCACCTCGATGGCGCTGAGCGCCGTCTCGCGGAAGTTCGCCACGGCAAACCATTCGCCTGAGTGAACCAGTGTAAAGATGGACTGGTTCGGCGCGACCGTCTCGCCCGCGAGGATCGTCAGGCCCGTCACGTAGCCGTCGAACGGCGCACGCACGACCGTATCGTCGAGCGCGTGCTGGGCGATGGCCAGCGCGGCCTCGCGCGCTTGCAGTGCCGCGATGGCGTCGGCGTCGTCGCCTATCGTCTGCGCAGATGAGCGCTGCTGCACCTTCGCCTGCGCGAGCGAGACGCCCGCGTCGCGCTGCGCCACGACCGCCTGATCGAGCTGCTGCGCGGACACAAAGCCTTGCGCTGCGAGCGGCCGCAGCCGATCGACGCTGCGCGTCGCGAGGTCGTAGTTGTGCGTCGCGCGACGGGTCTGGTCGGCAGCGATCGTCGCGTTCGACGTCTCGCCGATCAGCGTGCGTCGGCGCGTGGCGAGTGCGGCGCGCGCCAGCTCGACCTCGGCCTGCGCCTGTGCGAGCGCGAGCCGGTACGGCACCGGATCGATTTCGAACAGCACGTCGCCTCTGGAGACGTGCTGGTTCTCCTCCACGGGAACGCGTACGATGCGGCCGCCCACGGGAGAAGCGACGTGGACGACGTCCGCGTCGATGGACGCGTCGTCGGTGGACGGATAGCGCGACGACCGGTCGAACGCGTACCAAAGCGCCGCGGCGCTGAGCAGGACGATCGCGGCGGCGATCGCGCGGCCCTTCCATGCATGTCGAGGATTCTGCCCGGCCATTTTCATATCAGAGCTGCCCCGTTCCCCATAGCCAGACGAGCACGCCGACGACGATCCCGATCGCGGTACAGACCGAAAGCTGGTAAGGCACCTGGCGAACCCAGCCGGTCCCGACGAACACGCGATGTGCGACGATCGCCCCTGCGATGCCGATCACGGCGCTCACGAGCCAGTACGGGAAGTACGCCCCGAAGAGCGACCAGGACGGCGCGCCGCGGGCCACGCAACCCGCAAGCGGCATGAAAGCCAGGAATGAACAAACGGCAGCGAGTCTGCGCCATGTACGTTGTTTCATCGCGTCTTCTACGCTTCATGACTGGAATAACCGCTGAATTCCACTCGTACGAACAACCCATGCGCGCACCGACGGGTTGCGTCCCGCATTCCCAATTCAAGGCAGCCCATCATAGCGCGGTTTGTCGCGCCGCCGTTGCTGGGCGCCTAATGGCTGCGCCGCTCACGCTGCCGCGGGAACACGAGCGTAAAGCGCGTCACGCCGTTGCTGCTGGATGCGTGCCACGTGCCTCCGTGCAGCAACATGATGCTGCGCACGATCGAAAGCCCTAGCCCGCTGGACTCCGACGACCGGTGCCGTGACGGATCGGCCCGATAGAAGCGGTCGAAGATCCGTTCGAGATGATGCGGCTCGATCGTCGGCCCGCGATTCTCGACATGGAGCGTCGTGGCGTCCGGTCCTTGCTGCGCTACGGTCGAGATTGCGGTACCCGGTTCCGCGTACCGCAAGGCATTCGCAAGCAGATTGCCCAGCGCACGGCGCAACAGATCCGGATCCGCGCATACGTGGCCTTCGCCGCGCCACTCGAGGCTCACGTTGCGGTCCTCCGCGAGACCTTCGAAGTACTCCTGCATGCGCCCGAACTCCACGGCAAGCGGCAAGTCCTTGCGCTCGATGGCGTTATCGGCCTGTTCGGTGCGCGCGAGAAAAAGCATGTTGTCGATCATCTTCGACAGGCGTTGCAGCTCCTCGTAATTCGAGCCGAGAAGCCGCTGGTAATACGCGGCGTCGCGCGTCTGGCTCAAGCCGACTTCGGTCTGCCCCAGCAGATTGCCGATGGGCGTGCGCAGGTCATGCGCCATGTCCGCCGATACCTGTTTCAACTGGGTGAAGCCGCGCTCGAGCCGATCGAGCATGCCGTTGAACGCCGCGATCAGTGCGTCCAGCTCGGGCGGCGCGGCGCGCTGCTCGATGCGTGTCGAAAGCGTGCTGATTCCGATCGCCCCGGTTTGCGCCGCGAGAACGCGCAACGGCTGCATGTTGCGGCGCGCGAGGACGAAAGCGAGCAGCGCAACGATGGTTGCGCCAGCGGAGGCGAACAACAATATCCGGTTGCGGTATGTCCGCAGCAATTGCGTGCGCTCGGTCAGCAAGCGGCCGGAGATGATCTGCAGATCCCGCTTTCCGGCGACGTCGTGCGCCGCAGCGGCGACGTAGATGAACGGCGTTCCGTCGGCCGCCACCGTATGCTGGACGGCGCCGAGCGTGAGCGGCGCGTCCACCGGCACAGGCTTCATGTCCGGCACCGCCTTGTGGCCGGGATTCACCGTAATGAGCGGCGCTTCACCCGGAAAGCCCACGATCAGCAACGATTCCGTATTGCCGAGCATGTTCGCGAAAAGATGAGGCTTGTCGCGTATCAGCTCGCGCACGTCGACATCGTTCATCAGCGTGCGAAGCTGGTCCACCCGCGTCACCAGCGCCGCGTCGTCGCGCACCATCAGTTGCCGCTCCAGGCCGCGATACAGCAAGGTGCCGAGCAACGCCATCGCGGTAAATACGATGAGCGCGTATAACAACGCAAGGCGCGTGGTGAGGGAAAGCCGCTTCATGCTTCGTACTCGAAACGATATCCCACACCGTGAATCGTATGAATCAGGCGAACCGGGAACGGGTCGTCGATCTTCTGCCGCAGCCGGCGCACCGCAACATCGACCACGTTGCTATCGCTGTCGAAGTTCATGTCCCAGACGCGCGATGCGATCAAGGCGCGCGACAACACCTGACCTTGATGCTCCAGAAAGAACGCCAGCAGGTTGAATTCCTTGTTGGTGAGCGTAAGACGCACGCCGCCCCGGTCAACTCGCCGCTTCGGCACATCGACGCGCAGATCCCCGACTTCGAAGACCTGCTCCTCCTGCTTTTGAGGCTGGCCGCGCCGCAATATGATGCGAATGCGCGCCAGCAACTCGGCAAACGAAAAAGGCTTGACGAGGTAATCGTCGGCGCCGAGATCGAGGCCCTTCAGCCGGTCCTCGAGCGTGCCGCGCGCGCTGAGAAATAACACCGGGGTTTTGATGCGCGCACCGAGCTTCTTCATGACGGTCCAGCCATCCATCTCCGGCATCATCACGTCGAGCAGGATCAGGTCGTAACCCATCTCCTGCGCGAGATGCAGCCCGTCGATGCCGTTCGTGGCCACGTCCACCACATAGCCGGCTTCCGTCAAGCCGTTCTGGATGTACTCACCGGTCTTGGCTTCGTCTTCGATGACGAGGATTTTCATGGCGTCGATCCCTGCACTCGCATGCGCGTTCCACTGATTCTGTGCTCGTTTGCGCCCTTATACCAGCCGGGCGTGATAGCAGTCTAGGCAGTGCGATCCAACAGGGCCGTTACTCAATCATTACAGAAAAATGACGAGGCGCAGCCTGTTCTCTCCGTTGTTTCTTGCGCAATCGGCCGACGTGGGCGAACCCGTTCGCGTGCAGGCAATCAATGCTGTGGAATCTTCCCGCCGAGTTCATCGTCGACGAATGCGCGCACGATATCCTTGAACGACGCGTCGCCTTGCAGGCCAAGCTGGGCCGCGCGCGCAACGTCCCACTGCGCGGGCCAGCTGCCGACGATCTTCTCCACACGCTCGTCCGCCTTCCATTCGATCCGTGCCGCGACGGCATCGCCCGCCACTTCGCGCAGCGCGGCGATCATTTCGTCGACCGTCACCGACACGCCCGGCAGATTGACCGTGCGCCGGTTGCCGAGCGCCGCGCCATCGATCTCACATCCGGCGACGAGACATTCGATCGCCTTGCGCGGCGACAGCAGCCACAGCCGCGTCGAACCGCTCACTGGGCACACGGCCGGCTCACCGTTCAGCGGCTCGCGAATGATGCCACTCGCAAACGAGGACGCCGCCGCATTCGGCTTGCCCGGCCGCACGCTGATGGTCGGCAGGCGCAGGACGCGCCCATCGACGAAACCGCGTCGCGAGAAGTCGTTGAGCAGCAATTCGGCTACGGCCTTTTGCGCACCATACGAGGACTGCGGATTCAATGCGGTTTCATCGAGCACGACATCGGGCAGATCGCCGCCATAGACCGCAACCGAACTCGTGAACACGACGCGTGGCCGATGCCCGCGCTCACGGCACACGTCGAGCAGCAGCCGCGACGCGTCGAGATTGATGCGCATGCCGAGATCGAAGTCCGCTTCCGCCTGGCCGCTGACAATCGCCGCGAGATGGAAAATCGCCGACGTCCTGTCGTCGATCAGACGTTCGAGCACGCTGCGCTCGGCAATGTCGCCGACTTCGACACGCACGCGATCGTCAGCCGGTCCCGGCGCCGCGACGACGTCGAGCAACACCAGTTCGGTGATCGGCTCGCGCATTCCATGCGCGCCCAACAGTGCGCCGCGTGCGAGCAGTTCGCGCGCGAGACGCTGGCCGAGAAATCCCGCACCGCCTGTGATCAGTACTTTCATGTCGCTGTTGTTCCTCAGTGTGTGTCGAGTGCGCTCAGCTACGCGCCTTTACGTACGGCCTGATCCATCCAAGCCCATCGGAAGTGCCTGCGCGCGGCCGGTATTCGCAACCGATCCAGCCGTCGTAGCCGAGTGCGTCGATCAGCGAGAAAAGATACGGGTAGTTCACTTCGCCGATGTCCGGCTCGTGCCGCTCGGGCACGCCCGCAATCTGGATATGCCCGATGCCCTGCATGTCGCGCTTGAGCTTGACGGCGAGATCGCCTTCGACGATCTGGCAGTGGTACAGATCGAACTGCACCTTCAGGTTCGGCGCGCCGACTTCCGCGCAGATGGCCTGCGCGTCGTCTTGCCGGTTCAGAAAGAAACCGGGCATATCGCGCGTGTTGATCGGCTCGATGACGACGGTGATGCCGTGAGCCTGGGCGGCCTGCGCCGCATAGGCGAGGTTCTTCAGATACACCTCGCGATGCGCGGCGCGCGATTGCTCCGGTTTGATCAATCCGGCCATCACGTGCAACTTGTCGTTGCCGAGTACCCGCGCGTAATCGAGTGCTGTCTGGATACTGCGCCGAAACTCGTCCTCGCGGCCCGGCAACGACGCGATGCCGCGCTCGCCCGCCGCCCAGTCGCCAGGCGGCGCATTGAACAGCGCCTGAGTGAGCCCGTTCTCGTCAAGACGCCGCTTGATGTCGGCCGCCGAAAATTCATAGGGGAACAGAAACTCCACGGCCTCGAAACCGTCGCGCGCGGCGGCGGCGAAACGGTCGAGAAACGCGTATTCGTTATACATCATCGAAAGATTGGCGGCGAAGCGTGGCATCGAAGCGACTCCTTGAATACGTTTAGCGGTTCACGAGCCGCGCGGGCGTCAGCCAGACGGCGAGCGCGCCGATCGCGAGCATCGCGGCAAGCACGTACATGCCGGACTGCGTGCTGTGCGTGAGATCCTTAAGATAACCGATCATGTACGGGCTGGCGAAGCCCGCCAGATTGCCGATCGAATTGATGATCGCGATGCCCACGGCCGCCGTCGCGCCGGACATGAACGCCGTGGGCAGCGACCAGAAAAGCGGCGCACAGGTCAGCACGCCCGCAGCGGCGATCGACAGGAACGCAATCGACACCGCCGTGTTGTTCGCGAACGAAGCCGCGACCGTGAAGCCGACCGCGCCCGCCAGCGCCGGTCCGATCAGATGCCAGCGGCGCTCGCGGCGCTTGTCCGCGCTGTGGCCCATCACGTTCATCACGACGATGGCGACGAGAAACGGGATCGCGCTCAGCAGGCCGATTTCGAACGCACCCGTCACGCCGGTCGATTTCACGAGCGTCGGCATCCAGAACGTGAGTCCGTATTGGCCGGTGACGAACGCGAAATAGATCAGCGACATCCACCACGTGCGCGGATCGCGGAACACGGCGCCCAGCGAATGCGACTTCGCGGCTTCCTGCGGCTGCGCCGCGATCTCGTCGGCGAGCAGTTTCTTTTCGCGCGGCGTCAACCATTTCGCGCCGGCGATGCCGTTGTCGAGGTACAGGATCGTCGCGATGCCGATGGCGATGGCGGGCACCGCTTCGATCACGAACATCCATTGCCAGCCGGCGAAGCCGTGACGGGAATCGAAAGTCTGCATGATCCAGCCCGACAACGGATTGCCGAAAATGCCGGAAACCGGAATTGCCGACATGAACACTGCGATGATCTTCGCGCGGCGATGCGATGGGAACCAGTACGTGAGATACAGGATGACGCCCGGATAGAACCCTGCTTCGGCGAGACCGAGCAGGAAACGCAGCGCATAGAACTGCAGGGGAGTCCGAACGAACACGAACACGGCGGAGAGCAGGCCCCACGTGATCATGATGCGTGCAATCCAGATGCGCGCCCCGAGCCGGTGCATCAGGATGTTGCTGGGCAGTTCGAAGAGAAAGTAGCCGACGAAGAACACGCCCGCACCGAGGCCGAACACGGTCTCGCTGAACGCGAGGTCCTGCGACATTTGCAGCTTCGCAAAGCCCACGTTGACGCGGTCCAGATACGCGACCACATAACACAGCATCAGAAACGGCACGATGCGCCAGAACACCTTGCCGTAGGTGCGCTCGATCTCGGCCGTGCCGGGTTGCCCGGCAGCGGCGGCGGTGGATGCAGGGCGAACGGATGCCGCCTGATAGCTTGTCATGCGTTGTCTCCTTCGGGGTGGCGCCGGTTGCAGGCCGCCCGCTTCGTGCCGGACGGGCCTCCGGCTTTTTGCCTGAGGCGGGTGATACGCCAGGGGCCGCGCGGGTGCGCGGAAAACTCGACAGGCTCGAACGGGCTACCAGCGTGCGCCGAACGCCTTGCGCAGTTCCTCGAGCGCGGTGTCGTCGAGCGGCGCGGGACGCGGATTCGTCATCAGCCACAAGCGCGCCGTCTCTTCCAGTTCTTCGATCACGTACGCAGCCTGCGAAACGGAACGCTCCCATACGACCGGCCCGAGGCGCTCCAGCAGCACACCGCGCACGCTGCCGGCGAGCGAGGCAATCTGTTGCGCGACTTGCGGATCGCCGGGACGCCGGTAGCGAACCAGCGGAATGTGGCCGACCTTCATGACGTAGTACGGCGTGATGGGCGGCAGCACGTCGGCGTCGCTCCAGACGCCCGCGAGCGTCAGCGCGACGAGGTGGGTCGAATGCGTATGCACGATGCCGCGCGCTTCGCGGTTGCGCTCGTACACGCCGCGATGCAGCGCCAGCGTTTTCGACGGCTTGCCGCCCGAAACCGCGTTGCCCTCGAGATCGACCTTCGCGATCTCCGCGGGATCGAGGCGGCCGAGGCAGGCATCCGTCGGCGTGATGAGCCAGCCGTCGTCGAGCCGCGCGCTGATGTTGCCCGCGCTGCCGACGGTGTAACCGCGCGCGTACAGGCTCGCACCCGTCGCGCAGATTTCTTCGCGGACTTTTGCTTCGCCGCTCGTGTGAATGGCCGCCGTCATTGCGCGTCTCCGTTGAGCTGATACAGCGCCTTCGTGAAGAAGTCGACTGCGCCGAAGTTGCCGGACTTGAGCGCGAGCGCAAGCGGCTCGGCACCGATCGTGGCGGTTGCGGGCACGCCCGGATCGATCTGCCTGCCGATGCGCAGCATGTCGACGCCAAGCGCCTGCACCACGGCGCCCGAGGTCTCGCCGCCGGCGACCACGAACTTGCGCACGCCGAGATCGCGCAGACCGCGCGCAATCGCTGCGAGCGTGCGTTCGACCAGCTCGCCGGCTTGTGCGATGCCGAGTTCGCGTTGCGTCGCCTTCACCTCGTCGGGCGAGGCCGTTGCGTAGATCAGCACGGGCTGCGGCTGCGCTGTCTGCATGTGCTCGCGCGCGAAGTTCAGCGCCTGTTCGACGACCGGCTCGCCGCGCGCCGCCGCAAGCGGATCGATGCGGTACGCCGGACGCGTTTCGCGCCATGCGGCAACCTGCGCATTCGTCGCCTTCGACGCACTGCCCGCCAGCACCGCCGACGCGCCGTCGACACGCGGCAACTCGCCTGCATCGGCGGCATCGGCGAGCCGACCGGCGCGGCGGAAATTCGCGGGCAGACCGAGCGCGACGCCCGAGCCGCCCGTGATCAGCGGCAGGTCCGCGCACGCTTGCCCAAGCGTGTAGAGATCGGCATCCGAGACAGCATCGGCAATCGCCATGCGCACGCCGTCGGCACGCAGCGCATCGATCGAGGCGCGCACGGCTTGCGCGCTTTGCGCCACGGTGTCGTAGCGCACGAGGCCGACTTTCGAGTGCGTTTGCCGTTGCAGCACGCGCACGAGGTTTGCGTCCGTCATCGGCGTGAGCGGATGATGCTCCATGCCCGACTCGTTCAGCAGCACGTCGCCGACGAACAGATGCCCGCGATAAACCGTGCGGCCGTTCTCGGGAAACGCGGGACATGCGATCGTGAACGGCGCACCGCCTCCGGTGGGCGATAGCGCGTCCAGCAGCGCGTCGGCAACGGGCCCGATGTTGCCTTGATCGGTCGAATCGAAAGTCGAGCAGTATTTGAAGAAGAACTGGTGGCAGCCTTGCGCGCGCAGCCATTCGAGCGCAGCCAGCGACTGCGCCACGGCGCCGGCGGCGTCGATCGTGCGCGACTTCAGCGCAACCACGAGCGCGTCGGCTTCGATTCGAGCGTCGGCGCGCGGCACGCCGATCGTCTGGACGGTGCGCATGCCGCCGCGCACCAGCATGTTCGCGAGATCGGTCGCGCCCGTGAAATCGTCGGCAATGCAGCCGAGCAGCGGCTTGCCCGCGATGGCGGTCGTGTTCGTCATGTCGTTGCGCCCTTCCCGCTTAGCGTTTCGCAGGCACATCGATGCCCGGGAAAATCTTGATGACGGCGGAATCGTCCTCGCCGCCGTGACCCGCCGTCGAGGCCATCATGAACATCTGATGCGCAGCCGCCGACAGCGGCAGCGGAAACTTCGAGCGCCGCGCGGTATCGAGCACGAGGCCGAGGTCCTTGACGAAGATGTCGACGGCCGACAGCGGCGTATAGTCGCCGTCGAGAATATGCGGCACGCGGTTCTCGAACATCCACGAGTTGCCGGCGCTGTGCGTAATCACCTCGTAGAGGGCATCGGGATCGACGCCTTCGCGAAGACCGAGCGCCATCGCCTCGGCGGCGGCGGCGATGTGCACGCCCGCGAGCAACTGGTTGATGATCTTCACCTTCGAGCCCGCGCCATGCTGCTCTCCGAGCCGGTGCACCTTGCCCGCCATCGCGGCGAGCACGTCTTCACATGCGGCATACGCGGCGGCGGGCCCGGACGTCATCATGGTCATGTCGCCCGATGCGGCGCGCGCCGCGCCGCCCGACACGGGTGCATCGAGCATGTGCAGGCCGCACGCTTCGACGCGGCGGCCGAGGCCGATCGCAAAGTCGGGCGCAACCGTTGCGCACGCAATCACCACGCCGCCCGGCTTCATCGACCTGAGCGCGCCCTGCTCGCCGAACAGCACCGTTTCCGTCTGCGCTGCATTGACGACGAGCGTGACGACCACATCGCACTGCGCGCCAAGCTCGGCGGGATTCGCGCAGGCCGTGCCGCCGACGGCGACGAACGAGTCGAGCACTTCGCGGCGCACGTCGCACGCGTGGACGTTGAAACCGCCGCGCAGCAGCGAACGCGCGACACCCATGCCCATCGCGCCCAGACCGATCACTCCGACATTTCGCGACATACCCTTTCCTCTACGAACAGTGCTTCAGACAGCGCCGTGCATGACGCGAGCGAATGCGTCTGCAAATTCAGCGGATACCGGCTTCGGCCAAACGGCGCGCCGCGTTGTACATGTGGGTTTGCGCGGCGTTGCGCGCCGCCATGGGGTCGCCGGCGCGGATCGCCGCGGCGATCGCCGCGTGTTCGTCGCGCACCTGACGTGAGAAGTCTTCGCGCAGCGCCTCGTTGCGGCGCGTGACCACGGTGCCCGCTTCCAGGTATTGATTGAGAAACGTCAGCGTCTTCAGGAAGTACGGATTGCCGGTCACAGTGGCAATCGCGCGATGAAACGCGACGTCTTCGGCGACGCCGTCGCGGTCTTCGGCGACGGCTTCGTCGATCTTTCCGAGCGCGGCGTCGATGGCCATCATGTCGGCATCGGTGCGGCGCATGGCGGCTTCCGCCGCGACTTCGGCTTCGATCGCCCGGCGCACTGCGAGAATCTGCAGCACCGAGCCGCCTTCCATCGCTTCCGCGTAGTCGATGCGCAGCGGCCGGATCGCGCCGTGCGCGCTGACGTACACGCCGCTGCCCTGGCGCGGCTCGACCACGCCTTCGTTCTTCAGGCGCGAAATGGCCTCGCGGATCACCGTGCGGCTGACGCCGAACTCCTGAGCCAGTACGGCTTCGGTCGGGAGCTTGCCGCCGCGTGCGAACGTGCCCTTGTCGATCTGCGCGAGCAGTTGCTGCGCGACGGTGTCGCTCAACGCCCGGTTGGGAATTTTCTCGAACATATCATCAGATTTGCCATGTCATGTGGTCATCATACAAATTTTTGGACATGGGTCTGCATTGGGGAGAACCCTTAAAGCTCAACCGTGTTTCACGCGGCGAAGCGTCACGCCTTTCAGGACGCGCGCCGCACTGCGGTCATTCGGCAAGGTCATCCACTTCGAGATCGAGAAGCGCCATGCTCATCGACTTGCCGTGCGCGTCCAGCGCCAGCGACCGCGTGACGCCTCCACCGAGCGCGTTGCCGAGCACGAAATTGAACGCGCCCAGCAGCGGCAGTTCGTAGCGTACGACCTCGCCTTTGACCACGTCGGCGAGATGAGCCTTGATGCGCTCCGGCGTCAGGACGTTGCGCAGATGGGCGTAGTGCCTCGCGTCAAAGCAGATCACCGAAATATTCAGCGTATTGCCTTTGTCGCCAGTGCGGCCATGAGCCAGTTCACGCAGTTTCATCGTTTGCCTCGACAAATTGAAAAACTGGATTCACCTGTTCGCGTGGCAGCAACACAGACTGCACGGCAAGCACCTCGCGAGTCGTTTTGGTGACGCCCCCGCCGCCCGCAGGTCCGTTGGTGTAGAGCGTTTCGACCTCGTTGCCGATGCGTGCCGCCTCCCGTGCGTTCGCCGCGCGCCCCGCCACGCGAACGCGCACTTCGTACGGCTCGCCGTGATGGGCCGCAAGGGCGTCGCCATAGAGCGCATTCACACCGATCAGGTCGAAGCGCAGCTCGCTCGTGTCGACACCCGTGATCGCGAGGCGCTCGCGCACGATGTCGAGCGCAAGCCGCGCACGCTCGACCGCGCCAGGCCCGCCATAGGAAATCTGCCCCTCTCCGATATAGCCGTCGAGATAGGCGACCGACACCTTCAGCGTGCCGGTGCGAGCAACACCGCGTCCGCCCGTTATGCGCACGCGGTCGGGTGCTTCCTCTACGACACGGACCTGGGAAAAGTCCGCGACGACATCGGGCTGAAGGTAGCGCTGCGGATCGTGAATCTCGTAGAGCAGTTGCTCCTTGCATGTCGCTTCGGTGACTCGCCCGCCCGCATGCGGCACCTTCGTCACGACGACGCTGCCATCGGCACTCACTTCGCCAATCGGAAAACCCAGCCGCGCGAGATGCGGTACGTCCTTGATGCCGGGGTCGGCGAAGTAGCCGCCGGTCACCTGGCCCGCACATTCGAGCAAATGCCCGACGACTGTCGCTTGCCCGAGCGTGTTCCAGTCGTCCATGCGCCAGCCGAACGCGTGAATGAGCGGCGCCGTGAACAACGACGGGTCCGCGACGCGCCCCGTCAGCACGATATCGGCGCCCGCCGCGAGCGCTTCGACGATAGGCGTCGCGCCGAGATACGCATTGGCCGAGACGATGCGGTCCGTGTAGTCGCCGACATCGTCGCCGGACTCTTCGAAGCGCAGTTGGGATTGCAGGACGACATCGAGCACGTCGTCGCCGGTGACGGCGGCAATCTTCAGTCCGCTCAGGCCAAGCTCCTGCGCAAGCCGCGCTGTCCTGATCGCCGCCGCGCGCGGATTGGCTGCACCCATGTTCGAAATGATACGCACGCGGTTCCTCACGGCGACCGGCAATACGGCGCGCATGCGCGCTTCGAGCAGCGGATCGTAGCCGAGTTCGGGATCGTGACGGCGCGTCTGCTGTGCGATCGCGACCGTGCGTTCCGCGAGGCATTCGAATACGAGGTAGTCCAGCGCGCCAAGTTCCGCGAGTTCGACAGCGGGCTCGATGCGGTCGCCCGAGTAGCCCGCGCCCGCGCCTATGCGTACGCGTTTTGGTGATCCGGTCCGGTTCATGACGTCGATAACTCCTGATTACAGCGCAAACACGCCCAGCACGACGCACGCGATCGTCATGACGATCGACGCGCCGAACAACAGCGGAAACGTGAACTTCTGATGATCCGCGAGATCGATGCCGCACAGGCCGACGACGAGAAATGTCGCGGGCGTGAGCGGGCTCACGGGGAAACCGGTGGTCATCTGGCCGAGCAGCGCGGCCTGCCCGATGTGCACCGCCGGCACGCCGAGCTGCGACGCCACTTCGGCGATCACCGGCAGCACACCGAAATAAAACGAATCGGGGTCGAAGAGCATCGAGAGCGGCATCGACAGTACGCCGAGCGCGACCGGAATCCGCCCTGCAAACGCAGGCGGCACGACGCCGACCGCCGCCTGCGCCATCGCCTTGAGCATGCCGCTGCCCTGCATGATGCCGGTGAACACGCCCGCCGCGAGCAGAATGCCTGCCATCATCAGCGCGGCGCGCGCGTGGGCGTCGATGCGCTTGCGCTGCATGTCGACGTTCGGGTAGTTCACCATCAGCGCGATGCACAAGCCCACCATGAACATGATCGCGGGCGGAATCTTCTCGCCCATCACGACCATCGTGCCGAGCACGACGACCGTCAGCACGATGTTGAACCAGAAGTTTTGCGGACGGCGCAGCGCCTGTTCCTCAGGCGTGAGTTCGCGTTTGGGCAGGGGAACCGAGCCGCTGGCGGAAGCATAGCCGAGGCGCTTTTCCTCGCGCCAGCCGAGCCACCACGCCATGCTGAACACGAACACGAGACCGATCGCCTGGACCGGAATCAGCGGATTGAAAAGCGCCGAAACCGGCAGATGCAGCGACGCCGACGCGCGGATCATCGGCCCCGTCCACGGCAGGAAGTTGATGCCGGCCGCCATCGAAACGGCCGCCGCGAGCACGCGCTTGTCCATGTTCAGGCGCTCGTACAGCGGCAACATGGCGGGGATGGTGACGAGAAAGCACACGGCGCCCGAGCCGTCGAGGTGAATGAGCAGCGCGAGCAGCGTCGTACCCACCACGATACGCGTCGGTTTGGTGCCGACCGTGCGCAGGATGCGGTCGATGATCGGATCGAGCGTGCCCGCGTCCGTGATCGTGCCGAAATACAGAATCGCGAACACGAACATGCCGACGACGGGCGCGAGGCTCTTCAATCCGTCGATGACAAACTGGCTCGTCTGCAAGCCGAATCCGCCGATCAGCGATGCGACGATCGGCACGATGATGAGCGCGACGAGCGGCGACATGCGTTTTGAAAGAATCGCGGCCAGCAACACCACGATCGTCACGAGCCCCAGCAAAGGCAGCATGTTGTGTCTCCTGTCTTGTCTTTTAGTACGGAGCAGCGTAAGTTCGGCGCTGTAATAACGCAATTGAAATGAATTGATCGCAGCTATCACAGTTCGTTATGGATCTCAATCTCCGCGACATTCGTGCTTTCGTGACCGTGGCGCACGCGGGCAACTTCACGCGCGCGGCGGCCCGCCTGCATTTATCGCAGCCCGCGCTGACCGTGCAGATTCGGCGCCTCGAGGAAACGGTGGGCGCGCGTTTATTCGATCGCAACAGCCGCAGCGTTGCGCTGACCCAAACGGGCCGCGAATTGCTGCCTATCTTGACGCGATCGCTAAGCGACATGGAGCAGGCCCTCAGAGATGCGCGCGCGCTCGGCGAAGGTTCGAGCGGCACGGTGCGGCTTGCCTGTCTGCCGACCTTCGCCGCCAGCGCGCTGCCCGAACTGATCCAGGCGTTTCGCAAGCGCGTGCCGCAGGCGCGGTTTCAGGTTCGCGACGTCGTGGCGAGCGCCGTCAACGCACTCGTGCGCAATGAAGAGGTGGATATTGGCCTGACGGGCGGCCACAGCGTCGATGCGACACTCGACGTCCTGCAGACGGGCGAGGACCGGCTCGTGATCGTCTGTCCGAAGTCCCACCCGCTTGCCCGCAAGCGCACGGTGACGGTCGGCGACTTCGCGTCGATGCCGCTCGTGCTGACCGCGCCGGGAACCAGTGTGCGCGCGGTGGTGGACGCCGCGCTGTCGAACTCGCGTTGCACGCCCGATATCGCGTGCGAGCCGATGTACATGATGACCGCCGTTGCGATGGTGCGCGGCGGCCTCGGGATCTCCGTTCTTCCGGAATCCGCGCGCGAAGTGCACGCGGAGCGTGGTCTCGTCACACGGCCGATCGATGATCCGGCGTTCGTGCGCCCGATTGCGCTCGTCAAGAAGCACGGTCGGACGCTGCCTCGTGTGACTGAAGACTTTGTCAATATTCTCGATCTCGGCGGTACCCCGCCGGGCTGAGCTTGCGATACGCACGCACCGTTCTGGTGAAATCCATCCGGTATCAGGCGACCGCCGGCTCAGTCGTTTCATGCGCTGCGGGCTCACAGGCCTGGCGCACCGGCACTGGCGCGATCCTTGCATGGACCACGGCACGCCCGCGCGATATCCATTGCGGGCGGCAAATCTCTTCGGAAATCCCAGCATGGAACACAAGCCCAATTCACTTCAACGGCGCCGCTGGCTCGCCGCGCTGCTGGCCGTGCCCGCACTGACCGTCTTCGCTGCACAGGCCGCCAACGCCGATGCACTCGACGCCATCACCAAGCGCGGCACGCTGCGCGTGGCCGTGCCCGAGGACTATCCGCCGTTTGGCGCCGTCGGCCCCGATATGCAGCCGCAAGGCTACGACATCGACATGGCGGCACTGCTCGCGAAATCGATGAAGGTCAAGCTGCAGCTCGTGCCAGTCAACAGCGGAAACCGGATTCCCTACCTGCAGACCGACAAGGTCGACCTCGTGATCTCCTCGCTCGGCAAAACGCCGGAGCGCGAGAAGGTCATCGATTTTTCGCAGGCCTATGCCCCCTACTTCCAGGGCGTTTTCGGGCCGGCCGATATCAAGGTCGGCGGACCGGCGGACCTCGCCGGCAAGACCGTCGGCGCGACGCGCGGCGCGCTCGAAGAAGTGGCGCTCACCAGCATGGCGCCCAACGCCACCATTCGCCGCTTCGACGACAACAACGCCACCATCCAGGCCTTTCTCTCCGGCCAGGTGCAGTTGATTGCGGCGGGCAACATCGTCGCCGCGGCCATCCTCGCGAAGCATCCGCCGCGCGAACCGCAGATGAAGTTCGTCATCAAGGACTCGCCGTGCTTCGTGGGCCTCAACAAGAACGAGCCGCAACTGCTCGCGAAGGTCAACACGGCCATCGAACAGGCGAAGAAGGACGGCTCGCTCCAGGCGATGTCGAAGAAGTGGTTTGGTCAGCCATTACCCGCCAATCTTTGACACGCCCGCCGCCGCCGTGCGCGGCTGGCGCATTCACCTCTGCACAACCCTTTCCTTCATGAGCTATCAGCTTCAGTTCGGCGACCTCGCCGCCTATGCCGGCATGTTCGCGAGCGGTGCGTCCGTCACGCTCGCGCTCACGGCGGCCTCGACGCTGTTCGGCATCAGCCTCGGCGTCGCGGGCGCCGCCGCGCACCTGAGCCGCCGCGCGGCGCTGCGCGCAGCCGTGCACGCCTATGTGGAGGCCATTCGCAATACGCCGTTTCTCGTGCAGCTTTTCTTCGTGTTCTTCGGGCTGCCGGCACTTGGCGTGCACATCGGGGAATACACGGCGGCCGTGCTCGCCATGACGCTGAACCTCGGCGCGTATTCCGTCGAGATCCTGCGTGCGGGCATTGAAGCGGTACCGCGCGGACATCACGAGGCCGCTGCAGCACTCGCGATGTCGCGCCGCGAAACCTTCGTGCACGTGCTGCTTCCGCAAGCGTTCGCGAAGGTGTTTCCCGCGTTGGCGAGCCAGATCGTCATCACGATGCTTGGCTCGGCCGTCGTCTCGCAGATCTCCGTTGCGGATCTCACGTATGCCGCAAGCTATGTGCAGTCGCGCAACTTCCGCGCTTTCGAAACGTATTTCCTCATCGCCGGGATCTATCTTGCAATGGCGCTCATCCTGCGCGCCGCCCTCACCGCAGCCGGCCGGCGACTCTTCACGCGCAACCTGCGAGGCGCGCGATGATCGAATTCACGTTCGCGCAGATCGTCGAGGGTTTGCTCCTGGCCGCGCGCTGGACTGTGCTGCTCTCACTGGTTTCGTTCATTACCGGCGCAGTGGTGGGTTTGCTGCTGCTCGTGGCGCGCGTGTCGAAGTCGCGCGTGCTGCGCTCGCTCGTGCGTATTTACATCGAGGTGTTCCAGGGCACACCGCTGCTGCTGCAGCTGTTTATCGTCTACTTCGGGTTGCCGCTGCTGGGCATCGATGTCTCGGCGTGGATGGCGGCCACGCTCGGCCTCACCTTCTTCACTAGCGCCTATCTCGCCGAGATCTGGCGCGGTTGTGTGGAGGCGGTGCCGAAGGGCCAGTGGGAAGCGTCGGCCAGTCTCGCCATGAACTATTTCGAGCAGTTGCGCCACGTGATCCTGCCGCAGGCCGCGCGCATCGCCATCGGTCCGACCGTGGGTTTCGGCGTGCAGGCCATCAAGGACACGGCGCTCGTCTCGATCATCGGCTTCGCCGAACTCACGAAGGCGGGCACGCAAATCTCGAACGCGACGTTTCGCCCGTTTCTCGTCTATGGGCTCGTCGCGCTAATCTACTTCGCCCTGTGCTATCCGCTTACGCGATACGCGCGGGTGCTGCAAAGGAAATGGCATGCCGCTCGTTAAGACCGAAGGCGTCGAAAAACAGTTCGGCGCCCACCATGTACTGAAGGGAATCGACCTCGCCGTCGAACGCGGCCAGGTCGTCAGCATCATCGGGCGCAGCGGGTCCGGCAAGAGCACGTTGCTGCGGGCGCTGAACGGACTCGAAAGCATCGACGCAGGATCGATCGAAATCGACGGCGCACACGTCGATGCACGGCACGCGGACCTGCGCGCGCTGCGGCTGAAGGTCGGGATGGTCTTTCAGCAATACAACCTGTTTCCGCATCTCACCGCCAGTGAAAACGTGATGCTTGCGCAAACGGTCGTCAAGAAGACGTCGCGTAAGGAGGCGCGCGCCACCGCACAGCAGATGCTCGAACGCGTTGGTCTGGGCGGTAAATTCGATGCCTATCCCGATCAACTCTCGGGCGGACAGCAGCAGCGCGTCGCCATTGCGCGGGCGCTCGCCATGAAACCGAGCGTGCTGCTGTGCGACGAAATCACGTCCGCACTCGACCCCGAACTGGTCGGCGAGGTGTTGGGCGTTGTGGAAAGCCTGGCGCGCGAGGATATGACGCTCATCATGGTCACCCACGAAATGCGCTTCGCTCGCGCGGTCAGCGACACCGTGGTGTTCATGCACGAAGGCCGCGTATGGGAAAGCGGACCGCCCGAGGAAATTTTCGGGCGCCCGTCGACGGTGGAGTTGAGACGCTTCATTCAGTGACGTTCGTCGTGCTCACCGTTGGGAATGCCTTCTATCGGACACTCGGCGGTGCCCGGCGTTGTCCGCGTAAGCGCTTCCACCGCTTGCCGCGTGCCTTCGGGATTCGTTACCCAGTTTCGGTAGAACCCGAACGGACACGCAGCGACCCCGTTTGCGCCGTCGCCGGAATGGATCGTACCCGTGTAGCCGCGATGCAGCAGCTTGTATAGATGATTCTGCGACTGCATGTTGCGTCGGGCATCGCGAATCATGCTCAGGGAAAGTTCGGCGTACTGCACGCCCATCTCCTCCTCGCCACATTCGCCGAGCGTACGCCCATCGAAGCCGACGATCGCCGAATGGCCGAAATACGAATACACGCCGTCCCAGCCCGTGGCATTCGCCACGGCCACATACGTGTTGTTCATCCACGCCATGGCTTTCGCGACCATCACCTGCTGCTCCTTGGCCGGGTACATGTAGCCCTGGCAGCGCACGATCAGTTCCGCGCCGCCCATGGCGCAGTCGCGCCAGATCTCCGGATAGTTGCCGTCGTCGCAGATAATGAGGCTGATCTTGAGGCCCTTCGGCCCGTCCGTCACGTAGGTGCGATCGCCGGGATACCAGCCTTCGATCGGCGTCCACGGCATGATCTTGCGATACTTCTGCACGATCTCGCCGCGATTGTCGATCAGCACGAGCGTGTTGTACGGCACCTTGTGCGGATGCGCCTCGTGGCGCTCGCCGGTCAGCGAAAAGACGCCCCACACGTTAGCCTTGCGGCACGCGGCGGCGAAGATGTCGGTTTCCTCGCCGGGCACCGTGGACGCCGTATCGAACATTTCCTGCCGGTCGTACATGATCCCGTGCGTCGAATACTCGGGGAAGACCACGAGATCCATGCCCGGCAATCCCTGCTTCATGCCGACCACCATCTCGGCAATTTTCCGCGCGTTTGCGAGCACCTCGGCCTTCGTGTGCAGACGCGGCATCTTGTAGTTGACGACCGCGACCCCCACACAGTCGCGGCTGCTCGAAATATCACCATGTCTCATAGTGTGTGTTCTCCTGAATAGTCAGATCAATGACTGATCATCCACGGCCGCCCCGCCGGCCGCTTGAGGCCGCCGGACGGCGCGCCCACGAGCTTCGAGCCGCCGCCCGAGCAGCAGCTACAACCGGCGCGATGGCGCAGCGGCGGCCCGTCGCCGGACTGACGCGGCGCATGTGCTGCGCGCTCGTTCGCCGCGTGCGCATGACGACGCGTGCCCGCCATCAACGCGAGCGACGGCGCGCTGATCACGCGCGATCCTTCTCCGCCGCAATCGGGGCAGCGGCACGGCTTTTCGCGGTCGGCAATGCGGCGCATGACGGCGAACGGGCCGCAGCTCGCGCATTCGAAGTCGTAAATCGGCATGACAGGTTCCTCGTGTGACGATCGATTACGCTTTTGCGAGATCGGGCGAGCACGGCAGATCGACGCCGCCCTTGATGTGCTGGATCGGGCCATCGGCATTCGGCCGAATGTCGAAGTCGAAAATCTGCGTGGGCAGCCACAACGTCGCGCATGCGTTCGGAATATCGACGACACCGCTGATATGCCCTTGCACCGGCGCGCAACCGAGCAGCGAATACGCCTGCGCGCCCGAATAGCCGAACTTCTTCAAATACTCGATGGCGTTCAGGCACGCCTGGCGGTACGCAACGGTCACGTCGAGATAATGCTGGCCGCCCTGCTCGTCGACGGAAATGCCTTCGAAGATCAGATAGTCGTTGTACGTCGGCGTGATCGGGCTCGGCTGGAACACAGGATTGCGAATGCCGTATTTCGCCATGCCGCCCTTGATGAGATTCACGCGCATATGCACCCAGCCAGCCATTTCGATGGCGCCGCAAAACGTGATCTCGCCGTCGCCCTGGCTGAAGTGCAGGTCGCCGACGGAGAGACCCGCTCCATCCACGTAGACGGGGAAAAACACCTTCGACCCGCGCGACAGGTCCTTGATGTCGCAATTGCCGCCGTGCTCGCGCGGCGGCACGGTGCGCGCGCCTTCGGCGGCGGCCTTGTCGCGCGCGTCGCCTTCGAGCTTGCCCATGTGCGCCGTGGCCGCGAACGGCGGATTCGCCAGCGGCGGCACGCGCTCGGGCGCGCTCGCGATCAAACCGGTTTCGCGCGCGTTCCACGTTTCGAGCAGCTTCGGATCAGGCAGGCAGCCGATCAGGCCCGGATGAATCAGCCCCGCGAAATTCACGCCCGGAATATGGCGCGAACTCGTATACACGCCATGGAAGTCCCAGATCGACTTTTGCGCGTCGGGGAAATGATCGGTGAGAAACCCGCCGCCGTTCGACTTCGCGAAGAAGCCGTTGAAGCCCCACTGGCTGTCCGGCTTCGCGCCGATATCGAGCAGATCGACCACGAGCAGGTCGCCCGGCTCCGCGCCGCGCACGCCCACGGGGCCCGAGAGAAAATGCACGATCGAGAGGTCGATGTCGCGCACGTCGTCGGCGCTGTCGTCGTTCTTGATGAAGCCACCGGTCCAGTCGTAGGTTTCGAGCACGAAGTCGTCGCCGGGATCGACCCAGCAGGCTATGGGAATGTCCGGATGCCAGCGGTTGTGGACCTGCTCGTTTTCGTAGGCGGACTGGTTCAGGTCGACCTTGATGAGAGTTTCGGGCATTGCATTCGCTCCTTGGTTCGAAGGTTGTCAGGTAAT
Source organism: Paraburkholderia silvatlantica (assembly GCF_003096715.1). Taxonomy (GTDB): domain Bacteria; phylum Pseudomonadota; class Gammaproteobacteria; order Burkholderiales; family Burkholderiaceae; genus Paraburkholderia; species Paraburkholderia silvatlantica. Next base: position 54,847 of record NZ_QEOL01000018.1, read on the forward strand.
GAGGCTCGGCGTTCACACGGAGAGGTATTCGCGAATGCGGTCGGTGTCGCCGGCGTCGCGCGTGCTTTGATGCACGAAGCGCCCGCCCTCGATCACGAAGAGCCGGTCCGCGACGTCGAGCGCGAAGCTCAGCACCTGCTCCGACACGACAATGGCAATATTGCGTGTCTGACGAATCTGGTTGAGCGCCTTTGCGATGTCCTTGATCACGGACGGCTGGATGCCCTCGGTCGGTTCGTCGAGCAACAGCACTTTCGGGTCGGTCGCGAGCGCGCGCGCGATGGCGAGTTGCTGCTGCTGGCCGCCCGAGAGATTGCCGCCCTTGCGACGCCGCATGTCGAACAGCACGGGAAACAGCGCGTAAATGTCGTCGGGTATGCGTTGGCTCTGCGCGTTTTCGAGTCCCGTCTGAATGTTTTCTTCGACGCTCAGCGAAGCGAAAATCTGCCGCCCTTGCGGCACGTAGCCGATGCCCTTCGCGACGCGCCGGTAGCTCTCGTCCTTCGAAACGTCGGCGCCGCCCACGCGCACCGTGCCGCGATTGGCAGGCAGCATGCCGATGAGCGCCTTGAAGAGCGTGGTCTTGCCCATGCCGTTGCGGCCCATCACCGCCACGCTTTCGCCGTTGGCCACCGAAAAGCCGATGCCGTGCAGCACTTCGCTCTGGCCATAGCTCACGACGAGATCGTCGACTTCCAGCATGATGTGTCCTCCGTTCAGTCGTTCTATCGTTCAGTGGCCGGCTCAGTGGCCGAGATAAACGTCGATCACGCGCGGATCGGCCTGCACCTGTGCCATCGGGCCTTCCGCGAGAATCTTGCCCTGGTGCATCACCGTGACCTTGTGGGCGATACGCTCGACGAACGCCATGTCATGCTCGATCACGATCATCGAGCGATTGCGGCAGATGCGGTCGAGCAGCTCGGCGGTCAGTTCGCGCTCGCGCACGCTCATTCCCGCAATCGGCTCGTCGAGCATCAATAGTTCGGGATCCTGCATGAGCAGCATGCCGATTTCGAGCCATTGCTTCTGGCCGTGCGAAAGCAAACCGGCTTCCAGATCGAGCGATGCAGCAAGGCCGATTTCGTCGGCGACGGCGCGCACGCGGTCGGCCACTTCGTCGTCCTCGCGATACGCGAGCGCGCCAAACACGCTGCGTCCGCGCGGAAACGACACTTCGAGGTTCTGCGCGACACTCAGGTTTTCGTAGATCGAGGGTGTCTGGAACTTGCGGCCGATGCCCTTGCGCACGCGCCGGAATTCCGCGAGCTTCGTGATTTCCTCGTTGCGGAACTTGATGCTGCCCGCCGTTTCCTTCGTCTTGCCGCAAATGAGATCGAGCAGCGTCGTCTTGCCCGCGCCGTTCGGTCCGATCACGACGCGCAGTTCGCCGCGTTCGAGATAGAGATTGAGCGAATCGATCGCCTTGAAGCCGTCGAATGACACGGTGAGATCTTCGATCGCCAGCAGAAAGTCGGTGTTGCTCATGCCTCATGCCCCCTTGTTCGCCGCGCCGAGCCAGCGCCGCACGCGCGGCCGCACATGCTCTTCGTAGAGGCCCGCGAGCCCGTTCGGAAACGCCATCACCACGCCGATGAACATCGCCGCCATCAGGTAGAGCCAGAGATTCGGAAAGCTCTCCGAGAACCAGCTCTTGCCGAGATTGACGAGAATCGCGCCGTACACCGCGCCCACGAGCGACATGCGCCCGCCGATCGCCGCGTAGATCACCATCTCGATCGACGGCACGATGCCGACGAACGACGGCGACATGAAGCCGACCTGCAGTGTGAACATCGCGCCGCCGATGGCCGCGAGCAGCGCCGCGAGACAGAAAGCGAACACCTTGAACATGGCGACGTCGTAGCCGGAAAAGCGCACGCGGTCCTCCTTGTCGCGCATCGCGAGCAGCAGCGTGCCTGCCTTGCTGCGCTGAACCCAGCGGCAGGCGAGCAACGCGCCGATCAGCAGCACCGCGTTGACGAAATAGAGAACGAGCTTCGCATGGTCGGTGCGAATGTCCCAGCCGAGCAGCGTGCGCAGGTCGGTGATGCCGTTCACACCGCCCGTATAGCCTTGCTGGCCGATGATCAGCACCGAGAGAATCAGCGCGACGGCCTGTGTGATGATCGCGAAGTACACGCCGCCCACGCGCCGCTTGAACATGGCGTAGCCGATCACGAACGCGAGCGCCGTCGGCACGACGAGCACCGCGAGAATCGAGAACGGCAGCGAGTGGAAGGGCTTCCACCACGCGGGCAGCGCCGTGAGCTGGTTCCAGTCCATGAAGTCGGGAATGCCGGGCGTGGTCTGCGTGTGCGTCGCAGCCGGGTCGGACGCTTCGAGCTTGAGGAACATCGCCATCGCATAGCCGCCGAGCCCGAAGAACACGCCCTGCCCCAGGCTCAGCACGCCGCCGTAGCCCCACGCGATCACGAGGCCCATTGCCACGAACGCATAGGTCAGGTACTTGCCCATGAGGTTCAGGCGAAACGTGTCGAGCGCGAGCGGAAACACGATCACGATCAGCACCGCGAGTATCGCGATGCCCGCATAGCCCGACGCGTCGAGCCGCGCCGCGACCGCGCGCCAGCCGCCCGGCGCCGCGCCGGGACCGGATCGCGGGGAGACGCCGCCCGCCGCGGGTTGGATGGGTTCCATGTCCATCTCTCCGTACAAGTGAAACAGTGAATGAGCCGCGCGCCTGACCGCGCGCCCGGCAACGCCCTTACACGCGCCGCACCTTCGAGGCGAACAAACCCTGCGGACGCAGCATCAGGATCACGACAACGGTCAGCAGCGTGAGCACGCGCGCGATCGAGCCCGAGAGGAAGAACTCGCTGATCGACTGCATCTGCGCGATGCCGAACGCCGAGGCCACGGTGCCGAGCAGGCTCGCTGCACCGCCAAACGTGACGACGAGAAACGAATCGACGATATAGAGCGAGCCGCTCGTCGGCCCGGTAGAGCCGATCGCCGTGAACGCCGCGCCCGCCACGCCCGCGATGCCGCAGCCGATGGCGAAGGTCATGCGGTCGGTACGGCGCGTGTTGATACCCGCCGCGTTCGCCATCGGCCGGTTGGCGACCGTGGCGCGCACACGCAGCCCCCAGCGCGAGCGATAGAGCGCGAGCAGCAAGCCGCCCGTCATGAGCAGCGCGAGTCCCATCACGAACATGCCGCTTACGGGAATGTCGAGCCCCTGCGCCGGCTCCCACGAACCCATCAGCCAGTCGGGCAGCGCGGGGCTCACTTCCTTCGGCCCGAAGGTCGAGCGAAACACCTGCTGCATGCCGAGGCTCAAGCCCCAGGTGGCGAGCAGCGTATCGAGCGGACGTCGGTAGAGATGCCGGATGAGCGCCCACTCGGCAAGCCAGCCCGCCGCAAACGCCAGCCCGAACGCCGCGAAGATCGCGAAGAAGAAGTAGACCGGCGTGAACGCGTGCCAGACGTTCTGCGCGAACCACGAAAATATGTAGACGGTGTAGGCGCCGATCGTCATGAATTCGCCGTGCGCCATGTTGATCACGCCCATCTGGCCGAAGATCACAGCCAGACCGAGCCCCATCAGGAGCAGGACGCTGAACAGGCTCAAGCCGGCGAAGCCCTGCATCAGCGTGATGTTGAAAATGTCGGTAGCGGACATCGAGCGCTCCTCGCGCGGCGGCGCATGGCATCGCCGCGCAGCTTCGGTTGACGGATTACATGTAGCCCTTCGGGAACGGATTCGGCTGGATCGGTTGCGCCGACTGGGCGACGACCTTGAACTGGCCGTCCGCCTGGCCCTCGCCGATCAGAGAACGGCTCCACAGGTGATGGTTCGCGTCGACCTTGGCGTAGCCCTGCGGCGCGTTGCCGACCTCGATGCCCGCCGACGACGCCACGACCTTGTCCACGTCGAAGCTGCCCGCACGCTCGCACGCGGCCTTCCAGATCCACGGGCCGAGATACGCGGCCTGGGTGACGTCGCCGATCACGGCCTTCTGCCCGTAGCGCGCCTTGAATGCCGCGACGAACTTCTTGTTGTTGTCGTTATCGAGCGACTGGAAGTACTTCATCGACGAATAGAAGCCCGCGAAGTTGTCGCCGCCAATGCCGAGCACTTCGTCTTCGGTCACCGAGAGCGTCAGCAGGAACTGCTTTTGCGGCGTAATGCCAGCGGCTTTCAGTTGCTTGTAGAACGCCACGTTCGAGCCGCCCACCACGGTCGCGAAGATGCAGTCGGGGCGCGCGAGCTTGATCTTGTTCATCAGCGAATTGAATTCGGTCGTGCCGAGCGGGTAATACTCTTCGCCCACGACCTTCGCATGCAGATGCTGTTCGATATGCCGGCGCGCGATCTTGTTCGAGGTGCGCGGCCAGATATAGTCCGAGCCGATCAGGAAGAACGTCTTGGCTTTCTTCGTATTCGACGCCCAGTCGAGCGCCCAAAGAATCTGCTGGGTGGCTTCCTGGCCCGTGTAGAACACGTTCTTCGACTGCTCGAGGCCTTCGTAGAAGGTCGGGTAGTAAAGCAGGCCGTTATCCTTCTCGAACACTGGCAGCACCGCCTTGCGCGAAGCCGAGGTCCAGCAGCCGAACACCGCGGCGACGTGGTCGTTTTCGAGCAGCTTCTTCGACTTCTCCGCGAAAGTCGGCCAGTCGGAGGCGCCGTCTTCCTGAATGATCTGGATCTTGCGGCCGAGCACGCCGCCCATCGCGTTGATCTGCTCGATCGCGAGGTGTTCGGCCTGAATCGAGCCGGTCTCGGAGATCGCCATCGTACCCGTAGCCGAATGCAGTTGACCCACCGTTACCGTCGTGTCGGTCACGGCGAGGCCCGTGGTGTTGACCTTCGCCGTGGGCGGCGTTTGCGCAAACGAGGTGCGCGGCATGCCGAGCGCCATCAGCGGCGCGGCGGCGAGGCCGCCGATCAGTTTGCGGCGCAACGGCGACGGCATGCGGGCATCGTCATCGATTCGGTCGTCTGCGGACATCACGTTCTCCTTATCGGGCGCCCTGCGCTTTGTGCCAGGGCTGGGTCGAGGTTGGACGCAATGTAGAAGGCCAAATTGGCAACCGGAATACGTCGATTGACGTATTCCCCGCTATCGCACTGGAATGTAACTTGCATTGGACGTCGATCCCGCGCGGCCCTGCCGTTTGCACCGTTCGCGCCGCTTTCGCACCAATCCGGATCATCTTCATGTCCCAGAGTCACCCTTCCGTGGGCGCGCCGAGCACGCAACGCATCGTCAAGGTGCGCCGCGACTACAACGCCTGGGTCGGCGACGAGACCCTCGAGGACTACGCGCTGCGCTTCACGCCGCGCTCGTTTCGCCGCTGGTCGGAACTGCGCGTGGCCAATACGGCAATTGGCGCAGTATCGTTTCTCGTGCTCGAGGCAATAGGAGGCAGTCTCGTCGTCAACTACGGCTTTACGAACGCGATCTGGGCGATCGCCGCCGTTTCGGCACTCATCTGGCTCACGAGCCTGCCGATCAGCTATTACGCGGCACGCTATGGCGTCGACATGGACCTGCTCACGCGCGGCGCGGGCTTCGGCTATATCGGCTCCACGCTCACCTCGCTGCTCTATGCCGTCTTCACGTTTATTTTTTTCGCGCTCGAAGCGGCCATCATGTCGCTCGCGCTGCAACTCTATTTCCACATCTCGCTCGGTATCGCGTACGTACTGAGTTCGCTCGTCGTGATTCCTATCGTGATGTTCGGCATCACGCTCATCAACCGCCTGCAAAGCTGGACGCAGCCGCTCTGGCTCGTCCTGTTCGCCCTGCCCTACGCGGCAGTGCTGTGGCGTCATCCGGGCCTGGTCCGCGAATGGACGACGTTTGCGGGCTTCGCGCCGCAGGGGCGCGCTTTCAGCTTGATTGCATTCGGGCAGGCCTCGACCGTCGTGTTCGCGCTGATCGTGCAGGTCGGCGAACAGGTGGACTACTTGCGATTTTTGCCGCCGCTCACGGCGCGCAACCGCACGCGCTGGTGGCTCGCGCTGCTTTCGGCGGGACCTGGCTGGATCGTGCCCGGCGCACTCAAGATGCTCGGCGGCGCGTTTCTCGCCTTCGTCGCGATCCAGCACGAGGTCGATGCCTCTCATGCTGCGCAGCCCACGCAGATGTATCTCGTCGCGTACCATCTGCTGCTCGATCCGCTCGGGCTCGCGAGCTGGGCGCTGCCCGTGATGACGCTGTTCGTGATCGTCTCGCAGTTGAAGATCAACGTGACGAACGCCTATGCGGGCTCGCTCGCGTGGTCGAACTTCTTTGCACGGCTCACGCACAGTCATCCAGGCCGCGTGGTCTGGCTCGTGTTCAACGTGATGATTGCCTTGCTGCTCGTTGAAATGGGTGTATTCGATGCGATCGCCAAGGTGCTGTCGCTCTACGCGAACATTGCGATTGCGTGGGTGGGCGCACTGTTCGCCGATCTCGTCATCAACAAGCCGCTCGGCTACAGTCCGCGTTATATCGAGTTCAAGCGCGCGCATCTGTACGACGTGAATCCCGTGGGCGTGGGCGCAATGCTGATCGCCGCAGCGGTCGCGATGCTTGCGCAAAGCGGCATGCTCGGCGTGCTCGCGCAAGCGATGTCGTCGTTCATCGCGTTCGGCGTGGCGTTCGTCTGTGCGCCGGTGATTGCGATCGTCACGCGTGGGCGCTACTACATCGCGCGAGACGCGCAGCCCACGGGCGACGCCGTCTCGCTGCGCTGCGCGATCTGCGAGAACGCCTTCGAGCCCGACGACACCGCGTACTGCCCCGCTTACGGGGGCACCATCTGCTCGCTGTGCTGCTCGCTCGACTCGCGCTGCCACGACCGCTGCAAGCCGCACGCGCGCTTCGCCTCGCAGGCCGACCGCGCACTGCACCGCGTGTTTCCGCGCGCCCGGCTCGGCCCGGCCGCGCTGCGTCTCACGCACTACGCGAGCCTCGTCGTCGCGATGCTGGCGGTGCTCGCGAGCGTGCTGTATCTGATCTGGTCGCAGAGCGTGACGTCATTCGCCGCCGACGGTGCGTCGTTCGACGGCGCCATGGCGGGCAGCTTCCTGAAGATATTTTTCTCGCTCTCTCTGGTGGGCTGCATCGCGGCGTGGTGGTTCGTGCTCGAGCGCGAAAGCCGGCGCGTTACGCAGGAAGAATCGCAGCGGCAAAACGAACTGCTGATGCTCGAAATCGACGCGCACCAGAAAACCGACGCCGCGCTCAAACGCGCGACGGCCGCCGCCGAATCGGCGAATCAAGCGAAGAGCCGTTACGTTTCCGGCTTGAGCCACGAATTGCGCACGCCGCTCAATAGCATTCTCGGCTACGCGCAATTGTTGCTGCAGGCGAAAGACGAACTCTCGGCAACACGCTACAACGCGGTGCGCACGATCCACCGCAGCGGCGAGCATCTGCTCGCGCTCGTCGACGGGCTGCTCGACGTCGCGCGTATCGAAGCGGGCAAGCTGCAACTGAACATTGCGCGTGTGCCGCTTGCCGATTTCGTCGCGCACGTCACGTCGATGCTGCGTCCTCAGGCACTCGAAAAGGCGCTGGCCTTCGACGTGCAAACCGTCGGCCGCCTGCCCGCCACGGTGCGCTCCGATCAGAAGTGCATGGGCCAGATCCTCACTAACCTGATTGGCAACGCCATCCGCTTTACCTCCGCCGGCACCGTGACGCTGCGTGTGAGTCATGCGCTCGACACGCTCAAATTCGAAGTGATCGACACCGGCCCCGGCATTCCCGCGCCCGAGATGGAACGCCTGTTCCTGCCGTTCGAGCGAGGCGACGCCGCGCACGCGCATGATCACGGCGCGGGTCTTGGCCTGACGATCTGCCGGCTGCTTACGCAGGCGCTCGGCGGCAGTCTCGAAGTCGAAAGCGAGGTGGGGCGCGGCACGCGCTTCGTGGTGCGGCTCTTTGCGCCCGCCGTCGACAGCGCCGACGAAGCGCGCACCGAGCTCGCGGCCATACGCGGCTATACCGGCGGGCGCCGCGCGATTCTCGTTGTCGACGATCTCGCGGATCAGCGCGGCATCGTCGTGCAATTGCTGACGCCGCTCGGCTTCGACGTCGCCGAGGCGGCGAGCGGCCCCGAGGCGCTCCGCTGGCTCGCCACGCACGGCGCCGACGCGATCATCATGGACATTTCCATGCCGCTCATGGACGGCTACGAAACAAGCCGTTTGATCCGCGAAAACCAGTTGTCGAACGCGCCCATCGTGCTGCTTTCGGCCAACGCGTTCGCCGACGACCGCGAACGCGCGAGCGCGACCGGTTGCGCCGGTTATCTCGTGAAACCGCTCCAGGTGAACGTGCTGCTCGACAAGCTCGCGCAACTGCTCGCGCTCGACTGGATTGCATCCGATACGTCATTGCCCGCGCCCGCGCAGGCCGGTGCGGCCTCGCTCGACGCCGCCTGGCCGCCAGCGGTACTCGAGCGCCTGCGGGCGCACCTCGAAGTCGGCTACGTGCAAGGCGTCATCGAGCAGCTCGACACGGCCCGCGCAACATGGCCCGCGCTACAGGAGCACATCGAGGTGCTGCGCGCATTGGCGGAACGCTTTCAGCTAAGGGAACTCGAGCATGAACTCGACCGACTGCCACGCGCCGCCAACACGTGACGCACAGGCCATGGGCGGCGCCAACGCGACGCCTGGCTGGCTTGACGACCGGCCTGTCGTACTGATCGTCGACGATACACCGGACAACCTCGCGTTTCTTTCCGACACGCTCCAGGCGCACGGTTACGCCGTGCTGGTCGCGCTATCGGGCGAGGACGCGCTCAAGTGCCTCGCGCGCGTGACACCCGACGTCGTGCTGCTCGACGCGATGATGCCGGGCATGGACGGCTTTGAAACCTGTAGCCGCATGAAACAGGACGTGCGCCACGAGCATCTTCCCGTGATCTTCATGACCGCGTTGACGGAAAGCGAGCACGTGGTGCGCGGCTTTCGCGTGGGCGGCATCGACTATGTGACGAAACCCGTACGGCCAGAGGAAGTGAGCGCGCGCATTGATGCGCATGTGCGGCGCTCGCGCGCGCAGCTCTACGCGCACGCCGCGCTGTCGCTCGATACACGCGCGGCTTTGATCGTGGGCGCCGATGGCGCGATCCGCTGGCAAAGTCCGCAGGCCGCGCGCCAGATCGCCGCTTACTCCATGGCCGATGCCGATCACGCGAATCAGGCGAAGCAAGCCGGCGCGCGCCTCACCTTGCCGCCGGTGCTGCGCGCCTGGTTCGAGGAGTGGCTCGCGCGCGGATGCCCTCCCGACGCCGTCCACGAGTTCGCGGCGGGGCAGGTTCGCCGCTCGGCGAGTGCGACGCCGGCGCCTGAGCCGGGTGAATGGATCGTTATCCTCAAGGAAATAGACGATACAGTCCATCGTAATGCGCTCGGCGCGCGCTTCGGCCTGACGGCGCGCGAAGCCGAGGTGCTGCTCTGGGTTTCGCGCGGCAAAACGAATCGCGACATCGGCGACATTCTGGGTATGGCGCCACGCACGGTTAACAAGCACCTCGAACATCTGTTCCGCAAGCTGCACGTCGAAACGCGCGCCGCCGCCGCTGCGCTGGCGATTAAAACCCTGGACCGGGCCTGAGTGCGGTTGAACCGTTTCCCAAGCAGTCCATGATCATCGTCCGTAGAACAAAATAAAGTCGTCACCACATCGCCAGGAAAGTCGTCAACTCGGCCTGAAAACGTTGTGCGACCCGGGTTACCCCTGCAAATGCAATGGTTTGCGACGAGCGAAACCCTTGCCGAGCCACCGCACTCCCGCGCGGCCCATTGCGCGTTCTTGTTGTTATGTTATAACATTTCGAAAACGATCCCCTCAGCCATACCCGGCGCGTCCTCGCAGGACAGGGGTATCCCAACCCCAAAACCAGAACGAAACCAATGAATCGCTCGCTGATATCGCAGGTCAGCATGCTGTTGTTCACCTGTACACTGGGTACCCGCGCGCTCGCGGCCGGCGACGCCGCCGTGCTTGGCGGCACAGTGGCCGACGCTCAGGGACACGCCATCAACGCCCAGATCTCGCTTCAGGATGCAAGCGGCCACGTTGTCGCCCAAACGACAGCAGGCCCCGACGGTCGCTTCCAACTCGACCATGTCGCGCCCGGAACCTATGCGGCAACCGTTGAGGCACAGGGCTATGGCGCCGTCGCGCGCATTGCTACGGTGACTCAAGGGCAGATGCCCGACTCGCTGGCCATCGTGATGCGCAAAGACAGCACCCTCGACGTCACCGTCAATGCGCAGCGCCTCGACCGCGCGCGCAACGGTCTGCTGCCGGAAGTCGGCGCGAGCGTCTACCGGATCACGCAGGCCGACATCGACGCTTCGCCGCAAGGCGCGAACACGCCGCTAAACCAGGTCCTGCTGCAGGCGCCCGGCGTCGCCAACGACTCGTATGGCCAGCTGCACGTTCGCGGCGACCACGCAGACCTGCAATATCGACTCAACGGCATCCTCATTCCTGAGCCGATCAGCGGTTTCGGCCAGTCGCTCGACGCACGCATCATCGACCAGCTGAACCTCGTGACCGGCGCGCTGCCGGCCCAGTACGGCTATCGCACGGCGGGCATCGTCGACATTCGCACCAAAACGGGCGACACCGGCAATGGCGGCACCATCGACGTCTACGGCGGCAGCCACCAGACGATTCAGACGAGTGCCGACGTCTTCGGCTCGAGCGGTCCGTTCAGCTATTACTTCTCGGGTTCGCTCGGCCAGAACAATCTGGGTATCGAGGCGCCCACTTCGGACGGAAGCCCCCTGCACGACCACACGCGCCAGGGCAATGGCTTCGGCTATATGTCGTACCTGCTCAACCCGCTCACGCGCGTGAGCGTCATGTTCGGCACCGCGAGCAACCAGTTCCAAATCCCGAATACGCCGGGACTCACCCCGGTTTACACGCTGAACGGGCAGTCGAGCTTCAACTCGGCCGACCTGAACGAAACGCAGTCGGAGCTGAACAACTTTGCGGCCGTGGCGCTCCAGGGCACCAACGGCGGTGCGCTCGACTACCAGGTGGCGTTCTTCACGCGCTACACGCGCACGAAGTTCAATCCCGACCCGGTAGGCGACCTCATCTTCAACGGCGTGGCCTCCGAGGACTTCCACAGCAACCAGGCGAACGGCGTGCAGTCCGACTTCACCTGGCGCCTGAACGACAGCCACACCGTGCGCGCGGGCCTCATGTTCCAGCAGGAGCATGCCGTGTTCGACGACAGCGTCTCCGTGTTCCCCGTCGACGCGAACGGCAACCAGACTTCCGACCAGCCGCTCACCATTCAGGACTCGCACAGCCAGACAGGATATCTCTACAGCCTCTACGTCCAGGACGAGTGGAAGCTCGCGCCAAAGCTGACGCTGAACTACGGGCTGCGCTACGACCGCATGGACGAATACGTGCAGGCCGGACAACTGAGTCCGCGCATCGGCCTCGTGTACCAGCCGACCAACGCAACGACGCTGCACGCGGGCTACGCACGCTATTTCACGCCGCCGGCCTTCGAGCTCGTCTCCGACGCCACGATCAGCAAGTTCAATGGCACGACCAACCAGAGCCCTTCTTCGCAGAACGATCCGGTGAAGCCCGAGCGTGCCGATTACTTCGACATCGGCATCACGCAGCGCCTGACGCCCGCGCTCACCGTCGGGCTCGACGCGTACTACAAGCGCGCGACGGACCTGCTCGATGAAGGACAGTTCGGTTCGGCGCTCATCTTCACGCCGTTCAACTACCAGTATGGCCGCGTCTATGGCGTGGAATTCACGTCGAGCTACCACCAGGACAACGTGAGCGCCTACGTGAACGTCGCGTTCAGCCGCGCGCAGGGAAAGAACATCGTATCGGCGCAGTTCAACTTCGACCCTGCGGAGCTGGCCTACATCGCAAACCACTGGGTCTCTCTCGACCACGATCAGCGCATCACGGCGTCGTTCGGCGGCACATACACCCTGGGCATGACGACGTTCACGGCGGACGCGATCGTGGGCAGCGGGCTGCGCAGCGGCTTTGCCAACACCGACCGTCTGCCGTGGTACGCACAGATCAATCTGGGCGTCATCCAGCACTTCAATGAGCCTCTGGTAGGCAAGTTCGACGCGCGGCTCGTGCTCGTCAACGCGTTCGATCGCGTCTACGAGCTTCGCGATGGTTCCGGCATTGGGGTGAGTGCGCCGCAGTACGGACCGCAGCGCGCGATCTATGCCGGACTCACCAAGCACTTCTAATCATTTACGCGAGAAGGATTCCATCATGAACGACTGGAGCGGTGTAGCCGAGGCCTTCATGCTCGGCGGCTGGGTCATCTACCCGTTGAGCCTGCTCGCCATCGCTGCCCTCACGATCACATTCGACCGGGCGTACGTCTGGTGGCGCTACGCCCGCACGCCGCGCGACGGCGACGCCAGCGCGCTGCCCGGCAGACATGTCCTGCGGCGGCTCGATGCCCAGATGGGCGACGGCAACCTGCCCATCTGGCGCATCGAAGCACAGATCGAGGCGGCCGCGTCGCAAATCGAACGTGACATGAGCCGCGGCCTCTGGCTGCTCGAAACGATCGTGACCGCGGCGCCGCTGCTCGGCCTGCTCGGCACGATCGTCGGCATGATGCATTCGTTCCGGCTCATTGGCGGCGATGGCCTCGTCAATCCTTCGGGCGTGTCAGGCGGCGTTGCACAGGCGCTGGTTGCAACGGCGATCGGGCTGGTGATCGCGCTTGTCACGCTCTTTGCGTTCAATTATTTTTCGCGGCGTGTGGAGCGGCTCATGGACGAACTGGAAATGTTCGCGAATAAACGCCTGGGCGACCTGCGGCTTGCGCGCGAAAATGGCGGGGCGGCGTCATGAAGCTGCGGCGCTCGCGTACGTCGCGGCGTGGCCGCATCGAGATCATCCCGATGATCGACGTGATGTTTTTTCTGCTGGCGACGTTCATGCTGACTTCGCTGTCGATGCAGCGGCTCGACGCCGTGCACATCGACCTGCCCAGCGGTCAGGCGCAGTCCGTACCGCTGGACCGGCCGTTGACACTGTCCGTGAATCGCTCCAACCAGATCTTCGTGAACCGGCAGCCGGTGCGGCTCGATGAGGTAAGCCGCGCCGTGGCGAAGGGTATTCGACGTGATGGAAATATCGTCGTCGCCGCCGATGACGGCGCATCGCACGGCGTCGTCGTCCAGGCCATTCTCGAAGCACGCAAGGCCGGGGCCGAGCATTTTCTCGTAGCCGTGCATCGTGAGTAGCGCCTCGGGGTCACGAACTGCCCATTGCGACCGGGGCACGCGACGGTATGTGATCGCCACGATTCTGGCTGCCGCCACGTGGGGGCTGTTTCTTGCGCGTACGCAGTGGCTCGTTGGCGCGCAGCAGGACACAACGTGGCGAGAACCGGTCGACATGCGCGTGATTGTGCTGCCACCGGTGTCACCGGTAGAGCCGCACACAAGCGAGACCGCTCAGGTTCCAGTTCGACGTGAGGCGGCGCGACCCTCGATCCATCGCGAGCCACGATTGCCTCGCCCCACGCAACCGTCGCACGTTGCACTGGCACACGTCGCGTCCGCGCAGACATCGGTGCAACAGCCTGCCGTGCAACGCGATACGCTGCCGCCGTCTATGCAGGCTCACGGTGATGCTCCAATACCGGCTAGCGACTCCCGGCCGACCGGAGACGGGGCCCTCGCCCCCTCCGGCCCAGTGAGCAAGGAAGCCCGGCTGCTGTCCCGGCCGCTGCCGGAACTGCCCGATGACCTTCGCGAGCAAGGCTATCAGGCGGTCGCCGTGGCGCGTTTCGCCATCCATGCCGACGGTACATTCGACGTGGATCTGCTCAAGCCGACACCGAATCCGCGACTGAACCAGATCCTGCTCGCAACGCTGCGGCAATGGCGCTTCTTTCCGGCAACGGAGGACGGTCGTCCGGTCGACAGCCATCAGGACGTGCGAGTCCATTTCAACGTGAATTGATCATTGTCGCGGCGCACGAAGTACGGTGCGGACGTCGCGGAACCAGTTTGTGACCGGAGGAGCGGTTACGCGGGCGACTGTGGAGCATCGTAACGCTGCGTTACAGGGAAACGAGCCGTGGTGCTCGTGGCTCTATCGCTTGGGCCCTTTCATCCATTCCGCCTCCATCGCCGCATTGCGCTCTTCGTCCGCCTCGACGGGGTCCATCGCTTCGTCGACTGATGCCGTTGCGCGTTCGACGGCTGATTTCATTTCATCTGCATCCTCGCTGACATCGCCGTTGTCGTAACCTGGCGGCTGCAGCATATCCCTGAGCATCGCGCCCAGTTCTGGCGTGTCCCAGGGCAGACCATGCTGCGTGCGGACCTTGATATAGTGCCGCACTTCCGCGTCCTGCTCCGCCGTAAGCGGTAGCCCTCGAAACGTGCTTTGGGGGTCAGAGTTCGCCATGGCCGTCTCCTATTTCCACTGCGTTTTGAGTGTAACCCCATTGCAACCAAGGACCGTTCTGGGGTGCGGTTGGCACCACCAAGACGCGATTAGCCATGAAGAGAAACTGCGCCAGCCTGCTGAAAACACCGAACATGCTTGCCTGTCTTTCAACTCTCATAGCGAGAGTTATCGGATTCGGGACATTCGGCTTACCACTTGTGCCGTATTGGCAAAGCTGGGTCCCAGTGTCCACCAATCGATCGTCAGCTGCGAGTCGTTGCGGATAGATTGTGATCGCAATATAATCGACGCATCGTATTGGTGGAGAGGTTTATGAGAGTCAGTCGCGCTCAGGCGGAAGAGAACCGCCGCGTGGTCATAGAAAAAGCCGGACAGCTGTTCCGCGAGCGCGGTTTCGATGGCGTCGGACTGAATGACCTGATGGGCGCGGCGGGCCTCACCCAGGGCGGCTTTTACAAGCAGTTCCGGTCGAAGGACGATCTGGCCATCCAGGCGTGCGACCGCGTGATGGCGGACAGCAAGGCGCATCTGACGCAAGTCGTCGAAAGCGGCACGGAGGATCCCTTGGCCGAGATCGTCAGCCAGTATCTTTCGCGCCGGCACCGCGATATGCCCGGTGCTGGGTGCATCTTTGCTTCGCTCGGCGCCGATGCAGCGCGTGGCAGTCCCGAGCTAATCCGCAGCTTCGAAGCGGGTATCCGGGGTTACCTCGAGATACTCGAGCGTGCAGGGCAAACCTCTCCCGCACACGGCCCCCCCCAAGACCCTGCCGTCATGCTCTCGACGATGGTGGGCGCGCTGGTGTTGTCCCGTCTTGTTGCCGACACCGCGCTCTCCGACCGGATACTCGATATGGCGATCGGCAGTCTGCTCGATCGCAGGGAGGTGCGTTAGAGATCCGGTTCCGTCCGGTCAGATCCAGGTAGCGAGGCTGTCGATGGCACTTCGCTACTTCTGATCGTATGCCGCCGCGGCGGCAGGTTCGAATTCAAGCCGAATTCGATATTTAATATTAGGAGTGCGATTCATGCGTTACCAATTGTTTGGAAAGCATACCGGCCTGCGTGTTTCGGAGCTGGTGCTCGGTGCGGGCAATTTCGGCACACGCTGGGGGCATGGCGCCGAGCCGGACGAAGCGCGTCGTATTTTCGACGCTTATGCGGATGCCGGCGGCAACTTTATCGATACGGCCAACGGTTACCAGTTCGGAGAGTCCGAGGAAATACTGGGCGATCTGCTGACCGGCCGGCGCGACGATTTTGTGCTCGCCACGAAATTCACCATGAGAACGGATATGAACTCCGGCATCCTCGTCACCGGCAATAGCCGCAAAGCGATGGTGGCTTCGGTCGAAGCCAGCCTGAAGCGGCTCAAGACCGATCATATCGACCTGTACTGGGCACACGCGTCCGATGGCGTCACGCCGGTCGAAGAACTCGTGCGCGGTTTCGACGATCTGGTGCGGGCCGGGAAGATTCTGTATGCGGGTTTGTCCGATTTTCCCGCATGGCGCGTGGCGCGCGCCGCGACGATCGCGGAACTGCGCGGCGCCGTGCCGATTGCCGCGCTTCAGGTCGAGCATAGCCTCGTTCAGCGCAGCACCGAGCACGAGCTTCTGCCGGCTGGTCAGGCGCTCGGTCTTGGCGTGGTGGCCTGGTCACCGCTTGGCGGCGGCATGCTGACCGGCAAATATCGCCAAGGGGAGAAAGGCCGCGCCGAAGGTTTTGGCGGGAAAGTGTTTCAGGCGGAAAACTCCGTACAGCGCACCGCCATTCTCGACACCCTGATCGAGGTGGCCCGCGACGCGGGTGTTACGCCGGGTGAAATCGCCATCGCCTGGGTAGCGGCAAAGGGTGCGTTACCGATCATCGGACCGCGCACGCTGTCCCAGCTCGAAAATAATCTCGGCGCGGCCAATGTGACGCTATCGCATGAGCAGATCGCACGACTCAACGAGGTCAGCTCGATCCCGTCGGGCTTCCCGTACACGATGCTCAACGATCCGGATACCCGTCAGCTATACACAGGCGGTAAAGCCGATCAATTCGATGCACCTTCCGAAACCATCGCCTAAAGGACCGCACACGATGAGCAAAATTCTTGTCACCGGTGCGACCGGCGGACTGGGCGGCCAGGTCGTCGAGTTCCTGCAGCGTCGCGTTCCCGCCGGCAATATCGTCGCCCTGGCGCGCGATCCCGCCAGGCTGAATGCATTGGCGGAGAAGGGCGTCGAGGTCCGGCGCGGCGACTATCTCGACCCCGTTTCGCTTGAAAGCGCGTTTGCCGGAGTGGATAAACTGCTGCTGGTCTCGGCGCTGGCTTTCAGCGATGTCGTCAAGGAGCACAGGAATGTCGTCGAAGCGGCCAAGCGAGCCGGTGTGCGCCACCTGCATTACGTCTCGCTTCAGCAAGCCGAAGGCAGTGCCGTCGACATTCCGCCCGTTACACAATGGGAACGGGAAACAGAGGCGCTATTGCATGCCTCGGGTCTTGACGTGACGATCCTGCGCAACACGATGTACTTCGACACACTTCCGTTCGGCAAGCGCGTGAACGATGTTGGCATCCTCGTGCCCGTAGGCAACGCTCGGGGTGCCTTCGCCAGCCGACGCGATCTTGCCGAGGGCGCCGCCGCGGTTCTATCCAGCAATGGCCATGCGGGCAAGCTCTATACGCTCGGCGGCAGCGAAGCGGTCGGCATGGCAGACATCGCGGCAGCAATGTCGGAAGCAAGCGGCCGACAGATCGACTATCGCGAAGTATCGGTCGCTGAATTCATCGAAGCGCGCATCGATGAAGGCTTTCCCGCGCTCGTCGCGAATTTCTTCGTTGCATGGTTCAAGGCAATCGCGGCAGGGGAATTTTCCGAAGTCACGGGCGACCTGGAGCGCCTGATCGGGCGACGCCCGCAGACGGCGCGAGATTTTTATCGGGAGTCGTTTCGCGTCTGATGGTCGGAATTTCACGTGACAGGGGCCCCAGAGACGAATCGAGAGTGATCGAGCCAGCGGACAACGGCTGGGGAGCGTTGGACAACGGACGATGACCAGAACGCAGGGCAATGGCGGGACGCCAGATATAGCTATATAGATAATCTTTCTTATCATAATGCACCTATTTTTCAATAAAACGTGAACGCATGAGAATCTGCCTGAGCCGGTCCCGCGCCCCGCCTGCCACCGCATCGGGCCGCGAGTATATTGACGCAACACGGCTCATCCAACGGGTGGAGAGCTGTTCATCGACTATGCGCTCGAGGCGCTCCACAATTGCAGGGTTCCGGCCTCCCGCGCGAGACGCCCCAGATGCTCGCCCTCATTGATCATAACGCCGCCCAGAATGGCGCCACCATAGACAGCCGCGAACATCGGCATACCCCAATATGCTTTTCACGCGTTCGTCCTTGCGGTTACCGTCACTCACTTGCGGAAACTTTTGATCGTGATGAAAGCAAAGGTGAAGATTGCGTCACCTGTAATCACACCGCTCGCAAATACTTGAAGATGTTTGCTGCGTTCTTCGCTCAGCACACGCTTTGCGATAAGTCGAGTCACGGTCCCGACGGCCACCGGCCATCCCGCCGCGGACTGGGAACAAGGAGACCGGTCCGAAGATAATGCCAACTGCTTGCCGGAACCGCCTGCGATTAATAGCAACGCCCCGGGAATGGCCCACAAGGCAAGATTGCACGCAGTTTCTGCCGAGATGCCAGCTTTGATGGCCGCAACGTAGGCGCCATTGGTTGGCGCAGTCTGGTGGTTCGCGAACGGTATCCTGCAGTTCAACGCGACCCAGCACGATGGCCACGGCGAAATTCACCATGCCGGCAACATAATTTCACTCGATTTGATATTACAGATCTCTCGTCGCGTGCGTGGAGTACCGGCAAGCTTGTTTGCGGACATTCATCGATCTATGGCAGCGACACGGCGCTCGATGCATAAAGCGCATTCACCCAGACCATTTCGACCTAGACTTTAAGCGATTCGCAAGCTTTGGCTGGTGTCCCGGCGTCGATATTGACGCGCGCGAACGGCCCTTGCCTGAACGCGGGCACACATTTGCCCATGATCGACGCGGAGGTGAACACAATGGCCGAGAACTGGAAGGTTGCCGGTACCTATTTCGAGAGCTGCAATTGCTACGCCCCGTGCAGTTGCGTTTGCCTGGGCCCGCCGTCGGATGGGGACTGTGCCGTGCTGATCGGTTGGCACATCGATCAGGGGAAATTCGCCGCCGTCACGCTGGACGGACTCAACATCGCCCTCTTTGCGTATTCGCCAGGCCACATGTTGCAAAACAAGTGGAGAGTTGCCCTCTACCTGGACGAGCGCGGCACCTCGGAGCAGCAGGAAGCGTTGGGCAAGATTTTTTCCGGCCATGCTGGCGGGCCGCTTGCGGCGCTTGGTCCGATGATTGGCGAAGTCATGGGCGTCAGGCCAGCCGCTGTCGATTATCAGCAGAACGGCAAGCATCGCAGCCTACACATTCCCAATGTGGCGGACATGGAAATCGAGGCCTTGCCTGGTCAGGATGGTGGCGAAGTCACGATCAGCAATCACCCGTTTACGCCGGCCCCTGGGTTTGCAGCCGTGATCGGAAAATCGAAGGAATTCCGCTTCACAGACCACGGCTTTACCAGAGAAATCTCGGACCGGAACGGATTTTATTCTCCGTTCCTCTACCATGGCTGAGCCTGGCTCACTGGGCGGCCGCACGCCCCGATGGCAGCCGGCGCGCGACCGCCTTGTTGCGCTGTCCGGGCTCACGGCTGCCGCAGCGCTCGCATGGGCCTATGCTCTACATGAGTTGGGGCATGGAACACATGGCCGCAGGCGCGGCCATGGCCATCATGCCGCGCATGACGCATTGGAACACTATCGATCTGCTGCTGGTATTCGCGATGTGGGTCATCATGATGGCCGCCATGATGCTCCCGTCTATCATGCCGGCGGTCCTGGGCTTCGCGTCCATGAGTAGCTGGCGGCGGGCGCAACGACTGCCATCCGTGCCCACCAGCGTGTTCGTTCTCGGTTACCTCGCCGTGTGGTCCGGCTTCAGCGTGCTCGCCACGCTCGTGCAATGGGGCTTGCTCGAGGCACGGCTCGTCACGCCGATGATGGCGAGCGCAACGCCGTTGTTTGCAAGCGCCCTTCTCGTCGTTGCCGGACTTTTCCAGTTCACACCTTTAAAGCGTGCGTGCCTTGCCAGGTGCACGTCCCCGCTCGGCTTTCTTCTGGCTGAGTGGCGCGACGGCACCTTGGGTGCCTGGATCATGGGATTGCGTCATGGGGTGTATTGCGTGGGCTGCTGCGGACTACTGATGACACTTCTCTTCGCATTCGGCGTCATGAATGTGCTTTGGATTGCCGCTCTCTCGACCTACGTAATGCTCGAAAAAATGCTTCCGCAAGTGCGGTGGCTTCCTTCCGCGCAGGGAGTGCTGCTAATATGCTGGGGCGTTGCGGTTGCAGCAAGAGCGTAAAGTCGCGGGGTGGCATTGATCGTCGAGACACATCACTTGCCGGTGATCTCGATTGATTGTGGCAAAGTGCCCGAACTGCCCTTCTCAACGACAGTAAATTTTCCGCCGGACGTTCTCCATACAAGCGCGCACCAGTTTTCGTACAAGCGATTCCATTCGATGTGAACGCAATATTTTCCGTCATTGGATACATGCCAATCGCCCGGGGCGTTGAAACTGATTCCTCGACCGAGTATCGAACCGCTAGCGAAAAAATTGCCGTCCGGTTCGTTCGTCCAACGACGATTTACGCCGCTTTGATCGGTGCTGACGACTGTCGAACCGGGCAACATCCGAAGGAGTTCATCTTTCGTCAGCACGCTGGCTTCCTGAGCCACTGCCGTGTTCCATGGCAGAAGCAAAAAAGCTGAACCTATTGCCAACAGGTTTTTCACTTCGAATCCTCCGTGCGGGCGCCCCCCCCGATTTCTCAATGGAGAGGCATTGGGGGGGGCCGACCGTCCAGCCCGGCTTCCCCGCGCTGAGTCACGCTTCCCGATCACTCACTCGTACACCTTCCAGATGTTGTAGTAGTGCGCATGAGTCATCGTAGTCCAGTCCAACGAAACAATGCGTGCCCCGCCAGGTGTCAACGCCGGAAACTGACAGCCGGAGCATTCGGCGTTTCCGCTGCTGTTCACGCCCGCCGTCGCCGTGGCCGAGTACTGTCCGGAAGCAGCGCGCCCGGCTGTGCCCGTCCACCAACCGTCGACGATCGTTGTCGAGGCGGCGCCGGTGCCGGGAAATGCCGAGGCCTCCAGCGACGTGACGAGTGGCGCTGCGTCCGCAATCTGCCCGAAGGATGCCGACCATGCCGCAGACACCTGCGTCGCCGCACCAGACGCTGCGCCGCTCGGTGTCAGGAACGACTGGATCGTGGCGCTGGACAGCGTTTGCCACGTGACCCCCGCTCCGTTTGCAGCCGCCATCACCGGCGACGGATTCGTTACGCTGATCGGCTGCCCGATCTGCGCACCCGTCGAGTCATAAAATGTCACGTTGTACGTCGCATACATCGGGACTGACGAGGTGTCGATTGGCGCGGGCGTGTTGAACCCCAATGAATCGGCGCCCGGGCTATACGTTCCCGTCGCGCCGGGAAGTGACTGCCACGACCAGCGATATAGCGCAGTGTTGGATTGCGACAGGAGACCGCCCGTTGGGGGTGCCGTCAATGGATGGCTGCTAAAGGCGAACTCGCCGCTTCCCGTTGCGGCGCTCGGCAAGAGATACGCCGTGCCGTTGATGCCCGGTCCGCTCACGGCGACTGAAGCGAGGTTGGCAGGATTTACTCCGCCCACCGGAATGTCGACGAGCAGACCCGCGTCATAGCGGGAATAAGGCGCGTCGTCAGTATCGACGAATTGACGGCGTTCGAGCATCGACGTGATCCTGACGTCGAACGGCTGCTGATTGCCGACGATATTCCAGCTGCCGCTGCCCGTCTGCTGTGCGACCGTCACGAACGCTCCGGCCGTGCCATCGGAGCGCGTGAACGGGAACGCAACGAGCGCCTTCTGGGCGCCGTTCGCAGACAAGAACTTCAGCGTCGTCGGGTACCCAAGCGTGATTCCGGACGCCGCCATTTCCGGATGCGCACCGAGGAACGTGGTATGGCCATTCTCGAGATAACTCGAATCGAACGTCTGCGCACAGGAAGCGCTCGTGCCGCCAATGCATTGGCCAAGCAGTGCCGTGGCTGAGGCGAGAAAGTTGGCAGGAACCGGCAATGCGGCGAGCGGCGCGCCAGGCGTTGCGCTGCTGTTTAGCGCGATGGCGACCGACGGGTCGCCCGCCGAAACGAGTTTGAAGCCGCCTGCCGGCGCGGGAATCATCTGAACGCTGTCGATGACAGCGTCCTGCCCGGTATGGTTGGCGCCGAATGGCGAGGCGACTGCATTGAACGAAGCGGCGTTCAATCCGTTCTGGCTCAGGATGTCTTTCAGCGCGGCGTTGAGTGTCGCGCCTGCGGAATCGACCGCCGATGGTGTGACGTGCGAACTCAGGCTCCCGCTTTGTGCGAGGTCAACGGGGTTGCCACTCGCCGTGAGCAGCGCGGAGAGTGCGCTCGTCAATGTCGTCACGTTGACAACGGCCGGTGCTGAACCGGTCGGCAACGCGGCGAGCACGGAGTAAAGCGCGGGCTGCATACCGGCCGGATCGTTGGCGACAATCAGCAGTGGCGTGGTCAGGCCGCTGAGGGGCGCGGTGTAGTTTCCAGACGAATCTGCCGTCGCGTTCAACGCCTTTCCGTTCGCATCGATGATCTGGATGTTCGCATTAGCCACGGCGTTGCCAGCAGCAACCGTTCCGCTCAAGGACGACGGCATCTGCGACGCCGAGGACGATGGCGAACCACTCGAGCCGCTGCCGCCGCAGCCGGCTAGCATGGCAGTCGCGCACGCTGCGACGACGGCCATCGTCGGATTCAGATGAATTGAACGATCCATTTCATATCTCCCGTGCTTGTTCTGCTGGATTCTCACAGCCTGTCCCCGCCCGCGAACCGGCTGGCGGAGCATGGGTACAGGTAGTAAAGCACCGGGACCATCGTGTTCGCATCATCCAAATGGAGGAAGGACGCGGCGGATCGATCTTCAATTTATCTGCATCTGCGCAAACCACGCATACGCAATGCGAGACTGTCCTGTTATATCCTCGATCGGATCGACAGGGTGGCGAAATACGAGCATGGCACGGCGTTGGCCTCGCCGATACGCGGAACGATGTCTGACGAGCCGGGTTCCGCGTTCATGCGGATGGCGACGCGCTGCGGCGAACCTCGGCGTCTGTCGTAGTGCGTTGCGTGAGCACCCACATCATGAGTGCAACGGCTTCAGCCTGAGACCGGGTCCCGGTCTTCTCGAACACGGCGCGCAGCTGCGTTCTTACCGTCGCAATGCTGACATTTTTTTGGCTCGCGTACTCGTCTGGCGATTTCCCGTCGATCAGGGCTTCAGCAGCCGCGGCTTCGGCCCCGCTCAAATCGAATGCCTGGCGCAATTGGCTGGCAGTGACAAGGCGTGCACCACCCCGACAACGTGTCATGACCAGTAGCCCCGGACCCGCCGTTCGGGCAGCGCCAGTTTGGCTCGGCAACGCATTGATGCTCATAAAAATCTGGTGGCCGCTTTTGAACTCGTTATCAAGAACGATCGTCTCGCCGTGCCCTGTCCTGGCCACGCGCACGCAGGCAGCCTGAAGTGCATCGTTCTGGCGCGACGACGTGGCGACAAGCCGGCCGTCTCGCAGTTTCAAACCCTCCCCCGTCCGCAACATCGTTTCCGCTTCCGGATTCAATGACACGGATCGCATCTGTCTGTCCAGTACGATGGCGGCAACATTTAACTGCCCCGACATTTCCGTGCCGACGGCCGCGCTGTGGTGCAATTCACTGGCATCCTGCCAGCACCTGATAGCACGTTGCATATGCCCGCTGACCGACGCCAACTCGTCGCGGTTGCATTTCGTGAAGGCGGGCCGCCCCGTCGCCCGCACGAGCGCCACCAGCACGTCATCGCAGCCCTCGGAGGCGATGCGTGTTCCAAACATGTAACGCAGACCGTTGGGAATCAGGAAATCCTGGAAGAATTCGCTTCGGGAAACGTAGCTATCGTTGAAGTGGTCCTGACAAGCAAACCAGGTGTTTGGCTCATGGCCGTTGACAAGGTCCACACGTGGATCGAGGCCCCGGTAGTACTCCACATAACTGGCTATCATTGCGCCGAAGCTGGTCGCCGTTGGCGTGTAATACGAGAAACGCGGGGCGTTACGGTGCGCATCGATACTGTACATATGGAAGATATCGGCACCGACCCATTCTGCCACGCGCTGGATAGTTTCCAGGAAGCCGTCCTGTTTCAGGGCGGTCTCGTAAAGATCCCCGATGAGCTGGTCCTTTTTCACCACGGCAATGTCCCCGTTCTTTTGAAGTTCTAGACAGCCACATGGCGGCTCCACGCTGGGTACACGAACGCCAGCCGCCCGCCTTCGCCGGACCAGCGCGTCGTAATGTCGAACATACGCCTCTGACGAAATTCTGCTTTCGGCTCATGAATTTGGCGCATCGGCGCAATTGCCGAAGTGTAATCTCGCTTTCAGACATCGTGCGTTACCTTGCGCACATTCCGTCATGACCGGTTGATTTCGTCGCGCACCCAATCGCGATCGACACGGCATCAAGCCTCCAGTTTTCGCCATGGCATCACCTTCCTTTGAAGAAGCGGCGCGACGACAACGATTCCCGTCGTCGCCGCGTGCGCCCCACTCAATGCAGCGTGGCGAGTGCAGCCCGGATACGCGCCCCCTGTTCTTCTGAAATGAGACGATCCAGCACTTGCGCGAAATGGGGATGATGCATGCCGGAATGGATATATTGCCAGCGGTATGCGTGATGAAAATTCGCTTCGATCGACATCGCTTCGGCTTCGTCGACGGCGCCTGTTCAGCGAGAACGGACCACGCGGTGCGGCATCCGACGCGCCTCCTGCTTTGGCAGCACACGGCGCGGCGGCATCGGCGCACGCAAAGCTACCGGTGGTGATATTTCGAATCCACTTCGTTGATCGCCGCGACATTGCCCGCGCTTCGTCCGTTTTCATCGAACGTATTGTCCAGAAAGGCATCGGCGATGGCTTTGGCCACCTCGGGCCCGATCACTCGCGAACCCATTGTGATGATCTGCGCATTGTTCGAAAGCGCCGCGCGCTCCGCCGAGTAGGTGTCGTGGCACAACGCAGCCCGAATGCCCGGCACCTTGTTCGCCGATATGCTGACACCGATGCCGGTGCCACAAACGAGAATCGCCCGGTCGTATTCTCCACTGATCACGCCGGACGCGACACGGTCTGAGAGATTCGCGTAAAACTCGTTCGGATTCGTTTCGTTGCTCGACACTTCAAAAACTTCAAAGCGATCCTTCAGATAATCGGCCAGCACACGAGCCAGCCCGACTCCTGCGCTATCGCCGCCAACGGCCACTTTCATGACGATCTCCTTGAAACTAAGAGGTTGCAAGCCCGCAGCATCGAGGTCAGAGCACTGCCCCGACGCGCTTCAATATGTCCAGATACCCATTGACATTCCATGCCGAACGACCAATAAACAGCCCATCGATATTCGGGCAGGCGGCAAGTTCCGCGCAGTTGTCCGGATTGACCGAGCCTCCGTACAGGCACGGTATGCGGCGGCCGAGCATCGACTGCGCGACCTGACTGATTTCCGCCTGTCGCGCGTCGGCGTAATCGGGGCTCGCCGGCATGCCGTGTTCGCCGATGGCCCACACCGGCTCATACGCGAGCAGAATCGGCGCAGCGCGCTGTTGCGGGCCGAGTCTTGCCAGTGCGCCGCGCACTTCGGCAGCGAGGACTTCGGAGGCGCGGCCGCTTTGCTTGTCGGCGAGCGTCTCGCCGATACAGATCAACGGCGTCAGTCCGTGGCGCACGGCTGCCTCGACCTTGAGGCCCACGGTGTCGTCGGTCTCGCCGAAATGCACGCGCCGTTCGGAATGGCCGAGTTCGACGAGGTCCATTCCGCAATCGACCAGCATGGACGGAGAAATTTCGCCGGTCCACGCGCCATGCTCCGCCCAGTGCATGTTTTGCGCGCCAACCTTGACGTCGGTTTCCGCAAGAATGGATTTGACTTCCCGAATCGCGGTAAAAGGCGGAATCACGAAGCACTGAATGCGTGGATCGTCCGGGCTGGTTAGCATGCGCTCGGCAAACGCCATGGCGTCCGCCAGCGTCTTGTTCATCTTCCAGCTGGTACCGACCCAGAACAGGGAATCAGTCATGGTTAAGTTGTTGCGCAAATGAGCTTACGTTTCGAGGCGCATGTCGCGCTGGAACCGACGGAAGTCACGCAAGCCGTCAGCGCAGCGCACGAAGGCATACGCCCGTCAAGTCACTTCGACAGCACGAACGGTGCGGTGTACTTCGAAGCATTCGCCTTGGTGATCAGTACGCAGTCGAAAAGCTGCTTCTCACTCGATGCCCCCGTCTTGCCGGTTTTCAGGAACTGATCGGCCTCCTGCACCGCCTTGGCGGAAAACTCGGCAACCGGTTGCAGCACCGTGTACTGCAATTCGCCGGCCTTGACTGCGTCGACCGCTGCGGGCGAACCGTCGAAGCCGCCGACCTTCACGCTCTTGAGCTTGCCTGCCTGCTTGAGCGCTGCGATTGCGCCGAGCGCCATCTCGTCGTTGCCGCTAATGACGCCGATCACATCCGGATGCGCCTGCATCAGGCTCTGCGTTGCGTTGAAGCCCTGCGTGCGGTCCCAGTTCGCCACTTGCGAGCCCACCATCTTCAGATCCGGATACTGACTCAGCACGGACTTGTAGCCGTTCGAGCGCGTCGCGGCGTTGTTGTCGGACGGCGCGCCGAGCAGTTCGACATAGTTACCCTTCGAGCCGACGTCCTTGACCCATTGCTGAGCGCCGAGCGCGGCGCCTTGCGCGTTGTTCGAAACCAGTTGTGCCTTGGCGAGGCCCGGCTGATTAATTTCCGCATTGACGAGGAACACCGGAATATGCGCTGCGACCGCCTTCTTCACGGCGCCAATGGAACCGCTGGCGTTGGCCGGGTCGAGAATGATCGCCACCGACTTGTTGGTGATGGCGGTGTCGATCTGCTGACTTTCCGTATTGGTGTCGCCTTTCGACGCGGAGACATTGGCCGTGTAGCCGAGCTTTTTGGCCTCGGCCGAGGCGATATTGCCTTCGGCAAGCCAGTACGGGTTCGCGGGATCGTTGACGATGATGCTGATGAGGCCGCCTGCCGCGTGGGCCTGTCCTGCGAACAAGGGCGCGGCCAGTGCGAAGGCTGCAAGGATAATGGTCTTTGTCTTCATGTTCATGAGATGTCTCTTCCTGAATGGGTAATGACGTGCGATTTCAATACACTTCCCGCTTGCCGGTCGTACTGCTTATGCCTTGCCGCCGCTTTGCGGAGAAGCCAGTTGTCCGCCGGTCGGTGCGGGACGCTTGACGCGGCGGCGATATTGAATGGCGTTCAGCAGCACCGCGAGGACGATGACCGCGCCGGTGAATACGGTTTGCCAATAAGACGAGATGCCGATGATCACGAGACCGTCGGACAGAAATCCGATCACGAATGCGCCGAGCAGCGTGCCGCGGATATTGCCGGTACCGCCCATCAGCGACGCGCCACCGATCACCACGGCCGCGATAGCCGTCAGCTCGTAGCTCGTGCCCGCCGTCGGACCGGCGGATGTGAGTTGCGAAGAGAGAATCAGACCGGCAATGGCCGCGCACACGCCGGAGATCATGTACACGCTGATTT
Source organism: Paraburkholderia silvatlantica (assembly GCF_003096715.1). Lineage (GTDB taxonomy): Bacteria > Pseudomonadota > Gammaproteobacteria > Burkholderiales > Burkholderiaceae > Paraburkholderia > Paraburkholderia silvatlantica. The sequence continues at coordinate 82,101 of NZ_QEOL01000018.1, forward strand.
GCACATGTTTTACCGGCACACCGGAGAGTTCCGCCGCGCGAGCATTGCCGCCCGAGGCGTAAAGCCAGCGGCCGAATGCCGAGCGATTGAGCGTAATGCTGCACAGCGCCGCGATCACAGCGAGAATCAGCACGCCTACCGGCACGTTGAAAAGCCGGTCGAAGCCCAGCCAGTCAAAACCCGTATTGCCCAGGTCGGCTTGTCCACCCAGGTTGTTATAGGTCAGGCCATTGGTCATCAGCAGGGCGAATCCGCGCACGACGTACATCACGCCGAGTGTGGCGACGAAGGCAGGCACCCTGAAGCGCGCAATGAGAATCCCGTTGACAAGGCCGATGAAAGCGCCGAGCGCACAGCACAGCACCACGACCACCCACACCGACGGATACAGCACGACCCCGAACATGTTCAGGGTCACGCCCTGCATGAAGAAACCCGCGACGACACCGGAGAGCCCGAGCGTGGAGCCGACCGACAAGTCGATCCCTCCATTGACGATCACGAGCAGCATGCCAATTGCAAGGATTCCGTAAATGGCCACGTGTGAGGCCATTGTCAGGAAATTTTCCAGTGCGAAATAATTGGGGGAAAGAAAGGAAAAGATGATGACGATGGCGATCAGCGCGAAAAACGCACGTCCTTCGAGCAGGATCTTGCCGAGGTCGAACCCTTCTCCGCCGAAGCGATGGGCTCTCTGTGTTTTGGCGGCTTGGCTCATGTTGAAACTCTCCTGGCGTTCCTGCGATCAGACGACAACGGCTTCGCCCGAGGCGGCCATGATGTCGTCCTTGTTGGCATCCGGGCCGAATTCGGCGGATATCTTGCCGCGCCGCATCACGATGATGCGATGCGCGACGCTCAGACACTCGCCGACTTCCGAAGTCGAATACACGACGGCTAAACCTTTCTTCGCGTTCTCCGCGAGCAGGCGGAACACCTCCGCTTTCGCGCCGATGTCGATGCCCCGGCTGGGTTCGTCGAGCAGAATGACTTTCGGCCCGGTTGCGAGCATCTTCCCGATCACAACCTTTTGCTGATTGCCGCCGGAGAGCGAGCGGATCGACGCTCCCGCTCCCGCGGTCTTGACGTGCACGTTGCGGATCGATTCGCCGACTAGATCGCGCTCGGCGGCAGGCGACATCAGCAGGCCCTTCACGAAGGAGCGGATACTCGCGAGCGACATGTTCGAACCCACGCTCATGGTTGGCACGAGACCGTCGCGCTGACGGTCCTCCGGCACCAGCACGAGGCCCTTTGCGATGCGTTCGGCGATACTCAGCGACGCCATGTCCTCGCCTTCGAGCAGCACCCTGCCGCCCGTGACGGGCAGATGCGTGCGGCCGGCTACCGCTTCGAGCAGTTCCGTGCGGCCTGCGCCCATCAATCCGTAGATGCAGACGATCTCGCCCGCACGCACCTTGAGCGACAGATGATCGACCGCCGAGGCGCCCGCGCCCGTGCCGGATTCGTCGGCAACGCTGAGGTCGTCGATGTCGAGCGCGATTTCGCCGAACGCGTAACCCGTCGGCGGCGAGCCGAGATCGAAATTCTCGCCGACCATGTTGCGCACGATCCAGCCGAGGTCGATGTCCTTCCTCTGCGCCGTCGCCGTGATCCTGCCGTCGCGCAGCACCACGGCGTAGTCCGTGACCTGCAGCGCCTCTTCGAGGTGATGCGAGATGTACACGATCGAAACGCCGCGGCTCGTCAGGTCGCGAATCACCTTGAAGAGCACCTCGACCTCGGAAGCGCTCAGCGCGGAAGTAGGCTCGTCCATGATGAGGATGCGCGAATCGACCGAGAGCGCACGCGCGATCTCGACCACCTGCTGCTGGCCGAGGCGCAGATCGTGGATCAGCGTCGCCGGGTCGATCTCTTCTTCGAGATCGGCCATCAGTGCCCGCGTCTGGCGCGCCTCTTCGGCAAAATCCACGCCGGTCGGCGTACGCAACTCCCGGCCCATGAAGATGTTGTCGCGCACGCTCAGATTGGGCGCGAGGCTCAACTCCTGGTGAATGATCGAAATGCCGTGATCGCGCGCGTCGCTCGACGAGGTAAAGGCGACCGGCTCGCCGTCGAGTTCGATCTCGCCGGACGTCGGCTTTTCCACGCCGGAGAGGATCTTCATCAACGTCGACTTGCCCGCGCCGTTTTCGCCAAACAGCGTCGTGACCTTGCCGCGATGGATCTCGAAGTTCACGCCCTTCAGGGCATGCACACCGCCGTACGACTTCACGATGTTGCGCGCGGACAGCAGGACGGCGTCCTGCGCCGCAGCCGGTGCCGTGATTGCAGGTGCGGTGCTCATTTGACGTCCAGCTTCACAGGAGTGACGAGCCAGCCGTCCGGATTGACCAGCTGGAACACGCCGACGACCGAGATGGTCTTGCCAGTCAGTTTGGTCGTATCGATTTTCGACAAGACCTCTTTCTTCATTTCCGCATTGATCGCGTAGCCGGCGTTCTGATAGTCGATCTGGTTAGTGAACTGACCGAAGCTGATATCGCCAGTGTCATCGCGCAGATCGGTGCCGTTGATCGCCGGCCCCGTTTGCACGCGGACGACGAGCGAATCGGGCAAGCCGGGCACTTTCACTTCATACACGCCCGAGTCTTCCTTGCCGGCGACGCCAGTGAACTTCACCGACATCTCGGGACCGACGCCGCCGCCCGCCACGCCGTACTGCTTGCCCGCCGCGTCCGGGTCCTTCGCGATGGCCGCGGCCAGCGTGGCGGCATCGACTGCACGCTTTTCGATCGCCGCCTGTGTCTTCGGGAATTGCTTCTTCCCGTAGGCGGCAGGCTCGAATTCGCGGGTCTGCGAGTCTGCGTCGGAGCCGATCTTGACGAGCTTCGTGCTCATCGCCATCGCAACCAGCAAGATCACCAGCAGCACGATCTCGATCGCCATGCGAACGCTGCGCCGGGCGTGACCCCTCATCGATGGAGCAACCGCACTCATTGGCTCACCTCACTTGCGTCGGAACGAAAGCGTTGCAGGTCGTCTGCCCATTCAATCTGTATCATGTCTCCTCCAGTTTTCTGCGATCACGTTGAGCACCATCGCGGCCGACGCCGCACCCGGATCGACGTGTCCAATGCTTCGTTCTCCGAGCCGCGACGATCGCCCCTTGGTTGCGACCATCGCGATCGTGGACTCGGCGCCCGCTGTTGCAGCCTCGCCCGCGCGCGTCATGATCTCGCGCACCGGCAAGCCGTCCGCCATGCCTTGTTCAATGGCTGCGGCGGCGGGCGCCCAGGCATCGACCATCGTCTTCTCGCCGATTTCGGCCCGTCCACGCGAGCGGATGCCTTCAGCCATCGCCACGATCAGCCCCGGGGCCTCATTCAACAGCAGTTCGTGGCGCGCACCGGCAACCTTGGCCGCGCGCATGAATGCGGTGGCATAAAGCGGCCCTGACGACGCGCCAACCGCGTTCAGGAAACCCTTTGCGGCCGCATTCAACTGGTCTGCGAGCGTGGCTTGCGCAGGCAGCGCCTCGATCGCTTGCGAAGCGGCAGCGAAGCCCTGCTCCATCGCGATACCGTGATCGGCGTCGCCGATTACGCCATCGAGCCGGCAAAGCTCGTCTCGCGCCTGCGCGACAGCGTTTGCGAGTTCGCGGAACAGGCATGCCACGTCGGCGGTCGTCAGCGCTGCCGTCATGCGGCCCTCTGCTGAAACATCGCGCATTCGCACGGGTGATCGATGAGGCGCTCGAGTTCATCGTCCAGATGCATCACGGTGATCGACGCACCCGCCATTTCGAGCGATGTGCAAAGCGGTCCGACCAGCGTGCGATGCACCACGAGCCCCGCTTCCCTCAGCCGCTGCGAAACACGGCGGTTGAGGATGTACAGTTCCATCAGCGGCGTGGAACCGAGCGAGTTCACGAGCACGGCGACGCGATCGCCTTTTGCTGCATCCATCTCGGCGAAAATCGCGTCCATGATTTCGTCGGTAATGGCGTCGGCGCTGCGCAGCGTCTCGCGGCGCATTCCCGGCTCGCCGTGAATGCCCATGCCGATTTCCATCTCGCCCGGCGCGATCTCGAAGTTGGGACGGCGCGTTTGCGGCAGCGAGCACGGCGCGAGAGCGACTCCCAGCGTGCGGGTGCGCGCGTTGGCATGACGCGCTATGCGCTCCACTTCGTCGAGCGGCATCATCAGATCGGCGGCGGCGCCAGCCGCCTTGAAGATGAATACGTTGCCCGCCACGCCGCGCCGCGTTGCGCGCTTCTCGCGCGGCGCCGAGGCGATATCGTCGGTCGTCAGCACCGTGCGCGCCTCGATGCCTTCGAGTTCGAGCAGCTCGGTCGCCATATCGAAGTTCATCACGTCGCCGGCGTAGTTGCCGTACATGAACAGCACGCCCGCGCCGCCATGTACGGCGAGCGCGGCATCGACGGCCGGTTGCGGCGGCGGCGAAGCGAAGACGTTGCCGATCACGGCCGCATCGGCCAGCCCCTTGCCGACGAAGCCCAGAAACGTGGGCTCGTGCCCCGACCCGCCACCGATCACGAGAGCCACCTTGCCGGCACGCGGCCCGTTGCGCGCGATGATTGCGCGCGGCGCGCTGTCGTTGCGCGTGAGCAGATCGCCGTGGGCGGCCATGATGCCTTCCAGCATCTCGTCGACGGCGGCGTCGCCGTCGTTGATCAGCTTCTGTGTCCTCGTGCCGTGCATCGTCTGATCTCCTCAGATATTCAGATCGGCAACACCGGTATCGAAATACGGCGCCCAGAACGCCACGGATTCGGCGATCTGTTCGACGACTTGCCGGTCGGTCGGCTCGCGCTCCTTGAACGACAGCTCCAGGCAGATCTCGTTGTCGCGTCCGCCGCCTTCGTGCAGCGCCTGGATCAGCGGCTCGGGCTGAATGCGGCCACGCGCGTTGAACTCGGCGGTGAAAGGACGATGACCGCCTTTGTCCATCAGCGACTGCTTGATGTGAATGATCGGCGACACCCGTGGCACGGCGCGCGCCCACGCATAGGGATCGAAGTCGTCCGGATTCGGGCTCGTCACGTCGCCGTGGTCGATATCGGCCATCATCCACATGGGAATTGCCATGTTCGCGGCGCTCAGCTTGTCCTGCAGCGCCATGCAGGCGGCAATGGTCTCGCCGAACTCGCGCCCGATCGACATGGGCTCCCAGAACACGTATTTCAGCCCCGCCGCCTTCGCATGCCGGGCGACCTCGGCCCAGCAATCGATCGCGGTTCGAATCAGCGCGTCGCGACGTGCAAGGTCGTCGAAGTCCTTATAAGTGAAGATGGCGAACTGCGTGCCGATGGAATCGCCGCCCAGATCGGCAGTGATATCCGCGAAGGTCTTGAACCAGTCGACGTAATAGCGGCGAACATCGGCATCCGGATGCCCGAAGTGATTCAGCCGCCCATAGGGCCCGGTCATGCCCGACGTGATGCGCACGCCGGTCCGCGCCATTGCCGCGCGCATCTCGCGCGTGAGCCTGCGCGTGGTCGCCGCCGGCCACGACGGATTGATGAACTCGTGCGTCAGTTGCACGTCACGAATTTTCATGTCGTGTGCAATGGCATCGATGAGATCGGCCGGCTCGGCAAAGCGGTTCACCAGCGGATTCGTGTTGAGTGCAAGCGTGAATGCCATGTTCGTCTCGTGTCGTATGGGTTGCGGCGCGGCCCGTCCCGCCTATGCGGACTTTCTGACGAGGCCGTTCAGCCACGCTTCGAAAGCGGCCTTTTGTACGGCGCTCATGTGCAAGCCATGCTTGGTACGCCGCGTGAGCATGTCGTCCGCCGACTCAGCCCATTCGTTAGCCATCAAATAACGTGCCTCCGCCTCGTAGAAGTTCGGCCCGAATTGCTGGCCCAGACCAGCGAGCGAAGTCGCGCCGTCGAGCACCGTCGACGTTAGCGTGCCGTGCGTCTGCGTGTAGTAACGCAACAGATTGCGCGGCAGCCATTCATACTGCTTTTGCAGGCTCGCCATGAAACGCGGCACGTCGGCGCCTTCGATGTCGCCACCCGGCAGCGTCGCGGATGCGGTCCAGTTGGCGCCCATCTTCGGGAAAGCCGGTTGCAGCTTTTGCAGCGCGTGCTCGGCGAGCTTGCGAAAGGTCGTGATCTTGCCGCCGAAGACGTTCAATAGCGGCGCGCCGCCACTCTCGTCGAGGTCGAACACGTAGTCGCGCGTCACTGCCGACGGGTTGCCCTTGCCGTCGTCGTACAGCGGGCGCACGCCCGAGAACGTCTCCACGATGTCCTGCTTGCGCAACGGATGCTTGAAATAGCGATTCACCGCGGAGAGCAGATAGTCGATTTCGTCATTCGTGATCGCCACGGTTTCCGGCGCGCCGTCCCAGGGAACGTCGGTCGTGCCGATCAGTGCCTTGTCGCCTTCGTATGCGTTGATGAAAATCACGCGCTTGTCGTGGTTCTGAACGAGGTACGAATGCGGACCTTCCCAGAACTTCGGCGTAACAAGGTGACTGCCCTTGACGAGCCGCACCTTGCGCGCCGATGTCGCGCCCGCGCGCCCGATCACCTCCGACACCCACGGTCCGGCCGCGTTGACCAGCGCCCGGGCATGCACCACGCGCGTCGCGCCGTTGCGCGCATCGCGCAGTTCGACGCGCCACGCACCGCCTTCGCGCCGCGCCGCCACGAACGCGGTGCGTGTGAGCACTTCGGCGCCGCGCCGCGCGGCATCCATGGCGTTGAGCGCCACGAGGCGCGCGTCGTCGACCCAGCAATCGGAATACTCGAAGCCCTTGCGGTACTCGTCCCTGATCGGCGCGCCTTCGGGATTGCGCCACAAGTCGAGCGAGCGCGTGCCCGGCAGCTTCTTGCGGCCGCCGAGATGGTCGTACAGAAAGAGACCCGTGCGCACGAGCCACGCGGGACGATCGCCGGGACTGTGCGGCAGCACGAAACGCAGCGGCCAGATGATGTGCGGCGCGGCGTTGAGCAGCACTTCTCGCTCGATCAGCGCCTCACGCACGAGCCGGAATTCGTAGTACTCCAGATAACGCAGCCCGCCATGAACCAGCTTGCCGGAGCGCGACGACGTGCCCTGCGCCAGATCGTCCTTCTCGCACAACACCACCGACAGCCCGCGTCCCGCCGCATCGCGCGCGATACCGGCGCCGTTGATGCCGCCGCCGATGACACACAGGTCCACCATGTCCTTCCCGCTCATCTCAGCGTTCCCTGTTCGACGTTAGTTGAGGCTCGCGCAAAGCGCGTCCGGCCGGTGACGCGATTTCAGCAGTCGGGCCGTTTCAGCCCACGTCGGCACCAGCGCCTCGCGCGCCCTGCGATACGCCGGAAAAAGTTGCGCATACAACTGTGTCAGTTCCGGGTCGGGCGGTTCCGGTTGCCCGAGCAGCGGCGTCACCCATTCGCCGATGCACGCATTCATGTCCGGATACACGCCGAGCGCGACCGCGGCCATCATGGCCGCACCGGCCGCCCCCGCTTCCTCGCGTGTGGAAATCCGCGTCGGCGCGCCGACCACGGCGCCGAGCACGCCGCGCAGCGCGCGCGAACGGGTCGCGCCGCCGGTCAGGCGCAGCTCGTCCGGCATTGGAATGCCCATCGACGTATAGCAGTCGCGCGCGGCCATCCCGAGCCCTTCGACCACGGCGCGGAACAGATCCGGATAACGGCTTTCGCTCGTCAAGCCGATGAAGTCGGCGCGTGCGTCGGGCTCGACGAACGGCCCGCGCTCTCCCGCGTCCGAGATATACGGGTGGTACAGTAGCGAACCCGGCCGGCCCGTTTGCAGCCATCCGTCGATGCATTGAATCCGGTCGCTGTGCGACAGGCTCGTACCGAACTGCGTGAGCAGATCGCAGGCGAGATTGAGCACCCAGTCGACGTTCAGCGTCGCCGCCATGTTCGACTGCACCTGCGCCGACATGCCCGGCAACGGCAACGCGATGACATAGCCCGTGCCTTGCGCGTTGAGATGCACGTTTTCGTTGCGCATGGCCCGCATGTGCATGCCCGTCGAGCCGACGATCGAGCAACTCGCGCCCGCCGCGCCTTCGGTGTGAATGCCTGCGCCCAGCGCCGTCAGCACGATATCGACGAAACCGAGACACACGGGCGTACCGGCCAGCAGGCCCGTCGCTGCCGCGGCCTCGGCAGTCAGAGCATGTGTAACCTCGGTCCCGTCGATGATGTCGGGCAACAGGCCGCGCCACGCGCTCAGGCCGAGCGCTTCGATGACCGCGTCGTCGTAGCGGCGCGTGCGGAAGTTGCCGTAGGTGAAGCTGGCCTCCGACGGGTCGGTCGCGCGCACGCCGGTCAGATTGAGATACAGCCAGTCCTTGCAATGCAGCGCGACTTCGGCGCGCGCCAGGACGTCCGGCGCCGTCGCAGCCATGTGGGCGATCTGCGCGCTCTGGTTGCATGCGGCGAGGCCCGTGCCCGTTGCCTCGAAGCGCGCGCGGCTCGCTGGCGCTTCCTGCAGCGCACGCACCGTATTCGCGGCACGCGCGTCGAGCCACAGCCAGGCATCGCTCGCGGGCTTGTTGCCCGCGCCCACGAGCCACGTCCCGTCGCCCTGGCCTGTGACCGCCAGCGCGAGCGCGCGTCGTGCCAGGCCTTCGACTTTCGCGCCGAGATCGCGCAAAGTCTGCGCGCAATCCGCCCAGGTCTGATCGAGCGACTGGGTCGCGGCGCCATCGGCGCGCGTGCAGTAACGGTTAGGCAACGAGGCCACAGCAATCTGTTGTCCTGACAAATTGAAAGCCACGGCCTTGATGACCGAAGTGCCGGCATCGATGCCGATCAGGAGATCTCGCGCCGCGTTGCCCGTCACGATGCCTCCGTCACGCCAGGATCCTGCTTGAGCGCGAGCGCCGTAGCCTCGTCGGTGATCAAGCCGCTTAGGAGACCGCTCTTGAGCACGGCGCGGATTGCCGCGATCTTCGAAGCGCCTCCGGCAATGGCCACGATGCGCCGGCTCGTCAGATCGGCCAGCGCAGGGGCCACCGTGCGCGCCGCCAACGACGTCTCGACGGACTCGCCGGCGTCGCTGAAAAAATGCCCCAGCAATTCGCCCTTGCCGCCCTGGCTGCGCACTTCTTCGATTTCCGCCGGCTCGATCATCTGCGACGCGACGAGCTGCGCGTCCTCATCCACGGATCCGATGCCGACGACCATCAGATCGGCATGCGCCGCGAGATCGAACACCTCGCGCACGCCGCGCTGCGAAAGCAGCACTTCACGATCTTCGGCGGTATTGGCGAAAAACGGCAGCGGCAGCACGTACGACACGGCGCCTGTCTGATCGGCGAGCTTGTGGATGACGTCATAGGGATTCGCGGTGTACTTGCGCGTCACGCCGCCCAGCAGCGAGACGAAACGCACCGTGCCCGCGTCCATGCGCGGAATGTTCGCCACCACGGCGGCGAGCGTGCGCCCGTGTCCGATGCCGATCACACCGTCCTGCCGCACCGCGATCTCGCGTTGCAGGAAATACGCGCCCGCAACGCCAAGCGCACGCAACGGCAAGTCGCCTTCGTGCAGATCCGGCACCACTTCGCAATAGCTCAGGCCATAGCGCTGCGCCAGTTCGGCTTCGAGCACGACGCACTCGGCGACATCGCCGTCGATCGTGAACTTGATCGCGCCGCTCTGATTGGCGCGCGTGATCAGCCGATGCGCCTTGACGCTGCTCACGCCCAGACGCGACGCGACGTCGGCCTGGGTCTGCCCGGCTGCGTAGTGCAGCCACGCCGCGCGGATCGCAAGGCTGTCCTCGGCATCACGCTTTCCGGCGATTTTCGTCATGTTGCCTCCACGCCCACAAGAAAAGTGATATTTTTTTCTTGTGTTGAAATTTTTTTCAATGACGTCAAGATAAGCATCCCGTTCGGCGATGACCATCCGCTGTAACCCTGGATAGGCCTTGTTGACCCAATGGGTTCGAAGCGGGGTTCGAAGCGGCTTGTTGCAGTGCAAAAAATAGTATGGAGACACGATGGAGAGCTATCTGCTCGGCGTCGACAGCGGTTCGACTGCCACAAAGGCCGTGATTTTTGACGCATCGGGGCGCACCGTCGCGGTGGGGAGCCGACGCGTGGAGCAGCGCCAACCGCACGCACGACACGTCGAGCGAGATATGCAGCAGACCTGGGCCGCGGCCTGCGGCGCCATTCGCGATGCGTTGGGCAAGATTCCCGCGGACGCGATTGCCGCAGTCGGCGTAACCGGACACGGCGACGGGCTTTATCTCCTCGATCACGATGGCGCGCCGCTTGGCGCGGGCATTCTGTCGCTCGACAGCCGCGCCTTCGACGTAACCGATCGCTGGCGTAAAGCAGGCGTCCTTGAAAAGGCGCTGACGCTCACGGGACAGCAGCCCTATCCCTTCGCTGCCGTGAGCCTGCTCAAGTGGATTCAGATCAACGAGCCGCAGCGCTACGCAAAGATCGGGCATGTCCTTTTTTGCAAGGACTGGCTTCGTTTCTGCCTGACCGGCATACCGGCCACCGATCCGACGGAAGCGAGTTCGTCGTTCACCTGTGTCAACACGCAGACGTATAGCGACGACGTCCTGGCGCTCTACGGCCTGACGTCGATCGGTCATGCGCTGCCGGGAATCATTGCGCCGGCGGCAACGGCCGGCTGCATCACGGCGCATGCGGCTGCGCAGACGGGTCTGAAGCAAGGCACGCCTGTTGCCTGCGGACTGCACGATGTGACGTCGAGCGCCCTGGGCATGGGCAACACCGAGCCGGGCGTGCTTTCGATTACGGCGGGCACGTTCAGCATCAACGAGATCCTGTCCGATCGTCCGCAACTCGATCCGCGCTGGTCGTGCCGCAACGGCACGCGCGCGGCTCAATGGATGAACATGTCCATTTCGCCCGCGTCGTCCAGCAACGTCGACTGGGCCTTGCGCGAACTCTTTCAGCACGAAACGCAGGAAGCCGCGCGGCTCGGCTGCTCATTGTTCGACCTGATCGGCGACGAAGTGCAAGCGGCCTTCGCGGGGCCGAGTTCGGTCATGTTTCATCCCTTCCTGTTCGGTTCGCCGTTCGGGCAGCCGGCGAGTGCGTCGTTCTTCGGCATACGCTCGTGGCATCGCCGCGCGCATCTGGCGCGTGCCGTGATCGAAGGGATGGTGTTCAACCACCGTTGGCATATCGAAGCATTGACGAGTGCTTTTCCTGCGCGCAGGGCCGGGCTGACCGGCGGAGGATCGTCGAGTCCCCTGCTCGCGCAGCGATTCGCCGATGTCCTCGGCATTGCGATCGATATTCCGGAGAGCCAGGAGGCCAGTGCGCTTGGCGCGGCGCTCTGCGCCGGAGTCAGCGTGGGTGTATTCGCCTCTCTTGCCGATGCGTGCGCGCGTGCGTGCCGGGTCGCGCGCACCTATACCCCGGACACCGAACGACATGCACAACTCGACGAGACGTATGCGCTCTGGTCACAGCTCGCCGCAGCCATGACACCGCTGTGGCCCGCGCTCGACCATGCGGCCAGCGCGCACTGAAGGCGGAGAACATCGATGACGGAACGAAACCGTGACTTCTTTCTCGACCGGCTGAAGCAGCACCCAAAGGTCAGCGTGTTGATTATCGGCGGCGGCATCAACGGCGCGGGCCTCTTTCGCGACCTCTGCCTGCAAGGCGTCGACTGTCTGCTGATCGACAAGGGGGATTTCGCTTCCGGTGCGAGCAGCGCCCCGTCGCGCCTGATCCATGGCGGCGTCAAGTACCTCGAAACCGGCGAATTTCGCCTTGTGGCCGAATCCACGCTGGAGCGCAACCTGTTGCTGAAAAACGCGCCGCATTATGTGCAGCCGCTCGAGACCGTATTGCCGATTCATTCGTACTTTGGCGGAACGATCGCGTCCGCGCGCCGCTTCTTCGGCATGAAGGCAAAGCTTAGCGATCGCGGCGCGGTCATTTCGAAGCTTGGCCTCGCGATGTATGACTTTCTCGGCCGCCATGACCGCACGATGCCACGGCATCGTTTCGCATTCCGGAGCAAATCGCTGCGGAGCTTGCCGCTGCTCGATCCGGCAATCAAGGCAACGGCCACGTATTACGACGCCCGGGTGACCCAGGCCGAGCGGCTGAATTTCGAACTCGTCGACGACGGCCTCGCTGCCTGCGAACGCTCCTGCGCAATCAATTACGCGAGCGTCGAACGCTCGGAGAACGGTGTCGTATGGCTGCGCGATCTCGTAACGCAAGAACGCATTGCCGCGGAGCCGGATATCGTCGTCAATGCGGGCGGCGCCTGGATCGACCGCGTAAATGGCGCACTCGGGATCGAGCGGAAGTACATCGGCGCAACAAAGGGATCGCATTTGATCGTCGGTCATCCCGCACTGCACGCGCAACTGCGTGGCCGCATGGTGTATTACGGCTCGAAGGACGGGCGCATCTCGCTCGTCTATCCGTTCATGGACAAGTTGCTGATCGGCTCCACCGATATCCGGGTCGACGATCCGGACGCCGTGCGCTGTGAGGACGATGAGGTGGCCTACATGCTGGGCGTATTGCGTGAAGTCTTTCCTGGTGCCGATATCAAGGCGTCCGATATTGTCTTCCGGTACAGCGGCGTGCGCCCCCTTCCCTGGTCCGACGCCACGAATCCGGGCGACGTGAGCCGCGATCACGTGATACATGTCGATCGTCTGCCCGGTACGCAAATCCCCGTGCTGTCGCTCGTAGGCGGCAAATGGACGACCTTTCGCGGATTGGCGGAATCCGTCGCCGACGATGCGCTCAGACGCCTCGGGCGTCCGCGCAACTTCAGCACGCGTCACGAGCCGATCGGCGGCGGTCGTGACTATCCACGCGATGCGAAGGCCAGGACCGCATGGATCGGCGAGATAGCGCAACGCAACGCTATTCCGGCTGCGCGGGCCGAAACGCTTCTCGCCCGGTACGGCACGGCGGCGGCCGCGGTTGCCGCGTTCTGCGCGCAAGCCCCGGACGGCCCCGCGGATCATGCGCTCACGAGCGAGCCGGGCTACACCGTGCGCGAGATTCAATACCTGTGCGAACACGAGATGGTGACGCGCCTCACCGACCTGATTTTCCGCCGTACGGCCATTGCCATCTCGGGACATCTGACGAACGCCGTGTTGCTGGAAACTTCTGCCATTGCTGCGCAAGTATTGGGTTGGGATGCCGTTCGCGCGCAGCGGGAAATTGACACGACACGCGAAGCTGCGCGCGAACGCCACGGCATTGTGCTTCCCGGCGCCGGGGTGGCTCGCGAAAATCCCACGCCGAACAGGATCAATTGATCTATAATGTTGGCTCAATTGACCAACGGCGGGTACGTACCATGCAACTCGTTTCCCCCGAGAAAATCGCTGCAGTCATGGGTCTCAGCCCGGTTCCGCATTCGATTGCCGAACTCGAGGCCCAGGTTGCGGAAGGCCTGCCCAAATCCGCCTTACGACACGGCGTCGAGCAGATCGCCCTGACCGCGGAGTCAAGGCGTGCGCTGCAGGCACGCATCGTCCCCGAGGCGACCTACAAACGCCGGCGCGACAGGCTTACACCTGACGAATCGGAAAAAACCGAGCGACTCGCGCGGGTCTATGCGAGCGCGGCGTACGTCTGGGACGACCCGGCGGATGCGCGAACCTTCCTGGCGACGCCACATCCCCTGCTGGAGGGGCGCGCGCCGCTCGAGGTCGCGCTGACCGAGCTGGGCGCGCGCCGTGTTGAGGAGCTGCTCTGGAAGCTCTTCTACGGACTGCCGGCCTGATGAGGATTTTCCGCATAGCCGACAGACGCCATCCGGTCTGGAGCGGCACCGGCGCCATGCTGGTCGGCGGCCGGTTCAACAGCCCCGGCCGTCCTGTCATCTACGGCGCGCTCACCTTCGCGGGCGCCATGCTGGAGGTCCTGGTTCACGCAAGAATCGGCAAGGTGCCAAAGACGCACGTCTGGGTCGAGGCACAGGTTCCCGATGGTGTACGGGTCGAAAGGCAGACAACGGCCACGCTCCCGGGAGGATGGGACGGACCGTCCCCTGAGATCGCACGTGGGTTCGGCAACCGCTGGCTGGAGGAATGCCGCTCTGCGATCCTGATCGTGCCTTCGGTCGTTGCGCGCGCCGAATCCAATGCCCTGGTGAATCCCGCGCATCCGGACGCTGCGAAGATCGTCATATCCGAAACCCAGCCTGTCGTATGGGATGAACGCTTGTTCCTTCTGCCCGCGGAGGGCGGTTCCGCGAACGCAGAACGTCACTGAACGCATCCTGCTCCCAGGCTCAGGCATGCCGCCAGCGAGTGTCCGCTTTCCCGCTCGTGCCCCCGCCGCGGCCGCGAAACCGCTGGGCTCTGCGTATCGGCATCGGATGGCTGGGCTTTAGCAGTGCAGTGAATCACCACGGCAGTCATTGAAGGCTCTTTGCAGGACTCCACACAGAAACCTTTCGAATCTGGCGACGAATCGCGTCTTCATGCAGACGCCAATTCGTCGCCGAGCTGCTTCGAGCGAACTTTCGCCGCGAGCGCGCCGCGCTTGATACTCGCGGCGACATCGGCCTGCGCGAATGTGGCCAGCGCGGCGGCCGTCGTGCCGCCCTTCGAGGTCACGCATTCGCGCAGCACGCTCACCGGGTCGGCCGATTCGGACGCGAGTTGCACAGCGCCCTTGAATGTCGCGAGCGTCAGCGTGCGCGCCTGCGCCGACGAGAATCCGAACTCCTCGGCGGCTGCCTGCATCGCTTCGATGAAGTAGAAAACGTAAGCGGGACCGCTACCCGAAATCGCCGTCACCGAGTCCAGATCGTCTTCAGCATCGAGCCAGCTAACAATGCCCACAGCACCCAGAATCGTCGATGCGTTTTCGCGATCGTCGCCGCCGACTTCCGGAGATGCGAAAAGACCCGTAGCGCCCAAACCGATCAACGCGGGCGTGTTGGGCATGGCACGCACCACGCGCGCGTGCCCGCCCAGCCAGTTCGACAGTTCCTGCACCCGAACGCCCGCAGCGACGCTGATGACGAGTTGTCCGCGCAGCAGCGGCGAGATCGACGCACAGGTCGACTTCATCTGCTGAGGCTTGACGGCAAGAACGATCACCTCGCTTTCCGGCAGCCCCGCGTCGACGCTTTCGCGCGCCTCTATGCCGAATGTCGCGCTGCATTTCGCGCGCGCCTGCGCGCCGGGGTCGACCGCCGTAATATCGCCCGGAGCGGCGCCACGGCCGATCAATCCGCCGATAAGTGCGCTCGCCATATTTCCTGCGCCGATAAATGCAATCTTCATGTGTAACTCGCTATCTGGATCAGGTGTTCGTCGATTTCGACGCAGCGCGATCGGCGCGCTGACGACGTTAAAGACTTCGGCTATTTGCTTAATCCATTTCCGCCAATGACGCGCCGGAAGGCTGCACGCACTCGCGATTCAAATTGTCGACGCGGGTTCGTCCAAGCAGCATCATCGTCGTGTTCATCTCCGCTTTCATCAGGGCGAGCACATGCGCGACACCGCCCTTACCTCGCGCGGCCAACCCGTAGAGCGGCGCGCGTCCGAGCAGCACCGCAGTCGCGCCGAGCGAGACCGCCTTGACGACGTCCGAACCGCGCCGCGCGCCGCCATCGACGAAAATGCGCAAATCGCGGCCCACCAGGCGGTGAATCTCCGGCAGCACGTCGAGCGGTGCGGGCGCGCTCGCAAGCTGCCTGCCGCCGTGGTTCGACAGCACGATGCCATCCGCGCCGGCGTCGCGGGCCAGAATCGCGTCATCGGCATTCAGAATGCCTTTGACGACCACACGTCCGCGCCAATGGCGCCGTATCCACGCAAGATCGGACCATTGCAATGCCAGGTCCATCTGACGACTCAGCAACGCCGCCTGCCGGTCCAGGTTCGCGGCTTCGCCCACGCTCTTCGCGATGTTGCGCAGTTGCGGCACGCCGTGCCTCAGCATCTGGCACGACCAGCCCGGATGCCGCACGCAATCCAGCAACAACTTCGCCGACGGCCTCAGCGGCAAGCGAAAGCCATTACGCACATCGTGGTCGCGATTGCCGTGGACGGGCGTATCGACCGTCAGCACCAGCGTGCTGAACATCGCCTCGCTCGCACGCCGCATCATGTCTTCGGCGATCGCGCGATCGCGCTGCACGTACAACTGAAGCCACAAATCCGCGTCTGGAGCAGCGGCGCGCACGTCCTCCAGCAACGACGTCGCCGCCGTGGACACGACGAACGGCAAACGCGCCTCAGCCGCGGCCGCCGCAAGCACCTCGTCGGCCTTCGGCCAGAACAGACCGTTGAGTCCGGTCGGTCCGACGATCATCGGCGCGGCAGATTCGCGGTCCCATATCGAAGCGGACAGCGAGCAGTCCGACACGTCCGCAAGTACGCGCGGCAGGAACTGCCATCGCCCATAACTGCTGCGCGCCGCGCGCATGGAATCGCCGTCCTCGGCAGCGCCTTCGAGGTAGTCCCACGCGATCCGGGCAAGGCGCGCCCGAGCGGCGCGTCGGTAATCGTCAACGCAAGCAAGCATGTCGGTCCCCGCAAAATACGCGTGCAAAATAATTGCATTACAATTATGTCAATTGAAAAACGACGCGTCATTCTCGACTGTCCATGCCGAAAGCCACCCCTGAGTCCCCGCGCAAAGCCGAAGCCTCGCGAAAAACCGAGCGCTCGTCGCTGTTCATCGGCTCGACCGAAAAGACGTTTCGCGTACTGCATGCCTTCGACGGGCCGAGCCGCCATCTCACGCTCGGCGACATCGCGCGCGTGGCCGATCTCGATCGCAGCGCCACGCAGCGCGTCGTGCATACGCTGGAGGAACTCGGCTATCTCTATCGCGTGCCCGAAACGCGCAATTACGGCCTCACCTCGAAGGTCCTGCAGTTTTCGTACAACTACATCCGCGCCAATGAGCTGGTCGACAAGGCCTCGCCGTATCTGCTCGAAATCAGCCGGCAAGTCGGCGAGACCACCAATCTCCAGGAACTCGACGGTAGCGAAATCGTGTTCGTCGCGCGCTTTCCGGGCCGTCACCTCGTCAATGTCGATATCGTCGTGGGCGCTCGCCTGCCGGCCATGTTCACCGCGTCCGGCATCGCGATCCTGTCGCGCTTGCCCGAGCCGCAAGTCAAACGCATCCTCGCCCAGACGCGTCTCGAACCGATGACGCCCTACACCGAAATCAATCCCGAGAAACTGCTCGAACGCATCCGGCTTGCTTCGCGGCGCGGCTACGCCATCGTCGAGAACGAAACCGTGCTGGGCGACATCTCAGTGGCCGCGCCGATCACCGATCACGGAGGCACCGCGGTCGCCGCCATCAACATCGCCGTGCCCACTTCGCGCTGGTCGGTCGAGCGCGCGGAAGCCGAACTCGCCAAGCACATTCAGGTCGCCGCGACTTCGATTTCGAAGTCGCGGCTGTCCACGTTCCGCCGCTGACGCCAACAACGCCGCTCAGGCGGCGATGCCCGGCTCGAACACGGCGAGCTGCTTCGCGAGTTCCGAACGCAGTTTCGCCGCCAGCGCGGCGTCGGGCTTCACGAGCGGCGCGAGCATATGCGGTGCGTCGACGCCGATCAGATCCATCACCGCCTTCATGGGCCCCGGGTTCGTCTCGGCGAACGCGAGGTTCATGAGCGGAATCAGCGAGCGATGCAGTTCGAGCGCTTCCTCGATGCGGCCGTTCGCTACGTGCTCCTGGATCTTGCGCCAGGCGGTCGGCAACAGCGTCGCGGTCACCACGATGCCGCCGCGCGCGCCTGCCGCGAGGTGCATTGGGAACAGCGTGTCCTCGCCGCTCAGCACGGAGAACGATTCGTCCACGCCCGCCACTGTGCGCAGGAAATGCCACATGTCCGTGTTGCACGCCTTCATGCCGATGATGCGTTCGTGGCGCGACAGTTCGTGCAGCACTTCCGGCGCGATCGCAATGCGCGTGCGGTACGGAATTTCGTAGATCAGGATCGGCACCGGCGACTCGTCCGCATAGCGCAGGAAGTAGTCGCGAATGCCCTGCTGCGTCGGGTTCGTGTAGTACGGCGTCAGCACCAGCAACCCGTCCACGCCCGCGGCGGCGAAGTCCTTGCCGGCCTGCAACGCGTCGTGATAGCCCGGGTCGAGCACGCCCGCGATCACCGGCACGTCGCCGTTGATTTCCTTGACCGACAGTTCCGCCATGCGGACGCGCTCCGCACGCGAGAGCGCGCCGTATTCGCCCGTGCCGCCAAGCGGCACCAGGCCGTCGATGCCCTGCTTGAGCAGGTAGCGCAGCAAGTTGCGCGCAGCGGCGACGTCGATCGTGTCATCCGCGTGGACGGGCGTCGGGATCGCGGGCAGGATGCCGCGCAGATTTTGCGAAGTGATCATTCAATAAATCTCTCAGGTAAAACCAGTCAGGAAGCCAGACTGCGGCGGCGCAGGCGGTCCGCGACCGCGATCAGCACCGAAATGAAGACGAACAGGCACGTCGAGACCGCGGCGATCACGGGCGAGATCTGCATGGTCGTTTCGTCCCAGAACTGCTTGGGCAGCGTCGTGTTCAGACCGCCCGAGGCGAACAGCGCGATCGTCAGTTCGTCGAACGAGGTGGCAAACGCGAACAGGAACGACGACATCAGCCCCGCGCCGAGAATCGGGAACGTCACGCGGCGCAGCGTCGTGAAGCGGCGCGCGCCCATGCTCTGCGCAGCGAGATCGAGACGCACGTCGTAGTTGCGCAGCACCGCCATCATCGTGATGACGACGTAGGGCACGGCCACGACCGTATGCGCGAGCATCAGCCCGAACGACGAGCCGACGAGGCCGATGTGGGCGAAGAAGTAGAACACCCCGACTGCGAGAATCATGCGCGGCACGACGATCGGCGCGAGCACGAAGGCCAGCATCGCCGCGTTCCACTTGAGACCGCCGCGCACGAGCAGGAACGCAGCCGGCGTCCCGATCGCCATCGACAGCACGCCGGTGCCGACGCCGACCACGAGCGAGCGCGCGACGGCCTGCATCCAGAGCGGCGAATCTGCGACCTGCTGATACCACTGCAACGAGAAGCCGTGCGGCGGCCACGCGAGACCCGAGAGCGAGTCGAACGACAGCGGGATCATGAGGAACGCGGGTGCGCTCAGGAAGATCAGGATCAGCCAGACGGCCGCGCGCAGCGAACGTCGCTTGCCGGCGCTTGCGCGGCGGCGCGGCGCGGGTACGAGGCGAAGCACGGCGTCGGTCAGATTGCCGAGCGCGGTCAGCACCACGTCGCCCGCCTTGCGGCTCCAGTTGCGGCCGTTGTGCGGCGCGCCCGACGCGGAACTGCCGCCCGCCATCGTCGAGAGGCCGACCATGCGGTCGTAGACGACGAACACCGCCAGCACCACCACGAGCAGCAGCACCGAGATCGCGCCCGCGAAACGCCAGTTCAGCGCCTGCATCACCTGATCGATGATGAGCTGCGTGATCATGGTCTGGCGGCGGCCGCCGAGCAGCGTCGGTGTGATGAAGAAGCCGATTGCGGTGACGAACACCATCAGCGCCGACGACGCCACGCCAGGCAGCGAAAGCGGGAAATAAACCTTCCAGAACACCGTGCCCGGACGCGCGCCGAGCGTCGCCGCGGCGGTCGGCAGGCGGCCGTCGATGTTCTCCATCACCGAAAGCATCGTGAGGATCGCGAGCGGCATCAGCGCATGTACCATACCGACGATCACGGCGGGCAGGTTGTAAAGCAGGCTGAGCGGCTGGTCGATGATGCCGAGATGCATCAGCGTCCAGTTGATGACGCCGTTGCGCCCGAGCAGCACCACCCATGCGAACGTACGCACGAGAAAGCTGGTCCAGAACGACAGCAGCACCCAGTACAGCACCTTGCTCTTGCGGTCGCGCGTGAGCGTCGAAATGAACAGCGCAACGGGATACGCGGTCAGCACTGAAAAGAACGTCGTGAGCAGCGAGATTTTCATCGTCACCCACAGCACTTCGACATAGACGGGCGACGCGAACAGCCGCCGGTATTCGGCGAGCGAGAAGCCGCTGTCGTCGCGAACGCTCAGCAGCAGCAGTTGCCCGACCGGATAGATCAGAAACACCGCCAGCAGCACGACGATCGGCGCGGCCATCGCGGCGATACGCAACGCGCGGCGCCAGCGCTGCCGTTGCAGGCCGGTGCGGTCCGCTTCGGCGGGAACAGTGAGCGCGGAAGGATTCATGACTTACTCCGCGATCGCGACGGCATCGGACGCCGACCAGCGCAGGCGCAGCGCCTGGCCGACTTCGTACTGCTCGCCGAGGCGGTTGGTCGGGAACGCGGCGATCACTTCCGTGCCGCCGTTCACGGGCTCGATGGCCTGCAAATAGAGCTTCGTCATGCCGCCGGTCACCATGATGTCGGTGAGCCGCGCCTGCATCGACTCGGGCTGATTTGCCTGGTCCGCGCCGATGTTGCCGCTTTCCACATGCAGGTTCTGCGGACGGATCATGATCCGTGCCTTGCTGCCGGGGCGCAGGCTGCCGTCGTACGCCATCGCGTGACCGCAGTGACGCCCGCCGATGGCGATGCCCACGCGTTCGTCGTCGCGCGACGACACCGTGGCGTCGAGCAGATTCGATTCGCCGAGGAAGTCGGCCACGAATACGCTCTTCGGCCGGAAATACAGATCGGCGGGCGTGCCCAGTTGCGCGATCGAGCCGGCGTTCATCAGGCAGATGCGGTCCGACATCGTCATCGCCTCTTCCTGATCGTGCGTCACGTAGACAATCGTGGTGCCGAGGTCGCGGTGAATGCGCTTGATTTCGAGCTGCATGTGATCGCGCAGCTTCTTGTCGAGCGCGCCCAGCGGCTCGTCCATCAGGATGATCGACGGGCGATACACCATGCAGCGCGCCAGCGCGATGCGCTGCTGCTGGCCGCCGGAGAGCTCGCGCGGATAGCGGCCTGCCACGTGCGGAAGATGCACCATCTCGAGCGCTTCGGTGACGCGCCTGCGTGTGGCGGCAGCGTCGACCTTGCGCATCTGCAACGGGAACGCGATGTTCTCGGCCACCGTCATGTGCGGGAACAGCGCATAGTTCTGAAACACCATGCCGATGTCGCGTTCGTACGGCGCGCCGTAGGTCACGTCGGTCCCGTTGATGTGAATGCTGCCGCTATCGGGATGCGACAGCCCCGCGATCAGGCTGAGCAAGGTGGTCTTGCCCGAGCCGCTCGGCCCGAGCAGGGTCAGGAATTCGCCCTGGGCGACGTCGAGATCCGTCGGGGCGAGCGCGACGAAATCGCCGTAGCGCTTGCTGAGCCCTTTGACAGTGAGATTGGTAGCTGACATTGGCGTCGAAATCCGGGAAGTGCCGAAAGTTCAGGAGAGAATCCAGCTGTTGAATCGTTCCAGCGCCGTACTCTGGTTTTGCAGCCAGTATTTCGCGTCGATATGGACACCGCTCTTCATGTTGTCCGGAAACGTCGGGCAGTTCTTCGCGGCTTGCGGCTTCACATAATCGAACGCCTCGGGTAGCGTGAGACCCGCCGGGAAGTAATCGACCAGTTGCGCCTGGCGCTTCGGATCGGTCGCGAACTTGATGAATTCGCGGCAAGCATTTGCGTTCGGCGTGCCCTTCAAGATCGACCAGCTGTCGCAGCCCCAGATGTTCTGGTTCCAGACGATGGAAACCGGCGCGCCGTTGGCCATCGCCGATTGCGCGCGCGACGCCCAGGTCGCGACCATCGCGACTTCGCCGGAGCCGAGCATCTGCTCGACCTGCGCGCCCGTCGTCCACCAGACATCGACGTGCTTCGAGATCTTGTCGAGGCTCGCGAAGGCGCGGTCGAGATTGCACGGATAGACCTGGACAGGCTGCACGCCCGACGCCATCAGCGCTTCCTCAATGGTGTCGAACGGATATTTGCGCATCGCGCGGCGGCCCGGAAACTCGCTCACATTCCAGAGATCGGCCCACGACGACGGCGCCTTGCGGCCCTTGAACGCGTCGGTGCGATAGGCGAGCACCGTCGAATACACGTTCGTGCCCACCGCGAACGGCGACATATATTGACTGGGGACTTTCGATACGGCCGGATCGGCTTCGAGGCCGTGGCGCTCCAGATACTCCCTGCCGCCCGACGTGAGCATCAGCACGGCCGGCTGGCTGATCTTCGCCATGTCCCATGTGTAGCTGCCGGCGTCCACCATGCTCTTGATCTGCGCGGTCGGTTCCGCGTTCGCCTGCACGCCGATCACCTCGATGCCGGTGGCCTTTGTGAACGGCTGGTAATAGACGGCGCTGTACGCCTTCGTATAGATGCCGCCGTCGTCGCGAATAACGATGCGTTTGTTCGCCGCCCGCGCCGGAGTCCAGACAAACGGAAACGCCACCGACGCCGCACCGGCGGCCGCCAGTTTCATCGCGCTTCGGCGGGCCGGATTTTCGATCGTGCAGTGCCCGGATTTCTTCGACTTCATCGTGAACTCCAAAGTTTTGTACTACGTATTAATCGTTCAACGCAGCGATCGACCGATGGCGAGCTGGCCTGCGTTCCGATCGCGGCCGCCGCGCTCAGGGAATGAGACGCCCCGGATTCATGAGATTGTTCGGGTCCAGCGCCTGCTTGATGGCGCGCATCGCGGCCAGCTCGACCGGCGACTTGTAGTGCGCCATTTCCGCGAGACCCGTTTCGCCGATGCCGTGCTCCGCGCTGAACGAACCGCCGAGCCGATGCGCCACGTCGTTGACGGCGCGGCGCAGCGCGCTGCCCATCGACGGCGCGTCGGCCAGCGCTTGCCACGCGGAGAAGGAAAACATCGGGATAAAGTGAATATTGCCGTCGCCCATGTGCCCGACGATCACCACGTCCAGATCCGGCACGATCGCGCGCACGGCGCGCGTGGCGCCGTCGATGAACGCCGGCACGGCCGAGATCGGCACCGAGCAATCGGTCGTCAAGCCCACGCCCGCGCCCTTGTTCGCCTCGGTCACGCTGTGGCGCACTTCCCAGAGATTCGCGCGCTGCGTGTCGCTCATGGCGATGATGGCGTCTTCGATCAGATCCGCTTCGGCGGCTTCCTCGAGCGTGCGTTGCAGGACGGCTTCCATCTCCGCGCCATCGCGCGTGTCCGACAATTCGACGAGCACATGCCACGCGTGCGCGTCCGCCAGCGGGTTGCGCCGGTCCGGCACGCGCTCGACCACGAGCTGCAATTGCCGCGCGTTCATCAATTCATAAGCGGAAAGACGCGATCCGCAGTTCGCCTGGAATATGTCGAACACGCGCAGCGCCGCCTCGGGGCTGACCGGCGCGAACCACGCGAGCGCATGGTGCGTGGGCAACGGATGCAGCTTGAGCGTCGCCGCAGTGACGATGCCGAGCGTGCCTTCCGCGCCAATGAATACCTGTTTCAGATCGATGCCGGTATTGTCCTTGCGCAGGCCGCGCAGCCCGTTCCAGATGCTGCCGTCGGCGAGCACGACTTCCAGGCCGAGCACGTTCTCGCGCGTATTGCCGTAGCGCAGCACGCTCGTGCCGCCCGCGTTGGTCGAGAGTGTGCCGCCGATCTGGCAGGAACCTTCCGCGCCCAGGCTCACGGGATACAGGCAATTAACCGACGCTGCTTCGTCCTGCACAGTCTTCAGAATGCAACCGGCTTCGACTTCCATCGAGCGATTGGCGGCATCGAGCGCACGGACGCGCCGCATGCGCGCAAGGCTGACGATCACCGGCGCCGGACCCGCGCTGCGCGGCACCGCGCCACCGCACAGACTCGTGTTGCCGCCTTGCGGCAGGACGGGCACGCCGTGCGCGGCGCACTGTTTGACGATGAAGGCGACCTGCTCTGTCGACGAAGGATGCGCGACGCACAGCGCGCGGCTCTTGTAACGTCCTCTAAAATCCTCGACGAAGCCCGCCATGTCGGTTTCGGCCGTCAGCACCGCATCGGCGCCCAGTTCCGCTTGAAGTGCTGCGATTAATCCGACCTCAACTTCCATGTCCCATTCCTCGTCAGGTTGCACCGACGGCTGCTGCAGCCGGCCAGATCATGTTGCGAAGGATAGGGTTGCCAAAATTGCAATGGAATACAAATAATCGTATTGCGATTACATGGAGTGTAAACCCGTAGCAATCCCTTATGGATCAACGGCTTTTTCGGCGCAATTTGTCGCGAACCGGACGCCTTTCGCTGGGTTCGCCTGGGGTGACGGGCGTGACGGGGAGAATGACGTCGGACATGCTGCAGGCAGCGCCCGCACCCAGCGCGCGAAGTCATGGGGGGCTAGTGGCGGCGAAAACAGAAACCCTTGATATAGATGGCAGCCGTGCGTGCGCAGAAAGTCGCGTTGGGCATGCGTTTCCACGCCTTCGGCGGTCACCGTAAGTTTCAGGATCTTGCCGAGGCGGACCAGCGTTTGCGTCAACGACTCCGCCATTGCATCCCTTCCGATGCCTTGCACGAAGCTCTTGTCGATTTTCAGTTCCTTGACGGCGAACCGGTGAAGATAGCTCAGGGACGAGTAACCCGTGCCGAAATCGTCAATCGACAGTGCGACGCCTAAAGCATGGATGGCATCGAGCGATTTGCGGATGTCGGCAACCGATTCATCGAACAGGACCCGTTCGGTCATTTCGAGCGTCAGGTCCGCAGCAGCGAGGCCATGGAACTGGAGCGTAGCAATAACGAAGTCTGGGTAGTCCGGACGCTTGAAGTCGGCAGCGCAAACATTCACCGATACGTTCGGCACGTCGAGGCCTTCGGCACGCCACTGCGCAAGTTGCCTGCAGGCCTCACCCATCACCCATGCATCCATCTCCGCGATCAGACCGCTTTCCTCAGCAATGGCAATGAAACGGTCCGGCGCAATGCTGCCCTGCCGGTCGTCGTCCCAGCGCACGAGCGCCTCGACGCCACACAGCACGCCTGTGGCGTCGACCTTGGGCTGATAGGCAACACTCAGGGCGTTCGCGCGCAATGCCCGCTGCAGCGCGATCTCCAGTTCGAGTTGTTCTTTCGCCTGACGCTCATACTCGGGAGCGTAGAACTGCATCTGGTTGCGCCCGGCGCTCTTCGCCCGGTACATCGCCAGATCTGCGTTGCGTAGCAGAATGTCGGTCTCTTCCCCGTCGAGCGGCGAAAGTGCGATGCCGATGCTGGCGCTGATCGTGATGCGGGTGTCTTGCTTCGAGTTGATGAGGATGGGTTGGAATACGGCCTGCAGAATGCGCCCGGCGACGTGTTTGGCTTTCAGTACATCGCATTCCCGCAGAACAGCGAGAAACTCGTCGCCCCCAAGGCGGCCAATCACGTCACCCGTATGGATCTGATCCTGGAGGCGCCGTGCGATTTCGCGCAGGACCTCATCGCCGGCGGAGTGACCCTGGGTGTCGTTCACACGCTTGAAACGGTCGAGATCGATGAATAGTACTGCGAGCGTCGTCCCGGTCCGTTTGGCCTCCGTCAGCATCCGGAGCGCTTCTCTTTGAAGCTGCACGCGGTTGGGCAGGCCCGTCAGCGAATCGAACCACGCAAGTCGCTGCAAGCGGCGCTCCATGGCCAACCTCTTGCGCAACTGTCGGCTGAACATCAGTAGCAACAGGATGAGGAGCGCATCAAGAATGACGCTGACAATCCCGATCGTGATCGCTCGCTTGCGCCAACCTGCAAAAATGTCGTCCGTCGCAAAGCCCACGACGACGACGAGCGGATAGCTGCCGATACGCCGGAACGTATACAGGCGCTCGACGTGGTCGAGCACGGCGATATCGATATAGGTGCCTTGACCGGATCGCACGAGCGGCTCGAACGAATGACCGCCCGCGAGCGACTTTCCGATGTCGCCCACGTGAAACGGTTGGCGCATGAGAACGGTTCCGTCCATGCGCAGTAACGTAATCGTGTCGTGTCGACCGAGTATGGAGTCTTCGAAAAGGTGCCGGAAATAGCTGAGCCGCAGCGTGCCAGCGACTATGCCGGCGAATTGGCCGTCCTTGTCCTCGAGCCGCCGGCTTAGCGCGATCTGCGGTATTTCGGGTTCCTCAGCGTACGGCAGAAAAGGGGCACTGATGTAGAGGCCCGCATTTGACTGCAGCCGCTGAATCTGGAAATAGTCGCGACCGCTGACGCTGAGCTTGCGCGGCGGAATCGAGCGCGAGTCGAGTATCAGCTTGCCTGTTGCATCCGTCGCAAAGAGGGCACCCAGTTCCGCCGCATTGGCGGCCGAACTGAACGCGACGAGCTGCCGGACCTCCGGGGGGAGCCGTATGATGCTGGGAGTCTCGGCACTTGTCGCAACGTCGCGCATGGCGAGCTGGTAGATGTCCAGATTACGCTCGATCTCCTTTTGCAGTGAAATCACGAGATTCTGGGCCGCAACGCGTGCCTGCGCCATCGCGTCGAGCCTCATTTCATAGAGCGAGGCGACCGTGACCCCCGTGGTCGCGAGCGTGATTCCAATTCCGGCGTAGATGAACAGCGCCGGCCTGGTAAAAAGAGAGGTGGGAAATCGAATCATGATCGTCGAGAAAGCCCGAGGGGAAAGCGAAGTGTAAGCAAAAGGCCCGGGCACTTCACGGACTCGGTCTCTGCAGACCCGCTGAATTGTATGGGATCAGGCAGACACCCGCGGTCGAGATATCGACGAAGACAGGTAAAACTTTACCCCCTCACAAGGCAAGGGAGCTTGAACAACGCCTCATGACGTACAGCAATCTCGTAGAGACCATTCCACCTCATTCAGGATGCCAACAACATCTTGCGCAATCTGGCCGAGCGGCGTGTCCGGCCCGAATATCTTGAGCACACCGCAGGTGAACAGCGATTCGTGATGCGCTGTTGGCACGATGCCGCCGAGCACCACCGGCGCGCCGCAGCCGCGCTCGCGCAACGCGCCGAGTAGCGCGGGCACCAGCGTCGCGTGCGCGCCCGCGAGCGTCGAAACCCCGACGATATCGGGCTCGCGCGAGTACGCCCAGGCAGCCGCCTCGTGCGGCGTTGCGAAGAGCGGTCCCAGGCTGACTTCGAAACCTGCGTCGCCAAGCGCAGCCGCTACAACACGTGCGCCGCGATCGTGGCCGTCCTGACCTAGCTTCACGAGCGCCATCCGCGGTTTGCGTCCATATGCTGCGCACCAGTGAGAAACAGCGTCCTGCGCCGCCCTCCATGCGGCGTCGCCCTCGCCCGCCTCCGACCAGGCGGACGCCTCGCTTGTGAGCGCGGCGTGCCAGCGCGGCCACACACGCTCGAGCGCCGCGGTGCATTCTCCAACTGTGGCTCGCGCGCGAATCGCATCAATCGTCGCGGCGAGCAAATTGCCCTTACCCGCGCGGGCGCATTGTGCAAGCGCATCGAGTGCGGTATCCACGCGTGGCGCATTGCGGGTCGATTTTATATGCCGCAAGCGCTCGACCTGCATCGCACGCACCATGCGTCCGTCGACTTCGAGCCGCTCGCTCTCGGTGGAATGTGCCTCGCGGTAATGATTCACACCCACTACCACGCGCTCACCCGAGTCCATCTGCGCCTGAGTGCGCGCCGCGCCGCGATGCAAACGCGCCTGTACCCAACCCGATTCGATGGCGGCAATTACGCCGCCTTGATGATCGATTTCGGCGAGCAGCGCTTTCACGCCTTCCACCATGCGCGCCGTGAGTGCTTCGATCAGATACGACCCGCCCCACGGGTCCACCACGTCGCAGAGGCCCATCTCGTGCTGCAGGATCAGTTGTGTGTCGCGCGCGAGCGTAGCGGCCGCGGCGCCCGGCAGCGAAAGCGCTTCGTCCCACGCGTTCGTGTGCAGCGACTGCGTGCCGCCGAACACCGCTGCCATGGCCTCCACTGTCGTGCGCACGACGTTGTTTTGCGCACGCTGCGCATGCAGGCTTGACCCCGCCGTCTGGCAATGCATTCGCAACTGCATCGCGCGCGCCGAGCGAACGCCGAGCGCCTGCGCGAACTCGGCCCACATCACCCGTGCGGCGCGCAGCTTGGCGATCTCGCCGTAAAAGTCGCGTCCCACAGCGAAAAAGAAGCTCAGCTGCGCGCATACGCGATCTGCATCGGCCCCTTGTTCGACTAGCCGCCGGACGTATTCGCGCGCGTTGGCAAGCGTGAGCGCGAGTTCGAGTGCGCCATCCGCACCGGCTTCGTGCAGGTGATAACCGGAAACCGACATCGCGTTGAAACGAGGCAAATGCGCGAGCAGGTAATGCACTACGTCGGTCGCGATCCGTAACGAAGGATCAGGCGCGAAGATATACGCGTTGCGCGCCATGAACTCCTTGAGGATGTCGTTCTGGATCGTGCCGCGCAGTTGCGCCGCGTCGAAGCCCGACTCCTCGGCCGCAACGATGAAAGCGGCGAGCACGGGCAACACCGCACCGCTCATCGTCATCGACACGGAGACTTCGTCGAGCGCCACACCGTCGAAGAGCCGCTTCATGTCCTCGACAGAGTCGATCGCGACGCCCGCCATGCCCACATCGGCGGCCGCATGATCGTGGTCGGAATCGTAGCCGCGATGCGTGGGCAAATCGAACGCGACCGACAACCCCTTCGCGCCGCGTTCGAGCGCGTCCCGGTACGCGAGATTCGAAGCGGCGGCGTCGGCGTAGCCCGTATACTGGCGAATGGTCCATGGGCGCTGCGTGTACATCGTCGCGTGAATGCCGCGCTGGAACGGATATTCGCCCGGACGCGCATCGAGCCACGGCACGTCGGCGAGGTCGGTCTGTGTATAGAGCGCCTTGCGCGGCGCCATAGTCCGTTCATTCATGCGACCACCGTTTATGCGTGACGACGTCGGCGATGCGCACACCGTCCGCCGCGCGCGAAATGGTGCACCAGTGCGAGAGCCCGTCGTGGCCCGCATGGCGCGCGCCAAACGACAGCGTGAGCCGATCGCCGACATTCGCGTTGCCATAGAACACCATGTCGCGCCCGATCAGCGTAGGCGGCGCGGAATGCTGCGCGGACCGCCAATGCCACTCGGCGCGCTCGACCATCGACTGGAAGCTCGCGAAATACAGCAGGTGCGCGCCGTTGAAATCGAGCGAGGGACAAGGCAGATAGTCGACCCCATGCTCGACCGCATGCGCCGCGCGATCGAGACGGCCATGCTGCGTCCAGTCGCCCGCGCGCAGCCGCTTCGCTTGCGCGATCAGCTCCTGCGCAGCGGCGGGCGTCGCAGGCGCGGGCGCACCGGCGAACATCGCCTTGCACACCGAGCGGTTGTCGCCGGCCTGCTCACGCCGTACGAACGTGGACATCATCTCGACGTTCGCAACCACGCTCTCAGTGGTGAAGACGCGAAACTGGCCGAAGTGGCGCGCGCCCGCGATCCGCCTCACGTCCGCTTCGATCGCGAAGCGCTGGTTCTCGCTCACGTCTTCGAGCCGCGCTTCGCGCACGCGAATCGCCGTGAAGGCCGCATACGATTTGCGGCCTTCGTCGTCGTAGAAGTCAGGCGTGTTCAGCTGCGCCTGTGCTGCAAGCGCATTCCAGTGCAGCTGCCCGCATGTGCGCAAGAGCCACTGCTCGGACAGTCCCGCGAAAGCCAGCTCCGGCATGCCCGCGATGTAATGCGTGCGGGTTTGCGCGGACACGCGCTCGCTGTCACGCCGCGCGCGCATCGAGCCTCGCAGGCGCTGAAATCTGGTCGGCCAGCCAGGCGGCGTCGCGCGCGATGCCCGAGAAGCGCCCCGAGCCCCACGTGTGCAGCCACGGCAGGCCCAGAAAATAGAGCCCTTTCTGCGCCGTTACGCCGCGCGCGTGGCCCGGATAGCCGCGCCCGTTGAAGACAGGCAGATCGATCCAGCTGAAGTCTGGTTGAAACCCGATGCACCAGACGATGCTGCCGATGCCGCTCGCGGCGAGATCGAGCGACGTGCGCTCCTGCTGCGGTGTCCAGACCGGACGATACGGCTCGCCCGGCGGCGCATCGATGCCGTTCTGCGCGATGAAGCGATCGATCGAAGCGTTGATGCGGTTATACGTTTCGTCGGCGCTATCGAGATTGGCGCGCAGATTCCCCTTGAAGCGCAACGCGCCATCGGCAAAATCCTCGAGCACGCCGTACAGTTCCATGCCCTCGCTCGCGAACTTGCGCAGGTCGATATCGCGCCCGCCGTCGCGGCCCGTGACGTAGTGATTCGTGTTGTCACGTACGCCTTCGCGCAGCGGATGTGCTTCGACCGGCATGTCGTAGTACTTCATATCGGCGAGCCAGTCGACCACGTCGCGGCCGCGATAGAAGCGCGCGCAGCGCGGCGCTTCACCGACGGCGAGCACGACCTTGCGCCCGGCGAGATGCAGGTCTTCGGCGATCTGTGCGCCCGACTGTCCCGAACCGACGACGAGCACCGCGCCCTCGGGCAACGCCGCCGGATTGCGATACTCCGACGATTGCATCTGCACGATCGAAGCGGGAAGCCGCTCGGCCATGCGCGGCACGATCGGCGTGTGATAGCCGCCCGAGGCGATCACGACCTGATCGGCGCTCAATGACCCCTGGCTGGTCAGCACGAGAAAGCCGCCGTTGGGCCGCTTCGACACGCGCGTGACGGCAACGCCTTCGCGCACGGGGGCATCGACATGGCGTATGAATCCGTCGAGCCACGCGATGATTTCGTCTTTCTTCATGAAGCCGTGCGGTTCGTCGCCGCGATACGGATAGCCCGGCAGCGCGCATTGCCAGTTCGGCGTGACGAGCGAGAACGCGTCCCAGCGCTGCTCTCGCCACGTATGCGTGACGGTGCGTTTTTCGAGCACGACGTGATCGATTCCGCGTTGCTTGAGGTAGTAGCTCATCGACAGCCCGGCCTGGCCTCCGCCGACGACCGCCACGCTGAAATGCTCCTCGGGAACCGGCAGGTTGGCCGCGAGAGTCTGGGTGGACATGCAAATCTCCTTGATAGGTTCAGTCGACGCTCACGACGGTCACGTGGGCCGCCGGTTGCGAACGGTATGGCTGTGCGGCAAGTTCGATCGCTGCCCACTGGTCTTGCGCCGACGAACACGCGTAGCCGAATTTTTCGCGCACGCGCTCGGAGGCCGCGTCCAGCGCGTCGTGCGCCTTGACGAGAAAAAGTTCGAGCGGGTAAACGCCGGGGCGCAGATGCTCGCGCACGATGGTCGAGGGGGAATAACAGCGCTCTTCGTGGCCGTCGGGCCAGCGCACCACGAAATGGGTAACAGGCATGGTTCCTCTCCGCGAGGGACACTCGGATAGATGATCAAACTGCCAACTGCTCGAACGCGCGCGTCGCGCGCCGGTCGGCAGGCACGATGAACGGTTGCGCATCGAGACGCCAGACGCTGCGCGTTTCGTCGCCGAGTTGCAGGTCGATGGAGGGCTCGCCGTGAATCTCGCCGATCTGCGCACACGCGATGTTCCGCGCCTGAAAACGCGCAATGACCGCATCGACGTGCTCGTCCCGCACGCTCAGCAAATAGCCAAAGCTCGGGAAAATCTCCAGCCAGCGCGCGAGCGGCACGTCCGCGGGCCTGGGTAATCGATCGAGATCGATGCGCACGCCCACGCGCGAGCACTCGGCGAGCATCATCGCGGTTCCTGCGATGCCCGCCATGCTGATGTCTTTTGCAGCCGCGCAGAGCCCGCTTTCGGCAAGTTCCGCGAGCACCGCCAGGTCGCCGCGCAGACGTTGCGCGGGCGCCTCGGTCGCGGCGTTCCAGTATGGATACGGCTCCACGAATGCGCCGCGCAGGTCCACGGCCATGAGCAGCTTCTCGCCAGCCCGGGCCGCAAAGCTCGAGAGCAGATTTTTCGCTCGACCCAGTATTGCCACGGCGAGTTGCGTGCGCTCGCTGCGCGCATTGCTATGGCCGCCCACGATCGGCACGCCCAGTTGCCGCGCCGCCGCCGCCATACCTTCGAGCACCGGCGCGGCGGGTTCGACGCCATCGCTCCAGATCACATCGACGACGGCAATCGGCCGCCCCCCCATCGCGCACACGTCGCTGACGTTCACGAGCACCGAGCAGTAGCCCGCGAACCACGGCATCGCCTCGATCAGGTCGGTTACCATGCCTTCGGCGGCGAAAAGCAGATACCCGTCGCCATCGGGTATGGCGGCACAGTCGTCGCCCGCCGCCATCACCGCGTTGTCTGCATCCAGTGCGGCCAGCATCGGCGCGATATCGGCCTTGTGCGCGACGCCGCGGCCCGCACGCAGCTTCGCTACGATTTCGTCGAGCGTCATGCTGCCCTCCGCTGATCGATGACGAAGCCGTCGAAAGGCGTGGCGCAGGGAGGATAGTGCGCAAGGTCGGCCTGCATGGCGTGATGCGCGCGCCCGAAGAACATCGCCTCCTCGACCGTGTGCCAGTGCAGGCGCCGAAAGAGCGGCGCATTCTGCGCCTGGACGTGCGCGAGAAACGTCTCGCAGCCGAACGCGCGAGCGCTGCTCACGGCAAGACGGATCAGGGTCGCGCCAATGCGGCCATGACGCCGGTATGGCGCGCTCACCGCGAGGCGTGAGCCGTACCATGTCGCTTCCGTCGCATGATCGCGATGAATCCGTACGGTGCCGACCACTTGCGGCGACTCGCTGTGCGGATCGAGAACGGCAACGAGCAGTTGCGCGTGGGCGTCGATCTCGTCACGATCGTCGTGTGCGAAAATGCCCTGCTCCTCGCAGAACACGGCGCGGCGAATGGCAAACGCGGCTTCGCGCTCCCACGCATAACGCGCCCAGCGCACCACCATGACCTCGTCCCCGGCAACCGGATGAATGACGTTCATGCCGCCACCTTTTCGAACGAAGAGAGCGAAGAACACGCACCGCATTTTCCGCAGCCCGCCTTGATATCGGCTGCGCGCAGGCCGGCCTCGCGCACCATCGTGCCAAGCGGCGCGAGTATCGAGCGCATGAATTCCGGCGTGGGTGGCGCATGATCCTCCAACGGCGTGCCGGAGATGGGCACGAACGGCACGACGAACGGATAAACACCGATGCGCAGCAGTTGCTGAGCCATGTCGAGCACACGCTCGGGCGAATCGCCGAGTCCTGCGAGAATATAGGTGCTCACCTGGCCGCGCCCGAACACCTCGACCGCCGCTTCGAACGCCGCCATGTACCGGCTCACTGGCACCGTCGCCTTGCCGGGCATGATGCGCGCGCGCTCGGCCTCCCCCAGCACTTCCAGATGCATGCCGAGCGAATCGATGCCCGCCTCGCGCATGCGCGCAAACCACGCATCGTCGTCAGGCGGCTCGCATTGCGCCTGAAGCGGCAAATCGACCGCGCGCCGGATCGCACGCGCGCTGTCGCACAGGATGGCCGCGCCGCGATCGGGCGTGGACGGCGTGCCGGTCGTGAGCACCATGTGCTTCACGTTGTCGAGCAGCACCGCCGCGCGCGCCACTTCAGCAAGCTGTTCCGGCGTCTTGTGCGCGACCGTGCGCCCCGCCGCGAGCGACTGCCCGATCGCACAGAACTTGCAGGCCTTCTTGCGGCTCTCGTAGCGAATACAGGTTTGCAGCACCGTGGTGGCAAGCACGTCGGTGCCATGCAATGTGGCGATGTGCGAATACGGCACGCCGTCGAGCGTTTGCAGCTTGTAAAAGCGCGGTTGCCTTGCGAACGCGATCTGCGCGACGGGGATGCTGCCGCGCTTGAGCACGCTCACGCCGTTTGCGTCGGGTGCATTCGCGACGAACGCGGACTGGTGCGCGCTGTGCGTATGCACGGGCACCATCAGCGTGACGCCGTCGATCACCACGGCCTTGTGGTCGGACGGCCCTGCGCCGCCACGCCTCGACAGCCCCTCGTGGTCGGGCGCGGCAAGGCGCAGGCCGCTCGACTGCAGTTCAGTCAAGAGTTGCAGGCTCGATTCCGGGAAATTGACGCTGGCATTCATCGTGGGAGCTCCATGAAGCGGTGACGGGCGTGTCGTCGAAGGAGAAAACAGGCGTGGCGGGCCGTTCGTTGATCGCGAGACTGAGTAGTTCGGGCCGCGCATAGTGGCCAACCGAATCCATCATCCGTTTGCGCTTGGTGATGAGCGCCATGTCGAGATCGGCAATCACCATGCCCTCGCCTTCGCGCAGCGGCGCGGCGAGATGCTGGCCTTCGGGTGAGACGATCGCCGCATTGCAGCCGCCGCGCAGCGCCTTCTGCAGCTTCGGATCGCCTGTGACGGAGGCGATCTGCGCATCGGTCAGCCATCCCGTTGCGTTCACAACAAAACACCCCGATTCGAGCGCGTGATGGCGGATCGTCACCTCGATCTGCTCGGCGAAGATCGGCCCGACGAGGGAACCCGGAAACTGACTGCAATGGATCTCCTCGTGCTGCGTCATCAGCGCGTAGCGCGCCAGCGGGTTATAGTGCTCCCAGCAGGCGAGCGCGCCCACGCGGCCCACGGCAGTGTGCGCGACCTTCAGGCCGGCTGCGTCGCCCTGCCCCCAGATCATTCGCTCATGGAACGTGGGCGTGAGCTTGCGCCGCTTCACCTTGATCTGGCCGTCTGTATCGAAGATCAACTGCGTGTTGTAGAGGCTGCCGTGATCGCGCTCGTTCACGCCGAGCACGATCACCATGCCGTGCTCGCGCGCGAGCGCGCCGATGGTTTCCGTCACGGGACCGGGTATCGTCACCGCCTGCTCGTACAGCCGCAGATGCTCCGTGCCCGACTGCACCGGCGGCAGCACGAACGAAAAGTACGGGTAGTACGGCAGAAACGTTTCGGGAAACACGGCCAGTTGCACGCCCTCGCGCGCGGCGCTGACGATCGCGTCGCAGACACGCGCGAGCGTGCCCGTGCACGATTCGAGATCCGGCGCGATCTGCACGGCGGCGGCGCGAACGATGCGCTTCGTGGATGGAGTCGACATGGCGATACCCGTGCGAACTCAAACCGTCCAGGTGTCGATCACGAGCGCGTTCGACTTGCGATGCAGCAGCTTCAGGTCGAGCACGTCGAGCGGATTGATGGCCCGCACGCCTTCGATCAGCGCGGCTTCGCTTTGGCCATAGAGTGCTTGCAGCGCGAAGCGGCATGCGTAGACCTTGCCGCCTTCGGCCATGAACTTCATCAACTGGTTGTTGAAGTTCAGATGGCCCGGAAAGGCTTCGGCCCCGAGCGTCGGGAAACCGCGCTGCACGCCCAGCATCACACCCGGGCCGTAAAGCAGGATCGACGTTTCAAAACCTTTGCGCTGCAGGCGCGTGGCCTGGAGCATGTTGACGAAGCCAATGGAACCTTCGAACGCGACGGTATGGAACGTGACGAGTGCTTTCTCGCCGCGTTCTGCCTTGACGTCCTCGAAGACCTTCTCTTCGTAATCGACGAGGAAGTCACCGGTCTTGTGGGCGGGCGTGGTGATGGCGGGCATTGCATGACTCCGTTCAATGATTGAGGACTGTGGCCGACCGGTGGCCGGCGTCTCTCTTTTCGCAACGGGTATGCCATCAAGTGGCATGCGTCATGCAATCAATCGCCAATCAATGCCGCGTGCCGCGAATGATCCGGGTGATGATTTCTCACGAAGCGCTGACGAGGCGCGCGTGGATGATGTGGGTCGCAATCCGCGCGGCGCCGCGTTCGCCCCGGCGTTGGGCAACACGCATGCGACTGAGGTGCATGCATGCATCATTTCGGATCATTCGATGCGATCACCTGCAATCAATTGTTTTATTTTTCGCTGCTCATTCTCACTAGAATGAATCAGCCCATCTTCGCAGGCGCTTTTGCGTAATGCCCTATGTCGAACCTGACCGCTCACTGGCTCAAACGGCTTGCCGAAAGTGACAAGCCCGTTTATCAGACCATTCCCGATCTCATCGAAGAAGACGTGGCGAGCGGCCGCCTGCGACCGCGCGACCGGCTGCCGGCGTTGCGCGATCTCTCCGACGCACTCAGGATCAATTACACCACGCTCGCGCGCGGCTATGCCGAAGCGCGCAAACGGGGCTTGATCGATTCGCGCGCGGGCAGCGGTTCATACGTGCGAGGACGGCCGCCTGCGGTCCCGCTTCGCGCAGGCACCGCGCTGGAAATGACCATGAACATGCCGCCCGAGCCGCCGGAATTGACGGCGCTGCTCGCGGAATCGGCAGCGCAGGTCATCGGCACGGCCGACCCGTGGTCCATGCTTCGTTATCAGGATTTTGGGGGCTCGCAGTTCGAGCGCAGCATGGCGAGCCAGTGGCTGCGCCACACGCTGCCTTCGCTTCGCGCGGACGCGCTGCTGGTCTGCCCCGGTATCCATAATGCGCTCGTCGCATTGCTGCTGCGGCTCGTCAAGCCCGGCGAAGCCATCTGCACCGATTGCCTCGCGTATCCCGGTTTGAAAGTGATCGCGAATCAGCTGGGCATGCCGCTCGCACCGTTGCCCCGCGACGACGAAGGCCTCAACGCCACGGCATTCGAAGCGCTCTGCAAGACGCGCAAGCCCGGCGTGCTCTACTGCAATCCCACGCTACAGAATCCGACCACGCGCACGCTCTCGCAAACCCGCCGCGAGCATATTGCCGATATCGCGCTTCGCTACAACGTGCCCATCATCGAAGACGACGCCTACGGCATGCTCTGCGAAACGCCGCCCGTCGCGCTCGCCACGCTCGCGCCCGAACTCACCTATTACGTGACGGGCATGTCCAAGTGCTTCGGCGCAGGCTTGCGCGTGGCCTTCGTCGTCGCGCCGGGCGCGCGTCATGCGGAGCGGCTTTCCGGCGCGCTGCGCGCGACCACGGTGATGGCGAGCCCGTATATGTCGCATCTCGCGGCGCGCTGGATCGAAAGCGGTGTTGCTCAGCAGATGCTCGAGGCCATTCGCAACGAGTGCGCGGTACGCCAGCACATCGCAGCACAGGTTTTTGCGTCGCGCGAAATCGAAGCGTCCAGCGACTGTTTTCATCTTTGGCTCACGGTGCCTTCGGAAACGGGCTGGAGTGCTTCGGAACTCGCCTCACATTTGCGCACGAAGCAGATTGGCGTGGTCTCGGGCGCGGCGTTCAGCACCGATGGCAATCCGCCCAACGCCGTGCGCATCTGCCTTGGCGGGCCCGGCGATGCAACCGCGATGGAGGAGTCGCTGCACCTCGTGGCGGACATGCTCGATCATCCCGACCATCTGCATTCGCCAATGCTCTGAAAGGCGGCTTGCCCGTTTTTCGGCAAAGCTTTGCGCGCCAGCGGCACGAATCTGACGGCGCCCGCCGGTCGTCAAGAAACGTGGAGGCGGCGGGCGAGCCAGGTCCTACCAGCCGTACTTGAGTTCGATACCGGCGTAGTCGGCATTGTGACCGCCCGCCTGGCGTATCGTGTTCCCCACCTGGAAGTGCACGGCTTCGATCGAACCAATGAGGTTTGCCGCAATCGTCCAGTCCGCGCGCAACTGCACATACATACCGGTCCACAGACTTCCCTTGCCTGCCGTGCCGGGTACGACCTGACTGCCCTGTTGATACACGGCGTCGCCGGTCGTCTCGCGCCACTGGAAACCCAGCGCACCAAGCAGCGCGAGATTCGCGGTCGGCTTGAGCGTGATGGAAGGCTTCACGTGAATCAGGTTCGAATAGCCCGTATAGCCGGCCAGCGTGAAGTAGTAGCCGTTGGGAAACAGCGGGTTGAAGGTGCCGATCCGGCCATCGTGTGGATGCCGGTCGCCCGAAGCCGCATCGACTTGCAGCCCGATGCGCGGCGACCAGGGCATGTCGAGCTGGTAGCCCGCGATCGTGCCTACCGCCCACGCGCCGATCGTGCTGTTGCCGACCGTACCCGTCTGCAACATGCCTTCGGCGTCCCAGTCGAAGCGCCCCTGCGTGCCGGTGTAACGCAAGTCCCATACGTCACGGCGCTCGGCGCCGCTCGCATCGAGATATCGCGCGTTGCTGCGGTTATAGCGGGACCAGTAGCCGGACAGATCGCCGGGCCCCACCGACTGGCGCTCGAAACGCACGCCGCTGAAGGTGAGATCGCGATTCGACACGTCGTCGAACACGGTCGCGTCGCGGTACTGCACGGGCTGCGTCGCGTACGCAATGAAGCGCCACTTCCGATATTCGTAGTCGGCCCAGACTGCGTCGAAGGCCTGGCGCACGTTCGGGCCATCACGCACGGAAATGAAACGCTGCAAGTCGAACGCCATTTCCTGGCGGCCAATGCGAACCTTGACCGTGCCGCCGCCGAGCGCGCCCGTATAGGTCACGAATGCCTGCTCGACATCGAGCGGATTCTTGTCCACGGGCGTAACCGCGTTCTTGCCGAATGGACGGGCGTCCTCGAGTTGCACGAAGAACTGCCAGTGCTGTGCGAGATGCGCGTCGGCGTGCACTTCCACGCGCTGGAGCAGGTACGTGTCCGACTGCGCGGAACCGATGCCGAACAACGGCGCGTTATTGCTTTCGATCCGCTCGCGCAGATTCGCGCCGAGCGAAAGATATGACGAGGGGTCGCCGCCGAGCGGGATGTACTTTAGGCCGTCGAGCGGCTTGCGCGCAACGCACGGATTGGCGAGCACGGACCAGTCTTCCTGCCAGCGATTGAACATGACGACAGGACGTTTGACGTCGCACGTGGCGACGGCCTGGATGCTATCTGTTTGCGCGAACGCCGCATCGGCGGCCGTCAGCAACAGCCCTGCGACGGCCGTCGCGCTGGCGGCCTTTTCGAACCGCCGCCCTCGCATCGTGCTCGATACCATGAGTTTCCTTGCCGTTGCCGGCTTGTGATTGGAAGTGTCCGACCGGCTCACCTTGCTTCACGTGTGCCCCGGCGTCGCCGCACGCTCGTATGCGCCGGTGGTCAACGCGAGTCCCGCAAGCGCGCACGCCGGCGCGAGCAGCGCCCAAAAGCCTGCGTAGCGCAATGCCAGCGCGCCAGCCACCGCGCCGATCGCAAATGCGACGATGGCCGGCATCATCTTCCCCAAGCGCGCACGTGCGGCGTCGCGTGCGCTCCCGGCCGTACTCGCGGACAGCATGTCGACTACGTCGAGGATGGCTTGGGTGACGTTGCCCGTCATCACGGTATTCGGCACACCGGCACGCTGGATCAGGCGCGGATGCGCGTTCTGCACGCCCATCGCAAACGCACCGACCACACCGGCCACGATGACCGGCAGGCTGTCGGGCCCGCTGACCGGCGTCGCCCAGACACCCGCGAGGCAAAAGCCGACCATGAGCACGGCTTGCACCAGATGTAGCAGGCGCGCGCCCTGACGTGCATACGCCTCGGGGAGCGACCGCACCAGCAGGCTGCTGAGA
The DNA here is from genome assembly GCF_003096715.1 of Paraburkholderia silvatlantica. GTDB lineage: Bacteria > Pseudomonadota > Gammaproteobacteria > Burkholderiales > Burkholderiaceae > Paraburkholderia > Paraburkholderia silvatlantica. The sequence goes on from NZ_QEOL01000018.1 coordinate 121,263, forward strand.
ACAACCCCGCCGATGAATGCGGGAAACACGATCAGCTTGAGCACGACGCCCTTGCCATAGCCTGCAATGCCGGCGCCGATCAGCACGAAGTTGCCTGTGACGTGCGCGGTGAACAACCCGAACAGCGCCACGAAGCTCAGCGTATCGACGAATCCGGCGATGGCGGCGAGTATCGTGTCCTCGTGTTTCATTTCGCGGCGTTAGCGTGAATCTCGGCGATATAGCCGCCCGGGAACTGGACGATCGCGGAGGCGCGTCCTTCTGAGGTGTACGGCGCAACGAGCACGCTGACGCCCGCGGCCTTTGCCTTCTCCAGCGTCTCGGCAAGATTCGCCACTTCGTAGCCCGTCATTTCCCGCCCGAACGGATAAGGCAGATGGCCGTCGGTCACGAGCACGGTCATCTTCCCGAAGCCCGATTCAATGCGGATGCGGCGATAGGTGTCGTTCGGCCGTCCGATTTCGACGCCCGGTGCGTTGGCTTCGTCGGACACCACCTTGCCGTGCGAGAAGTTGACATAGGCATGAACCAGCTTGTGCAGGCTTTGCGGCGACACGTACACGCGATTCTCTGGCACGGTCTGGAGCGGATCGTAATGCGGCGCCTGGGTATGCCAGTAGAGTTGCATGTTGACGCCGCCCGGCCACGTGACGACCGCGTCGCGGCCGATCGGATCGGGGAACGTATCGACGATCACGTCCGCTCCGAGTGCGCGCGCCGATTTCATCGCCGCGTCCATGTCGGTCACAAGGTAGCCCGTGCGCTCGGCGCCGAAGGGCCAGGGCGTGGGCGTCTTGAAGCCGAACACGGAGATCGTGCCCACCGGCGTGAAAACGAGTTGCGACATCGTCTGGCTCGGTGTCGGCGTGACCTGGAACACGCCCTGCTTCGACTTGCTGCCGCCGAATGTCGCCACGAAGCTGTCAGTGAAGCGGTCGAAATCTTCCGGAGCAACGTACACATGGGTCGTGTCGTACTGCGGGCCGACCGCAACCCATGGCGCCTGCGCCGGGAGCACCGGCGGTTTCGCGAACGACACGGGCGCGGCGACAAGACCGCCCGCGATCATCAGGACAACGAGTACAGAGCGAATGGCTTTCATAACGGGATTTCCTTGATGTTTCATTTTGCCGGTCAATCATGCCCGGCTGTTGCAGGATGCGGGTTGCGCATCGCAGAGCATCGTCGCGAGCACGAGCGCCGCGATCAGTCCCATATGCTCGAAAAAGCTGTTGAGTTCGATGAAGCGTGCAGTGCCGGTCTGGTTCCAGAAGTCGTTGGCGACCAGCATCGCCACGGCTGTGAGCATACCGAGGCCGCCCGCGCCAATCCAGACGAAGCGGCGCAGGACGATGCACAGCGATCCACCAACCTCGACCACGATCGCAAGCGCCGCCCACAGCGCGGGCGGATGCAGGCCGAAATGCGCCTGCTCCGCGATGGCGCTGTCGAAATGCAGCGCCTTGTTGACGCCGCCGATCAGATACGCGGACACCAGTGCGAGGCGCATGAGCGGAGCGGCCCACCACTGCGAAAGCAGCGCACGCACCCATGCGGGGTTGCGACGGCCGCTCAGCACCGCCATGTCAGATCGCCCAGCAGGAGCAGCCTAGCGCGCCCCAGAAGCCCTTGGCATCCGAGGTCGGCAGCGTGCTGCCCCATGCGCTCGCGTGGCCGTGGCCATGCACGTCGCAAGCGTTCGCGCAAGCACACATCGCCGCCGCTGCGGCGCGCTGCAACGGCGAGCCTTCACGCTGCGTTGCACCCCAGCCGCCATAGCCGCCGTACTGGCGCACCGGCGACCAGTCCGGCATGGCAGGTGGAATCGGCGCGTCGTATTGCGAGAACGGGCCCGCGCCCCAGACGATCCTGCCGCCCACGACCGTGAGCAATGCCGTCGTCGCGGCGATATCGTCTTCGGCGCACGCAAAGAAGTCGCGGTCCGGCACCATCAGGTCGGCGAGTTGCCCAACCGCGATGCGGCCTTTGCGGCCTTCTTCGTTCGAGAACCAGGTGACGTACTCTGTCCACATGCGCAACGCAGTTTCGCGATCGAGCAGATTGCGCTGCGGATACATCCGCAGGCCGCCGACCGTCTTGCCGGTCACGAGCCACGCAAGGGACACCCACGGGTTGTACGAGGCCACGCGCGTGGCGTCGGTACCGGCCGAAACCTTGATGCCCTTGGCAAGCATCTTCGCGACGGGCGGGGTGGCTTCCGCCGCCTGCGCGCCGTAACGCTCGACGAAATACTCGCCCTGGTAGGCCATGCGATGCTGCACCGCGATGCCGCCGCCCAGCGCGGCGATGCGGTCCATCGAGCGCCCGGAAACGGTTTCCGCGTGGTCGAAGAACCAGTTGATGCCTGCGAGCGGAATGTCCTGATTGACCTTCTCGAACACGTCGAGCGCGCGGCTGATGGTTTCGTCGTAGGTGGCATGCAACCGCCACGGCCAGCGGTTCTGCGCCAGCACGCGCACCACGCCTTCGAGTTCGCCCTCCATCCCCGGCGGCAACTCGGGGCGCGCAACACGGAAGTCCTCGAAGTCGGCCGCCGAGAACACGAGCATTTCGCCCGCGCCGTTATGCCGGAAGTAATCCGAACCATCGTGATACTTGACCGTGCGTGTCCAGTTCACGAAGTCTTCCTTTTCGGCATTCGGCTTTTGCGTGAAGAGGTTGTACGCGATGCGCACCGTCATCTCGCCCGCCTCGTGGAGTTTGCGGATGACTCCGTAATCGTCGGGATAGTTCTGCGATCCGCCGCCCGCGTCGATTGCACCCGTCACGCCAAGTCGGTTCAGTTCACGCATGAAGTGGCGCGTCGAATTGTACTGATATTCGGGCGGCAGCTTCGGACCTTTCGCGAGCGTCGCATAGAGGATCGAGGCATTGGGATTCGCGAGCAGCAGACCGGTGGGGTTGCCCGCGCTGTCGCGCAGGATCGTGCCGCCAGGCGGCTCGGGCGTTTCCTTCGTATAGCCCACTACGCGCAGGGCCGCTGCGTTGAGCAGCGCGCGGTCGTACAAATGAAGGATGAATACGGGCGTATCGGGCGCCACGGCGTTGAGCTCTTCGATGGTCGGCAGACGCTTCTCTTCGAACTGATGTTCGGTGAAGCCGCCAACCACACGCACCCATTGCGGCGCGGGCGTGATCGCGACCTGCTGCTTGAGCATTTCCATGGCAATGGCGAGCGAGCGAACGCCGTCCCAGCGCAATTCCATGTTGTAGTTGAGGCCGCCACGAATCAAATGCAGGTGATTGTCGATCAAGCCAGGAAGTGCCGGCCGGCCGCCAAGATCGACGACTCGGGTCGCGCTGCCCGCGAGCGGCATGAGTTCGGCATCGCTGCCCACTGCCACGAAGCGGCCTTCGGCAATCGCCACGGCAGTGGCAGTCGGGTTCGAACGGTCGAGCGTAGTGAACCGTCCGTTATGCAGAATGAGATCAGGATGGGTGGCGGTTGCACACATGTGCGTTTCCTCGCTTCACGTACTTCGATTAAAAGCCGAACAACGGCTTGAGGATTGGGATGGCCTGCGCGCCAATTACCATGCCCAGCAAACCAATGAGGGCGACGAGCGGCGGCGCCGGCGAGCGGACCTTGATAGCGCTGTAGATCACGCCGGCGAGCGCGCCCGCGCCAAGCGACACGAGATACGTTTCCATACGCTCAGACTCTTCGAAGGATTAAAATGAGAGGCATTGCATCCCGCCCCGTGCCGCCGGGACCCGTTTCGCGTCCGCGCAGCGGCGTTGCGCCCCCATCGACGCGGCAGGCCCACTCGACGTTCCGATTGCGACATGCTCCAACATGCAAAATCTCCCTGATCTCGAAGCCTGGGCCATTTTCTTGCGTGTTGCGGAGACCGGCTCGTTTGCCAAGGCCGCCGATCTGCTCGGCATTTCGCAGCCCACAGTCTCCAAGGCCATCGCCCGCCTCGAGAAAAAGCTCGGCACCATGCTGCTGTACCGCACGACACGCAAGCTCTCGCTCACGCCGACCGGCGAACAACTGCGTGAGCGCGCAATGCAAGTGCTCGCCGAGGCCGAGGACTTCGAAAGCGAAGCGTCGGCACTCGCGGTCGAGCCGCACGGCGTCGTGCGCGTGAACGCGCCGATGTCGTTTGGCCTGCGCTATCTCGCGCCGCTGCTGCCCGAGTTCCTCTCGCGCTACCCCGGCGTCGATGTCGAACTCATGCTCACCGACCATCTGGTCGACATCGTGGCGGGCGGCTTCGACGTCGCAATCCGGATTGCCGAACTCAGCGATTCCTCGCTGCGCGCGCGTCGCCTCTGCACCGTGCGACGTCCGCTCGTCGCGGCGCCCGCCTATCTCGAACAGCATGGACGTCCCGCTCATCCGCGCGATCTCGAACGGCACGCCATCCTGACCTATACGAACCTGCCGACGCCCGAGTGCTGGCGCTTTCGCCACACGGCGTCCGGCGACGAACATGCCGTGCCTGTGCGCGGGCGTATCCGCACCAACAACGCCGACGTCATCGTGCCTGCGCTGCTCGCCGGCCAGGGCATCGCCCTTCAACCGGAGTTTCTGGTGTGGGACGCGCTGCAACGCGGCGAACTCGAGCATGTCATGGGCGAGTGGGCGATCGCCGACATCAACGTGAACCTCGTCATGCCACCCGGCTTGATGCGCACCACACGCGTCACGGCATTGCTCGACTTCCTCGTGGAACATCTGGCTCATGCACCATGGGCAATGTCCGAGCGCTGACGGCACGAATCCGCCTGCGCCCGCCGATGCGGCGCCTTTACATGAAACGCGCCGCATCGGCATCGAGATGCCGCGAGGAACGCAATTACTTTGCCGGCACTGCCGCAAGCAGTTCGTGCGGCGCAGCCGTGCGCTGCTGGGCTTTGTGAACCATGGTGTAGGCATAGTCGATGCCCATGCCATACGCGCCCGAATGCTCCTTCGCAATCGCCATGACCGCGTCGTACGTTTCGCGGCGGGCCCAGTCGCGCTGCCACTCGAGCATGACCTGCTGCCACGTGACGGGCACGACGCCGGCCTGAACCATGCGCTGCATCGCGAAGTCGTGTGCATCCTTCGACGTACCGCCCGAAGCATCAGCCACCATGTAGATTTCGTAGTCCCCTTCGAGCATGGCGCACAACGCGAACGTCGTATTGCAGACTTCCGTCCAGAGACCCGCCACGACCACCTTCTTTCGGCCATTTGCCTTGAGTGCATCGCGGACCTTCTGGTCGTCCCACGAGTTCATGGACGTGCGCTCCAGCAATTTGTGTTTCGGGAACACGTCGAGCAGTTCAGGGTACGTATAGCCCGAGAAGCTTTCCGTTTCGACTGAGGTGATCGTGGTCGGAACATCGAACACCTTGGCCGCCTTGGCAAGCGCGACGACGTTGTTCTTCAGCGCCTGACGATCGATCGACTGCACACCGAAGGCCATTTGCGGTTGTTGATCGATGATGATCAGCTGGCTGTTCTGCGGAGTGAGGACTTCAAGCTTCGGATTGCTCATGATTGGTATTTCCTTTCAACCGGGGAGAAGAGACGCTACCTCGCGGCGATAACCGGGAGTGGCCAGGGTGTATTGCGCTGGCGTTATCGTCAGCCAGCTGCGCCCATTTGACACGCTAAAGAGGATATTCAACAACTAAAAAATGGAATTAATCTAATTCCAGAAAATTTACCCTTAAATAATCTGAATACGTCTTTTCCCGATTATAAAAATCCGATACGCTTGCGAAGAACCTGCCGTGCAACGTCTTTCCATACAGCGGCCATCGACGAGATCCGTATCATGAAACCGTATATTCTTTCGCTGCTCGCAGGTATCCTTATCGGCATCGTCTATTACGCGATTGGCGTGCAGTCGCCGGCACCGCCCACCATCGCACTGGTGGGGCTGCTAGGCATGCTGGCTGGCGAACAGATCCTTCCGCTCGCGCGCCGCATGCTCTCGGGCGACAAGCCGCGCGCGGCGTGGCGCGAAGCAAAGTGCGGCCAGCATATGTTCGGCTCGCTGCCGGGCGCTCAAGTATCCGACGCTGCGGCGAGGGACCGGCAATCATCGTGACGCATCGCCATATACCTATTCCCGCACTGCTTCTCGTCCCGGCACGCGGATGAGCAACGTCGAGCTGTTTCACTACCTGCTGTTGCTGATCTGTGGCGCGGGCGCGCTAACCTGGCTCGCCGGGCGCGCCTCGATCCCGCCGGCCGTCGTGCTGCTGCTGGGCGGCTGCGTGGTCGCCGTCGCTGGCAAGCGCGTGCCCGACATGGACCCCGACCTGCTGCTCGCGGCCGTGCTGCCGCCACTGCTCATGTCGAGTTCGTTCTACACGGCATGGAAGGAATTCCGCCGGGAGTTCTCCACCATCGCCTCGCTCGTGCTCGGGGCGGTCACGTTCACCACAGTTGCCGTTGCGGTGGCCGTACGCGCCTTCAACCCGGACCTGTCCTGGGCCGCCTGCTTCACGCTTGGCGCAATCGTCTCGCCTCCCGACGCGGTCGCCGCAAAAGCGATTCTCCAGCGCAATCCACTGCCCGGAAGACTCATGGCCGTGCTCGAAGGCGAAAGTCTCGTGAACGACGCCTCTGGTCTGCTGCTCTATCAGATGGCCGTTTCTGCCGCGCTGGCGGCCTCCATCACCGCCGCGAGCGCAACGGGGATGTTCTTCGGGCTCACGTTGATCGGCGTCGCCGTAGGGCTCGCCTGCGGCCAGGCCATGTGCTGGGTGCTACCGCGTCTGCGCGATCCGATGCTCGGCATCGTCGTGACCTTCATGATGGCGTGGGCGAGCTACGGCATTGCCGAGGCCGTGCACGGATCGGGCGTGCTCTCGGTGGTGACCTGCGGGCTCGTGCTCGGTGTGCGCCAGCACCGGGTATTCGACGCCGACATGCGCATCAAGGCCAAGTCGACATGGGAAGCGATCGTGTTCGTGCTCGACGCGCTTGTCTTTGTCCTGATCGGCCTCGCGTTGCACGGCATTCTCGCGGGCGTGAATCACGAAGGCGCGGTGCTGGCGGCCGGGCTGCATGTCGCGTTGCCCGCGACCGCGGCGGCCATCGCCGCGCGCCCCGTCTGGGTATTCGCCGCCATCTGGCTGCCAGGCAGGTTGCGCGCAAGCCGGACGGGCGGCCAACCGTGGTCCTTCGCCGAGGCCGTGGTGCTCAGTTGGGCCGGCATGCGCGGCGTCGTGAGCCTCGCCGCCGCGATTGCGCTGCCTGGCAATTTCCCGGGCCGCGACCTGATCGTGTTCAGCACCTTCCTGCTCATCATCACAACGCTCGTCGTGCAGGGCGGCAGTCTTGCACCGCTCATCCGGCTGCTGAAGCTGCGCCCCGCCGCGCGCCATACCATGTCCGAGCACGAGGCGCGCGCACAAACGTTCGGTGCATCTCTTGCCGCGCTCGATGAAATCGGCAAGCGCCCGTCGGGTATCGAGCGCGCCACACTGGAGCGCCTGCTCGCCGAATACCAGGTTCGCGTGAACGCCAACCAGAATGCGCACGCGTCCGGCACCGATCGAGTCGAGCACCGCGCGCGCTTCCTGCGCGTCGAGCTCGAACTCGTCGGCGTGTCGCGCGCGACGCTGCTCGACCTGCACCGCGCCGGCAAGGTGGACGATGCGGTTCTGCATCGCATCGAATCCGAACTCGATCTCGAAGAGTTGCGGCTGCAACGTCTGCTCGAACCTTGAAGCGCAGCGCCGACCTCGGGACTTCAGTCCGGCTCGACCTTATCCGTTCCTCAAGACGTACTGACTTGATCCACGCTCCGCCTTAGCCAGGCATGGATCTGCCCCACCGCCGCGGCGCCATCGCCTACCGCCGAGGCGACGCGCTTCGCCGCGCCAGAGCGCACGTCGCCAATAGCGAAAAGACCCGGCACGTTCGTCTCCAGCGGGAGGCAGCCCGCGTCGTAGCCCAAATCGTTGTCCGACTCGCTGCTCACATTCGGTGCGCCTGTCATGACGAAGCCGTGCGCGTCGAGGTGTACGCCAGTCGATCTCAGCCAGTCGGTCTTCGGATCGGCGCCGATGAAGAGAAAAAGATGCCGGGTCTCGATGGTCTCGCCGCCCGCATCCCGATGCCGGATCCGAATGCGCTCGAGACTTCGGTGGCTCGCTTCCAGCGACGCCAGCGTACAGCCCGCGCAAATCGAGACGTTGCTCAAGGCACCGATTCGATCGATCAGGTAACGCGACATGGTGGCATCGAGACTGTCCCGGCGAATCAGGACGCGCACGCTTCGCGCGAAGTTGGCGAGAAACACGATAGCCTGCCCCGCCGAATTGCCGCCACCGATCAGCACGATGTCCAGCCCTCTCACGAGACGTGCTTCGATGGGCGATGCCCAGTAGTAAACCCCTTTATAGTCGAAGCGCTCGAAGCCCGGCACATCGGGCTTGCGGTACGCCGCGCCGCTCGCCGCCACGACCGTTCGCGCCCAGACGCATTGGCGGTCGGAAAGCGCGAGCGCGAACCTGCCGGACGTGCGCTCGACGCGCTCCACGCCAATCGGAATGGCGACGTGCACGCCGAACTTCAGCGCCTGCTGGAAGGCGCGCGCTGCGAGCGCCTGCCCCGTGATACCCGTCGGGAAACCGAGGTAGTTCTCGATGCGCGCGCTCGCGCCGGCCTGGCCGCCCGGCGCACGCCGATCGAACACCACCACCGAGAGTCCTTCCGATGCGGCGTAGACTGCCGCCGCGAGGCCGGCCGGTCCGGCTCCGACAATCGCGACGTCATAGCATTGTGAAGCGCAGAACGTCGGGACGAGGCCAAGCCGGGTGGCGAGTTCCACTTCGTCCGGCGCGCGCAGGACCGTTCCGTCCGGACAAAACACGAGCGGGAAGTCGTCGGGCTTCGAGGTGAGCCCGGCAAGCAACCGTACGGCCTCCGAATCATTACGCGCGTCGACCACGGCTGCGGGATACGCGTTACGCCGCAGGAAGCCCTGCAGGCGCACGAGCCGCGCGTCGTCGCCATAGCCGACGATAATTGGACCGAGTCCCTGTTCGATGAGCCCGAGGCGCCGCAGGATCAACGCACGCATGATGTGCTCGCCGAGCTGGGCGTCCGCGATAATGAGAGCGCGCAGTTCCTCCGGCTTTAGCACGAGCGTGTCGCAATCGGTTAGCGCAATCGCATCGACGAGAGACGGCTTGCCGGTGAGCTGCACCAACTCACCCATGAAATGCCCGTCATGATGCTCGGTCACTAGCGTGGCGCCCCCCTGCGCGTCGCGCGAACAGATGCGCGCGCGGCCGCTCAGCAGGATATGCAGCCCTTCGGCCACGCGTCCGGTTTCGAAGATCAACGCCCCGGCCTTGAACGCCTTGCGGCCGGCAAAGCGGCTCGCGCTGCGGATCTGCGCTGGGGAAAGGCAGGGAAACATCTGGTGCTGCCGATGCTCCAGCGAAGAGAACGGGTGGTCGGATTCGGGAGAGTTCGTGCTCACGGCGGTGTTCGCGGTCATATCGTCTGCGTCGATCAAATGCCGCCTTGAAGGGAGGTATGCAGGCGCCGGCATGGTGTTCGCTCATCGTGTCACCTTTCGCCGCGGTGCGCATTAACCAGGGCTGAAACGTTCTGAACTCACGTTTGATTTTGGAACGCGCGACGCGGCTCCCGCGAAGCCGTGCCTTAACCGGCTTCCTGCCCCACCCGCGCCTCGAGAAATTGCAGCAAGGCGCGCACCTTGGTCGAATGACGCCGGTTGGGCAGATACGCGGCATAAGCAACGGCGTCGCCGTTGTGCGGCGTCACGCTCCAGTCGGCGAAGCAGTGCATCAGCCGGCCGGCGCGGACATGCGCGCTGACGAGCCACGCGGGCAGGAGCGCCAGCCCCTGGCCGGCGAGCGCCGCTTCCAGCAGCATGTCGAGGTTGTTGGAAATGAGCCGCCCGCGCACATTCGCCTTTTCCTCCTCGCCGCCGCGCGCGAACGTCCAGGCCTGAAGCGCTCGATAACTTCCGCCATACGCGATGCGCAGGCATTCGTGCTGCGCGATTTCGCCGGGATGCCGGGGCATGCCAGCGCGTTCGAGATACTCGTGGCTCGCGACGACCATACGCGGATTCCTGGCCAGCGTCCTCACGATGAGATTGGGATCTGCCGAAGGCAGCCCGATTCTCACCGCGATGTCGATGCGCTCGACGGCAAGGTCTACGAAATGATCGGCGACCACGACGTCGAGGGCGACGCGTGGATACTCGCGCAGATACTCCGTGAGATGCGGCGCAAGCACGACGCGATTGTAAACGGATGGCACGGTGATGCGCAGCGCGCCAGCCGGCACGGAGCCGCTGTCGAGCACGCTCTCGTCGGCTTCGGCAAGGTCGTCGAGGATCCTGGAGATCTGCTCCACGTACGCCGTGCCCGCTTCGGTCAGACTCACGCGGCGGGGCGTTCGCGTAAGCAGCGCCGTGCCGAGCGCGGCTTCGAGGGCGTCCATCAGCCGGGTGACCGACGACGTCGCCACGCCAAGACGTTGGGCGGCCTTGGCGAAGCCGCCCGCATCGGCGACTTCGAGCAGAGTGTTCAGTGCGAGTAGCTTGTCCATGACGGCGATTATGCCAGCGCGATTGCGGACGCAGCCCGTGAAAGACGCCAGCATCGCCTCACTCTTTATCGTCCGATCATTTCGCGCGACTCTCAGCACCAGTTCGCTGGGGCACGCGCAACAATTAACAGCCAGATTCAAGACTTTTCAGGCGCGTCGTGACATTCTTGCACCGTCACGAGGACTCGCGGGGCCGCCACGGGAGCGGCTACAGCGCGCCAGGGCCTGGGCCATTGCATTGCGCACGACGCAATGCGCGGTTGCGCCGCGGGTGTATTCCGATGCCGTCGCCAAATGCCTAATCTTGACGCATCCGACATCGCCTCCGCCATTCCGGTGTCGCGACGTCGGGGACTCGCTGCGCTTGAGCATCGAATCGCCCCGCTACAGTGACTTCATCGTTCAAGGAACCATCATGCCCACGCCCTCGAGCACGCTTGGCCACAAGACGCAGGCAATCAAGCTCACCCAGGGACTCATTGCGTTGTTCGCATTCAGTTGCGGTGCGATCGTCGCCAACCTGTACTACGCGCAGCCGATCACCGAACTGATCGGCCCGTCTCTGCATATGTCGGCCGGTTCGGCGAGCCTGATCGTGTCGCTCACGCAGATCGGCTACGCACTCGGCCTGTTCTTCATCGTGCCGCTCGGCGATTTGCTCGAGAACCGCAAGCTCATGATCACAACGGCGCTCGTGTCGATCGCGAGCCTCGGTGCGGCCTCGCTCGCGCACTCTTCAGGCTGGTTCCTCGCCCTCTCGCTGCTGGTCGGCTTCAGCTCGGTCGCTGTGCAGATCCTCATTCCGCTCGCAGCGCACCTTGCGCCCGATCACGCGCGCGGCCGCATTGTCGGAACGATCATGAGCGGCCTGCTGCTCGGCATCCTGCTCGCGCGCCCGCTCTCGAGCGTCGTCGCCGACCATTTCGGCTGGCGCTTCGTGTTCGCCGCCGCCGCTGTGCTCATGGCGCTCGTCACGGCCATCCTCGCGCTGACCATCCCGCGCCGCCAGCCCGAGCATCAGGCGTCCTATTTCGCGCTCATCGGTTCGCTGCTGCACCTCGTGCGCACCATGCCGGTGCTGCGCCACCGCGCCCTCTATCAAGGGCTGATGTTCGCCTCGTTCAGCCTGTTCTGGACCGCCGTGCCCATCGAACTCACGCGCCACTACGGCCTCTCGCAGTCCGCGATCGCGGTCTTCGCGCTGGTCGGCGCCATCGGGGCGACGTCCGCGCCGGTCGCCGGCCGCCTCGCCGATGCGGGCCACTCCGTGCGGGCCACGTCCATCGCCTTGATCGCTGCCGCGCTAGCCTGCACGCCCGCGCTGATTCATCCGGCGTCCGGCGTGTACGGTCTCGTCGTCACGGGCATCGTGCTGGACTTCGCCGTACAGATGAACATGGTCCTCGGGCAGCGGGAAATCTACGCGCTTCACGCGGCAAGCCGCGGCCGCCTCAACGCGCTCTACATGACGAGCATCTTCGTCGGGGGCGCGATCGGCTCGGCGCTGGCGAGCACGCTGTATGAACGCGGCGGCTGGACGCTCGTCGCAGGCGTCGCGCTGGCTTTCCCACTCGTCTCTTTCGTCCATTTTCTGCTCGTGGGCGGCCCGCATGCGCGCGCGAACGTCAGCACGCTTTGACCGGTCTGCCGCACACCCGCCCGGTGCGCGGCAAGTTGCTGACCGACGCCCGGCCGTCTCATCCGTTTCAGGAATCCTGACCATGTCCTACTTGCTGAGCCACCCCGGGATATCAGGCTGCTCGCCCATGCGGCGCGCGGTAGCGAGCGCGACGACCCGGGCCGCGCATGCCATCGCGCAGCGGGAGCCTTCATGAACCGCAGAGGACTCTGGATCGGTGCGGCGGCGATCATCGCCGCGGGCCTCGCGGCCGCCGCGGCCATCATGTACAGGCCGCCCATCGCGCCCATTGCGCCGCCGTCGCCGGACAGCTTCGACGCGCAGCTCAAGCGCGAGGGCGCGCGCGTGGTCGCGCTCGGCGACTGTATCGTGTGCCACACGGTGAAAGGCGGCCGTCCGTTCGCGGGCGGCTTGCCGCTCGCCACGCCGTTCGGCACGATCTACGCGACCAACATCACGCCGGACCCGCAAACGGGCATCGGCGCGTGGTCCGAGGCCGCCTTTGCGCGCGCCGTGCGGCACGGGATCTCGCGGGACGGGCATCTGCTCTATCCCGCGTTTCCGTACGTGCATTTCACCCGTATGTCCGACCGCGACGTTGCCGCCGCCTATGCATACCTGATGAGCCGCGAACCGGTTCAAGCAAGCGCGCCGGCCAACGAGCTGATCTTTCCGCTAAATTTCAGGCCGCCGGTGGCGTTCTGGAACCTGCTGTTCCTACGCACAGGTCTGCGCGAAGCGGACGCTTCGCAGGACGCGCAGTGGAACCGCGGCAAGCTGCTCGTCGATGGTCTCGGCCACTGTGCCTCGTGCCATTCGCCGCTGAACGCGATCGGCGGCGAGAAGGCTGGCCGCGCCTTCGACGGCGGTGTGGTGGACGGCTGGGAAGCGCCCCCGCTCAATGCGCCCGGCAGCGCAGCGAAGCCGTGGACGAAGACGCAGCTCGTCGCCTACCTGCGCACCGGACGCGCCTCCGAGCACGGCGCCGCCGCAGGCCCAATGCTGCCGGTCACTCGCGATCTCGCGACCGTGCCGGTGGAAGACGTCGAGGCGATCGCCACCTACATTCTTTCGCTCCAGAAGCGCGCGCCGAGCGAAGCCACGCCTGCCGTGCACGTCGCGGCACGCGAAGCCACGCCCGCCGAACAGCGCGGCGCCGTACTCTTCAGCGCCTCGTGCGCGCAATGCCACGGTCCGGGCTCACCCATGCAGACGATCGGCGAGCGTCCGACGCTCGCGTTCAGCACGGCGGTCAACTCGGGCACGCCGCGCAACGCCGTGCAGATGATCCTGAACGGCATCGACTGGAACGGCGCAGACGCGATGAACTACATGCCCGCGTTCACGAGCGTCTACGACGACCGGCAAATCGCCGACCTCGTCGCCTATGTGCGCGACGCCTACTCGACACGACCCGCGTGGCCCGACGCCGAACCCCTCGTCGCCCAGCTCAGAAAGGAGGACAGTGCGCGATGATTTCACTGAACGTAAACGGCGTCCAGCACGCGCTGGACATCGATCCCTCCACACCGCTGCTGTATGTGCTGCGCAACGATCTCAAGCTGCACGGCGCGAAGTTCGGCTGCGGACTCGGTCAATGCGGGGCGTGCACCGTCATCGTGGACGGCGAGGCGACCTTCTCCTGCCTCGTGCCCGTAAGCGCGATCGGCACACGGCCGGTCCGCACGCTCGAAAGCCTCGGCAGCGCTACGCATCCGGGCGCGTTGCAGCAGTCGTTCATCAAGCATCAGGCGGCGCAGTGCGGCTACTGCATCGCGGGCATGATCATGCGCGCGCAGGCGCTGCTGGATCGCAACCCGCACCCCACTGAGCAGCAGGTGCGCGCGCACATGGAGCCGAACCTGTGCCGCTGCGGCACGCACATGCGCATTCTCGCCGCCATCCGCGACGTCGCGGGGCTGCCCGCACCGCAGGCGAGCACCCCGGCCACGCATCCCATCACTGCCGCGAAGACCGCATCATGAGCCACCACGACGACGATTCCCTCGACGCGCCCATCGACGAACGCCGCCGGCACTTCATGATTTCCGGCGCGCTCTTCGTCGCGTTCAGCATGGTCAAGGGCGCGGACGTACTCGCCCAGGAAGTCATCGCCGACGAAGGCGCGGCCGTGCACGTTGCGAAGGAGACCCAGGCACTTGCCGGTAGCCTGAAAACCAATCCGTTGCTCGATGCGTGGATCAAGATCACGCCCGCAGGCAAGGTCACAGTCTTTACGGGCAAGGTCGAACTCGGCACGGGCGTGCGCACGGCGCTGCTTCAGGTCGCCGCCGAAGAGCTGGACATGGCGCCCTCGCTCATCAGGTTCCTCACCGCCGACACGGGCGCCTCGCCCGACGAGGGCCTCACGGCAGGCAGCCACACCATGGCCGACAGCGGCAGTGCGCTGCTCAATGCCGCGGCGCAGGTGCGCGGGCTGCTCGTCGGCGCCGCCGCGAAGCACTTCGGCGTCGATCCCGGCACGCTCAGCGCAAACGATGCCGTCATTCGCACGCAGGACGGCCGCACGATGAACTACGGCGAAGCCGTCGGCCTCGTGGACCTGCATCGCAACGCAACGCCCAATTCGCCGCTCAAGGACCCGAAGACGTTCCGCGTGATCGGCACACCGTTCCCGCGGCTCGATATACCGTCGAAGGTCACGGGCGGCGCGAGCTATGTCCAGGACATGCAGCTGCCGGGCATGCTGCACGCACGCGTCGTCATGCCGCCCGTGTACGACGCGAAACTCCTCTCATTCGACGAAACCGCCATCATGAAGATGCCCGGCGTCGTGAGGATCGTGCGCAATGGCAGCATGCTGGCCGTGGTGGCGCAAGGCGAATGGCAAGCGGTAACGGCGCAACGCGCCCTTGCGGCCAGCTGCCAATGGTCGCCGGGGCGTGCCCTGCCCGATCCGGCAACCGTGCATCGCGACCTCAAGCCGCTCTGCACGCAGCAGATCAAGATCGCGGACCATCATGTTCCCTCGGCGCCCGCCGTGAAAACGCTGGAAGCGCGCTTCATCAAACGGTATTTGTTGCACGGCTCGATCGGGCCTTCGTGCGCCGTCGCGCAACTCGAAGGCGGCCAGCTCACCGTCTGGACCCACTCGCAAGGCGTCTATCCGCTGCGCGACGCGCTGGCCGACATGCTCTCCATGCCAAAGGAAAGCGTGCGCTGCGTCCACACCGAAGGCTCCGGCTGCTATGGCCACAACGGCGCCGACGATGCCGCCGCGCATGCCGCGTTGATCGCCGCGGCCATGCCGGGGCATCCGGTGCGCGTGCAGTGGATGCGCGAACAGGAACACACATGGGACCACTTCACACCTGCCATGGTGACGGAGGTGAAGGCGTCGATCGACGCGGGCGGGCGCATCGTGGACTGGCAATATGCGCTCTGGAGCAGCTCGCACAACG
This sequence comes from Paraburkholderia silvatlantica, assembly GCF_003096715.1. GTDB lineage: Bacteria > Pseudomonadota > Gammaproteobacteria > Burkholderiales > Burkholderiaceae > Paraburkholderia > Paraburkholderia silvatlantica. The sequence continues at coordinate 136,891 of NZ_QEOL01000018.1, forward strand.
AGCGCATCGTCAACGCCGGGCGGCTGCTGCCCGCGCGCATGCTGGAAAAACCCTTTGTTTCCGCGCCTTCGACGCCGATGCTGCAACCCGAGGGCGGCGGCGACCGCAACGGCATCCCGCTCTACACGCTGCCCAACATCGAGGTGATGAACAACTTCTCGCCGACCATGCCGCTGCAGACTTCGGCGATGCGCTCGCTTGGCGCACATACCAACGTGTTCTCCATCGAGAGCACGATGGACGATCTCGCGCACATGGCCGGTATCGATCCCGTCGAATTCCGTTTACGCCACATGGACGATCCGCGCGCGCGCGATGTGATCCTGCTTGCGGCGAAGCGGTTCGGCTGGCCGCGGCCGCCGCGCGCGCGCAATCGCGGCGTGGGTTTCGCGTTCGCGAAGTACAAGAATCTGATGGCGTATGTGGCAATCGCCGTGGAAATCTCCGTCGAGCCCGAGACGGGTCTCGTGAGGCTGGAAGAGGCCCAGGCCGCCGTGGATTGCGGCCAGGTCGTGAATCCCGACGGCGCGCGCAACCAGATCGAAGGCGGCATCGTGCAATCGGCCAGCTGGACCCTGCACGAGGAACTGCGCTACGACACGAGCCGCATTCGCAGCTTCGACTGGGGAACGTACCCAATCCTGCGCTTCGATTCGGCGCCAAAGCGCATCGACGTGCACCTGATCGACCGGCCCGGCGCGCCGTTCCTCGGTACGGCGGAGGCCTCGATGGGGCCTGCCGCGGGCGCACTCGCCAATGCGCTCTTCGACGCGACCGGCAAGCGGGTGCGCGAAATGCCGCTGGCGGGCGACGCCCTGAAAAAACTCATCGAAGTATAGGAGCCGCATGGCGGGCCGGTTGCCGCTGGCCACGCCAGCGCAACGCCATAAGCCGGCGTAACGCCGGCTTATGGCCGCTTAGTTGCCAGGCGTGCGCACCGTCAGCCGGTTGACGACCTGGCTCACGCCCTCCACGTCTTGCGCGTGCTGCTGCGCGGCCGCGATCTGGGTGGCCTCGGGGACCGTTCCGGTGAGCGTTACCACACCCGATTTTGCGAGCACGACGACGTTTGCCATCCGCACGTCGCCCTTCTTCGTCACCGCCTTGCGTACGTTTGCCGCCAGTTTGCGGTCGGCGGCTTTCGCGGCGTTGTGAGCCGCTTTGCGCGCCGCTTTCTCCTGTGCCGCGCCCGGCGCGGCGTTCGGTGCGTGCGTCACGACAGGCGGCGAATAAGACGTTGCCGCATCGGCGGCCAAGGCGTGAACGCTCGTCAATGCGAGTGCGGCCAGCATCGGAATGAAACGGTGCTTCATGGTTTTTATCTTCTTGAGTGGGAAAGCAAGTTCCTGTCCGGCCGAGTCCAGCGCGAGCCCAGAATGAGCCCGCAAAAATTCAGCCGGCAGTAGTCAGGATCGATGCGGGCAAGAATGTCCGCGCTCCACGTGCCGCTCGTCGTGTGCGGGCGATGGGCGACGCCTCTGCCGATCGCCCGGATCACGTCTTCGGAAAACGTGGCTTCGCGCGGATAGGCCGCGAGAATGGCCCCGCGCTCGGCGCACGTATACGCGTCGTAGTGCTCGCCGACAAGATCGGTCCACGCCGCTTGCGCCAGCAGGCGCGCAAGCGGCGAAACATGCTCCGGAATGCCCGGCGTGGTGTGCAGGGCGATCGCCCGCCAAACGTCCTCGGCCACGTGGGGAGAGACATCCGCAAGCAGCGCGCGCGCCGCATCGGCGCTGTCCACCTCGTAACGCAGGTTCGAGTGCGCATAGGCTGGGCCGAGGCCCATGTTCGCGTACATCGCGCTCACGTAGAGTGTTTCCGTGTCACATGCTTGACGCTCGCGACGGGCGGCGAGAGCAGCGAACACGAACACACGATGCGCGTGTCCGATCAGAACGGGATCGAGCGCCGCGCACGCGTTCTCGACGGCGAGAGCCGCGAGCGCGGTGCGCGGAATAAGCACGCCCGCCACTTCGTCCGGTGTTGCCGCAAGTCCAGGCTTCATGACGCGCTCCGTGCTCACGCCTGTCACGACGCGCGAGCGAAAACCAGCAGCCGGCCTTATCCCTTCAGGAACGCCAGCAGATCCGCGTTCACCTCGGCAACATGCGTGCTGCACATGCCATGCGGCGCGCCGGGATAGACCTTGAGCGTGGCGTGCTTGACAAGCTTCGCCGACAGGCGCGCCGAATCGTCGATCGGCACGATCTGGTCATCGTCGCCGTGCAGAATGAGTGTCGGCATGTCCATCTTCTTCAGGTCTTCCGTGTAGTCGACCTCGGAGAACTGCTTGATGCACTCGTACTGGCCCTTGATCGAGCCCTGCATGCCCTGCCGCCAGAAGTCCTGCACGAGACCCTGCGAGACCTTCGCGTTCGGGCGGTTAAAGCCATAGAACGGCGTTGCGAGGTCGAGATAGAACTGCGAGCGGTTGGCCGCCACACCGTCGCGAATGCCGTCGAACACGGACATTGGCAGGCCGCCGGGATGAGTCGCCGACTTGACCATCTGCGGCGGCACGGCGCCGATCAGCACCGCCTTTGCCACCCGCTTCGAACCGTGCCTGCCGATGTAGTGCGCCACTTCGCCGCCGCCCGTCGAGTGGCCGACGAGCATCGCGTTGCGCACATCGAGCGCATCGAGCACAGCCGCCAGATCGTCTGCATAGGTATCCATATCGTTTCCGGCGGACGGCTGGCCCGAGCGCCCGTGCCCCCGACGGTCGTGCGCGATCACGCGGTAGCCCTGATTCACCAGGAAGAGCATTTGCGGATCCCACGCGTCCGCCGATAGCGGCCAGCCGTGCGAGAAGACCACCGGAGTGCCGGTGCCCCAGTCCTTGAAGTAGATCTCGGTGCCATCCCTGGTCTTCACGTAGCTGCCGTTGCGCTGATGCTCGCTGGCGCTGTGCGCGGCCGTGCCGCCGGCAGCCGACGCCACCGCGGGCAGAGCCGACATTGCGATCGCACCGGCGACGCCTGCGCTGGCCGAAAGCATTCTGCGTCGCGTTGGCGACGGCGCGTTCGCGTTTTCCTGCAAGTTCATCGTTATTCTCCGTGGTTGCCTACCCGTACGCGGGGTGGCGCGTGATGGGTTTTCGTGCGCTGTTGTCCGCGATGCAAACAGGCCATGCCCCGCGTCGGGAACAAAGTTTAGTGACGCAGAGTTAAAAGGTCCTTTTCCAGCGCTTAAATATGCTTAATGCCGCATTCAGACGGGGGCAAGATGCGGTTCGACGCTAAACAACAAGACGATTCGATGTCCCAGGGTCGCGTCCCCCGGGTTACCGCCCACTCGGCCAGCGCATGCGTCCTTTCTGCGCCATAATTGCGAAGTATTACCGGACATTACAGTTCATGACCAATGCGTACGGATCACACCGATGATTTCCTCACCGTTCATACCGAATACGTCAACCGGTTCGAAGGACTCGCTCGGGTGCGTTTCCACCAATCTGCGCCGGGACGTGCAAGTCGAGACCGGCGACATCACGTTCTTTCGCAAGTGCATGGACAAGCCGGAACTGGAACGCATCGCGATGCCTGGATGCGAGCGTGGCTTTCTCGTGGGCGTCTCGCTGCGAAACGGCCACCGGCGCAAGATCTTCCGCGGGGCGCAGACAATCGATCGCCGCTTTCGTGACAACTCGATCTATATCCGCGACTTCTCCGAGCATTACCGGGCGGATCTATACGGTAATTTCGACTTTCTGCTGGTCGAGTTGTCTCACGCTTTCCTGAATCACCTGACCGACGAGCACAACGTGCCTACTGTGCAGGGGCTGACCTGCGCGCGCGACCAGGAAGATGCCGTGCTCGGCCATCTCGCGCGTGCGCTTGCCGCCAGCCTCGAAACATCCGGCCCGGTCAACACCCTGCTCATCGAGCAGATCGGCGTTGCGATCGGCACGCATCTGGCGCGGCAATACGGCAACCTGCGGGCCGCCGACGAACGCGTCAAGGGAGCGCTGTCGCGCGCCTGTGCAGCCCGTGCAAAAGAGATGCTGCTCGACTGTTCCCGCAACGGCCTCTCGATTGCCGACGTTGCGCGCGAATGCAACCTGTCACGCGGCTATTTCATTCGCGCATTCGCGAAGGAAACAGGGCAAACGCCGTATCAATGGGTCCTGGAAAAGCGCACGGAGCAGGCGCGAGCGCTCATGGACGCCACGGACATGACGCTTTCGGAGATCGCGGCATCCTGCGGCTTTGCGGATCAGAGCCACTTGAGCCGCGTCTTCCTCAGGATCGTCGGCATGTCCCCGGGCGCATGGCGCCGCCGGGCGTGATGCCGCTTCAGGCACGCATCATGGCGCCGGGTTCCGGCTGAACTCACCCATGATCCGCCTGCCGAGATCGATGCCGATCTCGCCCAGGCGCACGCCGTTGCGCCACTTGACCGCTCCCCACTGCTTCAGCGCGCTTCGTCTATCGGCCGTTCGGGCTCGCGCAGCCGCAGTGCAAGGGCGACCGCATTCGCGGCGCCCGTACCGCTCGACAAAGGCCGCTTGCGTCCGGCGCAAAACTGCTTAGCGCGTGAGACGGATTCTCCGCGGTCCCCATCGCCGATAACGTTGCAGACATCCCGCTCCCATTCACCTGCACGGAGATTCTCATGTCTGACGCTCTCTTTCAACCGATTCGCCTCGGCCGCCATACACTCGCCCATCGCATCGCCATGGCGCCGCTCACACGTTCCCGCGCAGGCCAGCCGGGCAATGTGCCGACGCCCATGAACGTCGAGTATTACCGGCAACGCTCGGGCGCGGCGCTGATCGTCACCGAGGCCACGCAAATATCGCAACAGGGGCAGGGCTATGCCTGGACGCCCGGCATCCATAGCCCCGGGCAAATCGATGGATGGCGCGCCGTGAGCGAAGCCGTCCACGCCGAAGGCGGCAAGATCTTCCTGCAGCTCTGGCACGTGGGGCGCGTTTCGCACCCGGTCTTCCAGCCCGGCGCAGGCCTGCCTGTCGCTCCAACGGCGATGCCCGTGCCGGGAAAGACGTTCATCGTCGACAGCAAGGGCAACGGCGCCTGGGCCGATGTTCCGGTTCCCCAGGCATTGACGCTCGAAGGGATCGCACAGATCGTGCAGGACTTCCGCGTCGCCGCGCGCCATGCCATGCAAGCCGGTATGGACGGGGTCGAGATTCATGCCGGCAACGGCTACCTTATTGATCAGTTCATCAATAGCGAGAGCAATCGCCGCACCGATGCCTATGGTGGCAGCATCGAGAACCGCGCACGCCTGCTCTTCGAAGTCGTGGATGCGGTCAGCGCAGAAGTGGGAGCAGTGAACGTCGGCGTGCGGCTCACGCCGATGGGCCGCTTCATGGGCATGGGCGACGACACGCCCGAGGCCACCTTCGGGCATATCGCCGAGCACCTCGACGGGCGGAATCTGGCGTATCTGCACCTCGTCGAGCCCGCCATCGTCGGCACGGTGAAAGACGAAAAGTACGATCCCCGCTGGGACGCCATCATCAAGCTCATGCGGCGGCGATTCAACGGCGTATTGATGCTGGCGGGCGGCTACACACTGGAAACCGCGATACAGGCGATCGAAAGCGGCCGCGCGGATCTCATCGCGTTCGGCCGTCCGTTCATTGCCAACCCGGACCTGCCCGCTCGTCTGCGCGCCGCACTGCCCCTCAACGAGGCCGACCCGAGCACGTTCTTCGGCGGCGACGCGAGGGGCTATATTGACTATCCGGCCTTCGCTGCCGCATCGGACTGACTGCACGCAGGCAGGGGCCTCCAGGCGCCCGCCCGCCTGCGCAAACCAAATCCCGCCGACCTTCGTGCCCTGCATGCCGCACCTTCGGGATTTCAGGAGTTTTCATCCGCCGGCTCAGGACCTTTTAGCTGCCCCGATTCACAATGGAGTCTCCCCGCGCGGCCTCGACGCGATGTTCTCCCGCGCGACGCCCGCAACGGCAACGTGTCCACGCGCGCGAGCCAGGACCCGATCGCATGCATACGAAATGGAGCTGCCCAATGGAACCCTATGCAAACGACGAACCATGGAAACAGACCATCCTCTCGCTCGAGCGCGCTTCGCGTTCGAGCGCCGACGTCGCGGCGGCAGAACAGGAAGGCGTGAAGCGCAAGGCAAATCGCGCATGTTCACCGCAGCGGACGTCGCGATCGGCATCCCATACGCCATTTTCAGGCCGCATCCGCGTACTCGAGCGTCTTTCCAGCACGGTCGTCTCGCTCTGCTGGCATGACGCCACCTGCGGCCATTACGCAGATCAGATCTGGAAGCGCACTCACTCGCGCCGCAAAACGGTCTGCACCGTGACGGGCAGGACCGTGAACCGTGGCGACGCCGTCTACCGTCCTTATCGGCGCGGCACGTGGCCGGCCAATGCAAACCACTCGATTCTCGCTTGCGTACTGGAGGCCTCCGAAGGACTCGATATGCATATGTCGCCGGGCAGCAGACACGGACACCAGACGCCATTTCCCGCGCAGGGCTGGATGCCGCTCACGGCTTCGCTCCCCAGCCTGACGTACGCAACAGCAATGACCGATTCGCGCGCGCAGGATCCTCTGGTCGAAAGCTAGAATAAGAAAGGCGCGCAACGGTTCGTTGGACCGGAGGCAAAGCGATGGACAAACTTCAGGCGCTACGCGCTTTCGTCGTCGTGGCACAGAGCGGCGGATTTTCGAGCGCAGCGCGCAAGCTCGAACTCGCAACCTCGTCTGTCACGCGCGCGGTCGATGCGCTCGAAGAATCGCTCGGCACCGCGCTGCTCAACAGAACGACGCGCCAGGTCACGCTATCCGATGCGGGCAAGACGTACTACCTGCGCGCGCAGCGCATTCTCGAAGACATCGCCGAAGCCGACGCTGCCGTCACGGATCGCGGCGATGACGCCTCCGGTCCGCTGCGGGTATCGGTGCCAGTGGAGTTTGCCCGCCAGTGCATCAGCCCGCACATCGGCGCGTTCCTTTCGCGCTATCCCAAAATCGATCTCGACATCACGCTGACCGACACGATGGCCGACCTGGTTTCCGAGCGCGTAGACCTCGCAATCCGCCTGGGCACGCCGCCGCCAGACGCTGCCGTGATCAGCCGGCACATCGGCAACTTCAGCCGGTACGTCGTGGCCAGCCATGCTTATCTGCACGAGTTCGGCACGCCAGCGCAACCCGGGGAACTGACGGCGCATCAAACCCTGCGCTTTTCCTATGGTGCCGACCGGCAGGTCTGGGCATTCTGCAAGGATGGCTTGCAGTCCGAAGTTGTGGTCACGGGGAAACTGAAATCCAACAACTCGGACATCCTTCGCGAAGCGGCGCTGAGCGGCGCCGGAGTCGCGTTGCTGCCAAGCTGGCTCGTGGCCGCCGACGTGCAAAGCGAACGCCTGACCCGGCTGTTCGAAGGCTACGAGGTCAATCCGAACAACGCCCGATCCGCGGTAACCGCACTTTATTTGCCGAACCAGCGTGGATCGAGGCGTATCAAGGCCTTCATCGAGCTTGTCACCGGGGCCGCTAACTTGCAGTGACCGGGGCCGCCGGCGGTGAAATCACGAATCTGCATTTGACATACAAATGCACCTCACATTGTTTTTCGCAATGCTTTGGCCCGATCGTTCGTGCAAAAAAATCCCGGCGGCGTAACCAGCAATTTAGTTCGCGTAACCTGACAAAGTTCGGGTTTCGACGTGACATTCATACATGCCGCTCGATGAACGCCATGGCGGCACGAATAGCGACCCAATGGACGTTAGCCGCGCTCGCAGGCGTTTGAAGACATCTTTTTGGCCGGGCGCCGAGCATTTTTGTTCAAGACGCCCCTCTCTCCTTTGTTTACACTTCGAATTGCGCCAAATTGCCGTATTGAACGTCATCCGGCTGTGCTCGACCGCGTTCCAGCAAGCCCGAAACGCCAAACCGCCTTGGGAATGATGGCCTCACACCGTTTTATCGCCAACGCTCGATCAGATGCGCGCCGCCGGGATATTCACGATCCCGTCGGCCGGAGACGACCATGATTCAAATAGGATCGTTGCAGGTCAGTTTCGATCAGCGAAACATTCAGCAGAATGGCCTTTCGCAGCGAATCGGCGCGCGCGCTTTCGATATTCTCGAAGCGCTCTATCGTGCCAATGGTGCCATTCTGTCTAAAGACGACATTATGGATGCGGTCTGGCCGGGCCAGATCGTGGAAGAGAATCGCCTTCAGGTGCATATCGCGGCGTTGCGCAAGCTGCTCGGTGCCGATCGCGATCTGATCAAGACCGTGGCCGGCCGGGGCTATCTGCTGGTTGCGGGAGGCGTCCAGGTGGCCGAGTCGCGCCCCCCCGCCGGGCCCGCGCATGAACTCCCCGCACCGCCCCCGCTCGTCTCGCCGCTGATCGGGCGCGAGGCCGAGATCGAGCAACTGCTCGATCAGCTCGATCGCGGACCGGTCACGACCGTCGTCGGCGCGGGCGGCATCGGCAAGACTGCGCTCGCACTCCACGCTGCGAACGCAATGCATGGCCGCAGCGGTCGAGCGGTATGCTTCGTGGAGCTTGCCCGAGCATCCTCGAGCGAGGCTGTGCTCGATATCCTCGCCGAAGCGTTCAAGTTTCCCGTCGAGGACGCGCAGCGCCGGACTGACGCGCTGTACGATGCTCTCGCCCATTCCGGGTGTCTTCTCGTGCTCGACAACGCCGAACATGTGATCGACGTCGCTGCGCGGCTCGTGGAGGCTCTGGTCGTGCGCAACTCATTGGTGCGCGTGCTCGTAACGAGCCGGGAAGCGCTGCACATCCGTGCCGAATCCGTGCTGCGCCTGGAGCCGCTCGCCGTGCCCGAGGCCGGGCTGGCAGCCGAGGCGCTGCTCGCCTGGCCGGCGGTCGAGCTGTTTCTATGCCGCGCGCGCGCGCTCGCAACGGACTGCGCCACCGACAAGCGGAGCATTGCCCTGGCCGCCGACATCTGCCGGCGCCTCGACGGCCTGCCGCTTGCCATCGAACTCGCCGCGGCGCGGGTGGCCACGCTCGGCGTGGAAGGCGTGGCCTCGCGGCTCGATCACCAGCTCGACCTGCTCACGGGCGGCTTGCGTTCGGCATTGCCGCGCCACCAGACCTTGCGCGCGACGTTCGAGTGGAGCTATGCGTTGCTCGACACGCCGTCGCGCATTCTCTTTCGCCGCATCGGCTGCTTTACCGGACCCTTCACGTTCGATGCGGTCTGCGCAGTCGCCACCGAGCCCGGCATGTCGATCGCAGTGGTCGTCTCGAGTCTCGGCGAACTCGCGACGAAGTCGCTCCTGAACGTGGAGTTCGACGGTCCAATCGCAACATACCGGCTGACCAAGAGCACGCGCGCCTATGCGCTGGAAAAACAGCGCGACGAAGGTGAACTGCACGCCATCGCGTCGCGGCACATGCGCTACATGAAAAAGCGCATCGAAGAAAGCGGCCTCGCCCACGCGGAAGGCAGCCGGCAAGGCACAGATCTCAACACGCGACTTTCTCTCGATGACGCGCGCATCGCCTACGATTGGGCGTTCTCCGAGAACGGCGACCCTGCCCAGGGCGTCGCGCTCGCGGGGGCGCTGGTCGGCACGCTGCTCGAAGCATCGCTCGTGCACGAATGCTGCGAACGGGCACGGCATGCGCTGGAGGTGCTCGACACGTTGCCCGGCGGCTCGGTCGATGTTGTCTGCGAAATGAGGCTGTGCGCCGCCTACGCCTCCACGCTCATCTCCGTGGGCGACGACGTCGAGGTGGCGATATCGATGTGGCAACGCGTCTTGCAGCTCGCACAGGTGGCGCGCGACCATGCGTTCGTGACGCGCGCCCTGTGGGGCCTCTGGAACTCCACGCTGACAATCGCGGACGTTCAGGCCTCGATCCGCTACGCCACACGCCTCCAGCGAACCGCGGAGCTTGGCGAGTCGCGCGGCACGCTGCTGGCCGGTGCCATGCTCGCCGTTTCGCTCCACTGCTTCGGCGAGCACGAGCAGGCTTGCGAGCGCCTCGAATCTGCCGTTGCCGCGCTCAGCGAACTGGACCCGGCGGAGGCGTCCTGCGGCACGCTGGGCGTGGACCCGCTCATCTTCTGCAATGGCACGCTCGCACGCATTGCCTGGTTTCAGGGCAAGCCGGAGCAGGCAATGCAACGGGTGCAAATGTCGCTGAATCCGGTACGCCGGGACAAGCTGGAGCCTTCGCTAAGCCACGTGCTTGCCACCGTGGCGGTGCCGGTCGCGCTTCAATGTGGCGACGTGCAAGCCGCGGCGCGCTATCTCGCCCTGTTGCGATCGCAAGTGGCGACTCATCGCTTTGCCGCCTGGGAAGATTTCGCGGAATGCCTCTCCGTCCAGCTAGATATGCAGTCGGGCGACGAAGCATCGGCGCTCGCACGGCTCGAGCCCGCGCTTCAGCGCCTCGTTGCACGCGGGTTCCGGCGCGTCATCGCGCCGTTCATCGTGTCCAGTGCCGAGGCGCTTGCAGGCGCCCTCCGTTTCGCAGAGGCTGCAGCGAGGCTCGACGACGCGATCAAGCGCAGCGAGACCCACGGCGAGCATTACTTCCTGCCCGAACTGCTGCGGGCCAGGGGCTGCGTGGCGCTTCGGCAAGCGCACGCGCTTGACGGCGCAGCGCGTGAGGCGCGCGCCGAGTGCGAAACACAGGCACGGCAATTCCTGAATGCCGCCATGACCCTCGCGAGCGAACACGGCGCAGTAATCTGGAAATTGCGCGCCGCGCTCGACCTCGCCACGCATCATTTCGAAAGAGACGACGCCGCCCGGGCCGTGGCGCTGTTAGCGCAGTTCGACAACCTCCTTGATATGGACTCGCCTGCGCCCGATATCCGGCGCCTTGCCCGACTCCGCGGCAAGCTGAGCGGGGCGACCGCGCCGAGTGTCCGAGCAAGCGCGGCTCCCGCGATTGCCGCAGAAGACGACAACGGCGAAACCCTTGCCGGCAAGCCCGCGCGATCCCTCTGGAATACTGGCGCGAAGCCGTCGCCCGAAGCCGGGACGGGGCGCCCGCAACCAGAACACAGCGTGACGGATTCGATTCGTCAAAAGGTGTCGCAGGGAGCCCGCTAGCCGTGCCTCTCATTACTGTGGCTGTCGCCATGCCCCTGGCGACACGCCGGTCATGCGCGAAAACGTGCGCGTGAAATGGCTTTGATCCGAAAAGCCGCATCGCAACGCGATTTCCGCGATCGGCCTATCCGTCTTTGCCAGCATCTCCTGTGCCTTTTCCATGCGGCGACGTATGAGCCATTGATGAGGCGCGATGCCGGTCGTCATTCGAAAAGCCCGGCAGAAGTACCACGGTGAAAGTTCGCACGCCGCGGCGAGTTGTGGCATGGACAGGCTTTTGTCGAGGTGAGCATCGATCATCGCTTTCACTCTCGCCACCTGCCAGGGTGCGAGGCGCCCCGGACCATGAGGTTCGCGCACGCGAACGCCCGTGTAGCGAGCCGCCAGATGATGGTGCAGCGCGATGACGAGGCCATCCACGAAGAGCCGTGGCGCACGCGCCTCGGACAGCGCCGGCAGCAACAGCTTGCCGATCGATTCGACGAACGGGTCGTGCGCCCCATGAGGCACGGCCAGTTCGCGAATGGGTGCGCGGTCTTCGGCCGCCGCCAACTGCTCGAGTGTCGCCTGCGGCAGGTAGAACTGGATACAGTCGAACGCGGTAGGAAGAAACGCCGTTGGGCGCGCCGCGAGGTCAACGACGGAGATCGCGCCGCGTCCATAGGGCGTCACGGGTTCGCGTTTGCCGTCGAGCCACAATTCGTGTCTGGGCAACGGCTGGAGTTGCAGCGACAAGACGAATGCGTTCGCGGGCGGGATCGGATCAGTGAGGTTGACCGTGTTCTTCGTGGCCGTTAGCCGTGTGATCGTGATGTCCGCGTTGTGTAGCGACGTACTCCGCAGAATGCGCGCTTCAGGAAGATGAAAATAGGCCGCTGCATTGCCAGCGTATTCCGCATTCATGGCATTCTCGTCCGGTGTCCGGCGAACGTGGGTCAAACACAAATCGCCTACGGTTCGCCAAGATAGCCTGTTTCTCCGGGAAGCCGTATTAAATAAATTTAATACCGAAGGGAAGGCGCCTCGCGCCGGGTCCTTGGCACGGCAATCCGTTCGTGTAAAACACGACAAAAAGATGCAAGACCGTGTCGCATACGCCTGCCTAGAATGGCCCGCACGAAAATGCGTGTGGCGCTCCATTGGCATGGTCAGAATTGCGGAATACGAAATCGATCCCGAGATGCGCGAGCTGCGCGGCTGCGGCGCGCCGCAGCCGCCCGGAGCGCGCGCGTTCGACGTTCTCGCCACGCTGGTTCGAGCCGGCGGCGAGATCGTCACTAAGGAAGCATTGAAGCGCGGCGTGTGGCCCGCCACGGCGCTTTGCCCTTCGTGCGCGACGTCGCTGATCGGCCGACAAGCCGAGATAGACGCCGCGCTCGCCACTCTCGATGCCGCACAGACGCTCACAATCACGGGACCGGCGGGCATCGGCAAAACGGCGTTGGCGCTGACTATCGCCCAGCGGCTTGGCACCGTGGCGGCGTTCGATACCTGCTTCGTCGAACTTTCGATGTTGAAGGGCCAGCAGGAGCTTCTTGCCGCGATCGCAGACCGATGCGGTGCGGGAACCGACGACGGCACAGCGCCGCTCGAGCGCATACGTCGCGCGCTAGCCCAACGGCGCAGCCTGCTCGTGCTCGACACGGCGGAGCACCTGATCGACGAGGTCGGCTCTCTCACCGCGCGCATCGTCCCCGACAACCCGGGGCTGCGTGTGCTCGTGACGAGCCGGGAGCGGCTTTACGGCACACACGAGCATGTGATGCGGCTCGCTCCGCTCGCGGTGCCGTCGTCTGCTGCGTCTTTTGCCGAGGCGCTCGACACGGCCGCCGTCCAGCTCTTTCTCGAACGGGCGCAGTCCGTCGACAAGGCGATCCGGATCGAGAACAACCTGATCCACCACGTCGCCGAGATCTGCCGGCGTCTGGACGGCAATCCGCTCGAAATCGAGCTGGCCGCCGCGCGCGCGCCGCTCTTCGGCGTGGTGGAGTTGAACCATCGGCTCGACGACCGCATGGATCTGCTCACATCGGGCTATCGCACGGCGTTGCCGCGCCATCGGACACTGCGGGCGAGCCTCGACTGGAGTTACCACTTGCTCAGCACGCCGACGCGCAGGTTGTTTCGCCGCCTCGCTGTATTCAACAGCGCGTTCACGCTCGATGCCGTGCGCGCAGTTGTCTGCGACAAGACGCTGAAAGACACATGCGCGATGGAAGGCATATGCGAACTCGCCGCGAAATCGATGATTACGGTTGAATGCGAGAGCCCGCTCGTGACCTATCGCCTTGGCCAAACGCTGCGCACCTACGCGCTCGAACGCTTGCGATGCGACGACGATGCAACCGCTCTCGCGCAGCGCAACGCCCGCTATCTCGCTTCGCTCGCACACGGTCCAGCGGATTCACGATCTGGATGAGTCCCGCCGACGCGCAGCACCCGGCACACCTCGCCACTTGCGCCAGCGTTGCGGAGTCATGCCCGTGATATCCCGGAAGGCGCGGGAAAAATGCGCATGGCTGCTGAAACCGCACGTCCGGGCAATATCGCTCAATGTCAGGCCGGGGTGGGTCAGCATGTTTCTCGCGCGTTTGATTCGAATGCGAAGCAGCCATCGTTTGGGCGTCTCGCCCGTTTCGCCGCTTATCGCCCGCGCAAGGTTCTGACGCGACACGCCCAGCGCCTGAGCAAGCCCGGAAGGCGTGAGGCTTTGCGCGGGCGAACCGGCGATCCAGCCAAGCGTACTCAGCCGCTGCGCTGTACTGAGCCCCGGGCCGCGGCGATCGAGCAGCAATGCGAGACGATCTGCTCCGTCAGTGCATGCGGCGCTTGCCATCAACAGGCCGTGCAGGACTCCTCGTGTGCCCGCATGTGTCGCCGCGAGCGCATTGCGCATCAGCGCGCCGAGGCTCACGCATTGCGGACTGCCTTGCATGAGGTGATCGATCAGCGTATCGAAGTCACGTAGCAAGGTCTTTTCGGGCAGCCATTCGCCGCGCTCGCCGCCGACGCGCTCGAGCAGTTCCAGAACGAGCCGCGCCTCACGCGATAGATTCGCGTTGCCCTTTAAGTTCTCTTGCGATCGACGAAGGCGGGATGACGGCACGATTTTTCCGGACGGATTCCTGTTGATTGCGATTTCGCACTATAGGCAGCAACGTCATCAGGCGCAAGCGTGAATGGCGCGCGAAAGCAGCGACGATGCGGCAACCGCGCACTGCACTACGGCGGACCTGGCCGCGCAATCAAGTCACTCAGGCGCGCTTGCCCTGCAAAGCAGGAATGCCCGCATACAGCGCGCTGAGCCACTCGATGAAAAGCTTGAGCTTCAGCGGTAGATTGCGGTTCGGCGGATGGATCACCGAAACCGGGCGAGGCGCGACATTGAATGCTTGCAGCACCTCGCGCAGTTCTCCCGAGGAAAGCGCGGACTGCACCAGATAGACTGACGTCTTGACGAGCCCGAGGCCGGCCAGCGCACACGCCACGTGCGCGTCGGCGTCGTTCACGCCAATTGTGCCTCGCATCTGCACGATACACGGCTTGCCGTCGACCATGTACTCCCAGCCTCGCGGCCGCCCCGTGTCCTGAAGGATGTAGTGGACGGCGAGGTGCTGGGCGAGGTCGTCGATAGTCTCGGGCACGCCATGCGTCTCCAGATAGCCGGGCGCGGCGCAGGTACAGGTCGCCATGCTTCCGATTCGTCTCGCGACCATGCCAGAATCCGCAAGCTCGCCTACGCGGACCACGCAATCCACGCCCTCGCCCACGATATCCACCTGCCGGTCCGTCACACCGAGTTCGACCGAGATATCCGGATACTTCGATACGAAATCCGGAAGCGCCGGAATGACGACGTGCTTCGCCATCGCGGCAGGCAGATTCACTTTGAGCCGCCCCTTGGGCGCGCTCCTCGCTCGCGAGAGCGAAGCCTCCATGTCGTCGATCTCGCCGAGAACGGCGACACAGCGTTGATAGTAGGCACTGCCGTCCTCAGTGAGCGAGACGCGGCGGGTGGTGCGATTGAGCAGCTTGCATCGCAGGTGCTGCTCGAGCTGACGCAATAGCGCCGAGACGCGCGGTGTCGTCAGGCCCGTCAATTCGGACGCGCGCGTCAAGCTGCCCGATTCGACGATACGCGCGAAAACGCGCATGGAAAGTAGTGTATCCATGATCGACTGGCTGCATTTTCAGGCCTCGCCTGCTGCATTGGAATACGCATGGACAGGCATGTGGGCGGTGGCATGGATCGCTCGCCTCATCGCCTCAACGATGTACGCGACGCGCGCTCCATTCTGGAGCAAACAGGTTGCCACAAACTCCGTTAAAAGTCCTGAATGGAGCGATGAATTCCGGTACGTCATTACGGATTGCCGCAACGTCGTGCCGACCGCCAGAATCAGCATGCCAAGGCCAGCTTTACGATCAGGCCCGGCGTGTTGTCCTCGAGCCGCAGCGTGCCACCGTGCAAGGTCGCCACCCCTTTGACGAGCGCGAGTCCGAGACCAACTCCGGGCGTCCCGCGGCTCGCGTCGCCGCGATAGAACCGTTCGGTTACCCTGGCTTTCTCGGCATCCGGAACACCGGGACCATCGTCGGCCACCGCGACTTCAATCGAACTGCCGGCATGGCTCAGGCGAACATCCACGTGCGTGCTCGCAAACTTCAGCGCATTGTCGATGAGATTGCCGATCGCCTGGGCGAGCAACAGGGGATCGACCCGCGCAGGCAAGCTGTCCGGGCCGCTCGGGGTGAGCGCGAGGCCGCGCAGCTCCGCCAGCGGCTGATAGAACTCCACCGCTTCGCCAACGATGTGAGCGACATCGCTTTGCACGAATCCCGACTTGCGTACGCCCGCATCGATTTCCGCGAGCCGCAGCAGCGCGTTGAAAATACCGATGACGCGGTCGATGTCGCCCAACGCGCCTTCCAGCCGTTCGAGCGTATCGCCGTCGACCTTCTTCTTGAGGTCGAGGATCATTGCCTCCATTCTGAAGCGGAGTTCAGTCAGCGGGGTTCGCAGATCGTGAGCGATGGCATTCGATGTATTGCGCACGCTGTTGATCATTTCGATCAACGCCTCCTGCGCGGCCTCGCGGCAGCGCACCTCTTCCTGAAGCCGTGCGTTCTGCTCTTTCAAGGCTTTCTGCAGGCGTCCCAGCTTAAGATGCGTCTTGACCCGCGCGAGCAGTTCCTCCATTTGCAGCGGCTTGGTCACGTAGTCGACTGCCCCGACGTGAAAGCCGGCCGTCTTGTCTTCCGTCTGCGAAAGCGAGGTCATGAAAATGACGGGGATCGCATGGGTGCGCGGGTTCTCCTTGAGCCTGCGGCACACCTCGAAACCATCCAGCCCGGGCATCATCACGTCGAGCAATATCAGGTCCGGCCGCACGAGATCCGCGCGACTGAGCGCTTCTTCACCGTCGCGGGCAATCGACACACGCAGGTCATTGCCTTCGAGAAAGTCGACCACCAGGCCCAGATTCGACGCCGTATCGTCGACAACCAGAACAAGCGGCGCAATGCTGTCGAGTTTCTCTGTCATGCCGGCTCTCTTCTATTCCAATGCCGCTCGATGAACGCGAGCAACTCTCTCGATTCGAAATTCTCCGCGAGCCGACGTACCTGAAGCACGAATGCCCGGTAACGTCCGTCGCATTCCAGTAGCGCATTGGCGTGACGCATGACATCGCGCATCTGCCCTCGCAACGCCAGACGATGCAAAATTTCCATGTCCTCGTGCAAGGGGACGGCCAGCGGCGCACCCGTGCCGAGGCCCCCCGGAACGGACAGCACAGGCATGGAAGCGCCAGCCGCCGGCTCGTATGCCGCTGAGTCGATGTCCTGAATCGCCGCGCCATCCGCGCCGTACGCTGCACATACCGAATCGCCCGGAACCTGCACCGCGAGATCGAACCAGAAGCGGCTCCCTCGACCGGGTTCGCTCTCCACATGAATCTCGCTGCCCATGAGCCACACAAGCTGTTGACTGATGGACAGGCCAAGACCCACACCCGCGCTGCGCCGCTCGGTATCGCCCGCCTGCTCGAACGGCCTGAACACGCGCTCCAGCTGGTCGCGCGTGATCCCCACGCCCGTGTCCGACACCTCGAACCGCAGGAGGCCGGGGCTGATCTGTCTTACCGCGAATGTGACCTCGCCTTCGTCCGTGAATTTCACGGCATTCGAAAGCAGGTTAAGCAACACCTGGCGCAGGCGCTTTTCGTCGACCCGAATCACGGCCGGCAGACAGCGCGCGATCACGCGGGTCTGCGTCAGGCCTTTTTCCCTCGCCCGCACACCGACCATGTCCGCAAGCATTTCCAGGAACGGCGCGAGCAGCACATCGGCCAGTTGCAGTTCGGTCTGGCCCGCGCCGATACGCGCAAACTCGAGCAGGTCGTTTATCAGCGTCAACAGATGCGTTCCGCTTTGCTCGATGACCGCGACGTGCGACCTGTGGCGGGGCGCGAGCGTGTCGTCGTGGCGCAGGACCTGTGCATAGCCGAGGATGCCGTTCAGCGGAGTGCGCAACTCGTGGCTGATATTGGCGAGGAATTCATCTTTGGCTTTATTTGCGGCCTCCGCCTCGTCTCGCGCCACGCGCACCGTTGCTTCGAGCGCTTTACGTTCGGAAATGTCCTGCAGGACCGCGATCGTATGATGGATCTGCTCGCCGGGTTCCCATTGCAACGCGACACAATCATTGACCCAAACGCGCGACCCGTCGCCCCGAATGAGAAGCTTGTCTTCGGCGTAGTGAGAGATTTTCTTTTCGAATAGCAGTTCGAAGCGGGAGACGCTGGCAGGCAGATACGATGCGTCCGTGACGTCCTTGAACGTCATATCGAGCAACTCGTCACGGGTGTAGCCGACGATCTCGCAGTAGCGTTGATTGACGCGCAGGAAGCGTCCGTCCGAAGCGCAGTGCGCGATGCCGACCGCGGCGTTTTCGAACGTGCCCCGAAAGCGTTCCTCACTGGCGCGCACCGCCTGTTCAGCGCGCTTGAGTGCGGTAATGTCGATCGACGTGCCGGTCAGGCAGACAACCGCGCTACCGGCATGCCTGCGCGGCGCGCCGCGCGTGAGAACCCATCGGTACGAGCCGTCGCGGTGCAACAGGCGGTGCTCGATCGCCAACGCTCCGCCGCTTTTGGCCTGGTTCCTGAACGCCTCGCCAAAGCGGTTGAGGTCGTCGGGATGGACGAGTTCCAAAAATCGGTCGAAGCTGGGAGCGCCGGCATGCTCGCCATAGCCAAGCCACTCGTGTGCGTTCCAGCAGCGCAGCACCCAATGGCGCTCGTCTTCGCCATCGAGTTCGAGATCCCATACGCCGACGTTCGACCCCTGCATGGCAGCGTCCAGTCGCTCGTTGGTTGCGCGCAGTATCTCCGCCTGCGCCGCGCGCCGCGTTTGCGTCACGTCGCGAATGGCGAGCACCGCGCCGACGACCTGCTCCACATCATCGATAATCGGCGTGCCTCGGGCTTCGACCGGAACTTCGCGTCCATGCCTGCCGACCAGCCTGGTCTTGAGCGGCAAGTCGACCGGGGCCTGCCTGCCCAGAACCGCGGTGCCCATGTCGCCCAGCGGCACGTTCGTGTCCTCGTCGATCAGCACGAGCACCTCTGCGAGCGGCCGACCGGCGGCCTCCTCGCGCGACCATCCGGTCAACGCCTCGGCCACGGGATTGATCAGCGTGATGCGCGATTCGCAGTCGGTTGCGATCACGCCGTCGCCAATACTGGCAAGCGTGACTGCATAGCGATGCTCGCTGTCGCGCAGCCGGCGCTCCGCACCATGCTTGTACAGCGCCATCTCCACGACGGTGCGCAGTTGCTGGTCTTCGAAGGGCTTCAGCACATAGCCGAACGGTTCGGTGACGGTCGCGCGCTGGACCGTCTCCTCGTCCGCATAGGCGGTGAGAAATACGACAGGCAGGCCATGCGCCTCGCGTAGCCGCCTCGCCGTATCGATGCCATCCAGATCGCCTTCCAGACGCACATCCATGAGCACGAGGTCCAGCGGCGCCTGCGCCGCCACGGCGATCGCCTCCTCGCCGCTCGCGACACTGCCC
Organism: Paraburkholderia silvatlantica; assembly: GCF_003096715.1. GTDB lineage: Bacteria > Pseudomonadota > Gammaproteobacteria > Burkholderiales > Burkholderiaceae > Paraburkholderia > Paraburkholderia silvatlantica. The sequence continues at coordinate 156,035 of NZ_QEOL01000018.1, forward strand.
GCGATTGCATGCCCGCAGCGCACCAACTGCTGAGCGATATCGCGTGCCACCACACGATCGTCTTCCACGATGAGTATGCGCGCGGATGCCATGATGAAGCCCGTCGAGTCCTTAGAGTGTGAAGTGAATGACAAAGCTCGTCCCCGCGCCGTTGTCCCGTCGGACCGAGGCATGCAGCTGGTGGGCCAGGTCGGAAACGAGTTGCAGGCCGAGAGAATCTGCCTCCTCGACGGAAAAATCGGCCGGCAATCCAATGCCGTCGTCGGATACACTCAGCCTGCACCGACGCTCGTCGTCGGACATCAGCTGGACACGCAGATTCCCGCGCCGCCCCTGCGGAAACGCATGTTTGAGCGCGTTCGAGACGAGTTCGTTTACGATCATGCCGCAAGCCACCGCCCGGTTCATGTCGAGTTGCACGTCGTCCACCAGCACGTCGAGGGACACGTTCAGTTGGCTCAATTCATAAACGCGGGAAAGGTGCGCGCATAGATTGCGGATGTGAGACGCCATGTCGATGCGCGCGAAATTCCCCGCGCGATACAGATTCTCGTGAACCATCGCCATCGAGCGCACCCGATTTCTGCTGTCCAGGAAGCGTTCCGCCGTCGACCTGTCTTCGGCGCGTGCCGCCTGGAGGTTGAGAAGGCTGCTGATCAACTGCAGGTTGTTTTTGACCCGGTGGTGCACCTCATGCAGCAAGGCGTCTTTTTCCTCGAGAAGCGCCTCGACCTCTTCCAGGCTCGCGTTCTCGATCGATATCGCGGCCTGCGATGCGAGCAGCCTGAGCACCGCCAGCCGCGAGAGCGTGAAAACGCCCGGTGCAAGTTCGTTCTCGAGATACAGGGCGCCGATCACCCGGTCCTGCTTGACGAGCGGCAACGACAACACAGAGCGTGCGGTGCCACCGTTGAAGTATTCGTCGGCGTCGAAGGGATTCTCCATCGAAGCATCATCCACCAGCACCGGCTCGTGCGTGCGAAGACTGTGGTGGAGCATCGAGAGCGGCACGGCATCGGACGAAGCCGCGCGCCGGCCTACGTGGACCGTGTTGCCTTCGCGCAGCGCGCTGGCGTCCGCCTCGATCCAGAGCTGCTCCGCGTGCGGCAGGATCAATAGCGCGCGCCGGGCGCCAGCGTGCTCGAGCACGATGGTCATCAGCGTGTGCATGAGCCGCTCCAGCACTCGCTCGCTGGAGATCGCCTGCGACGCCTTGACGACCGTCTCCATCGCCAGTTGATTCGCCACCGGCCCGCCCGACACGCTCGAAGTCTCTTCCGGCACGAGGCCCGGGTGGCGCGCGTCGAGCGCCCTGACTTTCGCCATCGCCCCCCAGTTCAGATAGGCGAGCCGCGCGTTGCGCAGGTACACGACGCTGATAGCCGCAAACCCGTTGTCCGCATAGAACCGGCCGGCGATCTCATTGGCGAGGCCCTCGACATGCAACAGACGCTGCTCGCGTGCCTGGCCGATTGCGTGCTCGTAGTGGCGCATTGCTTCAAACTCGCGCTTTTGCACGCGCGCGAGTTCGGCCTCGACCAGCGCGGCGCGCGAGGCGAAGTTCGCGGGCGAGTGCCGGGCCCAGCCGCGCAGCTTCTCTACGTGGTCCGCCAGCGCGGCCTGGTTGTCGGCCTGGTTGTCGGCCTGGTCTGCAGGTGCAAGACTGTCATGCCACTGCAGGCGCGCCAGCGCACCGAAGAAGTGATATTCCGCGAGCTCGAAGTGGCCCGAGGTGGTCCACAACAACGGCGCCGCGCGCTTTTCCGCCTCTAGTGCGCCGCCAATGTCGCCAGCGAAAAAACGCGCCTGCAACTGCCGAATCCAGTACCAGCATGCCGCGATAGCGAGTGCGGGATTGCCTTCCAGGTGCCGCTCCAGAGAAGCCTCATCCGCATGGTCCGCATTGGCAGACCCGAGCCAGGGCGCCAGCCCCCGCAGTCCGCGAATCAGCGACAACTGCGCGGTCATGATGTCGACAATCAGCCCGAACCCCGCGGCGCGAACGATACGCAAACGCTCGACTCCTTCGTCCTCGACGTCTGCAAGCGGATGGCCCGCCGCAAGCAGGCTCGTGACCAGACAGCAACTGCTGAAACCAATGTAGGTGAGGTCGCCGCTCTGCGTTGCCGCTTCGAACGCCCGCCGCAATAGCGGCAGCCCCGCGCGCATGGGCTGCGTCCATGGCATCACGTGATAGGCGAAACACATATACACGCGCGCCCGGAACCGCCCCAGCCCCCGCTCGTCCACGAGTGCCAGGCCAAGCCTGCCGAACTCGAAACCCGCGCGGTAGTCGCCAAAAATCGGGCCGGCCACCATGCCCAGGTAGGCGAAACCCAGCGAGGACGCGTCGGTATTACCATGCCGGATGCTCAGGTTCGCCATGCGCGACAACACCAGACACACCAGGTTCTCGTCCGTGAAGAAGGCCGGCGGAAGCACCGCGGTCAGCACATTGAGCGTGGCCTCCAGCGTTTCGTCCTGGAGCAGCGGCAGGTCGATGAGGGAGGCGATCGTTCGTTGTCCAATCCGCTCGCGCAGCGCCGCGTACTCCGCAACGGCGGCCGCGCGGTCGGGATGCGCAACCCAGTCGATGCCAACCTCGCGCAGATAGCCGAGACAGATTTCGACAGCGGCCTGCATCTGATCGAGCGCCGTGTGGAGCGTCACGCGAAGAAACGCGACGGCGGCCTTGTGCGGCACGTTCCTGGCTGCGGCTGCCAGCTCGCGCAGGCGTTCCTCGGCCAGCGCGGCGCTGCCCGTGAGGAATTCACATTCGGCGCGCAGCAGTTCGAACGAGAATTTCTCGTGGTAGTGCGTCCGCCACGCGTCACTGCCGAGAATCTCGCTTCCGAGCGTCAGATACGCGAGCGCAGAGCCATAGGCCGCAGAGCCCCTCGCGCGCCGGCCGGCGCGCAAGTTCAGACCGGCCACGCGTGCGCGCACCCCGAAGTCCTCGACCACATGAATCGCGCGGTTGTACTGGTTGACGATCTCGAAGATATTTAGCTCGACATCCTGATCGTCATCCTCGCTGTCCAGCATGGTTCCGATGCGCAGATGCGCAGATGCGCGATCCGCCTCGGCCATCAATGCGTACGCGGCCTCCTGAATCCGGTCGTGAACGAACGCGTAGCCATCGGCCTGCCGATACACGACGCCCTGAGCGACAGCTTCCGCGAGCGCCGCATCGATCGCTTCGCTCGACTGACCGCTTACGCGCGCGAGAACCGCAGACGAAACACTCGCGCCAAGGCACGCGAAATCCACCAGCACGCTGCGAGTCGCATCTGGCAGACGGCCAAGCTTGTCGACCATCAGATCCACGACGCTGTCGGGAAAACTTCTGTGCGCAATCCGATCCGCGTTGCACGCCCACTCGCGACGCGCCTTGTCAAACGTGAGAAAGCCTTCGTCCGCCAGCGCCTGCAGGAACTGCACTGCAAAAAAAGGATTCCCGCCTGTCTTGTCGAACATCACCCGCGCGACCGTCTCCGTGCCTTGCTTATTGCCGTGCATCGCATCGCGCACGAGACGGCCCACGTCGTCCACGCCGAGCGGAGCCAGCAACAGGTCATGAACGCGAACCTGCCCCGCGCGCATCGCATCGACTACCTGGGTCAGCGGGTGCGTGGGCCCGACTTCGTTGTCGCGAAACGCGCCGATGAGCAGCAGATCGCCGACGTCCAGGCCTTTGCCCAACGCCTCGAGTACCGAGATCGTGCCGGCGTCCAGCCACTGGAGATCGTCCAGAAAGAGCACCAGTGGCCGCCCGGGAAAGGCGAAGGCCCGAATGAATCGCGTGAGCGTCGCGACGAACCGTGTCTGGGCATCCAGCGGCGGGAGTTCGGTAACCTGCGGCTGCGGGCCGACCAACTGTTCGAGCGCGGGAATCAGATCGACTATCAGTTGGCCGTGAGAACCCAGCGCGTCCTGTATGCGCTGCCGCCATGTGCCGATCTCCGCTTCGTCCTCGTCGAGAATCTGCTGCACGAGCGCCGCCATGCACTGCGCAATCGTTGCGTACGGAATATCCCGCTTGTACTGGTCGAATTTTCCTGAAGCGAACAGGCTGCCCGAACCCGACATCACCTGATGGAATTCGTCGACCAACGACGACTTCCCGATTCCCGAGTAGCCGGACACCAGAACGCATTCCGGCGAACCGTCCCGAGCGACACGGTCGAAGGCCGCAACCAGCGCCCCCGCGTCCGCTTCCCGCCCATACAGGCGCCCGGGAATAAACAAGCGGTCGTCCGAGTCGGCAGCGCCCAATGCGAACGGCTCGGCGTGCGCTCCGCGCCGGCACTGCACGGCGCAGAGCCGCAAGTCGTGCTCCAGGCCTCTCGCGGTCTGGTATCGGTCTTCAGCGGCTTTTGCGAGCAGTCGCTCGACGATGGCGGCGGCGGAATCGGACACCTGCGGCGCGTATTCCTTGAGCGAGACAGGCTTTCTCGCCGTATGGCAATGCAGCCACTCAGCGCCCGATTGGGCCAGAAAAGGGAATCGGCCGGTGAACATCCAGTAGATGACGACCCCCAGCGAATAGAGGTCGGAACGCGTATCGGGCCGCCGGTTGACGAGTCCGGTGCGCTCCGGCGCAACGTACGGGAGCGCGTCCGCGAACAGGAGCGGCTGCGGGACATCCTTGCCTTCGGCGTCGGCATCGGAAGACAACCCGAACCCGGTGAGCGCAACCCCGCCGGTTTTTGCGTTGACTAGCAGATGGGCGGGCCGGATGTCGTGATGGATGAGCCCGCGCGCATGCAATGCGTCGAGCGCGGCCGCCGCGTTCGACGCTATCGCAAGAACCTGGCCGGGCGACATGAGGTGCGGCTGCATGGAAGCGAGAACGCTGCCGCCCGGATCCTCGAGAAAGAGTGTAGTGCGCCGGCTCTCCCGTAACAGCGCGTGCGGCTGGGTGAAGCGCGGACCGTCGAGCCGCGTGCGCAGTCCATAGGCGTTCTCCAGCAACGACAGGACTTCCGCCGAAGGCTGGCTGCTCGACGGCCGCAAGGCGAGCCGCGTTCGCGCCGCGCCCCGCGTTTTGACGCGTGACAGAACGAGCGCACCGTCATCACACAACGTTTGAACGACCTGGTCTTCTCGATTCATGACGCTGCCGCATGGGTTCGCGGCTTCACAGGGAGCTCGATTTCATGTGTCGGCCGAAAGCATGTACCCGGAATTTCGCACGGTGCGCAGAAGCGAACTCTCGAATCCCGCATCGATCTTTTGCCGAAGCTTGCTGACGTGCACATCAATCACGTTGGTCTGCGGATCGAAGTGATATTCCCAGATATTCTCCAGCAGCATGGTGCGCGTCACGACCTGATTGGCGTGCCGCATCATGTATTCGAGCAGCTTGAATTCGCGGGGCTTCAGACTGATCGCCTTGCCCGCCCGCGTGACTCTTCGCGAAAGCAGATCGACGCAAAGGTCGCCCACCCTGAGCGTCGTTTCGAGCACGTCGCTCTGCGAGCGGCGTATGAGCACCTCGAGCCTCGCCAGCACCTCTCCGAACGCGAAGGGCTTGACCACGTAATCGTCGCCACCCGCCTTCAGCCCGCGAATGCGCTCGTCCACAGCATCGAGCGCGCTCAGGATCAGCACCGGCACCTTGCTGCCCGTTGCCCGCAGCGCCGCGACGATGCCGAGCCCGTCCACGCCGCCCGGCAACATGCGATCCAGAATGATCGCGTCGTATGCGCCACCCATGGCGAGAAACGTGCCGTCCCGGCCGTTGTCGGCGAAGTCGACCACGTGCCCCGCCTCCTCGAGCCCCTTCCTCAGAAAACCGGCTACCTGCAGATTGTCTTCCACTAACAAGATCTTCATTCCAGCCACTCGCGGTTCCGGGTAGCCACCGTACACGGCCGCGGCGCCACGCCGCTACTCGTGCAAAGCCCGCTCTTCCCTGCTTCTGCCACCTTACCTCCAATTATCGGTCCAGCGCCGATATTTCGATTTTCGGCGTGTCATTAAATTTAGTTAATGTTCTGTCCAGCACCTGGCGCCGGCGCTCCGCGACACCGCTCCCCCAGTGAGCACATTGCTTTGCGCCGCTATTGCGGCAACGCCAGATTAACAAAAGTTAATTTGTGGATAACAGTGAGGAAAAGACGTGTCGCCTATCATCCATCTCGATACGGTCCGCGCGCAATCAATCCGCTCACGATATCGGAGTGCCATAAGCCAGGCGGGTTGCCGCACGCCCAGTCCCTTGCCATAGCCATGCCGAGCAGAAAAGACATGAATCACGCGACAGCAGTCTCTCCATCGTTCGCTCCACACGCGCCGGTCATTCAGGTCGGCGAATGCGAGCTGGATCTCGGTTTGCGGGCGCTGCGCCGCGGCGGCAAGGCGGTGGACCTCGGGTCCCGTGCGTTCGATGTGCTCGCCACCATCGCTCTGGCAGCAGGACGCATTGTCTCCAAGGACGAACTCATGGAGGCGGTCTGGCCCGATACGATCGTCGAAGAGAACAATATCCATGTGCAGCTTTCGGCGATCCGCAAGGCGCTGGGCACGGACCGCAAGCTGATCCTGACGGTGCCGGGGCGCGGCTACCAACTGGCGGCGGCCCCCGACGCGCGAATCATGCCGTTGCCTCGTCATGAAGCCGGACCGGCGCGTGAGCCCAACGAACTGCGCGCGGGCGAACCATTGCTCGGGCGGGACGCCGCAATCGCCGAAATTCGCTCGATGATGTCCTCGGCGCGCATCGTGACGCTCGTCGGCGCGGGGGGCATCGGAAAGACCAGGATTGCCCGCGAGATCGCGCACCGGCTCGCCACGGAGCAGGAGGTCGACGTGCGCTTCGTCGAACTGGCCGCGCACGTCACGCGCGCGGCGGTCGTCCAGGCGTTCGCGGACGTCTGCGACGCGCCATTCGACGGAAACGGCCCCGATTTGCGCACCGTGGCGAATGTGCTGGCCGGCTTGCCCGGCCTGCTCGTCATCGACAATGCCGAACATGTTGTGGAGCACGTGGCCGAAATCGTCGACCTGACCAGCCGTGCCAATCCCCGGGTTACGATTCTCGCCACCAGCCGGTTCCGCCTGCGCGTGTCGCTCGAAGTGGTCTATCGTGTCGGCCCGCTCGCGCTCCCGAGCGCAGGCGACGGCCGCGATGCCGTGCTCCGCTCCCCCGCGATCGGTCTCTTCTTGCGGCGGCTGCTTTCGAATGGCGTGAACGCCGAGATGAGCGATGAACGGCTCCGGATGGTCGAGGAAATTTGCCGCCGCCTCGAAGGCATACCGCTCGCGCTCGAACTGGCGGCCAGACGCGCTTCCATACTTGGACTGGAAGGCATCCGCGAAGGGCTGGACGAACCCCTGCTCTATCTTGCCGGCGGCTATCGCACCGCCCAGCCCCGACATCAGTCTCTGCGCGCCGCATTCGACTGGTGCTTCGACATGCTCGATGCCGCCGAGCAAACGGTGTTCAGGCGCCTGAGCGTCTTCAACCGCGCCTTCACGGTGCAGGCCGCGTCGCAGATCGCCCGCGACGCCACGCTATCCAATGAAACCGTGATGGACTGTATCGGCGAACTGGTTGACAAATCACTCATTGAGATTCAATTCGAAGGTGCGAATGTGAAATACCATCTATTAGCGCCGGCTCGCGCCTACGGGCTTGAAAAACTGCTTGCCGCAGGCGAGATCTGCACGATTTTCGAGCGGCACGCGCTCTTTGCCAGCGGGCACCTTCCCGCGATTTCAATCGAATCCGGCGCATCGAACCCGTCCCGGGCGCTTAAAAAAATCGACGCGCGACGGTGGCATGAAGATCATCCTTCGTTATCTCGGGCCCCGGGGAGCTAGTTCCCTCCGCATTCATCATGTGAAAGGCTAAAGAAAGCGGGCTGCACGCCGATATTTGCGAGCAGAACCATTCGAGAGCGGGAAATGAACATGCAGGTCAATGCCAATATAACCCCCCAAGTTCCGCAAACCGGAACCGTCGCCAGTTCTACCGACACAGGTTCGTCGTCCACGACCACAGATTCCACCAGCGCTGGTTCCGCGGCATCGTCAGGCGGCGCAAGCGCGAGCGCGAGTACCCGTTCAGCCGCGGGTGTTTTGTCGGGCGCCAGTACGAATAGTGTCGCTATCCAACAGTTGAAAGCGCTCATCAACTCGTTGCGTGCGCAACTTGCTAAAACACAGGAAGCCATTGCCCACGAACGGGTTCTGGCCAGTCAGGACGCGAGCGGCGTTGCGGCCAGCACCGCCACGAGCCCGAGCGGCCAGGTCGCAGCCATCGAATCGGCGCTGCAAACGGCGACCGCGGAACTCGCACAGTTAATGCTCGCGAGCGGCAACACCACGGGTCTGGTGAACGATACCGTCTGACTGACCGAAGAATTACGACGTAACCGATGCAATCTTGAATTCCGAAACGACATCGTCGAGCAGCGCTGCCTGCTCCTTGAGCGACTGGGCTGCGGCTGCAGCCTGCTCAACGAGTGCTGCATTTTGCTGAGTTGTTGTGTCCATTTGCAGGACAGCTCCACTCACCTGTTCAATGTCGTGGCTCTGTTCCTGCGTAGCCCGGTGCAACTCGGCCATCAAGCCGCTTACCGCTGCAACTGACGACACGACCTCAGTCATGATCGCGCCCGCCCTTTGCGCGAGCAGCGAACCTTCGTCGATCTTCCCGACGGTAGCGTCGATCAAATGCTTGATCTCCTTTGCCGCCTGGGCACTTCGCTGAGCAAGACTTCGGACTTCGCTTGCGACGACCGCAAAACCGCGCCCGAGTTCTCCAGCCCGTGCCGCCTCGACGGCGGCATTCAGCGCCAGAATGTTGGTCTGGAAGGCGATGCTTTCAATCAGGCCCACGATTTCGGCAACCTTGCTGGAATGCACCGATATGCCTTGCATCGTCCGGACGACTTCGTGAACGACCTCGCCGCCCGCCGATGCTGTTTGTGAAGCGACCAATGCCTGTCGACTCACGGTATCGGCCGTCTCCGCGTTTTTCTTGACGGCCCGCGTCAACTGCGCCATGTTCGCGGCTGCAAGTTCAAGCGACGCTGCCTGTTGCTCGGTTCGCCGCGAAAGATCTGCGCTTCCGGAGGCAATCTCCTGTGCGCCGACGTTGATGGTTTCCGTTCCGCCGCGAACGCTGCGGACAGTTCGCACCAGCGCGTCCTGCATTGTCCTGACGTCCGCCATGAGCATTCCCATCTCGTTCCGATATTCGGCGAGCACATCGCCCTGAAGATTGCCTGAGGCAATGCGCGCGAGATGGGTCTTGATTTCAGCGACAGGGCGCACGACGATTCCGACGAGGATCAGCCTCGCGAGGATGCCCACGGCAAGTGCGGCTATCGCCGTTCCGGCAAGCATGGCCACCATCCAATGAAAGCGCGACTGCGCCTGCGCAAAACGTTCCCGCTGCGAGTCGACGACCGCGATCTCCCGTTCCTTCATCGCGCTCTGATAAGAGGCCACCGCATCCTGTGTTGCCTTCCCCTGGAGTTCCTTGAAGCGGCCGAAATCCATTTGGCCGAGCGCGTCGGCCGCCGGCAGGACTGCCTTGTCGAGGACAGACCGGCGGCGCCCTGTTAGCCGCTTCACCGCTTCCGAATCCGTCCCCGGCTGCAGTGAAAGATACTTCGAGAATTCGAGTTCGGAATCCTTCAGATCCTGTCGTGCGCCCGAAAGCAAGACGGGCTCCGGGTCACCCAGACCATATAGCGAAAGGTAACTATCGAGCGAAACGCGTGCACGCTGAAGCAACGCATCGCTGGTCTTCAGGGCGACCAACGAACTGGTATCGACTTCATGCATGGCTCGCAGCGCGTCGTTGTTCAGCTTCAGCGCCAGGATTCCCGCGGAACTCGTCACAGCGAGGATGACGACAAACACCGAAATTACGCAAGTCAGCCCGCTTTTTATGCTGAACCTCTTTAGCATATTTCTCCCCCGACTCATGAGTGTCACATCGACCTCTCACACGGGCCGTGACGACTTTTTATTAATATGGAAAGACTCCAACGCTTCCCGGCGGCCGCGCCGGAACGAGCCTGGGCGTCTTTCCGGTCCTTCGCACGATCCAGACGTCGCCCGCGGCCCGTCAACCTCGTATGTCCGGAGCGGAGGGATCACAGTCTATGAAGAAGCCCGATAACCTTCTAATGAAAAATTCGCTGTCCTCGATACCTATTTCGGCATTGGTATAAATACCTACCCATTCCCTCCTGGCGTAGTCGCGCAAGACAAATGGACACCGGCGCGCGATGCCTGCGAAAGCTTGGCGACCGGCCCTCCGACCACCAATTTGCTCATGCTTGCGCCAGCCACTCGTCGAGACTGATGCGGCCGATCCGCGCTTCGCCGAGCGGGACAAGCGATTGTTCCTCGACGCGACCGCCATAGTAGAGCGCATCGCGATCCGTCACCACCGGGCGGGCATCGCCCACCGATTTCAGATAACGCGAGACGATCTCCGCGAACGGCAGGCGGTCGGGGCCGGCGATGTCGACCGTGCCGTTCAGCGGCGCGGCGAGTGCGACCTGCGCGAGGATTGCCGCGACGTCGTCTGCGGCTATCGGCTGAAACAGTCCGTCGCCAACGCGCACCGTACCGCCTTCGGTGCCGTAATCGGCGATTGCGCCGATGAATTCCATGAACTGGGTCGCGCGCACGATCGTGTATGGCACGCCCGCCGCCTCGATCGCTTCTTCCTGCGCAACCTTGGCAACGAAATACGCGTTCTCCGGCGTGCGCTCGCAGCCGACGATGGACAGGGCGACGTGATGGCGTACCCCAGTGGCCACTTCCGCTTTGCCGAGGTTGCGCGCCGAGTTGCGGAAGAAGTCGAGCACCGCCTGGGGCTCCCACGAGGGCGCGTTCGCCACATCCACGACCACGTCGGCGCCCGCTAGCGCATTGCTCAGGCCCTCCCCTGTCACGGCGTTCACGCCGTTACGCGGCGACGCGGCAAGCGCCTCATGACCCGCGTCGCCAAGCAGCTTCACGAGACGCGACCCGATCAGGCCGGAACCGCCGATTACGACAATCTTCATGACAGATTCTCCAGATGAGAGGCAGTGAACGCGCAAAAGCGCCTGGCGGGCGTCGCATCGACTGAACGATTTCGCCGCCGTCGCATCGCGTGAGGCTATTGTGGGAAGATCATGAACTACCGAGAAGTGCCAAGAATTGTCGTTTCGACCAGGCCAAGTGACTTCCGCACACCTTGCCAGCAAAACAGTCATGCCCGCGCCGCCCGCCACATTCACCATCGATATCGATCGCCAGCAGCACTCGCCGATCTACCTGCAGATCTGCGAGCGCATCAGAACGGCGATCGCTGCTGGCCATCTGCGGCCCGGCGATCGCGTGCCCGCCCTGCGCAGCCTCGCCACACAGCTGAATACGGCGCGCGGCACGGTTGAACTGGCCTATACGATCCTGGTCGACGAGGGCTACCTGCAGATGCGCGGCGCGGCAGGCACCTACGTGTCTCCCTCGCTGCCGGCGTCGGTCACGCGCCCATCGCAGATCGCGAGGGATTCGAACAGCAGGCAAAACGCCAGGGAAAAGGCCACGCCGGAAGCACCGGGCGACTTGCCTGGCGCGCATGTGGCGCCGCGTCAGCTTGCCATTGCCGCCGCCATGAGCGGCGAGCCGCGGCCGCTGCAGCCCGGGCTGCCGGCACTCGACGCGTTTCCCATCAAGGTGTGGAATCGTCTCGTTTCGCACCGCGCGCGCAGCGGCGAGCGCGCGATGTTCGCGTACCCCGATCCGGCAGGCTACCGGCCCCTGCGCGAACACATCGCCACCTATCTAGGGTTGTCGCGCGGGGTGACCTGTGTGCCGGAGCAGGTGTTCGTGACCGGCGGCTATCGAGCGACGCTCGAACTCGTGTTGCGCAGTCTCGCCCGCCCGAACGATCGCGTATGGTTCGAAGATCCGGGCTATCTGCTCGCGCGCGGTTTTCTGGCCGAGACCGGCGTCCAGCTCGTGGCGGTACCGGCGGATGATGAGGGTATCGATGTCGAACGCGGCAAACGCCTCGATGCGCAGGCGCGCTTCGCGCTGGTCACGCCGTCGCATCAGAGCCCCCTCGGACGCACGCTGTCTCTCGCGAGACGCATGGCGCTGCTGGACTGGGCAGAGCAAGCGTCGAGCTGGATCGTCGAAGACGATTACGACAGCGAGTTCCGTTATCTCGGCCGTCCTTTGCCGGCGCTGAAGAGCCTCGACCGGCACGATCGTGTGATCTACTGCGGCACGTTCAGCAAGGTGATGTTTCCCGGTTTGCGGCTCGCGTATACGGTGGTGCCCGAGCGGGCCGTCGAGCGCGTCGCCCGGGTGGCGTACAGCATGAATGCCGGATCGCCGACGCTGTTGCAAGCGGCGTTGGCGGATTTCATCGAGCGGGGGCATTTTGCGCGGCATCTGAAGCGCATGCGTGCGTTATATGCCCAGCGGCGCGTGCTGATCGTGCATGCACTCGAACAGGCCTTCGGCGAACGGCTGATTGTCGAATTGCCGCCGGCGGGAATCCAGTTCGCGGTGCGGTTCGGCGAAGGCCCTGATGGTCCGGTCGACGACGTCGCCGTTGCCGGGCGCGCCCGCAAAGCAGGGCTCGCCGTGCTGCCGCTTTCGAGCTGGTACGCGAATGGCGGCACGCAGCACACGCCGCGCGGCCTTGTGATGGGGTTCGCGAACGTTGCGGATGCGGGTGAGGCCACCCGGCTTGCGCGAACGTTGCGTGGGTGTCTCGAGGAGCGGCGCAGATGACGCCGCTACAATAAAGACCTTGCTGCGCTAAATCCTGGAGGCGCAAATAACGATGCCCCGACACAATCCGGCACTGCATCGCAGCCAGAAAGCCCCCATGACCAGGGCGAAGCGGCGCTTCCTGATCGCCGGCGTAATCGTTCTGTTGGCTGCGTTTGGCTGGGTGGTGGCGATCGTCGCCGCACCCGCGTTCCAGCGCACCATCGTCATGACCAGCGGCGCGGACAACGGCATCTATCGCGGCTTTGCGGATCGCTATGCGCCCATCCTGAAGCGCGCGGGCATCAAACTCGATATCCGCAGTTCTTCCGGCTCGGTGGAAAATTATGAGCGGTTGAGAGACCCGAACAGCGCCTACGAAGCCGGGTTCATCCAGTCGGGTACCACCAGCCCGAAGGAGACCGACGGTCTGCAGACGATTGCCGCCGTGTCGTATGAGCCGATCTGGGTGTTCTATCGCGGCGACACGACGGTCGACCGGCTGTCGCAACTACGTGGCAAGAAGATTTCGACGGGCGTGCCCGGCAGCGGCCTGCTTAACGTTGCGCAGGTGTTGCTCGGCTACAGCGGCATCACGAGCCAGAACTCCACCCTGCTGCAAATGGATGCACCGGCAGCTTATCAAGGGCTCGAAAGCGGCCGGATCGACGCGGCGTTCTTCATCGGCAGGCCCGACGCCGAGATGCAGAAGACGCTGCTGAACAGCAATCTCAAACTGATGAGTTTCGCGCAGGCAGACGCGCTGGTTCAGAAGTTCCCGTCGCTTTCAAAGATCGTCTTGCCGCGCGCGTCGACGAGTGTCGTGGATGATCTGCCGCGCACCGACGTTACGCTGCTCGCGGCAACGGCACTGCTGGTTTCGAAAGACACGCTGCATCCGGCGCTCGTTTATCTGCTGCTCGACGCGGCTCACGCCGTTCACGGCGGCGAGGATTACTTCACCCCGCTCGGTACGTTCCCTAACCTGAAGACGGAAGAATTTCCGGTCTCCGACGAAAGCGTCCGCTACTTCAAATCCGGTCAGCCGTTCCTGTACCGCTCTCTGCCGTTCTGGCTTGCGAGTGTGATCGAACGACGGCTGTTGATCCTCGTGCCATTCGCGGCGCTCCTGATTGGCTTGCTTCAGGCGTTGCCGCGCCTGCTCGAAGCGCGGATGAAAAAGCGGCTCGTGGTTTGGTACCGCGAAATCAAGGCACTCGAAGACGAAGTGTGGAGCAACAGCGAGCCGACCCGTTCGCAGATCGCGCAATGGAGCGAAGAAATCGAAAACATCGACGCGAATGCGAGCCGGATACGTATTCCGTATCGCTATTTTCAGGATGTCTACGCGCTCAAGCAGGCGATCGGCGTCGTGCGGGACCGGATAGCCCATGTTGCGCAGCGAACGAAGGAATAGCGGCGCGTCGGCTTCGCAGCCGACACCCCACTATCTCGCAGTTGCAGAAGACGAATAGATCGCTGGCACGGCTGGACCATCGACCCTGAGCATGCCCAGCGCACCCTTATTGAAGGCGCGGAAAATCGAATGGCCGACGAGCAGGAACGAGGCGATTGGCACCAGCGGCGGCTATCCGCCAATCCCTTTTTTCGCTCGCCGCCCAACGCAGGCATAATTCCAAAGGAGCAGCGCGATTAAAAGGGTCGTTTTCGTATTCCTGACTATCCATGGACTACGCAAGGCGAGACGTTCGAGCGCCTCCAGTCCCACGATCGATTATCTGGCACCGTTATGGCGGCGCCAGGCAGGAATGGATTCATGAAACCGGCAAGGAATTCGCGGTGGTCACGCTTTGGCCGATATGCGGCGTTGTGGGTAGGCGCGGTCGCGCTCGCGGCGACGGCTGGCTTCTTCTACTGGCGACATGCAGCGAATCTTGCGCAGTCCCAGCCGGCTGCGCTGACGGGTGTGGCCAGCGAAATGCGGCATGACGCATCGCCATGGACGAAGCGCGAGAAAGATGCCTCGGAATTGCTGCGCGATATTCGCGATCGCGATGTCGCCGCAATCGGCGTGAGCCGCGAAGCGATTCTCGTCTCGACGATCAAGGGCGAAAGGTATTATGTGGCCGATCACAATGGCGCGTTCGCGAACGCCCTGCTGCTCGGCGACCTGAAGCCGGGCGCGACGCCTCCCTGGCAACTCGTCTGGTTGCCTCACGCCGATGTGCGCGTCGGCGCCGAGCGTTGGACAGAAGCCCTCGACCGCGTGCGCGACGCGCTCAGTCTGGTGCTCCCCGTGCTGATGCTAGGAGGCTTGCTGTGGTTCATGCGCCGGGAAATGGGCGGCGGCGCGCAATTGCTCGGCGAATCGCCAGCTTTGCGCTTCGACGACGTGATCGGCGCAGGCGAAGCGAAAGCCGCGCTCGCCGACGTGCGTGCGTGGCTCATCGAGCCGGCGCAGTTCACCGCCATGGGCGTGCGCGCGCCATGCGGCGTGCTGATGACGGGCGGCCCAGGCGTCGGCAAGACGCGCCTCGCGCAGGCGCTCGCAGGCGAATGCGGCGCGAATTTCATCGCCATCACGGGCAGCTATTTCAGCGCGAAGTATTACGGCGTGGGCATTCAGAAGGTCAAGCGCCTGTTCGAACTCGCGCGCAAGAACGCGCCCACGGTCATCTTCATCGACGAAGCAGACGGTCTCGGCAAGCGCACCGATACGGGCGGCGGCCCGGTCGAGGCGGAAAGCAACCGCATCATCAACCAGTTGCTCGCGGAGATGGATGGGTTCGAATCGAATGAAGGTGTGATCATCGTCGCCGCGACCAATCACCCGGACAATCTCGACGAAGCGCTGCGCCGCCCAGGCCGTTTCGACCGCACGGTGCAGGTGCGTTTGCCCGACCTGGAGGATCGCGCGGAAATTCTGCGCTTTTACGCCGGCAATCTGAAAACGAAAGCCGACGGCCTCGATTTCAACCAGCTCGCGCGGCTGACCACGGGCCTTTCGCCGGCCACGCTTTCGATGATCGTGAATCAGGCGGGTCTCGTCGCGCGCAAGGCCGGTAAGCAGGAAGTGGCCGCAGTGCATTTTCTCGAGGCGATCAAGATTGCGCGCATCGGCGACGTCAACGGCGCGGAGCGCGCGCTTTCGGACGACGAACGCACGCGCATTGCGATCCATGAAGCGGGGCATGGTCTCGTCGCCGCGCTCCTCGGCACCGGCGTGCTCGAAGAAGTGACGATTTTGCCGCGCGGCGGTGCATTGGGCGTGGCGCTGATCACGAAAATGCAGGACAAGTACCTGTATCGCGAGACGGAAATGCGCAACGAGATCCAGGTGCTGCTGGGCGGGCGCAATGCGGAACGGCTCATGTTTCGCGAAGCATCGAGCGGCGCGGCGCAGGATTTGCAGGAAGCGTCGCGCATCAGCCTCGACATGGTGTCGAAGCACGGCTTCAACACGGATGGCAATCTGTTCAGCCTCGCGGCGCTGCCGCAACAGGTCGCGGGCTTGCAGTTGAAGACCGCGATCGAGCACGCGAACGGGCTGCTGCACGAACTCAACGACGCATGTTTCGCGTTGCTGCGTACGAACGAGCCGGTGCTGCGCGCGATAGCCGATCAGTTGCTCGAAGCGGAGACGGTGCCCGGCGAGACGGTCTATCGTCTGATTCGCGAACATGCTGCGGCCGTGGCGAGCACGCAAGCGGTGACCGAAGCGGCCGCCGCGTGAGCCGCTTGCACCGCCGTCATCGCTCAGCGCCTCAAGCCCGTTCGAGCGCCGCCATCGCCCTCGCGATCACGAGCAGCACGGAAAGACTCACGCCGCTCGAAGCACGCAGTTCCGTCAGCAACTGCCCATAACGCTCCAGCGCAGCCTCGTGCTGAGCGCACCATGCGTCCACGAGCGTTTGTGCGTCGGCGGCATCGGCGCCTTGTGCAAGCACGCTCGTAGTGAGCGCGCGCTTGAGGTGCGCCACCTCGGCGAGCGCCGCCGCGCGCGCCATGGTGTCCCAATGCGTCGGCGTCGGCAGCGTTGCCGCACGCTCGCCAATCCAGCTGTAGTTGAGCCGCGTTCCCAGGGCGAAGTACGCCGCCGCAACGCGCTCCAGCGGGCGGTCGCACGCCGCCGCCACATCGGCGATGTCGAGCAGCGCTACCGAAATGTCTCCGCTCGCCACGCGCAGCGCGAGCGCGTTTTCGACGCCCGCCTTCACGAGCTCGCCCTGGCGTGCCGAAAGCGCTTCGAGATCCGCTTCGGGCAACAGCGTCGGCAATTGCGGCGCGAGGTGCTGAGCGGCGTCGCGACAACGCGCCAGCAGCGTGCTCATACCATCGTTATCCACCGCGCCCGCCTGCAGATGCCGCAGGAACCACAGCACCGCGCGTTCGAGCAGCCGCGCGATGTCGACGAACATGCGCGCCTGCACGTCGTCGGGCACACGGTTGTCGAGCGCGTCGATGGCGCGCCAGATATCGTTGAGGCCGAATACGTCGCGCGCCATGATGCACGCGCGCACGATTTCGCCGGGTTGTGCGTCGGTTTCCTCCATCAAACGATGCACGAATGCGCAGCCCACGCGGTTCACGAGCGCGTTCGTCAAATGGGTCGCGAGAATTTCGCGCCGCAGCGGATGCCGATGCATGGGTTCGCTAAAGCGCTGCTGCAGCGGCTGCGGGAAGTAGTCGATCAGCAAATCCGCGACGAGCGGGTCTTCCGGCACGGATGAGTCGAGCAACGCATCGTAGAGCCACATCTTGCTGTAAGCGAGCAGCACGGCCCGCTCTGGCGACGTGAGTCCGAGTTTCGCGGCCTGGCGTTCGGCGATTTCGTCGTCGGTCGGCAGGAATTCGATATGGCGGCTCAGACGTCCTGCGCGCTCGAGCCAGCGCATGAAGCGCGATTCGGCATCGAGCAGTTCCACAGCGTAGCGGCCCGCAATCGAAAGCGCCTGCGTCTGGTAGTAGTTGTCGCTCAGCACCAGCAGTCCGACTTCGTCGGTCATTTCGGCGAGCAAGCTATTGCGCTGTTTCGTCGTCATCTCGCCGTCGGCCACCACGAGGCCAAGCAGGATCTTGATGTTCACTTCGTGATCCGAACAATCCACGCCTGCCGAGTTGTCGATCGCATCGGTATTGATATGGCCGCCGTGCTGCGCGAATTCAATGCGCCCGAGCTGCGTGACACCGAGATTACCGCCCTCGCCCACGACCTTGCAGCGCAGTTCGGAGCCGTTCACGCGCACCGCGTCGTTGGCCTTGTCGCCGACTTGTGCATTGGTCTCGCGCGTGGCTTTCACATACGTGCCAATGCCGCCGTTATAGAGCAAATCGACGTTCGCAAGCAGGATCGCACGAATCAATTCGGTTGGCGAGAGCGCCGCCGCTTCGATGCCAAGCGTCGTTCGCACTGCGGCCGAAAGCGGGATTGTCTTCATGGTGCGCGCGAACACGCCGCCACCCGCCGATATCGTAGCGGGATCGTAGTCGGCCCAGCTCGAGCGTTCGAGCGCGAAGAGCCGCGCGCGTTCCGCCAGGCTCGCCGCCGTATCGGGATTGGGGTCGAGAAAAATATGGCGGTGATCGAAGGCTGCGACGAGCTTGATATGCGGCGAGAGCAGCATGCCGTTGCCGAACACGTCGCCCGACATGTCGCCAATGCCGGCCACGGTGAAATCGGTGGCTTGCGTATCCACGCCCATTTCGCGGAAATGCCGCTTGACCGACTCCCATGCGCCGCGCGCCGTGATCGCCATCTTCTTGTGGTCGTAGCCCACGGAGCCGCCCGAGGCGAAAGCGTCGTCGAGCCAGAAACCGTATTCGGCGGAGATCGCGTTCGCGTAGTCGGAGAACGTGGCCGTGCCCTTGTCGGCGGCCACGACGAGGTACGGGTCATCGGGGTCGTGGCGTACGACATCGGGCGGCGGCTCGATCGCGTTGTTCACGAGGTTATCGGTGAGATCGAGCAGGCCGCGCAGGAAGGTCTGATAGCACGCCACGCCCTCGCGCATCCATGCTTCGCGGTCGCTAGCCGGCGGCGGGTTCTTCACGACAAAGCCGCCCTTCGACCCCACCGGCACGATCACAACGTTCTTCACCATCTGGGCTTTCATGAGGCCCAGCACTTCGGTGCGGAAGTCTTCGCGGCGATCCGACCAACGCAGGCCGCCGCGCGCGACGCGCCCGCCGCGCAAATGCACGCCCTCCACGCGCGGCGAGTAGACCCAGATCTCGAACATGGGCTTCGGCTCGGGGAGGCCCGGCACTTTAGACGGATCGAATTTGAACGAAAGCGAGGGCCGCGCTGCGCCGTTGGCATCGCGGCGGAAATAGTTCGTGCGCACCGTCGCATTGATCACGCCGAGGAACTGCCGCAGGATACGGTCTTCGTCGAGATTGGGCACCTGGTCCAGCGCGCTTTCAATGGCCTCGAGCATGAGCGCCGTGCGTTCTTCCCGTGCCTGTGAATCCCGCGGATCGAACCGGAGTACGAACAGTTCGACGAGCTGCCGGGCGATCGCCGGATTGCCGGTTAGCGCACGCTCGATATAGGCGTCGCTGAATGTCGAGCCCACCTGGCGAAGATACTTTGCATAGGCGCGCAGGATCGTGACTTCGCGCGCGCTCAGATAGGCGCGCAGCACGAGCCGGTTGAAATCGTCGTTTTCGATGCGGGCGTTCCAGACGCTTTCGAACGCATCTTCGAACAACCCCTTCACGCGTTCGATGTCGAATTCGGCGTCGTCCGCAAGTTCGAGGCCGAAATCGTGGACCCATGCAGGTGCGCAGGACGGCGCCTCGATCACATAGGGCCGCTCTTCATCCACGCGCACGCCGAGATGTTCCAGCATCGGCAGGCTGCGCGAGAGCGCAATCGCTTCGCCCGTGCAATAGACCTTGAAGCGAAACGTACGCGGCCCCGCCTCGATCGGGCGGTACAGATTCATCGCGATGTGCTGCGTCCCCTGCACCCGCTCGATCAGTTCGATGTCGCGTACCGCCGTGCGCGCCGGATAGTCGTCGCGATAACCGGGCGGAAACGAATCGGCGTAGCGATGCAACAGGCGCGTGCCCTGCTCTTCGCCGAATGCATCTAGCAGCGCGTCGGCCAGATCGTCCTGCCAGCGGCGCGTGACCTGCACGAGCCGCGCTTCCAGTTCGTGCGTGTCGACTTCGGGCATCGAGCCGGGCTCGGCGTGCACGACGAAATGGATCCGCGCGATCGCCGACTCCGAAAGCAACGGCGTGAACTCCACGGAAACGCCGTTAAAGGCCTCCACAAGCAGGTTTGCAATCCGCCGCCGCAAGTCGGTGTTGTACTTGTCGCGCGAAACGTACACGAGGCAGGAAACGAAGCGGTTGAAGCGGTCGCGCCGCACGAATAGCCGCGTGCGCTGGTGTTCCTGCAAGCGCAGCACACCGAGCGCGATATCGAAAAGCTCGTCTTCGCTCGCCTGCAGCAATTCATCGCGCGGATAGGTTTCCAGCACCGTCACCAGCGATTTGCCGAGATGGCCTTTTGGCAGGAACCCCGCGCGCTGCACGATATTCGCGCATTTGCGCCGCACGATCGGGATTTCGGCGGTGGAGACCATGTAGGCGGTCGAGGTGTAGAGGCCCACGAAGCGGCGCTCGCCGCACACTTTGCCGTCCGCGCCGACAAGTTTCACCCCAACGTAGTCGAGATAGCCGGGCCGGTGCACGGTGGCGCGCGAGTTCGCTTTTGTCAGGAAAATGGGCCACGCGCCGCTGATGATGTCTACGGCTGCGGGCGGCAACGGCGTGATGTCGGGCGCGCCCGGCGCGCGCAGCGATTCGCGCAGAATGCCGAGACCCGAGCCTTCCACGCCGCGCAGGGCGTAGCCGCCGTCGTGCGAAACCAGCGCGTAATCGCGCTGGCCGAGGAAGGTGAAATGGTCAGCTACCATCCATTCGAGAAACGCACGAGCTTCGATATCCTCTGCGCTCGTTTCGCGCGCCTTCATCGCCTTGATGGTGGTGCGCGCGGCCTCGAGCAGGTTCGGCCAATCTTCTACCGACGCCCGCACGTCGCCAAGCACCTTGGCGATGTCGCTGCGCAATTCGTCGAGCTTTGCTGCATCGCCGCAGCGGTCCACCTCGAAATGGATGAACGAGGCGAGCTGCGATTGGCCGTCGCCGGCGCTGGCGCCGGCCTCATCCACACGCGCGACCGTGCCGTCCTTGCCGCGCCAGATCCGGAATACGGGATGCAGCGCCGAATGCAGCGCGAGCCCCAGACGGTTGACGGCCATGGAAACCGAATCGACGAGAAATGGCATGTCGTCGTTCACGATTTCGATGACCGTATGGTCCGAATGCCAACCGTGCTGTTCGACGATCGGGTTGTAGACCTGCATGCGCTCGCTGCCCGGCACGAAGCGCTGTGCGGTTCGCCAGTGCGCCATGGCGGCGCCGTAGAGGTCGGCGATGCTGCGGCTGCGCAGATCCTCGGCGTCGGCGAAATCGTAGTAGTGCCGCAGGAAAGGCTCGACGATCTGGAACGTCGGCTCGGGCAAGCGCGCCCGCGCAAATTCCATGACGTCGGAGAGCAGATGGGCGACGAATTCTTCGTTCCTCGCTAGCATGACGAACTCCTTGGCGGATAGTCATCGACTGCATCGGCGGTTCAGTCATTATGCACCGGCAAGGTGATCGAACGATGAATGCGTGCGCACGGACTGCCTCACGGTAAGGCGCTGCGCTGCAATGCGGATGGTGGCGCAGAATTTGCTGCCTGCGGATGCTCGCTTCAACGCGCTCTATGGCGCCGTTTTCGATGCGGATTTGAATTGGGCGAGCAGCCAGGTGCGCAGCTTCTGGCTCGTCTCCCACCGGACGCCGGCCTGCGGAAGGACAATGTAATAACCCAGCGACAGGGGCAACGAAAAATCGAACAGGCGTTGCAGCCTTCCGGCCACGATATCGCGCTCGACGAGATGCTCGCTCGTGAGCGCAATGCCCTGCCCCGCAATGGCGGCATCGATGGCGAGCGACGATTGGCTGAAGTGCGGGCCTTTCAGCACGCCTGGTTCGTGTATGCAACCAAGGGCGCTGAAAAACTCCGGCCACAGATCATGAGAATCGTGGAGCAGCACATAGTTTTCCAGGTCCGAGACCGTGCGCACCGGGCAATGGGACTTGAGCAGTTGCGGGCTGGCTACGGCGAACACCTGCAGCGGAAATAGCAGGTCGCTCACGAGACCTTTCGCGAACGGCGGCTTGCTGAGCCGAACCGCGATATCCACGCCATCGGACCTGAAGTTGCACAGCGCCGCATCAGCAATGATCCGGACGTCGATGTCCGGGTGTTGCTCTCCAAACTCTGCAAGCCTGGGTATCAGCCATTTCGAAGCGAAGGACGGCGTGGTGCTGATCGTGAGGGACGTTGAACGCCGGTTCAGCGCCGCAGTCGCGTCGGCGACGATCGTCAGCGCCCGTTGAACGGCAGCGAAGTAAGTCTGCCCCTGAGTCGTGAGAGCGAGACCTCGCGGCCCCCTCGCGAAAAGGGGCAAATTCAGGGCCTCCTCCAGCACCCGAACCTGTTGCGCAACCGCGCCTTGCGTGACGCCGAGCTCCTCGGACGCGAGGCGGAAATTGAGGTGCCGGGCGGATGCGTCGAACGCGCGAAGCGCATTCAGCGGCGGCAGATGGCGTGGCTTCAATGAACGTTTCAACGGGTATATTGGCTCGTGGAAAGCCGGTAATCAGCCCGCGGTGATCCACCAACGAGCCAGTAGATATTTTATCGTCAGACTATAAGAAACATCATTCGACAATCCAGTCGTAACGCCATACAGTTTCTGGACGATTTCCCATTTGGCGCAGTTCTGACGCGCTGAATCCCATTCAAGGAGAGAGCACCATGGCAGTAGAAAAAGTAGCACTCGTCACGGCGGCCGGCAAGGGTATGGGCGCGGCGATCGCGCGCGAACTGGCAGCCGGCGGCTACCGCCTGGCCTTGATGTCGCCCTCCGGCAGCGCGGCCGAGCTGGCAAGGGAGCTTGGCGGGTTCGGCTTTACGGGCTCGGTAACCGAGCCGGACTGTATCGACCGATTCGTTGGCGAAACGCTCGAAAAGTATGGCCGCATCGACGCTGTGGTGAACAACACGGGGCATCCGCCTAAGGGCGATCTGCTTTCCGTTGCGGACGAACAGTGGCACCTCGGACTCGATCTCATCTTGCTCAACGTCGCTCGCGTGCTGCGTCGCGTGACACCCGCGTTTCTCGAGCAAGGCGGTGGCGCGGTGGTGAATATTTCGAGCTTTGCCGCCGATGCGCCTGAGCAGGCCATGCCTGTTTCTTCTGCGCTGCGCGCCGCGTTGAGTTCGTTCACGCGCCTTTATGCCGATCGCTACGCAAAGGACAATATTCGAATCAACTCCGTGCTGCCGGGATTTATCGACAGTTGGCCTGAAACGCCCGAGATCGTCGCCCGCATTCCGGTTGGCCGCTTCGGGAAAACACAGGAAATCGCGCAAACGGTCGCCTTCCTGTTGTCGGATGCTGCGGGGTATATCACGGGGCAAAACATCCGTGTGGATGGCGGCATCGTGCACGGTCTGTAACGCCGCAAGTATGGATCAGAGCGTCGATAAGGTCTGGGCACGCCTGCATGCGGGCGCAAATGCGGGAAAGGAGCGTTCGCCCTCCACGATGCTGCAGGTCGCGACGATCGCGCCAGACGGTGCACCTGCCGTGCTGACGGACGTGTTGCACCGTACATCTCGCGAGCGGTGTTCAGTCCCAAACGCCAGAACCCCGGTTCTCTTCAGGAGAGACCGGGGTTCTGGACGGTACAGCATAGGGAGCCTGACGATTACCTACTTTCACACGGGCA
>NZ_QEOL01000019.1 GCF_003096715.1 Paraburkholderia silvatlantica
AGCTCAGCCGCACGGATCAATCCATCGTTCGCCCCGGCCAGGACCTGTGGCCGGTTGCCAAGCTGGTCAACGAGTACGTTGGAATGGAAATGCTCCCTTACTCCCCCTGATATGAGTCCGTTCAGGATCGTTTTCGCAGCCGCCGTCGTACTTGGCTCCATGTTTCTCAGCTCTTGCTCTGCCACGAGCGAATCAGTTTCGCCAACAAGCGACGACTCCGCACATAACGCTGCGCTATTACGCTATGTGCGCGGATACTGACAGGCGGATGATTTAGCTCGCATGCGTTCGTCACGCGTACGAACCGGAACGGGACTTCGAGCTGGTACACGGGGCGAATCGTGTGCTGGTCGCATTCCCCCCTGCAAAAGCGACCTTGAGCGATCGACTGGAGTCACTGCTGATACGGCATTTCTGCGAATTGCGCACCAGTGGGAACCCGCTACCTTCGTACCGCACACCGCTTTCACCAATACGCTCCCAGTTCACCTCGCGCCACGAATTGCCCTTGCCCAGCGCGTCCGACCCACTTACCATCTTCGATCAAACACTCGCCGCGCAGCAGAACCGTTTTGACCTGTCCTGTAACATTGCGCCCTTCGAACAGTGTGAAATCGCATGCGCCGTGCTGCGTTTCGGCGCTGATCGTGTGTGACGCATCAGGATTGAAGAGCACGATATCCGCGTCGCTGCCCACCGCGAGCGTCCCCTTGCGCGGGAAAAGTCCGAACAACTTTGCCGGCGCGGTCGAAGTCAATTCCACGAAGCGGTTCAGTGAAATGCGCCCGGTGCGCACACCTCCATCGTAGACGACAGTCATGCGGGTCTCGACGCCCGGCACGCCATTGGGGATGCGCGAAAAATCGTTCTCGCCCAGCGGCTTCTGGTTGACGCGCCCGAGATGCCCCTCCTTCAGACAATACGGGCAATGGTCCGTCGAAATCAGTTGCAGATCGTCGGTTTTCAGTGCAGTCCACAACGCACTCTGTGCTTCCTTCGAGCGCAACGGCGGGCTCATCACGTACCGGGCGACATCGAAGCTGTCGTCGGCATACGCAGAGTCGTCGAAGAACAGATAGTGCGGGCACGTTTCCGCGAACACTGGAATGCCCAGATCGCGGGCCTCGATGACATGCTTGAGCGCCTCTTTGGCAGAAAGATGCACGAAATACACCGGCGCCTCGGCGAGTTCCGCGAGCTTGATGCCGCGATGCGTCGCCTCGCCCTCCATCAGCGCCGGCCGCGTGAGCGCGTGATAGCGCGGCGAAGTGTGCCCCTGTGCGAGCGCTTCGCGAATCAGAAGATCGATTACATTGCCGTTTTCCGCGTGCAGCGCGATCATGCCGCCATGTTGTCCCACCATGCGCATGGCGCGAAAGATCGCGGCATCATCGGACATGACCGTGCCCGGATAAGCCATGAACATCTTGAAGCTCGACACGCCTTCGTGACGAATGGCGTAGCGCATGTCGCCGAGCACCGCGTCGTCTACATGCGTCACGATCACGTGAAACGCATAGTCGATATGAGAAACCGATGCGGCCTTCGCCTGCGTGCGTGCGATGGCGTCCAGGGGACTCGTGCCCGCCTCCTGCAACGCGAAATCGATGATCGTGGTCGTGCCGCCAAACGCTGCCGAGCGCGTGCCCGTGTCGAAGGTGTCGCAGGTCACGGAGGGGCCGAAGGTGTTTTCCATGTGCGTGTGCGCGTCCACGCCGCCGGGCAACACGAGCAGGCCCGTTGCGTCGATTACGCGCGTATCCGGTCCGGCTTCGAGCCGCGCGCCGATGCAAACGATGCGCTCGCCTTCGATCAGGATATCGGCATGGTAGTCGTCAATCGCGGTAATGAGGCGACCGCCGCGGATCAGGGTTCGCGTCGCTTGGGTCATGAATGGCTCCGTTGAGGGTCGGTGGCCCGCGCGTGAGAGAGCGCGGCTTCGAGGTTTTGAATCTCCTGTGCGCTAAGTGGCGCAACCGGCGGGCGCATCGCCGCATCCGGAAACTGGCCGAGCAGATAAAGGCACGCCTTCAGCCGCGCGTTGGCGAGAAAGCCGGGCGCCGTTCCGTATATCGCCTTCGCGAGCGGATAGATGCGCTCATGCGCCTTGCGCGCCGTGATGAGGTCGTTGCCCTGCATGGCGCGATAGAGCTCGATGATCAGCTCGGGCACCACCGCCGCGAGACTCACGAGCGAACCTTCGGTCCCGAGCGCGAAACACGTCATGAGATGCTCGTCTCCCGAGGCCATCACCGCGACATGCGGTGCGAGGCTTTGCACGAGTCGGCGGTTGGCCTCGTAACGCGCGGTCTCCCAGCTGCCCTCCTTGACGGCGACGACATGGGGCAACGCAACCAGCGCCGCGAGCATATCCGGTGTGTACGCCATCGCGCCCGTGCCAACGCCCGCCTGATACAGCATCAGCGGTAACTGCGCGTTCGCGTTCGTAATGCGGTGATGGGCGAGGACGGTCGCCAGATCGGTGGAGAGCGTCCACGAGTACGGCGGGAACAGCAGCAACGCATCGGCACCCGCGGCTTTCGCGTCGTCGGCGTGCGTCTGTGCCTGGAAGCTGTCCTCGGAATTGATACCGGCCACGATGATAGAGTGCGAGCCGCAAACGTCGCGTGCAATTTCCACCACACGGCGCTTCTCCTCGCGCGACAGCGCAAAGTTCTCTCCGGCATGGCCATTGATCAGGAGTCCGACTATCCCGTCGACCGACGTGACTTGCGCGAGATGACGGATGAGTGCTTCTTCGTCGAGATGACGGCCCTCGGCGTCGAGCGGGCAAAGCGTGGCGGCGTAGACGCCGTGAAAGGGGAATTCGTGGGCGGGAATCATTGCATCGGTTCTCAGTGAGCGCGGAAATGGGAGGACATGGCCACCGGCGTGACGACGAGCCGCGCGGGATCGAAGAGTGGCAGTTCGGGCTCGCTGCCGAGCATCGCCTGCGCGAGCAGCTTTCCCATGAATGGGCCGCTCGTGTAGCCTGAATGCACGCAGCCGATCACCCATGCGCCGTCGTGACCGGCAATCGGGCCGAGCATTGGCATGGCGTCGGCCGTCTCCGATTCGAGGCCGAGCCAGATGCGCGCCACGCGAGCCGAGGCGAGTGCGGGAATGACATGCTGCGCAAGGCGAAGATTGCCCTGCAGGTTCTGCGGAATGGTTTCGACCGGGCCGTTCTCGCGGTCGCCTACGCCTTGCCAACCGCCGCCGATCAGCACCGTGCCGTTGGCGAACTGCTTCATCGACAAAAGGCCGTTGGCGATACTCAGCACCGTACGCATCACGCGCGGCATGCGTTCTGTGACGACCAACTGGTTGACGAGCGTTTTCACCGGAACGTTCACGTCCAGCATCGCTAGCATGGGTTCGAGCCACACACCGCCCGCCAGCACGAGACGCGCCCCATTGAGCCGCAGCGGCGCATCATCGCGCCGTGCGCCGTGCACCCGGTACACACCGCCTTCGCGTTCGATGCGCCTGACCGCCGTGTATTCGACGATCTCGACATTCGCCTCGCGCAGCGCGGCGCGATAGGCCCGGCCGGTCAGATACGCACTCGCAAAGCCATCCATGTCGCAGTGCGCCGCTTCGAGCATGCGGGGGTTGAGCCCCGGCTCGACCGCGAGCGCTGCGGCCGGGTCGAGCAGGCCGATCTGGGCACCATATTCGCGCCGGGCCGCAGCCCGCGCGCGCAACAGGTCCTGCTCGGCGGGCGTGAAGGCGAGGGAAAGGCCCGGAGCCGCCGTTGCTGCCACGCCGGAACCCAGCCAGCTTTTGGCGTTCATCCACATGTGCCAGGCGCGTATGGCATAAGGCACAAGTGCGGCCCGCGTCATGTGCAGCGTGAGCGTGCCGGCATTAACGCCGGAAGCGGCCCGGCACAGCGCATCGCGCTCGACGAGCGCCACGCGCATGCCGCCGCGCGCGAGAAACAACGCGGTGGTACAGCCCATCACGCCGCCGCCGATCACGATGGCGTCGAAGGCGCGAAGCGAATTCGTATCAGTCGATTTCATAGCGGTATTCACAGCGGCGCCGCCTTGGGAATGGGAATGTCCTCGTAGGTGTAGGTGCCCGTGAGCGCCTCCACGGCTACCGGGCGCAACGGAGTGCGCGCCGAAAATGCACCAATGCTCTCGCGCGTTTTTCCGGGCACGCCATGCATCTGCAATTCCGCGGCGACGTCGCCGCAACTGCGCCCCTGGCAAGGCCCCATGCCACAGCGTGTCCACGCCTTTAGCTGGTTGACGTCCTGCGCGCCTGCCATGCACGCCGCCTCGATTTCCGCGCGGGTCACGTCCTCGCAGCGGCACACCGTCGTATCCGCGCCGATTCCCTGCACATGCCCCTCGCGCAACGCCATCATCCGGCCCATTGCGCGGCCGAAGCGAGCGTTGCGGGCATGCGATGCACGCGCTGCCTCGATGGCGGCAGTCGATGCGATCGCGTCGTTTGCGCCGAGGTCGCGCGCACACACGAGTCCAGCCAGCGTGCCGTGAGCGGCGGCGGCCGCCGCACCTGCGATTCCTGCGCCATCGCCGCATACGTAGAGGCGTTCTCGCGAAGTGCGCCCGTCGCGGTCGGTATTGGCGATCCAGCCGCCGGCCGCCCGCACGTATCGATGGCGCGCGCGCAGCAGCCGCGTAATCTCCGTCGACGGCACGAGGCCGTGCCCCACCGCGACGCAGTCCACGTCTGCCGTGCGCCGCGCGCCGGCGACCGGACGCCCGCTCGCATCGCAAGGCGCGAGCGTCGCGCGCAGGCGCTCGCCCACGGGTTCGACGCGCTCGAGCGTGTGACGCGCGTAACGCGGCGTGCCCGCGCGGCGAATCGCACGCCACCACGCAAAGCCTTGCGCCAGCAGGTCGGGACGCGTCACGAGCGCGGGGAGCGTGCACAGCCAGTCCGCGCTGCTCGCGATATCGGCAATCGCCACGACCTCGCCACCGCCCGCAATCGTCTTCGCGGCCACCGCCGCGAGCAGCGGCCCGCAGCCGCCCACCAGCGTCGTACGCCCAGGCAGCACGCCTTGCGCTTTCAGCAGGATGGTCGCCGCCGCAAGTCCGATTACGCCGGGCGTGGTCCAGCCGTCGAACGGCACGACGCGCTCCGTCGTGCCCGTGGCGACGATCAACGCTCGCGCGCAGCAATGCAGCGGCCCCTCCGGCCCGACTGCATCGACCCGATAGTCGCCTGTCACGGCCCAGACCGAGTGCGCCAGGAAAACACGTACCGCACTCGAGCCGAGCACACGGCGCAAGGCATCGCCGGCCTCGCGGTCGGCGTCGCCGTATGCGGCCATATCCGCGTGCGGCGCGCGATACACCTGGCCTCCCGCCTGGGGATTCTCGTCGAACAAGGCGACCGAGAGACCGGCCGAAGAAGCGGCAAGCGCCGCTTGCACGCCGGCAGGCCCGCCGCCAATCACGATCACGTCGAAATCATTCATGGCGGCCCGGGTGTTCGGCGAGATCGATCGTGTCGACGCACAATTGCGCGCGAACAGGGGTCTGGCACGCAAGCGCACGGCGGCCGTTCACCATCACGAGACATTCCTGGCACGAGCCCATCAGGCAGAACATGCCGCGCGGCCCATGTCCCCGGGGACTCATGCGCAAGCGGCGGATACCGTTGGCGAAAAGCGCCGCAGCAACACTCTCTCCAGCACGCACCGTCACGGGCTGGCCGTCGTAGATCAGTTCGACCCGCTGCGCGCCTGATGCGCCGCGCAGATGCATCGCATCGTCTGAAGACATCGTGAACACCTCGCTTGACAAGGAATTTAGGCGATGTTTTGATCCTATCGTATACGAACCGTATACGACAAATGGCCAAAAATAAGGCCAGCGCACAAACGGTCCGTCGCCTCTTTCCACCCTCACGCTTCTTACGGAGTCAGCAGATGAAACCTTCGATGATGTTGGGACGCATGCTAGCCGCCACGGCGGCGGCAGTCGCGTTGCTCGGTCCGGTCAGCGCCCATGCACGCACGCTCGACGAAATTCTCGCCTCGAAAAAAATCGTCTTCGGCATTAATCCGAACCTGCCACCGCTCGGCACCTACGACGCAAAGAACAACATCGACGGTTTCGACGTGAGCGTCGCGCGCAAGATCGCCGAAGGTCTGGGCGTGAAACTGGAAATCGTGCCGGTCGGTTCGAACGACCGCATTCCGTTTCTCATGACCGACAAGATCGACGCGGTGATGGGCGGCATGACGCGTAACGCCGACCGCATGAAGGTGATCGATTTCACCGATCCCGTGAATACCGAAGTGCTCGGCGTGCTGACGACCAGGGACAAGCCGTACAAGGACTGGACCCAGCTCAACGATCCGTCGGTGCGTCTCGTGCAGGTGCGCGGAACGACCCCTGTGAAGCTCATTCAGGACAAGCTGCCGAAGGCGCAACTGCTGCTGCTCGACAACTACCCCGATGCGGTGCGCTCGATCGCACAAGGCCGCTCCGACGCGCTCATCGACGTGCTCGACTTCATGCTCAGCTTTACGAAGCAGTATCCGGTGAAATGGCGCGTGGTCGACTCGCCCATTGAAGTCGACTACGACTGCATTGGTGTGAAGAAGGGCAACACGGCGCTCACCGAGCGCCTGAACAAGGAGATCGGCGCCATGCAGAAGTCCGGCTATATCGCGGCGAACTGGAAGACCTGGTTCGGCAGCCCGATGCTTTACGACCCGACGGCTGCGCCGCCGGCTGTCGCCGCCGCACAGTAAGCGCGCGCACCTCGCACGCAGGCGCTGCGCGGCGCCTGCGTGATTGTCTAATTCCATTTTCCGGGGGCGCAGAAATAATGACGCTTCAATTTGGGCCGATCCTCGAGCAATGGCGGTATCTGCTCGGCGGCGCGTGGCTCAGCCTGCAGATCGCCGTACTGGCTTTCGCGCTTGGCATGCTGATCGGTCTTGCATGCGCGTCCATCCAGCGTTTTGGCCCCGCATGGCTTGGCCGGATCGTGCGCGTGTACGTGACGTTCGCGACAAACACGCCGCAACTCGTGCAGATTTTCTTCCTGTTCTTCGCGCTGCCGCAGGCCGGGCTCACGCTCTCGCCGTACGCGGCCGTCCTGATCGGCGCAACATTTAACGCGGGCGCTTACCTGTGCGAAATCCAACGCGCCGGTTTCGCCTCGGTGCACCGCACGGAGATCGAAGCCGCCGAAGTGCTGGGCTTTTCCTCATTGCAAATCGTGCAGTACGTGATCTTTCCTCACGTCGTAAAGGTCATGTTCCCGCCGCTGTCGAACCAGTTCATCATGATGACGCTTGGCACCTCGATGGCTTCGGTATTTGGCGTGGAGGAACTGACCGGCCGCACGTACAATCTCAGTTCGCAGACCTATCTGTCCGTCGAGGCGTTCACCGTGGCAGCCGGCGTCTACATCGCCATCACGATGCTGGCGACGTTCGCGCTCGCGATGTTCGGCCGGCACGTGTGCCGCGCCAGAGTGAAGGTGTTTTGATGCCAGATTCAACAACACAACAAATCGCGCAACTGTTTTCGTATTACAACCTTTTGCTGCTGCTGGAGGGTTTCGGGACCACGCTCGCGCTTTCCGCGATCGGCTGCCTCGCGGGCTTTGCAGGCGGCTTCGTCATTGCCGTGCTGCGCCTCACGCGCTCGCGCGCGGCCGCACCTTTGCGCGTGCTGGCTTTCGTCTGGTGCATGCTCTTCAGGCGCGTTCCGTTTCTCGTCACCCTGATGCTGGTGTTCTTCGTGACGCAGTCGCTCGGCGCGAACTTTTCGACCTTCACGGTGGCGCTTGCAAGCGTGTGCCTGATCGCGAGCGCCTACCTCGGGGAAATCGTGCGCAGCGGGCTCGAAGCGGTGCATTCCACGCAATGGGAAGCGGCGCAAACGATGAACTTCACGTTCGTACAGACGCTGCGCCACGTCGTCATGCCGCAGGCGTGGCGCGTGATCCTGCCGCCGACCTTCGCGTTCTTCGTCATGTTCATCAAGGACACGGCGCTCGCTTCGCAAATCGGCGTCATGGAACTGACGTCGGCGGGCAAGGTTCTTAGCAACAAGGGCTTTTCCGCCATGATGGTCTACGGCTCGGTCCTCGTGCTCTACTTTGTCATGTCGTATCCCCTCTCGCGCCTTGGTAAGCGCCTGGAGAAGAATTTTGCCGCAACTCGAAATCGTTGATCTCAAGGCCTCCTACGGCTCGCAGACGGTCCTGGAGAAAATCAACCTGCGCGTGGAAAAGGGCGAGATCGTCAGCCTCATCGGGCCATCCGGTTCGGGTAAGAGCACACTGCTTCGCGTGCTCATGGGACTGTTGCCGCCCGAAGCCGGTGCGGTGCGCCTGAACGACAAGGTCGTCGACTACGCCAGCAAGGCGGCCGTGCGCGCGCTGCGCTCAGACATTGCCATCGTGTTCCAGCAGTACAACCTGTTCCAGAACATGACCGTGATGGACAACGTGACCATCACGCCCGCGCGCATCAAGGGCTGGCCGCGCGCTGAAGTCGAGCGCGACGCGAAGCGGCTGCTGGAGCGCGTTGGCCTTGGGCATCGCCTGAAGGCGTATCCCGACGAATTGTCCGGCGGACAACAGCAGCGCGTCGCGATAGCGCGCGCACTCGCGCTCAAGCCGAAGGTGCTGTTCCTCGACGAGGTTACGGCCGCCCTCGACCCCGAACTCGTGAACGAAGTGCTCGATACGATACGCGAGCTCGCCTCGGACGGCATTACGATGTTCATCGTTTCACACGAAATGAGCTTCGTGCGCGAAGTCTCGTCGAAGGTTGTGTTCATGGCCGGCGGCCATGTGGTCGAAACCGGCACGCCTCAGCAGATCTTCGACACGCCGCAGGAGACTCGTACGCGCGAGTTCGTCGGCAAGATCCTGCGCCATTGAGCAATCGCTGGACTGCCAACGCCCACGCATCCCCATTGACAGGTATAGAGAATGACTGACGCAGATTTCACCACCACACTATTTCAGGCGATTGATCGCAATTTCGACGATGAAATCGCGTTTCTCGCCGACCTCGTGCGCCGACCGTCCGACAATCCCCCCGGCTATTGCGCGGAACACGCCGAACTCACGGCGCAGGCGCTGGAGACGCTCGGGTTCAGCGTCGAGCGCCATCGCGTGCCGACACCAGTCGTCGAGCTTGCGGGCATGATCAGCGCGACGAATCTCGTCGTGCGGCATCGGTTCGGTCCGGGCCCCGTGATCGCGCTCAACGCGCACGGAGACGTCGTGCCGCCTGGAGACGGCTGGACCGCCGATCCCTATGGCGCCGAGATTCGGGAGGGCTGGATGTATGGGCGCGGCGCCGCCGTTTCGAAGTCCGACTTCGCGACCTACGCCTTTGCGCTCAAGGCGCTGATCGATGCACGGGCTTCGCTTGCCGGCACGGTCGAACTGCACCTCACCTACGACGAGGAAAGCGGTGGCTTGATCGGTCCAGGCTGGTTGCTCAAGGAGGGCATCGTAAAGCCCGATTATGCCATTTGCGCTGGATTCTCGTATGCCATTACGACCGCTCACAACGGGGCGATCCATCTGGAAGTGACCGTGCGGGGCAAGTCGGCGCACGCGGCGCGGCCCGATACGGGCCACGACGCGCTGGAAGCCGCGGTAGGCGTGCTCAACGCACTGTACGCGCACCGCGAGGAACTGCGCCAGATCCGTTCGGCCACCACCGGCATCGAGCACCCCACACTCGTCGTGGGGTTGATCGAGGGCGGCATCAATACGAACGTCGTGCCCGACAAGGTCACCCTCCGCCTCGATCGGCGTGTGATCCCCGAAGAATCGGCGCAGGCAGTCCTCGCGCAGCTGCAGTCGGTGATCAAGACCGCAGTGGCGTTTCCCGGCATCACGGTCGAGATTCGGGAGGTCCTCGTCACCTCTCCGCTGCGTTCGATCGAAGGCGCCGGGCGTCTCACGTCCGCGCTACAGCAAGCCGCGGAGGTCACGCTCGGCACGCGCATTCCCGAGGAAGGCGTCCCGCTTTACACCGACGCGCGGCTGTACTGCGAAGCGGGCGTGCCAACGGTGATTTACGGAGCAGGGCCACGCACGTTGCTCGAAGCGAACGGCCACCGCGCGGACGAGCGCGTCAAAGTGGAGGACGTGCGGCTCGCCACGCGCACGCTGGCGCTGGCGCTCAAGAACCTGCTCGGATGATGCCATGAGAAGAAGGAAGCGGCGCGCACGCGCCGCTTTCCTGGGGCTTAGCCGTACGAGCCTTCGGCGAGCCGTTCGATGACGAAGCGGCGCAGGTTCTGCAGATGGGTGCGCATGGCATTGCGCGCGAGTTCCACATCTTCTGCAAGGCAGGCTTCGAGGATCGCAAGGTGTTCGACGCGATCTTCTTCGATCCGGTTGAACGGCGTGGCGAGTTCGAACAGGCGGCTATTCGTTCGCACAATGTCGATGGTGCGCGCAAGCACATCGTTGCCGCCCGCGCGGGCCATGAGCGTGTGAATCTGGTCGTCGACCTGCCAGTGAGCCTGTTCCTGCTGACCACTGCTCAGGGAACGCGTTTTCTTGATGAGCGCCTGTAACTGTTTTTTCTCGATCTTGCCGACCGCCAGCCCCACGGCCTCGACCTCGAGCATTTCGCGCACCTTCATGGCCTGAAAATATTCCTGCACGCTCACGAAGCGCACCGAATACGAGCGCGCTCCGGCGCGCACCAGCAGCCCTTCGCCTTCGAGACGCAACAGCGCCTCGCGCATGGGGGTGCGCGAAATGTTGAGCTCCTCGGCAAGTCTCCCCTCGACCACGGCACCGCCACTGCGTAGCGCCTTGTCAAGAATCATGCGCCGCAACGTCTGATAGGCGAGCTCCCCGAGTTTTTCCGGACTGGAAGTGGATACGCTAGACACAATGATTGATCTCCCCACGGTGGGGTGAGTATACGGTAAGTATACGGTTTATCAAGTGTACGTCCGAATCCGGAAACGACGCCTGTCCCCACACATTGCCCCCAGAAAGAAGGAAGCTGACGATGCCGCTGTACGATTACCGATGCGACGCTTGCGGGCTCTTCGAGGCCGCGCGCAGTGTCGCCGCACGCGACGATGCAGTATCGTGCCCAATTTGTACCGAGCCTGCGCTCCGGGTGACGATGGTCGCCCCGCGCCTCGGCAACCGCTCTACCGACGATGTCATGAACGAGGCGGACAAGGGGCGTTATGGAATGCGCCACGTCAGCTGTTGTTCGTGTTGTTGCTGAAGTTTGTATGCTCCAGACGTGGCGCGAATTCTCGCCGTTTTCGCCGTACGGCCACGGCGACAAGCTGAGGGCGGCAGATCCACATGCCTCGGCCTGGGAGTGGGACAACCGTCAGCGCCATGTTGCCGCTGCCATGAACCAGTATGCCCAGATGAAGATCGCGCGGATTGCGGAGGTGGAAAGGCAGATCGCCGCTGAGGACGATCTCAGTGACCTCTATCGGTCCTCGCTCGGTGCGCTCCTGTTACCCAGTGACTAGATCGCGTGGCCCTGCAGGAACGGCGATTGGAGCCGCCCAATAGAGGAACGGGGAGCACGCATCTTGATCGTTCGCTAACAGTTCCAGGTTCGTGGCTATGCATGGCATGACAAATCTGACTGGTCCAACTGAAATCATCACGCAGTCGCACCGCCCGGAACATTTGTTCCTCCGTCACTCTAGCGATCGTTCTTGAGTACTGTGTTACGCAATACTTGCTGGACGTCAATTTGCAGCAAGCGAATCCGGTAGTTAAACTGACTCAGAGTCAGGCCGATCTGCTGGGCAGCTCTGGACTTGACACCGCCAGCGCGCACAAGAGCCGCCTCAATATTCTCGCGCTGCCCGTAATCGATACGCCGGGAAAGCGCAAAATGCGCTCCGGCTTCCTCCGTCGACCGGTCTCTCTCCTGCCCTTTCAGGCCGCCCTCTGTTTCGAGGATCGCCATGACTTCGCCGGCGCCAATTGCTGGTGAATCCGCCAGCAACGTCAGGCGATCAATTACGTTCTGCAGCTGACGTACGTTTCCTGGCCATGGATAGTGGACAAGTGCCGATAGCGCTGCGCCTGAGAGCCATGCCTTGCGCTTGAATCTCGCGTTCGCTCCCCTCAGAAAATGCTCGACCAGTGGCGCGACGTCTTCCGGATGCTCCCGCAATGGCGGAAGGTGTATTGGCACGACGTAAATCCGATAGAACAGGTCGAGTCGGAACATTCCTTGCGCTACGCGCTGCCGCAGGTCCAGATTGGTCGCAGCAACGACACGCACGTCAACACGCCGTTCATCCCGGCCTCCCAGAGGCGTGACGCAGCGTTCCTGCAGGACGCGCAGCAACTTGACCTGCAGGTTGAGCGGCAGCTCGCCGATTTCGTCCAAAAACAACGTACCACCGTGCGCTTCTTCGAAGCGCCCCGAGCGGGCTCGCGTTGCACCGGTAAAGGCACCCTTCTCGTGACCAAAAAGCTCCGATTCGAACAGCGCTTCCGGCAACGCGCCACAATTCACGCGCACGAAAGGATAGGCGCGGCGAGAACTCGCGAAATGCACCGCATGTGCGAAGCGCTCCTTTCCTGTGCCAGACTCGCCAAGCAGCAGTACCGTCGCGTCGCTCTGCGCGACCTGTTCAACTTGTCTGACCGCTGCACGGATTTTTTTCGATCCGCCAATAATTCCGTAAGTGGACGAATGGCGATTGAGGGCAAGCTTCAGCGTGTGGTTTTCCTGTTCCAGCGCTGCGGTATGCGTCTGAACGCGCTCGGCAATCAGGTCGTCCAGACGCAACAGCTGGGAGACTTGCGTAGCGACCTCCCGCAGGATTTCGAGGTCGGACGTCAGGCTGCGCGAGATGCCACGAAAACGGTTGACGATGAAAACACCGCGCGTTTCGCCCCCAACCCGAATCGGCACAAAGAACATGGATGTCGTGCCATTCGGCAACGCGCTGCGCGCGACGGTCCGCCACAGATAACTCGGCTCCGAATCGATATCCTGCACGATGGTCAGTTGACCCGACAGGAACACCCTGCCCGTCATACCCTCGCCCGGTGCGAAGACGCCGCGCGCCATTTCTCCGCGTGTCAGCCCGTAGGCGCATCGCAGCGTCAATTTACCAGCCGCATCTGCAAGAAACAGGCGTCCGCGGTTCAGGCCGAGAATTTCCGACAGCAAATGGAATACTTCGCGCAGGTTTTCCTCGGAATTCGAAAACCGTCCTGCGACTTTCGCAAGTTCGCGGCGAAAGAAAAGCTCCTGCGAGGCCCAGTCGACGTCGATATGAACCTCGACATCGAGGTCCGCCCGCGCAGATGAGGGCACCAGCCTGTCGGCGCCGTCATCTGCCGCTGGACTGAAAGGTAAGCGAGCGGCCATGCGATCCATTCCCGAACAAAACATGACATGAGGTCGCGACGAACCCTTTCGTCGCGCGCGAACAGCGAGGTAACGCCCAATCTATATCAACAAATTGTGCATTTGTTAACAAATTCGCGGCACCGCTCCCGGCGCATATGCATGGGCCGCCGCGGCCTCGACATTCGTTCGCGGGCCTTCGGGACGGGGCCGCCCGTGCGCGACTGCGCGAGCGACGTGAACTGGCGCAGATATTGCCTCTCATGTCACCGCGCACAGACCTCTCTTCTCCAGTCCATCAGCAAAAGGCTCAACGAATGCATGCACGCGTTGAAACAATGTCTCTGCCCACGAATGCCGTGGAAAACAGGCGCCCAGCCATCACAATAAGCGGGTTGCACAAGAAGTTCGGCCACGATCCGCTTTACGATACATTCAACCTCGAAATCCCGGCCGGTTCATTCACTTCGATCTTCGGACCTAATGGTTGCGGCAAGTCCACACTGATCAACATGATGGCAGGCCTTACGCGGCATGATGGCGGCCAGATCCTGTTCGACGGCCGTGACGTGCGCGACGTCGCCATTGGCTACGTATTCCAGAACTATCGCGATGCCTTGTTTCCCTGGCGCCGGGCCAGTGAAAACATCGAATATCCGCTGAAAATCCGCGGCATGGCTCGTGCCCGCCGGCGCGAACGCGTGCAGGAACTGGCTGAACAGTTCGACGTGCGCTTCGACCTGAACCGCTACCCGTATGAGTTCTCAGGCGGCCAACAGCAGTTGATCTCCATACTGCGCGCGCTCGCACCACATCCCGAAGTCGTATTTCTCGATGAGCCATTTTCGGCGCTCGACTATGAAACGACGTTGTTCATTCGCGAAAAGCTGCAATCGGTCTTCATGCAAGGCAACCTCACAATGATCCTCGTATCGCACGATCTCGAGGACGCCGTGTATCTGGCTGACCGGGTGCTCATGCTGACACGGCGGCCGACGCGCGTGGCGGCAATTGTCCCGTTTGACCTCCCCTATCCACGAACTGACTCAACGCTGCACCACCCTCAATTCATTGCAGCGAAACGGCGAAGCCTCGAAATCTTTCAACGTGAGGTGCATCGATGATCGGCACACTCGCGGCATGGCGCACGCGCCTCGCGGGCGCCGGCCTCATCGGTCCGGCCGCGTTGATTGCGCTCTGGGCCATTGCCCACTCCGCGCACTGGGTCACGCCGCATCTGTTACCCGGTCCGCTGGAAACGTTCAGCACCCTATGGGACGGCGTGATCCACGGTGCGATCTGGCCCGACCTTGGCGCGACGGTGCTGCGTACCGGATATGCCTTCGCCATCGCGTTGGTGGCCGGGATTCCTGCCGGCGTCCTGCTCGGATCAAGCCCGGTTATCTACCGCACGACAGAGTTCGTCATTGATTTTTTTCGCTCGACGCCTGCCACTGCGATGTTTCCGCTGTTCCTGCTGGTTTTCGGCATCGGTGAAGAATCGAAAGTGGCCGTCGCGGCGTTCTCGGCGTGGCTCGTGATCGTGTTCAACACCGCGTATGGGGTGATGAACGCGCGCCGAACGCGGATTCTTGCCGCTCGCGTGATGGGCGCATCGAACTGGCGCGTACTGTGCGACGTGATGTTCTACGAATCGCTCCCCCAGACGTTTATCGGCCTGCGGCTCGGGGTGTCGTATGCGCTCGTCGTGATCATCGTTGCAGAGATGTTTATCGGTTCGTCGGACGGCATGGGGCGTCGGATCATTGACGCCGAGCAGGTCTACGACCTGGCCCAGATGTACGCCACCATCATCGCAACTGGCTGCATCGGCTATTGCGTCAACCTCGGCTTCCTGCTACTCGAACGGAGTTTCGTGAAGTGGGCAGGCAAATAGAGACTCTTCTGGCAATTTACCTTGCGGGGCCTGCATGAAACTAGCAAATCTACTGGCTGCGACAAGCGCGGCAATGGCGCTCCTTGCCGCCACTCCCGCTCACGCAGTGGACAACGTCACCGTCGCATGGCTGCCGATCATGCAGACAACGGCCTTCTACGTCGCCATGGAAAACGGCCTGTTCAAGAAGGCGGGTATTGAGATCCATGCAGTCCGCTTCGAGAATCCAAACCAGATCGTGGACGCGCTTGTCTCCGGGCAGGCAGATGTTGGTGCCCCTGGCACAGCAGGGGGCATCACCGCACTTGCCGAATCACGCTTTCCTGGCACGTTCAAGGTGTTCGGCCTCGAAGGCGGCAGCATCAAAGCGGGTCGCATCAACGATGGCCTGATCGTAGCCAACCAGTCGTCAATCCATTCGTTCGCGGACCTCAAGGGTAAGAGCCTCGGCCACCTGCCGGGCATCCAGTGGCGCACTATCGCGCGCTACATGGTGCGAAAGGCGGGTCTCGACCCAGACCACGACGTACGCCTGCAAGATATCGCCACAGGCTTGCAGGTTCCGTCCGTCGCGTCCGGCAGCGTTGACGCGACGCTCTCGCTCGAGCCCGTCGGATCGATCGCAGTCGCCTCTGGCGAAGCAAAGCGCGCAGTGGTCAATCCGGCTGAGGTCATGATTGCAGAGCCGTTCTACTCAGGTGTTTCCGTTCTCACCACGCGCTTCATTCGGGCGCATCCGGACACCGCCCGAAAGATCGTCGATGTGCTCGATGAGGCGACACGCATGACAAACGCTTCCTTCGACACCTACCGTCCCCTGATCGCGCGCTATGCCGCCATCGAACCCGGGCAGGCCCGCATTGTCGCGCAGCCCTATCTGCGTGCATGGAACGACATAGACACGACCGACATCGCATCTTACCAGGCCCTCGTCGACGTATTCCAGAAAGAAGGTGTCCTAAAGCAGCACGTCGACGTTTCCTCCCTCATCCTGAAACCCAAGGACTTCAACCAATGAACGGTTCCTCAACACGCACCTTCCGCGCCGCGGTGGTGCAAACGCTCGCCAGGCTCGGCGACGTCCACGCAAACATCGCACTCGTCGAACGCTACGTCGATGAAGCCGTACGACAGGGTGCGAAGCTGGTCGTGTTCCCGGAATGCATGAATTCCGGCTACCTGTTCGATTCCGTCGAACACTGCCGCCAACTGGCTGAGCCGCTCGACGGCGTCTACTGCTCGGCGCTCCGCAATCTATGCCGCCAGCACGACATATTCATCGCATCGGGCTTCACCGAACGCGGCGAGGACGGACTGGCCTATAACTCAGCCCTACTGTTCAACACGCACGGCGAACTGATCTGTCACTATCAGAAGCAGTTCCTTGCCACGCATGATCAGAACTGGTTCGAGGTCGGCACGAAGGGCAATCCCGTCGTGGACACGGAACTCGGCCGCATCGGCCTGCTGATCTGCTTCGACGGACGCATACCCGAGATAGCAAGATGTCTTGCTGCGAAGGGCGCGGAGGTCGTGCTCGACATGGCGAACTTCTTCGCAATGGATCAGGCCGAGATGTGGGTGCCCGCGCGTGCCTATGAAAACGGCGTGTGGTTCGTCGCCGCAACGAAAGCGGGCGTCGAGCGCAGCATCTACTATCCGGGCGGCAGCATGGTCGTTTCACCAGATGGCGACGTGCTCACACGCATTCCCTACGATGCGCACGGAGTCGTATCGGCCGACATCGTGCTCGACGCTCACCGCGCGGCACGCTGGCCGTTCGGTGGAGACAAATGGCGCGATCGCAGGCCGCACGCGTACCGGCTGCTCACCACACCCTTCCCCGATACGCCACTCGAGACGTTGCTGGCCGAACCCATCGCGCCCGATGCACATACCACGAAGGTCGCGGCGGTGCAGGCGCACGTCACACGCGAGCATTCACTGGACGAAGCGATGGAGATGGTCGAACATGCGTGCCGACTCGGCGTAAAGCTTCTTGCGCTGCCGCTCAACTTCGGTTCACCGGCCTGGTGCCTCAGCGAACAGGCCGCGCGGGAGCAGGCCATACTTGCGCCGAGCCTGATCGCGCGGCTGTCCGGGATATGCGCACGCTACGACGCGCTGGCTGTCCTGCCCTGCGTTGGCGGCGGACCTGCTGGCGAGCCGTATCTGGAAGCGGTACTGGTCGGCCCGGATGGGGCGATCGGACGTCAGCGCCAGGTGCATCCGGGACCGCGCGCTGGCACAAGGACGACAGCTGCGACAAACAGCTTCGCTGTCTTCGACACACGATATGGACGGCTCGGCATACTGGTCGACTATGACGGAATGTTTCCGGAATCGAGCCGCGTGCTCGCGCTGATGGGCGCCGAGATCATAGTATGGTGCGCGGCGTGGGAGCACCCCGCACAACGGCGCCTGCTCAGCGTACCCAAAGCAGAGGATAATCGCGTGTACGTTGTGTGCGCCAACCGAGTCGACGCGCCCTATCCGGGCGGCTCGTTCATCGTGCCGCCAAACGGCTTTCCAAACTGGGACGTGGAGCATGCAGCGGCTCCGTCGCCTCGCTGGGGCGCCGTGATGCCCGCCTATGCGAATCTTGCGTTCGCGCGTCAGAAGCGCATGATCCCTGGTGTCGACATGGTACGCAACAGGCTCGTTGATACCTACGAGGTGCTAACCGGCGACGCCCGCGCACATGGACCAACCGCGCCAGGCGCGACGGTACCGGCATGATCGTCGGGAACATCGACCTGCGAATGTTACGGGTGTTCCAGGCGGTAGTGGAAGCGGGAGGCTTCTCGAACGCCCAGGTCATCCTGAACGTGAGCCAGTCGACGATCAGCACGCAAATGGCGCAACTGGAAACACGACTTGGCGTCACGTTGTGCCATCGCGGTCGGGGTGGCTTCAGCCTCACAGAAGAAGGCGAAGCCTGCTACCGGCACGTCGTCGAACTGTTCACGGCAATCAATACGTTCCAGACTCACGCGGACGCGTTACGCGGCGAGTTCGACGGCGTGCTGCGCGTTGCGTTCCTTGACAACGTCGTGACCGATCCCGCGTCGCCGCTACGCGAACTGTTCGCGCGCTTTGTCGGGCTGCCGGGCAACCGCGTCAGGCTCGCGCTTGAGGTACTGGCACCGCAGGACATGGAGCGCCGCCTGCTTGACCGCAGCCTGGACGTCGCCATCGGCATCTTCTACGGGCGGCTGCCTGAACTGGAATATCGGCCTCTGTACCGAGAGACCGACAGCCTCGTCTGCGCACGCGGCCATCCGCTTGCCTCAATACGCGAGCCCGGTGCGCTGCGCGCGGCGCTCCCGGCCACCCGCAAGGTCATGCGCGGCTTTCTCGGCTCGCTCGAATTCGCCCAGCCCGAGTCGCAAGCGCCCTCGTCCGACGCGGTCGTAACGAACGTTGAGGCAGCAGTGCATCTCATCCTCACTGGCGGGTATATCGGTTTCCTGCCGCGCCATTACTCACGTACCTGGATCGACTGTGGAGAACTCGTTGAACTGCTCC
Source organism: Paraburkholderia silvatlantica (assembly GCF_003096715.1). GTDB lineage: Bacteria > Pseudomonadota > Gammaproteobacteria > Burkholderiales > Burkholderiaceae > Paraburkholderia > Paraburkholderia silvatlantica. The sequence goes on from NZ_QEOL01000019.1 coordinate 18,765, forward strand.
CCTGCCACTTTCTCCGCCACTCAGAGTTCTCTCTTGTTACGCGCGTGACCGAAATCCGGCAGCGCACCCTCCAGGCCTTCCTGAACTGCGTCGAACCAACATACGACAGCCAGACACCTTCGGCGAAACTCAGGGTTGCGAACTGACTTCCATATCGCAAATGCCGATACGAACATTGAAACTACACTATTTATCGGTCAATTTTCGCTCGCTACGATCAGCTCCGTCATCCACCACTCGTCCATTCTCACGGGCACATAACAAAGGAACTCCGATGTGGAAACTCAATTCCATCCTGCTGTCCCTTACGTTGCTGTTCGGCGCCACCAGCCGCGTGCAAGCCGAGCCCGCGCTTACCCATGTCAAGGTCGGCCATCTCGTGGCGCTCGACATGGCTCCGCTGTTCGTCGCGAAAGAGAGCGGGTGCTTCGCACAGAACGGCCTCGCGGTCGACACTGTATTCTTCGCAAATCCCGGCGACAACAATGCCGCGCTTGCGGGTGGCAAAATCGATTTCAGCATCAATCCATTCACATTGCCTTTTTTTGCGGCAAACAGCGGCGTGCCGATCCGTGTGATCTCGGCAGCTGGTGGATGGGGAGTGATGGAGGTAATTGCAAGCCACCGGCTGGGCTTCAAATCATTTTCCGACTTGCAGGCTTACATCAAGGCCGGCAAGCCGAAACTGAAGATTGCGACACTGCAGGGCGACACTCTGGAACTGATCCTCACGAGGGAATTCGCGCGCTACGGCATCGATAGCAACAGCGTCGATTTCGTCTACTTCAATGATCTGCTCGCGATGGTTGAGGCGTTCCGGTCGGGTCAGGTCGATATCCTGAGTCATATCAAGCCCTACACCACCGAGATGGTGGCCACGAAAGGGGCAACCGTATTGACAAACAACGCGCAGGCATGGACCCCTCATACGCCAAATACGGTTGTGAGCGTGCTCGACAGCACACTTACCGGACGCCCGCAGGTAGTTCACGCATTCCTGAAAGGTCTCGTCTGCGGCGGCGATCTCATCAATCGCTCGCCCGAAAAGGCAGTACAACTCCTGCAGAAAGGCAGCTATTTCAGGGTGGCGCCAACAGTTCTGCTCGCGTCGTTCAAGTCAGCGCCTGAACCCATCTCGTTCGTGCCCGACGTCAACGCAGTCCAGAGCGTAGTTACGGATCTGACGAAGCTCGGTTACATCAAGGGCAACGTCAGCGCGAAAGACATCTTCCGGCTTGACATGATCGAGTCGATCGGAAAATGACACGATGAAGCGCGACGACAACCGCCCGACGCAGCCCCGATGGTTACCGGCTGCAACGGGCTTGCTCTCGATCGGCTCCGTACTGGCGCTGTGGGAATGGGCAGGCCATGACACCAATTCCGCACTCGCGTCCATCCTGCCGCCGCCGAGCCAGTTCCTCGCCACAATTGCACAGAGCGGCTTTCGTATCGGACTCGGCTCGCAAGCCGAGTCAGTGTACGCGTCGGTAGCCTCAACATTCGCGCGTGTCTTTGCCGGAATGGCGCTCGCGTTCATTGCCGCGATCCTGACGGGGGCGTTGCTCAGCCTTTCGCGTTTCGCCACCTGGAGCCTCGGACCAATCCTTCGCCTGCTCGCACCAATCGCTCCGATTGCGTGGATTCCTACCGCGATCGTCGTATTCGGCATCGGCAACACGACCGCAGTATTTATTGTATTCATGGGCGTCTATTTCATACTCACACTCGCCACACTTGCCGAAATCGAGCGCGTACCTCCGGAATTTCTCACGGTCTCGGGCAACCTCGGTGCGAACGCGATGCAGCGCTGGCTGTGGGTCATCCTCCCGGCAATCCTGCCCGGCGTATTTACACTGCTGCGAACAAATTTTATCGCTGCCTGGATGGCCGTCCTTGTGGCCGAAATGGTAGGGCTGCGCGATGGCCTCGGAGCGATCATCATGATGGGGCGCAACCTGTTCAACAACGACCTCATCATGTTCGGGATGGTGGTAATTGGTTTGTCAGGCTTCGTGGTAGACAGGCTACTCGGCCTCATCGCCCACCGCATCCTCTGGTGGAGACTCTGAATGACGGCGCTCGCACGCAACGCACACGCATTCCGTGTCGAACAGTTGACGGTGCCGTATCAAGGCGCCAAGCCATTTCCGATCGAGTGCCTCAGCCTCGATCTCCGTGAGGGCGAAATCACATGCATCCTGGGCAAGTCTGGTTGCGGCAAGACGACGTTGCTCAAGGCGCTAGGCGGGTTCGTGCAGTCTGCAAAGGACGGCGGGGTGCTTTTCCGCGGCCGCTATATCAATGGCCCCACGTCCGACATTGTCATGATCTTCCAGGACAACAACCTGTTCCCGTGGTTGACCGTGCGGCAAAACGTCGCCTTTGGACTCAAGTTCCGGCCCTCGCCGCCAGAGGGTAGAGGCTTCGCCGTGGACAGGATGCTCGAAAACGTCGGGCTCGCGGAGGCGGCACGCGTGTATCCGCACCAACTATCGGGTGGGATGCGGCAACGCGCGGCGATCGCGCGCGCGCTCGTCGCCGACCCGAAAGTGCTGCTACTCGACGAACCATTCAGTGCGCTAGACATTGGCCTTCGTCGACGGATGCATGTATTGATGCGTGCCTTGTGGGAGCGCTCGCACAAGACCATGGTGATGGTCACACATAGCATCGAGGAAGCGATCCTGATCGGTCACCGCGTAATTGTGCTGGGAGGACGCCCAGCCCGCGTCCTGTTCGATGCGGACACGAGCGCGCCGGAAATGAAGGATCGCTATTCGGCAGACTTCCTCGATCTGCAAAAGCTGCTCGAAGCCTTGATCGACTGAGAGACGACGATGAACGGCATTCACGACATGGGGGGCCTGCACGGCTTCGGCAAAGTGGACCCGGAGCAGGACGAGCCGGTTTTTCACGCGCGCTGGGAAAGCCGTGTGTTTTGCATGACCCAGGTGCTCGATACAAAGGGAATCTGGAACCTCGACGAACACCGGCACGAAATCGAATTGATGGACGCCGCCGCTTATCTCACAGTCGGGTACTACGGCCGCTGGCTCTTCGCAATGGAGCGCCTGCTGACCCGCAAGAACATCGTCGCGCCCGAGGAGATCGAGTTGCGCGTGGCCGAGTATCTCCATGACGCCTGCTTTCCAACTCCACTTCCCGCCCGGTCGCGCAACTGGCCATTGCAGCCGGCAGCACGGATACGCTGGGGCGCGTGGCGCAAAGAGGCCACGGTCAGTCCCCGCTATCAGGTCGGAGACCGCGTACGTGTACGCAACATCCATCCTGAGGGCCATACGCGCGTAACCGCGTATGCACGCGGCAAACGCGGAACGATCTCGATCGTGAACGGCGAAGCGTGGGTGTTTCCCGACACGCGTGCACATCACCGCGGCGAGAACCTCCAAGCAGTCTACAACGTCCGCTTCGACGCGCGTGAACTCTGGGGCGTGCAGGCAGAGGCCGACGCATCCGTCCATATTGATCTGAGCGAGGATCACCTGGAACCCGACCAAGGAGAAACGCCATGACGCATCGACCGACGGATAAGCCCTGGCAAGCTGTCCGCACCGAAGCCATCGAAAGCCTGCTCAACGAGCTCGGCGTACTTCAGTCCACGCGCGTCGACGAAATCGTTCGGCACTACGAGCAAACCGTGGGCCCCAGGAACGGAGCGCGCGTAGTCGCAAAGGCCTGGACCGACCCGGCGTACAAGGCCAGACTGCTCGCTGACGGTCTCGCCGCCTGCGCGGAACTTGGCATTGGCGGCCCCGAAACCGAGAAGCTGCACGTGGTCGAAAATACGTCTTTCATTCACAACGTTGTCGTATGTACGCTGTGCTCGTGCTATCCGTGGCCGATCCTCGGCCTGCCACCGGCGTGGTACAAATCGAGCGCCTACCGTTCGAGAATGGTCAGGGAGCCGCGCCGCCTGCTCGCAGAAATGGGGCTGACGCTGGCCGCCGATGTGGAGATTCGCGTGTGGGACTCGGTTTCGGAAATACGCTATCTCGTGCTGCCGTGCCGCCCGCCCGGCACCGAATCACTCGACGAAGACTCGCTCGCTGCGCTGGTCACGCGCGACGCCATGATCGGCGTAGCCAGGGTCCTCTCATGACGCGCCCGCTAGCGCCGCTGCCAACACCACCAAGGACACTCCCGATGAACCTCGTAGACACCGCTGCATACAATTCGCTCACGGACCCGCTTCGGCTCGACGGTCTCGCGTTTCCGACCCCCTGGTCCGCCCGGGCGTTCGGCATCGTGCTTACGGCTGCGCAGTGCGGGCTCTTTTCGCTAAACGAGTTCCAGCAGGCGCTAATCGTGGAGATCGCCGACTTCGAACAACGGGTCGGCCCCGTAGAGGCAGAAGACGTGTACTACTCGCGCTGGGTAAATGCATTGAAACGCGTACTCTCGCTTCGGGGGCTGGTGCACGAACCCTCGTTGCTCGCCGCCGAACAGGCCATTCGCGATGCACGTGCCGCGCATCCGCACCCGCACCATCACGCACCCGATGATGACCCGGTTCAGAACACTCCGAGCCCGATCTTCCGGGAGATAGGTCAATGATCGTGCGAGCAACGCCTTACAATTTCCCGATAACCGGGTCTCTCGATCCCCAGTTGACGGCGCTAGTCGTTATCGATATGCAGCGCGACTTCTGCGATCCGCTCGGTTACATGGGCACGCGCGGCGGCGATGTCACCGCCACTATGGCAATCGTGCCACGTATCCAGCAGGTGCGCGATTGCGCCGCTGCCGCCGGTCTCACGATTATCCACACGCGCGAAGGGCACCGGCCAGACCTTTCCGACCTGCCTGAGAACAAACGCTTGAAGACCGCTCGTGCCGGCGCGGAAATCGGCAGTCGCGGCCCGCTTGGTCGCCTCCTTGTTCGTGGAGAATCGGGCTGGGAGTTTATTCCCGAGCTAGAACCACGTCCCGGGGAAATCGTCATAGACAAGCCCGGCACCGGCGCGTTCTACGGCACCGACCTGCATCATGTGCTCGCGACATCAGGGATACAGAATCTGGTCCTGGTTGGAGTGACGACAGGCGTATGCGTCACGTCGACGGCGCGCGAGGCTAGCGATCGCGGATTAAACGTCCTCGTGATCTCGGACTGCTGCGCGGAGCCTGACCCGCTCGAGCACGAAATGGCCATACGTCTGCTACAGATCGAGGGCGGGTATATTGCAACGATCGCGTCCACAGTGGACTTCGTCGCAAGCGTAAATACTTTGGCACAAAGCTAGCCTTCGTGTTGATCAGGTCAGAGGCAACCCGCCGGCGGAGGGTTCCCGAACACCCTGAAAAACGAACGGATCCATGCCAGCCTCGATCACTCGCATTGGGAACCGATAGCCGGCTTGTTCGAGCGCATCGAAGCATTGTGTAATCGTAATCGCCATGATCCGTTACATGTCAATCCACAGCGTCTTCGCGCCCGGTTCGCCATCGCTCTTGCGCCGCAGAAACCCGCCCAGTGACGCGGCCAACTCTGGACATGTCCTGCCCAGACGCATGAGCCGTGCGATACCCCACGATACGACCATGGCCGCGTCGGGCAAGCCGGCAAATGTCGCCGTAGGGCGGGACCGAAGCAGACGTCCTCACAACCGAAGGCTGGACAAGGACTTCAAGTGAAACGATAAATTGCAGTCCAGATCCGCTCAGGCGGATTGCCAACGAACTGCCGATGCATGACCACGCCGCAATGGCGACAACGGTAGTGTTCGATTGCCAACGTACCTTCGCACTCACCGATGCCGATCAATGTCATTCCACTGGTACAGGACCGGTCAGCGGAACAGCCATTGAGGCTGGCGCAATCATTGCAAAGTTCCATAATGACATAGCATTCGACTTGCACTGAAACGGATGGCAGTACTGCAGAAAATGCATAGAACCGGCGCTCCCTGCTGTCACAGCTTCCGCAGATAGCCGGAACTTGCTGAATGTTGAATCTGCGCAGACGGGGCTGGGCCTGCGTACTGACTGCATGTGCAGCAAAGAAGGACAGTCCGCAACTGGAGCCGTGTTGACGCCAAAAGAAAAACACGGTAAGAGTGGTTGATTATAAATCGCAAAATTCCGGTCGCAACATCCCAACGGTCCCGAAAGGAGTGCATCAGGCGGCCAGCGCGCACGCCGATCGGTCGACGCAGGCCACGATCGCATTGCGCGTGTTGAGCAGATGTACGCGCGTCTGCTCGTGCACGGTGGCAGCGGCGCGCGTGCGCCAGGCCCTGAGCAGTTGCGCATGCTCGTCGTTGTTGCTCGCCATGATATCCGGCTGCACGTACATAGACAGCGCCACGTACGGACGCGCGAGCAGCGAAAGCCCGCGTACCACTTCGAACAGCCGTGTGTGCGCCTCGCACTGCATCATATGCTGATGGAATTCCTCGTTCAGCAAGGCCCATTGTTCGGGACTCGGTGCGGCGCCGCTCATGGCGTCGTGGCTCGCCTGCGCCGCGTCGAGTTGCGCGGTACTCACGCGCAGACACGCTCGCGCAGCGAGCACCGGTTCCAGCATCATCCGCAACTCGTAGATCTCGCTCACGTCGTCGGCGGTGAGTCCGCGCACTTCCACGCCCTTGTTCGGATCGATCGCCACGAGCCCTTCGGCGCGCAGGTCGCGGAACGCCTCGCGCACTGGTGTCGTACTCACGCCCAGGCGCCTGGCTACCTCCTCCTGGCGCAGGCGCGTGCCCGCCGTGTAGATGCCTTGCAAGATCTCGGCGCGCAGCGTGCCGAGTACGTACTCCTGAATCGTGCGATACGGCTTGCCCATGCTGTCTCCCTGGTCGCTACCCGGCAGCGCTCGCGCTACGCGACGGCTTCCGTGTTCATGGCAAGCACGAACTCGCGCCGCGCACCGATCACGCGCTCGATCCACGCCGCTACGCGCAGCGTCGCGAGATCTTCGCCGAACGCGCCGATGGTCTGAAAACCGAGCGGCAAACCGATTTCGGTCCAGCCCGAAGGCACCGTGACGGCGGGCATGCCGAGCAGGCTCCACGGCGCGCAGAACGTAGGATCGCCCGTGTCGTCGAGCCCTCGCGGCGCAACGCCGGTGGCCGGCACGCTCACGAGCGCATCGCAGCCCGCGAGCAGTTCCGCCGAGCGCGCGCGCCACTGCGCCTGCAACGCGAGCGCCGCCCGATAGTGCGCCTCGGGCATCGCCGCGCCTTCGTCCACGAGCGCGCGCATAGGCTCGCTCAACTGGTCGCGATGCGCGCGCGCCTCGGGCCCAACCGCGTGCCAGGCTTCCACGCGCAAAATCACCTGCAACGCGTCGACGATCTGCTCGAGATCCGCGTGGAATTCGACCTCGACGACCTCCGCGCCCGCTGCGCGCAACTGCGCGAGCGCGGCGTCGAAATTCACTTTCTGTATGTCCTGCAAGCGGTCGTCGAACGGCGTGCGCACGACGCCCAGACGCGGCGGCGCGGCCAGCGGCGCGAACCACGCGCGCCACGCTTCGGCGCTATCGATCACTTCCACGCGCCGAGTCACGAAGAGCGCGTGCGCGAGCGCCGCCACTTCGACGTCGCGCGCGAAGAAGCCAATGTGATCGAGCGACGCCGCGAGCGCATGCACGCCCTCGCGCGAGATCGTCCCGTAGCTCGGTTTGTAACCCACGACGCCGCAGTACGCGGCCGGCCGGATCACCGATCCCACCGTCTGCGTGCCGAGCGCGAGCGGCACGATACCCGCGCCCACGGCCGCCGCCGAACCACTTGACGAACCGCCCGGCGTATGGTCCTTGTGCCACGGATTCACGGTCGGCCCCGGCTGGCGCCACGCGAATTCGGTCGTCACGGTCTTGCCGAACACCAGCGCGCCGAGTTCGCGCAGTTGCACGACGATGGGCGCGTCGGCCCCCGGTCGATGGCCGCTCCAGATCGGCGAACCGTACGAGGTGGGCATGTCGACGGTGTCGATCAAGTCCTTTACACCCACGGGCAACCCCGCGAGTGGCGCACACGCGTCGGGTTCGACATAGGCATGCGGGCGATGTGTGAAGGCATGCAACGATGCTTCGAGCGCCTCGGCGCGCGCCACGGCTTCGCCAAGCCGCGCGCGGCTCGCAGCGTGATTGCCACGCTGCGCGATCAGCGCCGTCACGAACGACGGTTGGGCTTCGTTCATCCTATCCTTCCATTCGAGGCGCCAGCGCAGCGCGCTGACGCGATAGCGGGCGACTCGGCGCTTACTTCTTCGCGGCGGCCGCAGCAAACGAATTGTCGACGGCACTCGCATAGGTCACGCTGCCAGGCTTGATATTGCCGATCGATTCCTGCAGATCCAGCGCGTTGCCAAACGCCTGCGCGGAGATCTCGGGTGTGGGCGCGTAGATATTCTGGTCGATCAGGCGGCCCACCGCCGCTTCGACGATCTTCGCATCGAGTGAGGGAAACTCCGCTTTCGCGACCGCCTTTGCCGTATCGGGCGACTGATGAATCAGCGCTTCGGCCTCGCCGATCGACTTCACGAACGCCGCCACCATCTGCGGCTTGTCCTTGATGGTCGAGGCCAGCGTGTCGATGGTCGAGAACGCATAGCCGCCCGGATAGGCCTTCGGGAAACTGTAGACCACCTTATAGCCCTGTGCGAGGCCCGTATCCGCCTGCGGCTCGTAGACGGCCGCAGCCTGACTGCGCCCCGCACTCACGGGCGCAAGCTCGGTGCCGATCTGCACCGTGTTGAGCGACACCTTCTCGATCTTCTGATCCTTGATCAGGCGTTGCAGCAAGTATGTGCTGGTCGAAGGCGGCAGCGCCGTGGCCACGCTCTTGCTCGACATGTCGCCGGGCTGATGCACGCCCGCATCGGGTGGCGCGATCACCCACACCGGCACGCCTGCCACCACGTTCGCGACGGCCATCACGTTCGCGCCCTTCAGGTTCGCGAGCACGGCAGTCATCGGGTCCTGCAGTGAAAAGTCCGCATGCCCGCCGATCACCGCCGCCACTCCCGCCGCGCCGCTGCCAGCGGTGACCTTTTTCACGTCGAGACCGTTCTTCGCGAAGATGCCCTTGTCGATCGCCACGTAAAGCGGCAAATACTGAATCGACTGGAATGCCTGATATACCGTCACCGGCTCCGCCGCCTGCGCCGAGACCTGAACGCTCAACCCGGTCACTGCGGCCGCCAATGCAATCGCGCTGACTCGTTTCATCGTGCTGACTTCCATGAAATAACCTTCGCTTCCGTGAAATGAACGATCCAGCCCAGCAGCGTCGCCATCAGCGTGAGCACGATGATGCCGAGCCACACCGTATTCAGGTCGAACAGCGATCCGGCCACGAAAACCTCATGCCCGAGTCCCGCCTGCGAGGCAATGTATTCGCCCACCACCGCACCGATCAGTGCGAAGCCGATGTTCACGCGCAGCGTCGAGAACACCCACGGCAGTGCGCCGGGCAGAATCAGCCTGGTGAAGATCATCGACGGCTTCGCGTTGAAGGAGCGGAACAGGTTGAGCAGATCCTTGTCGACTTCGCGCGCCGCCGCACACGAGGAAATCATCGCCACGGCGAAGGTGGAAATGCCCGCCAGCCACACTTTCGACGTCATGTCCGAACCGAACCAGATGACGATCAGCGGCCCGAGTGCGATCTTCGGAATACTGTTCAGAATGACTGACAATCCTTCGGCAACGCCTGTGACGCGCGGCACGAACCAGAGCAGCAGGCCCAAGCCGATACCGAGCCCGCTGCCCACCACGAGGCCCACCACGGTCTCGTAGAGCGTGACGAGCGTGTCGGGCACCAGCGTGCCGCCGTCCAGACCTTGATGCGCGGCCTGCCAGATACCCGCGGGCGAGCCGAGCAGCTTGCCATTGATCCAGCCCGCTGACACCGCAACTTGCCAGAGCGCGATCAGCGCGACAACGATGAGCGCCACGGCGCCCGTGGTGCCCAGTTGCGCCGCACGGCGCGGCTTCGCGCGGCGCCGTGCGGGCGTGTTGGTGGAGATCGCAATATCGCTCATGCCGTGGCTCCCGCGTGCTGGATGGTATGGCTGCGCAGTCCGTTCCAGACGCGCGAGTGGAAAGTGCGGAACTCGGGCGCCTCGCGCGCCGACACCGCCGTGCGCGGCCCGTGCGTGGTGAGGCGGACGTCGATGTCATCCTCGATGCGCGCCGGGCGGCCGCCCAGCAGGATCACGCGGTCGCTCATGGCGATCGCTTCCTCGATGTCGTGCGTGACGAGCACGACGCTCGTGCCGTTCTGTTCGCGCAGCGCCATCACGTCGTCTTCCAGCGCGAGGCGCGTTTCGTAGTCGAGCGCGGAAAACGGCTCGTCGAGCAGCACCAGCGTGGGATCGACCAGCAGCGTGCGCGTGAGCGCCACGCGCTGGCGCATGCCGCCCGAGAGCGAATGCGGATACGCGTCGGCCACCGTGGCCAGGCCATAACGCGCGAGCATCTGGCGCGCGCGCTCGTAGTCGGCGGGCTTGACCTTGCGATAGAGCTCGATGCCGAGCACGGCGTTTTGCAGCACCGTGCGCCACGGCATCAGCAGGTCCTTTTGCAGCATATAGGCGATACGCCCGGCGTTCCCATCCTCGCGGATGCCCACGCTGATCTGCCCAGACTGCGGCTTGATCAGGCCCGACACGAGATTAAACAGTGTGCTCTTGCCCGCGCCGCTGCGGCCAACGATCGAGACGATCTCGCCGCTGCGCACGCAGAAGTCGAGCCGCTCGAAGATCGGCACGTCGACACCATCAACAGTCTGAAATGAATGACTGAGCCGATGGACCTTCAGTCGGTCCGTAACCGACGCGTGCGTCGAAGCGATTTCCCCCTCATGCGGGGTTGCAATGGCTGAGACACTCATGGACATCCTCACCGGTACGTAATGTACGTTTGTGCTGTGCACGACACATAGTGCACAGTCAAAATGCCACGGCGCAAGTGAAAAAAAAATCCTGCGCAATCGGGGAATCACCTGCTCGATGATGGTGCGAATGCGTGAGCCAACGCGCGTGCAAAGCGCCAGACGGGCATGCGGTGCCGCGCCGTGGTGCACCATGCTGGAAATACACGACGAGCGTGGCAATGTCCGTCGTCGACTCGTCGCCTACGAAAGTCAGTTCGAAGCGAAGTGACAGTTCGACGACAGAAACGCCGCAGAACCAGCGGTTTTGTGATCAGCGTCAGGCGCTGTTTCAAGGCGCCAAGCCTCGACTTCGTCAAGAATCCATTTCGCAAATGCACAAATGGCTGTGGACCGACTCGGAATCACATGTCAATCCCGCAGTGCGCTTACGACTTCAATACCGACCACGCCACCATCACAGGCATCAGGACGCCGAGGCTGATGCTCACTATCCGGTTCAACACAGGATCCGTGAAAAATCGACGCAGGTTGCTCCCCGTCGCCAGCCAGAGGAAGTCAAGGACGACAACCGCTGCCATGCAGATTGCAGCCTTGATCAATACGTCCCCTTGCCCTTTCTCCGATATACCCAGCACGAACCCACCAAATAGGGCACCGAACACCGCGTATGCCTCGACGTTGGTGACGCCGAGAATGAATCCAGACGGAAGTCCCGGCGACGCAACCTCCTCGGGATTCGACAGCGGTGGTGTTGAGTCAATCTTCACCGCGAGGTACAGTGTGTAGCCTGCCGAAGAGGCAAACAGGACTGACGAGACGACGGGAACCGTGCGCGGCGCCACAAATACCGCGCAGGCAACCAATGCGATAGCGGAGACCAGTACGACAGTCGAGTAGCCCGAGGGAATCGCACCCTCAGGCCCTTACGCGTAGGGTCGAGAACTGGCGCGCGCACGGTAGGCTCCGGTGGATTCTCCCTCGCTTTCGCGGTGGGCCTATCTCTACCGCGCCGTTGACCGGGCGGGAAAGACGATCGATTTTCGCCTCAGCGCCAGGCGCGACGTAGCGGCAGCAAAGGCGTTCTTCGCGAAGGCAATCCGGACTCAGGGGCGCGGTCCGCGAGATGAAGACAGACGGGTCGTTGCCCAGGCGAACGAGATTGCGATCCTCGAAGTACCTGAACAACCTGATTGAGCAGGATCACCGCCACATCAAATCGCAGGTGAACGTGATGCTAGGGTTCAAACAGTTCCGCAGCGCCGCCGTTACCCCCTCCGGCATCGAACTAATGCATTGCATTCGCAAAAGCCAGTTCGATCTCACCAGCGTGCTCGTCAAAGATACGACCTCGCCATCGATCTGGACGGCGGTTCTTTCAGCTCGTTGAGGTATCCAAAACGTGGGCGATTTCTCGCCCATGCACCGAGTTTTCACCACAACCGTCACGCCCTGGTGGGCAGCCGGTTCAGGAAAAGATCGCTTCGATATCTAGCGACGCGTCCTTCACCTCGTCGAAGTTCAGCGTCGCTTCGATATGCTGCAGGTGTTGCAGCATGCACGCCGCCGCCTTTTCTTCTTCATGCGCTTCAATTGCATCGATCAGATCACTGTGCTCGTGATGCGGGCACGCCGGGGCATTGGGCTTGTCGTAAAGCGTGATAACCAGACACGTCAACGGCGCGAGTTCTCGCATCATCCGCAAGAGGATTTCGTTGCCGATCATCTCGGCAATCAGCACGTGAAACTCGCCTGACAGTCGGATGATGGCGGGCCGGTCATTCTGCTTGCGTGCGTCGCTTTCCTGCCGCACGTGCTTGCGTAACGCACGCACTTGCGCCGACGTCGCCGTGCGGCTCAACAGCCTGGCCATTTCCGGCTCGATCATCCTCCGCGTGACAAATACGTCTCGCGCCTGCTGGACGCTCGGGCTGGCGATAAAGGCTCCCCGATTCGGCACCAGCTCGATGAGCCCCTCATGCGCGAGCTTGTTGAGCACTTCGCGAATCTTGGTCCGGCTCACGCCCGAGACTTCCGCAAGCCGCTCCTCAATCAGTTTTGTACCGGGTGCAAGGCGATGCTCAAGCACCGCCTTCTGGATACGGCCATAGATTTCCTCGTTTGTAAGCGGCGCCTTGGGCGCGGCAGCTTTACTGGCAGGCATGGAGGAGGCTCGACTCAAGGGGCTTCTGGCAACTGGGAATGGGTTGATGATAGAGCAATCACTAGCATTTTTGTACACAAAATTTGGCAAGGTGCTCGCATCGAAACCCTGCTTTAGAGAAGCAAACTTCAATTTTTGTATTCAAATGCTTATCCGCGCCAGTCGAGCCCAACATCCTGAAAACCTCTTTGGGGACAACTGTACGGCCGGCGCAGCAATCCATATCTGGTGCCAATGATTCGATCCTGGTGCGTCTTCGCACCATCTTCATGCGCGCGTCTATCGCAGCTTACACCACGATTCATGGACGCTCATTCCAGAAAACTTGCTCAGTAAACGGCCGTCTCCACGGTGGAATGCGCACCTTTCATTGCATACAATCCAGTTTTTATTGCGTACAAAAATGACAATTTATGTTGGCATAAGGTTTGCATTAAGTAACTCCAGAAAGCAACTCGTTCCGGCGCCGGCCTCCAGAAGCCACCCTTGAAATGGAAATCATGATGCAACGCACCCTGATTGGTATGTTGACCCCGTCTTCCAATACGGTTCTCGAACCGGTCACGTCGGCGATGCTCGCGGCCCTGCCCGAAGTCAGCTCGCATTTCGGCCGCTTCCGGGTGACCCAGATCGCGTTGTCCGAGCAAGCGCTAGCCCAGTTCGACGACAAGGCAATTCTCGGCGCAGCAGGGTTGCTCGCCGACGCGAAACTGGACGTAATCGGCTGGAACGGGACATCGTCGGGCTGGCTCGGGTTCGAGGCAGACGAGCGTCTGTGCCGCAGCATCACGGAACGCACTGGCATTGCCGCCTGCACCTCGGTGCTCGCGCTCAACGAGATTTTCGCCATGACGGGCGTGCGTCGCTTCGGCCTGATCACGCCCTATCGCGACGACGTGCAGGCAAAGATCGTCTCGACGTATGGCAGCGCGGGCTTCGAATGTGTCGGTGAACGTCATCTGAACAAGCAGGATAATTTTTCGTTTTCAGAGGTCGATGCGGACACGTTGCGTGAGATGGCGCGTGAAGTCGCAAGGAGCAAACCGGACGCGACAACGATTTTCTGCACCAATTTGCGCGGCGCGCCGCTTGCCGAAGAGCTCGAAGCCGAACTCGGCATTCCGGTGTACGACACCATCTCGACGGTGGTCTGGAAAGCGCTGCGGATGAGCGGCATCGATACGCGGCGCGTCACCGGCTGGGGCAGCCTGTTCCGGGAGGTCGCATGAGCGACGCGGCGGCCTTCGACCTCGTGATCCGCAACGCGGATATCGCCACGGCGGCCGACCGTTTCACTGCCGACATCGGCGTTCGCGACGGACGCATCGCCGCGCTGGGCAGCGGACTGGCCCGGGGCGTCAGCGAGATCGACGCAGGCGGCCGCCTCGTCACGCCAGGCGGCGTGGACAGCCACTGTCACCTCGACCAGGACACCGGCGACGACAGCGTGATGGCCGACGACTTCCTGAGCGGCACCGTTTCGGCTGCGTGCGGCGGCACCACCACGGTAATTCCGTTCGCGTGCCAGCAGAAGGGAAAAACGCTGCGTGAGGCGATCGATACCTACCACCAGCGCGCTGACACCCGCGCGGTGATCGACTACGCCTTCCATCTGATCGTCACCGATCCCACGGCGCATGTCCTCGAACGGGAGCTGCCGCAACTGGTCGAAGAGGGGTATACGTCGTTCAAGATCTACATGACGTATGACGCGCTCAAACTGAACGACCGTCAGATCATCGAACTGCTCGCATTGGCCCGCGTCCACGGCGCCATGGTGATGATTCATGCCGAAAACGCCGATTGCATTGCCTGGCTTACCGAAGCGCTGCTGGAGGAAGGCATCACCGCGCCGATCGGGCATGCGCTGTCCCGCCCGATGCTGGCCGAGCGCGAAGCGACGCACCGCGCGATCAGTCTCGCGCAGCTGGTCGACACGCCCGTGCTGATCGTGCACGTCTCCGGCCGCGAAGCGATCGAGCAGATTCGCTGGGCGCAAGGACATGGCCTCGCCGTTTACGCCGAGACATGTCCGCACTATCTGCTGCTGACCGAAGACATGCTCGAAGATGGCCCTCGCGGCTATCAATGTATCTGCAGTCCGCCGCCGCGCGACGAAGGCAACCGCCAGGCCGTGTGGGACGGTCTGGTGAACGGTACGTTTCAGGTGCTCTCCTCCGACCACGCGCCGTTCCGCTTCGAAGGTCCGCACGGCAAGCAGGTGGCCGGCGAAAACCCGCGCTTCGATCAGGTGCCCAACGGCATACCGGGTCTCGAGACGCGCATGGCGTTGCTGATGTCCGAAGGCGTGATGAACGGACGCATCGACATTCACGCATTCGTTGCATTGACCGCAACCAATGCCGCGAAGCTCTATGGTCTCTATCCGCGCAAGGGGTCGATCGCAATCGGCGGCGACGCCGATCTGGTGATCTGGGACACGGATCGAGCCTTCACGCTCACCAACGATGCGTTGCACCACAACGTCGACTACACGCCGTACGAGGGTTGGCAGATGAAAGCGTGGCCCGCGCTGACGCTGTCGCGCGGCGACGTGGTGTGGGACGGCGTGCAGCCCAGCGGCACGCGCGGCCGCGGCGAGTTCCTGCCGGCCTTGCGGCCGCAACCGGCGCAACCGCATCGGCCGTTGAACCCCCGTATCGACACTCACCGGGTACTACCGCGCTTTGCCTTTCCCGCTGTCTATCGCGGGTAGGACTGGCGTGGCGGGCTCGCGCGGAACGCGCAGTGTATTCGGCACCTTCGGCGCCGCTTGACATGCTGGCTTTATAACGTACGTATTGTGATTTTCTCTGGAGATCCTGATGTCCGAACGATTTTCACGTCGCCAATTCCTCCAGCGTGCTGGCGCGGGTGCCGCCCTGATGTCGATTGGCCTGCCCCGCTTTGCGATCGCCGCCGGGCTCACGCTTGACGAGATCAAGAAGGCCGGCGTGCTGCGAATAGGCTGCGAAGCGACCTATCCGCCGCTGACATATCGCAATACGAGCGGCGCGATGGTCGGCTACGACGTGGATCTGGCCAACGCGTTTTGCCGCGATCTCGGCGTCAAGGCGCAGTTCGTCGACACGGTCTGGGCAGGCGTGATTCCATCGCTCTATACGAAGAAGTTCGATCTGGTGATGAGCAGCCTGAGCTACACGGCCGAGCGCGAAAAGCACGTAGCTTTCTCCGTGCCTTACGTCGAGGCCTCACAGGCATTACTGATTCGTGCGGCGGATCTGAAGAGCATCACCAGCCTGACCGGCATGAACGGCAAGGTGCTCGGACTCAAGCTCGGCTCGCCGGGCCAGATACTCGAACCCAAACTCGATGCCCAATTGAAAGCGGCGGGCGGCGCGAGTTTCAGGGAAGTGAAAACCTTCGACGATCATCCGGCCGCCTATATCGCGCTGGCGGAAGGCAAAGTGGACGGTGTACTCAACACATTGCCGACGCTTTCGCTTGTGCTGAAGAACGCGCCGGGCAAATACGCCATCGTCAAGGGCATCGGCGCAGACAATTGGGCGGGGATCGCAGCACGAACGGATGACACCGCGCTGATCGGCTTTATCGACCAGCAATTGCGCAAGTTCAAGAAAGACGGCACGTTGCGTACGCTGCAGCAGAAGTGGTTCGGCTTCGACATGAACTTGCCGGATGCGATTCCGGTGCTGTCCTGAGAGCGCGGCGTTCATGGACTGGAGCATCATCGTCATGGCGTTGCCGATCCTCGCGGTCGGCCTGCTCGCCACGCTTAAGGTTTGCCTCGCGGCCATCGCGATTGGCATTGTGCTCGGCTTCGCGCTGGGTTTCGGCGCGCTCAGCCGCTTCAGGGCGATTCGCATCGCGGTACTGGCGTATGTAGATTTCGTGCGCGGCACACCGCTGCTCGTGCAGATCTTTCTCGTCTATTTTGCGCTGCCTGTCATCGGCATCAACTTCAACGAGTACTGGGCAGGCGTCATCGCGCTCAGTCTGAACGCGGGCGGCTTCATCTGCGAGATCGTGCGCGCCAGCATGCAGTCGGTCGATCACGGCCAGACTGAAGCCGCGCAATCCATCGGCATGCGTCATGGCCAGATCGTTCTGCACGTGCTCTTTCCGCAAGCGTGGCGGCGCATCCTGCCGCCGCTCACCAATGAGCTGATCTCGCTAATCAAGGGTTCGGCGCTGCTGTCTGCGATCTCCGTGTATGAGCTCACGCACGCGGGTCAGGAAATCATCGCAACGTATTTTTCGCCGTTCGAGATTTTCCTGCTGATCGCCCTCTACTACTACGCATTGATCTCGGCGCTGGCGTGGCTGTCGCGCTACCTGGAGCGGCGACTGCCGCAATACTGACTTCATGAGCTCGGGTTCCCGCATGTCTTCCACCGTTACCGCCTCTGAGCTGCCCGCTGCGTCCGCTATGGACGCAGCCGCGCGCACGCATGAAGGCGGAGCTGCAACGCTGCTCTCCATAGAAGGGCTGCACAAGCGCTTCGGAAACAAGGTCATCCTTCCCTCCGTCTCGCTGGAGGTCGGGCACGGCGAGACCGTGGTTCTGATCGGGCCGTCGGGTTCCGGCAAGACCACGCTCCTGCGCTGCCTCAACTTCCTGGAGAGACCGGACGGCGGCACGATCCGCCTTGGCGGCCGGCGCATCGGGCTGTCGGAGCACGGGCGCGCGCTGCCCGAAGCCGACCTGGCGCGGCAACGCAGCCGCCTCGGCTTCGTGTTTCAGCGCTTCAACCTGTTCGCGCATCTGAGTGCGCTGGATAACGTCGCCGCCGGCCCGCAGCGTGTGCTGGGACTCTCGCGCGATGCAGCTCGCGCTCGCGCACAGGGTGCCCTGGACAAAGTCCATCTCGCGCAGCACGTCGACAAGCGGCCCGCGCAACTCTCGGGTGGCCAGCAGCAACGCGTGGCGATTGCCCGCGCGCTCGCGATGGAGCCACAGATGATCCTGTTCGATGAACCGACCTCGGCGCTCGACCCGGAACTCGTCAACGAAGTGCTCGACGTGATGCGCGATCTCGCCGCTGCCCGAATGACGATGATGGTCGTGACACATGAAATGAGCTTCGCGCACAACGTCGCGCATCGGGTTGTCTTCATGGATGCCGGCGCGATCGTCGAACAAGGTACGCCCCACGACGTCTTCGACCGTCCGCGCGAAGAGCGCACCCGGCGTTTCCTGAAGCACCTGCACATCTGAACTGAAGCGGACCGGCTGACTGATGACTGCCCCACCTATCGAGCTTGATCTTGACCTTCTGCTGCTCGGCGCCACCGCCGTGACGATGGACCCGGCGCAACCGCTGCTGCACGACGCGGCCATCGGCATCCGCGGCGAGCGTCTCGCCTTTGTCGGCCGCGCGCACGATCTGCCGCCGCTGACACGCGCGCGGACCACGCGCCGGCTTGATGGACGCGTCATCGTGCCGGGCTACGTGAACGTCCATACCCACGCCATTCTGACGATGGTGCGTGGTGTGGCCGAAGACCTCGGCTTCGCGCCCGCCTACACGCCCGGTATTCCGCACGGCCATGACGTGCGCCCGGACGAAGCCATCGCGCTGGCGCGTCTCGGCGCACTCGAAGCGATGCTGTTCGGCTCGACGCTGATCAATGACAGCTATGTCCACGCAGACCTGACGATGGAAGCCATGGCCGAACTCGGCCTGCGTGTGTATTCGTGCGGACGTTTGCACGATGTCGATTTTTCGGGGGTCGCCGACGGGCATTGGGAATACCATGCCGCAACCGGCGAGCGCACGCTCAACGACGCGCTCGCGCTCGCCGGCCGCTGGCATCGCAAGCGCAACGGGCGCACCGGCGTCCAACTCGCCGTTCACGCGCCCGACACCTGCTCCGACGACTTTTTGCGTCTCATTGCCGACGCAGCGCGCACGCATGATCTCAGCGTGACGACTCATCTCGCGCAAAGCCGTACCGAAGTCAGCGTGGTGAAGCAGCGTTCCGGCAAGAGCCCCGCGCAGCTGCTCGACGAAGTCGGACTGCTCAACGAAAGGCTCGTGGCGGCGCACTGTCTGTATCTGGACGATGACGACATTGCACGCGCCGGACGGGCCGGCATTACGGTGGCGCACATCCCCAAGGGCAACGCGACGGGCGGCACGATGGCGCCCACGCCGCGTCTGCGCGACGCCGGAGCGCGCATTGCATTGGGCACCGATAACATGCACGCCGATATGACCGAGGTGATGCGCTGGGCGCTAGCCATTGCGCGCATCCAGCTGGGCGAAGTCTCGGCCGACTGGCAGCCCGCCGATGCGCTCGCGATGGCGACGCGCAACGGCGCGCAGGCCATGGGCCTCGGCGACGAGCTCGGTTGCCTGAAGACAGGCTGGCTCGCGGACCTCGCGGTATTCGATTTCCAGCGCGCGCATCTGACACCGCACCCCAATCCGTTGGGCACGCTGGTACACACGGGACTTGGGCGCGATGTCGAGATGGTCGTCGTGGGCGGGGAGCTCGTGGTAGACGGCGGCGCCCCCACCCGTTGCGACGCCGATGCCGTCATCGCCGCTGGAAAACACGCCGCCACGCAACTATGGAAAAGGGCAAGCACATGAGCACCCCGCACAGTGTCATTTCGCAGTCGAAGCACGGCGCAGCCGGCGCCGAATTCGCGGCTTCGCAAGCACGCACCTCGCAAACTGGTGCCACCGTGCAGATGCGCGGCATCCGGCATCGTTTCGCCGCCGTGCCGGTGATCGAAGACGTCACGCTTGAAATCGCCGCGGGCGAGCTGGTTGCGTTGCTCGGCCCATCGGGCTGCGGCAAGAGCACCCTGTTGCGCATCCTTGCCGGTCTGCAGGTGCAGTCCGAGGGCGAGGTGCATATCGGTGGGCAACGCGTGGACGGCCTCGCGCCACGCCAGCGCGGCGTGGGCATTGTCTTCCAGAACTACGCGCTGTTTCCGCACATGACGGTCGCCGCGAACGTCGCCTACGGGCTCGAAGCCAACGGCGTCGCGCGTCGGGATGCCGCTCGGAGGGCCATGCAGATGCTCGAGACGGTGCGCATGGACGCATTGGCGAAACGCCACCCGCGCGAGTTGTCGGGCGGACAGCAGCAACGCGTGGCACTGGCCCGTACGCTTGCCGTCGAACCGCGCATCCTGCTGCTTGACGAGCCTTTTGCAGCGCTGGACAAAAACCTGCGGCTCGATATGCAGATCGAAATCCGCCGGCTGCAACGCGAACTGAACATCACGACCGTGATGGTGACGCACGATCAGGAAGAGGCCATGAGCATGGCCGACCGGGTCGCGGTGCTCAATCGCGGGCGGCTCGAACAATACGACGCGGCGGTCGCGATCTACGATCAGCCGGCCACCCCCTTCGTCGCCACCTTCGTCGGCACGGCGAATCTGCTGCCGGTCACCCTGCGCATGCACGACAACCGGTGCCTGGCACACTTCGACGACGGCGCCGCGCTGACCGTTGCCCAGCCCGGCCCGTGGCGCGATGCGGGCGCAGCGCTGCTGGCGGTTCGCCCCGAGCAGTGGGCATGGCAGTTGCCGCAGCCCGGCGCCAGCGCGCGTCAGTTGCTGGCTACAGTGCAACTGGCGATGCCGATCGGTCCCACGCTGGTGGTCGATCTGCAGAGCGACGCCGGACGTACCGTGAAGATTTCCATGCCACGCGCAGAGGGTGCCGACTTGCGCCCCGGCATGCGCGTCGCGCTCGATTTCAAGCCGGGCGCGCGAGTGCGCACGTTCAAGGCGGCGCAACCCGATACCACGGGTGTCTAGGGTCACGAAGGTCCTGGTCCAACCTGCCGTCCGCTTCGTTATCGCCGGTTCATCCTGTTCAACTACCTGACTACCAATCCAGAGGTCCTATGTCGCTGATCGATTACCAACGTCGCAAGCTCCTGCAACTGATGGGCGCAGCGGGGGCTGTCGGCCTGTCCCTCGGCAGCCCGCTTGCCATGGCTGCGTCCGCATCCCTCGCCGCCACCACGTTTCCCGGTGCGTGGGAAGAGTCGCAACGCAAGATCCTGTTGCCCGCGTTTCGCAAGGCGGCGGGCGTGAGCGCCGTGCTCACCGCATCGCAAGCGGTCGACACGCTGACCAAGCTGGTGGCCGCGCGCAACAACCCGCCGTTCGACGTGGTCATGATGGACGAGGGGCCCTACCTGCAGGGCATCGCGCAAGGCGTGTTCGAACCCATTCCTGCAGCCCGGGTGCCGAACCTGGCGAGTCTGCCCGTGCACTTCATCGACCCGAAGGGTCTGGGTGTCTATGTGTCCGCGCAGGTCTATGGCATCGCGTACAACACCGAGCGCGTGAAGACCACGCCGAAATCGTGGAACGATTTGCTCAAGCCGGAATTCAAGGGCCGCGTTGGCCTCGTGAGTCTTGACTCCACCTTGGGCACGGTATGGATGGTGGCGCTCGCCAAGATGCTAGGCGGCGACGAGGATCACATGGACCCAGCGTTCGATTACATCAAGCGGCTGATGCCTAACGTCGGCGCGGTTGCCGCCAATCCGGGCGCACTCGGCACGCTGTTCCAGCAAGATCAGGTGGATATTGCCTGCCACTACATCAACAACGTGGAATCGCTAAAGGCCAAGGGCGTGCCGGTGGCGCTCGCGCGCCCCGAAAGCAACTGGGGCATGGTGCGCAGCACGATGAATATCGTCAAGAACACTCAGGCGGCAGATCTCGCCGCGGCGTATATCAACACCGCATTGAGCGTAGAAGTGCAGCAGCAGATGACGAGCGCGCCCTACTACGTCGCGCCGACCAACACCAAGGTGCCGTTTGGCGCGGCGCTCGCCGCTATCGCGCATGACGCCAATGAGATGGCGTCGTTCGTGCAGGTCGACTGGGCACGCGTCAATCCGCGCCGCGCTGAGTACATCGACCGCTTCAACCGTCTGGTCAAGGTCTGACGCATCATGAAGGCGAATCACCGGATGCCGCGCGACTGGCTGCTCGTGCTGCCACTGGGTCTGTTCTTCGTCGCGTTCGTGGGCATGCCGCTCCTGCTCGTCGCGCTGGTCAGCCTGCACAACGACACCGCCATGACGCATTTCGGCATTCGCCAATACATGGTCTTCTTTGGCGACAGCTATAACCGCGGCATCCTCTGGCAAACGCTCTGGCTCGGCGTGGCGACCACGCTGGTGACGATCGTGCTCGGCTATCCGGTTGCGCATCTGTACGTGGTGAGCCCGCCGCGCTGGCGGCGTGTGCTGATCGTGCTGATTCTGCTGCCGCTTCTGACCAGTTCGGTGGTGCGCACGTTTGCGTGGGTCGTCATTCTCGGCAACGAAGGGCTGGTCAACGCGCTGCTGATGGCACTCCGGCACACGGGCCAACCGGTCAAGCTTCTCTACACGCCGCTGGCGGTGATCCTCTCGCTTGCGCAGATCGAATTGCCGTTGATGGTGTTGCCGCTCGTCACCACGCTCACGGCGCTCGACACGCGCTTGCCCGAGGCCTCGCATGCGCTGGGCGCCAGCTGCTGGCGCACCTGGTGGAAGATCACAGTGCCGCTCGCCATGCCGGGTTTGCTCAGCGGAACCCTGCTGGTGCTTACCGGCGCGGTCAGCGCGTTCGTGGTTCAAACCCTGGTGGGTGGCGGCCAGCTGATGTACATGCCGTTCTACATCTACGAACAGGCCATCCAGACGCAGAACTATCCGTTTGCGGCGACGCTTGCGGTGATTCTGCTGGTGAGCGTGCTGTTCGTGGTGACCTTGCTCAACTATTTCGGCCGCAAGACCAGAGGGTTTGTCCATGGCTAAATCCACGCTCGCCGCGCCGGGCGTCATGCCAGCGCGGCACACCCAGCCGGGTCGCCGGTCGTTCAATGCAGTGATGGGCTTGATGGGCGGCATCGGGCTCCTGATGCTGATCGGGCCCACGCTGATCGTTCTGGTGACCTCGCTCACGTCAGGCTACTCGTTGAAGTTCCCGCCGCCGGGACTGTCATTGCGCTGGTATCAGGCGCTGATCTTCGATTCGCCGGAGATCATCGACGATCTGATGTTGAGCCTGAAGCTGGCTGCCGCTGCAACCGCCTGCGCGACCGTGCTGGCGGTCGCCGCCGCGGTCACGCTCGCGCGCCGTCGCACGTTCGGCGCGCGAGTGCTCGATTCGTTCTTCATGGCGCCGCTGACCATTCCGTCGCTGGCGCTGGGTCTGGGTATTCTGATCCTGTTCAATCTCGACAGCGCGGGGCTCTCGTTCTACAGCCTGCTCGCCGGTCACATCGCGCTGTGCGCGCCGTATGTGCTGTACACGACCTCGGCCAGTTATGCGCAGCTGGATCCTGCGCTGCTCGACAGCTCGACGTGCCTCGGCGCGGGTGGCTGGTTCACGTTTCGCCGTGTCGTACTACCCGCGCTGGTGCCGGGCATTGCGTCGGGGGCGTTCATCGCGTTCATGAATTCGTTCGATAACGTCGCGCTGTCGCTGTTCCTGTCGGACGCGAGATCCGAAGTGCTGCCCATCCATCTTTGGCACATCATCGAGGACAGCCTCGACGTGCGGGCAGCCGCGGCCTCGGGCGTACTGATTATCGCCACCTTGATTTCCATGCTGCTGATGGAGCGACTCGCAGGTCTGTCGCGGCAGTTTCGCTAGCTGCCGCAGTCAACCCCTTCCCTTCGATCAAGCAAAGACCGTGCGCAAAATACTTTCCAACGTCAGAGCTTTACTCGGCACCCAACAGCGTTATGAGGAACGGCGCGTGGATGTCGTCATCGAAGGCGAGCGCATCGCCGCCATCGTGCCGGGCGGCAGCGCGGCCGACGGCGAGCGCATACCGCTCGACGACTGCCTGCTGGTGCCGGGGCTCATCAACGGCCATCAACATTCGCACGAGCACTTTCACAAGGGACGGCTCGAGAACCTGCCGCTCGAGTTGTGGATGCACTATGTGCGCTCGCCGCGCCCCGTCAAGCTGACGCCGCGTCAGGTCTATCTGCGAACGTTGATTGGTGCGCTCGAATCGCTGCGCACCGGCGCAACCACGCTCGTCGACGACGTGAGCCTCGGTCAGGCCATTGACCCGGCCGCCGTCGACGCTATCTTCCAGGCCTACGAGGACGCAGGGATTCGCGCGCTTGTGGGGTTCTCGATGATGGATCGCTCGATCGTCGACAACTTCCCGGAGGTCGACAGCATTTTCCCGCCTGCGCTGCTTGCGCAACTACGCGCGCAGCCGCGCCCTTCTCCCGACGCCTTCTTCGCGCTGCTGGAAAACGAGCTGGCGCATCACCATCCGCAGCATGATCGGGTGGGCATGCTGATCGCCCCTTCCGCACCGCAGCGCTGCACGCCGGAATTTCTCGCGCGCTGCCGCGAATTCGCCGACACCCATGATCTACCGGTCATCATCCACGTTCAGGAAACCCGCTTGCAGGTGGTAACGGCGCAAGCCTTCTACGGCAAGTCCATGGTGATGCGCCTTGCGGAGCTGGAATTTCTGCGACCCGGCACGTCGCTGATCCACGCGGTCTGGTTGTCGGATGCGGAGATCGCCTGTCTGGCTCGATCGGGCGCGAGCGTGCAGCATAATCCATGGAGCAATCTGATGCTCGGCTCAGGCGTTCAACCCGTGCGGGCGCTGCTCGAAGCGGGCGTCAACGTGAGTCTCGGCTCCGACGGGTGCGCGTCGACGGTCACCGTCAATATGCTCAACGTGCTTGGCAGCGCCGCAGCGGTGTCGAAGATACGCGGCGACGATTATTCGCGCTGGCTGTCCGCAGCTGAAGCACTGCGTGCGGGGACGATCGGCGGCGCGACCGCGCTCGGACTAGGCAGCCAGCTCGGTGCAATCGAGCCGGGGTATCGCGCCGACCTGGTCGCTTACCGGACCGACGCGATCAGCTTCTCGCCGCTCACCGATCCGGTGCGGCAACTGGTGTATGCCGAGCGCGGCGCCGCTATCGACAGCGTGTTCGTTGCGGGTGAAGCAGTCATGCGGAACGGACGACTCACGCGCGTCGATGAAGGCGCGCTGCTGCGGGAGATCAACGCCGCTTACCAGGCACTGGGCGAGGAGTTCGACCTCGCGGATGAATCCGTCGCGCCGCTGCGCGTGGAGATGGAGAGGGTCTACGCACGCGCCCAGGCACTGCAGGCCGCCTGGCAACCTCATCCGGCGAAACTGGCCGGATGACGACGACGGACTCCCGCACCAGGCAATCCAGATGCGCGCCGCTGCTGCGCTTGCGACGCTCAGCTTGGCGGGGCCGCATACGTTGACGGACACATTGGGAATTTCGTCCACCCACAATCGTTCAATGTCATTCCGAGGGCCCGACGGCACATGTGATGTTTGATCAGCCAACACTGGACACGAACGAAGCCCCCGCCTATCTCGCGTTGGCCGACGAACTGATTCGACACGATACGACGAGCAGCCGTTCGAATCTCGGCCTGATCGAAGCGATCCGAGACCGCCTTCGAGCCCATCACATAGAAACGCTGCTGGTCTATGACAGGGCCAAACAGAAAGCCAATCTGTTCGCGACGGTGCCGGCCTTTACCGGGGAACAGAATGGCGGCGTCGTGCTGTCCGGGCACACCGATGTCGTTCCCGTAACCGGTCAGAACTGGTCAAGCGATCCCTTTGATCCAATCATCCGCGGCGAGCGACTCTACGGCCGCGGCTCGTGCGACATGAAAGGCTTTATCGCAGTGACGCTCGGCCTGTTGACCGATATCCGGCTGCACCGGCTACGCGAGCCTCTTCATTTCGCCTTCTCCTTTGACGAGGAGGTCGGTTGCCTTGGTGCGCCCCTGCTTCTGGCTGAACTTGCGCAACGGGGCATCAGGCCGGCTGGCTGCATCGTCGGCGAGCCGACCAGCATGCGCCCCGTGGTCGCCCATAAGGGCAACAACGCCTACCGGTGCTGCGTAAAGGGCGTAGCCGCCCATTCGTCGCGTACGCCAAGCGGCGTCAACGCGATCGAATACGCCGCGCGCCTGATCTGCCGGATCCGCGATACCGCTGATGCCCTGCGCCGCAACGGCCCGTTCGATCGCGCATTCGACGTACCGTATTCCACGGCGCAAACCGGCCTGATCAAGGGCGGCAACGCAATCAACACGATTCCCGACGATTGCGAATTCTTCTTCGAATACCGCAATCTGCCCTCCGAAGATCCGGAACTGTTCTTTGAACAGATTGCGCGCTACGCGCGCGAGGAACTCGAGCCACAGATGCGCGAAGTCTCCGATGCCGCGGCGATCTCATTTGAAAAGGTCAGCACGACGTTGTCGCTCGACAGCGCTGAGCAAGCCGCCATCACCAGACTGGTACGCACGCTGTGCAATGACTTCGAAACCCGCAAGGTGACTTACGGCACCGAAGCCGGCCTGTTCTCGCAAGCGGGAATTCCCACGGTCATTTGCGGCCCGGGCAGCATCGACGACGCGCACAAGGCCGACGAATCCGTCGAACTTTCGCAGCTGGCCGAATGCGACCAGTTCCTGCGGCGCGTACTCGCCACGCTCACGGCGCCCTGAGTCTTATCGCCATCAGAGGCCATGAACGAGGATCGACTCCAGGTCGTCGTTCTCTTCCTCCGGGCCGTGCAATCGCAACGTTGCCTCGATATGCTCGAGATGCTCGTCCATGATTTTCTGCGCCAGCTTCGCGTTGCCCGCTTCCACTGCGTCGATCAGGCGCGCGTGTTCGTCGTGCAGACACGCCTGCGCGGTAGGCGCGTTATAAAGCAGGATCGTCAGGCACGTGAGCATCTGCAACCCGCGCATGGTGCGCTCGATGAAGCGGTTACCCGACACCTGCGCGAGCATTACGTGGAATTCGCCTGAAAGCCGTACCGTGGTGCGCCGGTCATCGCGCCTACGGGCCTCGTCCTCCTGTGCCACATGCGCGCGCAAACGCGCCAAGTCCTTCTTCGTGGCGCAACGGCATACCTTTTCGATAATCGGCAATTCGATCTGACGGCGCGCCTCGAACAACTCGCGCGCCTCCTCTACCGTCGGGCTCGCAACAAAAGCGCCGCGATTCGGCACGATGGTCACGACGAGTTCGTGCGCCAGTTGCTGCAATACCGACCGCACGGTAGTCCGACTCACGTTGAAAATGGCGGCGAGCCGGTCTTCCGAG
Organism: Paraburkholderia silvatlantica; assembly: GCF_003096715.1. Taxonomy (GTDB): domain Bacteria; phylum Pseudomonadota; class Gammaproteobacteria; order Burkholderiales; family Burkholderiaceae; genus Paraburkholderia; species Paraburkholderia silvatlantica. The sequence goes on from NZ_QEOL01000019.1 coordinate 45,902, forward strand.
AGCTTCGTGCCGGGCTGCAGACGATGCTCCGAAATCGCATTCATCAAGCGCTCGTAAATCACGTGGCGATGGGCGCCGTCGAAGGAGCCGGCCACTTCGTTTTCGGCTGTCTTCGCCCTCTTCTTATTGGTCGGCATGAAAGGGTCCCGGTAATGAGTTGAATCACGAAAAAGGCAACATGCGCGATGCAATGCACCGATTGCACCTCCTCGCCACTGCGATAGATTATCGCCCATATTGCACACAAATTATGCGACAGATTGTATTTCAATTGCGAGCGACAGTTGGACGATTGTGTGTACCACGCCTTCAAATCTCGTACCAATTTGGTATAGACGCATGATGCCCAGTCACTGTGCCCTGCGCAACATGAAGGTGCAGAAACGGCCAGCCGGCTACATTGTGGTGCGTCAATTCGAACACACTTTCAGAAAAAATTGTGTACAACTTCTTATATGTTCAAAGAACAATATTCAAAATATCCTGTAAACAAAGCGATGCGCCAAAGCGCACACGGAGCGCCGCTCGCTGGCACGGTCTTCGCTAACCGTCATCAAACCCTTGCGTGCGGCAAGCCATCTGTCCACGCGATTCCCCTGACGCCTGAAATCCCGTCATGCGAAAACTGCTCCTGGCGCACGGCAGTGCGCTTTCCAATCTCGCGTTGTTCGTCGCGGTCGATACCGGCCTGTTCGAGCGCCAAGGCCTGCAGGTCGAAGCGCCGCCGCTGGCACATTTCAGTTCCACTGCGGCACTACTGAGAGGCGGTGGGGCTGAACTCGGCACAACCGGCTTTACACAGGCGCTGGTCGATCATGACCGGCCCGATCCGCTGCGCATTGTCGGCGGCAGCGGCAAGCTCGGTATGGCGCTCGTGGGGCGGCCAGGCCTGTCGATGAACGAGCTGCGCGGCCAGCGTGCCGGAACCTTCGCCGACGATCCAATGGAGGTTCTGCTGCACGACGCGCTGCGGATGCACGGCATGGACCCCACGCAGATCGAACGCATACTGTACCCGTCACTAGCCGGCGCAGTCGCCGATCTGATGAGCGGTCGACTCGCGGCGCTCACCTTGATCGAACCGTGGATTTCCCGCCTTCGTCTGCGCGGCTTCGAGGTGCTTTGCGACGGCCTGCAGGCATGGGGAGACGACTATCCCGACACCTTGCTCGTCGCCCGCAAGAGCTTTCTCGACGCGCATCCCGAGATCGTCCGCGCGGCCTTACGCGCGATGCTCGACGCCCAGGAAGCGATCACGAAAAATCCCCGCTCAGCCCTGAGCGCCAGCGCGTACCGCTACCCCGAATTCACGCTCGACGAGCTGCTCGCAGGGATCGCTGCGCAACCGCCGATCATTGATATTCGCCCGCTTCGCGAGTGCATCCTCGCGCGTGCCCGGTCGCTGGAGGCGCTCGGACGAATGCGGGTATCAGGCTCGATCGGAGAGATTTTCAGCTTCGACCTGCTGGAACAAACGCTCGCGCAATCGCCTGCGGAAACTTTCACATCCTCATCTGCCGTTCAACCTCTCTAAGGACCACGCGATGTTCAGGAAATTTGTTCAGCAAGACCCGAATGGTTACCCGTTGACCGAACTCGGCAGCACGCGACGCGAATTTCTGATGCGCGGCGCGTGTCTGGCCGGCGCCGCGGCGTTGGGCGCAGCCTATCTTCCACAGGCTATGGCGGCCGGCCCGCTGACCCTCAAGGCGACACACGGCACGGGGCTCTGCAATTGTCCGTTCTTTCTCGTAAAGGAACGCAACCTCGCGCTAGGCGTCGCGCTCGACTTCGTAACCACCCCGTCCAATGCGGACATCGCGGCGCTCTTCGGCGCGGGGGTCGTGGACGTCTCCGTGGTGCCGTACACCAACTTCATGACGCTCTACGATGCCGGCGCGCCGATAAAGATCGTCGCGGGCTCAGGCGTGCAAGGCTGTGTGATCGTTGCGCAGCCGGGCATCACCTCGGCGGCCCAACTGCGCGGCAAGACCATCGGCACGTTCCAGGCCGATACGCTGGAGATGCTGCCCTACGATTACCTGAAGAAGTCCGGCATGAGCTTCGCCGACGTCAAGGTGCGCTACTTCGGCACGTCACCGGAGCTGGCGCAGGCGTTCATCGCCGGGAATGTCGATGCAATGTGCCACATCGAGCCTTACGCGACGCAGGCATTGAAAGCGAAGCCGGGGTCCGTGCAGCTTTCGAACGGTGTGGACGTCTACGGCGCGAACTACTCCGACTGCGTTCTCGCGGTGCGCAGCAAGCTCCTGCAAGAAAACCGCGACGCGGTGAAGGCGCTGATCAAGGCGATGATGACCGCGCAGCATCAGGAAGAACTGGACCGTGCCTCGGCCGTCAAGGACACCGTCGGCAAGTACTTCAAAACCAGCTACGACGCCACGCTCGACGCGGCCGCGAAACAGCCCGCGATGATCGATCAGCGCGGCAACCAGAATTTCATCCTGCAGAGGGCGCAGAATCTGAAGGACCTGCGCTACATCAAGCGACTTCCCGGGCCTGACATGTTCGACTGGGGTCCGCTCAATGAGGTAATCAAGGAGAACACCGATCTCTATGGCCAGCTCAAGCTGAAATCCGCATGAAGGCCGATCCGACGACCCTTCTCGCGCACCGACACAGGGTGCGCCCGGTGGCGACCAGCCGGCAGCGCGCCGGTCTCGTCCGGCGACTCGTGCCGCTCGGCTGGGGCGTCGCCTCGCTGGCGTGCTTCATCGCCGCGTGGGAACTGGCGTGGGCCGCGGGTTGGGCCGACCCGCTTCTGCTGCCGCCGCCGCACATCTTCCTGCGCAACTTCGCGTCGCAGGCGCAGTACTTCATCCCGACCGACGTGATTGGCGAGACGTCCAACGCGACCGCGCTGAAGTCGCTTGCCATGACCATCGCGGCAACGACATTACGGGTGCTGAGCGGTCTCGTGCTGGGTTTCGTGTGCAGCGTGGCGATGGGCGTCGCGATCCGCTACTTCCGGTTGTTCGGCAATCTGACGTTGCCGACGATCACGTTGCTGGCGCCCATCTCGCCGATTGCATGGCTGCCGGTCGCGATCTTCCTGTTCGGGATCGGCAATGCGCCAGCCGTTTTCATGGTCTTCATTTCGCTCTTTTTCGTCATGACCGTCTCGACGATCAGCCAGATCGACAACGTCAGCCGTACCCACCTCAACGTCGCCGCCGTGATGGGCGCGACGCGCGCGCAGACGTTCCGCCATGTGATTCTGCCGGCCATCTTGCCGTCGCTCTTCATGGTGCTGCGCATGAATCTGTTCGGCGCGTGGATGGTCGTGCTGGTGGCGGAAGCGACAGGCGTCGGCAGCGGGCTCGGTCAGGTCGTCATGCTCGCGCGCAATACCTTCAACTCGAGCCTGTCGTTCTTCACGATGACGCTGATCGGCGTCACCGGCTTCGCCTTCGACGTTGCGCTGAGAATCGTCCAGCGCAAAGTGCTGTTCTGGGTACCAACTAACGGCCTGGGGAAATGATATGAGCCAGAAGGAATCCGCTTGCGCGCAACCGCCGCTCGTCACCTGCAAGGGCGTCGGCAAGACATGGCCGACAGACGGCGCTCCTTTCGTCGCCTTGCGTGATATCGACCTGAATATCGCTCGTCGCGAATTCGTCGTGTTCCTCGGCCCAAGCGGCTGCGGCAAAAGTACCCTGCTCTATCTCATCGCGGGACTGGAACAGGTATCCAGCGGCCGCATCGTGTGCGGCGGCGCCGAGGTGAGCGGACCGGGCACGGACCGTGGACTCGTCTTCCAGGACGCCTCGCTCTTTCCGTGGCTGAGCGTGAGCGAAAACATCACCTTCGGCCTGAAAATGCAGCACATGCCAAAGGAAAACCGGCGGCGTGTCGCGGCGGAAATTCTCGAGCGTGTAGGCTTGTCCGAAGCCATCGACAAACGGCCCGACCAGCTCTCGGGCGGCATGCGCCAGCGTGTTGCAGTTGGGCGTGCACTCGCGCTGAAACCCGAGATACTGCTGCTCGACGAGCCATTCGCCGCGCTGGACGTGCAAACGCGCGCAAAGATGCAGGACTTCCTGATCCAGGTCTGGCAGCAAAGCAGCGTCTCGATGGTGTTCGTCACTCACCACATCGACGAAGCCATCGCGCTAGCCGACCGCATCGTCGTATTTACGGCGCGCCCAGGATGCATCAAAACCATCATTCCAGTCGAGCTGCCTCGTCCGCGCGACACGCGCAGCCGCGCGTTTCACGATCTCAGCGTCCACCTGACCGATCTGATGCGCGATGAAGTCGATCGCGCCTTCGCCGAGCAGGAGCGGGTCCGATGAATTCGTCGGTAACCCTGAGCACACTTCGGGTCGCGGCCCTGCAATTGCCCCCCTGCACGACCGACCTTGCCAGCAACGAGGCCGTCGCTTTCGAAGCCGTGCGCGCCGCCACAGCTGACGGCGCTCAGTTGATCGTCTTGCCGGAGCTTTCCATGGTGCCGTATTTCGCGAGCGCGCCGGGCGGGCAATATCGTGACTGGGCTCAGCCCGCCGACGGTCCCCTCGCCGCGCGCTGCGCTGCGCTGACCCGGGAGATTGGCATCGCGCTGTTCGTCCCGTTCTACGAAATCGATCGGGCGAGTGGCCGGTATCACAACGCCGTGCTCGGCTTCGATGCGCACGGCAAGCCGCTACGCGCCGGTCCGGTTGCGCGCAAGCTTCACCTGCCTGTCGGCGACGACCCGCCGCCCGGCTACGACGAAGCCGCGCACTTCACGCCTGGCGACGCACTGCACGTCGTGCAGGTAGGCGCATGGCGCATCGGCGTACTAGTCTGCTACGACCGACGCTTTCCGGAATGCTGGCGCGCGTTGCGTGCGGCCGGTGCGGATCTCGTTATCGTGCCTGTCGCGGGCAGCGGTGGCGACGACATGGATTTCTTTGTCGGGGAGCTACGCACGCACGCACGGGAAAATGGGCTGGCCGTCGTTTGCGCCAACAAGATAGGCGACGAATATCTCGATGGCGTATGCATCGACAACTATGGCGAGTCGTGTGTGATCGCTGCCGACGGTGCGGTACTCGCCCGCCGGCCTGGCAATGAAGGGCCTGGCATCGTCAGCGCGACGCTTGTGCATGCAGAGATTGCGGCGACCCGCGAAAAGCTGTCTTACTTCGACCATCGGCGTGTCGATCTGTACAACACACCATCGTTCTGAAACTCTCCTCTATTCAGGCAAAACAACCATGTCAGAAACATTGATTGTCGCTGGGTGGATCGTCAAAGGTGTCGACGACCGGCACACCGCGAACATCATCCGCGACGGCGCGTTGTATCAGCGTGACGGCGTGATCGTCGAGATTGGCGATGCGCGGGAACTGATCGCCAGGTATCCGGATGTGCCGCGCATCGGCTCAGCCGATACGGTATTGATGCCCGGCTTCGTCAACAGTCACCATCATGTGGGCCTGACGCCGCTGCAACTCGGCTCTGCGGACCACGCCCTGGAACTTTGGTTTGCGAGCCGGATGGGCGCTCGCGAGATCGATCTCTATCTCGACACGCTCTATTCAGCGTTCGAAATGATCGCTTCCGGCATTACTACCGTGCAGCACATTCACGGCTGGCGGCCAGGGCCGTTGTCGGCGATTCATGAAGCGGCTTCGCGGGTTCTGAAGGCGTATCAGGACATCGGTATGCGCGCGTCGTACAGCTTCGCCGTGCGCGAGCAGAACCTGCTCGTCTACGAAGCCGACGAAGATTTCGTCAAACGCTTGCCGCCCGACATCGGACCTAAGCTCGCCGCGCATCTAAAAGCGCAGCAAGTTCCTCTGGCCGACCATCTCCAGCTATTCGACATGCTCGTCCAGGATAACGAAGGCCAATCACTCACCAGGATTCAGCTTGCACCAGCGAACCTGCACTGGTGCGGCGATGACACGCTGCTCGCCATCAAGGAACGCGCCGACCAAGCCGGTGTACCGATGCACATGCACTTGCTGGAAACCGCGTACCAGAAGGAATACGCGCGCCGCCGGACCGGTAAGACAGCCGTCGCGCACCTGAACGATCTCGGGCTGCTCGGTCCGTCGTTGACCCTCGGCCATGGTGTGTGGCTGACAGAAGAAGACATTGAAATGGTCGCGCACACCGGAACTTGCATCTGCCACAACTGCAGTTCGAATCTGCGTTTGCGAAGCGGCGTGGCGCCGTTGAATGCGTTTGCCAAGTATGGCGTCACGGTAGGTATGGGTCTGGACGAAGCCGGTATCAACGAGGACCGCGACATGTTGCAGGAGATGCGCCTCGCACTGCGCGTACATCGCACGCCGGGAATGGACGACGACGTTCCGACTTGCCCGCAGATACTGAAAATGGCCACCGAAGACGGCGGTCGCACCACCCCGTTCGGCGACCAGATCGGACGCCTCGAAGCCGGACGCCTGGCCGATCTCGTGCTGATGAACTGGAAGACGGCCACGTATCCCTATCAGGACGACAACATTCCGATGTTGGATGCACTCTTGCAGCGCGCCAAAGCCAATGCCATCGATACGGTGATGATCGCCGGCGAGGTCGTATATAACGAGGGGCGCTTCACGCGCGTGGATCGTGATGCGATCCTGCGCGAGATCGAGCAGATGCTCGCGAAACCGCGAGTCTCGCAGGATCAGGCTAAGCGTGAATTGGGTTCCGCGGTATTTCCCTACGTGAAGGCGTTCTATAGCGACTATTTTGCGCAGACGCCCAGGCGAGAGCCCTTCTACGCGCCATCGTCTCGAAGCTGACTATGTCGTGGCGGTCGACTATATCGTCGCCAATGCCGCCGCCAGGCGGCAGCGGCGGAAAAAACACCCCAGTGACCTCTGCGCGCGCGAAGCGATACAGCCCAACCAGGTGATTCTGCACTCGGATAACGGTGACCCGATGAAAGGCGCGAGACGATGCTCGCTACCCTCCAGGCGCTGGGTGTCCTGCCGTCGTTGAGTCGCCCCGGCGTGCGCAACGACAACCCATATTCGAAGTCTCTGTTCAAAACCCTGCGCTCGTGATCGAACAAGGAGCGTGCGTTGGAATGAGAGAACACGGTGGGCGCAATAGCGCTGTGTCGAGCACATCGAGGCTCGTGCGAGTTCCGCAATGCCTCAGGTCGATCCGCATCCCCGTTGCATCCATCCTTTCGACGAGACGCCGGCCCAGCGCGCTCAATCTCGCGTTGCGCACTTCATGGCAGCCGTTGGGGAACGGATTGGCCTCGTTGTACGCGAGGATCGCGCGGTCGATGCCTGCCGCGAGAAAGGCATCGACCAGATTCAGACTGCCGCTGAGCGGCGTGGCCGTCTGGAAATGGAACGAGACCGACATCTTCCGCGCCGCGTGGGCGGTCTCGATCGCATCCTGCCCGCTGGCTACGACGAGCCAGTCCTGACATGCGTTGATCACGCTTCGTAGGTAGCAGAGTCGCTCCTGGGCCAGCGCCATCGAATCGCGGCCGGCTGTGACTGTGATCGAGATATGGTCGATGCCCGCGTCGCGAAATCGCTTGAGTTGCGTCGGAAGCTCCGCGTTTGCCGGAAGGAAGACGTCGGTCCAGGGCAGCAGGCCATCTCAGACCGGTGTGTCGTCCAGCCAGGGACGCTCGGCGCGCCAGTCGGGCTTCACGTGGGCGACCGTCACGCGTCCTCCAGTGCGAAGCGCACCTTGTCTCCGAGCGTGCGCAACCGCTCGACCGGTTCGTTCGCGAACACAAAACGGACGTACTGATCGCCGTGTGCGACTCCCCATCCGGCCATAGCCGTCGCACATACGCCGCGGCTCAGCAACCGCTCCGACATCTGCGATCCGGTCAGGCTGAAGTCGGAGACGCGCAGCAGCATCGACCAGCCGCCCGCCGGCATGCCGAACGGTAGTCCCGACAGTTCGGCGGCGATCGTGTCCCGGCGCTTCTCGAGTTCGCTCACGTAGCCAGGCAGATCGGATGCGGAATGTTCAAGCGCGACGGCCGCAGCTTCCTGGGCAATGCCGACCGGTACCACGACATTGGCGAGCGACACTGCCACAAGATCGGGAATCAGCCATTCCGGCGCGACGATCCAGCCTACCCGCCAGCCAATCATACGCAGCTCTTTCGACGCTGCGCCGACCGTGACCGTACGCTCTGCCATGCCGGGCAGGCCGGCGGGATGGATGACCGTGCGTCCATCGAAGAGCAGCCGCTCCATCGCACTGTCGAGGATCAGCAGCAGATCGTTCTTCACACATAGGCTTGCGATCAGTTGCCAGTCAGAAGAGTCGAAGAAACCGCCCGACGGCATTGAGGGAGACATGAGCAGCATGGCCCGTGTTTTCGGACCGATTGCCGCCCGCAGCGCGGCTTGGTCCAGCTTCCATTCGCCGCCTGGCGTGAAGTCGAACGGCACTTGCCGGGGTATGCCGCCCGCAAGGCGGACGCGGTTGAGCAGACCCGCGTACGTCGGATCGGTGACGATGACTTCGTCACCCGTCTCGACGGTGGCGAGCAGCGCGTTCAAAATGCCAGAGAGTCCGCCCGCCGAAACCACCACCTGGTCGGCCGTAAAGCGCTGCCCCGAAAGCGCCGACACGTGGGCGGCAGCACTCGCGCGTAGCCGATCCTGACCGACGAATGGCAAATAGGAGTTGGCCGAGTCCCGCTGGATTGCCTCTCGGGTGAAGGCGAGCGCCTCTATAGTGGGTGGGATGTCGGTATCGAGATTTTCGAGTCGCAAAAGGTCGACGTCGGCATGATCGGCGATCGAACCCATGCGATCGACGCCGATGCCGGCGATGTGTTGCAGACGGACAGGACGGTAGTGGCGCATCGAAGCTCCAGTTTTGTTACAATTTAATAGATAATAGATAAATGATGATCGGAATGAATTTTGAAGTCAAGAAAGATCGCTCGCTGGCCGATCGGATTGCCGTCGCATTGGCGGACCGCATCATCTCGGGCGTCATTGCGCCGGGAGAGTGGCTGCGCCAGGACCACATCGCCGCAGAATTTGGCGCGAGTCATGTGCCGGTACGCGAGGCGTTCAGACGGCTGGAAGCGCAGGGGTTGGCAGTGGTGGAACCGCGACGAGGCGTGCGGGCGGCGCCGCTTGAGCCGGCGGACGTACTCGAAATGGCAAAGATGCGCGCCGCTTTCGAGGCGCTGGCGCTGCGTGAGGCGATCCCCGCTCTCGACGCAGGTGCTCTGGAGGAACTCGATGCGATCCTCGATCAGGAGTCGGCAGCGCGCGGCGTAGCCGTGCTCGGCACGCTGAACCTAAGGTTTCATCGCGCATTGACAGCGCGATGTGGGATGCCGCGACTCGTCGACGCAATCAGCGACATGCATCGGACCAGCTCCCGGCATCTGTACGCGACGTGGCAGCAACTTAACTGGCAGGACCGCTCGAACGACGAGCACCGAAACATCGTCCGGGCGATACGCGACAGCGATGTGGAAGCAGCGTGCGCGGCCCTGTCCGCGCACATTCTGTCTGCGGGCGACGCACTAGCTCATGCGTTGCGGTGCCGGTAGGAGCCTCGAGTCGAGGCGGTGCACATGATTAGAGCAGCAATGTGAGGGCTTCATCAAAAAGCATCTCTAGGTTCGCGATGGTCGGCAGTTGCCGGCAGACTGGCAAATTAAACGTCGGTAACAACTTGAAAAGAGACGTTTGAACGGTAGATGGTCGAGTGGCAGAGAAGGGTCCGGTCCAACGCGAGATGGGCGACCTGCGGGTTCACGCGTGCGAGACAACGGGCAAGGTTCGTCGGCCATTCTCGGCCGCTCCGTATCGTCGATGCCACGACCTTCAGGCGGCGTTTAGACTTAGGTAAGAGACATCCACAGCGTTATAGGCACGCATCCAGAACGGAGCGGCTCGCGGAGGCCGCCCATCTGAGTCTCCGGCAGTTCGGACGAGCATTCCGGCGTGAGACCGGCGAGACACCGGTCGAGCGACTGCGTGTCGAAGCGGCCCGGACTCGATTGCAGGCGGGATCTGAGCCGATCGAACTGATCGCCGAAGCGGTGGGTTTCGGCGATCCTGAACGGATGCGGCGTGCGTTCGTGCAGGTCCACGGGATGCCGCCTCAGGCCATCCGTCGTGCCAAACAGCACGGCGAAACGCAGCGTGTTCGCTCATGATCGGAACAGACCGGACCCGATCTAAGCCGGGTCTGCTTACTTTCTGAAGCCGAATTTTTCCTGATCACGCCACTTGCTCGGTTTTGGGTACGCTATGCGGAAATCGCGAATTCCGACTCGAGCCACTGCATGAATAACTCCACTGCGCGGCGAGCATTGGTACGGTTCGAGCAGACGGCGTAATACCTCTGCCCATCGCGAATTTCCTGTCCCCACAACTGCGTAAGCGTCCCTGCAGCCAGCGAGTCCGCAACCAGCGTCAGTCGCGTCAGGCAGAGTCCCGCTCCTCCCTTTGCAGCTTCAAGCATCGGAGCGGAATCGTTAAAACGGATCGCTGGACTTCCTTCGAGATCGGGCATGCGATTCCCGCTTTCCTGCCAACGTTCCCAGTAGTCCCGCTCGATGTTTCGCAGCAGCAATCCTTCCGCGATGACGTCGGACGTTGACAACTGTTCGTAGTGTTTAAGCAAACCTGGACTGCAGACCGCACCCACCCTGTCGTCACTGATCGCGAGGGCACGGTATCCGTCCCAAGGGCCTGCTCCAAGCCGGATGGAGATGTCCACCCCCGAAGAATCGAGGTCGACAAAGTAGCGATGGACATCGATCCTCAGGTCGATCCACGGATTCGCGCTGACGAAACCAGCGATTCTTCTGCAGAGCACACAGTCGGCGAAACTCCTTGCCACCGAAACGACCAGCGTCTCTCTGCTCGCGCCAATCGACAGATGTCGTACTGCTGTCCCCAGCGTGTCGAACGCCCGCCGGGAGTAGTCGTATAGCAAGTCTCCCTCTTGAGTAAACGACAGGCCTCGAGGACCACGCTTGAACAGCGCGACGCCCAGATGCTCTTCGAGTGCCTTTATTTGCCGGCTCAATGCGCCTTGAGTCATGTGCAGTTCCTCGGCGGCGCGGACCAAGTTCAGGTGCTTCGCTGCGGTGTTGAACACGAGGAGCGCCTTGATGGAGGGCAGTGTCCGGAGAAGTTCGGTATTCCCTGAGCTCATAGCTGTCGAATTATTTTCTCGATACTGACGAAGTAAAAAGTCCACGACCATACCCGCATGTTCCCACACTCATATGGGGCGGATTTATGGAGTTGGCTCTGGAGAAGACGATGATACAAAACGAACCCTCTTGCTGGCATGCCGTCCGCAGTCGGTTTCCCGGCGCGGAAGAGGGCCCTTACCTCGATCTGTCTGGACGGTCGTTGCTATTCGAAGACGGTCGGACGGCGTTGAACGCACATCTCGACGCCTTGTCCGTCGGCCTGGTCGACAAAGGTGCACTCTTTGAAGCTGTGGAGAGCACGCGGGCCCTCTTCGCGGACCTGATCCGCTGCGAGCCCGACGAGATATGCTTTACACGCAACGTGACGGACGGGATCGCCGCATTCGGCACGAGTATCGAGTGGAAACGAGGAGATACTGTCGTTATATGCGAAGCGCTCGAGCATCCGGCTAACGTATACCCCTGGTTCGGGATTTCCCGGAAGTTCGGGATCGACGTCAGATCCGTGGCGTCTGATCGCGGCGCGCTGTCGCTTGAAAAGATCATCGACGCGATCGACTCCACGACTCGAGTGGTCGCGGTGTCCGCTGTGTCCTTCGCGCCAGGCTTTACGTTTCCAGTCGCGGAACTCGGCGCCGAGTGCCGGCGTCGCGGGGTATTGCTGCTGGTCGACGCGGCACAGGCCATCGGCGTTGCGAACATCGATGCCCGGCAATGGAAGGCAGACGCGATCGTAGCGTCCACGCAGAAAGGATTGATGGCCCTGTATGGTCTGGGATTTATGTTCGTCCGGCAGGAAGTCGCAGAAACGCTCAAGCCGGCTTACCTGTCGCGATTCGGCGTCGATCAGGAAGGTCATGAGGCGCACCTCGGCAATCCGTCGTCGGACGCCTATGCGCCCGGAGCAAGACGGTTCGACGTAGGCAACTATAACTATCCGGGCATCGTTACCGTTGCGCCCGCGATCCGTATGCTCCTCGAACTCGGGCAAGAGCAGGTGGAAAGCTATGTGTTCGGTTTGGCACGAGAGTTTGCCAACCGAATTCTCGATCTTGGGCTACCGGTATTCGGTGGACGACCCGGCTCACACAGCAGTCAGATCGTCACCGTAGGCTCGGACCTTGGCTCCGAACACGATAGCACCGGCGACCACGACATGCTGAGCTTATATGAGCATCTCAGCGCGAACAGAGTGCGCCTGAGCATCCGTCGGAACCTCCTCCGCTTTTCTTTCCATATCTACAACAACGAGAGCGATATCGACACGGCGGTCGCATTCGTCGCCCAGTGGATCGAGCGTCACGGCTCCGATGCCCGCGCGTTGACCCGCACCTGACCTCCGTCGATCAGAGAGTAATTTATGAATTTCAATGCACATTCGACGGACCGCGTGCCTGGCGGTCCAGCACGCCGTTCATTTCTCGCCCGCACGCTGCCGGCTCAGATGCTGATCGGCCTCGTGCTGGGATGCCTGATTGGCCACTTTTTCCCGGATATCGGAAAGAGCCTGGTGCCGCTCCGGGATGCCTTCATCAGCGCGCTGCGCATGATCGTCATCCCGCTCGTTTTCGCATCCATCTCCCTCGGCGTCTACAACATGGGCCGCAACATATCCGTGTTGGGGCGAATAATCGGTGCGGTCTTTATATGGTTCTTTCTCGCGACCGGGGTATGCATCTCCCTCGGCCTGGTGCTGAACGCCGTCTTCCATCCCGGCGTCGGCGCGGATCTTTCGGTTGCCGGCGCGATTCCCGCCCAGGCCGGGCTCAAGATCAACCTGGCGCAGTTTCTGATCGAACTGATACCGACGAACATTGTTGCCGCGATGGCGCAGCAAAAGGTGCTGCAGGTTTTGATATTCGGCATTCTGTTCGGTGCGGCGCTGTCCAAGATCGGGCAGGTGGGCGGCGAGAGCGTGGCGCACATGCTGCACGGAGTCCAGCTGGCGATGATGAAGATCGTCCAATGGATTATTTCCTTGGCGCCTCTCGCCGTGCTCGCAGCCATGGCGTGGCTGTTCGCCAGTCAGGGAGCGGCGACGATCATTGCACTCGCAAAGCTCGTGATGACCCTTTACATAGGGCTCGCGCTCGCGGTCGTGCTGATGTGGGTGGTGATGTTCGCCTGCGGACACAATCCGTTTTCAGTTACCCGAAATATCTCCGGCGCTCTGCTTCTTGCCTTCACGACCCGTTCGTCTGAAGCCACGCTCCCCATCCTCATGGATATCCTTGAGGTAAAGATGCGCGTGCCGAACAGAATCGTGTCTACGGTGCTTCCGCTTGGTTATTCGTTCAACCAGGACGGGACATCGCTATACATTTCTCTCGCAGTCGCGTTCGTGGTCGAGGCCCACCATATCACTCTGACATTGCCCGCGATTCTCACGATCATCGTGACTGGCCTGATAGCGACCAAGGGAATGGCCAACGTCTCCGGTGGAGGATTGCTTGCGGCGACAACAGTGCTTGTCGCACTCGGTCTGCCGGTCGAATCTGTCGCGATCTTGGCTGCAATTGACATCTTCCTCGATATGGGGCGCACGACAATCAACGTGTTTGGAAATACTGTGGCAGTCCTGCTCGTGAATCGACTCACGAAATCCAGGTCGGAAGAGCCGACACGCGCTCCGACCTCGCTTGCGCAGACTGACGACCGCACCGCTTGACCTGTTCAGAGACTGCTCGTGCATCACTTCCGGATCGACCTTCGAAGCGACACAAAAACGATTCCGTCGGCGGCAATGCGAGCGGCGATGGCGCAGGCATCGGTGGGGGATGAGCAACTCGATGAAGACCCCAGCGTGAACGAGCTGGTGGCGCGCGTATCCACTCTCCTGGGCAAGCAAAAGGCTCTCTTTCTGCCCTCCGGAACGATGTGCAATCTAATCGCGGTCCTGGTTCATTGCCGTCCGGGGGACGAGATCATCGCGGCTGACAATTCGCATCTCATCTCGTCCGAATCGGCTGGAGCAACGGCACTTGCCGGTGCACAAATCAGGCCGGTCCCGGCAGAGCGCGGGATTTTCTCCGCCGAGCAGGTCGCCATTGCCGTACGGCCGCAGAAGGTGAACGCTCCGACGACGCGACTCATTCACGTCGAGCAGACTGTGAACCGGGGCGGCGGGGCGATCTGGCCGATCGACGTGCTTCGGGACCTCGCACGGTTTTCCCGTGAACGAGGTCTCGCCATGCATATTGACGGGGCGCGCCTGATGAATGCGGTCGTCGGCAGCGGAGTCGACGCAAAAGACTATGGAGACTGCTGCGATAGCGTGTGGCTCGATCTGTCCAAGGGACTGGGTTGTCCAATGGGGGCCGTGTTGGCCGGTAGCGACGAATTCATCGAGGCTGCGCGGCGATGGAAGTTTCGCCTCGGTGGAGCGATGCGGCAGGCAGGGATCGTGGCTGCCGCAGGACTCTATGCGCTTGAAAATAATGTCAGCGGCTTGCAGACCGACCATCAGAAGGCCCGCCGGTTTGCCGATGCGCTGAGTTCTCACGAATGCGTTCTCGTGGGTAATCCGGAAACAAACCTCGTTTTCTTCGAGATCAACAGCCGGCGCATGAACGCGGCGCAGCTTGCACATGAACTTGCGCTGGAGGGCATCGGTATAGGTGTTGAAAGCGCGACTTTGCTGCGCGCAGTCACGCATCTTGACGTGTCCACAGCGAACGTTGATGAAGCAGCAGCAACGATTTGTCGTATCTTGAGATAGACAGCGTTGAAGGGTAACTCTCTGAATCCAGACGCTCCGTAGCATGGATCGTGACGCCAGCTCGCGCCGTCGAGCGACTGCGCGTCGAAGCAGCGCGGATCCGATTGCTGATGGGATTCGAGCCGATCGAACTGATCGCTAATGCGCTGGTTTTCATCCGTACTGCGCCTTCCCGGTAGCTCATCGCTGTGTTTTGAAATGCGGTGCATAGCCACAGGCGATATTTACAATCTTGCGTACGTTACGCCGGCCAAGCTCCACCTCGGCTCTGGACAGGCCACGGATCACTGGTTGCGCGGCGCGCAGGATGCGGAACGGCGCAGTCAGATGGCAATCGATCATGGCATACCACTGTTCGTCGGTCATCTTCTGGATCACGTTATCCCAGGTGTAACCGGCGTTGTTGATGATGATGTCAAGGCCCTTGTACTTTTCGACTGCCGTGCCCACGAAGCGCTCGGCGAAATCCGGCGCAGTCACGCTGCCGACGCAAATCCCAGCCTCTCCTCCCAGCGCGCGAATTTCCGCGGCGCCCCCCTGCGCCGGCTCGCCGTCCAGATCGTTGATGACGATGCGCGCGCCTTCGCTGGCGAGCTTGAGCGCGATCGAACGACCAATGCCGCGGCCCGATCCGGTGACGGGAGCAATTTTGCCTTCGAGTTTGCGAGTCATGTATGTGTCTCCTTGAAACCGTTTCAGGACAGCGCGACCAGCGCTTCACCTGCGATTTTTGTTTGTCCGTATTGACTGGTACTGTGCACTTCGACGCGTGCGCAGCGTTCACCATTTACCTCGAGTTTTTCGACCACACGGCCGCCGCATCGAATCACATGACCCAGGTGAGTGATGCCCTGAAAACGCACGTCGAACCGGCGCAAATGCGACTGCGGCACCCAGTTCGTCAGCAGCCGGCCGATCCAAGTCATACCCAGCATCCCGTGCGCGAACACATCCGACATGCCGGCACGGCGCGCGAAATCGAGGTCGATATGGATCGGATGATGATCGCCCGAGGCGCCAGCGAACAGCGCCAGCATGCGACGATCCACCGGCGGCAGTGTGAGTTCGGGCAGCGCATCTCCGACCTGGACCGAGTCAAAATCAAGCGTGTCCATATTCCGTCCTTCAGTTGCGTACCACGGTCACCGAGCGAATCCGTGCAACCGGGTCGCCGTGCTGATTCGTTGCCTGCGACTCGATTTCAATGAATTCCAGTGCACCGCCCTTCTTTGCAAGCGCTCCTGGAGCCATGTGCTCGAAACCTAGCGCCAGAGCACAATCGACGACACCACTCCGAACAGCCTGACGCGCGAGGAACAGCGCGGTAGAGCCAGTCGAGCAGTTGTTATTGACGTTGATGATAGGGATGCTGGTCATGCCCACTTCATATAGTGCACACTGAGCTGCTGTGGAATCGCCATAGACATAGCCCACGTAGGCTTGCTGCACATCAGCATAGTCTAGGCCGGCATCAGCGAGCGCTACCGTGTAGCCTGCGCAGCCATCTCGGGATAAGGGGCGTGCTTTCCCGGCTTGCCGAAGGGGAGGTACCATCACAGCTCGTGCAGGACGTGCGCGGCAATATCCCCTGTGCGTTGTTGCCCGAGTACATCACGGACCTCATCCTCCAACGCACACAGACGATTGGGTGAATTCGACACCTTCGGATTGTCTAACGAGAATGCTATTTCCGCGGACACATCGGATCATAGTAGAGAGGCCGCACATCTGGCTGTAGGCGGCCAGCAAGCGACGTTCGCCGTCATGCTCCGATGGACATTCAAGCGGCCGCTCCACTCAAACAACGGACCTTCGCGGCGGGATAAGTAACCGGTCTGTACCGGACGACACATTGACGTGGCTAATTCGATCACCTCCTCGCGTTAGCCGTAGTTACCTGGACGCTCGGCGAACAATACTCGTTCCTGCGTTATTGGTTTACGGACGCGTGCAAAAAGTCGTCACGACACATCAGAAAATCAAATTGGAGAATGCGGTGCGGAAACTCTGCGTGGAATTCGGCCCCGAGACGGAAAACTATGATGTGACTACCTTCGTCCAGGCAGTGCTTCACACGGAAGGTCGTTGAGGCAGAACTGGATGCTCACGGCATTTCAATCGCGAATCCAGAGGTCCGACTCGCCCTGGAGCGTGCAGTCTCGCGCAAGAGCAAGTAAGCGTGGCGGCATCGACTGATCTTTGTTACTACGACAAAACCTCCTGCTCGGGTCGATCATCACGGAATTGCGTTGGTGATAGGCCAGTCCATCGCTTGAATGCGCGGGCAAAATTACTGGTGCTGGTGAATCCGAGCAGGAAAGCAATTTCGGTTACGGAGCCTGTCCGCTGCTGGATGTAATTGCAAGCCAGTTCCCGGCGCGTGTCGTCCATGATCTGCAGGAAATTGGTGCCGCGCTGCGCCAAGCGCACCTGCAAAGTCGCCGGGCTCACGCATAACGCTTCGGCCACCTTCTCCCTGCTGCAGTCGCCAGAGGGCAGCAATTCGATGATTTTCTGCGTGACGCCGGTCACCACGTCGCTCTTGTCCAGTCGGGCAAGATATTGATTCGCGATATTGTCGTTGACTTGCGCCAATTCCGGGCACGCTCCGCCGAGCGGCTGCATCAACTCATGCTTGTCGAAAGTCAGCGTCGTGGCCTGATTCGAAAAACTGACCGGTGCTCGCAGCAAGGCGCGGTAAGGCTCGTCGCCTTCACGCGGCATTGGACGACGGAATTCTACGGACAGCGGGTTGAACCCCGGCTTGTACAACATACGCATCGTCTGCACCAGGAAACCCACGAATGCGTCTTCAGTTTCGCCGCAGACTTCGATCTTGAAATCGGTGGCGCGCAACGCGATGTTGTCGCCTTCTTCAATGACAAGAACGGTCGCCGATTGCGACACCAGCCGGAAGTGCCGCTCCAGCCGGCGACAGAAGTCGAGCAGCGTGCTGCTCGCGGCGAGCGCGTAGCCGAGCGCATGCAAATTGGAAATATGGATGTGCCGGGCGACCGAGAGGCCGAAATAAGGATTGTTAGTGGCCTCCACGCAGGCACGGTATAGCCTAGTCAGGGTGGCAACAGGCAGCCGGACCATCGGGCCGTTCACCATATGGGGTTGCACGCCGACGGAGCGAAAAATGCGCTCGCTGTCGATCCCGCTGGCTTGCAGAGTCTTGGCGATTGCCGTGCAGTACCCCCCTATGGTCGTCGCTTCCTGCGTGGCGGCGAGGGACGGTTGGCGGTCGGATTTCAAGGCGCGGCGATGTAGTCAAACGGTGGTGCTGCCGATTCTACACCGTCGCTGAACGGGTCAAGGCGCGCTTGGGCGGCCGCCCTTCGTCCGTCCCGGGACGACAATCCGCCTTCCACAGTCATTGCTCACTGGCGCGTCGCACGAATGATCAACGGCGATCGCTCTGCGGAATGCACTTTTCGTTCCAAAGAGCCGCGCGGTCATTGTCCCCTGCCTAAGATGACCTCCTACTGCGGACAGGTCTGGGCCTCTCCGCCACAACAACATTCCTGCATGACACGGAGACGTTATGACCGAAGAAACCTTGCTGTTTGAGCCAACGGGTGCGGTTGCGCGTTTGACGCTGAATCGCCCTAAGGCGATGAACGCGATGAATATGGCGCTGCTGGCCGAACTGGATCGCCGGTTGGCACGGATCGCCGCCGACGACGACATCCGCGTCCTGGTCTTGACCGGCGCTGGCCCTGCATTTTGCGCCGGCGCGGACTTGAAGGAGGTGCTGGCCAGTCAGAAGGCAGAGCCCGGCGAAGCAGATTTCCTCGACCGTGCTGACGCAACGCTTGCGCGACTGCGCAATTTCCCCAAACCGGTGATTGCCGCACTCAACGGTGTAACCATGGCCGGCGGCCTGGAGATGGCCATGTGCGCCGACATCGTCATTGCTGCTGAAAGCGCTGCCATCGGGGACGCCCATGCCAATTTTGGCGTCTATCCCGGCGCCGGCGGCGCAGCGGTGTTGCCGCGCCTCATTCCTCAGAACATCGCCATGTATCTACTGTTCACCGGCAAGACGCTTTCGGCGGCTGAGATGAAGGCTTACGGCTTCGTCTCCGAAGTGCATCCCGACGGCGAATTGGCCGATGCAGCGATGAAGCTGGCCGGCCAGATTGCCGCAAAGAGCCCTGTCGTGTTGCGGCGCATGAAGGAAGTCGCGCGCGTCTCCGCCGACAAGAGCCGGGACGACGCCTTGCTGCATGAGCAAGTCATGTTGCGTCGCCATCTGCGCAGCTTTGACCTGCAGGAGGGCTTGCAGGCATTCGCCGAAAAGCGCGCACCGCAATTCCAGGGCCGCTGAGCCGACTCCGCTGAGCCGACTCACTACTTCATCTGGATTTCTCATCCCTCTTTCGGGAATTACATGAACGATATCTATGTTGCCGGCGTCGGTATGACGCCGTTCGGACGCTTGCTTGAGCGCACCGTATACGACATGGTCGGCGAGGCCGTCACCCTGGCCTTGAAAGATGCCGGCGCAGAGGCCGCCGACATCGGCTCGGCATTCTATGCGACGCTGACCAATGGTCAGTTCCAGGGGCAGACCGCGATTCCCGGGCCGATCGCCATGCGCCGCATCGGCATTACAGGCATTCCAGTGTTCACCGTCGAAAATGCATGTGCCTCCGGATCGTCGGCATTCAACCTGGCGGTGCAGGCGCTGCGGGCCGGGACCTGCGACGTGGCGCTAGCCGTCGGCGCGGAAAAGATGAACATCGCCGACAAGGCCAAGATGTTTGCTGCGTTCGACGGCGGCTGGGACGTCTCGACTGTCGAGGAAAACAAGAGGACGCTGCTGGCATTAGGCGAAGGCGTGGAGCCCCCACCCGGCACCATGTCCGACCGTCCCTACAGCGTGTTCATGGATGTCTATGCGGCCATCGCTCGCAGCCATATGAAACGCTATGGCACTACGCAGCATCAGATCGCTGCAGTCGCGGCCAAGAACCACCAGCACTCGGTGCATAACCCACTGGCGCAATTCCAGCAGCCAATGACGATCGAGCAGGTGCTGGCTTCGCCGCCGATCACCTACCCGCTGACCACGACCATGTGCTCGCCGATCAGCGACGGCGCCGCCGCCGCCTTGCTGTGCACCGCCGCCGGCCTGAAGCGCCTGCAGGGCGAGGCTGGCCGCGCAGTGCGCGTGCTGGCCAGCGTCATTCAGACCGGTGCGACGCGCAGTGTCGACGAGCCGCAAAAGATCATCGCGCACCTCGCGGCGAAGAAAGCCTACGAACAAGCCGGCGTCGCGCCCGAGGACGTTGACGTTGCCGAAGTGCACGATGCCTCGGCGATCGGGGAGATCCTCAACGCCGAATCGCTGATGCTGGTGCCATTCGGCGAAGGCGGTCCCGCGGCCGCACGCGGCGACTTTACGGTCGGCGGACGCATCCCGATCAACCCGTCCGGCGGTCTCGAGTCGAAAGGTCATCCGATCGGCGCTACCGGTCTCGGCCAGATTCACGAACTGGTGACGCAGTTGCGCGGCGAAGCGGGACAGCGTCAGGTTCAAGACGCACGCATCGCAATTCAGGAAAACGGCGGCGGCCTGTACGGCATCGAAGAAGCTGTGGTCGGCATCAACATCCTGGCGAAACAATAAGGACTCCACAATGGGACACGTATTCCGCACTGAAGAGCAGCAGGCCGCCGTCGATGGACTGAAACGCTTCCTCGATGCCGAGATCGATCCGATCTTCAGCAAACAATACCGCGACAAGTTCGTACCGCGCGACAAGATGGCCGAAATCATGCGCCGGCTGACGGAATTCGGCCTGGTATCGGGCATCGCGAGCGAAGCCAACGGCGGCATGGGCCTGGATTGGCTGACTTCACTGATGCTGTTCGAGGAAGTGGCTACCACCTCGGCCGACCTGTCGGTGCCGGTGCTGATCAACTCGTTTGGCGTAGTGCTCCTCGAGAAGGTTGCCCCCCCGCATTTGCGTGAACGCTACCTGCCCGGCCTGTTGAGTGGAGACAGTTTCGTCTCGATGGGTATATCCGAACCGGACGTCGGGTCCAATGTGCTGGAGATCAGAACGCGCGCGCGTCGCGATGGTGATCATTTCGTCATCAACGGCGAAAAGACCTGGATCAGCAATGGCGAATACTCGGACTTCCTGATCTGCACCTGCCGAACCAGCGACGATCCGCGCAAGGGGCTGACCCATTTTCTGCTCGACCGCAAGGAACATCCGTACGAAGTCCGCGGCATTCATAAGATCGGTTTCAACAGTCAGTCCACCGCACAGATCTTCCTGACTGATGTGCGCGTGCCAGCCTCAAACATGATCGGCAACGAAGGCGAGGGACTGCGCAATACGCTCTCGCTGTTCGAAAGGTCGCGCGTATTCGTCGCCGCCCAGGGATTGGGCATCGCCCGCCGCGCCCTCGAAGAAGCGATTCGTTATGCAAAGGAACGCCGCCAGCACGGCAAGGTCATCGCGGGCCACCAGTTGATCGCGGCAATGTTGGCCGAAATGGCGACCAACGTGGACGCAGCGCGTCTGTTGACCTACCGCGCGGCGTCGATGATCGAAGCCGGCGTGCCTGCCGAGATGGAAGCGGCGATGGCCAAGTATTTCGCCTGCGAAGCAGCGGTGAAAATCGCCCGCGAGGCCGTGCAGATCCACGGGGGCAACGGCGTCACGACCGAATTTCTGGTTGAGAAGCTCGCGCGCGAGGCAATCATCGCGCCGATTCCGGAAGGCACGAGCCAGATCCAGCAACTCATTATTGGCCGGGCCTTGACTGGCGTGCCGGCGTTCTAAGGCGCCGAGGCGAAGAATTAATCTACAAGGACACATCATGCGTATTGAAGGAAAAGTCATTGTCATTACCGGCGGCGCTTCGGGCCTCGGGCTAGCCACGGCGTGTTATCTTGCTCAGGAAAAAGGCGCGCGCGTCGCCCTCTTCGATCTGAACGCCGAGGCCGGTGCCAAGGCGGTCGAAGACGTCGGCGCCGAACACGCGATGTTCGTGCAAACCGACGTCGCCAGCGAGGAATCGGTTCAGAACGCGCTAGCGGCTGTGACTGCCCGGTTCGGCACGGTACACGTCTGCATCAATTGTGCGGCGCTGCCCACACCGTGCAAGGTGCTCGGCAAGGAAGGCAAGGCCACGCCGCTCGCGAAGTTCGCCCAGGTGACGGCGGTCAACGTCAATGGCGTGTTCAACGTCATGTCGAAGTGCGCCGAGCAGATGGTCAAGAACGAAGCGGAAGCTGGCGAGGAGCGCGGTGTGATCATCAACATCTCGTCGGGTGCCGCCTACGAGGCGCAGATCGGTCAAGTCGCCTATGCCGCCTCCAAGGCGGCGCTGCTCGGTATGAACATGCCGGCGGCGCGCGAACTCGGTGACGTAGGCATCCGTGTCAACGCCATTGCGCCCGGCCTGTTCATGACGCCGATGGTGCGGACGCTCGACGAAAAGATTGTCGCCTCGTTGACGGCACAAATCGAAGCCCCTCGGCGCCTCGGCGACATGCGCGAGTTCGCGCACTGCTGCGCGTTCATCATCGAAAACGGCTACCTCAACGCGCACACGATCCGCCTCGACGCAGCGTCACGCCTGCGCGCGCGCTAAACGCGCTGCACCGGCGACAGGACCGCCCTTCCTCTCAAGAAGCGGGAGGGCGAAAGAACAAAGGAGACACATCCATGAAGATGAACTTTTGCCGCATCATGCGCCTGATGACGCTGCGCTTTCGCGACCGGCAAGCGATCGTCAATGTGGAGCGCGGCCGCGGTTACACATACCACGAATACCACCTGCTGACCAACCGCATCGCCGATGCGCTGCGCAACGCGCTCGGGGTTGGCAAAGGCGACAAGTTCCTGCTCATCCTGGACAACGACAACCTGAGCCTGATGATGCTGCCGACTGTCCTCAAGCAGGAAGGCACGGTGGTCATGACCAACCTGCGCGACGCGCCGCAAGAGCATGCGCGTCAGATCGAACTGGTCAAGCCGAAGGTCGTATTCATTGAAACGCGCCTGCTCGATGGCTACTACGCCACGTTGCGCGGGGCCGGCTGCGAGATCGTCGTCATGGACGATCCCACGCCGGATCAGGCCACGCGCCCTGGCGTGCACGCGTTCTGGAGCCTGGTCGACACCGCCTCCGAACTCGACGCCAACGTCGAGCTGGACGACGACGAGCACATCTTCATGTTGCGTTTCACCGGCGGCACGACTGGCCAGGGTAAATGCGCGATGTACTCGATCGACAATCTGATGGCTTGCCGCGACGGCGGCTTCAGCAACCCGGATTTCGGCTTCAACGACCGCACACGCATGTTGCATGTGGCGCCGCTCTCGCATGGCACGATGGTCGGTTTCGTACCGACTTTCTATGCAGGCGGCGCCAACCTGACGCTCAATCAGCTTGATCTCGAGCAATGGCGGCAAACGGCCGAACAGCAGCGCGTGACGCATTCGTTCCTGGTACCGACCGTGCTGTACCGTCTGCTCGAATTGCAGCACTCCAACCCACGCGATCTCTCTTCGCTGAACACCCTAATCTACGGCGCCGCACCGATGAGTCCCGCCAAGCTCGAAGAACTGATCGCGTGCTTCGGTCCCATCTTCGCGCAAGTCTACGCCGCCACCGAAGTCCCCATGTTCGTGTCGACGCTCGACAAGGCCGAACACGAGACCGGCCCAAAGACGGAGGGCGGTGTCGAACGTCTATCATCGGCCGGCCGGCCGACGCCGGGCGTCGAAGTTTATGTGACCGATGAGCAGGGCAACCCGCTGCCAACCGGCCAACCCGGCGAAATCAACATCCGCAGCAGAGCCGTCATCAAGGGGTATTACAACAATCCGGAAACGACGGTCGCCGAGTTTGCCGACGGGGCCTGGAAGTCGGGCGACCTCGGCTATATCGACGAGGACGGCTACCTGTACATCGTCGACCGTTTGAAAGACATGATCATCAGCGGCGGCTTCAACGTTTATGCGATCGAAGTCGAATCGGCACTGGCTTCGCACCCAGCCGTCATGATGTCCGCTGTGGTCGGCGTTCCCCATCCTGAGTGGGGCGAGGCCGTGCATGCGGAAGTGCTGCTGCGTCCCGGCGCCTCGGTCGAGGCCGCCGAACTTATCGCACACGCCAAGGAAAAGCTCGGCAGCTACAAGGCGCCGAAGTCGTTGGTGTTCGTCGACCAATTGCCGACCTCGGTGGTCGGCAAAGTACTGCGGCGCGCGATCAAGGAAAAGTACTGGCAAAACATGCAGCGCAAGGTCAGCTAGACAGTTCCATGTGACATGTAAGCAGGATTTAACTCATGGCCATACCATCCGCCCTCAACAAGAACCTCAAATTGCCGGTGATCGTCGCGCCGATGTTCCTGGTCTCAGGACCGGAACTCGTGCTGGCCGCCTGCAAGTCCGGCGTGATCGGATCGCTGCCGGCATTGAATCAGCGCACCACTGAAGGCTATTCCGGCTGGCTGGATACGATCAAAGCGGGGCTAGGGCCAAACGACGCCCCCTATGCCGTCAATCTCATCGTTCACAAGACAAACCCCAGGTTGGCCGCCGACCTTGAGGTCACGATTCGACACCAGGTGCCTCTGGTCATCACCTCACTTGGCACGGCGCACGACGTCGTCGACAGGATCCACGGCTATGGCGGGCTGGTCTTTCACGATGTCATCAACCTGGTTCACGCAAAGAAAGCGGCTGCCGCCGGGGTTGACGGTCTGATCCTGGTGACCGCCGGCGCGGGTGGTCATGCTGGCGACAAGAATCCATTCGCATTGCTGAACGAAGTGCGGAATTTTTTCAAAGGCACCATCATTCTTTCCGGTTGCCTCTCGACGGGAGGGGACGTCGCCGCGGCTACCATGATGCAAGCCGACTTCGCCTACATCGGAACCCGGTTCATCAATGCCAAAGAGAGCCTTGCGCCCACAGAATACAAGCAAATGATCATTGACAGCCATGCTGCCGATATCACTTACACACCGGCCATCTCCGGTATTCATGCGAATTTCCTGAACGCTTCCCTGATCTCCTGCGGTCTCGATCCCAGCAATCTTCGAGGCGGCGCGGCTGTCAGTGTCGAAAAAGAACTAGGCGCACACAGCGCAGAGCCATGGAAGCAAGTATGGTCGGCGGGCCAGGGCGTCGGAGCCATCAAGGATGTTCTGCCAATGGCCGATCTGATTCCTCGCATGAAATCGGAGTTCGATGAGGCCGTATCCAGGTTCATCGCGCGCTTTTTCTGATGCCGTCCACCTTCATAACAACCGGAGTATTCGATGAAAAGTATTCAGGCACGCGCGTTGGCAGTTGCCACATTGATTCTGGCCGCGTCCAGCAACGCATGGTCGCAGCCGGGTCAGACAGCCAGTGTACCTGCCGGTATGCCGGCTGCATCGATTGCGGAAAGCGCAACGCCTCCCATCAACGCAAGGAAAGCCGACCGCGCGCTGCGCCGGCAGGTGTATGCCGCCATCGGCAAGCACAAGGAGATCAGCGCCGGCAATATCAGCATCGTCGCAAGGAGCGGCGCGGTGACGCTGAGCGGCACAGTCATGAACGCTTCGCAGGTCAATGAGGTTGCGGAGATTGCGAAGGGTGTGCCGGGGGTGACCTCCGTGACCAACAAGCTGACCGTGCAAAAGCCGTTTGGCGGTGCGTAAAAGCTCGCGCATCGGGAGAAGTTAGCGCGAGCATTCGCAAATGACCAGCGGCGCCCACCGCGTAGGAATAGTGCTTTGGCCAACGCGTACGCATGCACACCTTGAAGGATGGAACATGAATTTGCAGGTACTGCATGGTGTTGCCGTTGCCGCATGGCTTGTTGTTCTGGCAGCGGAAACAGCTGTCGAGACGCAAGCGCGAGCACCCGAGTCGCACCCCATCGTCGCGGCCTTGCATGGATGGATCGGTCTCCTGGCGGAGGTGCCGCTGATCGCGATCACTGTGGTCACGGGGATGCTGCTGCTGATGCGCATGTGGCCAGTTCCAACACTTGTCCTCGTCAAGGCGGCTTTGGGTCTCGTCGCTGCAGTTACCAACAGGTTCCGTGTTGTTCTGGTTGCGTCGCGCATTTGCGTGGACCACGACATGACGCGCATTCAGCCGACTCGCCGGATCACTTTGGCCGGAACGGCGATATCGATTGGTGCCGTCGCCTGGGTTATCGGGTATTTCTATTTGCACGGACAGTAGACGGGTAACCTTGTTTTCTGTAATAAACCTTGCATTCTGTAGTACACCGAATAAAAAAACGCAACTGGAAAACCTTCGACGAGCGCAGTTTGCGTTGAGGCAAAGCATCCAAAGTGTTCAGTACGTACGGCGGTCGCAAGGCCGCTTTAAAGCAAAAAATCGGAGACGCGATGAAATTGAAATGGATAGCGGCGGCCGCTTTAGCGGCAACAGGTAGTGCGGTACACGCTCAATCGTCAGTGACGCTGTACGGTGTCATCGATGCCGGGATGTTGTATCAAAGCACTTCGGCGGCCACGTTGAGTCCGACGGCGACGAACCTCGGCAAGGTCTTTCGCTACAAGGATGGCGGCATCTATGCGAGCTACTGGGGACTCAAGGGATCAGAGGACATCGGCGGCGGATATCACGTCAATTTCAGACTGCAAGGTGAGTTCGACAGCGGCACCGGCAAGTTCAACCTGGGCGATACGCCGGGAGTGGTCGCACTGTTCAACCAGATCGCGACCGTAGGTGTATCGGGACCGTTCGGCACAGTGAACTTCGGTCGCCAGATCGTGCCGATTACCTATGCAATGGCCGAGACCGACGTACGGGGGGCACAGTATTTCGGCAGCATTCTGACTGCTTGGCTCGGCATGAACCAGGCTGCGGGCTGGCAGGGCACCAGCACCAACGGGCCAATCGGCGCGTTGTACGACAGCAATGCGATTGTCTACGAATCGCCAAAGTTCGCTGGCCTCTCTGCGGCACTCGAGTATGCACCCGGAGGTGTACCGGGCAGCTTCCAGGGGAACACGCGGGAGTCCGCCGTACTGAAATACTCGAACTATGGCCTTCGTTTTGCGGCTGGCTACTACATTGGCCACGATACGAATCCCGGCCCGACGACGGTGCCCACCGGACTTGCCAATAACCGCCTTTTCTACGTGGGAGCGCTTTACACGTACCACGCATTCTCGGTTTCCGCATCGTATTCGAACGGCAGGAATCCGGCGCAATCTGACCGGGTCAACCTCGATCTGTATTCGGCCGGCTTCGGCTACCAGTTCTCACCTGCCTTCAAGATTACCAGTGGCGTGTACTACCTGAAGGACCGCAACAACTCGGCCAACAAGTCGACCGAAGTTGCAGCCGGCGCGGAGTACAGCCTGTCGAAAGGCACGCTCGTCTACGGCCAGGTGGGACACGTGAACAACCGGGGAACGATGACCCAGCCAATTACCTATGGCCAGCCCGTGGCGCCGGGCATGGGTACGACAGCGGTCATGCTGGGTATCCGTCACTTTTTCTAGGGGCTTTCTCATCGCCATGTTCGACGAATGGGTTCGCCGTAACGTCGAAACGGTGGCGTGTATGAACTACCTCATTGCCAGGCGCGTTGTGAAGTGTGTTGGCTGACGACGAGAACGTCGCCTGGTACTCCTTTGACCGCCGAATCCGTCCATCAGGCAAGGGAATCTGCCGCGCCTGACACCTCAACCAGGCCGGAAATCTCCGCTTCCGACCGGGACTAATCCCGGTTCAGGGTCACCAGAGCCACACTTTCAAAAGGAGTTATCGTCCTATGCCTCATCCCATTTCCTCTTTGGGCGCGGTTCACACCGTTGTCAGTTTGCTGACGGTCGCCGCAGGTCTCTATAGCTTTGCTCGATATCAAATGATCGATGGCACTACCCGGTCCGCCAAGATTTACCTGGCAGGGATGGTTGCATCGGTGTTCACATCGTTTGGTTTGTCCAGCACCCACGGCTTCAATATTGGGCACGCACTCGGCATCGTGGCGCTGCTCGCAACATTGGGTGGAGTATTCATTCCGCGTATCAAAGTTTTGGGGCGTGCGCGATTGTCCCTGTCCCAGTTCGCATTCACATTTAGCTTCTTTCTGCTGTTGGTCCCTGGGATCAACGAGACGCTGACACGGTTGCCGGTCGGTCATCCCCTCGCGAATGGCCCTGAATCCCTAATCGTGCGCGGATCACTCGCCGCGTGGCTAGGCATTTTTGTGCTGGGATCCACGTTTCAGTTTTTATGGCTTCTTTCGTGCCGCAGCCGTACGTGAAATTACACGGAGCGGCTTAATGGGCTAACGGCCGGTCGTTTCCGACTTTGTTGTCGATGGCGTTTCGGGTGTTGCCATTGTGACGGTGTATTCTCGCAACTGCAAGGCGGAGTGAGCAGCCAAAGCGGATCACGAGCACGGGTGCCGGGTACATCGCGGTAGAACAAACTGGGGGCCCTGCATACCGTGGGTTCGCAAATGCAATTCTTCCTCTGCTGCGGACGCTGTCAGGAGAAGCTTCGATCCGAAGCTCATTGAAAATGTGATCCAGGATGGAAGCGCAAGCCAGGCTCCAAATTGCCATGCGCTTTCCCAATGCCGCGCTCGCGAACACCGAAAACTCGAAGAGGCGCGCCCTGGGATGGATCGTGTGGGCAATCGGTCCCAAACCGAATACGCCCGACTTGGGCGCGCTAGCGATGGGCTTTTAGCTCGATTGGCGCGTCTGCGCCAGCGCCCACGCATGCGGCCGTTGTACACGCGGAGCGGTCATTTAGGATGAGATAGGCCGAACGGCAGAGTTGGGTCGAAAAAGGTCCTTCGCGGATTACTGGCCCACTGCCACGTTTCGCGCTTCTGCCACAGCGGGCAGAATGTTGAAGCTGAAAATGGTTTTCGCCCTGTAGACGTGAGGTTCAGTCTTAAGGCGCTTGCCGGGCATGCCTTGCGAACTCGGACTGCCAGGGGCTATGCCGATGACGTCGTGCACCGTATGTGTGACCTCGAGGATGCCCATGTAAAAGCCCGTCATCCATGCGATGTCCCCGTTAGCGTTGGTAGCGAAGGTTTGCCACCGCAGCGAATATACACCCGCCATGCCGGGCGTGTTGCTCATCTCCTCCAGCCACCCCCCTACACCGTCATCAAAGCCAAACGGTTGCCCCCACTTGTCCGCGGTGAACTCCCTGGTAGCCGGGACAAAAACAGAAAAGTCGCTTTGCAGCAGTGTCGAGACGGGACTGCCGTCGAGCGTGACCAGCACATAACTATTGACGTACGGATTGCTATCTTCAAACGTGCGCGTGACGACAGAAACTTCGAATGCCATCGCAAACTCCCCGTGTTGGTCATAGAAACGCGACAGACCTTTTCGCACTCATTCTCAGCATAGACGGTCCGAGAACCCCGCGTTACCGATTCAAACGCTCAACCTGCGCGTGATGAGTCTCCCGGATGTATGAAAGCCTCCTTTCCCTCGCATCTAATTCACTTGACTGCACACTGGGCGATGACTTGCCTGAACTGTATGGACCGGCGACATGGGTAACAGGTGTGCGGCCAACTTTCCTACACCGCCCTTGGCGTTCCGCCGCAGGAGCGAATTTTCTTCGCAGCGCTCGTCTGGATGGGTGATCTATCCCCACCAGTAGCGTTAGTAACAGTATAAATACCTGGCATTAGCTTTTTAACACATAATTATGTGTTACACTTGATTATGTGTTACACTTGCGATGTTATCCAATGGAGGCCCGTCATGGCCGAAACCGTCAACTTTACGGGCTCAGTTGATCGCGACCTGCTCAAGCGCGCCAAGATTCTTGCCGCGAAATCAGACACGTCCGTCAACGCCCTGTTCAACGCCGAGCTTCGTTATCTCGTCGAGACGTTCGAGGCTGCCGAAGCGGGTGGCAATCAGAATTTCCGCACCCTGCTCGATTTTTCGCTTGGCCGGATCGACGATCGCCAGGCCATGCAGGCGCTCGGCATCGACAGTGACGAAGACCTGTTCCTGCTGATGGCTCAGGCCCATCTGCCGATGCCCCGGCTGCCGGAAGCAAGTACGCGCCGCATGGTTGACGACCTCAACGCCTTGCGCAGTTAGTCCATGGCGAGCAACATCTCCGTCACCCTGCTTCCCGACGCAGCCCCCCTGATTACGCTCGCCTATGCCGATGCACTCGACCTGTTGCTGAAACCGGGCTGGTCAGTCGCCCTGGTTGACATGGTGCTGTACGAGGTTACACGCAACGAGACCCCGACAAGCGGACGGATCTCCGCGTGGGCGCGCGACAGCGGCATCCCGGTTCTGGAAACGTCCATTTATCGCCGATACCTGCAGGAAGGAACCGTCTCCCCTGTCCGGAAAGCCAATCTCGGCGAACTCGCCATACAGGAAGCGATGAGTGGCTTCGGCCTTCACCCAGATCAGACTGGCGTCTTTCTGTTTGAGGACCACAAGATCGCTCGCGCCAGTTTCCTGTTACCGGAAAACTGCCGCAAGGTCTCCACCCGCGCATTCCTGGCATTTATGGAGGGGCAAGCTTTGATTGACTCGGCAGCCGAGATTGAACGGCGCGCGATCCTGGCGGGACGGCAATTCTCACAGATCCGTTTTCCTCCGGAATAAGAGTAAGCCCCCGCGCATGGGTCGTCAGTCCAGCTACGTCCTGCAATCTCACTGACATTCGCGGCCGGGCAACCGCACGATGGTCGCCCGTGGCGGCACCAAAGCCAGGCATCAACAATCCCGCCTAAAGCTGGGTCAGCCTGTCCATCGTCTGACCGCCAACGGAGATCGAACGCCGCTGGCCAAATAAGCTTAAGCCGCACCGACCGTCCGCCCGAGCGGAAAGTACCGCCCTACTGACGAACCCGGAACACGCCAAGGCCACGATCCCGGTTGGCCACAGTCTCCTTCAGTCTGTCGGGTGTGGCGCGACATGGATGAGAGACCTCATCTTGTTTGACGCGCGGCATGAGCCTTCGCGCGAGTACGGCGCCCCCCGGTCCACTCCCGGCCGAAGCGCCTGCACCCAGGTCGCGGGAATCGCGAGGCAACCTGGCGCTCGGGGCCCGCTGTTCCGCTGCGCTCGCGCCAGCGGTCGTCCGGCGTCCGCAGGCGCTGTTGCACTGGCGGCCGGTCGACAAAGCCACCGGCTTCAGGCAGCGTGCAGAATGCCGCAAGCGCAATGGCGTTATTCCGGCTCGGGGGAAAGCACCCCATCCTTTCCAGGACGTCGCCAAAGGTAGACAGTACCCGCCAGCCATCGTCGAATACCTCAAGCCGCGGGCACAGCACATCGTGGAGCACGTCGCGCATCCCCGGGGTGAAACGCGGACCTGTTCATCGGGCACGAAAGCAGCGTCTGACCGTCGCATCCGGTACCCGTACTGTATCCCGATGACCGGATCGGAGACTGCCGCTGTAAAAGATCAGTTCACGATCTGGCAAACGCCCCAGGGTGTCGTGAGGATCTCGCCCGCCGGCAGCCTGACCTTCCCCACCGCCCTGGCGCGGAACGTCACAAGGCGTCCGCCGTGGTCCGCATAAGGCCCGATCTCCACGACCTCGAGCGTCAATCCGTCCACCGGGATGCGTGAGCCTGCGAACGCACTCGTTCGCTGCCGCTGCGCAAGCGCGCCAGCCAGTGTGAGGCGACGGGGTTTGTCCGCCATGCCCACGTCGTCAGTAAATTCAGTCTCAGTCTGTACAGGCATTGCTGCGGCGTTGCTTGACCAAGGCCGTCATTGTAGCAAGCGCCAGATCGCAGGCGTACAGCGGCGAGGCTGCGTACGCCCTGCGCGATGATCAGGCTGACCGCCTGACTGATGCAGCACATCGGGGTCTGCAGACCTCGCCTCCTGCCGACCATGACAGTCCGCATGATCGCAAGTCCTGACCATCCGGCCGGGCTGCATGACACCGTCGGGTGTCTCCCTCCACTGACGTTCCAGGCCGGGCTTTCGTGCTTCGCACCGGGCCGCAGGCCGCGTCCCGGCCCTGCCGGGCTTCAATCCCTGACACAAACCCCAAATCCCTGAAAAGCCTGAACAGGTGGTGGCCGCACACGCGGCCACCACGATCGCACTCGCCGCGCGCCGGCTCATCCCGGTCAAACCCGGCGCTTCGCAGCCGCCTGCTCCCGGGTTCCCGCCCGACACCCGCGACCGTAGCCGATGGCTACCCGGCGTCAAGGGGCGAGGGACCGTGTTGCCCGCACCCCTCCCTCGCCTTTTTCCTTGACGCCGGGTAGCCATCGGCTCCTTGAGTCGCACGGGCGCGAACTCAGGGGACTGGCGGCAGTACTGCCAACCCCGGGTTCCACCGGGACGAGCCCAGCCCCTACGAGGCGGGCGGAATCCTGGGGCCCGGTCAGCGCAACACCCCTCAACCTTCTTGCTGTGGAGAGTGTCATGCAACTCGCTTCCTCCTTCCGTTACGGTTCCCCGATGCTCCGCTCCGACTCGCCGCTGTCGGACGACCAGATCCGCCGTGTTGCTCCCTCGATTTTCGCAAACGGCAAGCACGAAAGCCGCTCCGAACGCTACACCTACATCCCCACCATCGACGTGTTGCGCGAGCTGCGTAACGAAGGCTTCCAGCCGTTCATGGTGTGCCAGACCCGCGTGCACGATCAGGACAAGCGCGAATTCACAAAGCATCTGATCCGTATGCGCCCTGCAGGCGAAATTACCGGCGAGGACGTCAACGAAGTCATCCTCCTCAATTCGCACGATGGGTCCAGCGGGTTCCAGTTACTCGGTGGCGTCTATCGCTTCGTCTGCCAGAACGGCATGGTTGCGGGCGAAACCGTGGGCGAGGTCCGCGTCCCGCACAGGGGCAACATCGTGCGGAACGTCATCAACGGCGCGTTCGATATCCTCGACGGCTTCGACCTGATCCGCGAACAGAAGGACAGCATGAAAGCCGTCACGCTTGATCGCGACGAACAGTACGCGTTCGCGCGCTCCGCCCTCGCGCTGCGCTACGACCCGTGCGACACCGAAGCACCCGCCCCCGTCACCGAAAGCCAGTTGCTCGCCCCGCGCCGCTTCGAGGACCGCCGCGACGACCTCTGGACCGTATTCCAGAGAACGCAGGAAAACCTCACCAAGGGCGGGCTGCATGGACGCTCGCGCAGCGGACGCTCCATGTCCACGCGCCCCATCACGGGCATCGACCAGAACGTGAAGCTCAACCGCGCGCTGTGGATGCTGGCTGACGCCATGCGGCAGATGAAGGCATAGCGAGCACCGGGTGGCACACCGCGCCGCCCACCTTTTATTGATCAGGACTCCTTTCCGGGTCAAGTCCTGACCGCTTCTGCAACACCGACCCGGAATTTTATTTCCAACTTTCTGGAGTCAGTCATGCAAGCCCTGGTCGAAACCCCTGTCGTTGACACCGCCGAATCAGCAACACCGCTTGAAACCACTTTCGGCAACGAACAGCCAGTCGTCGCCGTGCCGTATTCGAGCCTGCACCCGTCGCCGCTGAACGCCCGCACCAGACCGCTCTCGGGCATTGAGGGCCTCGCCGCGAACATCCGCGCCAAGGGCCTGTTGCAGAATCTCGTCGTTCACGAAATGAAAAGCGGGCGCGGCAAGCAGCGAAAATACGGCGTTTGTGCGGGCCAGCGGCGCGAGGCCGCGCTCGACCTCTTGTTCGAACAGAAGCACATCGCTGCCGACTATCCCGTACCGGTACGCCTCGTCAGCGCAGGAGAAGCCCTCGCCATTTCGCTGATCGAGAACAGCGAACGCGAAGGACTCGATCCGTTCGACGTGCTGCGCGCCTACCGGATGCTGGCCGAGGAAGGGCGCAGCGTCGATTACATCGCTGCGCTTTTCTCGGCCTCACCGCTCACGGTCAAAAGGCGGATGAAACTCGCCAACGTGTCGCCAAAGCTGCTCGCCCTGCTGCGTGAGGACGCCATCACGCTCGACCAGCTTGTCGCCCTCGCCCTCGCGGATGACCACGAAACGCAGGAACACATCTGGTTCGATGCAAACGAATGGCAGCGCCAGCCGAACTATCTGCGGCAGGCCATTACGCGTGCTGAAATCGACGCGAGCCGCAGCCGACTCGTGCGCTTCGTGGGCCTCGCCGCCTATGAAGTAGCGGGCGGGTATGTAAGGCGTGACCTCTTCAGCGACGATGAAAACGCCGGTTACATCGCAGACGCCGAACTGCTGCAGAAGCTCGTCGCGCAGAAGCTCGATGCCGCTGCAGAAGAAACACGCGCCGAAGGATGGGGCTGGATCGAGACACGTGTCGAGCGCGATTATCTGGAACTGAACCGCTACGGCAGGCTGCGCCCAGTCCAGCGTCCGTTCACCAGTGACGAGCAGCAGCAGATGGATGCCCTCACCGTACAGCAGGACGAACTGGCCGAAAAACTCGAAGCGCTTTCGGAGGATGACGAGAGCGCGTACGAGGAAGCCGACCGCCTGAACGAGGAAATCGGGCGCGTCAATGCCGCGCTCATCGCCCTCGAAAGCGTCGCATTGGTATGGGACGAAACGCAGATGGCTGGCGCGGGCGCATTCGTCATCCTCGGGCCGCAGGGTGAATTGGTCATCGAGCGTGGCCTCGTGCGGCGCGAGGATGCCAGCGCGCTCGAAGCAGCGGGCGCAGACGTGACCGGCACGCCCGAGGCACACGCGCACGATCCCGTATCGGCCAAGGCACCGAAGGCTCGCCCCGTTCACAACGCGAAGCTCTGCCAGCGCCTCACCGCGCACCGCACTGCTGCCATCCATGCGGAACTGCTCGCGCAGCCCACCGTCGCGCTCGCTGCCCTGCTGCACTACCTGGTGCCGAAGGCACTCCCCGAACACTTCGGGCATGCGTCCGCGCCTACCTTCCTCGCGCTCACCGGCTCGAGCAATCAGGACAGCCTGCTGCGCGCCGCAGACGACCTGGGCGCCAGCCCCGCGTGGAGCGCCGTCGAGGCGCAACGCACGCGATGGATCGCGGAATTGCCCGCGAAGCGCGCCGACCTGCTGCCCTGGCTTGTCCAGCAGAACCCCGGCACGACCCTGCTCGATCTGCTCGCCTTCTGCACCGCCACCCTGCTCGACGGGATCACGGGCGAAGAACGACCCCATGCGATCAACGCGCTCGCGGGGGCGTTGAACCTCGACATGACACGGTACTGGACGCCGACCCGCGCCACGTATTTCGACCACGTCAGCAAGGCGCGCATCGCCGAAGTCGTCGCCACCGCCGTGTCACCGAAGGCCGCAGCGGACCTCGAAAAGATGAAGAAGGCCGACGCGGCAGCCGCCGCCGAACTGCGCCTCGCCAAAGTCGCGTGGGTGCCGGAAGTCTTCACCGACCGGGAAATTCCCGCCGCCCCTGCCTGGGGTGGCCAGGACGACGACGATGAGGATGAGGACGGCGGCAGCGATGGCGGAAACAGCGACAACGCGGATGCCACGGACGCCGAAGGCAACGCCGAAGCACCGGAAGGCGACGATGCCGAATCCGAACCGGACACCGGCGTCAGCGCGGAACACATCAGGGAAACCCCGTCCGATGCGGGCACCGCGACCGCCCATCCGCCGTGGCCCTTCCCGACCGCTGACAGCGCAGGCACCGGCAGCTCCGCGCAGTCCGGGCCGCTCGCCGCCTGACGCCGCGCATTGAGCCAGTCACCGGGCAACCACCGCCCGCCAGCGGGCAGCGCAGACGTCAGGGCCGCAGCATCACGCCCCGCCGTCTGCGCCCCGCCCAAAACCGGAGAATCCGTCATGTTCACACGTATCCGCATGGTCGTCCTCGCGACCAACGCTGAAGGTTCACCCGACCTGTTTCTCACCACCGTCGACGCAACCGGCACGCAGTACGAGCACGGCCGTCATTACGACATGGCACTGCCGCGCGCCCGTGACGAAGGCTATGAAACGCCAATGATAGCCTTCGACCAGTACGATGCAGCCGCCCGAATGCTGCGCCGCGCCGCCACGTTCATCGAAGGCGGCGACGCCGCCACGGGGAATTGATCGGCACAGGCAGACGGACCGCCGTCTGCCTGCCTGGACCGGACGCCCGTACACTCACGCCGCCCTTCGGACAAAAATGCTTGATGCGGCTTCGTGATTCACTGCGGCATGCTCGCGGACGACGCCAGCGAGACATGACCCGTCCGGGCAGACGGCGAGCCGTCAGCCCCCCAATGCGCCCCTGCCCACCATCCCGCCAGTCCGCCCGCGCCCGCCGCGATCACCATCACGACCACTCCCGCCACCACAAGCCCGTAACACGCCCGCACGAGCCGCCGCATGGCGACGCGCTCGAATGACGCGAGCGCGGCATCGAGCCGCTGCCGCTGCTCACGGGCAGCCATCGCCGCCGCGCCCACGAGCCGGTTTCCCGCTGCCTGCGCGATCCGCTGCGCCGCGTGCGTCGTGAGCGCCCCAAGCGCCTCACGGTTCAGCTCTGCCAGCGCCGCCCGGTAGCGCGCCTGGTGCTCGGTCGTCATCTTCTCCGCGATGATGATCGTTTCCTTGCAGCGTTCCAGCGCCTCACGGTGCTGGGCCATCAGCGCCTGCGTCGCCGCATACGCTTCGGCCCGTGCCGCGTCGACGCCGCCCGCGCCCGCCTGCCGGATGCGCTCCGGCATCGCTTCGTAGAGGCGCACGTAGTATTCGAGCACTGCCAGTACCGACCACAGCGCGTCGTTGTCGCGCAGGTTCAGCGCCGCCGACACCCGGCGCATGCGCAGCAGGCTCGCGTCGTCGGGCGGCGCGCCGCTCACTTCCATAAAGAGCCGCGCGAGCGGATCGGCCGGACGCTGGTGCCGCTCCCGCCTTGGCCGCCGCTCACGCATCGCCCGTCACCAGCGCGAACATCGCGTCATAACACCCGCGCCAGCGCAGCAGTTCCGCACGCTGCCCGATGGGCAGCGTTTCCACCGCCTTGCGCACCGACAGCCGCTGGCTGCGCAGGTCATCGGCTACCCGGTCGGCCAGTTCGGGAAAATCCAGTGACCGGCCCTTTGCCTCGATCGCCTTTCGCAGCTTCGAATCGCGGTACAGCACGAAGCGATCGGGGGCACCGAACAGACCGTTACGTACGACATGCACCGTTGCATCCGGGAACGTTTCACTGAACTGGCGCAGCAGTTCGAGACTGTCGCGCTGCCGGTTGATGACCCACAACACGACGAGCCGCCGCCCGAGTTCGGCGAGCGTACTGCCGAGCGTCGCACCGTACCGCGTGACCCCGTCCTGGTTGCGCGCCGCCGTGCTCACCACCACAGCCGCATCGCGATGGGCATCGCAGTAGTTCACCACGTCGATCCAGCCGCCCGCCGTGTCCAGATCGAACGACGCACATTCGATCTCGTCATGCATGGCCCGCATCACGTCTGGGTTCGACGTGTCGTTCTCCACCAGAACGGTCTTCACGCCCCGGCGCTGCAGATAGTCGACGAGCGCGAGCGCGACCACGCTCTTGCCGACGCCGCCCTTGCCGCCGCCAACGAGATAGATGGGATTGACTGTCGTGTCCACGGTCGCGTTCATTGCGACTCCCTACAGGTCGTCGGTGTCGGGCCGGATCGCAAATCCGAGCGTGCCCTGTACCGGCATGGGTTGTCTGGTTACGGCCTTTCCCCCATCCCTGCGGACCGGATGCGCGCGCGGCGCACTGTCAGCCGCACGCGCCGGGGACGCACCTGCCTGTCCTGTTGCACGCGTGCCCGTTGATGCGCGCGCGCCGTTCGCGCCGCCGCCCTTCGCAGCCGCGCGCAGACCGTAGCGAAGCGCGCCCGCCGTAATCTCGATGCCATGCGACTTCGCCTGCTCCGCGATCTGCTCCAGGGTGTAGCCCTTCGCCTGCGCGGCGCGCACGCGCGCGCGCATCTCCTTCATCGCGTCGCGCACGGTAACCCCGCGTTCGGTATCGGGTTTCTCCGGCAGCGCATCCAGCGCACACGCGAACGCCTCCCATTGCGACTTCGTATAGACCTTCGCGACAGGCATGGTCACCCTCCAGTGCGCACACCTTCACACCTGCCGTTCACCTCTGCATTCGGCACGGCCTTGTCACCATCCTGCGCACCGCATACGCACGCGTCAACCGCCTTTTTCCGCACGGCAAACGCACATGGGAAGACGTGGGATGCGATAGGAAGTCGTGGGAACAACGCACTTTTTTACGCCTGTCGTACACGCGCAACAGTTTCACCGCGACGCACTACGGTTCGCCCTCCCTGCGCATCGCATACGCACGGGATCGCGCTCACGCGACGCACCGGGTTCGCTCTCCGATACGCAGCATATGAGCCTCGACAACGCAACATCAACGCACATCGCTACGCAGCACATTGAGCATCGCCAACGCCGTTTGTGCGCATGGCCCGCAACGTAGCAGCGCGTGCGCTGCGCTTCGCGTAGTGTATGTCCAGCACGTTTCGAACACATATCATGCCCACCGGCATACTCACGACGGTACGCACGTGATTTCGCACTGACGAGGACGACGTTACGCACAGCCTGCGCAATCATCTACGCACCGACCTGCGCACCCGCTTTGCGTCGTGGTCTACGCCTATGCGCCCACGTTACGCACAGGGTGCGCACGACGTTCGCACTTCATTCGCACGCGATACTCCGGGGCCTGAACAGGCGTTTACGCTGCGAGGGAAACCTCTGCGCAGAACGTTTACGCGGGGCGACAAAAAGCGCACGAAAAACACGGTATTGCAGGATAGGCTACCGCCGGTTTTGGGCGCCGACGCTGCGTGCAAGCGCAGACCGGTTTACTGTCAACCCGAAGAGGCCCGACCCGCAGTTCCTACCTTCCCGGCGGATAGTCCCGCTCCATAATCTCTATGAGAAATGCAGCTGCAGCCCTGATTCTTGGAACTCGTCGAAGGTATTGATGTGAGCTCATCCACACATCGCGCGCAACTGTAATTTCGCCCGCGAGGACCGGCACAAGGCCAAATCGTTCAGCTCGCGAAAACGCCGGAAGCATGACGAGACCTCCGCCCGCAGCTGCTGCAAACATCTGGGCAATCATGCTAGTTGAGTGCAGAGCGATTGAAGGGTTGTGAACCGCATCATCAAGCCAGCGCACAGCATCGAGTTGTATCAGGTCATCGATATATCCAACAAAGCGATGCCGCTTAAGATCATCGACAGTCTGTGGAGTGCCGACTTGAGCCAGATAGTCTGGATGTGCATACAGATGAAGCGTGAAACGGCCGACCTGCCGAATTTCCAGATTGGAACCTCTTGGCTCAAAAAAACCAATAAAAAGATCGGCCTCACGGTGCGATATACGAACGTCCGTCGACGAGGTAACCAGCTCAATCGTGATACCGGGCTGGCGCCTTTTGAAATCGACGAATTGCTCGCTTAGATAAAGTGAGGCGATGCCCTCCATCGTCGCGATGCGCACGTGGCCAGCCAGTCCGGGTTGTTCCCCGTTCAGCAGATCGCCCAACGTCAGCACATTCGCTTCGACGGCTTCGACGAGGCCCAGCATTTCGCGGCCCTGCGCGTTCAATCTGTATCCCTGCCGGTCACGCTCAAAGACGGGCGTTTCGAGAGCGAATTCCAGCGCGGAAATTCGCCGTCCGACCGTCGCGTGATCGATGCCCAGTAGCCGACCAGCCTTCGACAGGTTTCCGGCGCGGGCGACCGCAAGGAATATCCTCAGATCGTCCCAGCTAAGGCGGTTGATATTCACGGCGACACTCGCATGTTTTCCCGTCGCCATTCTCGCTGTGCAAAATTGCACAGGCCATAGATTGTTTTCCGGTTCGTCAGGCAATGCGGCTTTCATAGACTTTCAGGGTGCGGCCGGAAGTCTGTTCCGGTTGCGATTGATCACCAGACGGAGATTCCCGATGACCAAAAGCGATCCAGACTGGAACGCCGTGCTGGCAAGCACGTGCTTCAAGCAGGTGGCGCGCCGGCGGCGCAATACGATCGTCGTGCTCGGCGTCCTGTCCGCGCTGTATTACTTTTCCATTCCCGCGCTGATCGCATGGGGCCCCGACGTATTCCGGATCAGGCTCGCCGCCGGGATCAACCTCGGCACCGTGTTCGCGGTGTCGCAGTATCCGTTCGGCGGGCTGATCGCCTACGTCTTCATGCGCCGCTCGGCCGCGATCGATCGCGCCGCCGAAAGCCTCGCACCCCGCGTGCAGAGCGACGCCGCGTTCGTGGAGGAACACCATGCGTACTAGCCTGCGCACCGCCGTCGCCGCTGCCTGCGTCGCACCGACCGCGCCCGCCCTTGCCGCCGGCGTCGCCGGCTCGGCAGTCAGCCATCGGCTGCTTACCTGGGCGATGTTTGGCCTCGTCATCGCGTCGACGCTGCTGATCACCTGGTTCGCCTCGCGCAGCAACCGCACGGCCGGAGACTTCTATACGGCTGGCGGCAGCATCGGGCCGGCGAAGAACGGCCTCGCGATCGCCGGCGACTATCTCTCCGCGGCCGCCTTCCTCGGCGCATCCGGACTCATCGCACTATACGGCTTCGACGGGACCATCTATCTGGTCGGGTTCTTTGCGGCATTCATCCCGGTGCTGCTGTTCATCGCGGAGCCGTGCCGCAACCTCGGCCGCTATACAATCGGCGACGTGCTGGTGGCGCGCAACGGCTTTCGTGCGACCAAGGCGGTGTCCGCCGTGTCGAGCGTGGTCGTCGCGCTCGCGTACATGATTCCGCAGATCGTCGGTGGCGCGGTCATCGTACGCGCGCTCGTCGGCATCGATTACGACGTCTCCGTGTGCGGCGTCGGCGGCCTGATGCTCGTCTACGTCGCGTGCGGTGGCATGAAGGCGACGACGTGGGTGCAGGTGATCAAGGCCGCGCTGCTGATCGGCGCATCGTTCTTCCTCGTCGTGCTCGCATGGCTGCCGTTCGGGTTCCGCGTCCCCGCGTTCATGGACGCGGTCGTCCACAGCCCGCTCGTGCAGGCGCACGTCGCGTCGATTGTGGCCGCGCACGGGGCGAACGCCGGCCTTGCCGGCGAAGCGCTCGGGTGGCGCTTTCTCGAACCCGGCCTCTATCTGAACAAGCCGCTAGAACTGCTTTCGCTCGGCCTCGCGCTCGTGCTCGGCACCGCCGCGATGCCGCACATCCTGATGCGCCTGTTCACTGTGAAGGACGCGAAGGCCGCACGCCAATCGGTGATGTGGGCCATGCTCGGCATCGGCGTCTGCCACCTGTCGATTATCGTCATCGGCTTTGCAGCCGCCTATTTCGTCGGCGCGCCCCTGATCGCGTCACTCGACAAAGGCGGCAACCTTGCGGCGCCGCTGCTCGCGCAGGCATTGACGGGCGGCCAGGGCAGTGTCGGCGGCGATCTGATGCTCGCCTTCATCGCCGCAGTGGCGTTCGCGACGATCGTCGCCGTCGTCGCCGGGCTCACGCTGGCTGCCGCATCGTCGCTCGCCCACGACGTCTACGTTGGTGCGATCAGGCACGGCAATGCCACCGACCGGCAGCAGGTCACGGCCGCGCGCGTGGCGACGCTTGCAGTGGGCGCCGTCGCGGTCGGCGTCAGCATTCTCGAACGCGGCCAGAACGTCGCGCAACTTGTCGGGCTCGGCTATGCGGTCGCCGCATCGGCCAACCTTCCCGCACTGGTGCTGACACTCTACTGGCGACGCACGACCACGCAGGGCGTGCTCGTCGGCATCGTCGGCGGAACGCTGGCCGCCGTCTCGCTGGTTCTCGTATCACCGAATATGACCTACCCGTCCATGATCCGGGACCAGGCGTTGCAGCAGATCGCGGCCGTCGACGCGCAGCTTGCCGCCACGCCGGCGTCGGACGCCGAAAGGATCGAGCAACTGACGAAACGGCGCGCCGCCACCCAGGCAAGCGCCGATGCGATCGCTCCCGACGCGACCAGCATCGTCGGGCTGAAAGCGCCGCTCATCGGCCTGCGCAACCCCGGGATCATCTCGATTCCAGTCGGTTTCCTCCTCGTCGTTCTCGTCTCGCTTTTCACTCGCGACGCGACCGCCCGCGACCGCTGGGCCGAACTGGTCGTGCGCCGCGAAACGGGCTACGGCGCGATCTCCGCAGCCGACCACTGAAACATTCGATATAACCCCCTGAGCCTATACCATGTCCACTCTCCCCACCGTGAAGGTCGCTGCCGTCCACGCAGCGCCCGTCTTCCTGAACAAGCGCGCGACGGTCGCGAAGGCCGTCTCGCTGATCCGTGAGGCGAGCCGCAACGGCGCGCAACTGATCGCGTTTCCTGAGTCGTACATCCCCGCGTTTCCAGTCTGGGCGTCGCTGTGGGCGCCGATTGACAATCACGACCTGTTTGAGCGTTTCGCGCATGAAAGCCTGTACGCGGACGGCAGCGAACTCGCCGAAATCGCGGCCGAAGCGCAGCGCAACGGCGTGTTCGTGTCGATGGGCTTCAGCGAGCGCTCGCATGCGAGCGTCGGTTGCCTGTGGAATTCGAACGTAATGATCGACGACCGTGGCGAGGTGCAGAACCTGCATCGCAAACTGGTGCCGACGTTTTACGAGAAGCTCGTGTGGGCTGCAGGCGACGGCGCCGGCCTGCAGGTCGTCGATACCCGCATCGGTCGCGTCGGCGGCCTGATCTGCGGCGAGAACACGAACCCGCTCGCCCGCTATTCGCTGATCGCGCAGGGTGAGCAGATCCATATTTCGAGCTGGCCGGCGCTGTGGCCGACGCGTCGGCCGGTCACAGGCGGCAATTTCGACAACGTGGCAGCAAACCGGTTGCGAGCAGGAGCGCATTCATTCGAGGCCAAGGCATTCGGCATTATCTGTGCGGGTTACATGGATGCCGGGATGCGCGACTTCCTCGTTGACCGTGATTCCGTGGCGGCGGCGGTGCTCGACGGCTCGCCGCGAGCCGTCACGATGTTCGTCGATCCAACCGGTACGGCGATCGGCGACTCGCTGAGCGACGAGGAAGGCATCGCGTATGCGGAGTTCGACCTGAATCGCTGCATCGAGCCGAAGCAGTTCCATGATGTAGTCGGCTATTACAATCGCTTCGACGTCTTCTCTTTGAACGTCGATCGCACCAGACTAGA
This sequence comes from Paraburkholderia silvatlantica, assembly GCF_003096715.1. Taxonomy (GTDB): domain Bacteria; phylum Pseudomonadota; class Gammaproteobacteria; order Burkholderiales; family Burkholderiaceae; genus Paraburkholderia; species Paraburkholderia silvatlantica. Next base: position 88,819 of record NZ_QEOL01000019.1, read on the forward strand.
GCCGGTTTCCTGGCGGTCATCGCTTCAGCATTTGAGTCCGCAACTTACTCCGGAACCCGTATCGGCTGATGATTGAACAATCGTACTGACGGAAGCTTACGCCTTTTGTGGGCGTTGTTGCGTAAATCGAGCGTCAGGACGGAGTGACCTCCATGTTTTCGATCTCAGGCGATACGGACAGACTGCGGGCGGGCAAGCGCCGCCATGCGGTTGAACGCCTGCACGAATCGAAACCTCGGTCGCTTGGGAGCCGATTTCGCGCGCCCACAGGCATGGGCCCGTGAGTATCTTGAGCCGATACATCAGGGCCTCTGCGAGCGAGCGCCGGTGGTAGCCACTCTCTTGCTTCCATTCGCGCCTGCTGCTCTTCGCGATAGCATCGATCGCCGCATTGCGCCACGCTGCGCTGGGCGAGGCGTCAGGCCAAGGTATTGCGCCCTCACGTGGCGGGATCGCCGGGATGGCCGCGCGCGAGGCAATTTGCTCGTGGCACGGCCTGGTGTCGTAGGCGCCGTCACCTCCAATGGTGTCAATCGGAACGTCATTCGGAATCTGGTCGAGCAAATCGGGCAGCACTTCGCCATCTCCCTCGTCCTGTTGCGTCATCAGTGCGGCGCAGATCTGGCCGGTGTTCGCGTCCATCGCCAGATGGACCTTGCGTCAGGTGCGGCGCCCGGACCAGCCGTGCTTACGGACCTTCCACTCGCCTTCGCCAGGTCGTCGATCGTCATCATGCTTTCCGTGGCCGCAGCAACGAAGCGCTGTGCGACCTCCTTTCACTCTAGAATCTCAATGATGTCGGAAATTCGCGCAGCTTCAGCGTAACTGTTGATCCTGACCTGTCGCCGTCATTTCCGGGAACGCGGTAGTCTTCGCCCATTCGGCCTATTCCAGTTCGGCCGCCAGATGGGGCACCGCAGTGAAGAGGTCATCGACGAGACCGAAGTCGGCGACACTAAAAATTGGCGCTTCGGGATCCTTGTTGATCGCAACGATCACCTTCGAGTCCTTCATGCCCGCCAGGTGCTGGATCGCACCCGAAATGCCGACCGCGATGTACAGCTGCGGCGCGACGATTTTGCCGGTCTGTCCAACCTGGTAGTCGTTCGGCACATAGCCCGCATCGACTGCCGCGCGGGATGCGCCGAGCGCGGCCTGCAGTCTGTCTGCCAACGGCTCCAGCACCTTCCGGTAGTTCTCGCCGCTGCCCAGACCCCGCCCTCCCGAGACGATGATCTTTGCGCTCGTCAGTTCAGGACGGTCCAGCGTCGTCACTTCCTGGCTCACGAACTGCGACACGCCTGCGTCCGCCGCTGCGTCGACTCTCTCGACAAATGCGCTGCCGCCTTCGGCTGCAACCGGATCAAAACCCGTTGCACGCACCGTGATCACCTTGACCGGGTCTTTCGACTGCACCGTTGCGATCGCGTTGCCTGCGTAGATCGAACGCTCGAACGTGTCGGCCGATTCGACCGCCGTGATCTCCGAGATTTGCGCGACATCCAGCTTCGCGGCGATGCGCGGAGCGATATTCTTCCCGTAGGCGGTCGCCGGCGCGAGGATGTGCGAATAATGCTGCGCGACGCTTAGCACCGTCGCCTCGACGTTTTCCGCGAGGCCTGCGGCCAGTTGTGGCGCGTCGGCCAGCAACACCTTGCTCACACTACTGATCTTCGCGGCCGCGTCGGCCGCCGCCTGCGCGTTGTGGCCCGCAACCAGCACGTGAATGTCGCCGCCGATCTTTTGCGCCGCTGCCAGTGTATTCAGCGTAGCGGACTTGATCGACGTGTTGTCGTGTTCGGCAATCACCAGATTCGTCATTTTTCTATCTCTCGCTTTACAGTACCCTGGCTTCGGTCTTCAGCTTCTCGACCAGCGTCTTCACGTCCGGCACAGTCACGCCCGCTGCTCGTTTTGGCGGCTCCGTCACTTTCAGCGTCTTCAGACGCGGCGTCACATCGACCTCAAGATCCTCCGGCGTCACGGTTTCCAGAGGCTTCTTCTTCGCCTTCATGATGTTAGGCAGCGTGACGTAGCGCGGCTCGTTCAGGCGCAGGTCAGTGGTGATCACCGCGGGTAATCTCAAGGAAAGCGTTTGTGCGCCGCCGTCGACTTCGCGCGCGACCGTGGCGTTGCCATCGGCGACCGTGACCCTGGAAGCAAAGGTGGCTTGCGGTAGACCGGCCAGTGCGGCCAGCATCTGGCCCGTCTGATTCGAATCGTCATCGATCGCCTGCTTGCCGACGATCACCAGTTGCGGCTGCTCCTTGATGACCAGCGCCTTCAGGATCTTCGCGACGGCCAGCGGCTCGACACAGTCGTTCGACTCGACGAGAATCGCACGGTCCGCTCCGATCGCGAGCGCCGTACGCAGCGTTTCCTGTGCCTGCGCGACACCGACCGACACGGCCACCACTTCGGTCGCGACGTCCGCTTCCTTCAGGCGCACCGCTTCTTCCACGGCGATTTCGTCGAACGGGTTCATCGACATCTTCACATTCGCGATATCGACACCCGTATTGTCCGACTTCACACGGACCTTGACGTTGTAATCGACCACTCTCTTGACTGGAACCAGAATCCTCATCGTCAATTCCTTATGAATGAATGGGCCCGCGATCGTCATGCAGCACGGAAAAATTATCAGGCATACTGAAATATTTAGAACAGGTGATACATGCCGATGCGCAATGCGATCTGATGGTTGTTGCTCGACGCGTCGCCCACCACACCACTGAAGATGGCGGCCTGCGAAGCGGCGCCCCCGGCACGCTGATAGACACCCATCGCATAGATCGACGTGCGCTTCGAGAGCGCGTATGACGTCGTCAGGCCGCCTTGATGGTAGATAGGCACGGCATTCGAGTAGCCGATATGCCCGTGCGTGTACGTGTAGGCACCGCCCACCGACCATGCGGGAGTCAGCGCGTAGCGCGCCCATACCTCGTAGTTGTCGAAGCGAACCGTCGACGTCGTGCCGTTCGCCTGATCGAAGCGCGTGTCGGTGAAGTCGGCCCCGATAATCGCCTGGCCGAACGCGTAACTCGCCCCGATCCCGGCCACCTGTTCGTTCGCCGGATTGCCGACATAGCTGAATGTGCCCGACGCGCCAATCGCGGAACCTGTCCTGTTGGGCAGAAAATTGCCGTCCGTGAACAGCAGAGCTGGGGCTTTCGCGTACAGATACGCCGCTGCGACATTGAACGAAGCGATCGAATAGCTCGCGCCGATGCTCCACATGCCGGTGGTGCCACGGTCGGGGTCGGTCGAATTCGTGAATGAGTACATGCCGCCAAACGTCAAACCGCCGAGGTTCGGGCTCGCATACTTGATCGAGTTGTCGACGCGGAACGAGTTGTCGGTATTGTCGATGTCGCCCGCATGCACGAACGGGCCACCGAACTGGCCGGGCGCTGTCAACGGCTGCAGGTAGTCGACGACCGAATCGTACTGGCGGCCGAACGTCAGCGTGCCGAGAAGCGTGCCCGACAAGCCAACGTAAGCCTGCCGGCCGAACAGGCGGCCGCCCTGCAGCGATTTTCCGTTTGTGGCGCTGAAGCCTGATTCGAGCTTGAAGATCGCCGCCAGGCCGCCGCCGAGATCCTCGTTCCCCCTCAGCCCCCAGCGGCTTCCGTATACGCCGTCATAGGAACCGTCCTGCATGTGCCAGAGCGATATGCCGCCGCTGTTGTTCGTATAGTCGATGCCCTCGTCAATCGCGCCATACAGCGTGACGGTCGACTGCGCCTGCGCAGCGGCCGAGCAAGCGGCGAAGGTCGAGGTGATGATCATTGAGCGGGACAAGCTCAACGCGCTCTTGTTCATTTGGTATCCTTATTAATTTGTATGATATGAGGACAGCTTCCGCAGCGCGCATCGTCCTCATCGCAGCTTAAAGTCAATTGTGGGATCGCCGTTTCACAAACGCACATCCGGTTGAGGCGATCGCAAGTCCTACTGGATGATCCGCGGAGCCCCCACTTCCGCCGCCGACGCCGAGAGGCCGTAAGTCTTGAGAATCCGCGCGATCTCCCCGGACTGGCGCAACGCTTCGATATTGGCGCTGAGCGCGGTGCCGAGCGCGGCATTCGTCTTCGTGAACAGCAGCGCTGTCTGACCCGGTTCGAGCGTGGCCGGCACGCGCGCATCGGGCTTCACCAGCATGATTTTCATTGCCGGATAGCCGCCTTTGGTCTGGTTGTACTGCGACACCGCATAGCTGTCGGTGCCCGCGTCGATTCGGCCGGCGGCCAGGTCCTGCGCCATTGCGACCGGGTTCGGATAGACCACCAGCGCGCTGCCGAGCAGCTTCTGCAGATCGCCGGTCCACAAATAGCCCTGCACGGTCCCAACCCGCTTGCCGACGATGCCACCGACCGTGTCGACACCCTGCTTCGAAATCACCGCCATCTGGTCGAGATACATCGGACCGCTCAGGCCGAGCACCTTCGCACGGTCGGCTGTGCGATACCAGTCGCCGAGGCCAATATCGGCGCGCCGGGACACGACGGACTGAACCACGGCGGCGGGATCGACGACCGAGACGGAGATCTTCAGGCACTCCCTCGCCGCAATCCGCTTGACGATTTCGCCGTCCACACCCTTGATATCCTGCGCGCCGGCCGGAATCGAATACGGCGGGAAATCCCACACGGCAACGGACAACGTGCCGGGCCGGATCGTCTCGAACTGGTGCGCGGGCTTGCAGGACTCGGCGTGGGCGGTGGCGCCAAGGCCTGCGAAATACAGGCCGACGAGCGCGAACGAAAGGCGACGCATGGGTGATGTCATGAGGATCTCTCCAAAAGTGCGTGGCAGGTTGAAAGTGCGAAAACCGGTGAATGACGCAACAGGACGGACAGAACGTGCGAATCAGCGCACCGCGTGCCGTCCCAGACGGCGTTCGAGCGCCGACACGGCGAATGTCGCCGGCACGCAGACCAGCGCGAACATCAGTCCAGCGAGCAACAGCACGGGCATGTACTCGAACGTCGACGAACCGATGTTTGACGCGCGGCTCACGAGTTCGGGCAGCGCGATCGTGAAGCAAAGCGACGTGGCCTGCAGCATCATGATCGAGAAGCCAAGCAACGCCGGCAGCGCGACGCGCAATCCTTGCGGCACGATGACGAAGCGCAGTGAGTCGACCGCGCTCAGCCCGATCACCGCAGCGGCCTCTTTCTGGCCGTACGGCACGGCGTCAAAGCCCGCGCGGATGATCTCGCTCGTATAGGCGCCCGTGCAACATGCCAAAGCGATCACGGCGGAAAGATACGACGAAAGTGTTAGTCCGGCGCTCGGCAATCCGAAGTAAAAGAACTGCAGCAGGATCAGCGCCGGTGCGCCTCGGCCGATTTCGACGAACACGAGCGCGGCGCCGCGAATCGCCTTCGGCTGCATCGACACGCAAAGTGCAAGCACGAGGCCGAGCGGAATGCCGATCCCGACGCTCAGTGCGGTGACTTCGAGCGACAGACAGAAGCCGCCAAGCAGGTCGGGCAGCCAGGACAGCCAGAGATCGATCATGGCGCTCATCGCGACACCTCGGAACGAAGATGAAGATCGGCCCAGCGCGACAGCCATGCGACAGGGATGCTGAGAGCGATGTACAGCAGCGCGGCTGCCGCGTAGACGCCAAGCCCGCTAAACGTCTCCTGCGACACGTGGTAGGCCTGAAACGCGAGTTCCCCCACGCCAATCGTCGAGGCGACGGCCGAATCTTTCAGCAGGCCGATCAGGTAGGTTGCCGCGGTCGGCAGCGCGACGCGCACCATCTGCGGGAGAATCACGTCGCGAAACTGCTGGAAGCGTGTGAGGTTCAGCACTTTCGCCGCCTCGTGCTGCCCCGGATGAATCGCGGTCAGCGCACCGCGGTATACCTCGGAAAGATTGGCGGCGGTCACGAGGCCGAGACCGAGCGCGGCCGCCACGAACGGGCTGAGCGGCAGCAGGTCGTTGCCGATCCCGAAGAAGACGAAAAACAGCCAGACGATGGGCGGCACCGACCGGCAACCGACGACGATCGCCGTTGCAAGCGTGCGCACGAGCGGATTCGTGGCCTTGCGCATGGCGCACAATGGCAGCCCCAGCACCGCGCCGATTGCGAAGACCGTGAGCGTCAATGCAATCGTCCAGGGCACGCCGGCGAGAATGGCGGAAAGATGGTTGCTCATTCAGCGGTCCCTCACGGCACTGAGGAATTTCGCTGCGCGTTCCGTTTGCGGGTGGCACATCACGGTTTCGCTCGGCCCGGCTTCGAGGACGCGACCGTCCGCCATGATGATCACGCGGTCGGACACGCTCTCCGCAAAATGCATCTCGTGCGTGACGACGATCATCGTCATCCCAGACCCCGCGAGCTCTTTCATCACGGCGAGCACTTCGAGGCCGAGTTCGGGATCGAGCGCCGATGTCGGTTCGTCGAACAGCATGATCTCCGGGTCGAGCGCGAGCGCCCGGGCGATCGCGATGCGCTGCTGCTGCCCGCCCGAGCAGCGCACCGGATACTGCGCAGCCTTGCTCGCAAGGCCAACGCGTTCGAGCAGCTCCATCGAACGCTTGTCCGCTTGCGCGCGGCTGCGGCCCATCGTGCGCTCCTGTGCGAGGCTGACATTGCGCAGCACGCTCAGGTGCGGGAACAGGTTGAACGACTGGAACACCATGCCAATCCTGCGCCGCAACGTCACGAGCTCGCGGCGCGCGGGCGCCTGATTTGCCTCGATCGTCACGTCGCCGATCGTTACGCGGCCCTCGGTCGGCGGTTCGAGCTGGTTGATGCAGCGAAGCAGCGTGCTCTTGCCTGAGCCGCTTGGGCCGATGATCGCGATCACTTGTCCGGCGTACATCGAGAAGCTGACGTCCTGCAGCACGCGGTGCGGGCCGAACTTCTTGCCAACGCCCTCGACGCACAGGATCGGCTGCATGCCGGGCCGGCTGGCCTGCGCGAGGCTCGCTTCCGGCTGCAAGGGAGGGGGGACGATGCTGTTCATGGAAGCTTCTCCGTCGACGGCTTTCAAGGCTTGTCGCAAGCTCGATCGACATTTACCGCGGCCGTGGCATAACGGCCTGTCGATTCAAGCATGGCGATTCGTAATCTTATTGATGAGGATAACGATATGAATGGACGAACCGTATTTAACGCATCCAATATCCCGGTCTCAAGCGATCCTTTTTCATCACATCTTGAGCGGCACGCATTACCTCGGGTACGCTCAAGCGTGCACGCTACGACTGCATCAAAGCGCTCACCACGTCCGGCGCGTGCTCATCAGCTTGTCGAGGATGCGATCGAGCACGGTGCGCTCGTTTTCGTCGAGTGCGCCCAGCATCATTGTCTGCCTGTCGAGTGCGACAGGCAGCACCCGCTCGTAAAGCCGCTGACCGCTTTCGTTCAACGCGAGCCGGATCTCACGCCGGTCGTCTGCATTCGTCTTGCGGCGAATCATCTTTCGCTCCGCGAGCCGATTAACGGCGCGGCTGATACTGTTTTTCGGCCGACCCGTCACCTCGCAGATCTTCTTCGCCGTCATTGCGCCCACTATCGAGAGGCAGGCGAGCACGTTAAATTCGTCGCGGCTGACGTCGAACGTCTCCATCATCTCCGTGAAGACCGGCTCCGTGTAATAGTTCGACCACAGCGTCAGTCTCCATGCGTCGTTCAGCGGACCGTTGGTGACGATTGCGTCAAATACGGCGTCGCCCGCCGTGGCCTCTTCGCGATCCTCGGTGTCGTTGCCTTCGAGGTCGATGTCGGTAGCTTTCATCGGGAACGGCTCCATCGATTCATTGATCGGCAGGCATGAGGCAATCGTGCGGCACCGTGCACAGGCGGCTCAGCCAGTCGGCGAACATCAGGTCCAGATGACCGCCGCCACCGTTCTTGAACAGCGTGATGTCGGCATCGTGCCCTCGCCGCGCAACGCGGCCGCTGCAAAGGTCGAACAGATCGCCCACAATATCGGTGGCCGCGATCACACCGGCTTCGAGAGGCTGACGAATGTCGCCGCAATGTTCGGTCACGAGCGCGCGATGATCGACGTAGATGCGCGAGCGCAGCAGCGCTGCATCGTTCGCTTCCCGCATCGACGGCGTGTAGCTGCCGACCAGATCGACGTGGCAGCCCGCACGCAGCCACGCTCCATCGATCACCGGCGACGTCGAAGGCGTCACGCACACGACGAGGTCGGCCTCGCGAACGCTGCGCTCGAGATCCTCGACCGCATGCGCTTCGGCACCAGGTGCGTCGTCAGCGGCCTGTTCGGCGAGTCGTGCGGCACGCTCGTGGTTGCGGTTCCAGACATCGATGCGCCGCAGCGTCGGGAATTCCGCAGCCATGACGCGCAAATGCGTGGCCGCCTGCGCGCCGGCGCCGACAATCGTCAGCGTTTGCGGCGCGCGCCGTGCGAGCAGGCGGGCACCCAGCGCGGAATCGGCTGCCGTTTTGTAGCGGGTGAAGGAGTTGCCGACGATGATCGCGCGGAAGCGGCCGTGTTCCGCATCGCAGAGGAGAAACGCCGAATGCACGGTGTCGACCGCACCGCTCGAGCGCAGGCCGTTGTCGGGCGAGATCGATACGACTTTCGCGCCCGTGGCGCCGTCTTGCGCCCCACCGAGCCACACCAGCATCTCGCCGTCGTCGCGCGCATCGCGCGGGACCATCGCATGCAATCGCGCGAGTGGCGACCACGCGCGCCGATGCGCGGCGTCCAACGCATCGACCATCTGCGTGGGCGGCACGCAGCCCAGCACCGCATCGGCGTCGATCAATTGGGGCAAGGGGCTCGATATCATCCTGAGCAATCTGGTCTTAACGTGGCGAACTCATGCATTGCGGTCCGCGATCAGCGGCGTGGACGAGAGCGCAATCGCACCGGTCTTCGTGATCAGCACCTGCTCCTCGAGCTTGACGCCTTCGGCACCGCCCTGCACGCCGATGTAGCTCTCGACCGACACCACCATGTTCTCCTCGAATGTGCCATCGTACCCCCACGCGTCGAAATCGACCGCGTACACCACACTCGGATATTCGTCGACCAGCCCCACGCCGTGCAGCATCATCATGTAGCGGTTGTGCACGTAACGCTCCGGTACCGGCCAGCAGCGCTCGGCGAATTCCCTGAACGTGAGGCCCGCGCGCAGCAGTCCGACGTTGTGCTGGATCTGGTCTTCCGCATAGCCGAGCAGGTTGCGCTGATTCGCGGATACGCCGCGCCCGGGACACACGAAGCTGCGCGAAATGTCCGAGAGGTAGCCGCCCGGCCCGACCATGTCGGTGTCGAAGCACACCATGTCGCCCGCTTCGATCACGCGGTTCGTCGCGTCCTGGAACCACGGGTTCGTGCGCGGACCCGACGACAGCAGCCGGCTTTCCGCCCACTCGCCGCCGTGAGCAATGTTCGTCTCGTGAAAGACACTCCACAATTGATTTTCGGTGACGCCAGGGCGCAACGCCTCGCGCATACGCGCGACGCCGAGGTCGCACACGCCCATCGAGACACGATGCTGCGCGACCTCCTCGGGGCCCTTGATGAGGCGGGCCTGCTCAGTCAGCGGTTGCGCGTCGAACAGCGTAATGCCGAGCCGAGTGAGCCGGTCGGCGCCCCACGGGTCGCAGCGGTCCACGGCAAGCCGCATGTTGCCGCCGCCATGCGTGCGCAGCAGATGCGCAATTTCCTGTGCCCACACCTCGGCTTTCTCTTCAACACGCGGCCCGGCAAGAAAATATATCCATGGCGTAGCCGGGCGGATCTCGCCGATCGATTCGATACCCTCGCTGTTGTGCTTGCTGCTCGTGAATTCGAACAGGACGAGCGGGCCCTCGGTGGCGATGAACACGTAACGGCTCGGCGAATGCATGACCCACAGGCCGAGATTGTTCGTATCGGTTGCATAGCGGATGTTCAGCGGATCGGCGAGCAACATGCCCGCGTAGTCGTGCTTGCGCAACTGCTCGCGTAGTCGCTCGACGCGATACGCACGCAGCGCGCGGCGGTCGATAGCGCCAAACGCGTCGAGCAGCGCGCGATCGACCGGCGCGACGCGTTTGTCCTGCACCAGTGCGTCTTGCCGATACGCACGTTCGTTCGCGTGCTCGCCTTGCAGTGAGGACGCGACGCTGGGGGCTTGTAGTGCGGTGTCAACGATCACGGCGACTTCCTTCAGGCTGGAGTGTGAGCACTCACAGGGGAGCGCAGACTCGACGCATTGCGGCGCATCACGCCGCATTGCCTGTTGCAACGCAGATTAGTCCCGCGTGGAACCATCTGTCAATGCGCCAATAATGATGTTTACCCCTGTATGGCGACGCGCCTTTCCAGGACCGCTAAAGCCCTGGAAACGCGTGCATTACAGATCCTTGACGAGCCGCAGTGCGTCGTAGATCGCCGCGTGCGTGTTGCGTGCGGACACGGCGTCGCCGATGCGGAACAACTGAAAGCGGCCCGCCGGATTGCGGTTCTCGATCTGTGGCTTGCCGTCGATCAGATCGTCGTAATTGACGGCGCCGAGGTTCGTCGACTGAGCCTTCAGCGCGAAATACAGTTCGTCCATCGGGATCGTGCCGTGATTGACGACAATCTGGTCGTAGCGCTGCTCTTTGCGGATGCCGCCGTAGTCGCTGCCGACGATCGCGACAAGCTCATTGCCTTCGCGGCGCACGGCCTCGAGCCGGTACGTAACCGTGAACTTCGCGTTGAGCTTCTGCAGCGAGCGCATGTACGGCACGAGATTCATGCTCATGACTTCAGGCGAGAACGAGCGGTCGGGCGTCATGATCTCGACCGCGCCACCCGCATGCGCGATCGTTTCCGCCGCCTGGAGCGCCGGGTGATCACCCGCGTCGTCGTAGATCAGCACATTGCTGCCTGGCTTCACGTCGCCAGAGAGGATGTCCCATGCGGACACCACATGTTCGACGCCCTGGGTCAGCACCTCGATGTCCGGCATGCCGCCCGTCGCGACGATCACGACGTCCGGCCGCTCGTCGAGCACGGTCGACGCGTCCGCCCACGTGTTGAAGGCGAAGCGCACACCGAGGCGCTCGCACTGCGCCATGCGCCAGTCGATGATGCCGAGCATTTCCTTGCGCCGTGGCGTCTGGGCCGTCAGCCGGACCTGGCCACCGGGATGGCCGGTCGCCTCGAACACGACGACGTCGTGCCCGCGCTCCCCGGCAACGCGTGCCGCCTCGAGGCCGGCCGGTCCGGCGCCGACGATCACGATTTTGCGCTTCGTGTGGGCGGGCGTGATCGTATGCGGCATCGTCGTTTCACGCCCGGTAGCCGCGTTGTGGATGCAGAACGCAGCGCCCCCCTGGTAGATCCGGTCGAGACAATAGTTCGCGCCAACGCAGGGGCGAATGTCGTCCTCGCGGCGCTCGATGATCTTGCGCACGATATGGGGATCGGTCATGTGCGCGCGCGTCATGCCGATCATGTCGACCTTGCCGGAGTTAATCGCGTGACGCGCGGTGGCCACGTCCTGGATGCGTGCCGCGTGGAAGGTCGGGAAATCCGTAGCATTCCGAAGCTCGCCGGCGAAATCGAGGTGAGGTGCGCTGTTCATGCCCATGATCGGGATGATGTCAGTGAGACCAGCGTCAGTTTCAAGGTGCCCGCGGATCACGTTCAGGAAGTCGATCAGGCCGCTCGACTTCAACGCCATCGACAACTGCATCCCCTCTTCCCTGGTCAGTCCGCCGGTAATCATTTCATCGGCCGTATAGCGGATCCCCACGATGAACGCATCGCCCACGCGCTTGCGAATTGCGCTCAGCACGTCAAACGTGAAGCGCATGCGATTTTCGAGCGAGCCGCCGTACGGTGCGTCGAGGGTATTCGTGAGCGGTGACCAGAACTGGTCCATCAAGTGTCCATACGCTTCCAGCTCGATGCCGTCGAGTCCGGCTGCCTTCATCCGCTCCGCCGCGTCCGCGTAGTCGCGCACGATCCGCTCCCTGTCCCACTCCTCGAGCTTCTTGGGAAACGCGCGGTGCGCGGGCTCGCGCGCATGTGATGGCGACACCGCCGGCAGCCAGTCGCCCTTGTCCCAGCGCGTGCGGCGGCCGAGATGCGTCAGCTGAATCATCACCTTGGCGCCGTGTTCATGGCACTCATCGACGAGATCTTTCATCCAGGGCACAACCTCGTCGCGGTACGCGAGGATGTTGTTGAACACCGGCGGGCTGTCCTTCGAGATCGCTGCGGAGCCGGCCGTCATCGTCAGCGCGATGCCCGCTTTCGCGCGCTCGACGTGGTACGCGCGGTAGCGCGCCTTCGGCATCCCGTCCTCGGCATACGCCGGCTCGTGCGACGTCGTCATGATGCGATTGCGAAACGTCAGATGTTTGAGGGTGTAGGGCTGCAGCAGCGGGTCATTCGACATGGGATTCCTCTGGATGGGGACGGGATCGTGGTTCGTGACTGCCTGACGTGGATGCCTGTTGCGACCTAGGTTAGAATCACTGTACATATGTGTCAAGTAAACATAACACATGTGTACACATTGCTTGGGAAAGCCCTTATGATGGGCGGATCAGGGCAGAGCCCGTGCCCGGCCTGGGCCGTGGCATGGTGCGGCACAATGCAGGTTGTGAAGTGCACAACCGATCGATGATTTGACCGGGAGGACGTTTGCCAGATGGAAGAGCCAATTGCAGCCGACAACATCCGCGGGACGGCGGATACGTGGCTCGACGCCGCGACGGAAAGCCTGCTTGAGAGCGGCATCGAATCCGTACGGATCCTGCCGCTGGCGAAGAAGCTGAATATGTCTCGGACGAGCTTCTACTGGTTCTTCAAGGACCGGGAGGAATTGCTCGCAACGCTGCTTGAACGCTGGAAGGCGACGAACACCATCAACTGGATCGCGCGCACGCAGGCCTACGCGGAGACGATTTCAGAGGCCGTGCTCAATGTGTTCGACTGCTGGTTCGACGACACGATCTTCGACAACCGATACGAAGCGGCCATCCGCAGCTGGGGGCAGCAGGCGCCAGAGATCGCGGCCGAGCTGGCTGACGCGGACGCGAAGCGGATTGCAGCGCTGACGGAAATGTTCGAGCGCTTCGGCTACGCGCTGCTCGCGGCTCAGGTACGCGCTCGCACGATGTATCTGACGCAACTCGGCTATGTGTCGATGAAGACGACAGAGCCGATGGCGGAGCGGATGATGCGAATTGCTACGTATGCCGAAGTATTTACCGGTGTACAACCCTCAGAGCGCGAGATGCAGCGCTTCTTCGCGCGCCGTGCGCTGGCTGTATAGCGGAAACAGAAAAAGCCGTCAGACTACATGTACACATTCAGGTGCTCGGCAGAAAAATGAACGAACGGTGCGGGGCGCTCCGACACCAGCGCGTTACGCCCGACGCCAAAGAGAAAGCCGCCTTGGTCACCGCAAGACGCGTCGTCGATCACGAATGCGCCGCTTTTTGGCAAGAGCCGGATCATTTTCGAGTGCGTGGAGGCTTCTACTACATTCACCTCGTTACTGGGGCGCAACGCGATCTGCTTGTCGTTCCCCAAAACGATCGTGTTTCGACTGGTGTCAGACGCCAGCCGCCGATATCCACCGCTGCGGGAATGGGCGGCAGGCCTAGCTCGACCAGGACTGGCATGGACGCCACGAGTATCGCGATCCCTTACTTCAACCAAAGCCTCCGCTTTCGATCTCGTGCTTGCGAATCAGCGGCTCTCAGAGGTTAAGTTCCGATCGTCACGACGGCCGCGGTTTGACGCTTACTTTTCGTTAGCGATTCCTCGCAGATCGACGTCCGACATGATACCGTCGCCATGCGCCTTCTCTTCGGGCCCGCTCGAATGCTGGCGCACAGACCAGCTCACGCCCGCCACCAGCAGGACGATCGCCGCGATTTCGAGCCCGTGCGGCAGCCGATGGTCGTAGATAAAGCCATAGAGCAGGGCGAACAGCGTTTCGAACACGATCATCTGACCCGAGAGCGTGAGCGGCAGGCGTTTGGAGGCGGCGTTCCAGAGGCCGTTACCAAGCCACGAAGCGCCAATCGCGAGGATGAGATTCAGCTGCCATAACGCGGTCCAGCGGCCGGCGGCCACGGGTTCCTGCACCCAGTGCGACGGCATGACGAGAATACCGACCCAGAGCAGCCCGCCGAGCGCGCCCGTAACCACGCCCCAGAGCACCGACCACTCGTTGCCGCTGAAGTGCGCGTTGCGCTGCAGATAACGGGCGTTCTCGACCGCGAACCATGTCCAGCATACAAGCGCGCCGGCGGCGCAGCCAATACCCGCGATGCGCGTGAGCATGCTCGCGCGGCCTGCTGCGTCTCCAGCGGCGGAGAACACGTCCACGTTGATGCAGACGATGCCGACGGCGATCATCGCGAGCGGCCAGACGAGGCGTGAAAGCGGCACGGCACCATGGTCGCGTCGCCCGAACAGCGTGACCGTGACGGGCAGCACACCTATGATCAGCGACGCCGGAGCAATCCCCACCAGGTGAATCGCGCTCGCAAGAAAGAGGTAATAAAGCACGTTGCCCACGAGCGCGAACTTCACCAGCGCGATGAGATCGGCGCGCGTCATGCGTGGCCAGACACGGCGCTGCATGGGTAGGAGCGCGGCGAGCGAAACGAGTCCATACATCACATACCGGCCCGCGCCCAAGATCAGTGGTGAAAACTCGGCCAGTTGCCGGGGTACGACGAACACCGTTGCCCATAGCGCGCCGGCAAGCACGCCGTACAACACACCACGCTGCATTTGTATTGCCTCCGCAAACTTCGGATGACCCAATCGGCTAGTTTTGACAGGACGACCCGAAGCGCGTACAGGCTCATGCCGTCGCCGCTCCACCATAAAAACCTGATGAGGCCACCGCGACGGCCGCGAAACGAAAGGTGTGGCCAGAGAACGGGATCACGTCCGAGTGTCGACTGCACCAGCGCGGCAAGTCCGTCCATGCCAAGACGCATAGTTACCTGATAGAGCGTAGATAGCCATGACGCATCGTCGTAACTGATCTCCATGGTGCCACGCATATCGGCCATCGCAATCTCAGTCACGTGATCTTCAGTTGGGGGATCACAACGACCATGAGCCCCCCATGCCCACGAGGATTCGCGCACCAAACGCGGGCGGCGTAGCACCACCAGTCGGGGCCGTCGTCGGAGACGCGGTCGGCGCTGGCGAAAGCGCGACGCTACTCACATTCGCCTCCACGCCCGATCCACGCATACGCAGCGAGTGCAGGCCACAACAGCGCCAACCGACATCGGAAAAGACTTCACCGTTTTACCTTCCCACAGACAACATCGAATGCGGTCAGTCTAGGTACGGTGAATCAATCCGAAAACTGAAATCTTTGCACTCCTGCCGTGCGTGCGACGCAATTATCTCGAAAACAACATTGCTCCGGGTATGTCATCGACATCGCCCCTGCAGAGTTCGCGCACGATACGTCTGAGCCATTGATGCGCGCTGTCGCTTTGAAAACGAGGATGCCATGCTTGGACAACCACCACGGTTTCCAGCGGAAGCGGAAGTTCAAAATGACGCGATCGCACTCCCGTCTTCCGCACTGCCCATGCAACGTGCTCCGGCACTGTCAGGATGAGGTCCGAACTCCCGAGCATGAAAACGCCTGAGTGAAATGTGGAGGCCACAAGCGACACACGCCTGGAAAGTCCGAGACGTTGCAGGGCGGTATCAATCGGGCCGCTCGCAAGTCCACGGCGGGAGACACTGATCTGGTCGTATCTCGCGAAACGTTCTGGAGTGGTTTCGTGTTCGAAGATGGGGCTCATCGCGTGCCATCTGCGGCATGGTGACGACCGCGCCGTCAAAATTCTCCAGAACTCTTAGAGCTCGAACAAAGGCTAGGCAGGCTTTCCGATTTCACATGCCACGGAAGGACGATGTACTGGCCAAGTTGCTGCCTTTGCTCAAGTAGCTCGTTGGCCATCTCGGGTGTTCTCGCTTGGAAAACCGGGTCACCGATGAGGCCAGAAGTCTCGTTGCGCCATTGATTCGCATTGTTTCTCCATGCCCGAAATCTATCGCAGATACGGGAGCTGGGCGTCCTTTTGCCTGATCCGAAGCTAAGACCTGAGACACAGCCTGCCTTCACTGGGCGTCAGATTAACATTCCTCCAGCTATGGCCATTTTTCTGCAAGACGTTGGAGGTAAGGCGCTTACCGCCGATGCTCCTGAGCACGACGACTTGTCGTGCCTGAATTCTGCTTCATGATCGAGATCATACACTTATAAGCCAATAAATATCATTTATTAATCAATCAATTAAAACATATTGCATTGATAAATAAATTAAATTAAGAAATCAATTTAATTCTGTTAAGAATAGGCGTAGCCTCCTTATGGCAACAATTTGTTACTCATCTCGCTGGATACGACAGCACTCCTTCTACCCGAACCTTCTGCCGAGAGAAGCTCGACACTCAATTGTTCGACGCTGATCTGCCTGTTCATCGCTAGTGTCCGGAGCGTCGAGAAGGCCTCGCGTTCGCTGAGACCACGGTCGCGCATCAGCATCAGTTGCGCCGAGAATACAAATTTGCGTCCCTTGACGCGCTCTTCGAGTTGCTCGATGCGCGCGCGCAACGCGCGATGCGTACGGTGGTTATCGCAGGCGAGCACGCACGCCGACAGCACGCCTTCGTAGCGCACCGGTTTGCGCAGAACGCCCGACACGCCCTGATTGATGACCCACAGCAGACGTGACGGCGTCTCCGTGCCGAGAATCGCAATCAGCGGCACGTCGGGCCATTCGAGCTCGCGGCCATGGTTGGCGACCGACGCGTAGTCGCTGTCGAACATCAGGATGTCGTAGCCATCGAGCGTGGCGAGATCCGGCAACGTGGCGAGAAAGGTCGATTCGACGCCGAGTCGCCGGAACTGCTGCTCGAGGTTGTGTTGATCCCTGCTCTCGCAATAGAACGCGCAGACTTTCACTCCCCTCAGAGAAAGCGACGTCTTTTTCACCGCTACCTCCCGCTGTCATCAGGGGGAACGAAAGATCCCGAATGCTCGGGTTTGACCAGGCCGGACAGGTCGACCCACGTCAGATAAGGGTCTGGTTTGACCGGCTTCGGCGCCTCCCAGAAGATGTCGAATTGCCCGTCCGCGCGGCAGCGGCCGAGTCGCGGCGTCAGGTAGCTGTGGTTATTGTCCGCGTCGATATGAACGGTACCTTGCGGCGCCTGCACCTTTTGCCGGCAAACCTCCTTGCAGACAGCCGACGTTTCGGCCGTGCCGCACGCGGCGATCGAGCGGCTCAGAAATACGCCGCACAGATAAGCCGCTTCGGTATCGACCGAAGGCGAGCTGCTGCTGCCGAAACGGGCACGGTACTCACGCAAAAAGCGCTGGTTATGCTCGCTATGGATCGACTGGAAATAAACCGACGACACCAGATAGCCCTCGACCGCCTGCGCACCCACCAGCTTCACCTCGGGCTCGCACAGCGTCAGGCTGAGCTTGGCCACGTCGTTCGATGCGAGGAAACCGTGCTGATGCGCCGAGCGCTGCCACGCGTGATAAAAGTGATACGCCGACTCACCGACGAGCGTATTCAGCACGATGGCCGGCCGCTTCTCGATGATATCGTCGATGATTGCCTGCACCGTATGTTCGCCCACCGGCACCAGTTGCTCGCCGACGACCGTGCCGCCCGCTTCCTGCATCGCCTCGCGTGCAATCCGGTTGATCTCCCATGACCACACATAATTCGAGCCGACGTTATAGAGCTTCGTTTCGTAGCGGTCCGTGACATGCCGGATCAGCGGAATCACGTGCTGGTTCGGCGCCGCGCCGAGATAGATCACGTTGGCGCTGCTTTCGAAACCTTCATAGCGAGGCGAGTGCCATAGCAGCGCATTGGCGCCTTCGATTAGCGGCAGCACGCGCTTTCTCGACGCCGACGTGTAGCAGCCGATCACATGCCGCACACCTTGCGTATGCAGCAGTTCGTGGCACATCGCGTAGTACTGGTCGAGCGAGCCGCCCGGATCGCGGATCACTGGCTCCAGCAGGAAGTCGAACGACGCGTTGGCGTTCGACTCCTCGATCACCATCAGCACGCCATTCAGCATTTCGCGGCCGATCGCGCCATAGGTGCCGGTCAGCGAATACAGGATGCCGATACGGATGACCGTTTTGTCCCGGGCCGACGCGCTCTGGCCGGGCCGCCCGTCGGGCGAAACTTCACTGGTAGACAAACTTCCTCCTTACCTGGCAGATGCCGCCTGCGCCCGGACCGCGGATTCGACCAGCGCGGTGTAATGGTGCGGCAGGCGCATCATCAGCAAATCCTTCCGACGCGCAACGTTCGTCGGATAAACGGTGTCCAGATTCGTCGTGTCGATATCGAGTACGGCATACCCCTCGGCGTCGAACACGAGCGATTCGCGGCGCGGAAACTCGAATGTATCCGGGCCGAAAACGCCGGACTGTCCAACGTACCCGTGCTGCGCGTCATGACGATTCGAAAATGCGAGGTACACGTTGTTCTCGCCTGCCCGCACGCGGAAGTGATGCCAGTGACAAGGATCGGCTGCCGTCGGGATCGGGAAGTTCTGACGCACAGCCGAGCCCGGATGACCACTCGACAGGCGGTTCTTCAGCGCGCCCGGACACGCGATCAGATCGCATCCGGCCAGCGCCAGCACCCGGCACGACTCGGGGAACAACGCATCGTAACCGGTCAGAATTCCGAGCCGTCCCAGCGGCGTGTCGAAAGTTCGCCAGTTCTCGCCGGGCGTCGCCCAGGCGAGATCGTCGTCGTCAAGATGCAGCTTGCGGTAGGTCCCGACGAGCCCCTCCGGCCCCGCCAGCACGACGCCGTTAAAGTGATGCTGCTGCGCCTGCTCGGCGATACCTGCGACCAGATACACGCCGTATTGCATCGCGAGGCGCACGAGCGCGTCGGTGGCCGGGCCCGGAATCGGTTCGGCCGGCGCACCCTGAGACGGACTGCCGGTCAGCGACAATTCGGGAAAGACAATCAGCGATGGATGTTCCGCGTTCATCACGCACTCGACGTGCCGCGCGATCTGCGCGAGGTTGTCCGCGAGACTGCCCGACGGATTGAACTGTGCGGTGGCTACGCGCGAGCGCCGTCCCGGGGGCAAAGGAGCGATGTTATACAGGCGGAAATAATCGAGCGAATTCCATGTGAACGGATTGGTCATCAGTTCGGGATATTTGTCGGGACGACGACGCCCGAACGGCGCCGCAACCGTCGGAGACGACGGTTGCGGCGGCACCGTTGTTTGCGAACGGGCGCGATCAACGGGTTCGAGTTCGGCATACGCAATGCCGTCGCCACTATCGACCGAGGCGAGGATCGAGCCGTCGCGGCCGATCACGCAACTGCCGCCGCTGAACTGCACGCCGCGCTCCAGACCCCAGCGGTTGCTCTCGATCAGATAGCAGTCGTTCTCGGCCGCCCTGCTGATCCAGTAAGGAGCGGGCGTACGCTCGGCGAGCCAGTTGCTGATATGACAGATGATGTCGGTACCGGCCACGCCGAGCAGCCGCGCGGTCTCGATGAAATGAATGTCCATGCAGATCAGCAGACCAACGCGCCCGATCGGCGTATCGAAAACCTGGTGACCGAGGTTGCCCGGCGCCGCCCACTTCGGCTCCGAAATATACGGGTGCGTCTTGCGATGACAGCCGAGCACGCCTTCCGGGCCGATCAGCACAGCCGAGTTGTAGTAAAGCCCGGTGGCGGGATCGACCTCGGGCATCCCGAGCACCACGTAACAGCCGTACTGTTTCGCCAGTTCGACAAAGCGTGTCGTGGTCGGGCCCGGCACCGGCTCGACATACGGCGAGACTTCCGCGCGATCGACCCAGCAGTAGCCGGTCGTCGCCATCTCCGGCGTGGTGATGAGCCGCGCACCCTCGCGCGCCGCCTGTCCGACGAGCCGCAGCAGCGCGTCGATATTGTCGTGCTTGCGAAACATCGTCGGCTCGAACTGCACGGCCGCGACTTTTAGCTGATTCGTCATGCCTGATTCTTCTCCAAGATAAGGGTCGAAGCCGCGTTGTTCGTGGCGTCAACCGCGACGATTCGCGATGCAGGCCGCGGCGCGCCGCGGGCGTGACCGCTGCGGCTCATCCTGCGTGACCGGTCATCAACGCGACCAGTTCGCGCTCGTCGAGCTGCTCGCGCGGCAGGTCCGCCCTGACCTTGCCGTCGTACATCACAAGACAGCGGTCCGACATGCGGATCAGTTCGGCGAGTTCGGTCGAGTAGACGAGCACCGAGCCGCCCTTTTCGGCGAACCGGTCGATGGCCTGATAAATGATTTCTTTGGTGCCGACATCGACGCCGCGAGTCGGATCGAACAGCAGCAGCGTTTTCGCTCCGGTGAGCAGCGCCCGCGCGATCAGTGCCTTCTGCTGGTTGCCGCCCGACAAATTGCCGATCCGAAAGCGCAGATAGCGGCGCTCGAGTTCCACCTGCGGCGCGACGTTGCCGATCGATCTCGCTTCATGCCGCGCCGAAATCACGCCGCAGCGTGCCATCCGCCGCAGCACCGACTGCGTCACGTTGGCGGCCGTCGTCAGGTGCGGAAATATGCCTTCGTTCTTGCGATCCTCGGCGACGAACGCGACCCCACCTTGCAACGTCAGCGCATGGGCGGGGTTCTTGAAGCGCACCGGCCGCCCTCCCATCACGATCTGGCCGCTGACCGGCTGGCTCTGGCCCGCCAGCGTGCGAAACAATTCACGCTGGCCTTGCCCTTCGAGCGCGGCGACACCCAGCACTTCGCCGCGCGCCAGTCGCAGCGACACCGAATCGAAGCCCTTGCCGGTCAGATCGTTGAGCACGAGTGCATCGACGCGCGGCCTCACTTCGGGCTTGCGCGACGGCGCGAGCGAGTGCGTCGCGCGCCGGCCTACCATCATTTCGAAAATGTCGGCATCGCTCACGTCATTGAGCGCGACGGTCGAAATGCTCCTGCCGCTGCGCAGGATCGTCGCGCTCGACGCCAGCTCGCGAATCTCGGCGAGCCGGTGCGAGATGTACAGCACCGCCGTGCCCTGCTGCGTCACGCGCCGCACGAGCCCGAACAGCCAGTCGACGTCGGCAAGCGCGCCGGTCGGCTCGTCGAGGATCAGCAGCTTCGGCTGCCGGTACATCGCACGTACGATTTCGATGCGCTGGCGCGCAGCCAGCGACAGGCTGTCGACCGTCGCACCAGCGGCTACGTCCGTGACACCGTATGCGGCCAGCACCTGCGTCACCGCGTCGTTCATCCGCTCGACAGAGATCAGGCCGCCGGCGTGCCTGAGCGAGCCGGGCAGGAAGAAGTTCTGCGCGACCGACAGATTGGGCACGAGGCTCAACTCCTGAAAGGCCGTCGATACGCCCGCGGCACGGGCCTCGATCAGGCGCGCCGGCCGGTACGGCGCGCTGTCGAGCGTCATCCTGCCGGTATCTGGCCGGACGACGCCGGACAGCACCTTGACGAGCGTCGACTTGCCCGCGCCGTTTTCGCCGAGCAGCGCCTGAATCTCGCCGGGCCGGATGCTCAACGACACGTCTTCGAGCGCGACAGTCGCGCCGTACGACTTCGACAGCGACCGCATGTCCGCAGTGAACCGGTCAAGCGCGCTTATCTGCGTTCCCATACGTCGATCTCCGATGCGGCCTCGCCGCTTTTGCGTTGATGGTTGCGCTCAGGGTTTCGCCGAGACCTTGACGACCGTCAGCCGGTACTCGTCGGGCGCCGCCTTGCAACTGCTGCAGTTGATGCCCGGCTCGTCGGCGGCCTGTTTGATCGCGGCCGGCAGCGGCTGGATCGTCGCACCCGGTGTCGGTTTGCCGGTCAGCACCGCATCGAGGCTCACTTCAGGCAGCGTCGTCGGGTTGTAGATCTCGGTCGAGAAGCCATCGGGCACGAGGCCGGCGGCAAACACGTTGCAGCCGTCGGCGATGGTCTTGCCGTTGCACAGCTTGATCTGGTCGGCCGCGGCCCATGGCAGCGGGTATTCGATGTTGGTCGGCTTCAGGTCGCGCTTGCCGGTCAGAACTTCCATCATCAGCTTGAAAGCGTACCCCGCCGTAGCCGGCGGCGATCCGGATGAGACGCCCTTGAAGCCGCGTTGCACGTAGTCCTTGTTGAGGAAGCCGAGGCGGAAACCGTTCATGTTCTCGCCGGTGATCGGCACCATCCTGCCCTTGCGGTCGGCGACCGCGCGCAGCACGCCGGCCTCGCCGAGTTCGGACCAGATGCCGTCGACATCGGGATGAGCGGCCAGTGCCTTGGCGGTTTCCTTCTGGCTGACGCGGTCGTCCCAGTAGCCGTAGTACTCCGATACCACCTGAATGCCGGGATACTGCGCGAACACGTGGCGCGCGCCGTCGGCGTGACGCTTGTCAACCGACGTGCCCGGCACACCGCGGTTCATGAAGATCTTGCCGTGGCCGCCAAGTTCGTTGACGAGCGCCTGTGCGGTGTTCTCTCCGAAGCCCGCTGAAATGTAGCTGACGTTGTACGCGCACGGCTCCGTGACGGTCGAGTCGTACATGAAAAATTTGACCCCTTTTTCGCAGCCGCGTTTGACGGTGCGGTTCAGCGCGGTAGGTGAAATCGGGAAGCTGATGATGCCGTCGGCCTTCGCGTCGATCATGCTTTCGTAGGCGGCAATCTGCGCCTGCGGATCGGTGCCCGAAATCACCACTTTCAGGTCGACCATCTTGTCGTACGGGGGCGTTTTCGCGAGCGCCTGAATCATGTTCGACGTCTCGCTCATCCAGTTATTGCCCGAGTAGCTGAGGCTCAGGAAGATCTTGTACTTTCTGGCCGGCGCGCTTTGCGCCGACGCGCCCGACCACGCGGTGCCGAGCAGCGACGCGCCGATCAGCACCGCGCAGAGTGTCTTGAACAAGGCTTTGCTTTTCATAGGTATCCCACTTTGAAGAAGTGAATGAATCAGTGGATGAATGCAACCTTCTGGTGTGGGGTGAAACTTCAATCTGGAGAAGCCACGAGCCTGTGCCGCGCCGAACATGCTCAGCGTCGGAGCCGCGAAAACCACGTCGCAAGCGAACCCGCCGACGAGCTTTGGCACAGCAGCGCGACGACGATGACAAGGCCCGACACGATCAGCCGCCAGCCCTGGGCGAGACCCGTGGCGGCAATCACCGAATCGAGCGTCGTGAGAAACAGCGTGCCGACGATGGTCCCGAGAAAACTGCCGCGGCCGCCGAGAATAGACGAGCCGCCCACCACGACAGCGGCGATCGAAGGCAACAGATAAGGCTCGCCCATCATCAGCGTGGCACCGCCCGAGTAGCCGGTCAGCAGTGCGCCGCCGGCGGCCGCGCATATCGCGCTGCCCGTATAGGTGAGCACCAGCGTGCGCGTCACGGGAATGCCCGACACGCGCGCGGCGCCGAGACTGCCGCCGATCGCGTAGAGGTTGCGTCCAAACACGGTACGCGTTTGCAGCATGAGGCCCACAACGCAGATCGCGACGAACACGAGCACGACGACCGGCACGTTCAGCAGCGAGCCTTTCATCAGCGCTTCGAGGAACAGCGGCGAACCGCCAAGCGTGCTTCCGCTCGTGTAGCCGAGCGCGATCGAGCCGACGATGATGCCGACACCCATGGTCATGATGAACGGCGGAATCTTCAGCCACGCGATGCCCACGCCGCTCAATGCGCCTATCAGCCCGGCGCCGACAAGGATGGCCGGCATCAGATACCAGGCGCCCGCATTCGAGCTGCCGATCAGCGCGGTGCTCATCACGCCGCCGAACATGAACAGCGACGCCACCGACAGGTCGAGTCCGCCAGACAGGATCACGAGCCCCTGGCCGAACGCGGCGACCAGCAGAAAGCAGCCGAGCGTCAGCACCGTGCTCACCTGCGCCCACGATCCGAGGCTCGAGCTGATGAGCCGCGAGCAGGCGATCATCAGCACGGTCAGCGCAAACAACAGGCCCGCGCTCAGATAGTCGGGGTTGACCCGGCTTGCGCGGCGCGCGTCGCTTCTCGGACTGGCCATCGTGACATTGGTCGAATTCGTCGTCATGCCACTCTCCGCGCGTGATGCGTGCGGTTCAGACCGCGCTCAGCCAGAATCGCCAGAATCAGAAGAACACCCTGAAAGAGGCCGGTGTAGAACGACGACACGCCGACCGCGAACAGCATCTTTTGCATCAGCAGCAACACGCTGGCGCCGATCATCGAACCGATCGCACCACCCTGGCCGCCGCCGAGGCTTGTGCCGCCGAGCGCAACCGCCGAGCCGGTTCTCCCTGAAAATCTGCCGGATGGTTTGCAGATACCAGCGCCCGGGCAGGTCGAGCGGGTTCTCGTACCAGCTCTGGAACGCTTCTTCCTTTTTCACGTAAGCCGGGTCGTCGATGTGCTCGTACAGATCGATGTGCTCCGTCACGTAGTGCTGGTCCGGGTGCATGTTTTTCCATCCGCTCAGCATGAAACGGCCTCGCATCAGGCCGCCGCCAAGCTTCACCAGTTCTTCGTAGAACGACTCGGGATAAGTGTGCACCATCCGCTTGATGGGACCGTCACCCGCGTCGGTGTCGATCGGCGAACCGGCCAGCACGAGACTCGCGACCTTGTGCGGAAAGCGGGCGGCATACATGGCCGACATCCAGCCGCCCTGGCACAGGCCCACCAGGTTCACCCGGCCGCCGAGCTCGTCGACGCACACGTTGATCTCGGCGAGATACTGGTCGATCTCCAGATCCTTCATGTCCTCCGTCGCCGACTTCCAGTCGGTCAGGAAAAGCCGCGACAGTCCGTGCTCGCGCAACGTTTGCATCAGGCTCTGACCCGGCTGGAAGTCGGCGATCATCGCGCGGTGGCCGGCGTACGGCGCATCGACGATGGTCGGCAGGCCCTGCGGGTTGTCGCCGGAGTAGTCGCGCAGAACCATCGTGCGCAGGTCCAGCAACGGCCGGTTGGCCGTGGCGAGCGCGGGATGCAGTTCGAAATGGAGCCGCTCTTCTTCCGCGAGGAAAGCGAGATTTCTGGCCGACAGCGAAGCGCCGGTTTCCATCAAGGCTGCGGTGGCCGCCATCGGCCAGAAAAGCGGCAGCGCGAGCATCGACGTACTGCCGGGACTTTGAGTTTCACGAGGGTGGCTCAAGGGAATTTCTCCGTTCTTGGTGCAGCGTGTGGAAATCCAGACTTCCCGTGTCACGCGTGGTCCGACATGTCCGCTCCTTGCAGGTCAGGTAGCGGGTGAGCACAGGCGAAGATTACGCACCCTCTGAGAACAAGGCGCATTGATTTACATCAAATTTATTGCGCTGCACAATCCCAGGTGTGCGCACCCAGGTCATAGGCAAAACCTTTCCACTTCATCGGGAAACAATATTTTCTCGGGATTGTGGCCAGGTAAATTTCCTGGGTGGCCGCACCGCACCCCGATATGTCGGGGCCCTCTCCGCCGCTTCAGGACAACGACCCATGAATCTTTTCCAGCACTGGAAACACCACGTTTGTGCCGCCATGATGCTGACCGCGAGCCTGGCCGCGAGTCTGCCCGCCCACGCCGACGACCTGCTTGGCCGCGTCAGGCAGCACGGCGAACTCGTTGTCGGAACCGAGATGCAGTTCGCGCCGTTCGATTTTCTGGAGAACGGCCAGCAAGCCGGCTTCAACAAGGATCTGTTCGCAGCCGTCGGCAAAATCATGGGCGTGAAGGTGCGCTTCATCGACCTGCCCTGGGACAGCGTGCTGCCCGGCCTCGACGCGAAGAAGTTCGACATGGTCGCCGGCCCCCTCACGGTCACGAAGGCGCGCATGGAACGCTACGCCTTCACCTACCCCATCGCCGACGCCACCGACGCGCTCCTCAAGCGCGCCAGCGACGCGAGCATCAAGCAGCCGTCCGACATCGCGGGCAAGGTCGTCGGCGCGCAAAAGAGCAGCGCGCAAAACGAACAGTTGAAGGCTTACGCCGCGACTCTCAAGCAAGCGCCCGACGTGCGCGAATACGTCGACAACAACCAGGCCTACGCCGATCTCGCGTCGGGGCGCCTCGCCGCCGTCGCGAACTCGCTCACGAATATCGCCTATGTCGCGAAGCAGCGCCCGGCTGTGTTCGCGGTCGTGCAGCCCGCGTTCGGCTCGAAGGTGTATTTCGCCTATTGCATGCGCAAGGACGCCGACAGCCAGTCGCTCGACGACGCCTTCAACGCCGCCATCAGCACGCTGAACAAGAACGGCGAGCTAGCGGCGCTGCAAAAGAAGTGGTTCGGCGTGGCCGTGAGCCTGCCGATGGCCGTGCCGACGCCCAATATCTGAGTGTCGCAATAGTAGTGTCGTCAATAGCGCGCCGTCCGCGCCTCACACTTCGACAAGGCGATTCGACATGTTCAGTCTGAGCGCGTTCTGCGATGCCCTGCCCCTGCTGCTTCACGCGTCGCTCACGACGCTCGCCGTTTCGTCGGCCGGGCTCGTGATCGGCTTCTTCATTGCGCTCGCGGTGTGCGCGGCGCGGCTTTCCCAGAAGCGCGCGCTGCGCGTTGCCGCCACGGTCTATGTGCGCGTGCTGCGCGGCATTCCGTTGCTCGTGCAACTTCTTCTGGTCTATTACCTGTTGCCGTTCATCGGCATCAACGTGCCGCCGCTCACGGCAGCCATCAGCGCCGTGTCGCTCTGTTCGGCAGCGTATATCGCCGAAATCCTGCGCGGCGGCTTTGCGAATCTCGCACGCGGACAAACCGAAGCGGCGCGCATGCTCGGGCTCTGCGCGTTCGACCAGCTTCGACGCGTGCAGATTCCGCAGGTACTGCGCTCGACCTTGCCGTCGCTCGTCAACGAGATGGTGCTGCTGATCAAGGCGTCGTCGCTCATTTCGGTCGTCGGCGTCGCCGAAGTCACGCGCACCGCGCAGAACATCGCGGCCAGCACCTATCAGCCGCTCGAAGCGTATGCCGCGGCGGGCCTGATCTATTTCGTCCTGTGCGGCACCCTGGCGTTGATGGCGCACGGCGCGGAGCGGCGCCTGCGCGCCGCCTGACGCGAACGGGCATACGGAGCCGGCCATGTCCCAGTTCGACTTGCATGTCATCACGAACAACCTTCCGCAAATCGGCGCGGGCTTCGCCACGACGATCGGCATGTGGCTCGCGGGCGTCGCGCTCGGCGCGGCCATCGGCCTCACGGTCGCGCTGTTGCAGCAAGGCGGCGGCCGTGGCACACGCGCGCTGCTGCGCGTGTATATCGAACTCTTTCGCGGCACACCCTTTCTCGTGCAGCTTTTCCTGCTCTATTACGGCGGCCCCGCGCTGGGTTTGATGCTCACGCCCGCGAGCGCGGGCGTGGTGAGTCTCGCACTCTACGCGGGCGCCTACTTCGCCGAAGTCTTTCGCGGCGGCTTCGCCTCCGTGCCGCGCGGCCATCTCGAAGCGGCCGTGTGCCTCGGCCTCACCCGCTGGCAGGCGATCTGGCGCATCGAGCTGCCGCAAATGCTGGCGCTCATCACGCCCGCGCTGGCCAATCTCACGATCGTGCTCAGCAAGGAAACGGCCGTGCTCTCGATCGTGACGGTGCCCGAGCTCACCTTCGTGCTGACCGGCATCGGCTCCGCAACCTTCGCCTTCGTGGAAACGCTGCTCGTGCTGTGCGTCTGCTATCTGCTGCTTGTCGAAGCGGCGACACTCGCCGGCAACTGGGCCGAACGGCGCGTGAGCCGCTTCATGGCATGAACCCTGGAGATCCGCATGAATAATCCGGCCGAACCCGGGCCCGCTTTTCTGGGCGCGAGCGCCCCGCACGTTTCGCCCGCACCGCTGATCCAGGTGAAGGATCTCTACAAGCGCTTTGGCCATACCGACATTTTGCGCGGCGTCGATCTGAGCGTCGCGAAGTCGGAGGTCGTTTGCATCATCGGACCGTCCGGCTCCGGCAAGAGCACGCTGCTACGCTGCATCGCGGGGCTCGAAACCTACGATCACGGCGACGTGCGTATTGAAGGCGAATTGCTCGGCTACGTCGATCGCGGCGGGCGGCGCGTGCGGGCGGCGGCGCGCGAGGTGAACCGCGTGCGCCGCAATGTCGGCATGGTGTTTCAGCAGTTCAACCTGTGGCCGCACATGACGGCGCTGGCGAACGTGAAGGAAGCGCTGCTGCGCGTGCGCGGTCTGTCGAACCGGCAGGCAGACGAGCGCGCGGGCAAGATGCTGGAGATGGTCGGTCTTTCGCACAAGGCGAACGCGTATCCGTCGCGGCTGTCCGGCGGCCAGCAGCAGCGCGTCGCGATTGCGCGCGCGCTCGCCATGGCGCCGCACATCATGCTCTTCGACGAACCGACTTCGGCGCTCGATCCCGAACTCGTCGGCGAGGTGCTGCAGGTGATGAAGCAGCTTGCGCGCGACGGCATGACGATGGTCGTCGTCACGCACGAAATGGGCTTCGCCGCGCAGATGGCCGACACGGTCGTCTTCATCGATCAAGGCCGCGTTGCCGTGCGCGGTGCGCCGCAACACGTGTTTCGCGAGTCGGAAAACCCGCGTTTCAAGCAGTTCCTGCAAAACTATCTGGACCGCAACGCCTTCTGGTCCGGCGCGCCGAACGCGCGGAACCCAGCGTAATCCACCTCGAATCCCCTACTCCCTTCCATCATGAGCGAATCTGAACTGCGTATCGATCTGGCCGCGGCCTTCCGGTGCTTCGCACGCCTGAACATGAACGAAGCGGTCGCGAATCATTTGAGCGTAGCCGTTTCGGACGACGGCCGCCGCTTCCTGACCAATCCGAAGTGGATGCACTTCTCGCGCATCAAGGCGAGCGATCTCGTGCTGCTCGACGCCGACGACCCCGCAAGCCTCGCGGGCGGCAAGGTCGATCCGACGACATGGGCGATTCACGGTCAGTTGCATCGCCGCCTGCCGCACGTGCGCGTCGCGATGCATCTGCATCCCGTCTACGCAACGACGATCTCCACACTCGAAGATCCCGTGGTCCTGCCGATCGAACAGAATACCGCGCGCTATTTCAACCGCGTCGCGCTCGACACCGCGTTTTCCGGCATGGCCGACTCCGAAGACGAGGGCGCGCGCCTCGTCGCGCTGCTCGACGGCAAGTCGCGCCTGATGATGGGCAATCACGGCGTAATGGTGTGCGCGCCGACCATCGGCGAAGCGTTCGACGACATGTACACGCTCGAGCGCGCCTGCCAGATTCTCGTGAACGCCTATGCGACGGGCAAGCCGCTGCGCGTGCTCTCCGACGCCGTCGCCGAACGCACCGCGCGCGACTGGGAAAGCATTGCGGACTTCTCGATCGCGCACTTCGAAGAAATGAAGAAGGTGCTCGACGAGGAAGATCCGTCGTATCGAGACTGAATACGGAGACTAGATGCGGAGACTGAATGCGGCGCATGAAAAAGGGCGCGTGCGAATCAACGCACGCGCCCGTTGCAACCCGCTTCGAAAGCGCCGCTTAGCCGGCCGTTTGCAGATGCTGCGCGAGACGCATCAACATCGCATCGCAGCGATCCAGTTGATCGAGCGTGACAAACTCGTCCGGCTTGTGGCCTTGATCCATGCTGCCGGGCCCGCATACCACCGTCGGAATGCCTGCCTGCGCGTAAAGGCCCCCCTCGGTGCCGAACGCCACCGTGCCGAAGTCGCTCGATTCGCATAGCCGCGCGAGCAGTTGCGCAACCTCGCTCTCGGGCGGCGTGGCGAGGCCCGGATACGCGTTGAGCGCTTCGAAGCGGATGCCGGTATCGGCGCGCACGGCGCGCATTTTCGGCACGAGTTCGCTCTCGGCGTAACGCTTCAGATCGTCGGCGACCGTGAGCGCGTCGAAGCCCGGCACGGTCCGGACTTCGAAGTCGAATTCGCATTCGGCGGGCACGATGTTCAGCGCGCGGCCGCCCTTCACGACGCCGGTTTGCAGCGTGGAAAACGGCGGGTCGAAACGCGCGTCGCGATACTCGGGCCGCGCGAGTTCGTCGCCGATCGCCTCCAGTTTGTTGATGAGGCGCGCCGCGTACTGGATCGCGTTCACCCCGTACGGCGCATAGGCCGAATGACACGCGGCGCCTTTCACGTGACAGCGCATCGCGAGCTTGCCCTTGTGACCCAGCACGGGCTTTAGTTCGGTCGGCTCGCCGATCAGGCACAGCCGCGGCGCGTGCGCGCGCTGAGCGAGTTCGGCGAGCATGGGCCGCACGCCGAGGCAGCCGATTTCCTCATCGTACGAGAACGCGAGATGCACCGGCATGACGAGCGGCGCGCGCAGGAATGCGGGCACTGCCGCGAGCACGCACGCGATGAACGATTTCATGTCGGCTGTGCCGCGTCCGTATAGGCGTCCGTTCTTCCCGGTCAGGCGGAACGGTTCGACGGTCCACGCCTGGCCGTCGACAGGCACGACGTCGGTGTGGCCCGAGAGTACAATGCCGCCGCGATCGCGCGGACCGATCGTCGCGAACAGATTGGCCTTGGTGCGCTGCGCGTTGTGGAACAGTTCGCACTCCACGCCCAGACCGGCGAGATACGACTCGATGAACGCGATGAGTTCGAGGTTCGAATCGCGGCTCACGGTCGCAAAACCGATCAGGCGCTCCAGCATCGCGCGGCTCGTCGTCTCGCACGGCTCACTCATCGCCTGGCACTCCATAGCCTGGTGCGGCCGTGGGGTTCAGCGCGCGCGTGATGTAGTCCTGCATCTGCGGGCGGTACGCCTCCCACAAGCCGCCCAGCGCGGCAATGGGTGCTTCGTCGGCCCAATCGACACGCAGATCGACGATGGGCCAGACCTGCGCATCGACGATCTTGAGCGCCGCCGAATGCACCGGCCCCGCTTCGCCGCCCGCCTCGAGCGCCGCGTGCATGGCCGCCAGCAAGCGGTCCGCGAGCACGCCCGGCGTGCGTTCGAACGCCTGCGCCATCGTGTCGATCACCTGTTCGTGAGCGAGCATGTTGCCCGCCGCGACGCATTGATCGCCCGCATGCGCGTGGTTGCGCCCGAGCGTGCGCGCGCCCGTGAAGAACGCCGTGCGTCCCGCGCTGTTCACAACCGTGACCTGCCGGTAAGCGCTGTACGGGTCCAGGGCGAGCGCGCGTTGCAACGCCGCTTCCGGCGCGAGCTTTTCGCTCTCCAGCAAGTCGAGCACCTGCGCGCCCAGCGCGGGCAGCGTGACATTCTGCGTCGCCACCACGCCCACGCCCGCACGCGCCCACGCGCAGCGCGCGCCCACGGCGATGCTCGACGAGCTGATGGCAATGCCCAGTTGCCCGCTCTGCGGGCAACGTCCCACGATCGAGAAGGTCATGGCCCGCTCCTCAGTCCTGTACCGGCTGCCAGTTATCGGGAATCACGGCGATCACGTCGATTTCCATGAGCCATTGCGGCTGCCCGAGCGCGCTCACGACGAGCCCCGTCGAAATCGGGAACACGCCTTTCAGCCACTTGCCGACTTCCTGATAAACGGGCTCGCGATAGCGCGGATCGATCAGATACGTGGTCGTCTTGACGATGTGCGTGAGGTCGCTGCCTGCTTCTTCGAGCAATTGCCTGACGTTCTTCATCGCCTGCTCGGCCTGCGCACGCGCATCGCCGAGACCGACCAGATTGCCGTCGAAGTCGGTGCCCACCTGGCCGCGCACGTAGACCGTGTTGCCCGCGCGAACGGCCTGGCACAGGTCATTGTCGAGCGACTGGTTCGGGTACGTGTCCTTCGTGTTGAACATGCGGATACGGGTATGCGTAGGCATCAATTCACTCCCAGTTCGTTGAGATTCGGCTCTCCGGGCGCCTGCACGGCGTCGTGCCCGGCGGACGCCGCGCGGCGCTGCGCGGCGTCGCGATAGTCGAGATACTTGCGTTGTGTCGCGATCTGGTCGGCCAGATGCTTCGCGTCGTGCCACACGCCCCATATGAACGACGAGCCGCGCCGCGACAGCCACGGCAAGCCGAGGAAATACACGCCTGGCTCCTTCGAGACGCCGCGTTGATGGCGCGGCTTGCCCGTTTCGTCGAAGGCGTCGACCTCGAGCCACGCGTAGTCCTGCGCATAGCCGGTCGCCCAGATGATCGTGCTCACGCCCGCTTCGGCGAGATCGAGCGTGAGGATCGGATGCTTCACGCACTCGGGATCGGCGGGAATATCGCGCGCGTGCGGGTCTGGCGGCAACGCCACGCCGTTGCGTTCGACATAGGCGTCGGCGGCGTCGAGCAGCGCGAAAAGACTTTGATCGCCGCGCGTGAGATTGGCGGCGAGATCGTCGGCGAAGGTGACGACGTGGCCTTCGAACGATTGCGTCACGCCCACGAGCGTCATGCCCTGATGCGCCAGTGCGCGGAATTCGACGGTCTGCCCGCCGCGTGCGCCGCTCACGGCAATCGTCACGTGCTCCCGGCCCGGCCCGGCGACTTCCTTGTCCCACTCGCCGAGCACGCCCAGCCACCAGCAAAAATCGCGATTGCGGTACGCGCGCGGCGGCCGGTCGTGCGCGCCCACCGAAAGATAGACCTTGCGGCCCGCGCGCATGAGTTCATCGGCAATCTGCACGCCTGAGGAGCCCGCGCCCACGACCAGCACCGCGCCGGGCGGCAACTGGCCGGGATTGCGGTAATCGACGGAATGCATTTGCGTGAGCGTCGAGTCCCCGGGCGCAATCGGCGGAATCACGGGACGCTGGAACGGCCCGGTTGCGACCACCACGCGCTGCGCGTCGATCACGCCATCGGACGTCTCCACGCGAAAACCGGGGCGGCCCGCGTGACGGGTCACGCGCGTGACCTCCACGCCGGTGCGGATCGGCGCGTGATATTTGCGGGCGTAGGCCTCGAAATAGTCGGCGACCTGATCCTTCGAGGCGAAGGCGTCCGGGTCCAGCCCCTCGAACTCCATGCCCGGGAAGCGGTCGTGCCACGCCGGACCGTTCGCGACGAGCGAATCCCAGCGCGCGGTGCGCCAACGCTCGGCGATGCGATCGCGTTCGAGCACGAGATGCGGCACGCCGATGCGGCTGAGATGCTCGCTCATCGCAATGCCGGCCTGCCCGGCCCCGACGATGAGCGTGTCGATTGACGTCGTTTCAGCCGTCATGGCTGCCTCCTTCTGAAAAGCGATGCGGGACGGGCCGCACAGGGCCCGCGGATAGCGGAAACCGGAGATGGCCCGAGAGATCCGGCCGTGTCAGGGGAGAAAATTTACGCCCGGCGCCTGCGCCCACAAACTACTTAAAAAAAATGCGTTGCATTGTTTTTCGCTATGCAAGCATGCCCCGCGTGATCGACAATGTTTTGATCGGCAATCCTCAGGAGAGGCGATGGATCACAATCCGCTGCGCTATTCGCTGCGCCAGTTGCGTTATTTCGTCGTGGCCGCGGAAGCGCTGTCCTTCACCGCCGCGGCGCGGCGCCTGCATATTTCGCAGCCGTCGATCTCGACGGCGCTCGCCGACCTGGAGGCGTCATTCGGCGTGCAGTTGTTCATCCGGCATCACGCAAGCGGACTCTCGCTCACGCATTCGGGACGCGATCTGCTCGGCCATGCGCGCAATCTGCTCAAGAACGCCGAGGAATTGCAGCTTGCGGCGAGCGAAATGGACGGCGGCATGGGCGGCACGATTTCGCTTGGCTGCCTGGTCTCGCTCGCGCCGCCGCTCATGCCGGGCATCATCAGCCGCTTCGTGAAGGAGCACGCGGGCATCGGCTTTCGCACCACGGAGGCGCATCAGGACGTGCTGTTCGGGGGCCTGAGCGACGGCTCGCTCGACATCGTGCTCACCTATAGCCTCGATATCGCGGACGGCATCGCCTTCACACCGCTGCTTTCGCTGCCGCCCTATGTGCTGCTGCCCAGGACGCACCGGCTCGCGCGCGCGAACAAGGTCTCGCTCGCCGAGCTGCTCGAAGAACCCTATGTGATGCTCGATCTGCCGCACAGCCGCGAATATTTCTCCGCGCTGTTCGACTCGGTCGGCACGCGCCCCGTGCCGACCTTTCGCTCGTCGCAGCCCGAAGTCGTGCGCGGCATGGTGGCGAACGGCCTGGGCTACAGCATCCTCAATTTTCCGCTCAAATCCACCCGCACCGTGGACGGCGAGCACTTCGTCATCAAGCACTTCAAGGACAACGTGAGCGCGACGACGCTCGGTATCGCGCAGTCGAGCGGCATGCGCTCGCGCCGCATCGTGCAGCACTTCGCGGCGTTCTGCGAAGCCTATGTGCGCGAGCTCGACGTGCAGGAGTAGCAGCGCCTCCAAGCCAGTTCCTGCAGCCATGCCGTATAAGTTTTCCCTATCCTTTACATGGGAAAACAATATTTTGACTGGTAATTTGGATTGTTAGATTGGAGTCCATGCACAGCCCATCAGGTCCTGGAGGCCGCATGGCATCACTCCTCTCGTCCCCCGCCGACGGACACGCATTGCTCGGCGCGCTGCGTGCCAATTGCGAGCGCCCGTTCGAAGACGCCCGCGCCATGCCGCCGGGCGTCTATACATCGGAGGCGTTTCTCGCGCTCGAACAGCGCGACGTTTTTCGCAACGAATGGCTCTGCGTCGGGCGCGTGAGCGAACTGGCGAAACCCGGCGACTATCTGACGACCCAGATCGACGACCAGCCCGTTGCGGTGCTGCGCGACGCGAACGGCGCACTGCGCGCATTCTCGAACGTCTGCCTGCATCGCATGTCGGTACTGCTCGAAGGCAGCGGCAACGTCCGGCGCATCGTCTGCCCGTATCACGCCTGGAATTACACGCTCGACGGCGCGCTCGCCGGCGCGCCGCTGATGGACCGCCAGCCCGGCTTCTGCAAGGAGCACTACAAGCTGCCTGCGGTGCGCTGCGAAACGTGGCAAGGCTGGATCTACGTGACGCTGAACGACGACGCGCCGCCCGTCGCCGAACAGCTCGCCGGGCTCACCGCCCTGATCGAGCCGTACGGCATGACCGACTACGTGCAGACCTTCCACGAAGAGCACGTGTGGGACACGAACTGGAAGATCCTTGCCGAGAACTTCATGGAGAGCTATCACCTGCCGATGCTGCATCGTGCGACGGTGGGCCCGCATTCGAAGCTCGAGGAAATGGAATGTCCGCCGGGTCTGCCCGCGTTCAACTATCACTGGATCACGAAGGAAGCAACGCTGCCGATCGGCAACGCGCATCCCGCCAACCAGCGTTTGCAAGGCCACTGGCGGCGCACCACGGCGCTGCTCACGATCTATCCCACGCACCTGGTGACGCTCACGCCGGGTTACTTCTGGTACCTGATCCTGCAGCCGAAGGGCGTGGGCCAGGTGCATATCCGCCTGGGCGGCGGCCTGGCGCCTGAGTTCATCGACGACCCGAAATCGGCCGGCTACCTGGCCACGCTGAAAACGCTGCTCGACGAAGTGAATGCCGAAGACCGCCACGGCGTGGAGGCCGTGTTTCGCGGCGTGCACGCGCCGCTCGCGCGCGCCGGGCACCTGAGCCACCTGGAGCGGCCCAATTACGACTTCGCGCGCTATCTCGCGCGCCGCATTGGCGCGTCGTGAGCCGCGCGCCTCGTTCCTCGCCGACCGACATTTGATGCCGTCCCATGCAAAGCGAACCGTTTATTTCATTCCAAGGCGTCAGCAAGTCGTATGACGGCGTGCACAGCGTAGTCGACGGGCTCGACCTCGACGTCGTGCGCGGCGAATTCGTCTCGCTGCTCGGGCCTTCGGGCTCCGGAAAAACCACCACGCTGATGATGCTCGCGGGCTTCGAGTCGCCCACGCACGGCGAGATTCGCCTCGCCGGCAAACGTCTCGACGACAAGCCGCCGCACCGCCGCGACATCGGCATGGTGTTCCAGAACTACGCGCTCTTTCCGCATATGACGATTGCGGAAAACGTGGCGTTTCCCCTCTCGGTGCGCAAGGTAAGCCGCAGCGAGCAGCAGGCGCGCGTCGCGCGCGCGCTCGACATGGTCGAACTCGGGCATCTCGCGAAACGCCGCCCCGCGCAGTTGTCGGGCGGCCAGCAGCAGCGCGTCGCGCTGGCGCGCGCGCTCGTGTTCGAGCCGAGCGTCGTGCTGATGGACGAGCCGCTCGGCGCGCTCGACAAGCGTCTGCGCGAAACCATGCAGTACGAAATCATGCGCCTGCATCGCGAACTCGCGCTGACCGTCGTCTACGTGACGCACGATCAGCACGAAGCGCTGACGATGTCCGATCGCGTGGCCGTGTTTTCCGATGGCCGCATCCAGCAGGCCGCTGCGCCGACCGAGCTTTACGAGAATGCGGCCAACGCGTTCGTGGCGAGCTTCGTCGGCGAGAACAATGGCTTGAAGGGGCGCGTCACCTCGACGGACGGCGAATGGGCCGCGCTGCAACTCGCCGAAGGCGGCACCGTGCATGGCCGCGCGGGCACGCAGCTCAAGCCGGGCGACACGGCGATGCTCGCGCTGCGTCCCGAGCGCGCGCATATCGCCGCAACCGACGCGAGCGTGCTCGACGCGCAGCAGCAGAACCTCAACGCGCTGCACGCGTTCGTCCACGAACTCGTCTATTGCGGCGATCACCACCGCGTGCATCTGAAACTCGCGAACGGCGAAGCGCTCGTCGTCAAGGTGCCGAACACCCAGCATCACGAATTGCCCGCGCTCGGCCATCGGACCGTGGTGACCTGGCGGCGCGACGACTGCAAGGTGCTGCCCGTCACCGTCGCTTCCAGCGCGCGTGCGCCAGCCGGGGAGTCCGGCGCACGCGCCGCGTCGCCACCACCGTCCCCGCAATCCATTTCATCCGCCTCGCCATCCATCGCAGGAGTCAAACAAGCATGAAAACGAATCGCTCTATGATCCGCACCGCCCTCGCCGCCTGCGGCTTCGGTGTGGCCGCCATGACCGGCGCGCACGCGGCCGACACGATCTCGGTCGTAACGTTCGGCGGCGCTTATGAAGCGGCCGCGAAAAAGGCGTGGTTCGAACCCTTCACCGCGAAGACCGGCGACCAGTTCAGCACCGAATCGTACGACGGCGGCCTCGCCAAGCTCCAGGCGATGGAACAGGCCAAAAATCCGACGTGGGACTTGATCGACCTCGAAACCAACGACGCCATCAACGCCTGCGATGAAGGCCTGCTGGAGAAGTTCGACAAGAAGACGCTCGGTAACACCGCGGACTTCCTGCCTGGGTCGATCAGCGATTGCGCGGTCAGCGCGATGGTCTGGTCGACGGTCTACGCCTACGACACGAGCAAGCTGAAACCCGCGCCGACCACCATCGGCGACTTCTTCGACCTGAAGAAATTTCCGGGCAAGCGCGGCATGCGCAAGTCGCCCAAGGTGGCAATGGAATGGGCGCTGATCGCCGACGGCGTCGCCCCGCAGGACGTCTACAAGACGCTCGCCACGCCCGCCGGCGTCGATCGCGCGTTCAGGAAGCTCGACACGATCAAGTCGAACATCGTCTGGTGGGACGCGGGCGCCCAGGCGCCGCAGTTGCTCGCCGATGGCGCGGTGGTCATGACCCAGGCGTACAACGGCCGCATCGACGACGCCGTTCACAAGGACAAGAAGCCGTTCAAGGTCGTGTGGGACGCGCAGGTGTACGACTACGAATGGTGGGGCGTGCCGGCCGGCGCGAAGCATGGCGATGCGGCGCGCAAGTTCATCGTCGCGTCGTCCACGCCGCAGGCCTACGCCGATCTGTCGAAATACATCGCCTACGCGCCGCCCCGCAAGAACGCGATTGAGCTGATCGACAAGGCGCGCCTGAACGACCTGCCGACCGCACCCGCGAACTTCAAGCGACCGTTGCAGATCGACGCCACCTTCTGGGCCGATAACGCCGACGCGATCAACAAGCGCTTCCAGAACTGGCTCACGCAGTAACGCGAGCACGCACGAGACCTCCCGCTTCGACAGCCCAGGCGCCACGCGACGATGAACACACCGCTGCCCACCACCGCTTACCCCGGCCCTGGCACGACGGCCGCCGGCCGCGCGTCGTTTCTCGCCGCGCGCCGCAAGGCAGCCCTTCGCGCGCTGGCGCTTGCGCTGCCGCTGCTGGTCTTTTTGCTCGTGACCTTCGTCGCGCCGATCGCGAGCCTGCTCGCGCGCAGCGTGCAGAACCCGGAAGTGCGCCACGGCATGCCGCATCTGAGCGCGGCGCTCGCGGCCTGGAGCGGCGTTGGCGTGCCCGGCGAAAGCGCGTTCTCAGCGCTTGCCGTCGATCTGAAGCGGGCAAGCGAAAACAGCCAGCTCGGCGATATCGCGCGGCGCATGAACTTCTATCAGCCCGAGTACCGGAGCCTGCTGTTCAAGACCGCGCGTGCCGTGCGCGCGCAAACGCCCGCGCAGTGGAAACCCGCGCTCATCGATCTGGACGCGCGCTGGGGCGACACCGAAACGTGGCGGCTGCTCAAGCGCGCCTCGCAGTCGCCCACGCCCGATTACCTGCTCAATGCCGTCGACGCGCAGGTCGCGCCCGACGGCGCCGTCGCTCACGTGGCCGCCGGCAGCGCCGTCTATCGCGCAGCCTTCGCTCGCACCGTGGCGATCAGTGCGAGCGTGACGCTGCTGTGCCTGCTGCTCGGCTATCCGGTTGCCTACCTGCTCGCGACGCTGCCCGAAAAGCAAAGCTCGCGCCTCATGATGTTCGTGATCGTGCCGTTCTGGACGTCGCTGCTCGTGCGCTCGACGGCGTGGTATGTGCTGCTGCAACCGGGTGGCGTGATCAACAGCGCGCTGCTGCGCCTCGGCGTGATCCATGAACCGGTTCCGCTCATTTTCAACCGCACGGGCGTGCTGATCGGCATGACGCACATTCTGCTGCCGTACATGATTCTCGCGATCTATTCGGTGATGAAGAACGTTTCGCCGTCGTACATGCGTGCGGCGAAGTCGCTCGGCGCGCATCCGGCCGTCGCGTTCGTGCGCGTGTACGTACCGCAGACCTTTCCCGGCGTGGGCGCAGGCTGCTTTCTCGTGTTCGTGCTGGCGCTCGGCTACTACATCACACCTGCGCTGCTCGGGGGCGCGGGCGATGAAATGATCAGCCAGCTCATCGCCGAGCAGACCAACGACCAACTGAACTGGGGCCTCGCCGGTGCACTGTCCTGCTATCTCGTGATCTTCACCGGCGTGTTCTATTTCGTGTTCAACCGGCTCGTCGGCATCGACCGGCTGCGCTTCGGCTGACCGCGACCGCCCACGACCCACGCACTCACTGAACCATCGAGCCCGACATGAACGACGCCCGCCCCCGGCTGCTCTCGGAACGCATCGCAGGCGCCGGATTGCGACTGCATAGCGCGCTGATCTTCTTCTTCCTCGTCGCGCCGATTCTCGCGATCGTGCCGCTATCGTTCAATTCGGGCTCGTTCTTCTCGTACCCGATGCAGGGCTGGTCGCTGCGCTGGTACGAGCAGGCGTTGAGCTCCCCGGACTGGCAGCGCGCGTTCGCGAACAGCATCGGCATCGGCGCGGCGTCCACCTTGATCGCAACGGTGCTCGGCACGCTCGCCGCGCTCGGCCTGAGCCGCCCCGGCTTTCCGCTGCGCGCCATCGTCATGCCGCTCATCATTTCGCCGATGATCGTCCCCATCGTCGTGGTCGCGGCCGGTTTCTATCTCGTGTTCGCGCCGCTCGGCCTCGTGAATTCGTATCCGGGTGTGGTGCTTTCCCACGCGGCGCTCGG
Organism: Paraburkholderia silvatlantica; assembly: GCF_003096715.1. Taxonomy (GTDB): domain Bacteria; phylum Pseudomonadota; class Gammaproteobacteria; order Burkholderiales; family Burkholderiaceae; genus Paraburkholderia; species Paraburkholderia silvatlantica. The sequence goes on from NZ_QEOL01000019.1 coordinate 128,447, forward strand.
CACGCCGTTCGTCGTCATCACCGTGACGGCGTCGCTGCTGTCGTTCGATCAAAGCCTCCTGCGCGCGGCGTCCGGGCTCGGCGCACGGCCGTGGGTGGCGTTTCGCCGCGTGACGCTGCCGCTCATCCTTCCCGCCGTGGCGACCGGCAGCATCTTCGCGTTTGCAACCTCGTTCGACGAGGTGATCGTGATTCTCTTTATCGGCGGCCCCGCTCAGCGCACCGTGCCGCGCCAGATGTGGAGCGGCATTCGCGATCAGATCGATCCGTCGATTCTCGCCGTCGCGACGCTGCTGATGATCTTCGCCGTCGCGCTGCTCGCCAGCATGAACTGGCTGCGCAAGCGCGCGCAGATGGCGCGCGGCGCGATGAATTGACCGGGCATGCATGCGAGGTCAGGTCACGCCGGGGGCGTGGCGATGAGCGACTTTCCGTTCACGTCGCGCTATGCGCCCCTTTGAACGCGGCCAATTCCGGGTAAATTGCCTTTGGGCGAATGGCGATTCGCCAGTTCCGCAAACGTTTGCGATATCGGGATCGATTTGCGCATCGATCGAAATTGTCATCCCTGGATGATTTCAGCGCGCACGGCAAACCTCATTCGACATCGAAATGAACGCGAATATCCTGTTCGGCTGCAACCGGACGACCGTCTTTCAACGCTGAAACAAATCGCCATTTTAGGGGAGCGCCGAAAGTAATGTAAATTTCACGAATAAAACGTTTGCGAACATCATTTGCGTTTCGTCACCGTTACCCACAAGGCAAATACGCGCTGGAAAATCGGCGCTCGCTGCCGGCGGCCTGAGTGCCCAACCGATCGGCACGTCCTGGCGGAACCTGGCCCCGCCGCCCGATAACATCGCCATCACCGGCATAACGACGCAGCAGGACGCACCCCGTACAGAGCGCCCCTCCCGCACCCCATCAAAATCAACAATCGTCTTCGATATATGCAAGGTAAAACGTTTTCCCTACGTCATAACACAAGAAAATCAAAAACAACATTAATCCTTTTCATTCTCCAGAATTCAGCGGTTATACCTCGGGAAATGTCAAAAATGGTTAAAGACGCCTATGAATCACGGTAAAACGATGGTAATTTGCGCCAGCCAAAGCAGGAAAATAACGCGCCGAATAGCTGAGTAACGTCTCGCCGGAGTTTTCGAAGCTCACCGATTGATTTGCGCGCTGAAGTGTTCTCCACCTACTAACACTGACGGATGCACGAAGTTGGCAAGCCTTGCAGAGAGGATCGCGCTGCGCGCGCGACGCGTGGGTAATTTATTGGGGATTCTCGGGACGAGGTGTCTCGTGGTCACGTGTATCGCCGTCAGCGCGTGCTCGCAAACCGCCTGGGCCTTCCCGCCCGCCACGGCCAACCCTGTCGCCCCCGCTGCGGTAACGCCCACCGCGCCTCACCACGTCAATCTGGCCGCCTTCGACGGCGCCGATCCCCCCATATCTTTGCTGCAGGCGTTCGACGCCGTGGTCCTCGACCCGTCGCGCAGCTTCGATCCCTCTTCGCACCCGCTTGCCCATACGGTCTACGTGGCGCGCACGGCTGCGCAACCCGGCGAATCCGCGCAGTCTTTCGTCGAACAGGAGATTGCGCCACTCTGGCAGCGCGGCTTCCGCGGTTTCGTGCTCGACACGCCCGCAGCGATCGGGGCACTCGACGTGATCCGCGCGGCGCACCCAAGCGCGGCCATTGTGCTGGGCGGCCCCGACGCCCTGAGCGCCGCCCGCGCGCATGCTCGCGACATCTATGCCGTTCTCGCCGGCCCGCTCTTCACGCAAGGGCTCGCCGCAGGCGCGACGGCCGATGCCACGCCCGTCGCTGCATCGCCGGATGCGCTCGCGGCCACGCAGGCCTTCACGCGCGAGACCGGCGTGCCGGTCGTCACGATCGAGTACTGCGACGCGACCGACCGTGCGTGTGCGCGCCGCACGGCCCAGCAGGCGCTGGCCGCCGGCCTCGACGCCTACGTGACCGATCCGGCCCAGGACGTCGTGGGGATCGGCCGCATCGAGGTGATGCCGCGCAAGGTACTGGTCGTGCAGGACCGCGAGCCCGACGAGCAGATCGACCTCACGCCGGGCGTGCGCGTGCTCGCCACGCCGCTCAACTACCTGGGCTACGACGTCCAGTACGCAGACATCAGCGGCCCGCTGCCGACCCGTGTGACGCCCGACCGCTACGCGGGCGTGGTCGTCTGGATCCAGCACGGCGACGTCGCCGACCAGATGGCCTGGCGCCGCTGGATCGCTCGCGTGCGCAGCGCACACGTGCCCATCGCCTTTCTCGGCCAGTTCGGCTTCGCCGCCGGCGATTCGAGCGAACTGCCGGGGCTCGCCGCCGTGAACGGCCCGCTCAAGGGCCCGCTCAGCATCGTCGCGCACGACCCCATGGTCGGCTTCGAGACCATGCCGCGCCCCGACCCGCGCGACCTGCCGGCGGTACGCGTCGAGGCGGCGGGCCGCTCTCTGCTCGGCATCGACGCGAACGGCACGCGCGTGGACGCCGTCGGTGTGATGCCGTGGGGCGGCTTCGCGCTGAATCAGTACACGGAAACCTCGCTCGACGGCATCGATCAGGAACGCTGGGTCATCCAGCCCATCGACTTCCTGAAGGCGACGCTGCGCCTCGCCGACCTGCCCGGGCCGAGCGTGACCACCGAAAACGGCCGGCGACTGCTCATGACCCACGTGGACGGCGACGGCTTCGCCTCGCGAGCCGAATTCCCCGGCCCCGACTACTCGGGCGAGGCGCTCTACCAGCGCATCTGGACGCGCTACCCGATTCCGATGACGCTATCGGTCATCGAAGGCGAGGTCGGCCCCGACGGTCTTTATCCGAAAATCTCGCCGCGCCTCGAAGCGATCGCCCGCAAGATGTTCGCGCTGCCTTACGTCGACATCGGCACGCACACGTACTCCCATCCGTTCGTCTGGGAAGAGGTCGACGGCAAGAGCGGCGCGCGCACCGACCGCGGCGGCTCGGACGCCGCCTTCTCGCTGAACATTCCCGGCTATCACTTCAGTCTGGACCGCGAGATCTCGGGCTCGATCGCGTATATCAACTCTCGCCTCGCCCCTCCGGGAAAAGAGGTCGTCGTCCTGCAGTGGTCCGGCGACTGCATGCCGCCGGCCGTCGCGGTGCAGCGCACGTACGAGGCAGGTGTCTTCAACATCAACGGCGGCGACACCGTCATCACGCGCAACAACAACAGCTGGACCAACATCGCGCCCATCGGCATCGACAAGGGTCCCGGCGCCTACCAGGTGCTCGCGCCGAACCAGGACGAGAACGTCTATACCAACGACTGGCAGGGCCCGTTCTACGGCTTCGACCAGGTGCTGCAAACCTACGAGATGACCGACCGGCCGCTGCGCTTCAAGCCGATCGACGTCTACTACCACATGTACAGCGGCACCAAGCTCGCCTCGCTGCGCGCGCTCGACACGATCTTCAGGACCGTGCTCGCGCAGCCCGTGCTGCCTGTGCAGATCGCCGACTACGTGCGCAAGGTGCTCGACTGGCATACCTTCGCCATTGCGCGCGACGGTGACGGCTGGCTCGTGCGCGGCAACGGCAGCGTGCGCGAGCTGCACTGGGCTGGCAACGACGTGCCGCGCCTTGCCGACGCGCACGGCGTGACCGGCTACGCGCCGGGCCCCGACGGCAACTATATCCATTTCGACGGCGGCAGCGCGCGCTTCACGCTCGTGCACCCCGATCCGAACGGCGAGTTGCCCTATATCGCCGAGGCCAATGGTTTCGTGCGTGACTTCGCGCGCAGCGCACAGGGCCTGAAGTTCGAGTTCGGCAGCTACTACCAGCCCTTCATCGCCGTCGCGCACGCAGCCCAGTGCCGCGCGAGCAGCGGCGGCCACGCGCTCGAAACGCAGCGCCAGGGCGACGCGCTGCGCATCGTCACGCCGGCCGTGCCGGGCGTGCGTGTGACCTATCAGCCTGTCGAGGTGGACTGTGGCCACTGAGCGGCCCCGCATCGCCTCTGCGCTCCTGCTGGCTGGTGCGACGCTCGCGGTCGCGGCCACGCTCGGCGCGGTCTATGGCGGGGCGCACCTGCGCTCGCGCGTCATCGAAAATTCGACGCCGAACGCGCTGAACACGGCCTACCTCGAAGCATGGCTGCGCAGCACGCCCAGCGACCCGATCTATCTGAAGGCGCTCGGCGAACAGTACCTGGGCCTCGGCCGGCTCGACGACGCGCAATCGGTCGCCGCGCGGCTCGCCGCGCTCGGCACGCCCGCCGCCCGCCAGGCGGGCAACCATCTGCTGCTGCGCTGCGAACTGCTGCGCGCCTTCATGGCGAAGCCCGGCTCCACCGAACGCGCGACCCATGTCGCGCAGGCGCGGGCACTGCTCACCGCGATGATCGCCGAGACGTGGACGCCCGCGCAGCTACAGTGGCTCGCCACCCAGGCGCTCGCCATCAATGTGCCCGACATCGCCGCGCGCTATGACGAACGACTCGTCGCGGCCGATCCGGCACGGCGCCTGCACTGGCAGCGCGAGGCAGCGCGCCAGTATCTCGCCACGGCCGCCTACCGCGAGGCCGCCTCCGCGTACTTCGCCGCCCAGTCGATGGCGGCCACGCGCGACGAGGCGCGGCGCGACTTCATCGCCGGCGTGGGCGCGCTGCAGGCCGGCAATCTGCTCGACGAAGCGCTCACGCAGGGCAATGTGCACCTTGGCGCGCTCTCACAAGACCGCGCCACGCTCGAAGTCATGCTCGCGCTCGCGCGCGCCGCGAATCGCCCCGAACTCGTCGAACGTTATGCGCGCGCGCTCATGCCGTTCGTCTCGCAACGCGCTCCCGGTGCGGGCGCCATGCGGCTCGCCGCCGTGCACGCGGACTCCGCACCACAGCGCGGGAAGTGGCTGCGGCTCGCAGGCATCGAGCCGTTCGGGCACGCCGCACGCATGCGTGCGCATCGTGCGTCCGGTGAAATCGTCGAGGCCGGTTACGCGGCCGGGCAGCCGGTGCGCCTGCTGCGCGTCGCGGCGGCGGCGGCACCCGACCCGGCGCCCGCCCCCCGTGACGCGCAGGCCAGCGACAAGCTCGCGCTCACGCTCTATCAGTCCTTCCTCGAAGCAAACGACCTCGCCAACGCCGAAGCGATTGCGGCAAGGCAGGCCGGGCGGCCGGGCGCTGCACCCGAGTGGCGCAAGCGGCTCGCGCAGGTGCAGGAATGGCGCAACGAGCCGATGGCCGCCCTGCAGTCATGGCTTGCCTATGCGCAGGTATCCGGCGACCCCGACGCCTGGCACAACGTCCAGCGCATCGCGCCGATGCTCAACGACGACGAGGCCTACGTCCAGTCGCTCGTGCATGCCTGCGATGCCGCGCCCGACAATCTATCGCTCGTCGACGACGTGATCGCCGCCTACGAACGGCTCGGCCGCCCCGACGATGGCCTCGCGTTCCTGAAAACCCGCGCGCGCGGCACGCGCACGGAAGAGATGCTGCGCCGCTACGCATGGCTCTCGCAGCGCAGCGGCCACTTCGACCAGGCGCTCGCGACCTACGAGGCGCTCCAGCAGGCGCAGCCGCGCAACACCGGGTACGCCGGGCGCAGCGCGAACCTGCTCTACCAGCGCGGCGAATATGCCCAGGCGCTTGCCGCGCTCAAGCGTGCGCAGCCCTACGCCGGAGACGCGGACACGCTCTACTGGCGCACCTACGGCCAGCTCGCGAGGCTGCTGCAGGACGACGCCGACGCGAATCTCGCCTACCGGCATCTGCTCGTAAGCCCCGGCGCCGAGCCGGAGGACTTCGCCGCGATGACCTTCTTCTACGATCCCTACCCGATCGACGCGGCGCGCACGGCCACGCGCCAGTACCGCAAGACGGGCGAGGTCCAGCCGCTGCGCGACGCGATCAACTACTTCGTCGCCGCGCACGCGCTCGACCAGGCCGGCGCGCTGCTCGACTCGCTCACGCCTGCCGGGCGCGAGGCCGCCGAACGCAGTCTGGGCTTCCTTGCCGCGCGCGCCGAGTACGAGCGCCAGAGCGGCAAGCTGGAGGCGGCGCTCGCCGACCTGCGGCGCGCCGTGAATTTCCTGGGCACGAGCACCGACACGCGCGCCGCGTACCTCTGGATGGTGGTGGACATCGGCACCGAAGACGAGCTGCGCGCTGCGCTGCGCCGCTGGCGCGACCGCTCGCTGGACGACGAGACGCTCTGGGGCCCCTACGCTGCCGGCGAAATGCAGCTGAATCGCCCTGAAGCGGCCCTGCGCTATTTGCGCCGGCAGGCCGTCACGAACAGCCGCGATCCGCTCTGGCTGCTCACCTACGCCGATGCACAGGAAATGGCGGGGCACGTGGCGCTTGCGTGGTCGGTGCGGCGGCAAGTCTGGCTCGCGCTGCTGCACGAGGCACCACAGACGCCACAGACACCCCAGGCGGCGAAGCCCGGCGCCAGGCGGCTCGCCACGCCCGCGCGCAACGAATGGGAAGCAAACGGCCAGTTACAGGGGCGCCGCGCCCAACTCGCGCAGGTGCTCGCGAACGGCGACTACGCCGCCCATCTGCTTGCCGCGCTGACGGCCGCCAAGGCGCCGCCGCCCGACGACCCCTCCGGGCGCAGCCTGCTCGGCGCGGCGCCCGGCGTCGAGCCGCCGCCCGCGCCTGCCGGGCGTGAGGCGCAATACCGGCGCCTGCGCCTGGCGGTGGCGCGCGACGTCGCCGTGGCGTGGGCGCTCTCGAACGAGCGCAACGAAGTGGCCAAACGCTGGCTTGCGCGCCGCTACGCGCACGGGCTCGCGAGCGAGCGCAACGAACAGCTCACCATCGCGCTGGCCGGGGAAGATGCCCGGCAAGTCGCGCAGATCCTCGATGCGCGCGGCGCCTCGCTGTCGCTGTACAGCCGCATCGACGGCGAGAGCTTCGTCGACCGCCAGGGCGCTGCGCAGGCGCACGCGTTCGAGGGTCTGGACGGCGCGCCGTACGATGACCAGATGCACGAACGTCTGGTCGACACCTCTCTCTTCTGGGACCAGTCGGTGGGCGCTTCGGTGGAGAACTATGTCGAGCACCCGCTCGACTACGTGCAGCAGACGTTCTGGGCCAGCCTCAAGCTCGCCGACCATTACCTGGCAGGCCTTCAGGGCGTGCAGCGATTCCAGCGCAGCAGCGATACGACCCAGCTCGTCAACGTCGATTCGGTGGACCGCGAGGCCTCGCTCTTCGTGCGCCGCCAGACCCGCGACTCGGTCGTGAACGCCGCATTCGGCCGACGAGACGGACTCGATTCGTTCTACACCTTCCGGCTGGACGCGACGACCGGCAGCGCCTCGCCGCTCACGCTGACGGGTTCGATCGCGCACAACGCGCGAAGCGACGAAACGCAGACACTCTTCGTGGGCGGCATGAAGGATCTCGCGGTGGGCAGCCTGCTGTGGCAGATCGACCCGCGCTGGTCGCTCAGCGCGAGCGTCGAGGCCGACCGCTTCTACAGCCAGGCGCGCAACCTCGTGGGCACGGGCGTCGTCCAGCAAGCGGAACTCGACTACAAGATCCGCACCGACTATCCCGACTACACGCTGCGCTTCGTCGCCGCGCATGGCGGCTACAACGACAGCGGCCAGCCCGACGCCCTGCTCCGGCGGCTCGTGCCGGCTGACGCCGGGCCGGTCTCCGCGGCGACCTTCATGCCGAACAGCTATACGCAGTTCGGCGCGTACGTGGGCTTCGGCAACGATCTGGCCCAGCGCTACACGCACGCCTGGCGGCCTTACCTCGATGTCGGCCTCGTCCACGACACCGTGCAGGGCTGGGGGGTCAATGCCGATATCGGGATTGCCGGATCGGTATTCGGCGGCGACCATGCGGCAATCTACTTCGAGCATGCACATGTCGCGCAAAACGGCTCGCAGATCACCATGATCGGTGCGCGTTACCGTTGGCTGTATTGATGTGACAACACAGGACGGCGCGCCCCGCAGGCGTGCCGAGGCAGACACTCAATGAACCGGAAAGGAAAAGCACACATGAATGCTATCGAGCGCATCCGCAGGAGCTGGGGGCTGATGCTGGCCGCCGCGTGCATGCTGGGTCTGAGCGCGTGTGCCAGCGTCGATTCGACGCCGGCACCGTCGCTCGCGGCAGCGGGCGGCGTGGCCGTGCTGCCGCTCGCGAACTTCACCGAAACGCCGGACGCCGGACACGCCGCGCAGTCCATTGCCGCCAACGCGCTGCGCCAGCTTGGCCATGCGGGCATCGTAGCGATGGCAAGCACGGACAGCAACAGTGCGAGCTTCGACGCCTCGACACAACCGAGCCTCGACCAGGGACTCGACTGGGCCCGCACGCAACACGCGAAGTATGTGCTGACAGGTGCCGTGGAGGAGTGGCGCTACAAGGTCGGCGTGGACGGCGAACCCGTCGTCGCCCTGTCCTTCGAGCTGCGCGAGCTGCCCTCGGGACGCGTGGTCTGGAGCGCGACGGGCTCGCGCACGGGCTGGAGCCGCTCGGGCCTCGGCGCCACGGCGCAGAGCCTCATCGGCAAACTGCTCGCGCCACTGGCCGCGCACGGCTGAACCGTACAACGCGAGACGCCGATGGACGTCCAGATCAATCACGGCCGCGATCCGGCCGCACGCGAGCGCGGCACCGGCCGGCGGCACCTGTATGAGCGGCCCCATAGCGACCCTGGCTGGCTGCGCAACCTGCTCGCACCGGTCACGCGCTCGCGCTTCGCGTGGCTCGAGGCTGCGCTCGTGACGATCGCGGCGCTCGCGCTCGCGTGGTTCGTCGACCGCGCCGATCCGCTCCTGCTCAAAAGCGGCTTCCCCTGGCCGTGGCTCGTGCCGACACTCATCGCCCTGCGCTATGGCGTGGCGCCGGGCCTCGGCTCCGCGCTGCTGCTCGCGGCGCTCTGGCTGCTCGCCTACCCCGCCGGCACGCCGTGGCCCACGCCGTTCTTCGTGGGCGGCGGCGTGCTCGTGATCCTGGCTGGCCACTTCGCCGACACCTGGAACGTGCGGGCGGACCGCGCCAACGCAGTCAACGACTACCTCAACGAGCGGCTCACGGCACTCACCGACAACCACTACCTGCTGCGGCTCTCGCACGAGCGGCTCGAACGCGACCTGCTCACGCGCCCGACCACGCTGCGCGACTCGATCAACGAACTGCGCCAGCTCTCGGGCGGCACGGCCGCCGACGCACCGGACGCGGCGAGCGGGCTGCCCGGCACGACGCGGCTCATCGAGTTCGTCGCGCGCGCCTGCCAGATCGAGGTCGCGGCGCTCTACCCCGTGCGCGACGGCCAGCTCGTGCCCGAAGCGCTCGCGAGCGCCGGCGAGCCCTTCGAGCTCGACGCCAGCGATCCGCTCATCGCGCTGGCCCTCTCGAGCGGGCAGCTCGCGCACCTGAAGTCGGCGGACATGCTTGCGAGCGGCAGCCGCTATATCGCCTGCGCGCCGCTCATCTCTGCCACGGGCGAGACACGGGCGCTGCTCGTGGTTCAGCGTATGCCGTTTCTCTCGCTCACTCACGACAACCTGCAACTGCTGTTCGTCCTGCTCGGCTACTACGGCGACGGCCTCGAGTACGCCCGCGCCACGCGCGAGCTCATGGACGCCGTGCCCAACTGCCCGAGCGATTTCGGCCTCGAGTATGGGCGCCTGGTGCGCCTGCACCAGCGCAGCGGCATCGAGTCGTCCGTGGTGGCCCTGTCGTTCCCGCGCAGCGAAGCGCACGACTCGCTCTTCGAACACGTCCTGCGCCGCGGGCGTTCGGCCGACCTGGCCTGGCCGCTGCAAACGGCGCAACGCTCGGTGCTCGTGAACCTCATGCCGCTCGCCGACACCACGGGCGTAGCCGGCTATCTGGCCCGAATCGAAACGAATCTGCGCAACCAGTTCGATACCGACTTCGAACGCGCCCGCGTGGGCGTGCACACGCTGCACGTGACGGGTGCCTCGAGCAAAACAAATCTCGTGGACCTGCTGCAGCGGGTGACGACCCATGAGTGACGCGCTTGCGATCCTGCTCGTACTGCCGCTCGCCGCGCTGCTGCAAGGCGCAGCGTTCTGGAGCGCGTTCCACCCGCCGGCGGGCTTAGGACCGCTCGCGTGCTTTCTGGCGCTCCAGGCACTGGCGGCGGCAGCCGAAGCGCTCCTGTTCCGCCGCCTGATGCCTGCCGCACAGCGTGAGCCGAGCCGTGCCGCGCTGCTCCATCTCTGGGCGCTCTCGTTCTTCGTGCCGTGCGCGGGCGGGCTGCTCGAAGTGCTCGCAAGCGTTGCCGGCGCGCGACTCGCCATCGCGCGGGAAGCGCGCGCGACCGACATCGTGGGCCGCCCCGAATTCGTCTCGCACCTCGTCTCGCGCGTCTCGCACGCGGCGGGCACGCGCGTGCAGGCCCGCCTCGCGAACCGCCATGCGGCCACTGGCGACCGCCTCGCCGCGCTCGTGGCAATCCAGCAGCTCCCCACGCGCACCACGGGCACGCTGTTGCGCGAGCTGCTCGCCGACCCCGTCGACGACCTGCGCCTGCTCGCCTACGGCATGCTCGACCAGGCCGAAAACGAGATCGTCAACCGCATCTTCGCGTGCGAGGAGGCCCTCACCCGTGCCAGCACCGAAGCGGAGCAGCTGGCGCTGCACCGCCAGCTCGCCGAGCTGCATTTCGAACTCGTGTACCAGCGGCTCGCGCAGGGCGACGTCTACCACCATGCGATCGCCGAGGCCGAAATGCATGCGCGCCGTGCGCAGGCGCTCGCACAGGGCGAGCGCGACGCCGCCCTGTGCCTGCTGCTCGCGCGCCTCGCGCTCGCCCGCGACCGCGCCGACGAAGCCACGCCACTGCTCGAGCGTGCGCGCGAACTCAGCTTCCCGCGCGAGCGCCTGCTGCCGTGGCTCGCCGAGGCCGCCTTTCGTCAGGGCCGTCACACAGAAGCCGCCGCGATCGTCGGCGAACTTGCGCGGCACGCCGGAACGCCCGCGCTCAAACCCGTGATCGACTACTGGACACGTTGATGGACACATCGCTCGAGCGCCGCGCGGCGCAAGCCGACGTCTGCCTGCTGCTCGAAGGCACCTTCCCTTACGTGCGCGGCGGCGTATCGAGCTGGGTCAACGAGATGATCCGCGCGTACCCGCAGCGGGCGTTCGGCATCGTCTTCATCGGCGGGCGCAAGGAGGACTACGCCAGGCCCGCCTATGCGCTGCCTGAGAACGTCGTGCACTTCGAGGAGCACTATCTTTACGAAGCCGCGCCCGCAGACGCCAAACTTCATCACCGCGCCGTGCGCGGCGAGCGCGACGCCTTCGCCAGGTCCGCGGCGTTCCACGAGATGCTGCGCAGCCGGGAGCAGCAGCCCGGGATCGGCGCGATGATGGTCGAGCTCATTTCGATGCTCGGCGAGGGCGGGCGCCTGTCGTCGGAACAGTTCCTCCATAGCCGCGAGGCGTGGGAGTACATCGAACAGCAATATCTCGAGCGCTGCACGGACCCATCGTTCACCGACTACTTCTGGACCGTGCGCCACATGCACCAGCCGCTCTGGCAGCTCGCCCGCGTGGCCGCGCAGACCGTGCGTGCGCAGACCTATCACACGATCTCGACCGGCTACGCCGGCTACCTGGGCGCGCTGCTGCACCACCGCACGGGGCGTCCGCTCGTCGTGAGCGAGCATGGCATCTACACAAAGGAGCGCAAGATCGACCTGCTGCAAAGCCGCTGGATACGCGATAACCGCGGCGTGTTCGAGCGCGACGTCTCGGATGTGAGCTATTTCCGCGATCTGTGGCTGCGTTTTTTCGAGGCGCTCGGTCGTCTCGCCTATGACGCCGCCGACGAAATCGTCGCGCTCTACGAAGGCAACCGCCAGCGCCAGATCGCCGACGGCGCGCGCGCCGAGCGCACCCGCACGATCCCGAACGGCATCGACGTGGACAGGCTGATGCCGCTCGCCGCACAGCGGCGCGCGCGGCCACGCCGCGTCGTCGCGCTGATTGGACGCGTAGTGCCGATCAAGGACATCAAGACCTTCATCCGCGCGATCTTCATCGCCGCGCGCACGATGCCCGACATCGAAGGCTGGATCGTCGGCCCCGAGGACGAAGACCCCGCCTACGCGCGCGAGTGCCACGCGCTCGCGCAAAGCCTCGGCCTGCAGCGCAACCTGAAGTTCCTCGGCTTCCAGCGCATCGACGATGTGCTGCCGCAGATCGACCTGCTCGCGCTCAGCTCGATCAGCGAGGCGCTGCCGCTGGTGGTGCTGGAAGGCTTCGCGGCCGGCGTGCCGGCGATTACCACCGACGTGGGCGCGTGCCGCGAACTGATCGAAGGCGCGCTGCCCGAAGACCGGGCGCTCGGCGCGGCGGGGGCGGTCGTACAGATCGCCAATCCAGCCGAACTCGCGAGCGCGACGCTCGCGCTGCTCAGCGACGAGCCGCGCTGGCTCGCCGCCCAGCGCGCCGCGGCGCAACGCGCCGCGCGCTACTACCGGCGCAGCCAGATGGTCGAGCGCTACGAAGCGATCTACGCGCGCTGTGCCGCGCAGACCGAGCGCCCACGCAACGACATCGTGTCCGGTGCAGCGCTGCCGGCACCGGGCTGTCCTGTCCACGGAAAAGGGCGCGGCGGCGCGCTTGCCGCGCTGCGCGCGGCCTTTAACCGGAGTCGCTGATGGCCGGCATTGGATTCGAACTGCGCAAGCTGATGAGCCGCGAAACGCTCACGGGTGTCGCGCGCGCCTATTTCTATGCGGGGCTCATCAGCTCAGGCCCGATGATCCTCTCGTGCTTCGGCATTCTGATCATTGGGGCGCTGAGCTTCGCTGTGGTGATACCGGGCGTGCTGATCACGCAGTTTCAGGTGTCGGTCACCTACATGATCGCCTGCAGCCTGATTGTGACGGGGCCGCTGCAGCTCTCGTTCACGCGCTTCGTGTCGGACCGGCTCTACGAGCGCCGCGACGACCTCGTGCTGCCGAATTACCGCGCGGTCCAGCTCGTCTGCACGGCCGTCTCGGGCCTGCTCGGCATCCTCGCGATGAGCATCGGCTTCGACCAGACCCCACTCGCCTACCGCATCCTGATGATCGCCGGCTTCGTGATCGCCAGCAACATCTGGATCGCCGTGATCTTCCTCTCGAGCGTGAAGCAGTACCGGCAAGTCCTGTGGTCGTTCGCGATCGGCTACAGCGCCGTGGTCGGCCTCGCGCTGGCGCTCAACCACCACGGGCTCGCGGGCTTGCTCGGCGGCTTCGTGGCCGGCCATGCGATTCTGCTGCTGTGCCTCTCGGTGATCGTGCACCGTCAGTATCCCGGCTCACGCTACATCTCGTTCGAAGTGTTCGACCGCAGGTTCGTCTACCCGAGCCTTGCCTGGGTTGGGCTGTTGTTCAACCTCGGCGTGTGGGCCGACAAGTTCATCTTCTGGTTCTCGGACGTCACCGGTACGCGCGTGGTGGGCTGGTTTCACGCCTCGGTCATCTACGACATTCCCGTGTTTCTCGCCTATGTGTGCGTGATGCCGGCCATGGCGGCATTCCTCGTGCGCATCGAAGCCGATTTTGCCGGCTACTACGACGCGTTCTATGACGCAGTACGTACCGGCGCCACCCTGCAACGCATCAACGCGATGCGCGACATGATGGTACGCAGCGTGCGCGCGGGCCTCTCCGAAATCGTCAAGGTCCAGATCGTGGTGGTCCTGCTGATGCTCGGGTTCGGCGCCGCACTGCTCGGCGTGCTGCGCATCTCGTCGCTGTATCTGCCGCTGCTGCTCGTCGACGTGATCGCCGCGAGCCTGCAGGTGCTGTTTCTCGGCCTGCTCAACGTCATGTTCTATCTGGACACGCGCCGCGACGTCCTGCGCCTGACCGGCATCTTCATCGTGCTCAACGCGCTTTTCACACTGCTGTCGATCCGCCTCGGGCCGGCTGCGTATGGCTATGGCTTTGCGCTCGCCCTGCTGAGCGTGACGATCCTGGCCGTACGCACGCTCGATGCCCGTTTCGTCACACTCGAATACGAAACCTACATGCTCCAATGACGGCCCACAAGAACAGCGTGCTGCGTACGCACACCGCCGCGCTCGTCAGTGCCGCGCTAACCCGTCGGTGGCGACTTCGGCGCTCAACCAGATCTGCTGGTGGCCGTTTCTTCCTTCCTGATGCCTTTCTCCTGAAACACGGAACCATTCATGCGCACGTTTTCCGGCCGCGGCAGTGCCAGCGTCCAGCCGCCTGCCTCGATCGCGCTGGCGCTCAGTGCCATCTCGCGCAGCGCGCGGCTGATCTTCGCCACGCTGTGCGCCTTGTGCGCAGTGCCCGCCGCGCGCGCGGATGCCGCCGCTACCGACACGGCTGCGCCGAATCTGCGCGTGGCGTTCTACTACGGCACGACGCCGCCCACGGCGCAGCTCGCAAACTACGACATCGCAGTGATCGAGCCGGACAGCGGGTTCCAGCCACGCGAGCATGCGCTGCCCTGCACGCAATGGTTTGCCTATGCGAGCGTCGGCGAGATTACGCCCGAACGGACGTATTTCGCACAACTGCCGCGGGACTGGCTGATGGGCCGCAACGCGAACTGGGCTTCACGCGTGGTCGATCAAAACCGCCCGGGCTGGCCGGCCTTCTTCGTGCGCCACGTGATCGATCCGCTATGGGCGCGCGGCTATCGCGGCTTCTTTCTCGATACGCTCGACTCGTATCAGCTTGTGACTACGACCAACGCCGAGCGCGAACGTCAGCGCGAAGGCATCGTGCGCGTCATTCGTGCGATCAAGACGAGCCATCCTGCGGCAAAGCTCATTTTGAATCGCGGCTTCGAACTGCTGCCGCAGATTCACGGCGACGTGAGCGCCGTTGCGTTCGAGTCGCTTTATGGCGGGTGGGATCAGGCCAATGCGCGCTACGTCGCTGTGCCGGAGGCCGACCGCAACTGGCTGCTGGCGATGGCGAACAACGTGAAGGCCCAGTACGGCTTGCCCGTCATTTCAATCGACTACTGTGCAACGGCCGACACCGAATGCGCGCGTAAGACTGCGGCCAGCATCGCCGCTCATGGCATCGTACCTTTCGTTACGGACGGCTCGCTGCAGAGGCTGCCGGATACGGCAGCGGTGCCGCGCGAAGGCTCGGCTTGTCCCTCTGTTTTGCGAGACTGAAGGATGCAGACGCCTCACTGCGGCTGCGATATCGACTGAAGGCCTGAGACGCATGGCTGGCGGGGTTTGGGTGACGCCAACGGAATCCGCCGGAGCCTTATGGAATAGCGAATGGCGGGCCTGCTGAAGTTCGAACCGTCGGCCAGCGTTCGCTGGCCGGCCTCAAAGGCGCCGCCGACCGTCTGTAGCGGCACTTCCCGCCTTGTCTCACCTGCCGCCACACGCTGCGCGGTTCCGGTCGCGCCCCCAAATTCCTCGCCTGAAGCGCATCGTCGATACAACACCGCCGCGACTAAGTGTCGCGATATATATCACATTGCGATACAATTCCTTTCCTTTGGGCGGCGCCGAGCCGTCTGCGCTCCCACCGTTCCAGGTTCGTTCCGAATCGTGTCACGCTTTAAGGTTCTTCGCTGGCTCACCCGCTTCACCCCCTCCCGGGTCACCCTCACATGGCGCGAGCGCCTGCGTTCGGGCGGCGGCGCACTGGTCGGTATTGCCCTGACCGGTGCGCTAACGCACCGGCTGCTCGGCGGCGATCCCGTCATTCCGTATCTGATCGCCCCCATGGGCGCCTCGGCCGTGCTGCTGTTCGGCGTGCCCGCCAGCCCGCTCGCGCAGCCCTGGTCGATCATCGGCGGCAACCTCGTTTCCGCCACCGTGGGCGTGAGCGCGGCGATGTGGATCCACGACCCCGTGCCGGCCGCCGCCGTGGCCATCGCCGTGGCCATCGTCGCGATGTTTACGCTGCGTTGCGTGCATCCGCCTTCAGGCGCGGTCGCGCTGACCGCGGTGCTGGGCGGCCCGGCCGTGCAGGCGCTCGGCTATGAATTCGTGTTCGTGCCCGTCGCGCTGCAGTCGTTCCTGCTACTCGGCGGCGCGCTCGTCTATCACGCCGCCACGGGGCATCGCTACCCGCATGCCGCGCGGCGCCCGCGGGTGACCGGCCCCGCCCCCGCGCAAGCCGGTTTCACGCGCGCCGACCTCGAAGCCGTGCTGCGCGAGCGCGACGAAATGCTCGACATCGACACCGACGACCTCGAAACCGTGCTCCAGGATGCCGAAATCCGCGCGTACGCGCGCAGCTTCGGCGAACTCACCTGCGCCGACGTCATGTCGGCCAATGTGGTGAGCATCACGCCCGCGACGACCGTGGGCGAAGCGCGCTCGCTGCTCAAGCGCCACGACGTGAAGGCGCTGCCCGTGGTGGACGCGCATTGCCAGGTGAAGGGCATCGTCACGCGCGCCGACCTCGCCGGCGACGGACGCGAGCGGCATCCGCTGCGTCTCATGCTTTATGCGGTCGCACGCATGTTCCGGCCGCACGCCGGCTCCGGCCAGCAGGTCGGCAGGCTGATGACCACGCATGTGCTGACCGTCGCGAACACGACGCCGATCGTCGAACTCGTGCGTATTTTTGCGGGCCGCGGGCACCACCATGTGCCGGTGGTCGATCACGAAAAGAGGCTCGCGGGCATCATCACGCAGGCTGATCTCATCTCGGGGCTCTATCACCAGGCGAAGACGCCGCAGCAGGCGCCGGCCTGAACCGGCTGGCGGCCAGACTCGCAGCCATGCACCTGGCCGCGATGCTGATTCGGCGGGTGCTTTCGGACAACAATATCATGTTGTGATATATTAGCGGACTAAACTGTTCCAGGGACTCCCGATGAAAAAAAGCATGCGCGATCTCGACAAGGCCGACTTTGAACAGCTGTCCGAATTTCGCTACCAGATGCGCCGCTTCGAGCGCTTCTCGGAGCAGGCCGCGCAGGCCGAGGGTATTACGCCGCTGCAATACCTGCTGCTGCTGCATGTGAAAGGCTACCCCGGCCGCTCGTGGGCGACCATTGGCGAGCTGGCCGAGCGTTTGCAGTCGCAGCATCACGGCGTGGTGGCGCTCGTCTCGCGCTGCGAGGCGATCGAACTCGTCGAGCGCCGCGTGAGCGAGCGCGACCGCCGCCAGGTCGAAGTGCATCTGCTCGCTGCCGGCGAAAAGCTGCTCGCGCGCCTCGCCGAGCTGCATCGCGCCGAGTTGAGATCGCTCGACGGCGCATTCACCGTTCCGCGTATCGATCTTTAGAGACCATGCATTCCAACGATTCCCACAAGCGCGATTTTTCGGCGAACGCACGCCTGCCCGGCATCAGCGTGCTGGCCGCCGTGATCGGCGCACTGGCCACGCTCGCGGCGTTCGTGCTGCTGAGCCTGATCCACTGGTTCACGAACCTTTTCTTCTTCGGCC
The DNA here is from genome assembly GCF_003096715.1 of Paraburkholderia silvatlantica. Classification (GTDB taxonomy): domain Bacteria; phylum Pseudomonadota; class Gammaproteobacteria; order Burkholderiales; family Burkholderiaceae; genus Paraburkholderia; species Paraburkholderia silvatlantica. Next base: position 145,850 of record NZ_QEOL01000019.1, read on the forward strand.
AGTTCTCGTTCGCCGACCGCTCGCCGGCGCTCAACACGCTGGGACCGTGGGTCATCGTCGTACCTGTGATTGGCGGGCTGATCGTCGGGATGATGGCGCGCTTCGGCTCCGAGAAAATTCGCGGCCACGGCATTCCCGAAGCCATCGAAGCCATTCTCTTCGGCAAGAGCAAGATGTCGCCGAAGGTGGCCGTGCTCAAGCCGCTTTCGTCGGGCATCGTGATCGGCAGCGGCGGCCCGTTCGGCGCGGAAGGCCCGATCATCATGACGGGCGGTGCGCTCGGGTCGCTGCTCGCGCAGTGCGTGCGCGTCACGTCCGCCGAGCGCAAGACGCTGCTCGTGGCGGGCGCGGCCGCTGGCATGACCGCCGTCTTCGGCACGCCGGTCGCGGCCGTGCTGCTCGCCGTCGAACTGCTGCTGTTCGAATGGCGCCCGCGCAGCTTCCTGCCGGTGGCGCTTGCGTGCGCGGTGGCCGGATTTGCGCGCTCCATGTTCTTCGGTACGGCGCCGCTCTTCCCCATGCAGACTCTCCCACCGCACGCCGTGGCGCTCTTCTCGTGCATCATCGCCGGGCTGCTGGCCGGCGCGCTCGCGTCGGGGCTTTCGGCGGCGCTCTACAAGATCGAGGACCTGTTCGGCCATCTGCCGCTGCACTGGTCGTGGTGGCCGGCCATCGGCGGGCTCGTGGTGGGCATCGGCGGCTTCATCGAGCCGCGCGCGCTCGGCGTGGGCTACGACGTGATCGGCGATCTGCTGCATCAGCACATCATTCTTCAGGTCGCCATTGCGATTCTGGTGGTGAAAGCCGTGATCTGGGTCGTGGCGCTCGGCTCCGGCACATCGGGCGGCGTGCTCGCCCCGCTGCTCATGCTGGGCGCCGGGCTCGGCTCGGTGCTCAGTTATGTTTTCAGCCACGCGCTGCCGGCCAGCGACCCGGCGCTGTGGCCGCTCGTGTGCATGGCGGCGACGCTCGGCGCCACGCTAGGCACGCCGCTCACGGCCATCGTGTTCGCGCTCGGCCTCACGCACGACACCAATGCGCTGCTGCCGCTGCTCACGGCCACGCTGGTCGCGCACGGCTTCGCGACGGTCGTCATGAAGCGTTCGATCATGACCGAAAAAATCGCGCGCCGCGGTTATCACATCTATCGTGAGTACGGCGTCGATCCGCTCGAGCGCCATTACGTCGATGAAGTGATGACGCGCAATGTCGATACGATCGACGCGAACGTCACCGTACGCGAAGCCATCGACCGCTACTTCGGTTCGACGCAGCAGCGCCGCGCCTTCCCGGTGCTGCGTGACGGCGCGGTGCTCGGCGTGGTGGATCGCGCGATGCTCGACGCCGTGCGCGCGCTCGCCGCCACCGGAGCACTCGACACGCCGCTCGGCTCGTTGCTCGCGCAACGTTCCCCCGACATGGCGCTGCCCGCGGAAACCTGCCGGCAGATCGCCACGCGCCTTGCGATTCACGGGCTCGAACGCCTGCCTGTGGTGGCCGACCGCGAATCGCGCCGGCTTGTGGGCATTGTCTCGCGCAGCGACCTCGTCAAGCTCTCGCTCTCGCACTTCGAGGAAGAGCACAAGAAGGAGCGCTTCCGCCGCATTCCCATGGGCAATGGCAAGCGGCGCTTTGCGCCGGTGCGCAAGGCTGGGTGAGAAAGAAGGGCGCGCCTACTGATGCAGCGCCAACCCCTTCACGGCCTTGTCCACCGCGTTTTTCGGGCCGTATAGCGCGATCCCCACCAGATCGGGATTCTCCGGGTCCTCGGCGCGAAAGACCTCGCGGTTCGCCGCGTCGTGGCCCGTCGAAAACATGGCGTGCACATATGGCACGATCGTCAGTTCGCGCGACACGCCGCGCCGCAGCGCCGCCTGCAGCCCCCCGACATCCGCGCCATAGATCATCATCGGCTGGCCCAGCATCCTGCCGTAGCGTTGCCCGCGCGCGTCTTCGTAGGGCTCGCCGAGCGCTTCGGGCACCGCCGCCGCAATGCCCGTGGCGAGAAACGCGGTCACGTTGAGCTTCTGCCAGACCGCGAGGCTTTCCCGCACGACCAGCGCGACTTTCGTATCGAACATGCTGCCTCCTTTTTTCGAGGCAGTCATGATCCGCGAGACGCGGCTGCAAGTCTGGAACGTTTGTGCACGCCGGCGGCAGGTAGAGACGCTATTCGGTCCCGCCCTCCTCGCATGCGTAGGCGGTATGCATGTCAAGACGATTCGCGTAGCCGTTGATTTGCGACGCGCGCACCTCCACCAGCGCAATGAGGCTCGGCTCGAGGCTCCCGGACACGGCGAGCGGAGTGCCCATCCAGGACTTCCTCAGGGTCGGAGCGGCGGCGAACAGGTCGAGCTTGGCAGCAACGGTTTCATCTCCTTTCGGTTAAGTTGCCATGACGTGACGAGACAGCCTCCCCGCGTGTGACATTGGGGCGAATCAAACTCAATCGTTTCATTCCAGGGGTTGGCGGCCAGCGCAAGCCCGATATGAATGTGAACAGGCCCTATGGTTTCAGCACGGCCCTGACAATCTCGCCGACGGCTTGCCTGGCCTTGGCCGCCGCGTTCTCGTCGTACGCGATGGTCGCCCCGCGCTCGACACACGGATCGCTGTAACTAAACGGTTGCCTCGTTCTGGCGTTGACGACCAGCCCGCTTTCAACTTCAACAGCGAGGCAGTTTCGTGTCGTCTGCGCCTGCGATAACTGCTGAGGCTGCTTGAGCGCTCGCGCGTCGAAGAAGTGGCCGGCGCCGGCGTACTCAGTCAACTGGACATCATTGACTTTTGTTTTCAGACGTTCGACATAAGCACGGCATGGAGCAACGGGATTGTAATTGTCTGCAGTCCCCTGGAAAATGCGAACCGGCCTGGAAACAACATTCTCATCTTCGAGATACGTGTAAGTACAGTCAGGATAAAACGCGATGAACGCTGCGAACTGCGTACCGGGTTGGGCGTGCATCCTCTGGAACCGGCTCAGGCTCGCATAAAGCGCGTTCTGCCCTCCACGCGAGAAGCCCATCAGCACTATCCTGTTCGGGTCGATTCCCGGATGCTTCGAAAGCGCCGCCATCGCCCGATAGGCATCTTCAGTCTGTGCCAGGCGGCCGAGTTGCGATTGGTCGTTGATCGTGCTGACGATACCTCGACCCGAGAAACTGTCGATCACAAAGGTCGCGACACCGAGAGAAAGAAAGTACTCCTCCCAGTCCGTGACGCTGCTGCCGACCCCGCCAGACGAATGCAGCATGATGACAAGAGGAAGCCGGTCGGTGCCGCTTCGGGGAATCCGCAGCTCGCCTGCTACCGTGACAGGTTTGCCATCCTCGCGGCCACTCAGAAATTCCTGGTCAGTAAGTGTCACGGACGGAATCGGGATGACCTCCATTCGCGTTACCTGTGCGTGTCCGGCGGTCGCAAGGCAACTGCAGATGCAGATCAAGGCGATCCGGATGAGCTGACTTATGTTTGCTTTCGACATGGCGTCTCTCTTCTTCGGTGCTGGTTCACGCGACGACTCACGAAGTCCAGTATAGGAAGATGTGGAGAGGTCGGTCGTTCCGGTATCGCCAGGCGACAGACGAAACTCCGCGGTGCCGGGCGCTACGGCCGTTCAAGCCAGTCGCTTTTCAAACCAGAACCCAACGCGCCGCGCAACACGAAGCGCCCGCACCATCGTCCTACAATGTCACGGTAGCTACACGTTACACGTCGCCGCGACATCACCGCCACAAACCCCCACTTTCCCAGGAGCAGACGATGCCAAAGATGCACGTAGTGCAGGTAGCAAAACCGGGCGCCCCTCTCGAACTGGTCGAGCGCGATATTCCCGAGCCGCCCGAGGGACACGTCCTCGTCAAGGTGCAGGCCTGCGGGATCTGCCACAGCGATTCGCTCACGAAAGAAGGCCAGTGGCCCGGCCTGCAGTTTCCCCGCGTGCCCGGCCACGAGATCGCAGGCGTGATCGAAAAGCTTGGCGCGCGCGTCGACGAATGGAAGGTCGGGCAGCGCATCGGCGTAGGCTGGCATGGCGGCCATTGCGGCCATTGCGAACACTGCCGCCACGGCGACTTCGTGCTCTGCAAGAACGGGCAGATTCCCGGCATCAGCTACGACGGCGGCTATGCCGATTACATGGTGGCGCCGCAGGAAGCGCTCGCACGCATGCCCGACGACCTCTCCGACGTCGACGCCGCGCCGCTCCTGTGCGCCGGCATCACCACCTTCAACGCGCTGCGCCACAGCGGCGCACACGCGGGCGATGTCGTGGCGATTCTCGGCATTGGCGGTCTCGGCCATCTCGGCGTGCAGTACGCGCGCAAAATGGGCTTCGTCACCGTCGCCATCGCGCGCGGCCAGGACAAGGCGCCGCTCGCGAAACAGCTCGGCGCGCATCATTACATCGACAGCGCCTCGCAGGACGTCGCGCAAGCCCTGCTCGCGCTGGGCGGCGCGCGCGCGATCCTCGCCACGGCCACGAGCGGCAAAGCCATGAGCGCCGCGCTTGGCGGCCTTGGCCTGAACGGCAAGCTGATCATGGTCGGCGTCTCGCAGGAGCCCGTGGAAGTGCCGATCACGCAGTTCATCATGGGCCGCCACTCGGTGCAGGGCTGGCCCTCGGGCACTGCCGCCGATTCTCAGGAAACCCTGGCATTCAGCGCACTCTCGGGCGTGAAGCCCATGATCGAGGAATATCCGCTGTCGCGCGCCGCAGAAGCCTATGAGCGGATGATGAGCGGCAAAGCGCGCTTTCGCGTGGTGCTCAAGCCCGGCGCCTGACGGGCATCGAGGCGAGGTGCGGTGCCGCGAGAACCGGCACCGCAGCGGCTTTTCGCTACCGTCCCGTTTGCGGCCCGGCCTCGTCCTGCGCGAGGCCGGTCTCGTCGACATAGCGATCGACAGCACTGCTCACGGTCGGATCGAAGCGGTCCGGGCCGATGTCCTCGAGCAAATCGAAACGCTTGAGCTTGTCGCGCACCGGGTCCTTCATCTCCGCGAAATGCAGCGCGATGCCGCGCTCGCGCAGCGCATGGGTCAGTTCGCGCAGCATGTCGGCGGACGTGACGTCCACGCTCGTCACCGGCTCCGCCGCCACCACGACCCGGCGCACCGTCGTGGGCGACGCTTCCACCGCTTCCATCAGCCGCTGCTGAAACAGATCGGCATTCGCGAAGAACAACGGCGCGTCCCAACGAAACAGCACGAGTCCCGGTGTGCGCACGGCGTCGGGGTAGCGCTCGATGTCGTGATAGCCGCGCAACCCCTCCACGCGGCCGAGCACCGCGAAATGGGGCCGCCAGCCGTCCCAGAGAAATTCGATCACGGCGATCAGGACGGCGAGGCCAATGCCCGGAATCGCACCGAAAACCGCGACGGCCGCGAAGCAACCGATCGACAGCCAGAACTCCCACTGCTGAATGCGGTAGATGCGTTTGAGATCGGCGATTTCGAACAGTCCGAGCGCCGCGGCGATCACCACGGCGGCGAGCGCGCTACTGGGCAAATAGCGCAACAGATTGGGCGCGACCATGAGCAGCGCCGCCACCGCGAGCGCGCCCACTACGCCGGTTAGCTGCGTGCGGGCGCCCGCGGCTTCGGCAACCGGCGTGCGCGATGCGCTGCTGCTGATCGGAAAGCCCTGGAACAAGCCGGCCGCGAAGTTCGCCACGCCAAGGCCCACCATCTCCTGGTTCGGATCGACGCGCGCATGAAAGCGCGCCGCATAGGTGCGCGAGAGCACGCTGGTATCGGCGAAGGCGATCAACGCGACGGCCGCGCCGCCGAGGACGATCTTGACCAGGTCCGCGTTGGCGACCCACGGCAGCGAGAGTCCGGGCAAGCCCTGGGGAATCGTGCCGAGCACTTTTACGCCCATGCTGTCGAGATGGAAGAGCCTGACCGAGAGCGTGGCCACGATCACGGCGATCAGGATGCCGGGCACCTTGTCGAAGCGCTTGAGCACCAGGATCAGCACGAGGCTTCCCGCGCCCACGGCGAAGCTGTACCAGTTGGCCTCGCCGCGCGCCACGGCCTGAACGAGGCTGAGCAGGTCCCGCATCGGCCCCTGCTCGTCGACGGAGATGGCGAACAGCTTCGGCAACTGGCTGATGAGCACGGCGAGCGCAATGCCGTTCATGTAGCCGTATCGAATGGGCTTGGACAGCAACTCCGTGATGAAGCCGAGGCGCAACAGCCCCATGACGACGCAGACGAGCCCGGAAACGATCGCCATCATGCTCGCCACGCCGATGGCGCGGACGGGATCGCCGCCCGCTACCTGCACCACCACGGCGAGTATGGGCGCGGCAAGCGCGGAGTCGGGGCCGAGCACGAGGATGCGGCTGGGCCCGAAAATGGCATAAGCCAGCAGCGGAACGATCGTGGCATAGAGGCCGTAGACGCCGGGCACGCCGGACGCCGCCGCGTAGGCAATGCCGACCGGCACGAGCATGGTGGTCAGCACCAGCCCCGCGGCGAGATCGTTGAGCAGCCAGGCGCGCTGATAAGTCTTGAACAACGTGACGCCGGGCAGCCAGCGCAGCCAGGGCCGGCTTGCAGTTGCACTGGCGGGCTGTGCGTGGGGGGAGGCAGGTCTTTCCATTTCCATTGGCCGGTTAATTGTCGTGGGAATGCTGGCGCTGGGAATCGTGGAGCCGACGGCGTGCGCTAAAAAGCATAGGTGAAATACGCGCGTCACAAAAGCCGCGTTCGACTGTCCCGACTCCCGAATCCCGAGCGCGCAGATTCACGCCGCCCGCCGGCACGCTTTTGGTCATCGCCCGCAACAGCTGCGCCAACTGGGTGCGCCGTGCCGCATCCCGCACTGCTGCGGTGCACAACGCATTGCGCGCCCCGTTTCTGCGCGGCGCGCTCCAAACTCCAACCGGCATGGCTTTGCGGCCGGCGGACAAACTGGCACTCACCTTGCTTAACCCCATGCGCGCCCAGCGATGGCGCGTCATGCACCGATTAACCGTCGAAGACATCATGCCGACGACCACCGAGTCCCCATGCTGCGCGTACTGCTCGTAACCGACACCGACAAGCCTATCGGCGACCTGCGCGACGCGTTAGCCAAGCTCGGCTACGACATGCTCGCCGAGCCCGCGACGCCGCAGGGGCTGCATCGCGTCGTCGAGCGCGAGCGGCCCGACGTCATCATCATCGATACCGAGTCGCCCTCGCGCGACACGCTCGAACAGCTCGCGGTGATGAACGCCACCGCGCCGCGCCCGGTGCTGATGTTCAGCCACGACGCCAACCAGCAGCTCATCCGCTCGGCGGTGAATGCGGGTGTGACCGCCTATCTCGTGGAAGGGCTCGCGAGCGAGCGCCTCGCGCCGATCCTCGAAGTCGCGCTCGCGCGCTTCGCGCAGGAAGCGCAGTTGCGCGAGCGTCTCACGCAGGCCGAAAACGAACTGGCCGAGCGCAAGCTGATCGACCGCGCGAAGCGCATCCTGATGGAGCAACAGAAGCTGACCGAGCCCGCCGCCTACGCGGCGCTGCGCAAGCGCGCGATGAACCAGAGCGTGAAGCTCGCCGAGCTCGCCCGCCAGATCGTCGCGCTCGCGCAAGCGCAGGAACGACCCGACTGAGCAGGAGCGAAGCGCCGCCTATGAACGCCACCACCCCTCTCGCCGCGCCCGAGAAAACCCATCTGAAGATCGGCTTCGTGCCGCTCGCCGACGCCGCACCGCTCGCCGCCGCGAAGCTGCTGGAGTTCGGCCACGCGCACGGCCTCACGCTCGAACTCTCGCGCCAGCCCTCGTGGGCCGCACTGCGCGACAAGCTGCTGTCGGGCGAACTCGACGCAGCGCACTCGCTTTACGGGCTCGTATATGGCGTGCAGCTCGGTCTGGGCGGCCCGCAAACCGACATGGCCGTGCTGATGGTGCTCAACCGCAACGGGCAGGCCATTTCGCTCTCGAACCGTCTGGCGGATGCGCTCGCCGAACACGGCTCGCTGCCGCGAGCGCTCGCGACGCTCGAGCGCAAGCCCGTGTTCGCGCAGACCTTCCCCACCGGCACGCACGCGATGTGGCTGTACTACTGGCTCGCTTCGCAAGGCGTGCATCCGCTGCGCGACATCGAAAGCGTGGTGATACCGCCGCCGCAGATGGTGGCCGCGCTCGCCGAAGATCGCCTCGATGGCCTGTGCGTGGGCGAGCCGTGGCCAGGGCTCGCGCAGCAGCGCGGCGTGGGACGCACGGTCATCGCGAGCGGCGCGATCTGGCCGGATCATCCCGAGAAGGTGCTCGCCTGCCGGCGCGATTTCGTGCAAAGCCATCCGAACACGGCGCGCGCGCTCGTGCAGACGATGCTCGAAGCGTGCCGCTGGCTGGACGGCGAGGGCAACCGGCGGGAAATTGCGCAGTGGCTCGCTCGCCCGGAGATGCTGGATGTGGACGCCGCGCTGATCGCGGCGCGGCTCGAAGCGGACCCAACATCACGCACGCCGGGCATGAAGTTCTTCGAGGAAGGCCGCGTGAATTATCCGCAAGAATCCGAAGGCGTGTGGTTTCTGACGCAGTTCGAACGCTGGGGCATGCTCGCGCGCCGAAGCGACTATCGCGCGATCGCACGCGGCTTGAACCAGACGGCGCTGTACGGGCAAGCGGCGGCGGCGATGGGAATTGCGCTGCCGGAAGGGACGGCCACCGGGAAGGCCACCGCGCCGTTCGTCGACGGACGCGTTTGGGACGGAGAAGACGTGGTGGGGTATGTGGAGGGGTTCGGCATCAAGGCGTAAGCGCGGCTGGCCGCGCTCAGCCGCTTACTTCACGACGACCTGTGTGTGCCCCACGACAGGCGGCTTCTCGAAGTATGGGCCGACGAGGCGGCGCCACTCCTGAAAGTCATCCGACTCGCGAAAGTGCACCATGTGATCCTCGACGGTATCCCACTGCACGACGAGCACATACTGGTTCGGCTCTTCCACGCCGCGCTGCAGCTCCACGCTGCGGCAGCCGCGCGCGCGGTGAAAAAGCGGCAGCGCCTGCGCGACGCCTGCCTCGAATTCGGCGTTCTTGCCTGCGCTCACCGTGATGTGCGCCATCTCGTAGACCATCCTGTTCTCCTTGTGATTCGCGTTGATTCGCGTTGATTCGCGTGGATTCGCGTTGGTTCGCAACTGCAGTCAGTGTGTGTTCAGCCGTTCGATCACTTCGTCCGCAATGGCGAGCGAAGCCGTCAGCCCCGGCGACTCGATGCCGTAGAGGTTCACGAGCCCGCTCACGCCGTGCTCGCGCGCGTCCTGGATCACGAAGTCGCCGCCATGCTTGCCGCTGTGCGTCCCATCCGCCAGCTTCGGGCGAATGCCAGCATAACCCGGTTGCAGCGCGCCGTCAGGCAGCGCGGGCCAGTAGGTGCGAATCGCATCATAGAATTTCGCCGCGCGGCCCGGGTCCACGGTGTAGTCGATCGTATCGATCCACTCCACGTCGGGACCGAAACGCGCCTGGCCGCCGAGGTCGATCGTCAGGTGCACACCCAGGCCCCCTTCCTCCGGCACCGGATAGATGAGCCGCGAAAACGGCGCCGCGCCCGCAAGCGAGTAGTAATTGCCCTTCGCGTAGCGTCCCGGCGGGATCGATTGCGACGGCACGCCTTCGATGCAAGCCGCGACCTGCTGCGCGTAAAGGCCGGCGCTGTTCACCACGCGCGTGGCGAGTAATTCCATCGGCTCGTCGCCGCCCACCTCGAGGAGCGTCGGCTGGCCCGGCCTCGCCGCGCCGCCTGTGACCGGCGAACAAAACGCGAGCATGCCGCCCGCCGCCTCGAAGTCGCCCCGCAGCGCGAGCATCAAACCATGGCTGTCGACGATGCCCGTGGAGGGCGATTCGAGCGCCGCCACGCAATTGAGCGCGGCTTCCCTTGCGCGCGCCTCGCCGCGGTCGAGCCAGCGCAGGTCGTCCACGCCATTGGCGGCGGCCGCCGCGCGAATCGCGCGCAGCGCGTCGAGTTGCCCTTCGTGCGTCGCAACGATGAACTTGCCGCAACGGCTGAACGCCACGCCCTTCTCTTCGCAATACGCGTAAAGCTTGTGCTTGCCTTGCACACACAGCCGAGCCTTGAGCGAACCTTGCGGGTAGTAGATGCCCGCGTGTACCACTTCGCTGTTGCGCGAGCTGGTGCCCGTGCCAACGGCGTTTTCCGCCTCGACGAGGACGGTTTCCCAGCCCTGCTGCGCGCACGCGCGCGCCACCGCGAGACCGACCACGCCCGCGCCGATCACGGCGCAATCCACCGTATCCGTCATGAAACTTCCTTCCTCGTCACGCGAGTGCTGTTTCGACCGGCGCTATTTTGCCCAATTCGTCCGCGGTTCGTGAAAGGATGCGCAGCATGAAAAAAAGCCGCTCGAACCACCGGTTCGTACCCCTGGAAGAGCGGCCCCCAGGCGCGAAGGCGGCGCGATTTTCGCCGCCGGCGTGCCCGACAGCGAAACGCAAACGCGCTACGCCGCGATGAACGGCCGCTTCCACGCATTGATTGTGGAAGCGGCGCACAATCTCGCGGTGAGCGCAGCGCCCGGTCGCGGCGACAAGGTTTCATTCGTCTCGCCGGGCACGGTGGCGTTCGACAAGGCCGCGCAGCAGCGCCAGTTCATGATGCGCTCGTATGCGCGCCACAGTCGCCGCATGAGACATGGCGCGTATCCCACCCAAAACGACATGATCGAGCCGTGAGCCAGCCCGAACTCCTGAACCTTGCGCATCTGCGCGCTTTTCGCCTCGTTGCCGACACGGGCAGCGCCACGCGCGCCGCTTCGGCCCTGTATCGCGCGCAGTCGGCCGTCACGCGCTCGGTGCAGGAACTGGAGACGGCGCTGGGCGCGCCGCTCTTCGAGCGCAAACCGTCGGGCATGCAGCCCACCGCCGTGGGCCGCGTGGTGCTCGAGCGCTGCGCGCGCATTTTCGGCGAACTGGAAGCGCTCGCGCAGTGGTGCGCCGCGCGCCAGGCGCGCCGACGCGCGTTGAGTGAAGGCACACTGCCTGCGTATCTGCTCAACACGCGGCGGCTGCAGCTATTCGTCACCCTGGCGCGGCACCGCCATATGCCGAGCACGGCTCATGCATTCGGCATCAGCCAGCCCGCCGTGAGCAGCGCCATGCGCGTGCTCGAAAGCGGTTCGGGTGTCACGCTCTTCCATCGAGGGCCGCGCGGCGTGCTGCTGACCGCCGAGGGCGAGACCTTCCTGCTGCACGTGCGGCGCGCACTCAACGAGCTGCGTCACGTGCCCGACGATATCGCAGCGCTGCACGGCAATATCCAGGGCGCGGTGACGGTAGGCGCACTGCCATTGGGCCGCACGCTGATCCTGCCGGCCGCCATCGCGCGCCTTTGCGCACAGCATCCGGGCGTGCGCGTGGTGACCGACGAAAGCGCGTATGAACTGCTCGCGGCGGGCCTGCGCGCCGGCGACGTGGACCTCGTGCTCGGCGCGCTGTGCGAAAACGATGCGGCAAGCGGCCTCGGCAACGAACGATTGATGTCGGAGGACATGGTCGTGCTCGCGCGGCGCGATCATCCGCTCGCGAAGAATCGCGGCCTCACGCTGAACGATCTGCGTGATGCACAGTGGATTCTTTCGCGCACGCATTCGCCCTCGCGCGGGCTGCTCGAAGCGCAGTTCCGCCGCGTGAAGCTCAAGCCGCCGCTGCCCACGGTCGAATCCGACGATCCCGCCGTGATTCGCGGGCTACTGCTCGGCACGGACATGATCACGGCACTCTCGGCGCAGCAGTTGCACTACGAAATCGAATCGGGGCAACTGGTGATTCTCGACGTGCCGCTGCAGCACACGCGCCGCGATATCGGGCTTACGCTGCGCGCGCAGGGCTCGCCTTCGCCGGCGGCACGCGCGCTGATCGACGCGATCCGGCTCGCGGTGACGGATGTTGCGCCCGCAACGCGTGTGGTGGAGGGGCGGCGCGCGGGGTGAGCGTAGCGGACCCGACGCGCCCCAGGGTTAACCTCGATAAATATATGCATAACGCACGCCGTAATACTGACTCTTACATCGAGGCAGGCCCGTTTGGAGATGAGAACGCTAACGTTTGCGCCGAGACTACGGGGAGCCGGCGGCCACCAAATCACTTTCCGGAGTCATTGCGCCCGCATCACGCTCGCAGCCTTTGTCGCCATCCTGGCGGGATGCGGAAATGACGTCTCGGATTCGGACATCCAGTTTGTCACGGCCGCAATGCCAGCGCAGTTCGAGGCGTTCCGCATGTACGGCGCGGTCCCCTTTCGCGACGGCTCACCCGGATTGTCCGCTCATGCGCCCGCCCGGCTCCAGCAGGGCTGCGAGGCGGTCATTCGCGCGCCGAAGGGCAGTTTTCGCGAGTCGGTGGTCCTCGATAGCGAATCGGCCGAGTACTTCGAACTCGATGTTTCGCGTACGCCTGACGGATGGACTGTGACGACCGACAGCCTTGCCGCACCGAGCGGCAACTCCGTGGGGCTTCGCACCCAGTTCACGAACTGCCTGACTGCAATCAGGGACAAGCTTCGGGCACAGCCGGAACCTGTACAGTGAGCCATGGCCCCGCATGGCGAACGGATAGCGTCCGTCCACAAGCAACGCCATGCCCGTTATGAAAGCGCACGCGCCGGAAGCGGGTTAGCGCGCGGCCGGTCAATCGAACTTGACCAGATCCTGGAAAACAAGCTGGGCCCACGTATTGCCGCGTGCCTGGACGAGAAGACCGCCCTCGCCGATCTTCCCGAGGTCGACCGGCGCAAACCCAAGCCGGTCAACGAGGGCCGCCACCGAGGCGCTAGCCGGCTCGTCGTCGCTGGCGACGAACACGACGCGCCGGCCGCCGTGCGGCGTCGTTGGCCCCTGTGCCAGTGTGGCTGCGGGCAGGTGGTTGAAGGCCTTCACCAGCTTCGCGCCCGGAAACGCCTTTGCAACGGCAGCGCTCGAAGGCAACCCGTCCAGCTCCTTGACAGGCACGCCATACGCGTTCATTGCGTCGATCACGATCTTCCCCTGCCAGCTTTCGGCGGCTCGTGCGACGTCTTCGTGAGCGCCGAAGGGGACAGCCAGGATGACAACGTCGGCCTCGATCGCATCCTCGATCCGCTGCGGGACCAGCGACGGCCCAATCCGCGCAGCAAGCGCGTCGACCGGCCGCCTGCCTGCCACGGCTACCTCGATGCCCTGATCGGCGAATGCCTGCGCGATGGCCGTGCCGATCCTGCCAAGCCCGATGATTGCATAGCTCATTGAATTCTCCATTCGGTTTCCTGAATAACAGAAAAATCACTTTGATGGACGGTGTGCCCGGGGCCTCAGACCTGGCCGATGCCGCCGTCATTCATCAAATCCGCGCCAGTCATGTACGAACTCTGTTCGGAGGCGAGAAAGAGTGCTGCGCTGGCCATCTCCTCGGCCCGGGCGAGACGGCCGAGCGGGACCATGCTCTGGTACATGCTCACCAGATCCTCGCGTGCCGCCGACTGGCTATCGAGAATCGGCGTATCGGTGACGCCGGGGCTGAGCATGTTGACGCGAATGCCGCGATCCTTGAATTCGGCAGCCCACGTGCGCGCATAGGAGCGCAACGCGGCCTTGGTCGCCGCGTAGGCGGTGTGCCCGGGGATGCCCATGACGTGCATGGCCGAAGAAACCAGGATGATCGATCCACCCCCTGTCATCATCGGCAGCAGCTTCTGCACCAGAAAGACAGGACCGCGCGCCATCAGGTTGAATGCCTTGTCGAAATGCTCCGGCGTGATGGTGTCGATCGAAGCCTGCTCGGTAAAGCCCGCGTTCGACACGATGATGTCGACAACACCCTTTTCGTCCCTGACTGCCGCGGCGACGCGGTCGAGGTCGTCGAGATTCGCGGCGTCGGCCTGGATCGCAGTGACGTTGCGTCCGATCAGCTTGACGGCCTCGTCGAGCTGGCCTCGCCGACGGCCGAAGATAAAAACGTGAGCGCCTTCGGCGACGAACCGCTGGGCGATCGCCAAACCGATACCTGTCGTTGCGCCGCTAATGACGGCAACCTTGCCTGTGAGAGTGGACATTGGAGTCTTCTGCCTGTGGGTGAACATTAGGTGAACATTGCCGACATCGTAATTGCCGCCCCAACGAATGATAATTAGCGGAGTTATCATGAGATCTATTCTCCAGGGGAATAGGTCTCACGAGAGACATGCAATGGATCGGTTTCACGAATTGAACGCTTTCATCGCCGTTGTCGAAGCGGGCGGCTTTTCCGCCGCGGCGCGTCGAACCGGCGATTCACAGTCCGTCATCAGCAAGGCGGTCGGCGCGCTGGAAAAGCGCCTGGGCGTGCTGCTATTGAACCGAAGCACACGCAGCGTGACCCTGACGGATCAGGGGCGGAAGTACTACGAGCGCACCAAGCCGTTGCTGGACGAGATCGAGGTAGCCGACAACGAACTGAGCAACAGCACGCTCGACGTTTCGGGCCTCGTGCGCATCGCCGCCGCCTCGACTTTCGGGCGGCTGCACATTCTTCCGCTGATTCCCGAACTCCTGTCGCGCCATCCTGGTCTTCGGGTCGATCTCGTGTTGTCGGATTTCGTCCGCGACATGGTGGAGGATCGAATCGATCTTGCGATTCGCGTGGGCACCGTCAACGATCCGGATTCGGTCGTGAGGCAAATCGCCAGCACGCCGCTGGTCTGCGTGGGATCGCGCCGCTATTTCGAGCAACACGGCATACCGAAGGATCCTGCGGAACTCGCCAGGCACAATTGCCTCGTCTACGGCGGTCTGATGGAATCGGCGAACTGGCCGTTTCACGGGCCGCACGGCCGGTTCAGCGTACCGGTGCAAGGCAACCTGTCGTCGAATAGCGTGGAGACAATCCGGTCGGCCGTGCTCGCGGGTGTGGGAATCGGCCTCTTCGCGAAGCTCTCGCTCACCGACGAACTCAGGCATCCCGACATCGTCACCGTGCTGGACGACTTCATTCGGGACGCGCGTGATATCAGCATCGTCTGGCCAAGGCGTCGTTTCGTGCCTGCGCGCGTGCGCCGGATCACCGACTTCTTCGCGGCTGCGCTGCCGCAGCGCTTGTAGAAACGCGGCGGCTTCTCACGCAATGCGTCACGCAATATTCGCAAGCTGCACGCGTCGTGTGCCTGCGTCGTTCGACATCGATTCGCGCACGTGGCGGGCGAACTCCTGCGCAGCGGGCTGAACCGTCGCGGGCAATCGCAGGCAGATCGCGAACGCAGGCAGCGCGGGCAAGCCAGTTGCTTCAGGCGTGAGCGTCTCCAGGTCGGCCGGCACCGTGGAGGCGAGCCAGGTCGTGATCGCGAGGCCCGCACGCACCGTCGCGGCGGTCGCCTCGATGTTGCCGCTCTCGAATACTGTGCGCCACGCAATACCCTCGTCCGCGAGCGCGCCGAGCACGACCGGCCGGAAGGCACATCGCTCGTCCACCATCGAAAGCGGCAACGGCCGCTTCTGCCAGGCATCGCTGCCGCGCCCCTTGACCCACACCAACGGCTCGGTGCGGACGAGCTCCCCTTCGGCTTCGCTCGCGACGTATTCGACGAGCGACACGTCCACGCGCCCGCTATGCACCGCTTCGCTCAACTCCGGCGACGCCGCGCACACAAGCGAAATCTCCACTTGCGGATGCGCATCGGCGAACGTCTTCATCGCAGGCGCGAGCGGTGTCACGAGATCGTACGGCACGCCCACGCGCAGGCTGCCGCGCAGCGATCGACCGGTCATGTCGGCCCAGATTTCGTCGTTCAGCTGCAGCAACTGGCGCGCCTTCACGAGAAATGGCTCGCCATGGCGCGACAGCTCCAGCTTGCGCGCCTTGCGCACGAACAGCAGGCAATCCAGCACGTCTTCGAGACGCTTCACCTGCTGGCTCACGGCGCCTTGCGTCATGTGCAGCAGATTCGCGGCGGCCGTCATGCTGCCGCTATCGGCGACGGCAACGAAGGTGCGGATCAGATCGAGGTCGAGGTTTCGGCTCATCGACGCATTATGCCGCGTAATGGATTGCATCAGAATTATTGCCTTTGATGATGCGTCGGCGTTCCGTACAGTGCAGGTTTCATTCTCCCGGATCTGCAACGATGACTTCGATCCTGCCGCTTCTTCTGTTTGTCGTCATTGCGACGGTGACGCCCGGTGGAGCAACCACGCTCGCCACCGCATCGGGCGCGCGCTTCGGCTTCGCGCGCTCGATTCCGCTGATGCTCGGCATCGCCACAGGCCTGGCCCTGCTCGCCGCCGTCGCCGGGCTCGGGCTGGGTGGTCTGCTGCTCGCGCTGCCGTCGCTGCAGACGGCAGTCAAGGCAGTCGGCTCCGCCTATCTGCTATGGCTCGCCTGGCGCATCGCGCGCAGCGGACCGCCGAACGCAGGCAACGGCCCCGCGCGCCCCATCACGCTCGTCAACGGTTTTCTGCTGCTCTGGCTCAACCCGAAAAGCTGGGCGATGACGGTCGGCGCGGCGGCGTCGTTCGCGCTGCTCGCAAGCAGTCCGAACCGACTCGCGCTGCTGCTCGGCGCCGCGTTCGGCGTGGCCGCGTGCGTCTCGCTCGCGCTGTGGTGCGCGCTCGGCGTGCTGCTCGCCCGGCTCTTTCGCACGCCGCGCCACTGGCGCATTCTCAATCTCGCGATGGGCGTGCTGCTTGCCGCATCCGTCATTCCAGCATGGAGATAACGATGCCTCGTCATCCGTTTGCCGAATCGTTCGACCTCGAAGCCGCGTTCGCCGACGTGTCCGATTACTGGTCGCCAAAAGTTGTCGCCCAGGTCAACGATCAGTACGTGAAGGTCGCGAAAGTGCGCGGACAGCTCGTCTGGCACGACCATGAGCACGAAGACGAACTGTTCTTCGTCGTGCGCGGCCATCTGAAGATCGAGTACGAAGGCGGACGCGTCGTCGATCTGCCGGCGGGCTCGATGCACGTCGTGCCGCGCGGCACGCTGCACAATCCGGTCGCAGACGACGAATGCTGGATCGTGCTGATCGAACCCGTGCAGACAATGCATACGGGGCGCGTGGAATCGCCATTGACGAGGACGATCGAAGAGCAGTTAGGCAAGGCACACTAAGAGTGGCTAACACAACCTGGACATGAAGCCATGAAGGCCATATCCTGGGGGCATGGCCAGACGAAAAATCAGTAACGAGCTATGGGCGGCACTTGAGCCGTTGATTCCGGTGTTCACTCCGTCGCCCAAAGGCGGCCGAAGGTGCGCGCGGCTTACATGGGTGAATGAGTGGGCGAGTAAATCGCCGACACCCGTGAAGGCTGAACGCTTTCGAGAAGCTTCAAACGCCGGTATGCGAACGACACCCGTCCGCATTTTCGGCGACCAGGCGGGGCGCGGCTGGCTCCATCGCCCGCACGACCAGCATAAAGATGTAGATGCTCGCGAATCCGCACTCCGCTCTCACGGTTTGCCCTCGTTGGTCGCGTTCGGGTGGAGACGACGAGGAAGCGAGGGCATGGCAGATTTCGGCAGTGGCTTGCTGTAGAGGAATCCCTGTGCAACCTCACAACCATGAGCCTCGAGAAACGCAGCTTGCTCTGTCGTCTCGACGCCCTCGGCGACGACACGCTGTCCAAGACAGCGTGCGATCGAAAGTATCGCCTTTACAAGCTCGGCATGCCGGCGATCAGTCGTGACCTGCTGCACAAACGTACGATCGATCTTGAGCGTGTCAATCGGGAATCGGGTCAGATAGCTGAGAGCCGAATAGCCGGTGCCGAAGTCATCAATCGCAATCGATATCCCCATGCTTGAGAATGCCAGAAGCGAAGTCATGACAGAGTCGTCTTCCTCCAGCAGCAGGCTTTCGGTAATTTCAAACTCCAGCCACTCGGGTCTGCAGCCGGTTTCATCAAGGATCTCCGCTATCGTTACCGCGAGATCACGAGCCTGGAATTGCCTGACCGAGAGATTGATCGACACCTTGTGGGACTTGTCACTGGCGCTATTCCATTCGGTGGCGGCACGGCATGCCTCGCGAAGTACCCATCGCCCGATATCGACAATGAGGCCGGTTTCCTCCGCAAGCGGTACGAACTGCGCAGGGCGAATGAAACCGACTCCGGGGTGATTCCATCTCAGCAACGCTTCCGATCCGATTACCTCTGCACTGCGGAGCAAAATCTGTGGTTGATAGTACAGCTCAAGCTCGCCCTGGTCGATCGCGCGACGCAGTTCCGATTCGAGTGAGAGACGCGCAGTCGCTTCGATCGTCAGTTCTTTCGTGTAAAAACGATACCCGCGCCGTCCGGAGCGTTTCGCGAGATACATGGCAGAGTCTGCATATCTGAGCAAATCTTTCGCATCCGTGCTGTCATCAGGATAGAGCGCAATTCCGACACTGCATGAAACGAACACTTCCCTTGCGCCGAGCAGGAATGGCTCGTCGAGGCGATCAATGATCGTCGCGGAGATCTGCTCGAGGACGTCACGCGCTGATACCTCGGGAATCAGAACAGCGAATTCATCGCCGCCAAAGCGGGCGACGGTATCGCCGGGACGGACGCAGGCGAGCAAACGACGCGCCGCCTCGCATAACAGTTCGTCTCCAACCGCGTGACCCATCGTATCGTTGACGCCCTTGAAGCGGTCCAGATCGATCATCACGACGGCTGTAACGTGATCGGGCAAACTAACTGAGATTGCCTGGCGCAAATGTTCGTTAAACAGGACGCGGTTCGGCAGCGCTGTAAGCGCATCGAAGTACGCCAGGCGATGGATTTTTACTCTCGACGCCTGCAGCTCCGAGATATCCCGTCCCACGGCGAGGACCGTTTCCACTGTGCCGTTCGCACCGAGCTCTGGTGTCAGCCTGATCAGGTGACACAGTCGCCTGCCATCGTTCGCCTGCCAACTCAGCTCAAACTCCCTGTCGCTCGCCGTCGCGAATACGTCCGCGATGTGCTTCTCGTAGAGAACGGTGTCCGGACCACCAGGGAACTCACTCGGCGCTTTGCCGAGCAACGCGTCTGCACCGCCGACAGAGAGCGATGCAAAAGTCGGATTGACGTAGATGCGCCGGCAGTCCTTTCCGTAGCGAGCCACCGTATCAGGCGAGTTTTCGACGAGCGTTCTAAACTCGTGCTCCCGGCGGGCGAGCCTTTCCTCAAAACGGCGCCGCTCGGTGATGTCCCGTGCCACACCAAGCACACCCGCAACCGTCCCTCCTGCATCGAACACCGGCAGCAGCCGGGTCTCGATCAATGTGCGTTCGCGGTTCGCCGGGGCGACAACCCACTCGTCGTCGATGCACACCTGCATGGCATCAAGCGCCGCGATGGTCCGAAATCATTTGGGTATCGCTCAACATCTTCCTGCCGTCTCTTCGCGGTCAAAGCGCATGCCGCCCTATATGATTCACCATGTGGATGCAATTCGGCGCCCTTTTTTTTCGCACTTCTCGCAAACGCAACCGTTTGCCTCTGCAAGACACGAATGACATTACGACGCACATTCTCATGCCAGAAGCTTTCGCCACGCTTTCCATACGTGCCGTCTATGCAATCTGATTCAAGAACGTCCTGTGAAATGCCGTAAACGCTGCACGTAGCACTCACTTCGCATACGCATCAACTAGTCAGACTAATTCGTGCGACGGAATCGATTTGCGGGGATAGAACCTGGATCGCAGTCATGGTCACGTACGGCGGCGCCGGCCGCGATCATTTATTCGGAAGGCTTTGCAGGCGAACGATTGATCTTCGTGATCGCCGAGGGCAAGGTCGAATTTCTGCCCGCTGCGACGACAAGAAAGTCGTAATGGCCACGCTGGCCGTTGGCTCATTTCCTATGCGGACTTGATCACTACACTGATGGCGCTACTCCTCGCACTCTATGCGATTCAGCTCGCAAAACATATGGATTCCGAAATACGTTCGGCGCGACCCACGAACGCACTCGAAACGCTGCTCCAGCGCGGCGAGATCACGATCGTGCCGCCAGCGCGGTGGAGATCGGCATCAACGCGAAGATCCTGTTCAACGCGGGCGATACCACGCTGCTACCCGAATCGCCTGGCGTGCTGGCTCGTATCACCGAGGCGCTGCGCGCGGCCCCGACGGCAATATCCTCGAGGTTCCAAATCTTTCTCCCAGCAGTCTCGAAATGCATGGTACCCCCGGTTACTACGGTCCATGCCTATTATCGCCTCGTCGGCAACGAGCGCATCCAGTGGCTGCGATCGGACGAGTGGGAGGTCCGCTGTGGATCGGGAGTATGAGTTCGCTGATGCAGGGAACTGTCGTCCGGCAGCTCGAAGCCGGCACCGTCAGCATTCCACCGTATTGCCAGGATAGAAGGCAGCACGCTCCAATGACGGCAATGGCCGATGACCTGTCGGTACCGAATTGCCTATACTCTCCGATACCCTCGCTTAGGCCTGCTACGCCTCGAGAGATGCCAACGTGGCAAGATAACCAGATCGCGTTCCGAAAGTGACCTTGCCCCCCGCCGACGAGGAGGCCGGCTAGATGAATGCTCATAACAGGTCGAACGCCACACATGGATATAATCAGTACGGCGAATTCCTCAGCCAGATCCCGGAAAGGCGCCGGTCGCGAATGTATTATCGGGGCATCGCGATGCAGTTGACGAATACATACCTGACTGAGGCGAAGCGACCCAGGCCTTTAAGGGAGACTGATTTGCTGGGGTCGTAACTACCGCTATCAGGATTCCGGCGCTCCCTCGTCAAAACGAGCGGATTGCTTGCGCTCTTCCAGCGCAACGCGGGTGCGTTCGAGCTCTTCCGCTATCAGCGTCTCGTCCGGCAACACTGTTCGGTACTCGGCTGCCAGGATCTTGTTCGGCAGGTTGTCGAGCGCATAGTGCGCTTCGGCCGCTCCTTTCTCGGCACACAGTATCAGCCCGACTGGCGGGTTCTCACCTGGCTTCATCCAGTGCTCCCGCGCGTAGTTGAGATACAGATGCATCTGCCCGGCATCCGCATAGCTGAAGCGGCCGAACTTCAGGTCGATGATCACAAGACACTTCAGTCCGCGGTGGAAGAACACCAGATCGACGCGAAACCACGTGTCGTCGATCCGCAGGCGACGCTGACGGCCAAGGAAGGCGAAATCATCGCCGAGCTCCAGGAGGAAGTCCGCAAGGTGCTGGATCAGCGCCGCTTCAAGATCCGACTCCGAGTACTCGTCCCGGATATCCAGGAACTCGAGCACGAACGGGTCACGGATCGCCTCTTCGGGCGTCACAACGTCACCCGGCTGCGCATCGCCGGCCTTGCTGAGGAGGGCCGCCTTGTTGCGCGAGAGTGCCAGTCGTTCATAGAGCTGGCTGCCGATCTGACGGTCGAGCTGACGTACCGACCAGCCCTGCCGCAACGCCTCCGTCTCATAAAAGGTCCGGGCGGCTTCCGTCTTCACGGAAAGCAGCCGCACATAGGCAGACCATGGAAGCGTGAAACGGCTGGCCAGCGACAGGTAGTCGGGCGTGGTTGCACCCGCGGTGACGGCGCCGCCTGCCGAGGGCAATTTTCCAGACGGTGTCTGGAGGTTTGGGGCCTCCGATTTTCCAGACAGTGTCTGGAAAATCTCATTCTCAGGCCAGGCGAGATAGAACGCGCGCATGCTCGCCAGGTTGGCCCGCCCGAACCCGCGGCCAAAGCGGCGCGTCAGGTCGTCCGCGAGGTGTGCGATGAGCGCCTGCCCATAGCCGGCACGGGCCCTGCCGCCCTGCTCGCTGCCGACGATGCGCCGCCCGATCTCCCAGTAGGCAGCGGTCATGACCGCATTGACGTTGCGTGCGGCGGCCTGTCGCGCGGACTCGACCACCCTGACCACGCCATCATGAAGCCCAGCGTAGTCGCCAGGCAGGATCACGGGCTTCGTCATGGTGCGCTCACTGCCTCCCTGAGCGCCCTGCCAGCAGTGAATTTCATCGTCTTCGTCGCGGGGACGTAGATTACCGCGCCGGTAGATGAACTGCAGCCGGCGCGGGCCGCGCAGCGCCCCACAGAAAATGAGCCGAAACCGACCGGTTGCACGGAACCTCTATCGGCAAGTGCCTGCACAATGATCCCGGGCACGGCGTTCACCCGGTCGGACGTGGCGGTCTTGCTCCCGCTGGTACCAGCCACTACCGTATCAATCCGTTCCTGCCTGCTCACGGCCACTCCTATCCAGGATGCGAAACCTGGCACCCTACCGCACGTGCCGCATGCTGGCAAATCCAGGGCGTACAGGCACTCGAGTGCGCCCTTTCTTTCGCCAACCCGATCCAGCCATTCTGCCCGGTCGACGCCCCGAGCGTGTATTCCACGCGCATCAGCCACCGTCTGTACCCAATCCCTCGTTGCCGGTCGCTCCTGCCGCCGTGAGGCGCAGGTTGCAGGCACAGCGCTATGACGATTAGTTGCATAAATGCATTGAATGTAGCGGCGGAAGATCGAGGAGCAGCAGGAGTCGCGAGAAGAGCCGCAACGGCCAGCGCAGAGCGTGAAAACCCGGGCGCGCGTCGCCAAAGGTAAAACCTGGTAGTGGCACTTGATGCCGGCAAGTGTGATCCCAATATGGCGTGTCAAATCCACATCAACCAGCTGCCGGACATGCCCAACAAGAAGAACTCCCGCTCAATGCGTCGGCCGACGGCCGGATCGCACGCAAAGTCGCTCTTTCTCCCCATGCCCCGCAACGAAGCCGCGGATCTCGCACTGCGTGCACGGATCGCACTTGAGCGCCTGCGCAATGGTGAAGCGGACCGCCCATTGATCAATCTCGTCTCGCAGGTCGTCATCATCGCGGGCTTCATCACCCGGGCGGGGCACGGGAAGCTCGATATCGGAGAGATTGAATGTGTCGAGCGTGGCCTCGGGGAAGTGCTCGCCGAGGCAGATAGCAGCGGAGTGTGGAATGTACCTGATTCGTTGATCGAAGGCCTCACCCCCGTGATCAATGAGTACGATCGCCAGCTCTGCGTGACGCGGATGGAAATCGTTGTCCGAGCGAGTGACCATCTTGGAAAACTTGTTAATCTGGCCGCGCAAGATACCCGCACCGACGACAGCCACCTTCAGGTCGCACGGTAGCTCATCATGTTTCCCGTGTCGGTATCGCCTATCAATCACCGCGACGTGCGTTAAAGCTCGCAGGCAATGGAAGACATGGGGGTGTAAGAAAACTGCGAGCAAATGTCATACGGTTTGTTCTCGCCAGCCCGATGGTAACCAGCCCCCATAGATGGAGACCAAATCGCAGTGCGTACGCCGCGAATGAACAGGGACCGCGATTGGCAAGCCCTGTTATAACCCGCGAAAGCGCGCAAGCGCTCACAACACAGGCCATTCAGCAACGCCCAGCGCAACGAAGTCAAAAATATCCCGCGCTACACCGCGTCCACGCCCCCGCCCCGCCCCGAGCTCGGACAATGCGCTGCTGGCAACCACGTCCCCCGAACGAACACAATAATGGAAATTCGCGTCGCATACGAACATAGCCTGGCTTCTGCGCCGGAAGAATTCATCGTTCAGGTGCCGTCGCAACTCGTGACCAGTATTCCCGCAAATGTGCCGCGCGCGCTGTTGCCGGAGTTCATCGCGAACCTGATCGTCGAACGCTCGCCGACCATTGGAAAGATTCGCAATCTCAGGATTCTCTAGCGGATTGCTTATCCTGAGGTGACACCTGCCTGACGACCGGCGTTGTCGCGCGGCGCAAGAAAACTCAGAAGAGGTTCTGCTGCCTGATATCGCGCGCCGGAGGCAGTGAAGGTTTCTGGCGTCGTGCGCCCCTGCGTCGGCGACGCACACGCCGTACATGGACGGTCAGTTCGAAGCTCTCATCCGCAAAGCTGAGCGCCAGCCTGAACTGCGTCAGCCCATCAGCTTCGATACCGGGCTGCACCCGCAGCGATGCACGCATATCGAGCCGACGGGCACGGTCCAGGAGTTGTGCGCGGCTCATGCCCGGCCACGCGAGCAAGATCAGCCGGCCGACCGCCGGAGGAACCGACTCCGGAGGACAGTCCGCTGGCAACGCGAGAGACACAAGCTCGAAACGGTAGGGCATGGGGCTTAAGACCGGCGGATCTGTGCCCGCGCTTTCTCATGGACAAACGTCGCGCCGCTCTCACGTAAGGCGACGCGCGAAGGGACCTGCGTGATCAGTCGTAGCGAGCCGCGAATGGAATGTGGCCAGCATGTCGCTGCGCCAGCCACAACCGGATTGACCGCTACCCGTTACGCTGCTCCGACTTCGGGCGTGGTAGCAGCAGAGTCAACTGTGGCCGTTACCTTTCTGGCTGCGACCTTGCGCGGCGCCGAAACTTTTTTCGCAGGTGCTGCGGCCTTGCGTCCACGCCCCCCCTTTGCCGGAGCGGCTGCCGCCCGGCCAGCCTTTTTCGTGGCTACTGTCGTCTTCGCCGCCTTTTTGGCCACGACACGCTTCGCCGCAGCCTTCTTCGCAGGCGCCGCCTTTGCGCCAGCGCCCTTCGTCGTTGCACCAGCTTCAATCAGGAATTTCGAGCGATCCTTGACGTCGCGAATCCAGAGCGGCGCGAGTCCCCGGCCCGACCACGTCGCGCCCGTTTTCGGATCCGCGTATTTCGGCGCAACGTGATGCACGACCGTGCGCGGAGCTTTTGCTGCCGCCTTCGTCTGCGTCGCCGCAGGCTTACGACCGCGCCGTTTGGCGACAAAGCCTTCGATGTCAGCGACAGTCAGTCCGTGCTTGTGCATCAGTTCACGGATTTTGGTCAGGCCCACCGACGACTGCTTTTCGGCAATCGCCACGGCCTGCTTCTGGAGTTTTGCAATTTTCGAGTGGATTGCGTCGAAGGTAACCATATCTATCCCTCCCTGTGGGGTTCACCGTTCGTGCGATCCTGGCACTTCCCTGGTTTGGTTCCCAGGCACTTCGAAGTTCGGTCTGCCCGTCAGAATTGACACCATCGTCGCGGTCGTGATTATGACTTTATCGGCGCGCCCGTGCAAATTGAATGCACGGTAAGCAAAAGGTTCATTTCTCTATTTTCCAGACATGTACTCACGCATCGTCGCGTCGCGTGGACGCTCCTGTTCGTTCTGCACAATAAGTCGCCGGTAAAAAGATGACTTAACGCGTGCCAGCAAACCTGGCATCGCTTACGGGTTGATTTATACTGCATTCACACCGCCCCCGAAAGGGGCCACCGTCCGTGTGCCGCTCACAGCAAGACGACGTTCAAAACACACCCTGCCCTCTTCAATGCTGCAACAAGGGCCAGCTTTGGGTCGCACGGCATCCTGGCAGCACACGAATTGCAATCAGTTGCCCAAGGGCAAATTGTTGCGCGGAGAATACTGATGGATGAGAGAAAGCGTGAAAGCATAGTCGCCTATCTGAGGCGAAGGATGGCCGAATTTGGAATCAAACCGGAAGACGTTGCGACGTCAATTGCAGCCGATCAGGAGCGTTTGGGCAGTGCGTTTCCGCGACGCTTCCGGAAACACCTGGGACGGCAAAGGCGCCCCGCCACAATGGGTGGTTCAGGCGATCAGCGCTGGGCAGTCACTTGAACATTTTGCAATTGACGGTGCGTCGAATCGGGATCCAGACAAAAACACCGGCGCCGACTGGCGCAATGACCCCTTTGCTGGCACCCGACTGGCCACAATCAGAACGGAGGACATTAGTGCCGCTTAAGGGCGGCGCCAACCAGACTCCGATTCCAGGGATCACTTTCCTCGCTACAGAGAGTCGAACGTTCATGAGATTTAATTCCCGGCCGATCACGAACACAACTTCCGTGATAGCGTGAAAGACTACGCACCGCGCACGCGGTTAGGCCAATAACTGAAAGGCAGGCGCACTGAGAGTGAACGCGTTTTCAAAATGACGCGCATGCCAACAGTCGCGTCCAGCAGTTCCCTCACTGACTTGCGCCGCGTCGGCAGAACATCCCGTAAATCCACGTTGCCAATCGCAATGCGTCTTCTACGCGTCCCGGTCCCACACGTCTCCCTCCTCAAACTTATTGTCACATCATCCAACGCACTTACTGTAAACAAATCGGTACTCATGCTCCGGCATAGAATTGCAATCGCATCGTTGACTGGACCAAGTGCGATCTTCCGACCATTTTCCGGACGTGGAACCGCGTGCCCGCGTGCTTCGGATTGCGTGAGAGACTCCGAGGCATCCTTTCTCGTACGCTATAGGCGATTCCGTTGCAATATTCGCAGCCATTCAAGTGAGTCGCGCCATGACGATCATATATCACTCGTTGTGTGTCTTCGCTTGCCTCTTTAGAGCCGCTAACACAAGTCATCAACGAAGCGCGAACAGATAACGGCAGCGGCAAGGGAGAGCAAAGCGAGATGAATGTCGAGACGACGCTCGAAACGGATGCGCAGTTTGCCGAAACCAGCAAACCAGGCATGAGTACGCTC
>NZ_QEOL01000020.1 GCF_003096715.1 Paraburkholderia silvatlantica
GTGTGAGCGGCTTTCTTTTGCCTACTTTTCTTTGCCGCTGCAAAGAAAAGTAGGTGCCGCCCCGCACAGGGGCAACGCCTGCGTCCCGACGCGAATTCAAGGAAAGGCCAAAACAGCAATGAGTGGCGATCAAGCGTTGCTACCCCGCTTCCTGAGCCGAGCAGCAGCACCAAGAGCAGGCTTCTCGAAGAGCCGATAGAACACCCATGCAACGGGAATCACGCCGAGCGTAAACCCAAACGACGGCCAGATCGAAGTCTGCAACGCAGAGCGAAACAGCAGCGACCCGAGCAGCACAAAGAGCGGCAAGTGAATGAGATAGAGCGAATAGCTGAAGTCACCGATTTTGGAGAACAGCGACTGCAGCAAGCCAGGAGAAGAAACAGCGGGCTGCGCAAGCGCCTTGACGAGATAGCAGGCAAACGCACAAGCCCAGAGCTGGAACGCCCCAAACTGCCCGAAGTGAAACGCCACACAACCGGCCACGGCGAACAGCGCCGCAGCAGGATAGGCAAACCGGAACCCGGAGGAACCGCGCAAGCGCACTTCGGCGATCCACGCGCCGAGCATCCACGAGAACCAGTACGACGTGAAGACGACGATGTCGTGCCGCTCCAGCGTCAACGCGGATACGGCATTGATGAGGGCCACGGCGGCAAGCACGACAGTCAGTCCGAAACGCCGGCGCGCAGCGAAAAGCAACGGGTACAGCAGGTAAAACTGCACTTCGAGCGAAAGGGTCCAGAGCGCGCCGTTCGAACCATACGTCTTGCCGGCCACGCCCTGCAGCGAAAACAGGTTCACGAAGAAATCGCGCACCCCAATCTCGTTGATCTTGTGGCTCACGGGAAGCAGCGAGAGGCTGACCGAATCCACAGCCAGCGTGAGCAGCAACGCAGCGAGCAGCACCGGATAGATGCGCACGAAGCGGCGAAGCCAGAACTGCCGCGCGTCGAGCCGGAAATCGGGGTTCGAAAAGAGCCGCGCCGCGCCGCTGCGATGAATGCAATAGCCGCTGATGACAAAAAAAATCGGCACGCCCGCCGATCCCCACGCAACGGGAAACGTCAGCCACGCGGCAAGGGTACCGGGGCTCGCGAGGCTGGCATGCAGCTGGTGGAACGCGCCCATGCCGATCCACGTGACCTGGCGGCAATGGAAATACGCCACCAGCAGGGCCGCAAAGCCGCGCAGGGCCTCGATCAGATGCTCGCCGGCAAGCTCGCGGGCCGCGGCCACGGGCCGCGCCGCAGTGGCAGTTGCTGCGGCAGGCAGGGCGGATGCAGGCGGCATGGCGGTTTGGAGTACGGGATTGCTCATCGGTATCGGCCGGTCCTTGGGGAGAGTACCCCGCGATCTTAGGGGCGCGCGCGCGAGGGAAATAAGCAAAATATTTTCGAAATGTATTCGTGATGCCATGAGAAATGGAGAAATAAATGAATTGAAAAACAAAGCGGTTTATTTATCGAATTTGGAATGCTAGTTTGAGTGTGATCGACTATGGTCGCTGGAGAATCCGATGAACCTGCACTTGCTGGCCGGCGTGGCCGTGCTGTTGATACTCGTAGCAGTGTCCGCGTATCGCGAGGCTTTGCGCAATGAGCCCATCCGGCGCGCGCGCACGCGCTCCGGGGCCTTGCCGCCCGTCGACGAAGCCGAGTAGACTACGCGCGAACCAACCGCGTCATCGACACAAGACGGAGCAGGAAATTCATGCCGATCCGTCTGGAATGATTCGATATGAATGGCAATAATTTCCGCTGTTATGCTGGATGCGCGTAATTGGAATTTATTGACTTTTTTTCTGCCTTAAAAAGCGCTAAACAATCTCATTCAATACAAGAATCTGCCACGGCAGAACCTCGGGGAAGTCGGCTTGCCTCGCTGCGAGACCGAGACTCAAACGAACGATCTGGGAATGGACATCATGCTGAAAGTAACCAAAGCGGTATTTCCTGTTGCAGGCCTTGGGACGCGCTTCTTGCCCGCCACCAAGGCGAGCCCGAAGGAAATGCTGCCGATCGTCGACAAGCCGCTCATTCAGTACGCGGTGGAAGAGGCGATCGCCGCGGGGATTACCGAAATGATCTTCGTGACCGGCCGCAGCAAGCGCGCGATCGAAGACCATTTCGACAAGTCGTATGAGATCGAATGCGAACTCGAAGCCCGCAACAAGCAAAAGCTGCTCGACGTCGTTCGCAGCATCAAGCCAGCCAACGTGGACTGCTTCTACGTGCGCCAGGCCGAGGCGCTCGGTCTGGGCCACGCCGTGCTGTGCGCGGAAAAGCTCGTGGGCGGTTCGCCGTTCGCCGTGATTCTCGCGGACGACCTGCTCTACAGCCCCACGCCGGTCATGAAGCAACTCGTGAACACGTTCAATCACTATCACAGCTCGGTGGTGGGCGTCGAATCGATCGCGCGTGAAAACAGCGCGTCTTACGGCATCGTCGATGGCCGCGAGTGGGAAGAGGATGTGTTCAAGCTGTCTGGCATCGTCGAAAAGCCGGCGCCGGAAGTCGCGCCGTCGAATCTCGGCGTGGTGGGCCGCTACGTGCTGATGCCCACGATCTTCGAACATCTGCGCGCGCTGAAGCCGGGCGCAGGCGGCGAGCTTCAGCTCACCGATGCCTTGCAGTCGCTGCTCACTGAAGAACAGGTGCTCGCGTACCGTTACATGGGCACGCGCTTCGACTGCGGCAGCAAGCTCGGCTACCTCAAGGCGACGGTGGAGTTCGCACTGCGCCATCCGGAGGTCAAGGACGAATTCGAAGCGTATCTGCAAACGCATCTGCCGGCGGCGCTGCCCGCCGCGGCATAAAACTCCATAGCGGCATAACCACGCTACGGGGTACTTCAAACGCGCGGGCTCGGCGTCCGCGCGTTTTTCGCCCATCTCGCATCACCTCCCCAACCATCCCCCAACCCTGCGCGCGACCTGGCTTTCCTGTGTTCCCGGCACCCCTTTGCAATCGTCACCGGTGTATAACGGCTCTGGCAGGCATGCCGAATGCGCGCAACGCGTCGTTTGCGCTCGCGCTGCGTGGCGGGCCGCTCGTGCGGCGGCCATGCTGCGTGAATATTCCAACGATTCTGTACGGCATTCCGGGCCGGTTTGGCTCGGGGAACTCCCGTAAGTCAACGCGTGTCCGAAGGCCAGAATCCAGACACGCGCTTCATGGAGGAGCAACCGGCCATGACCAGGCACCTTCCCGTGGCAGGCAGTGAACATCCCGCGCCCGCTGGCGCGCAGTGCGTCGGCGCTTGCGACCCGGCGGAGCGCTTCAGGATCGTGCTGATCCTGCGGCGTCAGGCTTCGGCGGAGTTCCACGAGCTGGTGGACCGGCTCACCGCGAACGATCCTGCCGCGCAGCCGGTTTCCCGCAAGGACTACGAGCAGCGCTTTGGCGCGAGCGCTGGCGATATCGAGCGTGTCAAGCAGTTCGCGAGCGCGCATGGGCTCGCCGTGGATCAGGCCGATGCCTCGGCGCGCCGCGTCGTGCTCTCGGGCACCGTGCGGCAGTACAACGCCGCCTTCGGCATCGAGCTGCAGCGATTCGAGCATCAGGTCGGCAAAACCACGCATCACTTTCACCAGCCGAGCGGCCCCCTGCACTTGCCGGAAGACATGCACGAGGTCGTCACCGCCGTGGTCGGGCTCGACAATCGCGCGAAGGCCCAGCCGCACTTTCGCGTTGTGCCGACGAGTCTGGCCAGTGCGCCGGCAGACGCGCCGGGCGCACCTGGTGCGCCCATCCGCCCGCCCATCCGCGCCGCGCGCGCGGTGACCCGATCGTTCACGCCCTTGCAACTCGCGGAGCTTTACAGCTTTCCCGCGGGCGACGGCAGCGGCCAATGCATTGCCCTCATCGAAATGGGCGGCGGATACGACACGGCGGATCTCAGCGCGTATTTCAAGGAGTTGGGCGTGAGCGCGCCGCGCGTGGAGGACGTCTCCGTCGATCAGGCGACGAACGCGCCGACCGGCGACCCCAACGGCCCCGACGCCGAAGTCACGCTCGACGTGGAGATCGCCGGTGCGCTGGCGCCGCGCGCGCTCATCGCCGTGTATTTCGCGCCGAACAGCGAGGCGGGTTTCGTGGATGCGGTGAGCGCCGCGCTGCACGACAGCCAGCGTAAGCCTTCAGTCATCTCGATCAGCTGGGGCGCGCCGGAGTCGGCATGGTCGCAGCAAACGCTCAGCGCGCTGAACGACGCGCTGCAAACGGCCGTCGCACTCGGCGTGACCGTGTGCGCGGCTTCGGGCGACAGCGGCTCGTCGGACGGCACGAGCGACGGCGCCGATCATGTCGACTTTCCTGCATCGAGCCCTTACGCGCTCGGCTGCGGCGGCACGCACATCGCGGCGTCGAACGGACGCATCACGCAGGAAACCGTGTGGAGCGAAGGCGAAAACGGCGCGACCGGCGGCGGCATAAGCGCGACGTTTGCGCTGCCGGATTGGCAAAAAGGACTGCGCGTCGTGCGAAGCAGCGGCGGGGCGGGCGCGCTGGTGCGGCGCGGCGTGCCCGACGTCGCTGGCGACGCCGATCCCGCCACGGGCTACGAGGTGCGCGTGGCGGGCGCGGACACGGTGGTGGGCGGCACGAGCGCCGTTGCGCCACTGTGGGCGGCGCTGATCGCGCGCATCAACGCGGCGCGCGGCACGCCCGTGGGCTTCGCGAACGCGAAGCTCTATGCGCAGCCGGGTGCCTTCAACGACGTGACGATCGGCAGCAATGGCGACTTCTCGGCGGCGCCGGGCTGGGACGCCTGCACGGGCCTCGGCACGCCGGTGGGCAGCAAGGTGGCAACCGCGCTCGGCTCGGCGTAGGATGAGCGCGGCGCGCCGCTGCGGCCCGAGCTGAGCACAAGAGGCAAGCGGCGGGCGCGATGCGGGTTGCATGAGAGGTTGCATTCGAAGTTGCATTCACTGTCTCAAACGCGAACACTCAGAAAGTGGAGACGACATGAACGACGAAGCGCAGTCCACCAAGGGCAACGGCGGCGCTCAAGGGGCCAGTCCCGCGAGCGGCAACGGCAAGCATCGCTCCCAGGCCGACCAGCCGTGCTTCGATCCCACCGCTTACGGCAACGGTCCCGACGATTTCGTCACCGACATGACGGAGAACGCCGCGATCACGCATCACGCCATCCAGATCGGCAAGGAAGTCATTGCCTATACGGCGACGGCGGGTCACCTCGTGACCGTCGATCCGGGCAGTTCGCAGCCCGACGCCAAAATCTTCTACGTGGCGTTCACGAAGGACGGCGTGCAGGCGCAGGACCGTCCCGTCACGTTCTTCTACAATGGCGGCCCGGGCTCTTCTTCCGTGTTCGTGCTGCTCGGCTCGTTCGCGCCAAAGCGCATCAAGACCTCGATGCCGGGCTTCACGCCGCCCGCGCCCTATACGCTCGAAGACAATCCGGACAGCCTGCTCGACAAGAGCGACCTCATCTTCATCAATCCGGTGGGCACGGGTTATTCGGCCGCGATTGCGCCGCATCACAATCGCGACTTCTGGGGCGTGGACCAGGACGCGGATTCGCTCAAGCAATTCATCAAGCGCTATCTCACGGCGAACGATCGCTGGAATTCGCCCAAGTTTCTCTATGGCGAATCGTATGGCACGGCGCGTAGTTGCGTGCTGGCCTACCGGCTGCACGAGGATGGCGTGGATCTGAACGGCATCACGCTGCAGTCGTCGATTCTCGATTACACGCAAAGCGGCAATCCAGTGGGCGCGCTGCCCACGGCGGCCGCCGACGCGTGGTACCACAAGCGTCTCGGCGTGACGCCCGCGCCGACCGACTTGCAGGCGTTCGCCGCGCAGGTCGCGCAATTCGCGCGCACCGATTATCTGCAGGCGCTCTCGAAGTTTCCCGATCCGAACGACAAGCGCATTCCGGCGACGCTCAAGACCTTGTCGCAATACACGGGCATCGACACGCAAACGCTCGAGTCGTGGAATCTCGACATCGCCTCGTACGACAGCCGCGGCAATTCGCTTTTTCTGACGACGCTCCTGAAGGACAAGGGCGTGGCGCTCGGCTCGTACGACGGCCGCGTGACCGCCATCGACACGGGCATTGCCGGCAGCATCGACCCCAACTCGGGCGGCAACGATCCCACCATGACGGCAGTGAGCGGCGTCTATACGGCGATGTGGAACAGCTACCTGAACGAGCAGCTCAAGTTCCGCACGAACTCGTCGTTCACGGACCTGAACGACCAGGCGTTCAAGAACTGGAACTTCGGCCATATCGATCCGACGGGCGCGCAAAAGGGCGTGGACGCGCAGGGCAATATCGTGCTCTACACGGCCGGCGATCTCGCCGCGGTGATGGCGCTGAATCCGGATCTGCGCGTGCTTTCGGCGAACGGCTACTACGACTTCGTCACGCCGTTCTACCAGACCGTGATCGACCTGCAGAAGATGCCGCTTCTCGACCAGAAGGTGCGCGACAACCTGAGCGCGCGCTTCTATCCCTCGGGGCACATGGTGTATCTCGACGCCGGCTCACGCACGGCGCTCAAGGCCGACCTCGCGAAGCTCTATCAGGTCGCCGTGACGGACCGCCCCGCGGTGGCGCGCATTCGCGCGCTCCAGCGCATGAGCACGATGAGCGCCATGCATCATTGAATTTTTTGCCGGCGCCGGCGCCAGCACAGGCGTTTGCACGCGGTCATGGCGTGCGCCCTTGCGCCATGGCTTCGAGACACGCGCGCGCGTCGCCCTGCACGAGACGCGCCGCGCACGCGATCATCAGGTTCCTGGCGAGGCCGAAATCTTCCACCAGATAGCCGCGTTCGCACACGCGCCCTTGCGCGTCGGGCACGGAAGGCACGCGTTCGATGAGCGTGCCTTCGTCGGTTGAGTAGGCCCAGATTTCCTTGCCTAGCGCGGCCGCATAGCCGATCTCGAAAGCGGTGCCGGAGTCGGGCTCGCCGGGGCCTCGAAAGTCGTTGACGTTTGCCATCACGATATCGGCGGCGCGGATCGATTCGACGTTCGCGCGATAGATCCACGCGGCCTGGCGCGGGCCGTCGAGGTCCGAGGGCGCCTGCGCGTCGAGCGGATAAACGCCCTCGAAGCCGAATTCCGCGCACGCGGCGACGAGGCGTGCGCCGTGCTCGAGCGCGTCGCGCCGGAAGACGTCGAAGCCGGCGAGATACACGCGCGGGCGGCGGGGCAGCGGGGTCGAATTCATGGCGCGCGATTCTCCAGTGCAAGGGGGGCGTCGAGACCCGGTTCCACGATTCTAGCGCCAGGCCCGCTCAACGAGGTTTTGTGCTCCTTCGAAGTCCCGAGCAATATCCTCATGCCTGCGCCGGACGATCGCGCCTTCGACCAGGCGCGGCGTGCACCTGCAAACCATGAGATGATCTCGATCCTGGCGCGGCGGACGGCGCGGGCAATCCATTGACGCGAGGGTTCAAGCGCGTATGAGTCGTGGCCGCCGATGCGCGCAGTGAATCCATTAACGTTGCAGTAAGCGGGAAAATGCGGGAGCGGACATGCAGGAAAACGGCAGCACGGTGGTGATCGTTGGGGCAGGGCACGCAGGCGGCAACGCCGCGGCGCTGCTGCGGCAATATGGGTTCGGCGGCCGCGTCGTGCTGGTCGGCGCAGAACCGGTGCCGCCTTATCACCGGCCGCCGCTCAGCAAAACCTATTTGAAGGGCGAGGCCGACCTCGAGCGCCTGTGGCTCAAACCGCGCGCGTTCTACGACGAGCAGCGCATCGAGCTTACGCTCGGCGCGAGCGCGCAGTCGCTCGACCGCGCGAGCCGCACGCTCACGCTCGCCGACGGCAGCCAGCTTCAATACGACAAGCTGATTCTCGCCACCGGCTCGACGCCGCGCGTGTTGACGGTGCCGGGCCACGATCTCGCCGGCGTGATCGCGCTGCGCTCGCTCGCCGACGCGGATGGGCTGCGCGAGCGCGTGAAGCCGGGCGCGAAGCTCGTGGTGATCGGCGCCGGGTATATCGGCCTCGAAGCGGCAGCGGCGGCGCGCCAGCTCGGCCACGCGGTCACCGTGCTCGAAGCCGCGCCGCGCGTGCTGGGCCGCGTGACGGGCGAGACCGTTTCCACGTTCTACGCGAACGAGCATCGCGCGCAGGGCGTGGAACTGCGCCTGAACGCGAAGATCGAGGCGCTCGTGGGCGAGGGCGGCAAACTCACCGGCGTGAAGCTGGCGGACGGCGAGATCGTACCCGCCACGCTTGCACTGGTGGGCATCGGCATCCTGCCGAACGAGGCGCTCGCGAAAGCGGCGGGCATCACGTGCGCCGACGGCATCCAGGTGGACGACGACGCGCGCACGAACGACCCGGACGTCTTTGCGATCGGCGATTGCGCGCACCGGCCGCTTGCGCACTATGGCCGCGCGGGGCGCCTGGAGAGCGTGCACAACGCGGTGGAGCAGGCGAAGCTCGCGGCCGCCGCGATCGTCGGCAAGCCGCGTCCTGCGTGCGACGCGCCGTGGTTCTGGTCCGATCAGTACGACCTCAAGCTGCAGACGGTGGGCCTGCTCGAAGGCTATGACGAGGCCATCGTGCGCGGCGACCCCGGCGCACGGCGCTTCGCGGTGTACTACCTGAAGGAGCGCGTGCTGCTCGCGGTCGACGCCGTCAATTCGATGCCCGATTTCCTGTGCGGCAAGAAGCTCGTGGGCAAGGGCATGAAGCTCGATCTCGATGCGCTGCGCGATCCGGCCACGGACATGGGCAAATTTGCCGCGGCGGCGCTCGCCTGAGCGGCAGTCGAACGGCGCGGCCGCCAGTCTCGCGCTTTGCCCCGCGCTTTGCCCCGCGCTTTGCCCCGCGCTTTGATCCGCGCTTTGATCCGCATTGTCACGCGTCTCGGCTAGAATGCGAACGCGGCGCCGCCCATAGGGTGGCCAAATCGGCGGTTCAATTCGATCAACAAGCCGCGTGAACCGGTGTTCGCGCCCGTCCGGACGCCGCCGCTCGAGGAGAGTGACGCAATGGAACAACGCTCCCGTTTTGGGGCGAGCCTGCTGCCGTACCTGCTCGTCGGCCCGCAGCTTGCGGTGACCGTGATCTTTTTTCTATGGCCGGCCGGGGTGGCGCTCCTGCAGTCCACCCAGGCCCAGGACGCCTTCGGCACGTCGTCCGTCTTCGTCGGCCTCGCCAACTTCACGCGGCTCCTGCACGATCCGCTCTATCTGGCCTCGGTCCAGACGACGCTCGTGTTTACGGCGCTCGTCACGTTCGGCGGCCTCGCCATTTCGCTGCTGCTGGCCGCCATGGCGCACCATGTGACGCGCGGCAAGCGCTTTTATCAAACGTTGCTCATCTGGCCGTATGCGGTCGCGCCCGTCATCGCCGCCGTGTTGTGGGGCTTTCTGTTCAACCCGAGCATTGGCCTCGTGACCTTTGCGCTCGCACGCCTGGGCGTGACATGGAATCACGCGCTCAATCCCGGCCAGGCCATGACGCTCGTTGTGATCGCATCGGTCTGGCAGCAGATCAGCTACAACTTCCTGTTCTTCTACGCGGGCCTGCAGTCGATTCCGCAATCGCTTTTCGAGGCCGCCGCCATCGACGGCGCGGGCCCCGTGCGGCGCTTCTTCGGCATCGCGTTCCCGCTGCTTTCGCCCACGAGCTTTTTTCTGCTCGTGGTGAACGTGGTCTACGCGCTCTTCGACACCTTCCCGGTGATCGACGCGGCAACGGGCGGCGGGCCTGGTCAGGCCACGCGCACGCTCGTCTACAAGATCTTCGACGAAGGCTTTCGGGGCCTCGACATCGGCAGTTCGGGCGCGCAGTCGGTCGTGCTGATGCTGATCGTCACCGCACTCACGATTTTCCAGTTCCGCTTCATCGAACGCCGGGTGCAGTACTAGCTATGGTAGAGAACCGCAAATACTTCAACCTGTTCTGCCACGTCATGCTGGTGCTCGGTGTGGCGGTGGTGGCTTTCCCCGTGTACGTGGCGTTCTGCGCCGCCACGATGAACGAGAAAGAAGTCTTCTCGGTGCCGCTCTCGCTCGTGCCGGGCACCCATCTGTTCGCGAACATGGCCACCGTGTGGAACGTGGGCACGGGCAGCGCGGCGAGCCCGTTCGGCGCGATGCTCATGAACAGCGTCATCACGGCGCTGGCGATTTCGGTGGGCAAGATCGCCATTTCGATCGTCTCGGCCTATGCGATCGTGTTTTTCCGCTTTCCGTTCCGGCGCCTCGCGTTCTGGCTGATCTTCGTGACGCTCATGCTGCCCGTGGAAGTGCGCATTTTCCCGACGGTGCAGGTCGCGGCCACGCTGCATCTCACGAACACCTACGCGGGCCTCACGCTGCCGCTCATCGCCTCGGCCACGGCCACGTTTCTGTTCCGCCAGTTCTTCCTCACGCTGCCCAACGAGCTGATCGAGGCCGCGCGCATCGACGGCGCGGGGCCGCTGCGTTTTTTCTGGGACGTGGTGCTGCCGTTATCGAAAACGAACATCGCGTCGCTGTTCGTCATCACCTTCATTTTTGGCTGGAACCAGTATCTGTGGCCGATTCTCATGTCGAGCACGGCCTCGATGACGACCGCCGTGGTGGGCATCAAGAGCATGATTTCGAGCGGCGACGCGGCCACGCAATGGCATCTCGTGATGTGCGCGACGATGATCGCCATGCTGCCGCCGCTCGTGGTGGTGCTGGCCATGCAGCGCTGGTTCGTGCGCGGCCTCGTGGACGTGGAGAAATAAGCATGGGTGCAATTCGGGGGACGGCATG
Source organism: Paraburkholderia silvatlantica (assembly GCF_003096715.1). GTDB lineage: Bacteria > Pseudomonadota > Gammaproteobacteria > Burkholderiales > Burkholderiaceae > Paraburkholderia > Paraburkholderia silvatlantica. The sequence goes on from NZ_QEOL01000020.1 coordinate 10,748, forward strand.
GCGGCATTGAGCATACGGGGCGTCACGAAGTCGTACGACGGGGCGCAACAGGTGTTGCACGGCATCGACGTGCAGGTGGCGGACGGCGAATTCCTGGTGCTCGTCGGCCCGTCGGGCTGCGGGAAGTCCACGCTGCTGCGCATGGTCGCGGGGCTGGAGACCATCACGGCGGGCGAGATCGCCATCGGCGGGAAAGTGGTCAATCGCGTGGAGCCCAAGGATCGCGACATCGCCATGGTGTTCCAGAACTACGCGCTTTATCCGCATATGACGGTCGCGCGCAACATGGGCTACAGCCTCAAGCTGCAAGGCCTCGACCGCACGACGATCGAGGCGCGCGTCGCGGCGGCCGCCGAAATTCTCGAACTGGGCAAGCTGCTGGAGCGCAAACCGCGCGAGCTTTCGGGCGGTCAGCGTCAGCGCGTGGCGATGGGCCGCGCGATCGTGCGCGAGCCTTCGGTGTTCCTGTTCGACGAGCCGCTTTCGAACCTCGACGCGAAGCTGCGCGTGCAGATGCGCCTTGAAATCCAGCGTCTGCATGCGCGTCTGGGTACGACGAGCCTGTATGTCACGCACGACCAGATCGAGGCGATGACGCTTGCGCAGCGCGTGATGGTGCTCAATGGCGGACGCGCGGAGCAGATCGGCACGCCTGGCGAGGTGTACGACCGGCCCGCTTCGATGTTCGTGGCGAGCTTCATCGGCTCGCCGGCCATGAACCTGCTGCGCGGGCGCGTGAGCGACGACGGCCGGCGCTTCGAAAGCGAGGGCAACGGGCCGCATCTGCCCCTTGGCGATGCGCCGGCCTGGCTGCCGAAGGGCGCGCAATGCGTGCTGGGCGTGCGGCCCGAGCATATGCACGCGCGCGGCGCCAACGAGCCGGTGACGCTCGAAGTCGAGACGTGTGAGCTGCTCGGCGCGGACAACCTCGCGCACGGCCGCTGGGGCAGCGCGGATGTGGTGGTGCGCCTGCCGCACGAAACGCGGCCCACGCCCGGAGAGCGGCTGGCGGTGCACTTGCCGCCGGCGCGCCTGCATTTCTTCGATCCGGTTACGGGCAAGCGGTTGGGCTAAAGCCTGCTTACGCTAATACCAGGCTTGCGAACGTGCCTTGCCGGTCGCGGCGCCAACGCAGCGGCCTGCGCGCGACAGCGGTGCTCGCCGCGGTCCCGATTGTCGTAAACTGTCGCATCGCGTGGGCGCAATGCCGCCTGCGCCATTCGTGCCGGCAAGTATCGGCAAGTACCGGCACCCAACACGAACAGGCGACATGGCCGTCATTCCTTTTCTCCGCTTCCTCGCCCCATCTGCCCGACCCGCGCGTAACGTGTGCCGGGCGCGCCGGAGCCTCGCTTGAGCGCGCGCGACCTGCCCACCGGGCTGATGCTCGTTCACGGCAATCAGCCCGAGCGCATGCGCGACCTGATCGTGAGCTGGATCCGCCAGAACCCGGTCGCGCCGCTCGAAAAGGAAATGTTCCTCGTGCAGAGCAACGGCATCGCGCAGTGGCTCAAGCTCGCGTTTGCCGCCGATCCCGAGGAGGGCGGCTGCGGGATCGCGGCGGCGTTCGAAATGTCGCTGCCGTCGCGTTTCCTGTGGCAGGTGTATCGCGCCGTGCTCGGCAACGACGCCGTGCCCGCGGTCTCGCCGTTCGACAAGTCGCGCCTCGTCTGGCGTCTCATGCGCATGCTGCCGGCGCTGCTCGACGAGCCGGGCTGCGAATACGAGCCACTCAGGCGCTTCATGGCCAACGACGAGGACCAGCGCAAGTGCTTCCAGCTCGCGCAGCGCGTGGCGGATTTGCTCGACCAGTACCAGGTCTATCGCGCGGACTGGCTCGCTGCGTGGGCCGCGAACGAGGACGTGCTGATCGATGCGCGCAATACGCGCACGCCGTTGCCCGAGGAGGCGCGCTGGCAGGCGGCGCTCTGGCGCGCGCTGCTCGCGGACGTGAGCGCGCAGGCGCCAGACGGCATCGGCCTGCGCGACACGGGGCGCGCCGCCGTGCACGAAGCGTTCATGGCGCGCGCGCAGTCGTGGCAGGCGGGCGACGCGCGGCCGCAGGGCTTGCCGCGCCGGCTCGTCGTGTTCGGCATTTCGAGCCTCGCGCGCCAGTCGGTGGAAGTCCTCGCGGCGCTCGCGCGCTGGAGCCAGGTGCTGATGTGCGTGCACAACCCGTGCATGCACTACTGGGCCGACATCGTCGCCGACCAGGACCTGCTGCGCGCGCGCCACGCGCGCCAGCGCCGCCGCGCGGGCGCGCCGGACCAGCTCGACGAGGCGCAGCTGCATCTGCATTCCCAGCCGTTGCTCGCGGCCTGGGGCAAGCAGGGGCGCGACTTCATCGGCCTGCTCGACGAATACGATAGCGACGAGGCGCGCGAGACGTACACCCCGCATTTCACGCGCATCGGCCAGCGTATCGATCTGTTCGACGGCGAAGATGCGCTCACGCTGCTCTCGCAGTTGCAGGACGACATTCGCGATCTGCGGCCGCTTGGCGAGACGCGCGAGCACTGGGAACCGGTCGATGCGCAGGAAGACGAATCCATTCGCTTTCACATCGCGCATAGTGCGCAGCGCGAAGTGGAGATCCTGCACGACCGGCTGCTCGCCGCGTTTGCGGCGGACCCCACATTGCGTGCGCGCGACGTGATCGTGATGGTGCCCGACATCGAGGTCTACGCGCCGCATATCCAGGCCGTGTTCGGCCTGCTCGACGGCAACGACCCGCGCAGCATTCCGTTCAGCGTGGCCGACCGGGCGCAGCGCGCGTTCGACCCGCTCGTCGGCGCGCTGGAAATGCTGCTTTCGCTGCCGTACGCGCGCGTGACCGTGAGCGACGTGCTCGACCTGCTCGAAGTGCCGGCCGTGCGCGCGCGCTTTGGCATCGACGCCGAAGACGTGCCCACGCTGCGCAACTGGATCGACGGCGCGAATATCCGCTGGGGCCTGCATGCGGACCAGCGTGCGAGTCTCGGGCTCCCCCAGGCCGACGAACTGGGCGCGCCCAACAGCTGGGCGTTCGGTTTGCGGCGCATGCTGCTGGGCTACGCCGCCGGCGAACGTGCGGGCGCATGGCGCGGCATCGAACCGTACAGCGAGATCGGGGGGCTCGACGCCGCGTTGCTGGGTCCGCTCACGCGCCTCGTGGATGCGCTCGACCACGCGTGGCGCACGCTGCGCGAGCCGGCTACGGTGCCCGTGTGGTGCGAGCGTCTGCGGGCGTTGAAGGCGGCCTTTTTCGCGGCGCAGGACGAAGACGCCTACACGCTGGACCGCCTCGACGGCGCGCTCGAAACGTGGCGCGAGGCCTGCGACGAAGCCGCGCTCATGCAGACCTTGCCGCTCGCCATCGTCGCGGAGAACTGGCTCGCGGCGCTCGAAGGCGGCGGCCTCTCGCAGCGCTTCTTCGCGGGCGCGGTGACCTTCGCCACACTCATGCCGATGCGGGCCATTCCGTTCCGGCGCGTGTGCCTGCTCGGCATGAACGACGGCGACTATCCGCGCAGCCGCACGCCGCTCGACTTCGACCTCATGCGCCGCGACTATCGCCCCGGTGACCGCTCGCGCCGCGAAGACGACCGCTATCTGTTCCTCGAAGCGCTGCTCTCGGCACGCGACCATCTGCACGTTTCGTGGATCGGGCGCAGCGTGACCGACAACACGCCGCGCCCGCCTTCCGTGCTCGTCGGACAGTTGCGCGATCATCTAAAGGCCGGCTGGCGGCTCGAAGGCGCAGAAGACAACGATGGCGAAGCGCTGCTCGATGCGTTGACCATCGAGCATCGCCTGCAGCCGTTCAGCCCGGACTATTTTCCGCCGCGCCCGGAAGAGGCGACGCTCTACACGTATGCGCACGAGTGGAGCAAGCCCGCACAGTTGCCTGCGGCTGAAGCGAACGCCGAAGTCCTCGCGCCGCCCGAACGCGACGAGCCGCTGTCGATTCGCGAGCTCGGCGAATTCCTGCGCGAGCCGGTTCGCAGCTTCTTCCGGCAGCGTCTGCGTGTGGCCTTCGAAAGCGAGGACGCGGCGAGCGAAAATCACGAACCCTTCGAGGTGGATGCGTTGCAGGCGTGGCAGCTCCAGGGCGAGCTGATCCGCGCGCAGGTTCTCGCGATGGAGCGCGGCGAAGACGATCTCGAACCGGCCGCGCTGGCGCGCCTCGAGCGCATGCATCGCAGCGGCGACCTCGCGGCCGGCGGCTTCGGCGAGGTGATCGGCGCAGAACTGCTCGCGCCCATGCCCGAGCTTTTTGCCGAATATCGCAAGGCGCTCGCGCGCTGGCCCGAGCCGCTCGAGCACCAGTACGAAATTCGGCTCGATGCGACGCTGGAAGGCCGCGTCGTTTCGCTCGACGACTGGCTCGACGATTTGCGTGCGGGAGCGGACGGCGCACTCGGCCGCGTGATTCTGGAGCCGGGCACGCTCGTGAAGGACAGCCGCTATCGCAGCGATCGCCTCGTGCCCTGGTGGGTCGCGCACGTGGCCGCGCAGATCGCGGCCGGCCCGGTGACCACGGTGATCGTCAGCAAGGTGGGCGTGGCGGAGTTCGCGCCACTCGACGCGCAGGTTGCGCGCGACTATCTGCTCGCGCTGCTTGCCGCATGGGACGACGGTGCGCGCCGGCCCTTGCCGCTCGCGGTGAAGACCGCGTTTGCATGGCTGCGCAAGTTGCCCGATCCCTTCGACGGCACGCGCGCGACGGTGCCGGCCGAAGCGTGGGAAGCCGCACGCGCGGCCTACGAGGGCAATGGCCGCACGCCCGGCGAACGCGGGACGAATCCGTATTTGCGCCGCGCCTTCCCCGATTTCGAAGCCCTCGTTGCCCACGACGATTTCATGACGCTCGCCGCGACGCTGCTGCTGCCGGTGAGCCGCGCGCCGCTCGCGTCGTCGCGTGCGAAGCGGGCCTCGGGCGAGGCAGGAGGAGCCGCATGAATCCGCTCGGGAACATGGATGCGCAAGTCCTGGAGCCGCTGCGCTTTCCGCTTTACGGCAGCCGCCTGATCGAAGCGAGCGCAGGCACCGGCAAGACCTTCACGATCGCCATGCTGTACGTGCGCCTCGTGCTGGGGCACGGCGTGCTCAACGCGGCAAGCGGCGAAGCGGATGTCGATGACGAGGCGCGCACAGCGGGCCGCGCGCTCACGCCGCCTGAAATTCTCGTCGTGACCTTCACCGACGCGGCGACGAAGGAACTGCGCGAGCGTATTCGCGCGCGCCTGATCGAAGCCGCCGATTGCTTTCGCGCCGAGCCCGAAGACGTGTCCGAGCGCGAGCCGGGAGAGGACCTGCTGCACGATCTGCGCGAGGACTACTCGCCGCAGCAGTGGCCCGCGTGCGCGCGCCGCCTGCAACTTGCGGCCGAATGGATGGACGAGGCCGCGGTTTCGACGATCCACGGCTGGTGCAATCGCATGCTGAGCGAGCACGCGTTCGACAGCGACAGCCTCTTTTCGCAGACGCTCGAAACCGACCAGACGGAATTGCGCGCCGAAGTCGTGCGCGACTACTGGCGCACCTTCCTGGCGCCCCTCGACGCGGCGAGCGCCGCCGAAGTGAGGGCGTGGTTCGCGAGTCCCGACGAATTGCACAGTACGATACGCGGGCTGCTCGCGCACGCCGATCGTTTGCCCGCTGCATGCGAGCCCGGCGCGGCGCTCGCAGAGGCCCGCAAGCGCGCACGCGACGAACTCGAGACGCTGAAGGCGCCGTGGCGCGTCTGGATCGACGAGGTCGAGGCCTTGTTGGGCGCGGCGCGCGCAGCGAAGCAGTTCGACGCCAGAAAGCTCAATTCGAAGCACAGCGAAACATGGATCGCCAAGCTGCGCGACTGGGCCAACGATCCCGAATCCGCGCATCCGGGCTTCGACGACAAGGCGGCAGTGTGGACGCGCCTCACGCCCGCGGGCCTCGCCGAGATCTGGGTGAAGGGCGAGCCGCCCGAGCACGCGGCCTTCGTGGCGATGGAAAGCTTGCGCGAGTCGCTGGCTTCGCCGCCCGAAGCGAAACAGGACCTGCTGTGCCATGCGGCGCGCTGGGTGGCGAAGCGCTTCGAGGAAGAGGAGGCGCGCCGCTCGCAGATGGGCTTCGACGATCTGCTCACGCGGCTGCGCGCGGCGCTGCTGCGCGAGAACAGTCCGCGTCTCGCAGAAGTCATCCGCAAGCAGTACCCGGTTGCGCTGATCGACGAGTTTCAGGACACCGATCCGGTTCAGTACCAGATCTTCGACGCGATCTATCGTATCGCCGACCATGACACCGGGACGGCAATCGTCTTGATCGGCGATCCGAAGCAGGCGATCTATGCGTTTCGCGGCGCGGACATCTACACCTACCTGCGTGCGCGCCGTGCCTGCGAAGGGCGGCTCTATACGCTAAAGAAGAATTTCCGCTCGACGCGCGCGATGGTCGAGGCGGTGAACCGTTGCTTCGAGGCGGCGGAATCGCGGCCCGAGGGCAGCGGCGCGTTTTTGTTTCGCAGCCCTGATGGACGCGACAATGCGTTGCCGTTCGTGGCTGCCGATGCGCATGGACGGCCCGAGAAGCTGGTAGCGGCCGGTGCGGCGCTGCCCGCGCTCAACGTCTGGTGGATGCCGCCTCCCGCGGATGGCAAGCCGCTCAGCAAGGGCGCGTATCTCGCTGGCATGGCCGGCAGCTGCGCGACCGGGATGGTGCGCCTGCTCAATCTCGGCCAGGAGCAGGCGGCGGGCTTCTCGGGCGAACGCGGCATGCGGCCGTTGCAGCCCGCCGACATGGCGGTGCTCGTCAACAACCGCAGCGAGGCGCAGGCGATACGCGAAGCGCTGGCCGCGCGCGGCGTGCGCAGCGTCTATCTCTCGGACCGCGACTCGGTGTACCAGACGCCGCAGGCCGAAGAACTGCGCTTCTGGCTCGCGGCCTGCGCCGAGCCCGACGACGGCCGCCTCGTGCGCACGGCGCTCGCCACGCCGACGCTCGGGCTCGCATGGGCCGAACTCGACCGGCTCGGCCACGACGAGCTCGCGTGGGAGTCGCGCGTGCTGCAGTTCCGCGAATATCGCGAATGCTGGCGCAGGAAGGGCGTGCTGCCGATGTTGCGGCGCTTGTTCAACGACTTTCACGTGCCGCAGCGCTTGCTTGGCGAAGCGGCTGGCGCAGGGCTCAATGGCGAGCGCGCGCTCACCAACTTGCTGCATCTGGCCGAACTGCTGCAACAGGCGAGCACGCAGCTCGACGGCGAGCACGCGCTGATCCGCTATCTCGACGAGCAGCGCGAAGACGAAAGTGCGGGCGGCGGGGGGGACGCGCGCCAGTTGCGTCTGGAAAGCGATGCGGGACTCGTGCAGGTGGTCACGATCCACAAGTCGAAGGGCCTCGAATATCCGCTCGTGTTCTTGCCGTTCGCGTGCGCGCATCGCGCCGTCAAGCCCGACGATGTGCCCCTCGAGTGGCACGACGATGATGGCGAACTGCGCGTCACGCTCGAAGCCGACGCGCGCGTGCTGCGTCAGGCCGATCGCGAGCGCCTCGGCGAAGATCTGCGCAAGCTCTACGTCGCACTGACGCGCGCGCGTTACGCGACGTGGGTCGGCTATGGTCCGGTGCAGGGCGTCGAGGCGAGCGCGTTGGGTTATCTGCTGGGCGGCGGCGCGGCCATGCCTGCTGAGGAAACCGAAGCATTACTCGACACATTGCGCGGCCCTTGCGCAGACATCGCCGTCGCCCCTGCTCCCGAGGCAAGCCGCGACGTGCTCGCGCTGCGCGACACCGGCGCCGTGCGCGGCGAGGCGCGCACGCTCGTGCCTCGCGAGCGCGAACGCTGGTGGATCGCGAGCTATTCGAGCCTCAAGACGCTCGAAACGTCGATCGGTTCGGGCGTTCCTGTCGAAGCGGACGATGCGCGCGGCGTGCCCGACACGCGCAGCGAGGACGTGTTCCTCGAACTGCTCGAGGCGGGCGTGCCGCCCGAGGACGACGAAGCATTCGCAAGCGCCGGCCAGACGCTCGTCGCCCCCGCGTTTGCGCCGATGCACGGCTTCGAGCGCGGCGCGGACGCGGGCACCTTCCTGCACGAACTGATGGAATGGGCCGCCAACGAAGGCTTCGCCGAAATCGCGCGGGACGAAGCGCGCGTGCGCGACATGGTCGCGCGGCGCTGCAGCGTGCGCGGCTGGTCGCACTGGATCGACACGCTCACGGCGTGGATACTGGAGTTGGTGCGCACGCCATTGCGCCTGCCGGATATCGAAGGCGAGCGCGTGGCGCCCGTGGCGTTCGCGCAGCTCGAACCCGGCGCGTATATGGCCGAACTGGAATTCTGGGTCACGGCGCATGCCGTCGATACGCTCGCAATCGATGCGCTCGTCACCGAATTCACGCTGGACGGCGAGGCGCGCCCCGCGCTCGACGCCGCCACGCTCAACGGCATGCTCAAGGGCTTCATGGACCTCGTGTTCGAACACGAAGGCCGCTATTACGTGGCCGACTACAAGTCGAACTGGCTCGGCCCCGACGATGCGTCGTACACGAGCGCGAAAATGCGCGCGCAGATCCTGCATTCGCGTTACGAACTGCAATACGTGCTTTATCTGTTCGCGCTGCACCGGCTGCTCAAGTCGCGCCTGCCCGATTACGATTACGACCGCCACGTGGGCGGGGCCGTGTATCTGTTCCTGCGCGGCGGCCGGGCGCCGGGACAGGGGCTGCATTGCGAGCGGCCGCCGCGCGAGCTGATCGAACGGCTCGACGCGCTCTTCGCGCGTCGCAACGCGCTGGAGGACGTGGCATGACGAGGCGCCGCACGAAAGGGCAGGACGGCCTCACCGGCGACTTGTTCGAGAATCTGGACTTGCCGGGCGCCGCGCCGGAACCGGGGTCGGGCGCCGCGCGCGAAACGGCCGGGCAGATGCTCGGCGTGCTCGACAACTGGGTCGAGCGCGGCTGGCTGCGTACGCTCGATGCCGCATTCGCGCGCTTTCTGTGGACCGAAGCGCCGCACAGCCCGCCGCTGTTGCTGCTCGCGGCCGCGCTTGCGAGCCATCAGCTCGGGCGTGGTCATGTGTGTCTCGACCTCAAGGCCACGCTGGACGATCCGGCGTTCGCGCTTTCGCTGCCGCCCGACGGGCCGCAAGTGCTGGCCGCGGCGCCGGCGCAGCCGCCTGCCGAAGTGCTCGCGGGTGTCACGCTCGCGCAATGGCGCGCGGCGCTCGCGATGCCCGATCTGGTGAGCGAAGAGACATCGGCCACCGGCGTCGCACAAGGCAACACGCCGCTCGTGCTCGCGGGTACGCGGCTTTATTTGCGGCGCTACTGGCAATACGAGCAGGACGTGCGCGAGGGCATCGAGCGCCGGCTCGCCCGCGCCGCCCAGCTCGAAGCCGCGCTGCCGCTCGACATCGCGCACGCGGCGCTCGATGCGCTGTTCGCACCGCGTAACGGCGAGGCACGAGCCGCTCAGGCTGCGCGCGCCGCCGACTGGCAGAAGCTCGCCTGCGCGCTCGCCGCGCGCAGCGCGTTCAGCATCGTCACGGGCGGGCCGGGCACGGGCAAGACGACGACGGTCGTGAGACTGTTGGCACTCCTGCAAACACTCGCACTCGGGCACGCGGGGCGGGGAGCGCGTGCCGCGCGGCCCTTGCGCATCCGGCTTGCCGCGCCCACCGGCAAGGCCGCGGCGCGTTTGAACGAATCGATTGCGGGCGCGGTGGCGCGGCTGCCGTTCGATACGCTGCAGGCACACGTCGACGCCGTGGCGCTGCGCAATGCGATTCCGACCGTCGTGAGCACATTGCATCGTGTGCTCGGCACGCGGCCCGGCAGCCGGCGCTTCAGGCACGACGCGGCGAATCCGCTGCCCGTGGACGTGCTCGTGATCGACGAGGCCTCGATGGTCGACCTCGAAATGATGGCCGCCGTGCTCGACGCGCTGCCGTCCTCCGCGCGGCTCATCCTGCTTGGCGACAAGGACCAGCTCGCTTCGGTCGAGGCTGGGGCGGTGCTGGGCGAATTGTGCGACCGCGCGCGCGAAGGCCACTACACGCAGGCGTCGCGGGCATGGCTCGAAGCCGCCACGGGCGAGCGCATCGACGCGGCCATGCTCGACGTGCACGGCCTGCCGCTCGATCAAGCCATCGCGATGCTGCGCGAGAGCCATCGCTTCGCATCGGAAAGCGGCATCGGCGCGCTGGCCGAACGCGTGAACATGGGCGATGCAGTGGGTGTCGCGAAGATCTGGGCGCGGGGTTACGAAGATCTCGCGCGCCTCGTGTGTCCCGCCGACGATGACGGCCCGTTGCGTTCGCTGATCGTCGATGGCCGCGTGGGCGAACATGGTGCCGTGCACGCGCAGCGCCAGGGCTACCGCCACTACCTCGACACGATGCGCGCGACCCGGCCCGAGCCCGGCGCGACGCCCGAGGCACTGTCGGGCTGGGCCGCCGGCGTGCTCGAGGCGCACGGCGCGTTTCAGCTGCTTTGCGCGCTGCGGCGCGGCCCGTGGGGCGTCGAAGGCCTGAACCGCCGCGTGGCGCGCCTGCTGCACGAAGAGGGGCTCGTCGACCCGCACGGCGAGTGGTACGCGGGCCGGCCCGTGCTCGTCATGCACAACGACTACGAGCTTGGGCTCATGAACGGCGATATCGGCATCGCGCTGGAACTGCCCGTTGCGGCGGGCGAGCCGCGCGTGCTGCGCGTGGCCTTCCCGGCCGGCGACGGCTCGGGCGGCGTGAAGTGGGTCTCGCCGAGCCGGCTGCAGAGCGTGGAGACGGTGTTTGCGCTCACTGTCCACAAATCGCAGGGCTCGGAGTTCACGCACGCGGCGCTCGTGCTGCCCGATACCTACAGCCCCATTCTCACGCGCGAACTCGTCTACACCGGCATTACGCGTGCGCGTTCGTTCCTCACGCTCGCGGTGCCCGAAGGGCGCTCCGTGCTCGATCGCGCAGTGCTCGCCAAGGTACAGCGCGCAAGCGGCCTCATGGCGGGGCTCGCGCGCGACGCTCAGGCTGCGTGAGCGAGCGGCAAAAAGGCCGAGGGCCGCTTTGGGCGGCCCTCGACTCGTGCTGCGTGTTGCTCGTGGTTTAGACGATGGTGAGCGTCACGTCGATGTTGCCGCGCGTGGCGTTCGAGTACGGACACACGATATGTGCCTTGTCGACGAGCGCCTGGGCGGCCGCGCGATCCATGCCGGGCAACGAGATCTTCAGTTCGACTTCGATGCCGAAGCCATTCGGAATCTGGCCGATGCCGACATTGCCGGTGATCGAGACATCGGCGGGGAGAGCAATCTTGTCGCGCGCCGAGACGAATTTCATCGCGCCGATGAAGCATGCGCTGTAGCCCGCGGCGAACAGCTGCTCGGGGTTCGTGCCGTCGCCGCCCGCGCCGCCGAGTTCGCGCGGCGTGGTGAGCTTGAGGTCCAGGTGGCTGGCGGGAATGACGGCACGGCCATCGCGGCCGCCGGTGACGTTGGCTTCGGCGCGGTAGAGGACTTTTTCGATCGACATGACAGGCTCCTTTGAGCAAAGACGGTTCATTGAAAGTACGGCGGTGTACGGCACTCAATTTAGTGGTGCAAGGCGACAGCCATGTGCACCAGGGTCCAGCAGAAGAGCAGCGCTTGCGAGTTTCCGGCCGTCAATTTCTGCAGTCTATCGATCATCAGATAGATTTCCGGCCGTCGAAACACGTTCATGATGCCCCTCCTTCTAGCTATCTATCAGAAGATAGAATTCGCGGCCCAATAAAAGAGGCGGCTAGCCGCCCCGTCTTACGGGCGAGAATACTTTACTGAGCCACGCGCCACATGGCTTCGACATCTTCGAGGCGCGACTTCGTATGGAACAGCCGGCTCGCCAGCACGCTGCCCTGCAAGGCCGCGAACAACGTACGGGCCGAGCTTTCCGGCTTGCCGCGCACGACCAGCGTGCCTTCTTTCGCGCCTTGAGCCAGCACCTCGGCCAGCCAGCTTTCGTTGGCGCGGAAGAACGCCTGCACAGCGTGGCGCACGGTTTCCGGCAGCGACTCGATATCGGCCGCCAGCATGCCGCAGAGACAGATCTGGTTGCCGTCGCCCAGCGTTTTGCCGAAGAGCCGCGTGTACGTAGCGAGCTTTTCGCGCGCCGGCAGCGCCGCGTCGATCGATTGCAATCCCGCCATGACTTCGCCGCTGTACTGGCTCACCGCTTCGAGCACCAGGTCGTCTTTCGACGGGAAGTAATAGTGGATGCTCGACGTTTTCACGCCCACCAGTTCTGACAGGTCGCGGTAGCTGAAGCCGTTATAGCCGCGCAGCATCATGAGCGTGATGGCGTGATCGAGAACCTGCTCCCGGACTGTCAACTTCGTGTTCATGGGCTCCAATTTATCTACTGGAAGATAGATTGTCAAGCGCTTCGCGAAAAAATTCCGGTGTGCCGGGCGCGACGCGACCTCCTGGCCGCGTCCGGCGGGGTGATATCAGATCCCGCGATGTCCGGCGCCGAAAATGAGGCGCAGGCCCAGCGCACCGATCGCGCCAGCCGCAATGCGGTCGATCCAGCCCTTGGCGCGCAGATAGAGATCGCGCGGACGCTGGCTCGAAAAGCACAGCGCGACGACCGTGTACCAACCGGTTTCGATCGCGAAGACGAGCGGCGGCAGCGCGAAGTAGCACCACAGCGGCGGGTTATGCGGCAGCAGCGCGACGAAGATGCCGCCGTAGGCGATGGCCGTTTTCGGGTTGCTCAACTGGGTGGTGAGGCCGCTCCAGTATGACTTGCCGGGGCGCCCGCCCGGTACGGCCGTCCCGCTCATCGCGACTGGCGAGCCGGCGCCGCGCCAGATGCGCGAAGCGATGTAGAGCAGATAGGCGCCACCCGCGATCTTGAGCGCGGCGTACAGCCAGGCAACGGTGGCGAGCAGGGTGTAGAGCCCGGCGAGGGCGATACCCGCGAAGCAGATCGCTCCCGTGCCCATGCCTAGTGCGGTGGCGACGCCGTCGCGGCGCGAGAGACCGATCGCGTTGCGCGCGACGAGCACGAAGCTCGGACCAGGGCTCATGGCGCCGAGTAGAACAGCGAGGAGAATGCTGGCGACGGCGGCGAGGGGGGACATGCTGGCGGCTCCATGCGGGAGGGAATCCCGAACACTAACACGCGCGCAGATGCGCCGCGAGGATTCCCCGCTGACGCCGCGTGATCGTGCCAGCCGCCTGAATAGTGCTTAGTTATCTTGAGCGTTTCGTTTGTGCTGGTCGCGCTCGCGATTCCAGTGGTGCAGCAGCACGCGCGTCTGTTCCGCGATGCTCTGCTTCAGAAAATCGGCCTTCGACCTGTCGATGTCGTCCCAGCCGAGCATCGTGAGCGTGGAGCGTCGTGCGATGAAGAAAAGCAGAAACTGCCCGTACAGGCTGAACATGCGCACCACGGTGAGCGGATCGTGGGCCGGCATGCCGGTGATGCGTTCGAGCAGTTCCACGTTGATGGTGTTCAGCGGCAAGCGCACGCGCTCACGCAGGATTTCAGAGCCGATCTCCGGTTCGCCGCCGCCCTGTTCGCGCGCGAAGAACAGACGCTGGTCCGGCCCGTGCTGCTTGACGAAGGAACGGTCGGCCACGGCCGACTGGATGTCGATGAAGGCGTCGATCAGCGCTTCGGTGTCCGCGTTGCGTGCGAGCGCAACGCGTGCGCGTTGCACGGCCGGTTCGAACGACTGCCACGATTCGTCGGCGATCGACTCCGCGCAGGCGCGATAGAGGCCTTCCTTGTTCTCGAAGTAATACTGCAGCGCCGGCGCGTTCACGCCCGCGCGCGCGGCGATGTCGCGCGTCGACGCGCCGTCGAAGCCGTGCTGCCCGAACAGGCTGATGGCCGCCTCGATGATCTTGCGGCGCGTTTCGTCGCCACGCGCATAGCCTCCTTCGGGCGAACGTCGCAGTTTCTTACCTTCGCTCATGCAATTTCCTTTCATATCCCTGCGAAATATAACACTTGACACAATTTTTCCAGATGGAATAATTTTGCCGACTGGAATAAATCGAGAAACAACATCATGTCTACGACTGCAGGCGCGCCCGTGCGCGACGTGCCGGACGCCGCCGCCGCGCCCGCGCGCAGCGGCGCCAAACGAACCATCCTGATCCTGCTGGCGCTCGCGGCACTCGTCGGCGCGGCGGTGTGGCTGGGCCACTGGTGGGTCGTCGGGCGTTTCATCGAATCCACCGACGACGCCTATCTGCAAGCCGACAGCGTGACGATCGCCCCGAAGGTGAGTGGCTACGTGACGGACGTCTACGTGGCCGACAACCAGGCTGTGAAGGCGGGCGATCCGCTCGTGAAGCTCGACGCGCGCCAGTATCAGGTGGCGCTCGACCAGGCGCGGGCCAACGTCGATGCGCGTATGGCGGACATCGGGAATGCGCAGGCGCAGATCGAGCAGCAGCGCGCGAACGTGGCTCAGGCACAGGCGCAGCAGGAAGTCGCCCAGGTGAGCCTGCGCCACGCGAACGACGAAGTGGCGCGCTACGCGCCGCTCGCCGCCACGGGTGCGGAAACCACCGAACGGCTGGCCGAACTCAAGAGCGAACGCGACAAGGCGCAGGCCACGCTCGCCGCCGACGCAGCCGCCGTCACCTCCGCACGCTCGCAAATCTCGGCACTGAACGCACAGCTCTCGCAGGCGCGCGCGCAGCTCGAGGCGGCGCGGGCGAACGCCGCGCAGTCGCAACTCGACCTCGACAACACCGTGGTGAAGAGCGCGCTGGCGGGCCGGGTGGGCGACCGCACCGTGCGCGTGGGCCAGTACGTGCAGCCGGGCACGCGCATGCTGACCGTCGTGCCGGTGCAGCGCACCTACCTCACGGCGAACTTCAAGGAAACGCAAATAGGCCGCATGCGCGCAGGCCAGCCCGTGGAGCTGCACGTCGACGCGCTGCCCGGCCACACGCTGCACGGCGTGGTGGACAGCTTCTCGCCGGGCACGGGCGCGCAGTTCGCGCTCTTGCCGCCGGAGAACGCCACCGGCAACTTCACGAAGATCGTGCAGCGCGTGCCGGTGCGCATCCGCCTCGAAACCGGGCCGCAAACGCGCAGCGTGCTGCTGCCGGGCATGTCGGTGACCGTCGATGTCGACACGCGCTCCGCGCGTGAGGACGACCGCCGTATCGATCAAGAGAACCACCGTGGCTAATACGGCTCGCGCAGCGGTGCCGCATCCGCATGGCGAGCGCGCGAGCGCGGCCGACTGGATCGCCGTCGCGGCGGGTGCGCTCGGCGCGTTGATGGCCACGCTCGACATCTCCATCACGAACTCGGCGTTGCCGCAGATCCAGGGGCAGATTGGCGCGACGGGCACCGAAGGCACGTGGATTTCCACGGGCTACCTGATGTCCGAGATCGTGATGATTCCGCTCGCCGCGTGGCTCACGAGGGTGTTCGGACTGCGAAATTTCCTGCTCGCGAACTCGGCGCTCTTCATCGCCTTTTCGATGATGTGCGGCTGGTCGACCACGCTCGGCATGATGATCGCCGGGCGCATCGGTCAGGGCTTCACGGGCGGCGCGATGATCCCGACCGGCCAGACCATCATCCGCACGCGCCTGCCGCTGTCGCAGCTGCCCGTGGGCATGACGGTGTTCGGCCTGATTGTGCTGCTCGGCCCGCTGCTCGGGCCCGTGGTGGGCGGCTGGCTCGCGGAGAACATCAGCTGGAGCTGGTGCTTCTTCATCAATCTGCCCGTGTGTCTTGCGCTCATCACGCTGCTTCTCGTCGGGCTCGAAGCCGACCGGCCGCACTGGGAAGCCTTTCTCAAGGCGGACTGGCTCGGCATTGCCGGGCTGGCAGTGGGCCTGAGTTCGTTGACGGTCGTTCTCGAAGAGGGCCAGCGCGAACGCTGGTTCGAGTCGAGCTTCATCGTCACGCTCACGTGGGTCTCGCTCGCGGGTATGGCGCTCATCGCGCTTTCGCAGTTCACCGCGAAAAAGCCGATTCTGCGTCTGTCGCTCATGCGCAATCCGCGCTATGCGAGCGTCATCATTATCGTGTTCGCGGTGGGCGCCGGGCTTTATGGCATTTCGTACCTGCTGCCGCAGTTTCTGAGCCTCGTCGCCGGCTACAACGCGCAGCAGTCCGGCGCGATCATGCTGCTTTCGGGGCTGCCCGCGTTCCTCGTGATGCCGATTCTGCCGCGCCTGCTAGGCAAGGTGGATTTCCGCATTCTGGTGGTGTCCGGGCTGCTGCTCTTCACGCTGAGCTGCATGCTCGACATTTCGCTCACCGCGCAGAGCGTCGGTCACGATTTCGTCTGGTCGCAGCTCGTGCGCGGCGTGGCGCAAATGCTCGCGATGATGCCGCTGAACCAGGCCTCGATGGCGGCGGTGTCGCGCGAAGACTCCGGCGACGCGGCCGGGCTCTACAACATGGCGCGCAATCTGGGCGGCTCGGTGGGCCTTGCGATCATCGGCACGCTCATCGACCGGCGCGAGGCGTTCCATACCGCCGTGCTGCGCGAATCGCTCAGCGCCAATTCGATCATCGGCCAGGAGCGTGTGGCCGCGAGCGCGGCCAACTGGTTCACGCAGACGGGCGACATGGCGCACTCGCAACTGCAGGCGCTCGGCCAGATCGCGGCGCAGATCTCGCTGCAATCGATGGTCATCACGTACTCCGAAACATTCTGGGTGCTCGGCATTGCACTGGCGGCTTGCGTGCCGCTCGCGCTCCTGCTCAAGAAGCCGCAGCCCGGTGCACAAGCGCCGTCTGGCGGCCACTGAAGATTATCACTGACTCATGACGGCAACCCGTTACTCCCGAATCTCCTGCGCCGCGCTGAGCGCGTTTGCCGCTGCCTGCACGCTGGCCGCCTGCACCGTGGGCCCCGATTATCGCGGCGCACCGGCCGTCGCGCCGGAAGCGGCGAACGCCGCGTCGTTCCTGCGCACGCCCGCGCAAGGCGTGACGCCCGCACGTGCACCGAGCCAATGGTGGCTCGTGCTGAACGACCCGCAACTGAACACGCTGATCGAAGCGGCGCTCGCGCACAATCCCGATGTGCGCGCGGCGCAGGCGCGCTTGCGCGCTTCGCGCGCGCAACTGCAACAGCAACGCGCCGCCGAACTGCCGAAGGTCGGCGCGAGCGCGGCGGCGATCCGCTTGCGCCAGCCGGACCTGAGCGCCTTGACGTCGTCGGGCAGCAGTTCGGGTCAGGGCGGCGCTTCCGGCGGCGGCCCGGTCACGTTCTACACGGCGGGCTTCGATGCCTCGTGGGAAATCGACCTGTTCGGCGGCACGCGCCGCGCCGTGGAAGCGGCGAGCGACGAGGCCGATGCCGTGAACGCCGATCTTGCGGACACCCAGGTATCGCTCGCGGCCGAAGTCGCACAAGCCTACATCGACCTGCGCGACGAGCAGCAGCGCCTCGCCATCGCGCAGCGCACGGCGCAGCTGCAGCAGGAGATGCTCACGCTCACCGAGCAGCGCCGCGCGGGCGGCACGGCGGCCGAGGTGGACGTGGAGCGGCTCACCACCCAGGTGGAAAACACGCGCTCCACGATTACGCCGCTCGCGGCGCAAGTGGAAATATCGCTGGATCAGTTGGCCGTGCTGACCGGCAAGGCCCCCGGCGCGCTGGATGCGGAACTGGCAACGGCGCAGCCGCTGCCCGCGCTGCCCGCAAGCGTGCCCGTGAGCGATCCCACCACGATGCTCGCGCAGCGCCCCGATATCCGTGCGGCGGAGCGGCGTCTCGCTTCGAGCAACGCGCAGATCGGCGAGCATGTGGCGGACTTTCTGCCCAAACTCACACTGTTCGGCGACCTCGGCTTTTCGGCCGCGGAGCCGGGGCACCTGTTCCGCAAGAGCAACTTCAGCTGGGTAGGGGCGCCATATCTGCAGTGGAACGTATTCGACTTCGGGCGCACGCTGGGCGCGGTGCGTGGCGCGCAAGCGTCGCGCGACGAAGCCGAAGCGCATTACGAAAAAGCCGTGCTCGCGGCGCTGCAGGACGCGAACGCGTCGCTCTCGCGCTATGGCTATCAGCGCGAGCATCTGGTGACCTTGCAGAAGGTGCAGGTTTCCGCCGAGCGCTCCGCGACGCTCATGCGCCAGCGCTACCGTGCGGGGGCGTCGAGCCTCGTCGATCTGCTCGACACGCAGCGCACGGAATTCGCTGCGCAGCAGAACGTGGTGTCCGGCCAGGCCGACTTGCTCAAGGACTTCGTGTCGCTGCAGAAGAGCCTCGGTCTCGGCTGGCAGACCACCACGACGGCCACGGCCGAGACAGCCGCCACGCCGGGCTAACCAGGTTCGGCAGGCCGGCCTCGCGTCAACCGCGTGCCTCGCCGCGCGCCATGCTGGCGAGCACGCCGTCGCGGCGAATGAGCGCGTGAAAGAGCGCGGCGCCCAGATGCAGCAGGACCGTCGCGTAGAGCGCCATGGCAAGCCACGTATGCGCGGCGCGCAGCCATGCATAGAGCGTGACGTCGTGAGGCACGATCGGAGGCAGGTGCACGCCGCCGAGCATCACGATGGGATAGCCGCCCGCGGACAGCATCGACCAGCCGATCAGCGGCATGGCGATCATCAACGCATAGAGCACGAGATGCGAGGCGTGCGCGCCAAGTCGCTGCCAGATGGGCAGATCGGCCGGCAAGGGCGGCGCGCCGCGCTTGAGCCGCACGGCTACGCGCAGCAGCACGAGCGCGAGCAGCGCGATACCCAGCGGCCGGTGGAGCGCGAGCAGCGCGTCATGCAGCCTCGAAACGGTCGCGACCATCCCCACGCCGACGAACAGCATCGTGACGATCAGGACTGCCATCGACCAGTGCAGAACGCGCTGCAGCGCGCTGAAGTGTTGGCCCGGTTGTCTCATGGCTGCGCGCCTCCCTGCGTTTGCGAGAGGTTGGCTTCCTCGCGTGTGCGTCGATTGAACGAAACGGCATACGCTGCCGACCGGGCGGCGAGCAAGGGATCGTCCGAAGGCTTCAGGCCGTCGGGCAGGATGGTCGGGTCGTAGTTCACGTCGCGGCACATGCCGTTGGCTTGCGGTTCGGCGCGCTGCAGGACCAGCGTGCCGGCATCGATCTGATGGCGGTCGGCGGGCCATGACTGCGTGGCGTCGTTCGTGGGGTCGCCGGGTGCGGCGACCGTGAGCACCAGGTGCCAGCGTAGCGGCCCCCGGGCGAAACGCGTGAAGAAGTCGTCGGCGAGGAAGTTCGGGTCGGCTTTTTCTGCCGGCGTTTGCGGCGCATAAGCCGCTTCGGGCACGGTCTGCCAGCGCACGGCATGCTGGTTGCCGGCGGCATCGGTCGCGATGAAGGCGTTGACGCTGTAGAACGCCGTATTCGCGAAACTGGAGGAGGGCGGGTGCGCTTTCAGCCACTGGCGGAACGGCAGCGTTTCCGGATTCGCTTGGAAGAAGGCGTCGAGCTTCGCGGCGTCGGGCTTGCCCGTCGCCGGGTCCGGTTTCGAGGCGACCAGTTGGCTATAGAACTGCTTCGGCGTGCGAACGACGAAGATCGGTACGGAATTCATGCCGGTGCGCCATTGCTCGCCGTCCTGCAACTGGAAGAGCAGCGCCATGCTGCGCACGGGCGTGCTCGCGTCCGGCGCGGCGGGATTGCTGCCGGGAATGGCAAAGCGTCCGATCACGGGCGTGCGGCCCGGTGCGAACACGGCTGCCCGCGAGACCTGCGCGCCGTTGCCGTTGCTTTCGAACCAGCCTTCCACGCAGAGCCCCTTGGCGTGATTGCGCCGATAGCCCATATGGATGCCGTAGTTCGACTCGAACGTATTGACGATATGCGGCGCGGTGAGGCGTTGCGGCGTGAGCCAGCCGGCCGTCCATGCAAATGCCGCGCCAGCGCAACCCACCACGGCCGCAATGGCCGCGAGCCGGCATGGCACGCAGATCGAGGCGCGGTTCATGGGCGCGCTCCCGTGCGTGCGCGCTGCAACGCAATCGAAAGCGAAAAGTGTGCGAATGTGCGCATGATGGGTCCAGTCGATGGCCCGAGGGCCGTTACTGGTGTCAACAACACGTCACGGCGGTTTATTCCCTGTGCGAGGCGAAATCGTGCAACGATGCCAGGGCGCGCGCGTTTTCAGCGCTGAACGCCTCGAACAAGCTCGATGTGAGAAGGAGAGAACCATGCTGACTGGCGGCTGTTTGTGCGGCAAGGTCCGCTACCGGATTTCGGCTGCGCCGGTTGGCAGCACGGTGTGCCATTGCGTGGATTGCCGGCGCGCATCGGGCGCGCCGTTCGTCGGCTGGATCAGTGTGCCGTGGAGTGCGTTCCGGCTCGTTGCGGGCGCAACGAAAGCACGTGCGTCGAGTCCGGGTGTCGAGCGCGCGTTCTGCGCCGATTGCGGCACGCCGCTCACCTACCGGCACGCGGCGTTCGCGGACGAGATCGACGTGGCGACGGGCACGCTCGATCGTCCCGATGACGCGCCGCCCGACAGCCACACCTGGACCTCGCAAAAGCTGGCCTGGGTGCAGCTCGCGGACGGCTTGCCGCAATATCCGCGTGCGCTTCCCGAACCGTAAGCCGGAGAAGCGCGCGCGTTGTCAGCGTGAAGCGATCAACGATGCTCGGTCACGAACTTCGTGACGAGATAGGCTTCCATCGCTTCGCTGCCGCCTTCCGAGCCGTAACCCGAATCCTTCACGCCGCCGAACGGCGTTTCCGGCAGGGCGAGGCCGTGATGGTTGATCGACAGCATGCCGGTTTCCACGTCGTCGGAGAGCGCAGCCGAAGTCGCGCTCGAGCGCGTGTAGGCATACGCGGCAAGACCATACGGCAGGCGGTTCGCTTCGACGATTGCGTCCTGGTAGCTCGAAAAACGCGAGATCGGCGCGATCGGGCCGAACGGCTCCTCGTTCATGATGCGCGCGGAAAGCGGCACGTCGGTGAGCACGGTCGGCGCGAAGAAGTAGCCTTCGCGGCCCACGCGCTCGCCGCCCGTCAGCACCTTGGCGCCCTGTTCGCGCGCGTCGGCCACGAGGCGTTCCATCGCCGCGAGGCGGCGGTCGTTCGCGAGCGGGCCCATCTGCACGCCGTCTTCGAGACCGTTGCCGACCTTGATCGCGCGCGCCGTCGCGACGAAGTGCTCGACGAATTCGTCGTACGCAGCGTCTTCCACCATGAAGCGCGTGGGCGAAATGCAGACCTGGCCCGCGTTGCGGAACTTCGCGCTCGCGAGCAGCTTCGCGGCGCGCGGCACGTCGGCGTCGGCGAACACGATGGCGGGGGCGTGGCCGCCCAGTTCCATCGTCGCGCGCTTCATGTGCTCGCCGGCCTTCGAGGCGAGCAGCTTGCCCACCGGCGTCGAGCCCGTGAACGAGATCTTGCGGATGGCCGGATGCGCGATCAGGTACGACGACACTTCCGCCGGCACGCCGAATACGAGGTTCAGCACGCCTGCGGGCAGGCCCGCGTCGACGAACACTTTGACGAGTTCGGCGCAGCTGGCCGGCGTTTCTTCCGGTCCCTTGAGCACGACGGTACAGCCCGAGGCGAGCGCGGCCGACACCTTGCGCACGGCCTGGTTGAGCGGGAAGTTCCAGGGCGTGAACGCGGCGACCGGACCCACCGGCTCGCGCGTGACGATCTGGCGAACGGCGTCCGAACGCGAGGGAATCACGCGGCCATAGGTGCGGCGGCCTTCTTCCGCGAACCAGTCGATCGTGTCGCCGCCCGCGAGCGTTTCGAGCTTCGCTTCGCCAAACGGCTTGCCCTGCTCGCGCGTCATGATCGCGGCGATGTCGTCTGCGCGATCGCGCAGCAGTTGCGCGGCGCGGCGCATGAGCTTGCTGCGCTCGAGCGGCGAGACTTTGCGCCATTCGCGGAAGGCGCGCTCGGCGGCGCTGGCCGCATCCGAAAGGTCCTGTTCGCTCGCGAGGCTCAGGCGGCCGATTTCCGCTTCGGTCGCGGGGTCGATCACAGCAATCGTCTTCGCGCCGGCGCGCCATGCGCCGTCGATGTAGATCTGGGTGTCGGGATAGGGCTTCACGCTGGAACTCATGATGGGACGATCCTTGTCAACGGTTCGACGACGAACTCCCGCCGCGCACGGCAATGCGCGCGGGCGGGAGCCGGAAAATGCGGAGCGCCCATTGTGCCACTGGTTCGCCGATGCTGCAGGGCGTGTAAAGGGAAAGGGCCGACGTCGGGAGACATTGGCCCTTTTTAACCCACACTATGAGAAGAAGCAGAAGAAGCGCGTCAAACTATCAGAATTCGAGCGTTGCGTTGGCAACGAAGGTGCGCGTGGCGGACGGCATCACGTAATAGCCCCACGCCGCAGTCCAGTAGCGGCGGTTGAACAGGTTGTTCACGCCCGCGCGCAGCGTGACGTCCTTGCCGGCCACCTGGGTTTCGTATTTCGCGCTCAGGTCCCACGTCGTATAGGCGGGGACGAACTGCGTGTTCGCGGCATCGACGGCCATATTGCCGACATATTTGCCGCCGAACGCGACCGTGAGCGCACGCAGGTACGACGGGTTGTATTCCACGCGGCCCGTGAGCGTGAAGCGCGGCGTAGCGTACACGCGCTTGCCTTCCACGCCCGGGTCGTCCACGTCCACGGCCTTCGCGTTCAGCCACATCACGCCGCCCAGCACGCGCCAGTCGTTGGCGAGTTGCAGCCAGCCGCTCGCGTCCACGCCGTCGTAGCGCTTCGTGCCGCTCTGCACGAAGACGTTGGCCGTATTCGTGTACTCGTAGCCCTGATCGACGCGGAACAATGCGAGGTTCGCGCCCCAGTTGCGATGGTCGGCCTTGAAGCCCACTTCGTACTGCTTGCTCCTGAGCGGGCCGTAGGTCTGCGGATAGTTGACGTTCGTGTTGCTCGCCGCGCCGCCTTGCTGCAGACCTTCGACATAGCTCGCGTAGAGCGTCGAATGCGGATCGAGCCTGAACATGAGCGCGGCGGTTGGCGTGACCGGGTTCGCGCGATAGCTCGCCGCCTGCGACTGATCGGGGTTGTAGGTGGTGTCGCGGAACTGCGTATAGCGCAGACCGAGCAGCGCGGACAGGCGTGAAGTCAGTTGCACGGTGTCGCTCGCGTAGAGCGCCGTTTGCGTGGTGATCTCGTGGCGGTACAGGTTTTCGCCGATATGCACCGCGCCGTTCGTGAGCAGCGTGCTGCCGTAGAGGTTGCCGATGCCGAGGAAATAGCCGCTGTTCCAGCCTTCGCTGTTGTCGTATTCGTTTTGCTGGCTCTGATAGCTCGCGCCCGCCACCACATCGTGCTTGAACGGGCCCGTATTGAACTTGCCCTGCACGTTGGCATCGACGTTCTGGTAGAAGTAGCGCGTCAACGCGGCATAGAGCGTGTTGGTGTAGTCGCCCTGCGTATTGAACACGGAGAGCAGGCTATCCGAGTTGTAGCGATTTTCCTTGGCGAAGCGGTACTTGATATTCGCGTGCCAGTTTTCCGAGAAGCGATAGTCGAGCCCGGTGCCGAACGAGGCGATCTCCGTTTCGTACCAGTTTTGCGGCTGCGTGAGCCGACGCGTGACCTTGCTCGCGTCGGGAATGCCGAGTGGATTGCCGTTCTCGTCGGAGCCGAAGTAGAGGCCGAACAGCGTGCCGGTGGTCTTGCGCTTCTGGTAGAAGGCGTCGACCGTCCACGTGAGGTCCGGCGTGATGCGATAGTCGAGCGCGAGCGATGCCACCTGGCGGCGCACGTGACCATTCGCTTCGGCGGTGTTGCCGTCTTCGTTCACGAGATTCAGGCGATAGCCGAACTGTTTATCCGGGCCGAAGCGGCCGCCCAGGTCGATCTTCTGGCTGAGTACGCCCGCCGACTGATAGCCGATCGAGAAGCTGCGGTACGGGTCGTCGGTCGGACGCTTGAGCACGTAGTTGACAATGCCGCCCGGGGTGCTGAAGCCGTACATGAAGCCCGAAAGGCCCTTGAGCATCTCGACCTGCTCGAACGGTTCGAGCGAAAGCTCGGTGTCCCACGAGGGGAAGTTCTGGCCGTCCACCTTCACGCCGTTGAGCATGTCGACCGCCAGGCCGCGAATGCTGAACGCCGAGTTTTCGCCGGTCATGTTGTTGCCGACGTCGGTCACGGCCGGGTCGTACCTGAAGAGGTCGTTGGCCGTGGCGGCGAGACGATCCTTGCCTTCCTCCGTCGTCACCACGTTGGTCGAGAACGGTGTGTCCACCTGCCTGCGGTTGCCGAGCGCGCCCGCGCTCACGCGATCCGGCGAGGCCGCCTGGCTGTCGCGCGCGGCGCTGACCTTGACGGTCGGCAGCGCCTGGGGGCTGCCCGTTTGCGTGCTGTCTTGCGCTTCGGCCTGGCCACTGTCTTGCTGTTGCGCCCAGCTGGATGCGGGGAGCGTGGTGAGCGTGACGCCGGCACTCACCAGAAGCGCGGCGCTGAGTTGCGCACGGCGCCCAGGTGGCGGGCATGGACGGAAACGGACGGGGGCGAAGCGAGAGCGGCGGGCGGCAGGAATGTGCATGTTCTTCTGACGAGTTGAGCGCGAGATATCAGGCGAAAGCGGTTTTGATGCGTGATCGCATGAAAGCGCTGCAAATAGTAATGCAAATGAGTCGCATTCACAACAAAAACATAAAGCTGGCAGTAAGGTTGTGGAACGGCTGCATCCTGAAGTGACATTCCTTGCGCCGGCTGCGCTTTTATGCGGTCCGGGCGCGGCAGCCTGACCGATGTGCGTGTGCGGACAGGCAAAAAAAGCGGCGCCCGGAGGCGCCGCAAACAAGGAAACAGAAAAGCAATCGTAAGAACGTGTCTTGCGTCGGGCTTAGCCCAGCTTCGTGACCGGCGCAACGGCCGCGGGGTCGCTGATGCTCGGCCGGCCGTTCTCGATGTGTCCGGCGAAGCGCCAGGCGAACGCCGCGTCGTCGCGGCTCGTGACCGTGAGGTCGTACCAGTGATGGCTCGAAGCGAGGACCCAGACTTCGTCGATTTGCGCGCCGGCCGGCACGACCACGTTGCGCTCGCGCGCGCCGTAGGCGTTGTCGGTCACGTTCAGGTGCGCGACGCTGCTGCCCGCGTTCGAGAACCTGAGGAAGAGGTTGCCGTTGGCCACGTCGTAGTGCGCCGTCACGGCGGGCGCCGGTGCGCGGCCGGACTTGCCCGGACCCGATTGCGCGGCGGTGCCCGCAAAGCGGCGCACGAAGCCGTTCGGGCCATGCACCTCGAACGCGTAGACGCCGCTCGTCACGCTCAGGTCCCACGTGTCGTCGAGCGCCTTGCCCGCTTCGACCGTATAGCGCCACGGGCCGTCGCTGCGGTTCGTGCCGTACACGTAGAAGTGCGCGCCCTGGCGGCCCTTGTTCGCGAACGTGATCGAAAGCGTGTTGTTCCGCGCTTCGGCCTTCGCGTTCACATGAAGTTCGTAGGGCAACGCGCGCGCGTAGCGCACGCCGGGCTCCTGAGCGTCGACCGGCAGCGGCGTGGCCGGCACCGTGGGCGCCGAGTTGGCCGAGCACTGATTGTCGGCGAGCGCCATGTAGTTGCTCGTGTCGGGCAGCGCGGGCATCGTGGCGTCGGGCGTGCGGAAGTCGAAGCACGTCGTGAGGTCGCCGCACACGGCGCGGCGCCACGCCGTGATGTTGGGCTCCTGCACGCCGAAACGCGCTTCAATGAAGCGGATCACCGAAGTGTGGTCGAACACCTGTGAGCAGACGAAGCCGCCTTTGGTCCACGGCGAGACGACGGTCATCGGCACACGCGGTCCGAGGCCATAGGGCAGGCCGTCGGCGGTGTACTTGCCGCCGCGCAGCGGGTTGACCACGTTGTGGACCTCGCCGTCCACGCTCACCGTCGACTTGCCCTGCGTCGGCGTGGTGGGCGGCTGCGGCGGCACGATATGGTCGAAGAAGCCGTCGTTCTCGTCATACATGATGAAGAGCACGGTCTTGCTCCACACGTCGGGGTTCGAAGTCAGCGCTTCGATGATCTGCGAGGTGTACTCCGCGCCATAGGCCGGCGTGTACTTCGGGTGCTCCGAGAACGCCGCCGGCGGCAGCAGCCACGAGACTTGCGGCAAATTGTTCTGGAGTACGTCGTTTTTCAGGTCGGCGATGGTGCGCACCGTTTGCGCGCGCTGGTAGAGCGCCGAGCCCGGCTGCGCGTTGATGAAGTTCGCGAAGTTCTGCAGGATGTTCGTGCCGTAGTTGCCGTTCAGCGGGTCGTTGCCGTTCGTGCCCTGCTGGTAGATCTGCCAGGAGATGCCGGCCGCCTGCAGGCGCTCGGGGTAGGTCGTCCACGAAAGCAGTTGATACGTGGGCGGCACGTCGCCGTCCACGAAGTCGTTGTTGTCGAGCAGCGGGCCGCCCATCGTGCCGGTCGGATCGACCATGCCGGTCATGAGATACGAGCGGTTCGGGTGCGTCGGGCCAGGCAGCGAGCAGAAGTAGTTGTCGCACACCGTGAAGGCGTCGGCCAGCGCGTAGTGGAACGGAATGTCCGCGCGCAGGTAATAGCCCATCGTCATGTCGGTCTTGTACTGCGGCCACTGGTTGTACAGACCGTTGTTGATCGCGTAGTGCGTCGCGTACCACGAGTGGTCGAGGTCGCCCACGCATTGCGCGCTCGTCTTGAACGTGTCGAGGTGGAACGGCAGCACGGGCTTCGTGGCGTCTTCCTTCGACGGCTGATACCACACCGGCAGGCC
Source organism: Paraburkholderia silvatlantica (assembly GCF_003096715.1). Classification (GTDB taxonomy): domain Bacteria; phylum Pseudomonadota; class Gammaproteobacteria; order Burkholderiales; family Burkholderiaceae; genus Paraburkholderia; species Paraburkholderia silvatlantica. Next base: position 37,364 of record NZ_QEOL01000020.1, read on the forward strand.
GCCCGGCAGCGCAATGGGCAGGCGGTCGTTGTAGCCGCGCACGCCGCGCATATGGCCCAGGTAGTGGTCGAACGAACGGTTCTCCTGCATGAACACGACGATGTGCTCGACATCGCGGATCGTGCCCGTGCGCGAATTGGCCGGAATGGCCAGCGCATTGCGGATCGACTCGGGAAGAACGGTCATTGCTGCTGCGGCGGCGCCCGATTGCGCGACGGTCTGCAGGAAACGGCGACGGCTGTTTGACGTCATTGTTGCTCACCTTTCTGCTTGGGGTTGGAGTGTCGTGCCCCGACGGCGCAGTGGCGCAAGGGCACGCAGGTGCAATGCTTCAATGGCTGGATGTTGCGGGACTGCTGGAATCGTTGCCGTTGCTGGCCTGGGTCTGCGCGCTGTCGCCAGGCGCGTAGCTCAGGACCGGCGTGACCTGGTCGCTGTCGGCGGCGAGACTGGCCTGTGCGCCTTGCACGGGGTCGCTCGCGGTGTTCGCGGCGGTTGCCGCGTTCGCGCCGTAAGCGGGGATGGCGCCCGGGTTCGTCGAGGTGTCTGTCGAGGCGTTGGCCGACGTGTTCGCCGACGTGTTGGTGTCGGGCGTCGGCAGCGGCGTGATGCGCGCGCTATTCGCCAATGGCGATTGCGTCGCGGCACTCCGGCTTTCCGGTGTATCCGGCGTCGACGAAGCCGCCGACGAGCCGTAGCCCGGGCCGCATGCATCGAGCGTGATGGTTGCGAGTACAACGATCGCCGCGGTCGACAGGGTCGTCGACGCGCGGTTGTGAAGGCGTATTCTCATGTGCGCATCCGTTCTGTGGGGATGGGGCGCGCACAGTTTCGCCGTCGTTGAAGAAAGAATTGTGAAACGCGCGAAAACGTTTGCAGGCGATGAATTTCCTTTGCAAACGTGCTGCGCGAAAACCATTCGCTGCTGATTTTCAGCTAACGAAATGCTTTCACTTCGTGGGGCCGTTTTCGCGAGCGGGACGCAGCACGTCGGTCGCGCGATGCGGCATCTCGACTTGATCGATCAGGAACACTTCGCCGCGCGAGTGTTCCGTGCGCAGCGGCAGGATCGCCAGATAGGCGCTTGACCGATACCACGCGCGCTCGATCTCGCGGTTCGCGAATTCGATCATGACGAGGTCGCCGGAAAACCTGCCCTCGAGCCGTTCCGCGCGTCCTCCGGGCTTCGGCTGAAGGCGTGCAGCGGGGTAAAATATTCGACATCCGAAGTCCGGATCGAGACGTTTTCGTTTTCCGCCATCGCCGTCATGAACCCGTCACCCGAGAATAAACCCGCGCGCAAGCAGCCGCCCAAGTGGCTGTTGAACACCCTCACGGCGCTCGTGGGCGTGCTCACGCTCGCGCTGGGTATCGGCTGGATCGTCTACAAGTGGGTCGTCGATCTGGAAATTCCGTACTTCGCCATTCCGCTCGTGATGTGCGTGCCGGTGATCGTCGCCGTGGCGTTCCGCAACATCTGGGATTGAGGCGCACGCGCGCCGCTCTCGCTGCCGACTTTTCAGATGCCGAAGCGCTGCGCGCACGCCGCGCGCACGCGCTCCACAACGGCGCTCCACGCTTCGTTCATGCGCTGGCGGAACAGGCGCATCGTGCCCGGATACCACGGCGAGTCTTCGCGCTCGTGCATCCAGCGCCAGTCGAGGTCGTACTGAGGCAGCAGCACCCAGCACGGCTTGCCGAGCGACGCCGCCAGATGCGCCGTGGAGGTATCCACGCAAACCACGAGATCGAGCTGCGCGATGATCGCCGCGGTATCGACGAAATCGCGCACCTCGGTGCCGAGGTGCAGCAGCGGCAGGCTCGCGGGCGGATGCTGCGCCTCGTCTTCTCCCTGACCTTTCTGCAGGCTCACGAACTGCACGCCCGGCAGGTTCCACAGCGGAGCGAGGGCGGCAAGCGAGGGCAGCGAGCGGTGCGCGTCGTTGAAATGCTTGGGGTTGCCCTTCCAGACGAGGCCGATGCGCGGGCCCGGCGCGAGCGTGGCGAGGCGCGCGCCCCAGTGCTCGACGAGCGCGGGCTCGGGCGTATGGACGAGCGGCGCGGGGATCGTTTCGATTGTCGTGCCCAGACGGTGGGGCACGCTGATCGGGCTCACCCAGTAGTCGAACTGGCCGGCTGCCGCCGCGCCGGCTTCATGGTCGAGCACGGCGTCGATGCCTTGCACGCCGCGAAAGAGCCGATGCAGGGGCGGCTGGCAGGCGAACGCGACGTGCGCCGCGCCCTGCGCCTTGAGCACGCGCGCATAGCGCCCGAATTGCAGCATGTCGCCGAGGCCGTCCTCCTGCCACAGCAGCAGCGCTTTGCCGGCGAGCGGCTCGCCCTGCCAGGCGGGACATTGCAGCAGACGCTGCGTCGCGTGATGCACGAAGCCGGGCATGGTATAGCGGCATTCGTAGCGCGCGAAGCCTTCTTCGAAGCGGCCCATGCTGATGAGCAGCGTGGCGAGGCGGAATTTCGCGTCGCCGTATTCCGGATTTGCGTCGAGCGCGCGGCGGTAGCCGGCCTCCGCTTCGCCGAGCCGGCCGAATTCCTTGTGCAGGCTCGCGATATTGAAGTGCGCCTCGGCGAAATCGGGCCGCACGGCGATGGCTTCGTGGAGCACCTCGAGGGCTTCGGCGCGGCGCCCGAGCGCCATCAGCACGCAGGCGAGATTGTTATACGCCTCGACGCGGCCCGGCAGGCGGCGCAGCGTCTCGCGATACGCCGCCTCGGCCTCGGGCAGCCGCTCGAGCGTATGCAGCGCGACGCCGAGGTTGTACTGCGCTTCGGCGTGGTTCGGCGCGAGTGCGAGCGTCTGGCGAAAAGCCGCCTCCGCCTCGGGCACGCGCTTGAGGTCGGTGAGCACGCAACCGAGGTTGTTCAGCGCATCGATGAAATTGGGGCGAATCTGCAGCGCGAGGCGCACCGCGAGTTCCGCTTCGGCGAGCTTGCCGGACGCCTTGAGCAGCGTGGCGAGATTGTTGAGCGCCTCCGGATACTGCGGGTGGATCAGCAGGGCCTGGCGAAAGGCCTCGGCGGCTTCGTCGCCGCGCGCCTTGTCCCGCAGCAGGGCGCCCAGCGCGTTGTAGGCCTTCGCATGGCGCGCGTTCGCAGCGATGGCGCCGCGAAGCGCGCTTTCGGCTTCTGCGTGGCGGCCTTGACCTTGCAGCAGGAGGCCGAGGTTGTAGTGGGCGTCGGCGTGGGCCGGGTGCTGTGCGAGGACGGCGCGAAAGACAGCTTCCGCCTCGGCGTGGCGCGCCTGGCGCTGCAGGACGACGCCCAGGTTGCTGCGTGCGTCGGCGTCGGCGGGCGTGAGGCTCAGCAGCCGTTCATAGAGCGCCTGGGCTTCGTCGAGGACGCCGAGCGCCGCAAAGAGTGCGGCGAGACCACTGTATGCCTGCGCGAAGTCGGGCTTTGCCTCGAGGCAGCGCTGCCACAACGCCTGGGCGCGCGCCGCGTCGCCCGTGCCCATCGCGCTCAAGGCCGCGAGATTGAGCGCCGGCGCGAGCGCGGCGTCGTCCGTCGCCCCGGGTTGGCCGCCCACATGCGGTTCGAGCAAGGCGAGCGCGTCGGCGAAGCGGTGCGCTTCGCAGTGCGCATTGGCTTCGCGCAGGAGGTCGTCGGGGGCGGGCGCGAGGGGCGTCGAAATGGTCACGGCGAAAATCGTAAGAGACGGGGCGCGGCGCGTGGGCGACACGGACATTGAGGCAGTGTCGAGATTACGACAACTCATGCCCGGGCAACGGCGCGAATTGAGCGCATCCGGTGCGCTTATTCGGACGATCAGCGCTTCCGGCCCGGAAAATCTTGCAGATGGCTTTCGGATGGGGCGGGCGCCGGGGGAGACCGTAAGGGGCGTTCCGGGCGCTTGCGTGTATAGAAACGGGGATCGTCGCCGTGGGCCGATCTCCCCGATTGATTCGAATTCCGAACGATTCGCCATCGCGCGCGCCGAACAAGGCCGCGCGCGACGAAACGCATCAGGGCACCAGCACCTGCCGCCCGACCACCTTGCCTTGCACGAGTGCTTCGAAGGCCTCGTTGATTTCCGTGAGCGGCCGCGTGGAGACCGGCGGGGGATGCAACTTGCCTTCGCGCATCAGCGTCACGAGTTCGCGCAGCTCCGGCAGCGTGCCTACATAGCTGCCTTCGATCTTCAGCGGCCGCATCGGGATGATGGGCAGCGAGAGCGTGAGGTCGCCGCCCATCAGGCCGACGATCACCACGTGGCCGCCGCGCGCGCAGGAGTCGAGCGCGAGCTTCACTGTAGGTGTCGCGCCCACGAGGTCGAGCACCGCGCGTGCGCCGCCGCCCGTCGCCCCGACGATCTGCTGCACGGCGTCGTCCGCGCGCGCGTCGATGGCCGCGAGCGCGCCCGCCGCAAGCGCGGCTGCGCGCTTGGCGGGGTCCACGTCCACGATGATCGCGCCTTGTCCACCCATCGCCTTGAGCACTTCGAGCGCCATCATGCCGAGGCCGCCCGCGCCGATCACGACCACGGGACCTTCGTGGATGCGCGCGCCGAACTTCTTCATGGCCGAATACGTCGTCACGCCCGCGCAGGCGAGCGGCGCGGCCTTCACGGGATCGAGGCCGGCGAGATCCACGAGATAGCGCGGATGCGGCACGATCACGTAATCCGCGAAGCCGCCGTCGCGCAGCACACCGAGCGACTGCGGCTTCGCGCAGATATTCTCTTCGCCGCGCCGGCAGGCCGCGCATTCGCCGCAGCCGATCCACGGATGCACGACTGCCGGCGTGCCCGCCGCAAGGGCTTCTGGCGCGCCTTGCGCGTCGGGGCCGAGCGCCGCGACCTCGCCGCAGATTTCATGGCTCGGCGTGAGCGGCAGCTTGATGCCGCGGTCGGCGAGCGAGAGCTTCTTGCCGCCGCCCAGATCGTAATAGCCCTCCCAGATGTGCAGATCGGAATGGCACAGGCCCGCGGCCTTCACGCGCAGCAATACCTCGGTGCCCCTGGGCTCGGGCACGTCGCGCTCGACCAGCTCGAGCGGCTTGCCGTGATGGATAACGCAGTAACAGCGCATTGGCATCGATGTCTCCGTGGGTGTCATGTACGGCGAAGTACGGCGGCCAGACGATTGCGGCAGTCTTCGAATCATAGCCGATGCGACAGGGATTCGTCCGACCGTTCTATTTTTGCTGCCGTGCGCTTGAATTATCATTGGGCAGACGTGTGCGATGGTCGCGAAGCGGCGATCGTGCCAACGGCACAGGCCATGGCGATTCGCGAGGCGCTCAACGTCGCGAGCCGCCTGAAGCGCACGCTCGGCGGCGAGGCGTTCGCGGATACGGTGTCGCGCCTGCGCACGGCGCGCGCGACGTTGAGGTGATGTCAGGCTGGAATCGCGCGGCAACGCTTCAGAAGGGCATTAAAGAGTAGGGAGTTGGCATCATGCGGCGCATCGGCGCTTTCTGTATTTCAACCTGGCTTGCGGCCGCGGTGCTTTTTCTTGGGCGCCATTCGGTGCCGTTGATGGCGCTCAGCGGTGTGATCGTGTTTGCCGGCTTCGACCTTTTCCGGCCGGATCCGGGCGACCAGTAGCGCCATGCTGCGAGCGCCCCGCATGAGGCGCGGCGCTCGCAGTCCGTCACATTACATCTCTTCGGCCCACGACATGTTTTCGCGCGCGAGCAGCGCCGACGATGCCGCCGGCCCGAACGTGCCCGCCGTGTAAGTGCGCGGGCGGTCGTTCAGTTCCTTCCAGCCGTTGAGAATCGGCTCGACCCACGTCCACGCGGCTTCCAGTTCGTCGCGGCGCATGAAATGCGTGAGGCGGCCGCGGATCACGTCGATCAGCAAGCGCTCGTAGGCTTCCGCGCGGCGCTCGGGAATGGCCTGCTGCAGGTCGAGATTCAGGCTCACGGGGAGCATGTTCATGCCGCTGCCCGGTTCCTTCGCGAGCATCTGCAGCTGGATCGACTCTTCCGGCTGAAGCTGGATCACGAGACGGTTGCCGTAGTTGCGCGGGCCGCTCGGGAAGATCGAGAACGGCAGGTCCGCGAACTCGATCACGATTTCCGACTGGCGCTTCTGCATGCGCTTGCCCGTGCGCAGGAAGAACGGCACGTTGGCCCAGCGCCAGTTGTTGATGTGCGCGCGCAGCGCCACGAACGTCTCCGCCTTGCTGTCGGCCGGCACGTTGTCTTCCTGCAGATAGCCCTTCACCGGCTGACCGTCCACGGCGCCCGCCGCGTACTGGCCGCGCACGGTGTCGCGCGCGATATCGGCGAGCGACATGGGGCGCAGCGAGCGCAGCACCTTGAGCTTCTCGTCGCGCACGGCGTCCGGGTCGAGCGAAACGGGCGGTTCCATCGCCACGATGCACAGCAGTTGCAGCAGGTGGTTCTGCACCATGTCGCGCAGCGCACCCGTGTGATCGTAGAAGCCCGCGCGGCTGCCCACGCCCACCGTTTCCGCCACCGTGATCTGCACGCTGCGGATGTACGGCGCCTGCCACAGCGGCCCGAAGATCGGGTTGCCGAAGCGCAGCACCATCAGGTTCTGCACCGTTTCCTTGCCCAGATAGTGGTCGATCCGGTAGATCTGCGATTCGGAGAAATGCCGGCCCACCGACTCGTTGATCTCCTTCGCCGAGGCGAGATCGTGGCCGAGCGGCTTTTCGAGCACCACGCGCGAGCTGCCGTCGATCAGGCCGCCTGCCGTGAGGTTGTCGCAAATCGTCGTGAACAGTTCAGGCGAAGTCGAGAGGTAGAACACACGCAGGGCATGCTCGCGCGACGCCGCCTTCAGGTTCGCGTAATCGGCCGGATCGTTCACGTCGATGATCACGTACTGGAACAGGTTCAGATAGCGGTCCCACGCTTGCGCGTCGAACGCTTTTGCGTCGATGAACGGACGCGACTGCTCTTCCATGAACTTTCGATAGTCGTCGATCGTCCAGTTCTTGCGGCCCACGGCGATGATGCGCGTTTCCGGCGGCAGGTTGCCGTGCAGGTGCGCCATGTAGAGCGCGGGCAGCAGTTTGCGCGCGGCCAGGTCGCCTCCGCCGCCGAAAATGATCATGTCGACGGGCTGTTCGGGCAAGGCTTGGGCAGGCTGATTCGTCATGGCAGGTCGGAGGTGACGCGCGCTCGGGTAACGTGGTTGGGCACGAACGCCGGCGCGCGGTTGCAAAACCCGCACCGGCCGCAAGAGCGGGGCGCGGCGAAAACGCTAATGGTGCATGGTTTCGCGCGAGTTTGCACGCGTGGCGCGAACGAGGCGTCGTCCGAGGCTTCTGCGTCGATAAACCGACCGGCCGTTCACGCATGCATCGCGCGGCGGGGAGCCGACCTTTACCCTAGCCCCGGCGCCGCCACCCCGAAGGCCGCGAGCACCAGCACGACGTTGAGCGAGAGCACCGTGGCCGCGCCCGCCACGGCTGCCGCGGCCGTGAGCGCGCCGTTACGATGGGGCCCCATCACGCCGCGGCGGCACGTGAACCACACGAGCGCCGCCATCGGGAACGGCAGGGCGAGGCTCAGTACGACCTGACTCATGACGAGCGCATGGGTGGCGTTCACGCCCAGCCCCACCACGACGAAACTCGGCACCATCGTCACCGCGCGGCGCAGCCACAGCGGAATGCGAAAGTTCACGAAGCCCTGCATGATCATCTGCCCCGCGAGCGTGCCGACCACCGAACTCGAAATGCCCGAGGCGATCAGCGAGACGAGAAAGATGCTGGCGGCCGCCGCGCCGAGCAGCGGCGCGAGCGTGCGGTAGGCGGTCCCGATTTCGGCGACATCCGCGTAGCCCTGGTGGAACGCGCCGGAGGCCATCACCACCATCGCCATGTTGATGAGCCCGGCCACCGCAAGCGCGGCCACGACCTCGACGTTGGAAAACTTCACGAGGCGCTTGCGCTCGGCATCGTTGCGCGCAAGCACACGCGCCTGGGTGAGCCCCGAGTGCAGAAAGAGCGCGTGCGGCATGACCGTGGCGCCGATGATGCCCACCGCGATCGTCACGGCTTGCGCGTCGGGCAAGCGTGGCGTGGCGAGGTGGCGCAGAAGGCTCTGCCACGCGACCGGCGTAATGAAAAGCTCCAGGACATAGCAAATGCCGATCACGCCCACGAGCGCGCCGATCAGCAGTTCGAGCGGCCGGAAGCCTGCGCGTTGGAGAAACAGCAGCGCGTAGGTCACGACGGCCGTCACCGCCATGCCCGCGAGCAGCGGCAGATGAAAGAGCAGCGCAAGGCCGATTGCGCCGCCGAGGAATTCGGCGAGATCGGTGGCCATGGCCGCGATCTCGCTCACGCCCCACATGAGCCACACGAGCGGCACGGGCAGGCTGTCGCGGCACAGTTCGGCGAGATTGCGCCCCGTGGCGATGCCGAGCTTCGCGGAAAGCCCCTGGAATACCATGGCGATGACGTTGGCGAGCAGCACGACCCATAGCAGCGCGTAACCGTAGCGCGCGCCGGCCTGGATGTTGGTCGCGATATTGCCTGGGTCGATATAGGCCACCGAGATGACGACGGCCGGACCCGCAAGCGGCAACAGAAGGGCGACGCCGCGGCGGCGTCCTTCGAGCGCTTCGCGCACCGCGGCGGCCGTGTTGCGCGTCAGGCCGTCGGGGGCGCGCTGCGCCTCGTCATCGCGGGTGCGATGATCCATGCAACTTCTCGCCCATGCCGGGGTCTGAAGGCGCAGCCCATCGCCCTGTGGCACGCATCGAGCATTTGCGAATACGTTGAAAATGCGTCATCGGAATCGGGCCCTCACGCGTTAAGCAGGCAATCCGCGCGCCTGCCCTGGCGCTATCTCAGCACAAACCGGCGCGACGCGCCTTCGCTGCTTTCTTTCCCTTACGAAATGCCAGAATTCCCGATCTTTTCGCGTACACCGGTCCGTATGAAGAAACCGCTCGCGACTGCGCTGCTGATGAGCGGCCTCGCATGGGGCGTACTCGCCCACGCCGACGACAAGGTCATCGTGCTCGATTCGGGCGAGGCAAAGCTCTCGCTCATCGACGAGGCGAGCCGCACCGTGGTCGGCACCGAGCCCACGGGCAAGGAACCGCATCACCTGATGATCACGCCCGATGGCAAGTCGCTCATCGTCGCCGATTCGGTATCGAACGACCTGCTGTTCCTCGACCCGCATACGGGGCAGGTACAGCGCCGCCTGGAAGGCATCGAAGATCCGTACCAGCTTGGCTTCTCGCCCGATCGCAAATGGTTCGTGACCGCCGGTCTGCGGCTCGACCGCGTGGACGTCTATCGCTACGACGGCCAGAACCTGACGATCGCAAAGCGCATTGCGCTCGGGAAAACGCCGAGCCACATCACGTTCGCCTCCGACAACAAAACGGCGTTCGTCACGCTGCAGGACACAGGCGAAGTGGCCGCCATCGACCTGCCGACGCAAACGGTGCTCTGGAAGCTGCAGGTGGGTAACACGCCCGCGGGCCTGTGGATGACCCCGGGCGACAAATACCTGCTCGTGGGCATGACGGGCGAGGACGACGTGGCCGTGGTGGACTGGCACAACCGCACGGTCGTGAAAAAGATCCAGACCGGCCGCGGCGCGCATAACTTCCGCAATCTGGACGATGGCAAACATATCGCCGTGTCGAATCGCGTGGAGAGCACGATCAGCATTCTCGACTACACGACGCTCACGAAAGTCGCCGACATCACGGGGCTGCGCCCCGGCCCCGACGACATGGAGCTTTCGGCCGACAAGCGCTATCTTTGGGTGACGTTCCGTTTCGCGAAGCACGTGGGCATCATCGACCTGAACACGCGCAAGCTGATCGACACGATCGCGGTGGGCCGCTCGCCGCACGGCATCTACTTCGCGAACAGCGCGCCGGTGTACGCGCCGAATCCGGACTGATTGGGGAGTCTCGATGCTCGATACGCTGATTTCGCAGGCCGACAACCTCGTTTCGTGGCTGCAGACGCTCGTCTACGTGGACGTGGTGCAGCCGATCTTCTACAAGGTCGGCCTGATGGGCTACGACGAGGACACCTACGACGCGCTCTACTGGGTGATCGTCGGCGTGCTCCAGATCTGCGCCTCGTATGTGCTGCTGCGCCCGCTCGAAGCGCTGCGGCCCGCGGAAGACTGGGGGGATCGCCGGGCGCTGCGCGCCGACGTCTGGTACACGTGGATCGCGAAACTCGGCATTCTGAACATCGCGTTCTTCTTTCTGCTCACGCCAGTGTTCAACCACTGGCAGAGCCTGATGGCGATCCACAACATCCCGAACATCGAGGTGGACAGCCTCTGGCCCGGCGTGACCGACAAGCCGCTCGTGTCGTTTCTGATCTATCTCGTCGTGCTCGACTTCGCGGGCTACTGGTATCACCGCTGGCAGCATCGCTTCGGCGTGTGGTGGGAACTGCACGCCGTGCATCACAGCCAGCAGCAGATGTCGCTGTGGTGCGACGATCGCAATCACTTTCTCGACGACATCGTTCAGGCCGCGTTCTTTGCGGGCATCTCGCTCGTTATCGGCGTGCCGCCCGCGCAGTTCGTCGTGCTCGTGGCCGTGAGCAACTTCATGCAGAGCGTGCAGCACGTGAACGCGCGGCTCGACTTTGGCTGGCTGCTCGAGCGCATCGTGGTGAGCCCGGCGTTTCATCGCCGCCATCATGCGATCGGCTATGGCCACGAGGGCACGCGCTACGGCTGCAACTTCGGCGTGCTGTTTCCGTGGTGGGACGTGATGTTCCGCACGGCGTCGTGGAACAAGCAGCATGAGCCCACCGGCATTCGCGACCAGTTGCCCGCGCCGCACGGCCGCGGCGCGAACTATGGCGAAGGCCTGCTCGCGCAGCAGTGGCTGGCGCTCGTGCGCATCGCGCGGCGCCTCGCGGGCAAGGGGTATCCGCTGGGCGACGCGGCGCGCTGAGCTGCGCGGCGTTCGCTGCGGTTGCTCGTGCGAGGCGGTCTTCGGGCCGCCTCGCTGCGTTTCAGGATGACGTTTGGCATGCCGCTCGCGCGCCGGATGCGATAATCGCGCATTCATCCCCCACACATGCATGATGCGCGCGTCAAAGGCGCAGCTGGAGAACATCTTGAGCCGTATCGACAATCCGCAGCACGACCAGGAAGTCGGCGTGGCCGACGCCACCCAGGACACGACCCGCATCGACGACACGCGCATCGGCGCCGTGCGGCCGCTCATCTCGCCCGCGCTGCTGCTCGACGAGCTGCCGGTGCCGCAGGAGACGCAAACGCTCGTCGAAACGAGCCGCGGCGAGATTGCAGGGGTGCTCGCGCAGCGCGACGACCGGCTTGTCGTGGTGGTGGGCCCGTGCTCGATCCACGACCACGATCAGGCGATCGAATACGCGAAGCTGCTCAAGGCGAAGGCCGAAACGCTCAAGGACGACCTGCTGATCGTCATGCGCGTGTACTTCGAGAAGCCGCGCACCACGGTGGGCTGGAAGGGCTATATCAACGACCCGCGTCTGGACGGCAGCTTCCGTATCAACGAGGGCCTGCGCGCGGCGCGCCAGCTGCTGCTCGACATCAACGCGCTCGGCCTGCCCACGGCCACGGAATTCCTCGATCTGCTGAGCCCGCAATTCATCGCCGACCTCGTGGCGTGGGGCGCGATCGGCGCGCGCACGACCGAAAGCCAGAGCCACCGGCAGCTCGCCTCGGGCCTTTCGTGCCCGATCGGCTTCAAGAACGGCACCGACGGCGGCGTGCAGATCGCCGCCGACGCCATCGTCGCGGCGCGCGCGAGCCACGCGTTCATGGGCATGACGAAGATGGGCATGGCCGCGATCTTCGAAACGCGCGGCAACGACGACTGCCACGTGATCCTGCGCGGCGGCAAGAGCGGGCCGAACTACGACGCGGCTTCCGTGGCGGCGTGCTGCGCGGCGCTTGCGAAGGCGGGGCTGCGCGAGCAGGTCATGATCGACTGCTCGCACGCGAACTCGAACAAGGCGCATCAGCGCCAGATCGACGTCGCGCGCGATATCGGCGAGCAGCTGGCGGGCGGCGACAAGCGCATTGTCGGCGTGATGATCGAGAGCCATCTCGAAGAAGGGCGCCAGGACCAGAAGCCGGGCGTGCCGCTCAAGCGCGGCGTGTCGATCACCGATGCGTGCATCAGCTGGGCGCAGACGGCACCCGTGCTGGATGGGCTGGCGCAGGCGGTGCGGGCGCGGCGCAAGGCGGGGTGAGGGCGCCAGGGCCTGTTCACATTCATAACGGGCTTGCGCTGGCCGCCAGCCCCTGGCCCTAACGCCCTTTGCCCCTAACGCCCTTTGCCCCGCGAGCCTTTCTTCGCTGCCGCAGCCCGCGGCGCCTCCTTCACCGGCGCCGCAACCCCTACGCTCGCGTTCAACTGCTCGAGCCACGAAAGGGCATCGGCGTAGGCGAGAAATTGCTGCAGATACCCTGGCGACACTTCGCGCATCAGCGAGAGCGCGCGATGCACGAGGCTGCTCGAATTGAGCGGCCCCGCGTTTCTGGGCACCTGGTCCAGCGACTGCCGCAACTGCTTTTCGGCGCGCACGCGCGACCACGTTTGCCGGAAGTATTCGACTAGCTCCGGGTCCGGCTCGTGCCGCACGCGCGTCGCCGGTTGTGAGGGTTGCGCACGCGCGAGCGAATCGACGAGGCGGCCCAGTTCGCTTCCCGGCTTATCGCCGCCGAGCCCGTGCGTGATTTTCGATGCCTCGCGCGCGAGGTCGCCGGCAAAGGCGTCGAGCAGTTGCGCGAGGCGCGCGTCGATGAGCCGGCGCGCTTCGCCCGCGTGTGCGGCGGCGCGGCGTTCCAGCGCCTCGATGAAGTGAAAGCGCAGCGGGTCGAGCCGGTCCGCGCCGCGGGCGCGCCAGGCGTCGAGCAGGGCGCGGGCGTCGGGCGCGGCGGCCCGTTCGGCCAGCGGGTGCGCGTCATCGGCCATGCTTGCCCTCGCCGACGGTCGGCCGCGGCACCGGCGCAATCTCCACGCGGCGATTTTTCGCGCGGCCGGCCTCGTCGGTGTTGGCGCTCACCGGCTGCTCGGAGCCGAATGCGGCCGCGAACACCGACGACGCGGGAACGCCCTCGTCGATGAACGCGCGCGTGACCGTCAGCGCACGCTCAGCCGAAAGCTCCCAGTTGTCGGCGAAGCGGCGGTTGCCGGCATGGACTTGCTGGTCGTCGGCGAATCCGCTCACCATCAGGATTTCGTCGCGGCTCTTCAGATACGCCGTGAGCGGCCCGGCGAGGCTCTTGAGCAGATCGCGGCCTTGCGGCGTCAACTGGTCCGAATTCAGCGCGAACAGCACGCTGCCGCTAATGCCGATGCGTCCGTTCACGAGCGTCACGCGCCCCGCCGCGAGCGGGCCCGCGAGCGCTTCCTCGAGCGTCTTGCGGCGCTCGGTTTCGGCCTTGCGCTGCTTCACCTCGTTCGCGAGCCGGCTCGACAGTTCGAGCTGCATGCCGACCACGCCCACGAGGATCAGCAGGAACGCGCCCAGCAGCACCGACATCAGGTCGGCGAACGCGGGCCAGACCGGCGCAGCGGGGGCCGCGCCGCCGTCGATTTCGTCGTTCATGCCGCTTCCGCTCCGGCGCTCGCGCGCTGGCTCGCGAGCTGCTGCAGGTTTTCGACGATCTGCTTCTGCGACAGCATGCTCAGGTCGATGACCTCGCGCGCCTGCGCCACGTAGTAGGCGAGCTGGTCGTCGCTGCGCGCGAGCGACTTGTCGAGCGCGGCCTCGATGCGCTCCAGGTGTGCCACGAGCTTGTCGTTCGATTCGCCGAACACGCTCACGGCTGCGCCGAACGCGTCGCCGAGGCTGGCCACTTCCACGGCGCTGCCGCTCACCTGCGCGGCGATCGCGCCCAGCTTGCCGCTCCCGGCTTCGACGCTCGCGCTGAACTGGCCGCCTACGCGTTCGAGCAGATCCGACGACGTGGAAACGAGCGCGTCGATCGCCGAGCGCTGTTCGGTGGAGGCGCGGTTCACGGCGTCGAGCAGCGTTTCGAGCGTGGCGAGCAGGCGGTTGCGCTCGTCGAGCATCGCGGTGTCGCGGACCATGCTGTCCGAAAGCTTCTGGCGCAACTCGGCGATGACTTCGGCCGCGGCCTGCGGCGCGACCGAGGCGGCCTGCACGAGGCGGCCGATTTCGGCGATCGTGCTGGCGTTATGGGCCTGCGATTGCGTGGTGATGTCGTTCGCGGTCTGCGCGAGCGTTGCGCAGATTTCCTGCTGGCGCTGCGCGGTGGCCACGCTCGTGGCTTCCCATTGCTCGCGCAAGGCGGCCGACATCGCGGCAAGCGACGCAGTCCATGCTTCGAGGCGATGCGCGTCGCGCGAGGCAATTTCCGCGTGCAGGTTTGCCGCGGCCTTCGGCGCTTGCGAGGCGGCATCGACGAGACGATCGATCTCGGCAATCGTCTTGCTCGCGTGCTGCTGCGCTTGCGCGGCGATGTCGTTTGCGGTTTGCGCGAGTGCCGCGCAGATTTCCTGCTGGCGTTGGGCCGACACCGCGCTGGTCGCTTCCCACTCCGTGCGCAACGTGGCGGCCATCGCCGCGAGCGCTTCGGCCCAGCTTGCGAGCCGCGCTTCGTCGCGTGCGCCGAGCTTCGTCTGCAGGTCCGCATGGGATTCGTCGACCGCGCGCAGCAGCGCCGCCGAGTGCTGCTCGAACGCCGCCGCCGCCGTGGCGAGCGCCTGCTGGTTGCCTGCGGCGAGCTTCTCGCCGGCGCGCGCTTGCTGTTCGAGCGCCGCCTGCCACGCCTGCGACATCGTTCCCGATACGCTCTCGAAGCGCGTCGACACGCCATCGAGCAGGCCTGCGGCACGTTGCTCGAAGCTTGCGTTGAAGCGCTCCAGCGCGCCGCCGAGGTCGGCGGCGAGTGCCTCGCCGGTCTGGCGGTGCTGCGCGAGCGCGCGGTTCCAGATTTCGGCGACGTTCGCCGTCGACGCCTCGAAGCCGTTCACGAGCCCTTCGAGCTGTTGCTGTACCGCCTGCGTGAGCGCGCCCTGCATCGACGCCGATTCGCGCGCGAGGCCCGCCATGGTCGCTTCGACTACGGGCTGCAGCGCCGCACCCGCGGCGCGCGCGCTTTCCGCGGCGCTCGCCTTGAGCGACTGGCCCACGGAAGCCGCGAGGCGGCTCCAGGCGGCTTCGGCGTTCGCGGCAAAGGCCTGTTGGGTCGCGATCTGCTGTTCGTGCTGCGCGGCGCCCTGGCGCTCGATCAGCGTCATCAGCGCGCCAAGCTTGTCGACGAGCGCAGGCATGGCGTCGGCCTGGCGCTGCAGCAGCTTGAACGAGGCTTCGCGCTGATGGGCCGGCGAGAAGGCGCGCAGCGTCGTCGCGATCTTGACGTCGAGCTGCTGCGCGGCCTCGATGCGTGCACGGCGGCAAAGCGCCGAGAGCAGGCCGAGCATGGCGGAGGTGGCCACCCCCGCGATCGAGGTGCCGAACGCGAGGCCGAGGCCGTTCACCGGCGCGGCGAGCGAGGCGCGGATGGCATCGAGGTCGGTGGCGCTTTCCAGCGCCGCGCCCGTGCCCTTGAGCGTGACGACCATGCCAAGCAGCGTGCCGAGCATGCCGAGCAGCACGAGCAGGCCCGTGAGATAGGGCGCGAGCGCCGGGCCCGGCAGGCCCACGCGCTCGCCTTCGATGCGCGCGCGCACCGCGTTGCGCAGGCCCGGATGCAGCGTGTCGAGCCAGCCGGCCAGGCGCGCGGGCGGCGTGTTCAGTTGCGCGACGGCCCGGGCGAGCGTGGCCGTGGCCTGCTGAAAGCGATAAAGCTCCCAGGCGCCCGCGACATAGCATGCGCCGATCAGCAGCGTGACGGCGCTTGCAAGCGGGTTCGTGACCGCGTAGCCGGCGCCGATCCAGCACACGGCGGCGAGACCCACGACGAAGACAACAGGTTCAATGCGAAATCGGGACATAGCGCGGGACATAGCGTTTGGGTTAGCTGGTGCGAAGGGCGGCGAGCAGCCCCTCCACCGGTTGAAACCGAATCTCAAGTTCGGCGAGCAACACGCTCTGCATATCTTTGCGAAAGCCGGCGAGCCAGGCGTTGCGCGCGGCGCCTTCTGCGGCGGACCCGCCGCTGGATTCCGTGGCTGCCGCCGCGCGCTGCCGCTCGAAGTGCGCGCCGAGCAGCGCGGGCACGCCGGCGAGCAGGCTGCGCTCGCGCGCGCCGAGCGCCTGCTCCATCACGGTATCGACCGTCGCAAGGCGCGCGAGCGCTGGCGCGCGGGCGGCCAGCGCGGCACGCAGACGGGCGCGCAGCGCGGCGATGTCGGTCTCCATCGCCTGTTGCAGCGCCAGGTAGCGCTGGCGGAAATCCGCGAAATCGGGTTCCACATCGGCTGGCTGGCTGGCGGCCTGCGTGCGGCGTCCATCGCGCCGCGCGGGCGCGCCTTCGCCCGCAATGGCCTTTCTCAGCGCCGCGCGCACGCGCTCGCTCTGGCTTTGTTCGGCACTGGCGCCCACGCGCGTGGCGGGCTCGCCGCCGGGCGCCTGGACGCTCAGCGCCGTCGAAAGCGCGATGGCGTCCGTCCAGCCGAGCCACTGGCTCAGATGGTCCGAGATCGATTGCCGGGATTCGGGCACTTCGGCGTCGCCGAAGCGGGCAAGTAAGCGAACGAGCGTCGGGCCGCTCAACGCGAGGCGTTGCGGGGCTAGCACTTTTCCACCTGGGCAAAAAACCCGCTAGTGTACATGCCCGCGAGGGGGCGGCCGGCATTGGCGGATTGCCGGGCGCCTGGGACGACGGCGCGGCGGGCCGTGAAAGCGCGGCTCGCGCGGGCGGGCGGCATCGCCGCGCGGGGGCTTCAGGCGCCTGAGCCGTTCAGGCCCTGGCCTTGGCGCGCTCGGCCAGGATCTGCTGGATCGCCTGTTCGAAGGTATCGACGGGCTGACCGCCGCTGACCAGATATTGCTGGTCGAAGACGATCGCCGGCACCGACTGGATGCCCGCCGCCTGGTATTCGTGCTCTTCGGCGCGCACCTCGTCGGCATACTGGCCGCTTTCGAGGACTTCGCGCGCCTTGTCCGCGTCGAGACCCACGGACTGCGCCACCGCGACGAGCACCGCATGGTCGCTCGTGTCCTTGCCCTCGCCGTGACAGGCACGCAGCAGCGCGAGCTTGAGCGGCAGCTGCTTGCCTTCGATGCCGGCCCAGTGCAGCAGACGATGCGCGTCGAACGTGTTGTAGACGCGCTCGCGCGGCCCGAACGCGAAGCCGACGCTCGCGCCGCGCTCGCGGATCATGGCCTGCGTCTCGGCGATCTGCCCGGGTGTGCGGTTGTACTTTTTGCCGAGATACTCGACCACGGATTCGCCGCCGGAGCCCATCTGCGGATTCAGTTCAAAAGGGTGCACGACGATCTGCGCATCGACGGTGTCGCGCAGACGTTCGAGCGCGAGATTCAGCGACGAGAGGCCGATTGCGCACCATGGGCATGCGATGTCGGAGACGAAATCGATTCTGAGCGTTTGTTTCATGGCTTTCCTGATCCTGTTGAACGCGGGGGGCGCTGTGGCGCGGTGCACGGCGGACGCGCAAGCAGCGTGCGCACCCGGCGCGGATGATTCGTCGGCTCATTCGTCCATCATGCGGGCCTTGACCTTCTTGCCCTTGACCTTGCCCGCGTTGAGCTTGCGCAGCGCGTCGCGCGCGATGCTGCGCTCCACGGCCACGTAGGTCGAAAAATCGGTCACGTTGATCTTGCCGATCTGCGCGCCGCTGAAGCCCGCTTCGCCGGTGAGCGCGCCCAGCACGTCGCCAGGACGGATCTTTTCCTTGCGCCCGCCCAGGATCTGCAGCGTTTCCATCGGCGGCAGCAGCGGCTCGTCGCTGGCGGGTTTCAGTTCCGCGAGCGGGCTCCACTCGACTTCGCGCTTGAGCGCCTGCTCGATGCCGCCCACGCGGCCCATTTCGTCCATGCTCGCGAGGCTGAGCGCCCAGCCGTCCTGGTCGGCGCGGCCGGTGCGGCCGATGCGGTGCACGTACACCTCGGGGTCGGGCGTGACGTCCACGTTGATCACGGCTTCGAGCTGCGCGATGTCGAGGCCGCGCGCGGCCACGTCGGTCGCCACGAGCACCGAGCAGCTGCGGTTGGCGAACTGGATCAGCACCTGGTCGCGCTCGCGCTGGTCGAGCTCGCCGTGCAGCGCGAGCGCGTGAAAGCCCTGTGCGCGCAGCACGTCGAGCAGGTCGCGGCATTGCTGCTTCGTGTTGCAGAACGCAAGCGTGCTTACGGGGCGGTAGTGGTTGAGCAGCATGCCCACGGCGTGCAGGCGCTCGTCTTCCGTGACTTCATAGAAGCGCTGGCGGATCTTGCTGTCGTCGTGATGCTCTTCGAGCTTGACTTCCTTCGGATTGCGAAGAAACTGCTGGCTCAGTTTCGTAATGCCTTCGGGGTAGGTTGCCGAGAAGAGCAGCGTCTGGCGCTCCTTGGGGCATTGGCGAGCCACGGTGGCGATGTCGTCGAAGAAGCCCATGTCGAGCATGCGGTCGGCTTCGTCGAGCACGAGCGTATTGAGTGCGCCGAGCGCGAGGTTGCCGCGCTCCAGATGGTCCATGATGCGGCCCGGCGTGCCCACGACGATGTGCGCGCCGTGTTCGAGGCTCGCCGCCTGCGGACGCATGGGCGTGCCGCCGCACAGCGTGAGCACCTTGATGTTCTCTTCGGCGCGAGCGAGACGGCGGATCTCCTGCGTGACCTGATCGGCCAGCTCGCGCGTGGGGCAGAGGATCATGGCCTGCACGTCCTGGCGGCGCGGGTCGAGGCGCGAGAGCAGCGCGAGGGAAAAGGCGGCCGTCTTGCCGCTGCCGGTCTTGGCCTGGGCGATCAGGTCGTGGCCCGCGAAAGCGATGGGCAGGCTCGCCGCCTGGATCGGCGTCATGTCGACGTAGCCGAGGCGCGTGAGGTTGGCGAGCATGGCGGGCGCGAGCGGCAGCTCGCTGAAGGGCTGGGCGTGCGTAGGAGTGGCTTTGTTTGTCATGACGGGGTCTCGCGCCGGACGGGTAAGGGCGACGCGGCCGTTCGGTAGAAGTGGCGTCGATGCGGATGGTGCGCGCGATGCACGCGTGTTTGGGGATTTTAACGGATGCGCGCGCCCGCGCCCGCGCGCGTGCCGCGCGAGGGGAATGACGAACCACGCCGAGGAAGCCGAAAACGCCGCGTTTGTTAATCGCGATTTCACGCAATAATAATCGCCGCATATGGCAATAATTCACGCGCGCGATAAGACCGGCATTGCCGTGATAAAGTTCAGCCGGTCGACGAAATTTTAATCGGCGGAAATACCCGGAAATTAAGCCGATTTCCACAATAATCGAATTACCGTGCGAATCCGGGCGTCGCGTGATTGCCACACAACCGATTCGGGCCGATTCGTGCGTTACTCTGTATTTCTCATTTTAAACAGGCACTTACGGGATTTTTTGCGATATTTCCAGATTTAGCAAATATCTGTTACAGCGTTTGCCGAGGCGATTTAAAGCCTTTGACACGTAGACTTCGCTCGGGATTGCCGGTGTGGCTCCAATACCCGGAGCCGCTTCAGCGCGGTCTGAATGTCATAAGGAAAGTCATGAAGAATACTTTGATTATCGCGGGCGTCCTCGGCGCATTCGCAGCCTCCGCTCACGCACAAAGCAGCGTTACTCTCTACGGCGCACTGGATGCGGGTATCGTCTACGCGAACAATGCAGGCGGCCACGCCGCATGGAACCAGGGTAGCGGCGCCGTCGGCGACACGTACTTCGGCCTGAAGGGCAGCGAAGACCTGGGCGGCGGTCTGCATGCGATCTTCACGTTGGAAAACGGCTTCAACCTGAACAACGGCAAGGACACCGAGAGCGGCACGATGTTCAACCGCCAGGCGTTCGTCGGTCTGCAGAGCGACCGCTTCGGTACGCTGACGCTCGGCCGCCAGTATGACTCGATGGTCGATTACCTCGGCCCGCTTTCGGAAGCGGGTTCAGGCTACGGCAACAACCTTGCCGCTCACCCGTTCGACAACGACAACCTCGACCACTCGTTCTCGATCAAGAACGCGGTCAAGTACCAGAGCGTCAACTACCAGGGCTTCAAGTTCGGTGGCTTGTACGGCTTCAGCAACGACGCCGGCCAGTTCGCGAACAACCGCGCATGGAGCGCTGGCGCATCGTACGGCAACGGCCCGCTGAACTTTGCGGCTGCCTACCTGCAGATGAACAACTCGCCGACGAACACGAACGCCAACGGCGCGAATTCGGCATCGAACGGCAACAACTTCAATCTGTCGGCGCAGACGCAGCGCACCTTCGGCGCAGGCGTGAACTACAACTACGGCCCGGCAACGGTCGGCTTCGTGTGGACGCACACGCAGTACGAAAACCTGATCGCTGGCGGTCAGGGCGGCAACACGTTCTCGATCCCGTCGGGCACGAACCTGCACATGGACAACTTCGAGCTGAACGGCGCCTACGCGCTCACGCCGGCGCTCGCCCTGAACGCATCGTACACGTACACGGACGGCAAGGTCACGGGTTCGAACGGTTCGGGCGATCCGAAGTGGCACACCGTCTCGCTGACGGCTGACTACTCGCTCTCGAAGCGCACCGACGTCTACGCTGGCGCCGTGTACCAGCACGCTTCGGGCGAACTCGGCGACGCCGGCGCGAACGTTGCAATGATCAACACGCTGTCGCCTTCGACCTCGCAGAACCAGGTCGCCGCAACGGTGGGTCTGCGTCACCGCTTCTAAGCATCGCTGGCTCGCTCCCTCGTGGAGCGATGAAGCGCGAGCGCCCGATCGGCCGGTCGGGTCTCGCGCTTCACGCGGCCGTTACCCTCGGCCCGCGATTCATTCGCTTTCTACCCGAAGCACGACCGGTTCGCGGTGCGTGACGCGCTCATGAGGCGCGCCACGCACCGCGAACCGGTTTTTCTTTTGCGGCTCAGGATTTCGCCGCCGCCGCCGCCGCCGCCGCTGCCGCTGCCGCCGCCGCTGCCGCTGCCGCTGCCGCTGCCGCTGCCGCCGCTGCCGCTGCCGCTGCCGCGTTCGCAGGCACGCCGACGTCATTCGACACGTCTTCCGACGCCCCCCACGCGCGAAACCCATAGCAGCGCCAAGCACGTGAGCGCCGCTGCGATCCAGCCGTTCTGCCCGAAGCCGATGACCGCGCCGTTCACGCCGTTCGTGAGCCACTGGCCGCCCAGCCACGCGCCGATGCCCATGCCGAGCGCCTGCACCGCGCTGTTGGCGCTCAGGAACGCGCCGCGCCGCGCGGGCTCGGGAATCGTCGTGAGCAATGCCTGCATCGGCACCATGCGGCCAGACATCGAGAATCTGACTCTCTTTCTCGATCTTTATTCAATTGGACCACGCGCGCTTTTGCGCGGCCCGTGACCGAATCGCATGCTCCAGGGGATACGCCGGGAGCTTGCCGTTGGCGGTTGAATTGGGGGGATCACACCGGCGCGGACCCCGACATGGCCGTCCAGTTCTGCACACTGGGACGCCCCTGAACCTTCTTGTGCCATGCATGAAGTGCCTTGATGGCAGCACCGCAACCTCGAGTTGCGCATGGGCCACGTGCGCGATGAGATACATGATGGGGATCGTGCGACTTACGGGGAACTTGTGCAGCTGTGCTGGAAAGTTGCATGCGCATTTCTGCGATTGTTACCCGTCCCAGCAGGACGGCTAAGATCTGCGCAATACTACGTCTCTTGATCTATCGTGCAGAGACACGTCGTCGGCAGTCATTTTCTAACCAGTAAGGGACTGGTAAGTCGTGTTCCCGTAAAGTCACTCCCGTCTCAGGCACTGATGTTACGCGAGCGAATCTTTCGCCTGTTCGCTATATATTCCTCTTTAGCTGCCCGCTCTCCCAGGTGGCGGGAGGCAGACGGGCCGATAGCCAGATTTGCCCAACTGCCAGTTCAAGTGAGTTCAGTTTCATGTCGCGAGCTGCAATTGTCGAAGACTCCGAACGTCTTGCCGACATGGTGAGACAGGCTCTTGCCGGCGTGGGAATCGAGGTCGATCAGTTTCGCAACATCTCCGTGGCGACCTATGGTCTGCGCAATGCCGACTACTCGGTGATGCTCGTTGATCGGGGCTTACCGGACGGCGACGGGCTGACCTTGCTGCGTGCGCTGCGGGCTGCAGGTCAGATGACGCAATGCCTTGCACGATCGAGTGGACGGCCTTGAGAGTGGCGCGGACGACTATGTGACCAAACCGTTCGCGATGAGCGAGCTGGTTGCGCGGATCCGTACCCTGATGCGCCGGCCAGTGGTGCCGACAGCGCTTGTTGCGTCATTCGCGGACGTCACGGTGGATCGGCGGCAACGCGAGATGCGCTGCGGTGATCTGTCGGTCGCGCTTGCGCCCGCCGAACTGCGGATCATGCTTTGCCGTATCGACGCGGCCGGCCGGACGGTTCGGCACTCGGCACTTGAGCATGCCGCCTGGGGACTTGGCGATGCCGTAACACCAAATGCGCTGGAAGTGACCGTGCACCGGTTGCGCAAGAAGCTCGCCTCGATCAATGCAAAGACGCGGCTGATCAATCATCGCGGTGCGGGATTTGCCCTCGAGAAAATCTCCGGGTGATGGTGTGTGCTGGCCGAAATTGACGCTTTGGCGCGGACTGGAAACATCCGTGATGTCGGCCTCGTACTGGCCGCGTTCGCATGAAGACTGGTGCGCTGATTTGCGTTGGCAAGAGCGGAGCAATGATGCATGAAACAGATAATTCTGGTTGTCGACGATGACACTGAGTGTCGTGATTTGTTGCGGAACTCCCTGCGGGCGGGCGGTTTTGATGTTGCCGTGCTATACGATCCATGCAAGGTAATGAAGCGCATCGAAGATGAGCGTCCAGCACTCATCGTCATGTCGGACGGTGAAACGATCGGAAGCGCAATCGAGGCACTGAAGGCATTGCGGTACCGTGGAGATGACCTGCCAGTCATCATGCTTGGGGAACGGGATGACGTCATGGAACGCATTGTGGCACTGGACTGTGGGGCCGACGATTTTGTCTCCAAGCCATTTAATGCGACCGAGGTGCTGGCGAGAACGAGGCGTGTGCTTGACCGCATCAGGCCAGTGCAATATCGGGACCCGGCATTTAAGCCTCCATTCCACTTTAACGGTTTCGAACTGGATTATGCGTCGCGTACGCTCACGTTCGACGGAAATGTTGTGCCGTTGACCGAGGGCGACTACGCGATGCTCAATCTTTTCACGAGTATGCCGGGCAGGGTGCTGTCCCGAGCGGAAATTGCCCGCCGGATATGGCCCGATGCACCGCGCCACACCAAGGCTGTGAGTGCCTACGTGCACCGGTTACGCCAGCTGATCGACACACGCATGGCTGCTCCGGGGCCGATCAGGACAATGCGCGAAAGGGGTTATGTTTTCCATCCGGATGCTAGTGGCGAGCGCGCACGCGTGGCCCGCAGCGTCGACTGGGTCACATCGCCATAGGCGCACTCATTGTAAATATCCCGTGTCTCAATCCGTCTAGCGGCACTGCATACCAGATCTAAATTAGTGGCTTCATGCAGATAACCATGCGCGCCATGCAGTTCGACGCGGTCAAAACCCAGTCGCTCCGCATCGGCTGCCGCACGTGCGAAAGCGTCGATGGTGTCGGCCACGTCCATCTCGCTCATTGCGTGGCCGATGGACTCGCCTGTGATCGAAAGGCCTGAAGGACTCTCATAGGGGGCTGGCGGTATCCAGTCCGGCGCAGCGAGCCATGACGACGCGATTAGGCAGATCGAGGGCGTTTAGCCGGTAGGAACTGGATAGGACGTCAAGATTGGACGTCGGATATCCTGGAATTAAGAAGGGTTGTCTGGTTACAGCGCGTCGATCCACGTAGTCATAGCGTCGTTGATGTCGTTTTTGTGGTCCAGCATGATCCAGTGTCCTGCGTCTGCCCAGGCTTCGACTTTCGATTTCGGGTGCGAGAACCACGTACGCATGCGCTCCGCTTGAGCCTCATTTAGACAGATGTGGTAGAAGGGAACAGTCAGGCCGCGGCAGAACTTCGCACTCGCTTCGCCAAGGCCCACCTGTTCAGATCCGAAGAAAAGCGGGCCGAACGATTCACGTACGACGTGCGGCGGCATACCCTGGACGCGTCTTGCGTGCCAGCGCCTGTATGCCGGATCGGTCAATGGGCTATAGACGTTTTGGAATAAGGCTGAGACCACCATGCTTGGGTCTCCGATATTGAGTGCTTCTGTGGTCTCGGCGAAGACTTGGCCGGCGTCACCCGAAAAGCCGAGCGCACCATCAACGGATACGACGGCGCTGACGAGATCCGGTCGCCTGGCGGCGAGACGGGCGGCGATCTGACCGCCCATCGAATGGCCGACAATGATGAACTCCTGGCCGGGATAGCGGATCGATACCAATGCCTCGATATCGTCAACGTAATCGTCGGGCATGTACGTACCCGACGGCATGACCTCAGATCTGCCATGTCCGCGCAGGTCGACGGCAATGACGCGATACCTGCTCTCGAACAATGGCAGTTGCCAGCTCCAGTCGTGGGAATCGCAAGTCCAGCCGTGGAGGAACATCACGTTCCTGCCCGTGCCAGCCTCCGTCGCAAAGAGCTTCGCCGTCGGTCGAGTCGTTAAGTGAACGCCGCTCAGCGGAAGCGTCGTTGCATTT
This sequence comes from Paraburkholderia silvatlantica, assembly GCF_003096715.1. Lineage (GTDB taxonomy): Bacteria > Pseudomonadota > Gammaproteobacteria > Burkholderiales > Burkholderiaceae > Paraburkholderia > Paraburkholderia silvatlantica. The sequence goes on from NZ_QEOL01000020.1 coordinate 62,009, forward strand.
CCACCGCTGACGCTGAGATTCAACCCGCCGTATCGAAACGGATCGCGCTGATTTTCTTCCATCGTTTTGTACTCCCATGATGCCCTCAGTTCGTTGGCCGATCGCCTGCGCCAGCAGCGTGAGCCAGGCTCGAAACTTCGAGCAGTTAGTCATGGCATCCATGGTATACATTGGATATTTGCGGTCAATTACGCACCTGAAAGTGCGTAGATATACAGAGGGATATCGGCATGACATGCCAGGTGGATATAGTGTTCTTCGCGGACTGCGCCGCACGCTCTTTCTTTGATCAGGTGGCCAACAAATGGTCAGTCATGATCCTCACGCTGCTTACGGAGAAGCCGACACGCTTCAACGAAATAAGACGAAGGCTGGAAGGAATTACGCACAAGGCGCTCACGCAAGCCTTGCGGCGTTTGGAACGCAATGGACTGATCGCCCGGAAGGTGCTCGATACCTCGCCAGTCGCCGTCGAATATTCGATCACCGAACTCGGGCGTACGCTGCAGGTTCCGTTCGGTGCGGTGTATGAATGGTCGATCAAGCATTTGCATGAAATCGAGCAGGCACAGGAAGCCTATGACGAGCGGTACGAGGCCTGACAGGAAGAGCAGGTTACGACCGCTTCTCTGCGAACCTCCGCGACCCTTCAATCGCCTCGTCAGACGAGCAAGATTGTTGCGCACAACGTGGTCAACGGCTCTATTACAGCGGGGTAGGGGCGGCCAGGTCTGCCGTGCCAATGCACGATTGTGGTCGCAAAAGGCGCTGGAGTTCGGCCAGGAAATTATCGGCCCCTTACCATGCAGTGGCCAGGGATCCTGCTTGAGCCCTCCCGAACAAAGACCGCCACTCTCATCCCGCCGCACGATTGTCAAAATCGCGACGCGCCTCCTCTACTGCGTCAAGATTGTTAGCAGCCCAAACCCAAACTCCGCAAAACGCGGCACTTAACGTGATGCCCAGATTCGTGAGTTTGTACTCCACCTTCGGTGGCACGACCGGATATACGGTGCGTGCAACAAGGCCATCGCGTTCCATTGCGCGCAGGGTCTGGGTAAGCATTTTCTGACTGATACCTTCAATCATGTCGCCAAGGCGGCTAAAACGAAGCGGTGACTTCTCCGCGAGTACGTCCAGAATCAACATTGTCCATTTGTCCGCAACGCGGCCAATCAGATCCTTCACCAGGGATGCAATCCGGGGATCAATATTGACTGGCGGAGTCAGGCTGGCGTAGTACTGCGCCGCCGCAATTTGCTCCGCGGTGAACTTGGGGACTTTTGCCATATCTACACTCTCCATTTGGTAAGTATGTGACTTTTCGGTGCCTTCTTCCCATTGGAGAGTATGCGCGTCAAACTGCGCTTATGCTCACCTGGCAGGGGAAACCTCATGGAAATGATTGGAAGGACCGTGTTGATTACGGGAGGGACCAGCGGTATTGGTCTGGAATTGGCGAAGCAGCTGGCCGCCCGAGGGAACACAGTGATTGTCACGGGGCGCTCGCCCGAGAGGTTGCAAGCTGCACGAGAAGCTATACCGGGGCTCCACGCTTTCAGGAGCGACGTCAGCGATTTGGCGAGCATTGAGTCGCTGTACAAAACCATTTCGGACCGGTTTCCATTGCTGGACACCCTCGTAAACAACGCGGGTACGATGCGCAACATCAAGCTGGGTCAGCAATATTCGTTAAATGACCTGACCACTGAAATCGATGGGAACGTGAAAGGACCCATATGGATGGTTCAAGCGTTCCTTCCTTTACTCGTTCGCAGGAAAGGCAGCCTGATTGTGAATGTATCGTCGGGTCTCGCGTTTATTCCTTTTCCTGCCGCGCCCATATACAGCGCGTCAAAGGCCGCGCTTCACGCTTACACGCAATGCCTGAGAGCACAACTGGAAGGTTCTTGCGTGTCCATAGTCGAACTGGCGCCTCCGGGTACAGAGACACCACTGTTTCGGGGGGAGTTCGCTGAGGAGATGAAAGGAGAAAGGGGCATGGACGTGAGTGTGCTTGTCAAGCGGACCATCGCAGGTATCGACGCCGGGAAAACAGAGATTCGCCCCGGGGCAAGCAATGTGTTGAAAATTGCTAGCCGCGTTGCGCCGCACTTCATGTTCCGGCAACTGGTGAAGCTGGGTCGTCCGCGGTCCAGCGCCGGAACATAAAGACAGTTTAGATACCCGAGCGACCTCTGCATTCATCCCGTTCGGAACTTGCGCTTTTGCATTTCATCTATACCTGTGCTTTGTCGGTGACCATACTGACGTTGTGAACGATTCATGACCCGTTTGAACGCAGCGCTAAATGACTTCCCGGTTTCGTATCCCAGCACGATGCCTGCCTCGGCGGCGGAGTCACCGGATAGACCAGCCTGTTTGCTGGCTAGCGTCATTCGCCAGCGCGTCAGATAGTTCCTCGGCAAGAGGCCGACGAGTTTCCTGTACCGGAGCGCGAAGGTGGTGCGCGACATTGCCGCCTGTTCGGCCAGGCAGGTTTCCGTCGAGCCGTGGGCGGGACGGGCATGTCGGAGACTGATAATGCGACAACAGCTTCCGCTCCGCTGCCCAGATGCCCCATCGCCAGCGAACTGTACTGCGGCATCGGGTTGACAACCATTCTCGAGGTCTTCAATGAAAGCCGCTGTCCTGAATGCGTTTGACGCGCCGCTCGATATTCAATGCCTGCCCGATCCGGTGCTCGGCACAGGCGAAGTGGTCGTCGATGTGGCGGCCGCGCCGGTTGCAAGCTACTCCGTCAATGTCTTTAACGGCTCGCGCAACTACCCATTGGAGTTGCCATTGATTCCGGGCCCGGGCGGCATCGGCAGGGTGCGGGCCACGGGCCCGGATGCGACCAGGCTGAGACCTGGTGACTGGGTCTTCGTCGACTCTACGATCCGCTCCCGGGACAATATCGCTAGCCCTGAACAGATATTGCTTGGCTGGACCTATCGGACCCCGGCGGCGTTACCGTTGCACCGCTACTTTCACCACGGCTCCTTTGCGGAGCAGATGTTGGTGCCCACCGAGAACGCTACACCGATCGGTCACATCGCACCGTCGGACGCCGGGCGATGGACGGCCCTCGGCCGGCTGCTGGTTCCCTTCGGAGGTCTACTGGCAGGTGGTCTGCAGGCAGGAGAGACGCTGGTCGTCAACGGTGGAACCGGGGGCTTCGGAGGCGCGGGAGTCGCCGTGGCATTGGCAATGGGGGCGGGGCGGGTCGTGGTCACCGGCCGCAATCACGGGACGCTGGAAGACCTTGCCAGACGACATGGAGGCCGCGTCCGGATAGTCAGGTTCAGCGGCGATGAAGCGCGTGACCGCAAGTCGATTTGCGACGCGGCCGACGGGCCTATCGACATGGTGCTGGATTTCCTGCCGCGTGAGGCGTCCGCTGCTCAAGTGAGGGCCGCGGCGCTGGCCGTCAAACTGGGCGGCCGGGTGATCCTGATGGGGGGCCTGCGTGGAGGCGCAGGCGACCTGGGACTGAACTACAACTGGCTGATGCACAACGAGACCACGGTGCGTGGCGTCTGGATGTACAGCAGGGACGCCATCCCGCGAATGGTGCAGATGGTGCGCGCCGGACTGATTGACCTCGGACAGTTTGAGCTAGCCGAGTTCGGACTGGATAGCACCAACGAGGCGGTGGCCTATGCGGCCGCCAATGCCGGCCCGCGCCAACTGACTGTGCTTCGGCCTGACGGATACAGCGGCGGTCATGCGAAAAAGCTCTCCTGAAATTGCCGAAGCGGCAGACGACCGATTGACCACGCTGTCTGGAAGATCGCAGCCGTGGCGCTTTTCGGCTGTGCTTGCCCAACTCGACGCGACCATCGTCAACGTCAACAGTGAACTTTTCGCGGCGAAGCTGCATAGCAGCCTCGTCAGGGCGGGCCGACGTTATGCCGGCCATCCGGGTATTGAGCGCCTGGAGGCGGCTGCGGTAAGCGCCATATGGCGCTCGATTGAAAAAAGCGGAATCGATGTCTACGCATGGCCTGCGAGAAGCTTGAGCATCGCGCCGAGCAGAGCCAGGTCGAATTGGCCTATTGTGAGGAATGGCCCGCCTGTGTGCTGACAGGCTTCTAAACCGTTGCGACTGGCGTGACCGGTGAGCCAGCTGCCCCTGGCAAGCGCAGCGGCGGAGCGGTAAGCAGGAACCTGTTGCGACCGTGCTCGCGCAGCCACCGATTCAGGGGCGAGAGTAACCATTGCTCTCCGAGCGGCACTCCCAACTTGAAAAGGCAATGCTCGTGGATGGTGCTCGCGGCGCCCGCTGGCGGTGGGAGAATCTCAACAGCACGGTTGTCCGAAATGAGGGCGGCGACACCGGAGTCTGTGATCCATTGCAGCAGTCGGGGGTCGGATCCATCGAGCCCCGCGCAGCTGTTGTGCAGTCGCCAGGGGTCCGGTGCTCGATTCATTTCGAGCAGTAACTCGTCAAAACCCGTGCACAAACACAGCATGTCGCCTGGTTCGACTTCCACACCATCCTCCTCAAAAATCCGCATGAGTTCTTCATAGCGGACGCGGTGGTGTTCGCGGCCAAAACGCTCGAACAGGTCGACCATTACGCCGCGCCCTTGCACGCAAGTCGCAGCCATCGTGTCGATGCCTAGTGGTCCGGCGCTGACGCCTTCATGACTCGCCCATTCCTCGACATCCTCTCGCGGCGGTGGCGTCACAATATGTTCGCCACCGCGCCATCCGTTGTAGTAGACGACCTCGGCGATGCCGTCACCGTCCGCATCAAACTCGGCGCCGACGTGTGCAAGGCTGTCCCATTGCGTCGAGTATTGAGTAGAGAGGAGCACGGCGTCGTCGCAGACAACCGACCGCCGCCCAGTGCCCGGCACAGGTCGCGCGTGATTGTGAAAGCACTGGCCGCCAAGCATCGCACCGAACAGCCGGGGCGGGTGTCGCCGGGGATTGGCGACATCGCCCCCGGGATAGTCAAGCGGCAGGCTCAAGCAAAACGTGATGCCTTCCCGTGCCTCTGCGAGACCTTGCCTGACCTTTTCTGGTGTCAGGAGATTCAGCCTGCCGATCTGATCCTCGTTACCGAAATCACCCCAGTTCGACCCCTCCGGCCGACGTACCCACCGCTTGTTCACGCTGTCTCCTTGAACCCCAGGTTTTCGCTGAACATACAGTTCGGGAAAGGAATGTGTCAATATCGATTGTTTGTATCGATATAAGAATCAACCGGGTAGAACACCGTTGTAATTGACCTTCCAGCGTACCAGGGGCATCTCGTTTTGCTGCTCCCACGCATGTGCCACCCAACCGGCAATGCGCCCCAGCCGCACCAGATTCGCGTCCGGCTCGGCGCCGATGCGGCGGTTCACATAGGCAGCCAGCAGCGCAAAATCCGGTTGCTGGCCCGTAAGATCAATGGCGAGGTCGATAGCGCGCTCGAAGCGTGCAAAGTTCCGGTCGGTAGCCAGCAGAACGCGCAACGAGGCCCACAATGCTGCCGAACGTGGATCTGGCGCATTGAATGGCGAATAGCCAAACCCGGGAATGTCTTCGCTCTCCCGCATGCGAATCCTGATCGGCTCGGTCGAATCCTGGGCGTTGTCGATTTCGGCCAGAAAGCGGGAAAACGCACCGACGCGAACAGCCGGCAAGCGTTTGCCCGTGGCAGCCGACAGGCCAGCAATCACGCACCGATAGGGCGTTGCGCCGGTACTGGCCGCCGCGCGAGCGACGTAGGTTGCGGGATGCAATGCCTGATCGGCCGAAAGAACGAGCACCCTGCGTACGGCATCCTCAAGTTTCGGTCCGCATTTTGTCGTCGCACCAATGTAGCGATGCAGCGGCAGCCTGGCCGGAGATGACTGTCCGAGCATCCAGGCCGCGAACCAGCGCAACACGTCTGCCCCGGAGCGAAGAAAGCCATGCTTGCCGAGATCGTGCGCACGAGGATTCGCCGCCTCGATGGCGGGAAGCAGCATGATGGCTCGGTCCAGCGCACTAAAGTTGCCACAGGCCTTGAGCAGCGCATCACTTTGCGGGGGAAGCGCGGTCGCAGGGCATTCAAAGGGATCGAAGTCACCGGCATCCCACAGCAGCCGGGCAACGTCCTCCAGAGTGGCCTTCTCTGCCAGATCGATGGCACTCACACCGCGATAGAAGGAGCCCGCCTCCGTCATCAAGGTGATAGCCGACGAGCCCGTCAGACCGGGCGCGGTGTCGCGCGCCGAGGCAGGCGCGATCCCCGACTTGATCTGTTCAATATCCGAGCGCAGGTACCGGCTGACCCGGCTGCCGCGAGTCTTGTGCGCACGGATGTTCTTGCGGCTGACATAGGTATAGAGCGTGGGCACGCTGACATTCAACGCGCTCGCGGCTTCCTCCGCCGTCATGTAAAGGCTATCGCTGGAGCCCAGCGGTACGGGAGCTGTGTTTGTCATGGGGTGCGGAGGTGAAGTCAATATATCGACAATTATCATCGAGATTGACTGATGATGCCACATACATCGACACTTGTTCCCAGCCGGGCCATTGATCATCCGGATGGAGACAACATGAAGGAATGCAGGTTTATTGCCGCGAGCGGGATGCTCGGCATCGGCGTCCCCGAAGACAGCTTGCGCAAGGCGATGGCGTGCGAGCCACATTTCGTTGCTGCCGACGCCGGCACCACGGACGCGGGTCCGTTTGCATTGGGAATGGGCGTGTGCGCGTTTCCGCGTGAAGCGATCTTGCGAGACCTCACCACCCTGCTGCGAAGCACCGTGCCCGCCAAGGTTCCACTGCTGATTGGCTCGGTGGGCACGGGCGGCGCAGACGTGCATGTTGACTGGTTCATGGATATCGTGCGCGAGGTCGCAGCTTCTGAGGGGCTGGAGCTCAAGGTCGCCGAGATTCGCTCGGAGCAGTCAAAGGACTTCCTGCTGGAACAACTTGGACAGGGGCGCATCCGCGCACTCAACCCGGCTCCCCAGCTCGATGAAACGACGATCCGGCGCAGCGAGCGCATAGTCGGCATGATGGGCGTCGAGCCGTTGCAGGCGGCGCTCGCCGCCGGCGTTGATCTCGTCGTGGCTGGGCGGTGCAGCGATCCCGCACTGTATGCGGCCATGCCGATCCAGATGGGCCTGCCGCATGGGCTCGCCTGGCACGCGGGCAAGGTTGTCGAATGCGGCCCCTCGGTTTGCGAAAGGCCCGCACATGGCATGATCGTCGGCTATGTGCGGCCCGACGAAGTGGTGATCCAGCCGATCGGCCCAGGTTTGCGTTGCACGACACAATCCGTCGCCGCGCATAGTCTCTACGAGAACGCCGATCCGTTTTGCTTCACTGAGGCCTCCGGCGTACTGGACATCAGCGAGACCGTTTACGAACAGATCGACGAGACAAGCGTGCGGATACGGGGAAGCAAGTTCAGGCCAGCCGAGCGGACCACCATCAAGCTCGAAGGCGCCGAACTTGTGGGGTATCAAAGCATCATGGTGGGCGGCATCCGCGATCCCTTTATCCTTGGCGAATTTGACGACTGGCTCGGCAAAGTGATTCAGCGTGTCGAGCTGTCGGTGGAAAAGGTATTCGGCAAATCATTGGAAGCGATGGGCGCGAGGATCGACTATCACGCATACGGCCGCGACGGCGTAATGGGGGCGCTCGAGCCAGATCGCGCACGAATCCCGCACGAGATCGGGCTCGTTGTCGAAGCAACCGCTGCGGACCAGCAGACCGCCAGCGCCCTGGTGCAATTGACACGGCAACCGTTGCTGCACCAGCCCACGACCAAGTGGAAGGGATCGATCACGGGCTTCGCTTGCCTGCACAACCCGGCGCACATTGAACGCGGACCGGTGTATGCCTTCAACATGAATCACGTCGTGCTGCCGGATACGCCAGTATCCATGTTTCGGACCGCCATCACGCATATCGAGGAAGCCAGGCATGCAACTCTCTGACATCGCGGCGATGATCCGCAGCAAGAACGCAGGCCCTTTTGTCTTGACCTTTGACATCCTGTTCAGTGAGGACGAGAGCTATGAACTGGTCAAGCGCTCGGGGGCGCTCAACGTCGAGATGTTTTCGCGTCTGTATCACACCACACCCGACAAGGTCCGGTTTTTCGAATGCGACAGTGCCCGCGCATTCAAGTTCAGTATCCCGCATCCGTCGACGCAAGGTGCACTGGGGGCATCGGATCTGCACGGCGGGCAGCAGTTCATTCCGCTATTGAGCGTCCGGATCGACTGACCGGTCGACCCAGGAGGAGACAACATTGAACAAGATATTGATGGCTGCAAGAGCCAGGGAAAGTCGCGCGCCCGCTCGCAACGATCCCGAAAATGCCGCTGCGGTGGCTCAGATCGGTGCGCGCATTGACGCGCTGAACGGGTCGATGCGCCTTTGGAGATGGGTCGCCCTGATCGCGGTGGGCGGCTTCTTCGAAATTTACGACCTGGCTTTGACGGCTCCTCTTTCCCCAGGGCTCGTGGCAGCGGGGATTTTCAAAACAGGGAATGCTGGCCTGTTCGGATTTTCCGACCAGGCAACCTTCATAGCAGCTACCTTCCTCGGCCTGTATGTCGGTGTGATCGGATTCGCAGGATTAGGAGACCGGTTCGGTCGCAAGGCTGTGTTCGGCTACGCGCTGGCCTCCTACGCTCTTGCGACGTTTGTCATGGGGTTGCAGAACGACTCGATCTGGGTCTGCTTCTGGCGATTCCTGGCAGGTGTCGGACTGGGCGCCGAGTCTGTCGCAATCGACTGCTTCATCGTGGAAATCATGCCCAGGCACCTCCGGGGCAAGGCGTTCGGCATGGGTAAATCCATCGAATATTCTGCAATCCCCATCGCAGCCCTGCTGGCGGCCGTCCTGGTCCCGCGCTCGATATTGGGCATTACGGGGTGGAGGTGGTTGACCTTCCTTCCAGCAGCGGGGGCTGCGGCATTCTGGATATTTCGCCGAAATTTGCCGGAGTCCCCGCGTTGGCTTGCGTCGCAAGGACGTCGGGAGGAGGCGCATGCCGTGCTCGACGCCTTTGACGCTGGTGAGCCGCCTGGAGTGCAGCCCGCACCGGTTGTGTCAGCGCCGACAGGGCCCAGCACGGCACACCGCACTTCCCCTCGCTACGTGCGTAATGCGATGTTGATGATGATCGTCTACTTCGTCTTTCAGAACATTGCCTACTACGGATTCAGCAACTGGATCCCCACGCTGCTGGAAGCGCAGGGTGTGCCGCTACAGCACAGCCTCTTTTATACCTTCGGCGTCAGTCTTGCAGCGCCGTTGGGGCCAATATTGGTCGCGTTGCTGGCAGATCGATTCGAGCGCAAGCACCAGATCATCGTAATTGGCCTGGTCGCCATTGTATTAGGTGTCGTCTTCGCACACTCCGTCTCTCCCATTGGCTGGATCAGCACGGGCATCGGATTGACATTCGCGAATGCGGCCTTGAGCTTTCACGGTCATGCTTACCAAAGCGAAATCTTCCCTACGTCCATAAGAGCCCGCGCCGTTGGCTTCGTGTACTCGTTTACGAGACTTTCGGCAGCCATCAGCGGGTACATCGTTGCCTTTGCTTTGACGCGTGGCGGCGTCGCGACAGTGTTCCTTACGATCAGCGGCTGCATGCTCGTCGCGGTGCTCACCATCGGACTGGCCGGGCCGAGTACACGCAACAGGACCTTTGAGGAAATAACGGGGCAACCGTGATCAAGATAGCCACTCCTACTGGAGGGTCATCTCTTGACCCGGACGGTATGACGGACGCACCCCGCCGCACGAAGCCATGATTTTCGGCTCCCGACCGCACCGAAAGGCCGCAGTCAGAGTGCCAGTCTTATCTGCCGTTTGCCGCAAAGCTGAACTTCCTTGAAGCGGCAGTCCGGCAGGGATGTTTTGGCGTCGAGGAGACAGACGCCTCTGGAGACCGTTTCCGTCAACTCGCACTGCTGGCCCCGGGCCGGGCAGACGCGATCGTCGGTGACGTTTAGGCCGTCACAATTCGATTATTTATATAGGTCTACGAATGAATAAAGGTCCGCTTGCGGCAATCCTGCTTTCCTCGGTATTCAATCTTGCGCACGCACAGTCAAGTGTGAGCCTCTACGGTATTGTTGGCGGAGGCGTCAGATGGGTCAATGGAACGAAGGGAGGCTCGACAGTCGAATACTCCAACATCATCGCGCCGAACCGGTTCGGCCTGACCGGCTCCGAAGACATCGGCGGTGGAGTGAAGATCATTTTCCGTCTGGAAAACGGCTTCAACTCCTCAAATGGCACCTTGGCCACAAATAACGTCCTTTGGTCCCGTCAAGCATATGTCGGATTGGATGGGATATATGGACGTCTGACGATGGGACGTCAGTTCAGTTCCTTTGAGGATTTGGGTATTTCTCTGGATCCGTCACAGATTGGCGGCGCAGATCCGGCGATCACTCCGGGCGGTCTTCTCGGTGTGAACTTTTTCACTTTGGATAGCCGCTTCAACAACTCCGTGAAGTATACAAACGGCTTCGCCGGAGCAAAGCTTAGTGCAAGCTATTCATTCGGCGGTGTCGCCGGGAACCAGCGCGCAGGATCCAACTATTCGGCTGCCGCCAGCTACGATACGGGACCGCTAAGAGGCGGTATTGCATATCAACGCACCTACAATGCGGATGCAAGCCAGATGGCACAGAACTATTACGCCGGCGGCGTGTGGCAGATTGGACCCGTTCGCGCCTATCTCAGCTATCTGGTATTAACCGTGAGCGGATCCACGAAAGCTCCTTCCCAGCGACGTGACGATGTGCCGCAGGGCGGCGTCGTCTGGCAAATTACGCCGGCATTTTCGCTGACTGCTGCCTACTACGATGACATCGCCAGTAACCTGGGCAACGTTAAAGGCGCCAGTGGTCACAAGCAGACTGCGTATGTGATAGGCGAATATTTTCTTTCCAAGCGAACCGAGATCTACGCGGAAGCCGACCGAAATCATTTTTCCGGCGCCTACAGGAAGGATCCGACGAATATCGCGGTTCTCAACCGCAGCCCCGGGAGTTCCGGTATTACCGGCATATCGGTCGGGCTACAAACAAAATTCTAGGGATGACGTATCGGCAGTCGCGTCAAGTTACCGCCAATTTTGCCAGCAATCTAACATACACTCGTCGGAGCAGATATGAATCGGATTACACTGAGAGGCATGACATTGGTGTGCTTGCTCTTTACTTTGAATGCGGTCGCGCAACCGGGACAGCCCGCGAGCGGCAATGCGAATGGTGAAATGGCGTCAGCACCACCATCACAGAAGGCCGTGCGCTCAGCAAACCGGGCCTTGTCAAAGCGCGTCTTGAAGGCGCTCTCGCACGTCAAGGGGCTAGACGCTACCGGAATATTTGTTAAGGCGTCCGACGGCAACATCATCCTGTCTGGAGTGGTCCAGGAAGCCAGTCAGATTCCTCTCGCGGTGCAGGCCGCGAGGAACGTCGACGGTGTGAGGTCCGTTCGCGAGAGCCTTCGGTTAGCCACGCAACCCACTCAGTGAAATACCGCCTTGTGTGATTTACGCTGGTTCGCATGTCTTGCGAACCAGCGAATCAAACACGCTACGCGACCACTGCTTCGTGAGGGCCTCATGCCGTTCCCTGATGTGACAGCCAGCAGCGGTTGCTTACCGCAAATCGCTTTTCTCATCGTCATTCCCCAAAATGGGACCGTCAAGACGGAGGCGACTGTAGGACGGCTCGACTTACTCATTACTTACTCAACAAAAACTGAAGACTGCGCGGAGGAATCAATGTTTAAGCGTGGTGCTGTAGTCCAGCCGGGTCGCTTCGCGATCGCAGGAGCCTCGGGGTGCTGGGTGCTCCGCAACCTCACGCTCAGCCAGCTGGCTTGCGAGGGGTTCGCTTCGATCCGCAGCGGGTGCGAGACGGCCAGAGAAGCAGTAGCGAGCCGGTGAGTGTCGATCCGAAGCGGTGCTCACGCCCGCGCGTGCGTGCGTAGCGCCGCGCGCACGTCGGCGGCGTCGAGCAGCTCGTCGAGCGTGCGCGTGACGCGTGCGAACATCTCGTCGCATTCGTCCTCGGCGAGACACAGCGCCGGCGCGAAGCCGAGCGTGTTGTCGCCGAACGCACGGAAGATCACGCCGTGGCGGTACGCGGCGTCGAACAGGCGCGCGGGCAGCTTCAGCGATGGATCGAACGGCGCGCGCGTGTCCTTGTTGGCAACGAGTTCGAGCGCGCCGAGCAGCCCGCGGTGCCGTGCGTCGCCGACGAGCGGATGTTCGCGTAGCGCGTCTAGCGCCGCCCCGAACTGCCGCGCGCGGACCTGGCCGTTCGCGAGCAATCCGCCTTCATGATAGAGGCGCAGCACTTCGAGCCCGATCGCCGCGCTCACCGGATGCGCGGAATAGGTCTGGCCGTGACCCACGGGCACGTCGGCCGGCGCGCCGTCGGCGATCGCCTGATAAACGTGTTCGGCCATCAGCACGGCGCCCATCGGCGCGTAACCGGCCGTCAGTCCCTTCGCGACTGTCATCAGGTCCGGCTCGATCTGCTCGGCCGCGCACGCGAACAGCGGGCCTGTGCGCCCGAAGCCGGTGATCACCTCGTCGGCGACGAACAGGATGTCGAGGCGCCGGCAGGCGTCGCGCATCGCGGCGAGCCAGCCGCGCGGCGGCACGATCACGCCGCCCGAGCCCTGCACCGGTTCGCAGAAAAACGCGGCGACGTGCTCCGCGCCCAGTTCGGTGACCTTCGCTTCGAGCGCCGCGACCGACGCCGCGATGATCGCCTGCGGGTCCTCAGGCGTCGCGCTGCGGTACGGATACGGCGACGGAATGTGGTGCTGGGTCGCGAGCGGCAAGTCGAAGTGGCGGTGGAACACCGGCAGCGCAGTGAGCCCCGCGCCGAGCGACGACGAACCGTGATACCCGCGTTCGAGCGCGATGAAGTGCTTCTTCTGCGGCTTGCCGAGCGCGTTGTAGTAGTAGGTGATGAAACGCACGGCCGAATCGACCGCGTCCGAGCCGCCGAGCGTGAAGTACACGCGCGACAGCGCGGCCGGCGCGAGCGACGTCAGCTGCTCGGCGAGTTCGATGGCCGGCTCGGAGCCGAAGTGGAAATAGCTGGTCGCGTACGGCAGTTTCGTCATCTGGCGCATCGCCGCATCGACGATGCTCTGTTGGCCGTAGCCCGTGTTCACGCACCAGAGGCCCGCGAACGCGTCGAGCAGTTCGCGCCCCTCGCTGTCGCGCAGCCAGACGCCGCGGCCGGAGTCGAGGACCGTCACGCCGCGCGCCTCGTGCGCGCGGTAGCCGATCACGGGGTGGATCAGATGCTGGCGGTCGGTTTCGACCAGGGCGTTCGTTTGCATAACTTGTCCTCGGAGGGTGGCGCTGTCGGCGAACCAGAAACGGTCTCGCACGGGTTTCGCACGGGTACCACACGGTAGTCCGCCGGAAATCGCCGGTCTTCCGCCGAAAGGCAGCAAGAAAGGCGTCGTGCATCCGCCGCCGGTGGCACGCGAAGGCGAAAGGCGCTGGCCGGCGGACGCGCGGTTCGTCAGAAACGATGGATCATCGCAAGACGCACGACCGTCTGGTTCTCGCTTGTCGACGGACCGGCCGACGCGGGCGTCGTAGGGAAGTCAAAGGCGGTGCCGGTGTGCGCGCTGACGACGTGCGCGTACACGCCCTGCAGCGACACCGCGGTGCGACGGCTCAGGTCGTAGTTGAGCATCAGCGACAGCTGGTGCCACTTGGGCTCGTAGGTGCCGACGGTGGAATGCAGCTGGGCGTCGGTGAACGTGTACGCGCCGAACAGCCACAGTGCCGGCGTGAACGCGTAGCGCGCGTTGACCTCGTAGTTGGTGAACTTCCACGATTGCCAGCGGCCGCCGGGCGGCTGCGTCGCGGTCGACGCGATGTACGCGTTGGCGATCGGGTCGTAGACGTCGACGTGCGAAAACGCGAAGCCGACCTTGGTTTGCGAGAATGAGTAGGCTACGGCCGCGACGATGTTCTGCTCCGATGAGCCCGTAAATACCGCGTCGGTCGAGACCGCGCCGTTCGCCGAGCCCGGCGAGTTCGCCTTCAGGTAACCCAGTGCCGCCGTGAGGCCGGCCATCCTGTACTGCACGGCCGCGCTGTACAGGCGGTTATTCGCGAAATTGGTGTCGTTGCTGAAGCCGTACATCGCCTCGGCCTTGAAGCCATCAATCGTCGGGCTCGTGTACTTGACCGAGTTGTTCACGCGGAAGTCGAAGTCCGCATTGTCGTTGTCGAACGGATGCGAGGCGATGTCGCCGCTGACGCCGCCCGCGCCCGTCATGCCGCTCCACAGGTCGATTGTCGGGTCGTACTGGCGGCCGAAGGTCAGCGTGCCGGCGCGGTCCGACTGCAGCCCGACGTAACTCTGCCGGCCGAACAGCCTGCCGCCCTGTTTCAGCGCGCCGCTGTTCACGTCGAAGCCGCTTTCCAGCCGGAAGATCGCGTGATAGCCGCCCCCGAGATCCTCGGTGCCCTGCAGGCCCCAGCGGCTGCCGAGCGTGTCGCCGCTTTTCATCTGGAACGTGCCGTGGCCGTGCGCGTTGCTCGTGTAGTTGATCCCCTCGTCGATGATGCCGTACAGCGTGACGCTGCTCTGCGCGTGCGCCGTCGCGGCCGTGCCGCCGAGTACCGCTACTGCCGCTGCCAGACCTGCTGTTTTCCTCATGATTCCCCCTTTGGTTGTGGCGTGAGTTAAAACCGGTGTGTCATGCGTCGGCGCGGCCGGCCCCGCCGGCCGTCGGTGACGAGGCCGGGGACGCAGAGCGCCAGTGAAGCGAAAAGCGGCGCGGGCCGGGTCAGTAGCCGCGCGAGAAGTCGATGCCGTCCGGGATGCGCCCGGTCGCGCGATACGCGGCGACGTTGCGCGCGACCACCGCCGCGGCCGAACGCAGGTCGGTCGGCGCGGAGACGTGCGGCAGCACGGTCACGGACGGGTGTTGCCAGAACGGCGAGTTGCCGGGGAGCGGTTCGACGTCGAACACGTCGAGCACCGCGTGGGACAGCCGGCCGTCGTCGAGCGCGCACAGCAGGTCGGCGGCGACCACCACGGGGCCGCGCGCGAAGTTGACGAGCGCGGCGCCCGGTTTCATGACGGCGAGGCGGCGGGCGTCGAGCAGGCCGCGCGTGCCGTGGGTCAGCGGCACGAGGCAGACGACGATGTCGCTCGCGCCGAGCAGTTGCGCGAGGCCGTCCTCGCCGTGGCAGGTCGCGACGCCGCGCAGCGTTTTCGGCATGCGGCTCCAGCCGGTCACGCGAAAACCGGCGTCGATCAGGCGTTCAGCCGCGCGCGAGCCCAGTGTGCCGAGTCCGACGATGCCGACCGTCGTGTCGGCGGGTTTGCGGTACGGGCGTTGTTGCCAGACGCACGAGCGCTGCTGGGCGAGGTACGCGGGCATGTCGCGTTGCAGGTAATACGTCCACGCGAGGACCGCTTCGGCCATCGTGCGCGTCAGTTCCGGATCGACGAGCCGCACGACCGGCGGTTTGCCGTCGGGCAACCGGGCGACCAGTTGCTCGACGCCGGCCCACAGGCTCTGTACCCACGCGAGCCTCGGCAGCGCGGTCAGGGCCGCGGGATCGGGCCGCGCGACGATCGCGATCGTGCAGCGCGCGCGTTCGTCCGGCCTGGCGGCGCGCAGCGGCACGATCCGTTCGCCGGGCATCGCCGCGGCCAGCTCGGCGAGACAGCCGGCTTCCTCTTCGTCGGGTAGATCCGTGATCAGCGTGATGGGGTCGGGGGCGGTCATGGCTTGCGCATGGGCTGGCGTCGGGAAAAAAGGACCCGGCGGCGCGTGGGGGCGCGTCGCGGGAACGAAGGAGATCATCGGGAGCGCGCGCAGCCGCGCGCCGTCGCGATCAGGCGGGCGTTTTCTCGCCTTCCATCTCGGCCATGTCGGCGAAGCGGTCGCCGATGCGCGGATGCGCTCGGCCACCGTCGGCTGCACCGATCGCGACCAGCACCTCGTCGGGGCCGGGGGCGTCGGCGATCTGGAACGTCGCCGTCAGGAAGTGCGATCGCTGGCCCGTCGTCGACTTGTGGATCATCGGCAGCGACAGCAGCGCGCCGGGGCCGACGCGCGTGTTCGTGAAGCTGAGGAAAGTGCTGCCGTTCACGGCTTCGCGGTACATGTTGCCGAAGCGCAGCGTGTGGATCAGCGCGGACGCGTGTTCGATCTCGCCGTTCACGCCGACCACGGCGGCCTTGCCGTAGGCCTCGACGCGCGCGGCAGGCATTACGGCGACGAGGCGGCGCGTGAGTTCTGCGCCGAGCACGGGCGCGATCCGCAGGATCTCGGGCCGCAGGTTTTCGCAGAAACCCTGGCCTGCCCAGGGGTTTTTCAGCACGGCGGCCACGACCACGGTCGTGATCGGCTTGTCCGCGCGCTTGCCGCCTTCGATATGGACCTCTTCGACGAACGTCGAGATTTTGCGTACGTTGATGTTCATGCCGGTTCTCCATGCGGGTGAAGTGACGATGGAGCGGATGCTAAGCAGCGCGAAATCGGGCGTCTTCCTCCGTTCCGGCGGATGCCACATTTTTTTGTCGCTGCGATAAGTCGTATAGTCAGTCACGCTCAACCGGGAACCGTCGATGCCGAACACGTTGTCTCTGATGTCGTCGCTGCGCGACGTCGCCAGCCGGATCAATACCGACGATGAAGTCGATACGCTGCTGCACAGCCTGATCGAGCTTGCGTGCCAGCACGGCTCGTGGGATCTCGGGTCGATCATGAGCGTGGACGCCGCGCACGGCGACGCGCTCGTCATTGCGCGGCGCGATACGGCGCTGCTCAAAAGACCGCTCTCCGACCGCTGGGAGCTCGCGACGAGTCCGGCGCTCGTTGCGCTGCAGCGCAACGAAGCGGTTTATATCCGCGATGCGCTGGAGACGACCGAGTTCCTCGGCTACCGCCGCGAGGCTGCCGAGCGCGGCTACCGCACGGTGCTCGTGCTGCCGATGGCGTGTCACGACGTCGAGGGGCGGCCGATGGTGCTCGTCGTGCTCGCGCGCAAGATCGTCGATCTGCCGGCCGAGCAGCTCGCGTTCATGGAACTGATCGTGCATCTGGGCGCGATCGCGATCGAGCGCACCCACCGGCAGCGCGCACAGCAGGCGGCCGCTGCGCAGCTGCGGCGCGTGGTAGACGTGCAGGGCGCGATGCTGGAGGAGGTGCTGGCCGGCGGGTCGATGGTCACGCTCACCGCGATGCTCGCCGACCTGCTCGACTCGCCGGTGCTGGTGATCGACCTCTACGGCGGTGAGCTGCACGCATCGCGCGCGCCGCATGCCTCGCTCGACATGGCCGCGTGGCGCGCGGGGCTCGACGGCGACGCGGGCCAGCAGATTCGCGCGGCAGCGCTGAGCGCGATCGAGCGGCACGCGCTGCGGCGCGTGCCGCTCGACCTGCCGGATGGGCTCACGCTGCACGCCAACGTCGAACTGCTGTCGGTCGACGGCGACACCGTCGGCGCGCTGCTGTGCTTCGGCGAACGCGAGCCCGGCGACCTGCACACGATCTCCATCGAGAACGCGAAGTTCGCGATGAGCGTGCAGCTGATGCGCAGCGTGATCCGGTTCCGCTCGGAGACGCGCACGCTGGCCGAGCTGTTCTTCGAGATCGTCGAGCGCCGCTGGCGCGACGAGCAGGACGTTCTGGAGCGCGCGCGCCGGCTCGGCCTCGTGCTCGCGGCGCCGGCGCGGCTCCTCGTCATCGACTATCCGCACCGGTCCGTCGCCGCGTTCGACCGCTCGGCCGAGTGCCATCGCGCGGCGAACATGCTGGCGGTGCAGCACAAGCTCGCGATCCATCCGATCACGGTCGGCAACGGCTTCGTTTGCGTGCTGCCCGACGCGCCGGCACACACTGCGACCGCGTTCGCGCGCCAGCTGTGCGGCGCGTTGGGCGCGTTGCTTTGCGGAGAGCCGACCCTCATCGTGAGCGACGCGTTCACCGGCCTCACGGCGCTCGCGAATGAGTGGGAGCGCTGCTGGCGGATGATCCGCGTGGCGCGCGCGTTCGGCAAGACCGGCGCGCTGAGCGTGCCCGACCTCGGGCCGCTGCCGATGCTGATCGGCGCCGCCGATTCGTCGGACGTGCGCGCGTTCATCGCCGGCACGATCGGGCGCATCGTCGAGTACGACGCGAAGCACCGCGCGCCGTACGTCGGCACGCTCGCGACCTACATCCGCCACGGCTGCCGCGCCCAGGCCTGTGCCGACGCGATGGGTCTGCACGTCACGACGCTGCGCTACAGGCTTGCGCGCATCGTCGACCTGTTCGGGATCGACGTGGAGACGCCCGAGAGGCGTTTCGCGGTCGAACTCGCGCTGCAGCTGCACAACCTGCTCGACGCCGGCCAGCCCGTCGGTGCCGCATCGCACAACGCGGATTGAGCGCCACGCCTACGGCGAACTGACGGTGGCGCGCGCGGAACCTTCCTACGATCCGATGGAAGCCAGCGCAATTTCCGCTACTTACATTCACCTCAACACAACGACGTCCGAGGTGAATGGCCATGCAAGCCGCAGTACCGGATAACCGCACCACCATCGACCCGATCGCGCTGCGCCGCGCGTTCGGCACCTTCGTCACCGGTGTGACCGTGCTCACGACGGTCGACGCCGACGGCCGTCCACGCGGAATGACGGCCAACTCGTTCGCGTCCGTCTCGCTCGATCCGCCGCTGCTGCTGGTCTGCGTCGGCAAGGGCGCGTCCAGCTACCCGGCGTTCGCCGGCAGCGACCGCTTCGCGGTGAACCTGCTGAGCGACGCGCAGACGGACGTATCGAACCTGTTCGCGTCGAAGGCCGTCGACAAGTTCGCGGCGGTGCGCCACGACGTCGTGCACACCGGCGCGCCGGTGCTGAACGACTGCCTGAGCTGGTTCGACTGCACGGTGCATGCGCGCGTCGACGCCGGCGACCACATGATCCTGATCGGCCGCGTGCAGGCGTTCGGCACCAGCCCGTCCGCGCCGCTCGGCTTCTGCCGGGGCCGCTACGCGCAGGTGAAGGATCCGTTGCCGCCGGGCTGGCTGTCGTCGACCGACATGTTCGTCGGTTATCTGATCGAGGCGCAGGGTGACGTGCTGCTCGTCGCCAACGGCAAGGGCGGCTGGGTGTTGCCGACCGCGCCGCGCCGGCTCGTCAACGACCGTCTGCCGGTCGCCGGCGGCGGCGAGCTGTTGCTCGTCTCCGACGACACGTTTCTCTATTCGGTGTTCGACGTCGACGGCCACGACTCCGGTTACCTGATCTATCGCGCACGCCTCGCCGAGCCGCGCGGCGCGCTGGCGCTGCCGGACGGTTTCCGTTTTTTCGCGCCGGACAACCTGCCTTACGACGAAATCGCCTCGGTCGAGATGCGCGCGATGCTGCGCCGCTTCGTACGCGAGACCGAGGGCGGCGGCCGTTATTCGATCTACATGGGCTCGCACGACGGCGGCCGCGTGGCGCCGGTCGGGGCGGCGCAGTCGTGGGCCCAGCATCAGCAATCGTGAATCCAGACAGCGAGACAGGACTTCAGACACCATGAAAACGACAGTCGCAACCCTGCAGGGCGCCCGCACCGGCAACTTCATCGACGGACAGTTCGTCGAGCCGGCGAGCCGCCGTTACGCGCCGAGCTTCGATCCAACCACGGCCGAACCGTGGTACGAATTCGCGCAGTCGGACGCGGCCGACGTCGACGCCGCCGTGCGTTCGGCGCAGACCGCGTTGAAGAGCGCCGCGTGGCGGCGCATGACGCAGACCGAGCGCGGCAAGCTCGTGCGCCGGCTTGGCGAACTCGTGCTCGCGAACGCCGACGAACTCGCAATGATCGAGTGCCGCGACAACGGCAAGCTGCTGAAGGAGATGCGCGTGCAGATGCGCGCGATCCCCGATTCATATCTGTATTTCGCGGGCATGGCGGACAAGCTGCAGGGCGACACGATCCCCGTGAACAAGCTCGACATGCTGAACTTCAACCTGCGCGAGCCGATCGGCGTGGTCGGCATGATCATCCCGTGGAATTCGCCGCTGATGATGCTCACGGGGACGCTCGCGCCGTGTCTCGCGATTGGAAACACGATCGTCGCGAAGCCGTCGGAGCACGCGAGCGCGTCGACCCTCGCACTGGCCGAACTCGCGATCGAGGCCGGCATTCCGCCCGGCGTGTTCAACGTCGTGACCGGCGACGGCGCGACGACCGGCGACGCGCTGACCCGCCACCCCGGCATCGCCAAATACGTGTTCACCGGCAGCACCGTGACCGGCCGCAAGATCGCCGGCAATGCCGCCCAGAACCTGGTGCCGTGCCAGATGGAACTCGGCGGCAAGTCTCCGCACGTGATCTTCGGCGACGTGGAGATCGAGCGCGCGGTCAACGGCGTCGTGTCGGGCGTGTTCGCCGCGGCTGGCCAGACCTGCGTCGCCGGCTCGCGCTGCTTTGTCGAGGCGTCGGTGCATGACCGGTTCGTCGAGGCACTCGTCGAGCGGACGCGGCGCGTACGCGTCGGCCATCCGGTTCACGAAGACACCGACATCGGCCCGCTCGCGCTCGCGTCGCAGCTCGACAAGGTCAAGCACTACGTCGCGTCAGGCGTCGAGGAGGGCGCGACGATCGCGGCCGGCGGCCGCGCGCCCGTCGACGCGGCACTCGGCGGCGGCTGGTATTTCGAGCCGACGGTGATGACGCACGCGACCAACCAGATGCGCTTCATGCGCGACGAGATCTTCGGCCCGGTGGTCGGCGTCGTGCCGTTCTCTGACGAGCGCGAACTGATGCAACTCGCGAACGACACCGAGTACGGCCTCGCGTCCGGCATCTGGACGCGCGACATCGATCGCGCGATGCGCTTCGCGCGCGACATCGACGCCGGCACGGTGTGGATCAACACCTATCGTTCGGCAGCCTACATGTCGTCGAACGGCGGCCTCAAGCACAGCGGCTACGGCCGGCGCGGCGGCTTCGAGGTGATGCGCGAATTCTCGCGGCTCAAGAACGTGGTGCTCGACTACTCCGGCGCGATGCACGACCCGTTCGTCATCCGCCTGCGTTGAGTGCGGCGGCTTTTCAATCGACAGAGGCACACATGAAATTCGGTATTTCTCTCAGCATGGAGCGGTTCTCTCCAGACGACTCGATGAGCAGTGCGCGCGACAAGCTGCTGATGCTCGCTCGCGTCGCCGACGCGAGCGGTTTCGAGACGCTGTGGACCGCGGAACATCACACGATCGAGTGCACGATCTCGCCGAACCCGTTTACGGTGCTGACCTGGCTCGCGCAGCACACTGAACGCATCCGGCTCGGCACGGCGACCATCGTAGCGCCGTACTGGTCGCCCATCCGGCTCGCGGGCGAGGCCGCGATGTGCGATCACCTGACCAACGGCCGCCTCGAACTGGGCATCGCGCGCGGCGCGTACCAGTACGAGTTCGATCGGATGGCGGGTGGCATGCCGCAGCAGGAGGGCGTTGCCTACATGAAGGAGCTGCTGCCCGCGGTCCACAAGCTGTGGGAGGGCGACTACGCGCACGACGGCCACTACTGGAAGTTCCCGCTCGCGACGTCGGTGCCGAAGCCGCTGCAGCAACCGCATCCGCCGATCTGGGTGGCGACGCGCGATCCGGGCAGCTTCGACTGGGCGGTCGGCGTCGGCGCGAACATCCTGTCGACGCCGCTGTCGGCGCCGGCCGGCGAAGTGTCGGTGCTCGGCCAGAAGTTCCGCAAGGCGGTCGCCGATCATCCGGAGCGTCCGCGTCCGCGTTTCATGATGCTGCGCCGTACCTGCGTGTACGAACGGCCCGAGGACTGGCAAAGCGTTGTGCGCTATAGCGTCGACTACGGCCGCTACTTCGAGAACCTGATGCAGAACATCGGCACCGTGCGCGACGGCTTCCCCGAGGCCGTGCCGTACGAGACGGTCGCAAACCGCGCGAACTACGACCCACAGGCGATCCGCGAAAACCTGATGTTCGGCACGCCGGACGAAGTGATCCGCAAGCTGCAGATCTACGAGGACGAGGGAGTCGACCAGTTCTGCCTCGGCCTGTCGTTCAACCTGCCGTTCGAGCTTCAGATGAAGACGCTGCGCCTGTTCGCCGACGAGGTGATCCCGCATTTCGCGCGGCGCGAGAAGGCCGCGGCCGGCGCGCTGGCCACCACCGAAGCGGGGAACTGACGCGATGCTCGACGCGCTTTTAAACGCGCCGCCGTCCGCGGTCGAAGGCACCCTGACGCGCGGCGAGACTGCGCTGACCTGGCGGCTGCAGGGCGATGGTCCACACGCGCTTGTCTGCGTCCACGGCGTCGGTTCCTACCTCGAAGCGTGGCAGGGCACGGTCAATGCGCTCGGTCCGGATTTTCGCGTGTTAACCTTCGACCTGCGCGGCCACGGCCGCTCGTCGCGCATCAAGGGCCGCTACGAGATCGACGACTTCGTCGGCGACGTGCTCGCGCTCGCCGATCACGCGGGTTTCGCGCGCTTCGATCTCGCGGGCTTTTCGCTCGGCGGCCTCGTCGCGCAGCGTCTCGCGCTTTCGTACCCCGAACGGCTGCGCCGTCTCGCGCTGCTGTCGACGGTGGCCGGACGCACCGCCGACGAACGCGCGCGCGTGCAGGCGCGTTACGAAGCGCTGCAGGCCGGCGAGCGCGGCGCGCATTATGACGCGTCTCTGTCGCGCTGGCTGACCGAGGCGTTTCAGGAGCGGCATCCCGAATTCGTCGCGGAGCTGCGCCGCCGCAACGCGCAAAACGATCCGGACTGTTACGCGGCCGCCTATCGCCTGCTCGCTCAGACCGACTACGGCGGCCTCATCGACCAGATCCGGGTGCCGACGCTGATCGCGACGGGCGAGGACGACCAGGGCTCGAATCCGCGGATGGCGCGCTACATGCACGAGCGGATTCCGGACTCGCGGCTCGTGATCCTGCCGAAGCTCCGGCATTCGCTGCTGAACGAGGCGCCCGGCGCGGTGGCCGCGCTGCTGCGCGATTTCCTGCTCGAAAAACCGGAGGTCGCGCGATGATCGTCGAAGAACGGATCTACCGGATCCGCAACGGCTGCATGAGCCGTTACCTGAAACTCGTGCAGGACGAAGGGCTGCCGCTCCAGCAACCCGTCCTCGGCAACCTGCTCGGCTACTTCACCACGGAGATCGGGCCGCTGAGCCAGGTCGTGCACTGGTGGGGGTACGCCGATCTCGAAGACCGTCGCGCGCGTCGCGAGCGGCTCGCCGCCGATCCGCGCTGGCAGGCGTTCATTCCGCGCCTGTCGGAGCTGATCGAGCAGGCCGAGAACCGCATTCTCGTGCCGACCGCGTTTTCGCCGCTGCAAACGTTGTTGTCCGACCGGACCGATCGGTCCGGCCCACCGAGGGAGTCAACCGCATGACCGAACGCCTGAAAATCGAGCATCTGTACAAGGTATTCGCCGCGCGTCCCGAACGCGCGCTCGACATGCTCCGGTGCGGCGCCACCAAGGCCGACGTGCTGCGCGACACAGGGCACGTCGTGGGCCTCGATGACGTGTCGCTGTCGGTGCCCGCCGGCGCGATGTACATGATCATGGGGCTGTCCGGCTCGGGCAAGTCGACGCTCGCGCGCTGCGTGAACCGTCTGAACGAGCCGAGCGCGGGCCGCATCCTGCTCGACGACACCGACCTCTGCGCGCTTGCCGAGCCCGCTCTGCGCGACGTGCGCCGCAAGCGCATCTCGATGGTGTTCCAGCATTTCGCGCTGCTGCCGAACCGGCCCGTGATCGAGAACGTCGAGTTCGGGCTCAAGCTGCGCGGCGTGCCGGCGGCGGCGCGCCGCCAGCGGGCCGGGCAGGTACTCGAAGTGGTCGGGCTCGCGCGCTGGGCCGACAAGCTGCCGCACGAGCTGAGCGGCGGCATGCGCCAGCGCGTGGGGCTCGCGCGCGCGCTCGCGACCGACGCGGACATCCTGATCATGGACGAGGCGTTCAGCGCGCTCGACCCGCTGATCCGCGCGGAGATGCAGGACGAACTGCTGCGGCTGCAGCGCACGCTGAACAAGACGATCCTGTTTATCACGCACGACTTCCAGGAGGCGCTGAAGCTCGGAACACGGATCGCGATCATGTCGGAGGGGCGGCTCGTTCGCGAGGGCACGCCGCAGTCGATCGTGACGGAGCCGGGCAGCGACTACGTCGCCGCGTTCACGCGCGACGTGGACCGCGCGCGGCTGTTTAATGCCGGCGCCTCGATGACGTCGCTCGCGCCGCTCGTGCAGCGCGACGGCTGGACCGTGCTGGCCGGCGGCGAACCCGGGCCGGCCTTCGTGGTCGACGCCGACGCGCGCGTGCTCGGGCTCGTGGGCCCCGCGCAGATCGACGCGCTGCGCGACGGGCTTGCGCTGCCGCCGCTCGACGCCGCGTTCGCGTGCGTGCCGGCCGCGACGCGCCTCGTCGACGCGGCCGCGCACTTCGGCACCGCGCGCGCGGTAGGGGTCATCGACGAAGTCGGCCGGCTCGTCGGCCGGCTGGAAGCGGGGCGGGTCCTCGCGCACATCGGCGCGGGCGGCGCCAACGGAGCCAAGCATGTTTAAAGCCGACGACCTCGCGGTCCTGCCGATCGCGGACTGGATTCAGACCGCGGTGCAGTGGATCGCGCTCCATCTGCGGCCGCTCTTCCTCGTCATCAAGTGGCCGATCCAGAAGCTGCTCGAACTGAACATCGACGCGCTGCACGCGGTGCCGTTCCCGGTCTTCGTGCTGGCCTGCGCGCTGCTGGTGTGGCGCGTCGCCGGCAAGGGCGTCGCGGCCTTTACGTTGATCGGGCTCGTCGTGATCGCCGCGCTCGGCGTGTGGGCCGACGCGATCACGACGATCGCGCTGATCGTCACCGCGATCGTGTTCTGCGCGGCGATCGGCGTTCCGGTCGGCGTGGCCTGCGCGCGCAGTGAGCGCGTGTGGCGCGTCGTGCAGCCGATTCTCGACATCATGCAGACCACGCCGACCTTCGTGTATCTGGTGCCTGTTGTGATGCTGTTCGGCGTCGGCACGGTGCCGGGCGAGGTCGCCGTCGTGATCGCCGCGATGCCGCCGCTGATCCGCTTCACGAACCTCGGCATCCGCATGGTCGATCACGAGCTGGTCGAGGCCGGCCTCGCGTTCGGCGCGGACCCACGCCAGCTGCTGTGGGAGGTGCAGTTGCCCCTGGCGGTGCCGACCATCCTCGGCGGGCTTAACCAGACGGTGCTGACCGCGATGGTGATGTCGGTCGTGATCTCGATGATCGGTGCCGAGGGGCTCGGCCTCGTCGTGCTGCAGGGGCTCGGCCGGCTCGACGTCGGCCAGGCGGCGATCGGCGGCATTGCCATCGTGCTGCTCGCGATGATTCTCGACCGCGTTACACAGAAGCTGGCGCGCTCGCAGCCGGGCCGCGGCGCGCTGCGCGGCGTGCTCGGCCGGTTCGTGCGCGGCGGCCGCGCCGACGACGCGGGAGACCGGCTGCTTGACGAGCGTGAACCGAAGGAAGCGCTATAGATGCTCGCCGCGACTGCCGCGGTTCAGCGGTCGAATCCGTTGCCCGCATTCGCGGCAAGCGGCCCGGTGAAAGGAGAGCGCCGGTCAGGGCATTTCAATGGTCGGCAATCTACCTATATGAGAGGGAGT
Organism: Paraburkholderia silvatlantica; assembly: GCF_003096715.1. GTDB lineage: Bacteria > Pseudomonadota > Gammaproteobacteria > Burkholderiales > Burkholderiaceae > Paraburkholderia > Paraburkholderia silvatlantica. The sequence goes on from NZ_QEOL01000020.1 coordinate 87,643, forward strand.
GGCTTGATGAAGACAGTGGCAGCAGCATGCGGCGCGTTCGCGCTGGCGGCGTTGATGATGACAGCGGGCGCGCCCGCGTTCGCGCAGACCATGCCGGGTAAGGGCAAAACGGTTAATTACGCGCAGGGCGACAGTTTCGGCGGCAACTACGTGGCGACGCAGATCGTGATGCAGGCGATGAAGGACCTGGGCTACGACGTCAAGTTGACGACGATGAACACGACGTTGTTCTTCCAGGCCGCCGCGCAGGGCGACGAGGATCTCGCGACAGATGTGAACTTTCCGCAGCGAGAACTTGCGTTCCGGGCAGTCGAGAAAGACGCGCAGATCGTCGGCACAGGGATGATCGTCGGCGGTGGCATCAACGGTTATCTGATCGACAAGAAGACCGCAGACGCTTACGGGATCACGAACCTGGCACAGCTGAAAGATCCAAAGCTTGCAGGCCTGTTCGGCGCCGACGGTAAGGCGCAGCTCATCAGTTGCGATCCGGGCTGGAGCTGCGGCGACGTCGTCGACTATCAGCTACAGCACTTCGGTCTGCAGAACACCGTGCATGCGGTACGCGGCAAGTACGAGGCACTGATGGTCGACGCCATTTCACGCGTGAGGCAGGGCAAGCCGGCGTTTTTTTACGCGTGGAGTCCGTCGTGGACGGTCAACACGCTGGTGCCAGGGAAAGACGTCGTGTGGCTCCCTACGCCCGAGGCGGCGCTGCCGCCGAACGTGCCGAACACGGGCTCGTCGCTCGTCAGCGGCGTGCAGGGCTGCGCGGGCAACGCCGATCCGTGCCGGATGGCGATGGCGTCGTGGAACTGGGGCGCGGTAGGCAATCGCGCGTTCATCGCCGCCAATCCGGCGGTTCGCGTGCTGGTCGAGCAGATTAAATTCCCGTCGTCGACCTGGTCGGCCTGGGAGTCGGCGATCAGTAAAAACGGCGGCTCTCAGGCTCTGGTATCGCGACTCGCGAACGACTGGATGGCACAAAACAAGGCGCAATTCGATCAGTGGGTCGCGGTGGCGAGGCAGGCGAAGTAGGGGTAGCGCGCCGAAGTCCGGTTCGATTCGGGCAGGCGAAGGGCGAACTGCTGCACCTCATGTACTCGCCGGAACTGATGGGAGCGTTCCGCGCATTCAAGGCGATCTGGGATCCGCGGGGCCGCATGAATCCGGGCAAGCTGGTCGATGCCATGCCGGTGGACGACAACCTGCGCCGCGGTCCGACGTATCGTCGCGTGGATGTGTCGAGTCCGTTCACGTTCGGCGATCTCGGCAAGCCCGACACGTTAGCGCGCGCGACGAAACGGTGTATCGGCATGGGTCAGTGCCGATCGCTGAGCGGCGGCACGATGTGCTCGAGCTATCGCGTCGCGCGAAGAGAAGTATTCGACGCGCGGCCGTGAAGGATTCGTTCGATCACTGTCTCGCATGCAAGGGCTGCCGCAGCGACTGCCCCACGCATGTGGACATCGCGAAGTACAAGAGCCACTTCTTTACGAGTATCACAAGCACAGGCGCCGTCATGTGATGGACGCGATGGTGAGCCGCATCGGCCACTGGCTGCCCGTGGCCACGCATGTGAGAGGCGTGGCGAATGCGCTCATGCGCAATCCGTCGCTCCATCTCGCGCAGTGGCTCGATCGCCAGCCGCATGATGCGAAGCCGGGCGCGAATGCCGAAGCGGCCATGGAAGAACAAGTCGCGTCGAATTGAAGTATCCGACGCTCGATACCTCTTGTAGAAAGGAGAACGCAGTGAGTTTGGAGTTGGCACGAGGCGAACTGCTTCGCCACGAGAATTTCATCGACGGCAAGTGGATTGCCGCATCCGGCAACGCCAGCTACGTCGTGACGAATCCGGCCACCCAGGCCAGGCTCGCGCAGGTCGCGAACAGCGCCGCCGCCGATGCGCGCGCGGCCACGGATGCCGCTTCGCGTGCGCTACCCGCGTGGCGCGACACGCTGCCCCGCGAACGCGCGGCCATGCTGAACCGCTGGCACGCGCTCATCCTCGCGAACACCGAGGACCTCGCGCGCCTGATGTCGCTGGAGCAGGGCAAGCCGCTTGCGGAAGCACGGGGCGAAGTCGCGTATGGCGCGTCGTATGTTGCGTGGTTCGCCGAGGAAGCGACCAAAATCTATGGCGACATCATCCCGCAGACGCAGCACGGCAAGCGCATGATGGCCATCAAGGAGCCGATCGGTGTGGTCGCGGCGATCACGCCCTGGAATTTTCCGCTCGCGATGATCGCGCGCAAGATCGCTCCCGCGCTCGCGGCCGGTTGCACGGTCGTGGCGAAGCCCGCCGAAGACACGCCGCTCACGGCGCTCGCGCTCGCCGCGCTGGCGCAGGAAGCAGGCTTGCCCGACGGCGTGCTCAACATGATTTCGGCGGCGCGCGACGAAGGCATTGCGGCCGTGGCCGACTGGCTCGCCGACGACCGTGTGCGCAAGATTACCTTCACGGGCTCGACGGCCGTGGGCAAGCATCTCGCTCGCGAGTCGGCGGGCACGCTCAAGAAGCTCTCGCTCGAACTGGGCGGCAACGCGCCGTTCATCGTCTTTGCCGACGCCGATCTCGAAGCGGCCGTCCAGGGTCTCATGCTCGCCAAGTTCCGCAACGGCGGCCAGACCTGCGTGTGCCCGAACCGCATCTATGTGCATGATTCGGTTTACGAGCGATTCGGCGAACTGCTCGCGAAGCGCGTGAGCGCGCTGCACGTGGGTCCGGCGACAGATGCGAAGGCGCAAATCGGTCCGATGATCAACGAGCGCGCCATCGACAAGATCGCGAAGCACGTGGACGACGCCGTGGCGAACGGCGCGCGGGTGCTCGCGGGCGGCAAACGCCTTTCCGAACTCGGGCTGAACTATTACGCGCCCACCGTGCTCGCCGATGCCAATGACGCCATGGTGCTCTGCTGCGAGGAAACCTTCGGCCCGGTCGCGCCGCTGTTCCGCTTTACCGACGAAGACGAAGTCATCCGTATCGCCAACGACACGCCGTTTGGCCTCGCCGCGTACTTCTACACCAACGACGTGCGCCGCATTGACCGCGTGGCGCGCAAGCTCGAAACGGGCATCGTCGGTATCAACGAAGGCGCGGTGGCGAGCGAAGCCGCGCCGTTCGGCGGCGTGAAGGAATCGGGATATGGACGCGAAGGCTCGAAGTACGGTCTCGACGACTACCTGAGCATCAAGTACCTTTGCCAGGGGGGACTTGGATAACGATGCCGGGGCGAAAAGCGGTGCCATGCCTCGCGATGGTGCCACCAAGCCGGTGGCGTTCTACAGAGACATATACAGTGAGTTCCGATATTTCACGTCGCAATTGCAGAGCAGTACGAGACCGTTTCGGACCGGTTTCCGTTGCTGGACACCCTCGTGAACAACCCGGGTACGATGCGCAACATCAAGCTGGGTCAGCAATAGCCATTGAGTGAACTGATGGTTGGCGAGCGTCTAGATTTGACCCTTGGGGGGCGCGGACGAAAACCTGGACTACGTGGAGGTAGTTCATGTACTCGTACGCAGACCGTCAAGCTGACCTACATGCTTGGTTAGCCTGAATCTTACTGTGTCACAAATCTATTTACGGCGAAGCGATGCCTGGTAGTATTGAATAGTACAGCCTTCAGGCGATCGCGATGAGAGATCGAGGACGTCGTACCCTTCATCCGCCACTTGGTTAGCGACGGCTGGTGCACCGGTCAGACCATCCTGATCAACGGAGGGTACACGACGAAGTAACACGCCGTGCGCACATTCGACGCGTATTCGCGGCCGAGGTCTGAGTGGACATGGGGCGTCGGAGCGGCGGGTTCAGGCGCCGCTTTTCATTTTCTTTGCTGAAATTCCTGAAAAAAAGGCGTTCCAGATTGAAATAGAATCGCTAACAGGTCGCCGCGAGTGATCGTCACGCCTCCGAAATGGCATCGCGCTGGGTGCCGGAGTATGCATGTGCTGCGCGTGTCGAATGGTGTGGGTCGCAGGTCATCGTGCGCGACGTGCGCAACTTCAGATACCGGACGCGCGAAGACTACATGCCTGCCTACTACGACGTCACGTTCGCGCTCGATGCGGTGACGACGGTCGATCTGGTTGTGTCGCGCTGGTCGACCGAGGCGATCGCACACATTCTGCGTCACGTCAGGGCAGTTTCGCCCGACGTCGGATACAGCTGGAAGGTGTTGCTGAGTGGCTTTGCGGACCGATACGGGTACGATCCTGGTTTGCTCGACGTGTCGATACCGTTCGACGCGCTGAAGTCGGCGAGCCTGATTCGACGTCCGCCGGGCACGGCGATCGACGGCGATTTTTCGGCCGCGACCCGCGCGTCCCTGCCGCTCGTACGGGCGCTCGCGAAATGAAGCACACGCGAGGCCGCCGGCTCGCAACATTCGTATCACGCGGCCGGCGACGACAAGGTAATGGATCATGGTGAGACTGGTCATGCTGTTGCTGGGCGTCGACTATCTGCGTACGCGTGCGACAGCGATTTTCTGGATCGGCGTTGCGTGGGTGGTCGCGGGGCTCGTCGTGTTCGGCGACGCGCTCGATGGAGCGATGCATTTCCCCATTACGTTGTTCGCGTGGCTGTTCCTGCTCGAAGGGCTGGCGACGCTCGCGGTTGCCTGGACCGGCGTCGGCGGGCAACGCGCGCTGCGCTACGTGAAAGGCATTGCGGTCGTTACCGCCTCGATGCTGATCTTTGCCGGACACCATCACGGCAACCTGATCCTGTCGATGATCTTCGGAACGCTATTTCTCGTCGATGGGTTGCTGAGTGTATCGCCGCATGGATCGTCCGGTATCGCCGCTGGAAGGCCGCATTCGCATGGGGCGTCTTCGAGATTCTGATCGCGGTGTTTTTCTATCAACCGTACCCGACACACTACGCGGGCACGCTGCCGAAAGCCGATCTCGACCGCTATGTCGCGCGGCACGCACAAACCTGCGGCGAGGCAGTCGATACGGCGACGCTGATTCCGCACATGGCGCTTATGGACGGGAATCGGGGATTCAAGCAGCGCAAGGCGTAAGGCGTGTGGGCGGGCTGACCAATGCGCGCCAATTGGATCGATTCTCTGGATTATCCATCCAGAAGCAGGCGGTTTATCTGCCGGCATGGGTTGTCTACTCTCGAGATTCCAACGAATCTTGAAGGAGATACTCATGGCGGACCATTCCATCCAAGGCAAGGTTGTCCTGATTGCCGGCGGTGCCAAGAACCTCGGTGGCCTGATCGCGCGTGACCTTGCGCAGCAGGGTGCCAAGGCGGTGGCAGTGCATTACAACAGCGCCGCGAGCCAGGCCGACGCCGAGGCCACCATCGCCGCAATCAAGGCTGCAGGCGCGCAGGCGGTGGCGATCCAGGCCAACCTCACGACCGCGGCGGCTGTTGAAAAACTGTTCGCCGACGCGATTGCGGCCGTGGGCAAGCCGGACATTGCCATCAACACGGTAGGCAAGGTCCTGAAAAAGCCGTTCACGGAAATCACCGAAGCCGAATACGACGAGATGACCGCGGTCAATTCCAAGTCCGCCTTCTTCTTCCTCAGGGAGGCGGGCAGGCACGTCAACGACAACGGCAAGATCGTGACCCTTGTGACATCGCTGCTGGGGGCATTCACACCGTTCTATGCGGCCTATGCCGGGACCAAGGCACCGGTGGAGCACTATACCCGCGCGGCTGCGAAGGAATTCGGTGCACGTGGCATTTCGGTGACGGCAGTCGGCCCGGGGCCGATGGATACTCCTTTCTTCTATCCAGCCGAAGGCGTCGATGCGGTGGCCTACCACAAGACCGCCGCTGCACTGTCGCCGTTTTCCAAGACGGGCCTCACCGACATCCAGGACGTGGTGCCCTTCATCCGCCACCTGGTCAGCGACGGATGGTGGATCACCGGGCAGACCATCCTGATCAATGGCGGGTATACCACCAAATAAACGATCCGCAGGCCAGTGCATCGGTTGTCGCCTTTCCTTCCGTACCGGGAAGGGCGTCGCCGTGTAATGCGACCATCGGCGAAGGCACACATCGCGGTAGTGCAGCGCCCGGCTTTGTTGCATGGCGTGGTTCGTTCATCCCCGAGCCGTCTCGCGCCTGCATGGCGGGGATGACGGTACGACTATCCAACTTTCATCAGGAGTTTTCAGATGGTTGCCATCACACACCAGGAAGTGCGCAAGACATTTCCCTCCGCGACAAGCACGGGCGCACGCCGGTTCGTTGGCAAGACCGCGATCGTCGTGGGGGCATCTGCCAATGTCGGCAATGCGCTGGCGGAATTGTTGGCGCAGGAAGGCGCCGACGTGTTGATTCACTACAACTCGGCTTCGAAGAGCGGCCAGGCGGAAGAGACAACTGCGGTTGTGCGCGGGCACGGGCCACCATGGTCGCGGCCTTCGCACCTACCTATGCGGGATATGCAGGTAGCAAGGCACCTTTGGAGCATTTCAGCAAGGCACTTGCCTGGGAACTCGGGGGACGGGGCATCACAGTCAATTGCATTGCGCCCGGACCGCTTGATACGTCGTTCTTCTATCCGGCCGAGTCAGACGAGAACATCGCGTGGCTGCGATCGATGTCGATTGACGGAGGCCTTGGGAACATCGTCGACGTCACGGGACTGGCATTGTTCCTGGTCTCACCCGAGGCGCGTTGGATGACTGGCACCACCAGTTACATCAATGGCGGAATCGTTTCGCCAATCAACCGCATGGAGCGGATGTTGCGCGAACACCAGGGTGAATTCTGCGCGGCGCTCCATCGGGACTTCGGCAAGCCGCCCTTCGAGCAACTATTCGAAATCACCGTTCCGCTGGGCGTGATCCGCTATTACCGCGAGAACCTGAAGGAGCTGATGGCGCCGACGCGACGGCGTTGGTTACAGCGGTATGGGCAAGTACTACGGAAAGGCCGGCTTCGATGCGTTGAGCAACGTCAAGTCGCTGTTGATCGGCAATCCGGACCGGGTCCTCGATGTGTTCCCGCCGTACGCCGGGAAGGACATTGCCGCGCGCCTGAGCGCATTTTCGTAGGGTACGGCGGCAGTCCCTGCCGGAAGGAGAATGAGACATGCACATGCTGCTGGTGATCGTCGGCGGGCTGGTCCTGCAGGGCGTGTTCGTGCTGTTCGGCTGGCTTTGGGGCGGCAATGCCGCCGGCATGGCCATGGCGGCAAAGGTTTTCGTGCCAATTTGGCTGATCGTTGCGATCGTCAACCTGTGGATCGGTGTCAGCCACGCGGGCTACGGCGTCCGCGAAGAATTTCCGATCCTCCTGGTCGTCTTTCTGGTACCCGCAGCGTTCGCCGCGTTGGTCATCTGGCGCCTGTCACACGCATGAGCTATCCGATGCATGAACCCGCGTCTGTGGCACGCCATCCGCTGCTGCGCCATCGCGACGGGCACCACGCCAGGGTCGGCTATGAAGAGCTTTTCTTCGATCTGGTCTACGTCTTCGCCGTCACCCAACTGAGCCACCAACTGTTGCACCACCTGAACCCGATCGGGGTCGCGGAGGCGCTCGTCCTGTGGTTTGCGGTATGGCTGGGTTGGCAGTACACGTGTTGGGTTACCAACTGGTTCGATCCGGAAACGCCGCGCATCCGTGGCCTGCTGTTCGTCACCATGCTGCTGGGGTTGGCGATGGCCGCCAGCATTCCCCAGGCCTTTGGCGAGCGCGGGCTCCTGTTCGCCAGCAGCTACGCGACGATGCAGGTCGGGCGGACCGCATTCGTCGTGCTGCAACTGTCGTTCTCGCACCCGCTATCGCCCAACTACCGGCGCATGCTCGGCTGGGTTTGCATTGCTGCCGTATTCTGGATTGCCGGCGGTTTGCTCGACCACGGCGCGCGGATTGCGTGGTGGTCCGTTGCCGTGCTGTGCGAATACGTATCGCCGATGTTCGGCTTTGCGCTGCCTGGACTGGGGCGATCGCAGACGCACGACTGGACGATCGAAAGCGGCCATCTGGCCGAGCGTTGCCAGTTGTTCGTGATCGTGGCGCTGGGCGAAACGCTTCTCGCCAGCGGTGCGGCGCTCGCGGACACGCCCACGTGGGACAGCGCGACATTGCTGGCCTTGCTGGCCACCTTCATCGGCACGCTGGCGTTATGGTGGCTGTACTTCGGCACGTCCAGCAAGGACGCCACCGCCGCCATCGCGCACTCGACCGATCCGGGACGCATGGGGGCCCATTTCCATTACATCCACGCCATCCTGGTGGCCGGCATCATCGCATCGGCGGTCGGCAACGATTTGGTGATGGCGCATCCGCACGGCCGTCCGGACTCCGCGCAGACTGCGATACTGATTGCCGGGCCGGCGATCTACCTGCTGGGCAGCGCGGTATACAAGGGGGTCGTGTACGGGATGGTGCCGTGGTCGCACGTGGCGGGGACCGTTGCATTGCTGGCGCTGTTGTCGGTGGCGCGAACGACCAGCCTGTTGGCGATGGGCGGGTTGACGTTGGCGATCATGCTTGCCGTCGCCGGCTGGGAAATGCGCGTGGGTAGCCACGGTCGCAGAGCGGCTGGCAATTGACCGCCATGCAACGAAGCGTGAATTCTCACCTGGCAGGTGCCGACCGGAACGCGAGTGTCAGCCCCGGTGCCATCGTCGAGTTCTGGCGTGCCGCCCAGTCGGATTGGTTCAGCCAGGCGCCGGAGTTCGATGTCCGGTTCCGTGAGCGATTCCTGCGGACGCATTGCGCCGCTGTCGCGGGCAACTTCGATCATTGGACCGGCACCCCCGACGGCGCACTGGCGTTGCTGATCCTGCTGGACCAGTTCCCGCGCAACGCGTTTCGGGGTACGGCTCGGATGTATGCCAGCGATGCACAGGCGAGGGCGGTAGCTGGACTGGCTGTTGATGCCGGGCTGGATATGCGGGTCGAGCCGGAGTTGCGATTATTCTTCTACTTGCCGTTTGCCCATTCCGAAAACCTGGATGACCAGCATCGATCGGTCACCCTGCATAGGGGGATTGGGCCGCCATGGCTAGGCCATGCGTTAGGGCATCGGGCCATCATCGAGCGATTTGGGCGGTTTCCTCATCGCAATATCTTGTTGGGACGCCCGACTACGGTGATGGAACAGGCGTTCCTGGATCAAGGCGGTTTTGCGGGTTGAACCGGGCGGCATGCTCAGCTTTGTCCAGACGGACAATCTCCAGGGTAGGATGATGGACAGACTCGACCAATACCGCATCTTCGTCCAGGTCGCGGAGATGGGCAGTTTCATCAAGGCAGCGCATGTGCTGGACGTCCCCCGTGCGTCGGTCTCGGCCGCCGTCCAGCAATTGGAGACCCAGGTGGGCACCCGGTTGCTGCATCGGACCACGCGCCAGGTCCACCTGACCTTTGAGGGGTCGCAATTGCTTGAGCGCGTTCGCCCGTTGCTCGCTGCTCTGGAGGACATCGACCTGATGTTCCAGGTCAGCCAGCGTCAGGTCTCGGGACAACTCCGGATCGACGTGCCCAGCCGCATCGCCCGGCGGGTGATTGCACCGGCGTTGCCCACGCTTCTGCGGCGACACCCGCGATTGCGTCTCATGCTGGGTTCCAGCGACCGCGTCGTCGATCTCGTTCAGGAGGGCGTTGACTGTGCTGTGCGCGTTGGCACGCTGCATGAGAGCAGCCTGGTGGTGCGGCCTCTGGGCGCGATTGCCCTGATCAATTGCGCCAGTCCCGCCTACTTGCGGGAACATGCTGCGCCGGAACGGCCCGATGATCTGACTTCGCGGCACTGGATGGTGGGGTATGCATCACCCACGACTGGGCGTGAGCAGCCTTGGGAGTACATATCGGAAAACGGTGCAGGGCGCGTGGTGGACGTGCCAAGCCAGGTGGTGGTGAACAACGCGGAAAGCTACATCGCGTGCTGCCGTGCGGGGCTGGGATTGATCCAGATCCCTCGCTTCGATGTCCAGCATCTGCTCGATGCTGCGGAGCTGGTCGAGGTCATGCCTGCCTATCGCGCGGCGCCCATGCCGGTTTCATTAGTCTATCCGCACCGCCGCCAGCGCTCGCGGCGGCTGGCAATCTTCCTGGACTGGTTTGAGGAACTGATGCGCAGCCATATGCAAGCATGACGGGCGCTCCGTAGCTATTTTGAATAGGAGACCGTGTCCGGTCTTTAAGGGGCTGCTCCGTCGATGACAACGTCATGCCGGAATTTTCCACTTTCAACTGGGACAGTTTTGTGGGCCAGGGTCACGTGGCGTAAAGGTGGGAAACCACGCCCAACTCGCGCTCGTCACAGGAGCCTGTTCTGGCACCCCCCAGCTTGTTAGCGTTGGTTGTTTATATCGTCTGCCATTCCGGACGCGTTGCGTCCATTGGGGCGAATCCGAGCGTAGCGAGCTGGCGGAATACCTGCGTGGCGCGCGAAAGCAACGCTGAAGGTGCTGGCCGAGCTGTAGCCAACGCGCTCGGCTATCTGATCAATATCAAGATCGTGTCTGTCCAACAGCCGCCTGGCCAATGCCATGCGCCAGGCCAGAAGATACTCCATGGGCCGTAGGCCGATCGTACGGCTGAAACGGACCAGGAACGGTCGGTCAGGTAGGCGGGCCAGCGACTGTTCCCAGGCCGGTAGCAGTCGTCCGGAGCCGCGAATGGTGACCGAATTTTTTACCACGGTGTTTCGCCGTTCGGCCCGACGAACTTGCCGGAAACGGCCCCTCGCCGAGTAACGCATATCTCACTGGCAGCTTCGCACCCTCTTCGGCGGTCATGAAACCGCTGTGGCCGGTCAGATCGGTTTTTACGTAGCCCGGGCTCACGGAGTTCACCACGATCGCCGTTTCCTTCAGTTCTTCGGCGAGCTGGACAGTAAGCATGTTGAGCGCGGCCTTGGAAGCGTTATAGCCGATCAGTCGCGCGGCATAGTAGGGCGACGCTGGGTCCCCGTTGAGCGTCAGAGAACCCAACGAACTGGACAGATTGACGATCCGTGCCGCCTGCGATTGACGCAGTAGCGGCAGCATCGCTTGTGTCACAGCCAGGGTGCCGACGAAGTTGGTATCCAGTATTCTGCGAACGGCATCGGGTGAGGATGAAGTCGGTGGACCATCTTCTGCGTCAACAATGCCCGCATTGTTGACGAGAATGTCGAGCTTGCCGTGTTCCACGCGAATCGTTTCGGCGGCGGCTAGAATGCTTGACGGTTTGTTAAGGTCAATCAGAACCGATTGAACCTTCAACCCTTGAGATGTGAGGTTTTTGAGCGCACCATCAGCTCGCCCGGGATCTCGCGCGCCGATAATGACCAAAGTTCCAGCTTGCGCAAGCTGACGGGCGATTTCCAGCCCAATGCCTTTGTTGGCGCCAGTGACGAGTGCGATGCGGTTACTGCCGGTCATGAACGATCCTTCCAGGGTGCGGTGTCAATACAAGCAAGATATAGAGGATCGTTTCGTTTGTGAATTCGCGTATGGCGTCGAAGCCTCCTGCCCACCTAACACCCCGGAAAAAGCCGCGTCAGGCGCGTGCGGCGGCGACGTTGAACGTCATTTTCGAGGCAACTATTCAGGTTTTGCTGGCCGTTGGCCCCCGTCGTCTGACAACAACACGCGTCGCTGAGCGGGCTGGCGTCTCGGTGGGAACCCTGTATCAGTACTTCCCACACAAGCAGGCGCTGTTCTATGGCCTGAACCAGCACTATCTGGATGTGCTGGCCGAAAAGATCGAATACGCCTGCCGGGCGCTCCATGGCGCACCGATCAGCCAGATGGTCGAAACACTTGTGACGACCTATTGGGACGCCAAGAACGAACGGGCTGACGTGACCCGAGTCCTCTATCGATCCGTTGTCGAGCTTGATAACGAGTCCATGATCGAAGCCTTCGCGTGTCGCGTCAACGCCGCGACGGCAGCGATGTTCGCGAGCGCGGCTGACGTCGCTTTCGTCGATCTGTCCGTCATAAATCTGACGCTTCTCACCACGATTTTCGGCACAGTCCGAAGCGTGTTTGAGCGCAATCTTCCTGATGACGAAAGGCATGCTGTGCAAAAGCAGCTGATCTTGATGTGCAAGTCCTATCTTGAGCAGGCCGGTGTCGGGACTGAATGGTGAGCTCCGCAAGCGCCCGGGCAAACTGTACGCTGACAAGTGCTACGACTTTGTCCGCTGTCGGCGTTACCTGCATCGCGATCCACAGCATCGCACCGGTCAGGCTGCAGCCCATCCTGTTAGTCTGAACACACGAAAACTGTTGCAAAACGGGACGCGTTCATAGAGAGCCTGACGTGATCCGAAACCTGTTCAAGGAAAAGCGCGTTCGGTATGCCGCGTAAGCAACTGCGCACTATTTGATGCACTTTGTCAGTAACTGCTTTTCGGTTTAAACAGGCCGCATGGCCGCGATCGGGCCTGAAGCGGACCTGGACTGGAGGGCTGTGGAGGTTCGCTCGGGGGGCCGCTCATCGTGGCTCGGACTTCCGTGCAAATCAACAAGCACTTCCAATACAATGCATGAGTTCTCGGCACGTACGCCGGGTTTCGCGATTCGACGCCTATGTCAAGAAGACCGTCTCCTGAACAGCGACGCGAGCTGGGTGCGTTTCTTTCGAACCGGCGCGGTCGTCTGCAGCCCGCCGCATTCGGTCTGCCGGACGGTCCTCGCCGTACGCCAGGCCTGCGTCGCGAAGAAGTCGCTGTGCTCGCGGGCGTCAGCGTCAGTTGGTACACCTGGCTCGAGCAGGGACGCGATATTCAGCCGTCGGCCGATGCGCTGCGCCGGATCGCCCGCGTGCTCAAGCTCAATCCTGTGGAATCAGCGCACCTCTTCGCCCTGTCCTCCCGCGAGCTTCCACAGATCGCGACCGGAAGCGGCGTGAGTGAGGGCCTCGAACTGCTCGTTCAATCCATCAACGTGCCGGCCTACGTACGCAACACGCGGCTCGACGTCCTCGCCTGGAACGATGCCATCGCCGATCTATTTGTCGACTATGGATCGCTGCAGCCGCACGAGCGCAATACGCTTCGCTTACTCTTTCTTTACAAGCCCTACCGCACGCTGATTCTCGATTGGGAGCAGATGTCGCGAGGCATGATTTCCAACTTTCGGGCCGCGCGGGCCCAGGCACAGGACAAGGCGCCATTCGACCGCCTCATCGACGAGCTTTCGACATTGAGTGCCGAGTTTCGTGCGTGGTGGCAAGACACCGACGTGAAAGGCTTCGACGAGGGCGAGAAGCGGCTTCGCCATCCGGCAGGCGGCCACATCGAGTTCACCTACGTGGCGCTGACCCCCGCGGGAAGGCCGGATCTGTCGCTCGTGACCTACATCCCCAGACACTCTGCCGGGGACTCCGGCTCATAGGATCACAAGACGCCTTATTCGCGCGATCCGATTTGCCTACAGTGACGCCAGTGCAGCGATTTCTACTGTCCTTACTGTCACGGAGGCAAACATGTCTAATCCGAACACCCCCTTCACCCATGGCGCGATCTCGCGTAACCCTGCGACCGGCGAGCTAATCGGCAGCTATGCGTTCCAGACGCAGGACGAGGTCGAACGCATGCTCGAGGACAACGCCGCGGCCTACCGGCTCTGGCGCGCAACGCCGATGACAGAGCGCGTTGCGACCTATCGCCGATTGTCCGCGGCGCTGCGTGACCGATCCGAAGCGCTGGCGGCGCTGATTACCGCGGAAATGGGCAAGACGCTTGCCGCCGCGCGCGCGGAGGTCGAAAAGTGTGCCGCCACGATCGACTGGATCGCCGGGCACGGTCCCGCCATTCTCGCCGACGAACCAGCACCAGTGGAGGGCGATGACCACGTCCATGTTTCCTTTCTGCCTATCGGTTCCATCCTCGCGGTCATGCCGTGGAACTTTCCGCTCTGGCAAGTCATTCGTGCCGCCGCACCGATCATGCTGTCGGGCAACGGATTCATCCTGAAGCACGCACCCAATGTGATGGGATCGGCGTATGCGTTGCAAGACGTCTACGAGGGCGCCGGATTTCCAGTCGGGTTGTTTGCGAACCTGAATGCCGACAACGAGACGGTCGCTCACGTGATCGAAGATCCGCGCGTTGCCGCGGTCACGTTGACGGGCAGCATGCGCGCGGGGGCGGCCGTCGCGTCGATTGCCGGGAAGGTGCTCAAGAAGAGCTTGCTGGAACTCGGTGGTGCCGACGCATTCATCGTGTTGGCCGACGCGAACATCGATCTCGCCGTCAAAGCCGCGATCGAGGCGCGTTTCCAGAACGCCGGTCAGGTCTGTCTCGCGGCCAAGCGCTTCATTGTCGAAAAGCCCATCGCGGAAGAATTCACACGCAAATTCGTCGCGGCCGCCAAGCAGATCAAGGTGGGGGATCCGCTCGATCCGTCGACGACGATCGGACCGATGGCGCGCGCCGATTTGCGCGACGAACTGCACCGGCAGGTGGAACGCACGCTCGAGGCGGGAGCGACGCTGCTTCTCGGCGGCAAGAAAATCGAAGGAATCGGCAACTTCTACGCGCCAACGGTTCTCGCGAATGTCGCCCCCGGCATGGCCGCGTTCGACGAGGAGACGTTCGGGCCGGTTGCCGCGATCACGATCGCCGAAGACGCCGGGCAGGCCATCGAACTCGCCAATGCCAGCGACTACGGCCTCGGCGGAAGCCTTTGGACGGGCGATGTCGCGCGCGCTCAGCGAATCGCGCGTCGACTGGAAACAGGGGGCGTGTTCATCAACGGCTTTTCTGCTTCGAACCCGCGAATTCCCGTGGGCGGGGTGAAGAAGAGCGGCTACGGACGCGAGCTGTCGCATTTCGGCCTGCGCGAGTTCACCAACGCCCAGACAGTCTGGGCCAAAACGGTCGGTTGATTCGCCGCCGCTTCCGTTGCCCATTCATCGTCGAAGTCAGCAAAGGATCGAAATCGTGAATACGTTTTCTACCAGTCCGCTACTGCAGCCGGTCACCCTCGGCCGCCTGAAGCTGAAGAACCGCATCGTCATGGCGCCGATGACGAGGAGCCGCGCGGACGATACCGGCGTGTCGGCCGAAGAAAGGGACGATTGCTGCGCGCGGCTCGGGTCCAGTCTGCTTGATGACGGCATCATCACGTTGCTCCTTGGGGCAGGGATCTGCTCGTCCGCCGCCGCTCGCGCGTTGCGCGAGGGTCGGGGATTCGCATCGACTCGTTGGGGGTCGTGACGCGTGCGCGCGGCGGCTGCCGCGGCCTGCGATCCGGTTCGGGCGCCTGCTGCGGATCGGTGAGAGCCGCAGGTTCGCCATAATTCACACAATGGCTGACGCGGTGATGACGCCGGCGCGCACAGACGAAGTCGTAAGCGGGATTGCGAAGCGTGTGGCGACGCTGTGCGGGAGGCGAGAGGCGAGAGGCGCGCTCGCGAGAGGCGCCCTTGAAACGGACGATTGCCGCGAGAGAAAGCGATGTGATACGGCGCGCCGTCCGACCGAACGGCGCGCCGCCGCGCGCATCAGAACAGCGTGCGCAGGCTCAGGCTGGCGCCGAACTGGTTCGCTTCGCCGCCGAGCGCGAGCGGCCCGTTCGGATCCTTGACCGACGCGCCCGACAGGTGGCTGTGGTCGACTTCCAGATACACGTCAGTGCGCTTCGAGAGGATGTAGTCGGCAATGCCGTACACGGTCTGGATCGAGCCGGTCTTGCCGGGCGAGACGTTGTTCGCATGGTCGTACGCATACGACGCGATGAAGCGCCATTGCGTGGTCGGCTGCCAGCTCGTGCCGACGCGCACGAACAGGTCGTTGCGCGCCGACGTCTGCGGGCCCGCGGCGGTCGTTACGTTGCTGATGATGTTGGTGTTCGCGAGCGGGCCGGTGGTGCCCGATGCGGCGACCGAGAAGCCGGCGTCGCGACGCGCGTCGATCGTGTACAGGTAGAGGCCCACCGGACCCCACGCGTAGGTGCCGCCCGCCGAGCCGACCAGCAGCTTGTGTCCGGCACCGTCCTTCGACTGCGCGCCGGCAATGCCCGCCTTGCCGCCCGTGAAGTTGTAGATCAGCGACGCGCTGGTCGTGCTGCCCGCCGAGTTGCTGCCGGGCTGTCCGCCGAACGAGCGTTGCGCCTGCAACGACACCGGGCCGAAACGGTTTTCGTATTGGGCCGTGTTGTCGAAGCGGATGCCGGTCAGGAACAGCGACCAGTCGGTCGCGTTGATGTTGCCGCCGCCGAGCGGGTCGAAGTTGAAAGCGTAGAAGCTGTAGATGCCGCCGTATTGGCGGCCGAGCTTCAGTGCGCCCCACGTGTCGCTTTGCAGCCCCACCCACGCGAAGCGGCCGAACAACTGGCCTTGCTGATCGAACTTGCCGGTGCCGACATTGAAGCCCGATTCGAGCTGAAAGATCGCTTTCAATCCACCGCCTAGATCTTCGGAGCCTTTCAGGCCCCAGCGGGTGCCGTTGATCGCGCCTTCGTTCAGACCGAGGCTATTGCCGCCCGGGTTGCTCTGAAAGCGGATCGACTCGTCGATGAGCCCATACAGCGTGACGCTCGACTGCGCCCACGCACCCCCGCAGGTCAGCGCGAGCGCCGCCCCACATGCGAAGCTTTTGATGTTCATAGTGGTCCTTATCGTTCTGCAGTTCTTCCCGACGCCGCCGAAGTACCCCGTCGTTCAGCGCCACCGTTTTCCGGCAAGCGGAATCGTCGGTTCATCGGCGCGTGAGGTCGAGCAAGAAAATTAAATCGTCCGGATAAGGAATTCGCATGAGACATCGCGGTGCGAATAGGACCGCTGTGCACGCAACGGTGCCGCAAAATGCACTGGAAACCGCCACAAAGCGCACCACAAAACACACCGTAAAGCACACCGTAAAGCACACCGTAAAGCATCGCCGCGATGCGCTCGCGATGCTGTGCGCACTACACGATCACGCGTGCCGCCTGTTCGCCAAGTCGCTCCGCATAGCGGCGAATCGTGCCGATCGCGACTTCGACGAGGCGCTCGGTCCAGTCGGTGCCGTCGCGCCACGCAACGACGAACGGCATCGGCGGCGGCACTTCTATGCCTTTCAATTCGCACAGCACGCCTTGTTTCAGCAGGTCGGGCACCATCGCCGGTGGCATCGCGGCCACGCCGAAGCCCGCCTGGATCAGCTTGGCCATCGCGGCCACCGAATTCACGCAGCTCACGCGCGACTCGCCGATCCCGTACGACTGCATCAGCCGCATCAAATCCTGGTGCGGGCGCGAATGGCGCGAGTATGTGATGAGACGCCCCTCCGCGAGCCGGCGCAACGCGGCCGCCGGCGAGGCGGCAGGGGGTTCGGTTGCGAGCGGCGAATCGGCCGCCGCGATCCAGCCGAACGGCAACTCGAGCAGTTCGACGCTGCGGATCGTCTCGTCGCGCAGCATGTCGGTCTGGATGATGAGATCGAGCATCCCGCGGCGCAACTGCTCGTTGAGCGTGAGCGCGGTCTCGGTGACGACCTCGATGTCGAGGTTCGGGTACTGCTCCATCACGTCGGCGACGAAATCGACGAACCACGAGTGGATCGCGCTGTCCATCGCGCCGATGCGGATCGTGCCGAACGCAAGCTTTTCGTCATGTACCGACGCGCGTAACCGCGTCATCGATTCGCTGACCTGCTCCGCGTACATCAGCACGCGTTCGCCGGCGCGCGTGAGCCGCGTGCCCTTCGGGTCGCGCGCGAACAGCTTGACGCCGAGTTGCTGCTCGAGCGCGAGAATTCGGCTCGAAATCGCAGCCTGAGTCGAATGGAGCTTGTCGGCCGCAAGGCTGAAGCTGTGCAGCTTCGCCACCCAGATGAATGTTTCCAGAAACTTTAGGTTCACGTCGTCTGTTTCTCCTGAGGCAAGCAGGGGCGCCGGCGCCCCTGCTGCATGTCGGCCCGCGCGCGCCGACCTCAGCGGCGAGCGCTCAGGCGAACATCAGTGTATTGAGCAGCACGATGTTGACGGCCAGCAGGATGAGCGCGGTAGGCACCTGCGCGCGAATTACGCCGTATTTGTCGGGCAGCTCGAGCAGGGCGGCCGGTACGATGTTGTAGTTGGCCGCCATCGGCGTGAGCAGGGTACCGCAATAACCGGAGAACATGCCGATTGCCGCCATGGTGGCAGGGTTGCCATGGAACACGCCGACCAGCACCGGCACGCCGATTCCGCCCGTCATCACCGGGAACGCGGCGAAGCCGTTGCCCATGATAACGGTGAAGAGCGCCATCCCGATGCAGTACACCGCGACCGCTACGAAGCGGTGGTCCAGATCGATGTAGGTGGTGCTCAGGTGCGCCACCGCCTTGCCGACGCCCGCATCGGCGAACACGAGCCCCAGCATGCCCAGCAGTTGCGGCAGCACGACCGCCCACGACAGCGCGTCGATGAGGCGCCGCGTTTCGCGGATCGACTGGCCGACGGTATCGTGCGTGAGCCGGCACGCGAGCGCCAACGCGACGATGCAGCCGATCCCGAACGACACGAGCGTGACGTTCTTCGGATCGAAAAGCGCGTGGCTGCCGAATACCAGATGCGCGGACAGCAGCGTGCCGACGACGGTGACCGCCGGAATCGTCAGCGCGGGCACGAAGAGCCGGTTGCCGAGCTGCTTTGCCCGTTCGCGCAACTCGGCCTCGCCGCGCACGCGCGGCTTCGCGCCGGTCACGCCGCCGAAGCCCGCGACGAGCGCCATCACGATGACGATCACGCCTGTTACCGCGCTCGGCAGCACGTCGCCCGCGAGGAACACGACGCCGTACAACATCCAGAAGCCGCCCGCGAGCCAGCGCTTCGGGTGGTCGCGGTCGCTGACGATGACGCCGCCGATCACGAACAGCAGCACGCCGAGCAGCCAGAAAAACCAGGTGAGCGAAATCATGCGCGATCTCCTTGAGCCGGCGCGGCGGCGAGCTCGACGCTCGCATCGCTCTCCTGCTGATGTTGAGGGGCGCTGCCGCCGCAGCGGCGCGCGAGCCAGCCGTCGAGGCGATGAAGGCGCACGCTTTGCACAATGAACGCGGCGAGCGCGGTCGGCATGCCCCATACCGCGACGTGCATCGGCTCGACCGCGATGCCCGATTCCTTCAGAAACGTCACCATTAGCACGATCGCGCCGAACGCGACGAAGATGTCTTCGCCGAAGAACAGCCCCACGTTGTCGGTCGCGGCGGAGAACGCGCGGATGCGGTAACGCTCGGTGTCGCCGAGCTTGCCGAAGCGCGTTTGCGCGGCGCCCTCGGCCATCGGGGCAATCAGCGGACGCACCATCTGCGGATGGCCGCCGAGGCCCGTCAGCCCGAGCCCGGCCGTGGTCTCGCGCACGAACAGATACGCGATCAACAGACGCCCCGGCGTCGCCGCGCGGATGCCGCCGATCCAGATCTGCGCGCGCTCGCGCAGGCCGTGCCGCTCGAGCAGCCCGATTACCGCGAGCGGCAGCAGGATGATGAGCGGAATCACGCGGGTCTTCACGAAACCGCTGCCGATCGCTTCGAGAACCCGCTCGAGCGGAAAGTGCGCGGCGAAGCCCGTGACGACGGCCGCCGCGGTGACGATCAGCATCGGATTGAAGCGCAGCAGGAACCCCGCGATGATCACGAGGACGCCGAGCAGAGGATAAAGATTGACTGCAGCCGGGTGCATGGTCTGGTCTCCTTGCGGTTAGGGCTGGTCAGGCAGGTGGTTGGAATCGCCGCGCCGCCTGCGGCGGCACGGCATGACGGGGCGGCGCGCTCCCCGATACGCTCTCGCGCCGCCGCCGGTTCAGTCAGGCTGCGCGCCCATAGCCGCCGCCGCCCGGCGTTTCGATCACGAACACGTCGCCCGGATTGACCTGCGCGGTGTGGGTGGCGCCGAAGCGTTCCACCGCGCCGTTCGCGCGCTCGATCCAGTTGCGTCCCGGCCTGCCGTCCTCGCCGCCCGCGAGTCCGAACGGGGCGACGCGGCGACGGTTCGCGAGAATGTTCGCGGTCATCGCGCGCGTAAAGCGGATGCGCCGCACCGCGCCGTCGCCGCCTGCCTGCAGCCCGGCGCCGCCGCTGCCGGTGCGGATCCCGTGCTGCTCGACGATCACCGGGAAGCGCCACTCGATCACCTCCGGATCGGTCATGCGCGAGTTGGTCATGTGCGTCTGCACCGCCGACGTGCCCGGATGACTGCGTCCCGCGCCGGAGCCGCCCGCGATCGTTTCGTAATACTGCCTGGTCTCGTCGCCGAACGTAAAGTTGTTCATCGTTCCCTGCGAGCCGGCCATCACGCCGAGCGCGCCATACAGCGCGTCGGTGATCGACTGCGAAACCTCGACGTTGCCGGCCACCACAGCGGCCGGATACGCGGGGTTCAGCATCGAGCCGTGCGGAATCACGATGTCGATCGGGCGCAGCACGCCTTCGTTCATCGGAATGCTGCCGGCGAGCAGCGTGCGGAACACGTACAGCACGGCGGCCTTGCACACCGAGCGCGGCGCGTTGAAGTTGCTGTTGCGCTGCTCGCTCGTGCCGGCGAAATCGACGCGCGCGCTGCGCTGGTCGTGATCGATCGACACCTTCACGCGGATCACGGCGCCGTCGTCCATCGCGTACGCGAACTCGCCGTCGGCGAGCGCGTCGATCGCGTCGCGCACGGCTTCCTCGGCGTTGTCCTGCACGTGGTTCATGTACGCGAGCACCACCTCGGCGCCGTAACGGTCCACCGCGCGCAGCAGTTCGTTCGCGCCGCATTCGCAGGCGGCGATCTGCGCGGTCAGGTCGGCGATGTTCTGGTCGACGTTACGGCTCGGCCACGGGCCGCTGCCGAACAGCTTGCGCACCTCGTCCTCGAGAAAGCGCCCCTGCGCGACGATGCGCACATTGTCGAGCAGCACGCCTTCTTCTTCGATGGTCGTGCTGTTCGGCGGCATCGAACCCGGCGTGATGCCACCGACGTCGCCGTGATGGCCGCGCGCGGCGACGTAGAACAGCAGCGCGCCGTCGTCGCCGTACACCGGCATCACCACGGTGATGTCGGGCAGGTGAGTGCCGCCGTTGTACGGCACGTTGAGCATGAACACGTCGCCGCGGCGCATGCTCGCGCCGTGCTCGCGGATCACGCTCTGCACGCTATCGCTCATCGACCCCAGATGCACGGGGATGTGCGGCGCGTTCGCGATCAGCCCGCCCGCGCGGTCGAAGATCGCGCACGAGAAGTCGAGCCGCTCTTTCATGTTGACCGAGTAGGAGGTCTTTTCGAGCGTCACGCCCATCTGCTGCGCGATCGACATGAAGATGTTGTTGAACACCTCCAGATGCACCGGATGGCGCGCGGTGGTGATCGTCAGCGCCGCGGCTCCGCGCTCCGCTTCCTGCCGTTCGAGCAGCAGCGTGCCGTCGTCGAGCACGCGCGCGCGCCAGCCCGGCTGCAGCACGATGGTGGAAATGTCCTCGGCAATCAGCGCCGGGCCTTCGATGCGCGTGCCCGCGGCGAGCGTCTTGCGCACGCGCAGCGGCACCGCGCGCAACGCGCCGTCGGCGAACATCGGCACGTTGCCCGCCGCCGTCCCGCTGCTCTGCACCAACGGCGCGCCGATGCGCGGCTGCGTGCCGGTCTGGCCGACCGCCTCGACGACGATCGATTCGATCACGAGCGGCTTGCCGCTCATCACGAAGCCGTAGCGCTTGCGATGCAGCGCTTCGAACGTGCGGGTCATCGCGGCGGCGTCGCCGAACGGCACTTCGAGCGTCGAGTCGGTGTTCTGATACTTGAGCCGCGCCGCGCGCATCGCCTCGACCTGCGCGCGCGGCACGCGCTGCGCGGTGACCTGCGCGATCGCGTCGGTTTCGAGCGCTTCGTACGCGGGTTCGAGCGACGCAGCGGTGGCTGGGTCAAGCGTCGCTTCGACGGCTTTCTCGCGCAGCACGCGCAGATCGGCGAGGCCCATGCCGAACGCGGACAGTACGCCTGCGAACGGATGCAGCACGATGCGGCGCATGCCGAGCGCGTCGGCGACCGCGCACGCGTGCTGGCCGCCCGCGCCGCCGAACGCGCACAGCGCGTAGTCGGACACGTCGTGACCACGCTCGACCGAAATTGTCTTGATCGCCTGCGCCATGCTGTCGACGGCAACCGTCAGAAAGCCTTCGGCCACCGCTTCGGGGCTCATCCGCTGGCCGGTTTCGCGCTCGACCTGCACGGCCACTTCGGTGAAGCGGTGCCGCACCGTTTCGGTATCGAGCGGCAGATTGCCCTGCGGTCCGAACACATGCGGGAAGTGCTCGGCCTGCACGCGGCCGAGCATCACGTTGCAGTCCGTCACCGTGAGCGGGCCGCCGTTGCGATAGCTCGCCGGCCCCGGATACGCGCCGGCCGATTCCGGGCCGACCTTGAAGCGTCCGTTCTCGAAGCTGCAGATGGAGCCGCCGCCCGCGGCCACCGTGTGAATGTCCATCATCGGTGCGCGCACGCGCACGCCCGCGACCTGGGTCTCGAATACGCGTTCGTACGCGCCGTCGTAATGGGCGACGTCGGTCGACGTGCCGCCCATGTCGAAGCCGATCACTTTGTGTTCGCCGACCGCCTCGCAGGTCTTCACCGCGCCGACGATGCCGCCGGCCGGTCCCGAAAGGATCGCGTCCTTGCCGTGGAAGTGATGGGCTTCCGCGAGACCGCCGCTCGACTGCATGAACATCAGGCGCACGGAGCCCGTCTGACCCGACACGCGCTCGACGTAGTCCTGCAGCACCGGCGACAGATAGGCGTCCACCACGGTGGTGTCGCCGCGGCCGACGAGCTTCATCAGCGGACTCACGCGGTGGCTCACCGAAATCTGCGTGAAGCCGCATTCGCGCGCGAGCGCCGCGACGCGCAATTCGTGTTCGGGGAAGCGATAGCCGTGCATCAGTACGATCGCGACCGACGTGATGCCGGCCGCGCGTGCCGCCTGCAAGCCGGCGCGCGCGGCAACCTCGTCGAGCGGGTGGAGCAGCTCGCCGCGCGCGCCGACGCGCTCATCGATTTCCAGCACGCGCTCGTACATTTGCGCGGGCAACTGGATGTGGCGCGCGAAGATATCCGGACGCTCCTGATAGCCGATGCGCAGCTGATCGGCGAAGCCGCGCGTGATCGCGAGCAGCGTGCGTGCGCCCTTGCGTTCGAGCAGCGCGTTCGTGGCGACCGTGGTGCCCATCTTCACGACTTCGATGCGCTCGTGCGGCAGCGGCTCGGCGGCGGCGAGGCCGAGCAGGTCGCGCATGCCCTGCACGACGGCGTCCTGATAGCGGTCGGGGTTCTCCGACAGCAACTTGTGCGTGACGAGCGTTCCGTCGGGCCGGCGTGCGACGATGTCGGTGAAAGTGCCGCCGCGGTCGACCCAGAACTGCCAGCGGCCAACGTCGGCGCGCTCGTTGCCCGGTGTCTTTTCCACGTTCTGGTCTTGATCGGTGTGCTGCGTGTTGTTCATCTGCTTCGAGCTCCGTTGATTCAGACTGCGCTGGCGGACGCGTCTCGACGGCGGCCGGTCCATATGTAGCATGGCGCGATTGTCGAAGCGGCGGGCCGCGCGAGTCCAGGCAGAAAAATAAATCCAGGGTATAAAAAAATCGTATATCGCCGGCAGGTCATTGTTTTTGCGATGTGAATCCGCATTCTTAATGTCCATTCACGGTTATCGATCAGGGTTTGCCCCGTATTTATCGTCCTCGATAGTGGGTTTTCGATGAAGGCCCAAAGAAAATTTTGTTGGCTTTGGAATAAGAAACGCTAGCGGTTGATAAATCGTTGTGTTCGAATACGCCGGCCGGCTTTTGTCGGATCATTGGTGCGAGCGGGAGGGGCGCGTCGAAACCCCCATGGAGCAAGGCTTTCCGGCCATGCGCCCGGTCGTCGCATTGTGCGCGGAACGGAAGGCAGCGGGAAAGAAGAGAGACAGAAGCGGGAAAGAACCCGGAATGAACATGGAAAGAGCCGGGAGAGAAGGCGGATAGAAGAAAGGGCAGGATCGTAAATGAAATCGGGAAAAGCAGCCTAAAGATAGGCGTGCTGAATGCCGTCAACCAGCTTGCGCCATGAGCGCAGTCCGGTCATTCCGGGTTAGCGAGCCTGAATGTCGCGACGTGCCGGACGGAGGCTGAGCGGTAGTGGTGGTGGCGTCTTGCCAGTTGCAGGCGCGCGTGAATACCGATCTGCGCATCGTCACGGTCAGCGCGGTGCCGCAGCGAGCGATGACGACCGATGCGGCGCAGCGAGTTGATGCGAACGCCAGTGCGCGCGAGCCTGCGACCGCTGGTGCGCCGATCGATAGCGTCGCGCAGCGTGCCGGCGGACCTGCGCGCTGTGCGAAGCGGCGGTGGAGCGACGGTGCAGCGGCAATGCAGCCGGCCCCGACCGCGCGAGCAACTGTCACAGACTGTCAAAGATAATGGCGCGCGCCGACCCCATGCGAGAATGGCGCGGGGCTCGCTACTGCGCGGCACCGACTTCGCGCGATCGGTACGGATTCCATAGCTTCCCGCTCCATGCCCTGACCACTGCACGCGCCTTTCCTGTTCACTTGCCTACTTTCCTGTCATGAGACATCTGACGCTCAAACAAAAAATGTGGATTCCGTTGGTGCTGTGCTGGATTTCGCTGCTGATCGTGACCGTTGTGAATGCGTTCGACGCACGGGCCGCGCAGATGCGCGTGCGGCTCGCCGGTCTCGCGAACGTCGTGGACATGTCGGCGTCCATCGTCGCCGACTACGCGAAGGCCGTCGACGCGGGGAAACTGTCGGTCGACGAAGCCCAGCGGCAGGCGATTGCGCGCGTCGACGCGCAGCGCTACGGCACTTCCGGCTACGTGTCGATCGTGCGCGACGACAAGGTGCTGATCGACAATCCGCTCAGCCCGAAGCTCAACGGCAAGGACATGAGCCAGTTCCGCGACGCCAAGGGCAATCTGCTGTACCAGGAAATCGTCGCTGCGGGCAACCTGGGTAGCGGCAGCGGCGTGCTGCATTACTGGTGGCCGAAGCCCGGTGAAAGCCGGCCGAGCGAAAAAGTGAGCTTCGTGAAAGGTTTCGCGCCGTGGCACTGGAACTTCATCGCCGGCGAGTACATGGACGACATTCAGGCGCAGTTCTACGCGACGCTGGTCCGCTCAGCCGCGTTGCTCGCCGTGCTCGGCGGCATTGCGTCGTTCGTCGCGATGCGGGTCGGGCGCAACGTGTATCGCTCGATCGGCGGCGAACCGTCGGCGGCGGCCGCGATCGTCGCGCAGATCGCACAAGGGCATCTCGCGACCGATATCGTGCTGGCGCCCGGCGACCGTTCGAGCCTGCTCTTTTCGTTGCGCGAGATGCGCGACCAGCTCGCGGGCGCGGTGCGGCACATCCTCGTGTCGACGGAGACGATTGCCGGCGCGTCGAAGGAGATCGCCACCGGCAACCTCGATCTGTCGAGCCGCACGCAGCAGCAGGCTGCGTCGCTGGAACAGACCACCGCGAGCATGGAGGAACTGACCGAAACCGTTCGGCGCAACGCGGACAGCGCGCAAAGCGCGTCGGCGCTCGCGGCCGGGGCGTCGGACATCGCGATGCGCGGCGGCCGCGCGGTCGGCAACATGGCCGGCAAGATGGAGGACATCTCGAACAGTTCGCACAAGATGGGCGAATTCATCGGCGTGATCGAAGGCATCGCGTTCCAGACCAACATCCTTGCGCTGAACGCTGCGGTGGAAGCGGCTCGCGCGGGCGACCAGGGTCGTGGATTCGCGGTCGTCGCGGGCGAAGTGCGTCAGCTCGCACAGCGTTGCGCGGGCGCGGCGAAGGAGATCAAGGCGCTGATCGGGCAGTCGAGCGCGCAGGTGGACGAAGAGTTGACGCTCGCCGCCGACGCCGGCGCGACGATGAACGAGGTGGTCGAAGCGGTGCGGCGTCTCGCGTCGATCGTCGGCGAAATATCGGACGTGTCGAAGCATCAGAGCGCGCGCATCGGCGAAGTCAACGTCGCGATTCGCGAGATGGACGACATGACCCAGCGTAACGCGGCGCTCGTCGAACGGGCAGCCGCCGCGGCCGGTTCGCTCGACTATCAGGCGGGACGGCTTCAGCAATCGGTGTCGGCGTTCCGGGTCGAGCCGCAGGGCGTGGCGTGATCGGCGCTGTTCGGCAGGCGCGGCCCGGTTGCCTCCCCGGCATCGCGCCGCCCGCTCATATC
This sequence comes from Paraburkholderia silvatlantica, assembly GCF_003096715.1. GTDB lineage: Bacteria > Pseudomonadota > Gammaproteobacteria > Burkholderiales > Burkholderiaceae > Paraburkholderia > Paraburkholderia silvatlantica. The sequence continues at coordinate 113,753 of NZ_QEOL01000020.1, forward strand.
GATACCCGCATCCCTTGTTTGGCGCGGCAGCGCCGTGTGCATGGAATCGTCGGTCCACCTCGCCGGTAGCCGCTGGCACAAGCGCACTCGCTCACGATGAAAGGAGCAACATGAACGCCGACGAAAGACTGAACCGCCTGATCGAACCTGGCCGCGCGCCGAGCAACCCAAAGGCGAAATATTGGAATGCCACGCGCTGGGGCGATCTCGTCTTCGTGTCGGGCAAGTCGGCGAATTCAGCCTGCGTGATCTGGTCGAGATGATGGCCGAACGGGGCTGTCGCTGGCGCACACGACGATCATGCGTTGGGTGAAGCGTTTTACGCCGGAGTTCGTCAAGCGCTGGAATCGGATTGCCATACCGGCAGGCCGGTCCTGGCGTGTTGTCGAGGACCTATTTGAAGATTCGTGGCAATCGCTTTTATCAACTTCGCACTGGCCGTCGACGGTCTTGGATAGTGTGAACACGTCTGATCGCCAGAAATCCGGGGAAGGTCCCCACCGAAAGGAGCCCCGTAATTTCCGTGTTTAAGGCGGGTTGAGAGCCACACGGACGGCTGAATGAATCGATCCGCGTATTGGCCATCGCGTGGCGATCACGTTGGAAGCGATCCATGCGGTCGAGGCGCTTGAAGAGGCATTCGCGAAATATGGTCAGCCGGAGGTCGTCAACACCGATCAGGGCAGTCAGTTCGCCGCGACCGCTTTTACCGACACGGTTCTGGATCGGGAAGACCATCGCCTTCGGGCGTCGGGCGCTGAACGGCCCTGAAGGGCTGTTCAGCCCCTGGTTCCCAGATCGTTGATAATGCGGCGTTGGACATTATCGCCGCCGCGCACGATCTGCGCCTTGTCTTGCCAGACACGACCACGTATATGAACAAGATACTTATCAGCGGTTGTCTTGCCGGCTTGCCGGTGCGTTACGACGGCCGCGCGAATACGCTTGCCAGCGCACTATTGCACGTTTGGCGCGATGAAGGGCGACTCGTCGTTGTGTGCCCGGAAGTCGCTGCTGGGTTCGACACGCCGCGCCGTCCAGCCGAGATCCAGATGCGGCGCAGTGGCCACGATGTGCTGGATGGCACAGCGCGGATTCACGACGATGCAGGCGCAGACGTCACAGCGCTCTTCGTCGACGGTGCACGATACGCACTCGAGCAGGCGATCGCGCACGGCTGTCGCTATGCGCTGCTCGTCGACGGCAGTCCATCGTGTGGCAGCAGTTTCATCTATGATGGCTCGTTCTCCCGTGTCGCACACCGTGCCTCAGGTGTGACAGCCGCGTTGCTCGTTCAGCACGGTATCCGTGTGTTTGCTCCATCCCAGCTCCATGACCTTGCTTCGCTAATCGACCTCGATACGTAAAAGCGGAGCGTTGCTGTGGGTAAATCGGCTGCCTTGGAGAAACCTGAACGGCTGTTGAGGGTCGACTACGGGCAACTGAATCAAGCAGTCGCCGGCCATATGGGGACGCTGATTGCAGTTGACAGGCGGACCTTTGAATGGCGGAAAACCTTTCCATCGCTGCCGCTAACCGGCCTAACACTATCGCCCGGTTGTCTGTCAAAGGCGCAGCGCACCGCTTCACGGAAGTGTGAGCGAACCGTCCTGCGTTGACACAACTGGCCATCCTCTCTTTCCAGACAGAAGACGCAACAACGCAGCCACAATCGCTTCTGGAGCATCTTCTTGTACGAGATGCCCGGCGTTGGGAATCACTTGCAGTTGGGCGCCGCGGATAGTGCGCTGCAACAGTCGACCGCGCTCCGCAGGGATCCATTGACCGTCTTCGCCCCAAAGCACCAGCGTTTGGCAGCGGACCTTTGAGTAGAGCGGGGAAACTTCCTCGGTGTAGTGCTGAACTGCGTGAGCGCCAGCAGCCAGAGCAGGGTGCGTTCGCGCAGCGGTGCGAGAGAAGGGGTCATGGATGGGCTTCGAGCCTGAAAGTAAAAAGGCGCGGCAGGGTTGCCGCGCCCGCAGGATCGCTCAGTCGTCGATCGTTTCGTGGGCCGCCTGCGCGCCGCGCCGCCAGTAGGCGCAAGCGCGAATGCGCTTCTTGTCGACGCCGCGCTCGTTGCACAGATGCGCGCGCACCGCGCGGATCGCCGAGGCTTCGCCCGCGGCCCAGACGTAACCCTCGCCGGGCGGCAGCCACACGCCGGACACGGCGTCCACGAGCGGATGCTCCGACTCGCTTTCGTCGCCGCGTTCGTCCCGATAGCACCAGATGGCGTAAAGATCGGCTTCGGTGGGCAGCTCGATGCGGGCCGCGCGATTCGCCACTTCCACGACCACGGCCACGCGCGCGCCAGCCGGCAGCTCCGTGAGGCGCCGCTGAATGGCGGGCAGCGCCGTTTCGTCGCCGATCAGCAGATGCCAGTCGAAGCCCGTGGGAATCACCATGGAGCCGCGCGGACCGCCCACGCCGAGATACTGGCCGGCCTGCGCCTGTGCCGCCCATGCCGTGGCCGGGCCGGCTTCGTGCAGCGCGAATTCCAGATCGAGTTCGTTGGTTTGCGGATCGAAGCGCCGGGGCGTGTAGTCGCGCGCAGCGGGACGCTCGACGCCTTCTGGGAAGACGATGCCGTCCGGGCCCAAAGTTGGCAGTACTGGCTTTTCCTCACTGGCGGCGGGAAAGAACACCTTGATGTGATCGTCGAATGACGCCGAGACGAAGTCGCTCAGATCGCCCGTGAGCGTCACGCGGATTAGCGAGGGCGAGAGCGCCGTGACGCGCACCACGCGCAACAGTCGGAACTTCAGCGGGTGACGCACACGGACGACTTCGAGTTGGGACGGGTTCTGCATGTATGGCTCCGATGATGTTGGGGTGGCGCGGCGTGGGCCTGCGTCTGGCGCATGGTGGCCCGATGCGGTGTGTCAAACGCCTTCGCTCTCACTGCCGTTTTCAATTTCCCGGGTGGCGCGCGCAAGAATCGCGGCGATGCGGCGCTGTTCTTCCGGCGCGGCGTCGGTGCGGCGCAGCAGCGCGCGCTTGAGCGCGCGGCGCGCCTCGATCAGTTCGCGCACCCAGGCGCTGCCTTCGGCGGGATCTTCGCCGGCCATGGCGCGGCGCATGACTTCCATCTTGCGGCCGAAGTGCGTGAGTTTCGCGAGGATCAGGTCCGCGCGTTCGCGGTTGGCCTCGAGGTACGAGCGGCCTTCGGGCGAAAGCTCGTAGCGCTTGCGGTTGCCTTCCAGCGTCACGCTCACGTAGCCCAGCTCTTCCAGGTACGTGAGGGCCGGATAGACCATGCCGGGGCTCGGGCTGTAGAAGCCGTTCGAACGCGCGTCGAGCGCCTTGATGAGTTCGTAGCCGTGGCTCGGGCGCTCGGCGAGCAGCACGAGCAGCATGAGTTGCAGATCTTCGGACGTGAACTTGCGGCCACGGCCAAAACCGTCGCCGTCGCCGAAACCGCCAAAGCCGCGGCCGAAACCTTCGCCGAAGTCGCCGGGACCTTCGCCGCCGCGATGGCGGCTCATGGCGTGACGCAACGCTCGAAGCGCCTGCATGGCCGGATGCTGGCCGCCGAAGAAGTCGCGCGGATCGCGCGCGCCGTAGCCGTGACGGCCGGGATCACCAAAGTGCGGATGGTGGCGCATAGGGCCTCCTTATCTCAAGAGTGTCTTAAAACATGTCTTAAGATATATATCGTAAGAGTGTTTGTCAAAGAGAATATTTGGGGCATGGGCGCCAGCGGGCCGCGATGTGCGCGACGCGTCAGTCGTCCTGCAACTCGCTCGACGCCTCGACGAGGCATTGGACGAACAACTCCGTGGCGGGTCCGCTGACATCCGCGCGCGAGTGCGCGATGACCTCACCGAGCCGCTCGATCGCCGGCAGCGGCAAAACTCGCATGTTGGCGCGTATGGCGTGGCTTCGCGCGATCGAGACCGGCAGGATGGAGACGAAATCGCCGCGTTGGAGCAGCGCCAGATTGAGCGCGAGCGAACTCGATTCGACGCTGCTCGCCGCGGGCACGATGCCTTGCGCATCGAGCGTTGCGATCAGCGTCGTATAAGCCGGCGATCCGCGTTGCGGCGTGATCCACCGGCATTCGCGCAGATCGGCCCAGCCAGGCTGCCGATCCGGCGCGCCGAGCGGGTGAGCCGCCCCGGCCACGAATACGAACGGATCGCGCAGCAACGTCTCGTGCTTCACGGGAACGAGCGTACTCGTGATCCGGTTGCGGCCCACCGCGACGTCGAGGTCGCCGTCTTCGAGCATCTTGAGCAGGCGGTCGAGCGTGGCCTCGACGAATGAAAACGAGGCGGCCGGAGCGCGTCTCAGAAACAGCTCGACGGCGTTGGCCACGAGCGGATCGGGAACGGTCACGACCGCGCCCACGCGCACATGTCCGCCCGTGCCGGCCGCAAGCGCGCTGACGTCGCGTCGCGCCAGCTCCAGATGACGCAGCACGTCCCGTCCGCACGCGACGATGACCTTGCCGATTGCCGTCAGCTCGAGCTTGTTGCCGCTGCGGGTGACGACGGCCACCCCGATCGCCTCCTCGATCTCCGCGATCTGCTTGGAAATGGCCGGCTGCGTCACGTGAAACGCATTGGCCACTCGCGTCACCTGGCCCAGGTCCGCGAGCGCGACGAGGATGCGCAGATGCGGCAGCTTGAGTCCGGACCGAAAGAAGCGTTCGATTGGATCGATGTTCGGCATCAGCGTTTTCCCTTATTCGGTATAACTGCCAGGTTATATGCTACGCCGAAAGAGTGATTTGCAGATCGGAGTGCGTGCCGGCTACTCTGGAGGCCCGTCTAGTCTCGCGCATTGCGTTGCGCGGCACCTGCAACCGGGTTGCATCACATAACAGAGGAGCGGCCGAGGGTCGCCCACGATAGCGCGGCAGGTCAATGCGCCGGAGACAGCATGAGCATCGAGTCATTGGGTAATGGCGGGTGGGTGGGCGACGCGCAGTCGGGCGGTTTGTCCGCCGGGCCATCGGCGAGCTGCGGCGACTGGAGCGAGCAGCGCCAGGCCGCGCTTTATCGCAAGCTCGCGCGCCACATCCTGCCGTTCCTGTTCCTCGCTTTCATGGTCGCGTACATCGATCGGGTCAATGTGAGCTTTGCGAGGCTGCAAATGCTCGCCGACCTGAAACTCAGCGATACGGCCTATGGGACGGGTGCCGGAATTTTCTTTCTCGGCTATTTCATTTTCGAAGTGCCGAGCAATCTGATTCTGAGCCGCGTCGGCGCGCGACGCTGGATTGCGAGAATCATGATCACGTGGTCGATCATCTCGAGCCTCACGATGTTCGTGAATAGCGCGGCTTCTTTTTATGTCATGCGTTTTCTGCTCGGCGTTGCGGAAGCCGGCTTCTTTCCGGGCATCGTTCTGTATCTGTCGAACTGGTTTCCGTCAGGGCGGCGCACGCAGATCATCGCGATGTTCATGACGGCAATCCCGGTTTCCGGGGCGATAGGCGGTCCGCTTTCGGGCTGGGTCATGTCGGGTCTCGATGGCGTGAGCGGCGTCGCAGGCTGGAAATGGCTGTTCCTCGTCGAGGGCGCGGGCTCATTGGCGGTCGGCATCGCAGCGCTCTTCCTGCTCTATGACCGCATCGAATCGGTGCGCTGGCTGGACGCGGACGAAAAGGCATTGCTTCGCGACGACCTGGCCCGCGACGCAACCGTACGCGTCGAATATTCCGTCTGGCGCGCGCTGCGCAGCACGCGTGTCTGGATGTTGTGCCTCGCGTACTTCTGCATCGCGATGGGCAATTACGGGCTCGCGTTCTGGATGCCGACCATCATCAAGGCGAGCGGCGTCGCCAGTGTCGGCAACATCGGCTGGCTGTCGGCGGTGCCTTCCCTGATCAGCGCGGTCGCGATGGTGCTGATCGCGCGCCACGCGGATCGGCGCAACGAACGGCGCCGCCATGTCGCGCTCTGCTGCACGCTGGGCGCCGCCGGTTTGCTCGCATCGGTGCTGGGCGCCGCGAGCGTGCCGGTCGCGCTGCTTGCGCTGGTGCTGGCCGCCATCGGCATCAATGCCATTGCCCCCGTTTTCTGGGGCATTCCTACCGCGCTCATTGGCGGCTCCGGCGCGGCCGCTGCAATCGCCTTGATCAACTGCACCGGCAATCTCGCGGGCTTCGTCAGCCCGTTCATGGTGGGCTGGCTGTCCGACTTGAGCGGCGGCAAGCTGTTGCCCGGCATGCTCACCATTGCCGCCGCGCTGCTGCTTGGCGCGGGTCTCGTGCTTGTGCTGCCGAGGCGCCGTGAGGCCGCCGCCGGATCCGACAGGTTCTGACTTCTACACGATCCCGAGATATTCCGTATGACAGATTCCACATCCCCGGTGTGCATGATCACCGGCGCCGCAACGGGCATTGGCGCGGCCACCGCATTGCGCTTCGCGCGCGCGGGCTGGTCGGTGGCGATCGGCAATTTCGACGCCAGCACGCGAGCGTTCGCGGCGGACGTCGAAATGCAATGCCGCGCATCCGGTGCGGACGCCCTGGTGTTCGACGCCGACGTCAGCCGGGACGCCGACTGCCGCCGCGCGGTCGACAAGGTTGCTACGCGCTGGCGCCGCATCGATGCGCTCGTCAATTGCGCGGGGACGACGCGCGTGATCCCGCATCACGCGCTCGACGCGCTCGATGCCGCCGAATTCGAGCGGGTCTATCGCGTCAACGCGATCGGCGTGTTTCAGATGACGTCGGCGGCCGCGCCGCTGTTGCGCGAAACCGCCACTGAAGAGTGCAGCACGAGCGTCATCAACGTGTCGTCGCTGGCGGGTTTGAACGGAACCGGTTCGTCGATCGCCTACGCGGCCTCGAAAGGCGCGGTGAATACGATGACGCTTTCGCTCGCCCGCTCGCTCGCTCCCCATGTCCGTGTCAACGCGATCGCGCCCGGCATGGTCGACGACGGGCTGCTTCGACGTTCGCTAGACGCCGACGCATACGCGTCGGTACTGAGCCGTATGAAGACGAATGCGCCGCTCAAGCGCGTCTCAACGCCGGCGGAAATGGCGGAACTCGTATGGTTCCTGGCGGCGCACGCACACGCGATGACCGGACAGGTCATTGCGGCGGAAAACGGCCTGCTGCTGACGGGCGTGTGATCGCGCCGCGAGCGGGGCAACAGGCAGTCCCTCACACCTGTAACGGACGGATTGGGTCAAACATGACGAATCTGCACAAACATCGCTCACGCATGGTGACAGACGGCGTGACGCGCGCGCCGCACCGCGCGTTTCTGCGCGCGACCGGGCTGGACGACGCGGCGATGCAAAAACCCTTCGTGGCGATTGTCGACACCTTCGGCGAAAACACGCCGTGTTCGATGTCGTTGAACCAGATCTCGGACAACGTCCGGCTCGGCGTCGCCGCGGGCGGCGGCGTGCCGATCCGCGGCTCGGCGATTTCAGTCTCCGACGGCACGTCGATGAATCATGCCGGCATGCGCATGAGCCTCGTGTCGCGCGAAGTCGTCGCGGACAGCGTGGAGCTGTTCGTGCGCGCGCACGGTTACGACGCGCTCGTCGGCGTGGCCGGCTGCGACAAGACGTTACCGGGCATCCTGATGGGAATGGTGCGCGTGAATGTGCCGGGCGTCTTCCTGTTCGGCGGTGCAATGCTGCCCGGCACCGCGCCGGGCGCCATCCCGGGCGGCGCCGCTGCCGGCCTGCAGCGGCAGGCGACCATCCTGACGACGATCGAAGCCGTCGGCACCACGCAGCGCGGTGATCTCTCGCGCGCGCAACTCGACGCAATCGAGAAGCGCTGCACGCCGACCGCGGGGTCATGTCCTGGGCAGTTCACCGCCAATACGATGGCGATGGTCGCCGAAACGCTCGGACTCGCGCCGCTCGGTTCGGCGATGGTGCCGGCCGTCTACAGCGAACGCATCGCCATTGCACGGCGCGCGGGCGAGACCGTGATGCACGCACTGAAGACCGGCGGACCTTTGCCGCGCGAACTGGTCACGCGCGAGAGTCTGGAAAATGCCTGCGCGGCAGTGGCAGCGACGGGCGGCTCGACCAACGCCGCGCTGCATATCCCTGCTATCGCGCACGAGGCGGGGGTCCGTTTCACGCTCGACGACATCGAGCGCGTGTTTGCGCGCATTCCGCTGATCGGCGATCTGCAGCCGGGCGGCCGGTATCTCGCGCAGGACCTGTATCACGCGGGTGGCGTGCCCGCCGTGCTCAATGCGCTGCTCGCCGGCGGACATCTGCACGGCGATGTCCCGACACTCGAGGGCGTCACGCTCGCGCAGGCGCTCCGCGGCTTCGCGGGTCCCGACGGCGAGGTGGTGCGCGCGTGCGATGCGCCGCTATCGGAGAACGGCGGACTCGTGATTCTGCGGGGCAACCTCGCGCCGGACGGCGCGTGCCTCAAGATCGCCGGCCTGAAATCGCTCACCTTCACGGGCAAGGCACGCATTTTCGAGTGCGAGGAGGATTGCATGAAGGTCGTCGCGGCCCGGGACTATCGCGAGGGGGATGTCCTCGTGATTCGCAACGAAGGGCCGAAAGGCGGGCCGGGCATGCGCGAGATGCTCAGTGTGACAGCGGCGATCTATGGGCAGGGAATGGGAGAAAAGGTTGCGCTTCTCACCGACGGCCGTTTTTCCGGTGCGACGCGTGGGATGTGCATCGGGTATGTGGGGCCCGAGGCCGCCGAGGGCGGCCCGATCGCGCTGCTGCGCGAAGGCGATCTGATCCACATCGATGCGCGTAACGGGATCCTGCGCGTCGAACTCTCCGACGCCGAACTCGCACAACGCAACGAGCAGTGCCGTGCGCCGGCACCGCGGCGACTGGCCGGTGTGCTCGAGAAGTACGCGGCGCTCGTCGGTCCCGCGCATCTCGGCGCGGTGACCCATTCGGGCAATCTCGACTGGCCCTGTGACGCGCGTACGCACGGAGACTCGGAATGAACGCGAACGACGACTCCGGCGCGACGATGCGCTGCGTTGGATTCTGCGGGCTCGGCCGCATGGGACTGCCGATGGTGCATCGCCTCGCGGCGGCCGGTTACCGTGTAGCCATATGGAACCGTTCGGCGGACAAATGTGCGGTCGTGAAGCAGGCGGCACCGGCGTCGACGATCGTCTGCGCGAGCCCGGCTGAGGTAGCCGCTTCGAGCGAGGCGGTGATGCTGTGTCTGACCGATGGCGCAGCGGTCGAGACGGTCGCATTCGGAGCAGACGGCCTCGCAGATGGCGCGCGGCCTAACCTGACCGTCGCCGATCATTCGACGATCGCGCCTTCGACGACGCGCATGCTTGCCGCGCGCTGGCGCGACGGCAACGGCGGCAACTGGATCGACGCGCCGGTGTCGGGCGGCACGGCCGGGGCGGCGGCCGGGACGCTCGCTGTGATGGCCGGCGGCAGCGAGGACGCGATCGCGAGCGTGCGCCCTGTGCTGCGCGCGTACGCAGCGACCCTGACGCGCATGGGCGAGAGCGGGGCCGGGCAGGCGACGAAGCTCGCCAATCAGACCATCGTCATGACGACCATCGCCGCGCTGGCCGAAGCGACGCGTCTGGCACGCCACACGGGGATCGATGGCGCCAGCATCCCGGCCGCCTTGAAGGGCGGATGGGCCGACTCGGTATTGCTGCAAACGCTGATGCCGCGAATGATCGACGCGCCCTCCGAGGCAAGCGGCACGATCCGCACGATGCTGAAGGATCTCGACGCGCTCGAAGCGTTCGCACGCGAGCACGAGGTCAGGCTGCCGGTCGCGGCCCTCGTGCGCGAACTGCTCGTTCGCGCGGTCGCGCAAGGGCTCGGCGACGCCGATATCTCGCAAGTCGTGCAGGTCGAACCCGGCTGACGCATGACTGCGCGAACCACGGCTTGCCTGTGAAAAAGGAGGCAGGCCAGCACTGTGCAGTACAAAATAAATCCATCCAGGAGACACGATGCCCACCCTCGAATCGGATCGCATGCTCGACATGCAGCACGAAGCGCTAACGGCCAGCCAATGGCGCCTGATCATACTGGCGAGTCTCGGTGGCGCACTGGAGTTCTATGACTTCGTCGTTTATGGCGTGTTCGCGCAGTACATCGGCCGCGCGTTTTTCTCGATGCTCGCGCCGCTGATGGCGCTTGCCATGTCGTTTGCCGTGTTCGCGATCGGCTATCTGTCGCGACCGCTCGGGGGCGCGGTCCTCAGCTGGTTCGGCGACCGCTACGGCCGCCGGCGCGTGTTCATTGTGTCGGTCATCGTCGTATCGCTGTCGACGATCGGCATGGGGCTCGTGCCGACCTACGCGAGCTGGGGAATCGCGGCAACGGTGACGATGATCCTGTTGCGGCTGATTCAGGGCTTCTGTCTGGGCGGCGAATTGCCCGGGTCGATCACCTACGTCGTCGAAACGGTGCCGCGTCGCGCGGGGTTCGTGTGCGGCATCGTGTTCTTCTGCGTGAATTCGGGCGTCCTGCTCGCGGCGGCGGTCAATCTTGCCGTGCATATGCTGCTCGCTCCACCGGACGTTGCCGCCTATGGCTGGCGCATCGCGTTCGTCTTCGGCGGTCTGATCGGGTTGCTCGGCTTCTGGCTGCGCCGCAAGCTGGAGGAGACACCGGAATTCTCCAGCATGAAAAGCATCGCGTCGAAACACCCGCTTGCCGAACTGCTGCGCGAACATTGGCGAGCCGTCCTTTTCGGTATCGCGGCAACGGTCGCCACGGCGGGCTACAACGGTTTGCTGTTCGCGCACATGCCTGCCTATCTCGAGAAGGTGCTGCACTACGATGCTCGCAGTGTGGCAATCGGGCAGAATCTGGCGCTCGCGACCGCGTCGCTGGGCATTCTGCTGGTTGGACGTCTCGGAGACAGCGTGTCGCGCCGCCATCTGATGCGCGCGGGAGCGCTGCTGCTGATCGTGCTCAGCATGCCGTTCTATCGCGCCGCCGTTGCGCACAGCATGGATCTGTCGGCGTTGATGATACTGGCGGGACTCGGGGCCGCGCTCACCAACGGAACCTTCGCCTGCATCGTTGCCGACATGTTCCCGACGCGCGTTCGATTCAGCGGCGTGGCCATCGCGTTCAATCTCGGCATGACCATTTTCAGCGGCCCTACGCCGCTGGTGGCGACGTGGCTGATCGGCAAGACCGGTGACCCCACGTCGCCGGGACTTCTCATGATCGCCTGCGCGGTCATCACGTTCGCCGGAACCTTCGGCTTCAAGGCACTCAGCGGACATATCGGACCGCGCGCCGCACTCTCCGTCTCCCGCTCATGACTCGACGCCCCGTTGCCGCCCATGACCGCCAATTGCGACGCGCCGCGAGTATCGGCGATCTGCGAGCGCTCGCGCGTCGCCGCTTGCCGCGCATGGTGTTCGATTACATCGACGGCGCTGCCGGTGAAGAACATACCGCGCGCCGCAACCGGACCGCTTTTCAGCGCGTATTGCTGAAGCCGGAGGTGCTCGTCGATGTCTCCACCCGCTCGACCGCGACGCGCCTTTTCGGCCAGGACGTGGCGATGCCGGTGGTCGTCGGGCCCACGGGCCTGAATGGCGCAGCGTGGGAGTCGGGCGATCTGTGTCTCGCAAGGGGGGCCGCGCGTGCGAACATTCCGTTCGTGATGAGCACGGCCGCGACCGTCGGATTGCCGGAGATGGACGCGGCCGCCGGGCGGCTGCGCTGGTTTCAGCTGTACATGCTGAAGGACAAGGGACTTGCGCGGGAATTTCTGCAACAGATCGCCCGCTACGAGTTCGGTGTGCTGCAGTTGACGGTTGACACAGCGGTAGGCGGACGTCGCAACCGCGACATTCGCAATGGTTTCACGCTGCCGTTCCGCTGGACCGTTGCGAACCTGCTCGATGGCGCCAGGCATGGGCGCTGGGCCTTTCAAATGGCAAGGCAAGGTGTTCCGTCGCTCAAGGTATTTGCAGATCTGCTGGGTAGCGCGGCGCGAGGGTCGACGATCTCAGAGGTCATGCAACAGCAGATCAGCGCGTCGCTGACGTGGAACGATATCGCGTGGCTGCGCGACCAGTGGCAGGGAACACTCGTGCTGAAGGGGCTCATTGCCCCGGCGCACGCACGCCTTGCGCGCGAGGTCGGCGCAGACGGCGTGGTCGTGTCGAATCATGGCGGCCGTCAACTGGATGGTGCGGGTTCGACGATCGAGGCACTCCCGGCGTTTTGCGACGCCGCGCACGATGATCTGACGGTCCTTGTCGACAGTGGCTTCCGCACCGGATCGGACATTGCAAAAGCGCTCGCGCTCGGCGCGCACGGCGTCCAGCTCGGGCGTGCCACGCTCTATGGGCTAGCAGCGAAGGGCGAACCCGGCGTGGCGCGCGCCCTCGAGATTCTCCGGCACGAACTCGAAACGACGATGGCGTTGTGCGGCGCGCGAACCGTGGCGGAGATGCGCGGCAAATGCACGATGGCCCCGGCGCACGACGTTCTTCATGAACCGGCGCTGGCGTCGTCTGACATGTGACGGCGTGAAGCCGGGCCCGTCGTGATTTCGGACGGGTGCTCAGGAAAGGGGCGGCATCCTGACTTCTGCAGCCAGCTCGACGCTGACCTCGTCGCGTTCGCGAAACGGCGCCAGCGCCGCCTCGTCCGCGACTGCCGAGGTGATCAGCCGCCAGTCACGCAGCAGCGGCGTCCAGTGCTGCTGACGTGCACGGCCGAGCTTGTCCGAATCGGCGAGCACGATCACCTCGGCGGCGCGGGCAACAATGCATTCCTTGAGCCAGGCCTGCTGGGCCGATGCTTCGCACAGGCCGAATCCCGCCACCACGCCGTCCGCGCCGAGAAACGCGACATCGACCGTCAGCCGGCCCAGCATGAGTTCAGCGAGCGGCCCGAGCGTGCTCATGCTCGAACTGCGCAGCTCGCCGCCGATCAGCGTGAGCCGCACGCCCGGCGCGTTGGCGAGCGCCATTACCGCGAGCAGGTTGTTCGTGACGACATGCAGGTCTTCGCGCGTGGACAGGCGGCGCGCGAGCGCGGCACACGTCGTCCCTCCGTCGAGCAGCACGGTATCGCCATTGCGAACGTGGGCGGCGGCCGCCTGCGCAATGGCTTCCTTCTGTTCGCTCTGCGCCGACTTGCGCTCCTCGAGCGAAGCCTCGGGTTCATGTACGCCAACCAGCGCCGTTGCACCGCCGTAGGTGCGCACCAGGCGGCGCTGCTTCGCGAGCACGGTCAGGTCGCGCCGGACCGTCGCTTCCGACACGTCCAGCGCGGCGCACAGCTCTTCAACGCTCGCGTCGCGGGTACGGACAAACTCAAGAATGGCCTGATGGCGTTCGGTCGTCTTTTTCACTTCGTCAGCTGCGTCGCAAGGGGCTGTAACCAGGGGATTGCAATCTTACCCGACCCCTTGCGTGCGCGCCCATGGCTTCAGTGACGGCGCGTCGCCAGTTCCGCCCCCTGGCGCAGGGCTTCGAGCATGCTGCCTTCGTCCACGACACCCTTGCCGGCAATGTCGAACGCGGTGCCGTGATCGACGGACGTGCGGATCACTTCCAGTCCGACCGTCACGTTCACGCCGGCCTCGAGGCCCAGCACTTTCACCGGACCGTGTCCCTGGTCGTGATACATCGCCACCACCAGATCGAAGTCGCCGCGGCCGGCGCGGAAGAACAGCGTGTCGGCGGGCAGCGGTCCCGTGACGTCAAGGCCGCGCTCCTGCAGCAGCTTCACTGCCGGAATGATCTTCTCTTCTTCCTCGCCGTAACCAAACAAGCCGTTTTCCCCCGCGTGCGGGTTGATCCCGCACACACCGATGCGCGGCTTCTCGATACCGGCCTTCACGAGCGTTGCGTTGCCGCGCTCGATGGTCCGCTGCACGAGACCCGGCTCGATCTTGCGGATCGCGTCGATGATGCCGATGTGCGTCGTCACGTGGATCACGCGCAGTTGCGGCGCGACAAGCATCATCGATACTTCTTCGACGCCTGTGAGGTGCGCGAGCATTTCCGTATGACCGGGATACTTGTGGCCGCCCGCATGCAGCGCTTCCTTGTTCAGGGGCGCCGTGCAGATCGCATCGATCTGGCCGGCCTGGGCGAGTGCGGCTGCACGCTTGATGTACTGGTACGCCGCATCGCCCGCGACGGCCGACAACTGCCCGAACGGCAGGTCTTCAGGAATCAGGCCGAGGTCGATGCAGTCGATCGTGCCCTGTTCGTAACGCGCCTGTTCCGCATTTTCGATGCGGCGCACCTTCATCTGGCCGCCAACGATGGCATTCGCGCGTTCGAGGCGCTTTGCATCGCCAATCACGAGCGGACGGCATTGCGCGTAGACCGACGCGTGCGCCAGGCTCTTGACGACGACCTCCGCGCCAACGCCGGCAGCATCGCCCATCGTGATGCCGATTACAGGAAGATAGTTGCTCATGATGTGATCTCGTTTGACTTCAGGGTTCGCTTCTGTTCGTGCACGGACATCAATGTGGCGCGACGTCCGTTTTGGTTTCGTTGCGCAGGGTCAGCCACGCCGCGTACAGCGCGCGGTCGGTACCGAAGGCCCCTGCCTTCGTGACGATGCCGGGGCGATGTGCGCGGGCGGCATCGAGCGGCCGCGCCACCGCCACGCCGGCTTCGACTTCGGCCAGCAGATGCAGATCGGTAATCTTCGCAACCGCAAGCATCGCACGCGCGGTTTCGCCGCCCGTGGCGATCAGACCGCCGGCCTGCGTGAAATGCGGCTCGACGAGTGCAGCGAGTGCTGTCGAAAGCTGCATGCCTTCGGCCGGATCGAACGCATCGTCACGTCCAATGCGCAGCAGCAGATCGCGGCCCGAGCGAAGCGACACGGCGATCTGGCGCTGCCACTTGCTCCACTCGGGATGGCTCGCACCCGAACGCAGTACAACCGGCGGCACAATCCGCTCCTCGACGCCGCCGCGCTCGCGAAGCATGGCGCACTGCCGCTCGCTCACGGCGGACAGGCTGCCAACGAGAATGAGGATCGGGCCACCGGGGAATTCCGTGGTCCTCGCATCGTTGTACACAGGTGCGCGCCGATCGAGTGCGGCTATCTCTCGCGCGAGACCGCCCGAGCCGACCCAGAAAAAATTCGCACTGCTTCGCAGTGTCGCATGTGCCAGTGCGCGCAGCGCCTGTTCGGATTGTGCGTCGACGATCAGCGCCTGCACGCCGCGTGCGGCCTTCGCCTCGATGCGGGTCGCGAGTGTCTGCGGGTCGTCGCGAAAGGCGTCGGCGTCGAGGCGCTCGGAGGCGAGGCCTGCCCGCGTTAGCTGTGAGGCAATGTCTGCGCAGCGACCGGCGTGCTCCAGTTGCCACGTCGCTGTTTGCTCGAGGGGTTCGCCGTGCACGTAGACCCGGCCTTCGCGCACCGTGCGCCCGGTGGCCGGAAACGCGGGGGCGATGATGGCCATGCCGGCGAGTGCCTGCAGCCGCGCCACTTCGGCCGCCCAGTTCCCGCGCAGTGTCGAATCGATTTTCTTGTAAAGACGCTGGCCGCTCACGCTCATTTGCGCGTATGCGGCCGCCGTGCGCGCCGACGCCTCTTCAGGCGACAGACGGCGCGTATCGGTGTCGACGGCGATGGTATCCGCGTCTTCGTGCGCCTGCGTGTGTGCCGCTTCCAGCGTGACGACCGTACGATGCCCCGCACCCGCAAAGCCAATCGCGCAGTCCGCGGCACCCGAGAGGTCGTCCGCAATGATCAGGATCTTCATTGCACCTGTTCCGCCTGATTCTGCGCGCCGGCATTGACGTGCCGCTGCTGGTAGCGTTTCGCGATGGACGCCGTGAGGATCGGCGAGAGGATCGCGGTCACGACGACGCACGCCGCGACGAGCAGCGTCGCGCTTTGTGCTGCCGGCTCGTACACCGGGTTCGCCGCGGCGACGAGCGCAGGTACCGCAGCCGCGTTGCCTGCGGTATTGGCTGCGGCCACGCCGGCGACGCCGGTGCCACCCGTCAGGCGATCGGCGAAATACAGCGGAATGCCCGTCACGATGACGACCGCGATGCCGAGTCCGATCCCGAGCAGTCCTGCCTGCCATACCTTGTGCAGATCGAGACCCGCGCCGAGTGCCAGCGCGAAGAACGGGATCATCACCGGGACCGCCTTCGCCAGAAACGCGCGCATTTCGCGATCCAGATTGCCGAGCAGCATGCCGAGCGCCAACGGCAGGATGCTGCCCACCAGGGTCTGCCACGGGAATGCCGAGAGCCCCGCCACCCCGAGCGTGACCATCGTCAGGAACGGCCCGGATTCGAGCGACATCAGCGTGTAGGCGCCCACGTCTTCCGAGCGGCCGTACTGGCCCATCAGCGCCATGTAGAGGCCGCCGTTGGTGTCGTTCATCGCCGCGACGACGGCAAGCGTCGAGATCCCCGCAAAGAGTCCGGCAGAGACTGGCTGCTCGCCGAGGAGATGCCCAAGTATCACGCCGACGATCACGGCCGCACCGACCTTCGTGACGAGCAGCGCACCGCCCTTCTTCATCAGGTAGGGCGTCGCCTTCACATCGATGCCCGCGCCCATGCACACGTAGAAAACGGCGAGGATCGGCAGCGCGCCCGTGAACAGCGCATTGGTGAATGAGCCGAAGAATTTCGGCATGCCCGGCATGAACGTCGCGACCATCGAGCCGGCCAGCAAGGGCACGATCATCATGCCGCCGGGGATGCGTTCGATCGAACGCTTGATTGGAATCTGAACCATGCATGTCTCCTGGCTTTATTCGTTGTGCGGTGATTGGTTCGCGCACGAATCAATCTAAAAATGATCATGTCGATCAGATTGAAGTGTAATACCGGTCGATGATTTGCGCAAATCGATCACATGGATGATCGCGACGATCATCCGAAGCCTGGGAGAACCCGGCGGGCGCTACGCGGGATTCCGAAACCTCAGCTGCATCCTGCAGCCGGGATCGTTGTCCAGAATCTCGATCGCTGCATCGTGCACCCGCGCGATTGCCGCGACGAGACTCAGACCGAGGCCGTGGCCCGGCACCGAGCGTTCGGACACGTGTCCGCGATAGAACATGCGTAGCACCGCGCCGCGCTCGGCGGGGGCGATGCCGGGTCCGCTATCGGCGACCACGAGCAAAGGTTGCCCGTCTTCGATCTGGGCGGCCAGCCTGACCGCGCCGCCTTCGGGAGTGAATTTCAGCGCATTGTCGACCAGGTTTTCGATCGCGCCGAACAGGAGGTCGAAGTCGCCGTAGACTTCGACCGGCACGCAGGCGTCAAGCGTCAGGGAAAGCTGCCGATGCTCGGCAAGGGGTTCATAGAGCTCGGCAACGTCGCGCATCACGGCGTCGAGCGAAATCCTGCGGAAACTGGCGCGGCGGCTGCCGGATTCGATCTCGGCAATGCGCAGCAGGGCGGTGAAGCGATTGAGCACATGGTCCGACTGGGCGATGGCCTCGTCGATCGCGCGGGCAAATTCGTCCGGTGTGCCCGCGCGCCGGCGGGAGCGCTCCAGTCCCGCGCGCAGGGACGTCATCGGCGTGCGCAGATCGTGCGCAACGCCGGCGCACACGCCGCGGACTTCCTCGACGAGCCGCTCGATCTCGTCGAGCATCGTGTTGACGATGGCGGCAAGACGGTCGAGATCGTCATGGGTGCCGCGCTGCGGAAGCCGCCGGTTCAGCTTGCCGGCCATGATTTCGCGGGCGGTCTCGCCGATCGCGGCAATCCGGCGGTTCGCGAGGCGATGGAGCGCGGCACCGCAGGCGAGCGCCAGCAGGCTCGCCAGCGCAACGCCGGCGCACAGCGTCTTGAGCAGGGTGCGGTCGAAGCGGAGCACCTCGTCGATCGAATGGCCGACCACGATCCGCAAGCCGCTCGTGGTCGGGATGATGATGCCGCGGTAATGCGCGGTCGCCATGCGGCCGCCCTCGCGGATCGTCTCCGTATATTCGAAGGGCTTGCGGTCCTCTTCGGGCGGCAGCACCGACACGTTGCCGGCGAGCCGCGTGCCGTTCGCCTCGAACACGCCGTAGGGGCGCGCGCTTGCAACGTCGCGGCGGCTGAGGGCCCCGATGGTCGTGATCGCCTGGCCGCGGTCTATCGCATGAAACTCGGCGAACTCGCCGCGCAGGCGCTCGTCGACCTCATGCAGCAGGTATCGGCCCGTGAGCCAGTAGAGGAGCGCGAAGAGCATGATCGCCGAGATGACGAATACCACCAGCAGCCAGCCCACACTCCCGATTCGCGCGCGAGCGCGCCCCACGCGCTCCTTAGCCTGCTGCATGGATGATGTAGCCCGCGTTGCGCACCGTGACGACCATCGCCGAGAACCGCCCGTTGAAGCTGAGCTTGCGGCGCAGGTTGCTGATATGCATGTCGATCACGTTCGTTTGTGTGCTGTAGTGATAGTTCCAGACCGACTCGAGCAGCATCGCGCGCGTGACCACCTCGCCTGCGTGACGCATCAGGTATTCGAGGAGGCTGTACTCGCGCGGCTTCAGATCGACGACCTGTTCGCCACGCCGGACAACGCGCGTTTGCGTGTCCAGCGTCAGATCGTCGACGCGAAGCACCGACGCGGCGGACGCGCCGTTCGTCGAGGCTCGCCGCCGGCGCAGCAGGGCGTTCAGCCGCGCCGTGAGCTCGAGCCCGTCGAACGGTTTGACGAGGTAGTCGTCGCCGCCCGTCCGCAGACCCCGAACGCGCTCGTCCACGGCGTCCAGCGCGCTCAGGATCAGCACGGGCATCTGCTTGCCGATATTGCGCAGCGTCGCGAGGATCGACAGTCCGTCGAGGTCCGGCAGCATGCGATCCAGGACGAGCGCATCGAATTCGCCGTTGGTCGCGCGCAGCAAGCCATGGAAGCCGGTCGGCACGCATTCGACTTCGAACCCGTAGTCTTCGAGGGCGGCGGTGATTTCCAGCCCGGCACCGGGATCGTCTTCGACGACCAGCACTCGGGATTGGCTTGCAGGCAGACTACTCATCGGCGGGTCAATGGCCGGTCGGCGGCGTTCGTGTTTGTGTCGTCATAGGCGAGCGGACCCGCCGCTGTCCAGCGTGTGCCCGGCAGCACGGGCGTGCCCTCCAGCCTGACTGCCTGGAGCGCGTCCGGGGGCAGGCCGAGCGCGGCCAGAATCGAGGGCGCCACCTGGGTCGTGGACACGGGCCACGTGACGCTGACTCCCGCGCCCGCGAGCCGCGGGTTCGACACGAGCAGCGCGACGTGGGTATCGTCTTCGTGGAAGCCCCCGTGTTCGGCGAGCTTACCGTCGTGCGATGGCGTGAATATGACGCCATCGCGCGAAACGATCACGATGTCCGGCGTGCGGCTGTCGGCTGCGGGCGCCGGAAACCGCAGCGCGAGACGCTCGCCGCTGATGACATCCGCAATGCCGAGCGCGCTGGCGTGTGCGCGCAGCGCCGCGGTGATGGCCGGGGCGGCGGATGGATCGCGCAGCCAGACGAGCGCGCCGTGGTCGGTCGTGAGCTGCGCGAGGGCGCCGGGGGCCGCCTCGTCGATCACGGCGGCAAGACGCGTCTCGTCGATCTTGTCGAGCCGCGCGCGGTCGATCGGCCCGTTGCCGTGCTTGGCCGTCACGATCACGAGCGTGTCGTCGCGCAGATGCCGGCGGTCGAGCTCGTTCACGAAGCTGCCCAACTGGGCGTCGACGTGAGCGATCGCGCCTTCGAGACCGGCGGTGAGCGCACCGTTGGCGTCGCGGTAGCCGTAGATCTTCTGCGCGACGTTGACGGCCTGCAGGTTCAGGCCGAACACGCCTGGCACGACGGCCGGTGCGCTGCCGTCGTGAGTCAGACCGTCGATCTCGTTGACGATGGCGCGCGCCTTCACGTCATCGTATGCCTCGGTTTTCGCGAGCGAGCCGGTGATCTCATGCGGCTTCGCGTCGGTGAGGCCCTCGTAGTTCGCGCCGATCTCCGGCAGGAACAGGTCGTCGACGCCATGCCCGGACGGGCCCTCGACCAGCTCGTAGGTCGGATGTTTGTCGATCCATGCGGTGTAACCGCCTGCGTCATGCACCGCCTCGAACACGGTGTTCACGCGCAGAAACGCATGCGGGTAGACGGGCGTGCAACCGTGGCGGGGATCGCGCGGCAGCCTGGCCGGATCGATCATGTCGTGACCGTGGCCGTCATCCTTGTCCAGCGATTCGTCGTAGCGCACACGCGTGCCGGTGCGGCTGCAGTCGCTGCCGGGCGGGGAAAGCGCGCGGTCATAGGAGTCGTCGTAATAGACGCCGGTCGCGGCGGGCGTGCCGCCCGTCACCAGCGCGAGCAGGCCCGGGAAGGAGTCGGCAGGCACCACCGCACTGGCGTTCGTGTAGCTGATGCCCTGCGCCGCGAGCTTCGCCAGCGCGCTGTCCGGATGAGCGGAAACGAAGCGCGCAAGGTCGCCCGCGTGCAGCCCGTCGACGCTCACCAGCAGGACATGGTGAACGTTTGCCTGGGCGGGCAGCGAGGCGGCCGCGTTGGCGCCGCCCGTAACGAGAGCGCAAGCGGTGGCGATGGCGGTAGCGAGGGAGGGAAGAAGTCGGTTCATTGCTGGGCGTCGAGATTGAAGTTGACCCATAGTTGTTCGGTGAGGGTTTTGCCTGCGAAGCCGGATTCGGGCTTCGGCACGTCGGCGTCGCGCACGGCGGCGAGCGCGGCGCGGTCGAGCGCCGCAACGCCGCTGGACACGGCGACCGTGGCGCCGGACACGACGCCGTCGCGATACTGGAAAGCCACGCGCGTGCGTCCTGAAATACCGGCCATTCGCGCCGACTCCGGGTAGTGCAGTGCGGCCTCGATCGCGGCGCGCAGCGCGCTTTCGAAGCTCGCGCTGACCCGGGCGGGCGCCGGCGCTGCCACGGGAGCGGGCGCGGGAGCCGGCGGCTGTGCCGGTTCGGGCAGTGCGGCCGCCGGCGCGGGCGCCGGAGTGGGCGACGGTGACGGCGCGCTCTGCTGCGGCGCGTGGACGGGCTGGGGCGCAGCGGCGTGCGCAACGTGACGCAGCGGGGGAGCCGCATGCGGCTGCGGCCGCTGTACCTGCGGATGCGGCGCCTGAGGCTTCGGCACCGGCGGTGCGGCGGGCGCGGGCTGCGGCGCCGGTACGCTTGCCAGCGACAGCAGCGTGGGCGGCTGCTTGGGCGGCGGCTCGGCGCTCTTTTGCCGGAGCATGGACCAGGCGCCCGCGAGCAGCGCCATTTCCACGATCAGCGCGACGGCCGCTGCGCCATAGAGGCGCCGCTTTTCGGGCGCGAGGCGTGCGGTGGACAAGGTCGCCATGTCACTGCGCCGCCGGCTGGGCCGCGAGCGCGACCTGGGTGACACCCGCGGCGCGGCACGCATCCATCGCCGTGACGAGGAACTGAAGACGCGCCCCGCTCGCGCCGGCGATCGTCACGACGGTACGCGCCGGATCGGACTGCGCCGCGAGCATGGCCGTGAGCTGTGCGGGCGTCAGCGTGCGGCCGTCGACGGAGAGCGCGCCGTCGTCGGTGAGCGTCACGGTGATCTTCGGCGGCGGCAGCGCCTGCGCGGTGGCGCTGGACGGCAGCCGCGTGGCGAGACCCGCGTTCGGAATCATGTGCAGCGTGATCATGATGAAAAACACCAGCAGAAAGAACATGATGTCGATCATCGGGATGATCTCGATACGCGCCTTGCGTGCTTCGAAGTACTTCATCGTCACGCTCCCTGCGAGGCGAGATGCGCGGGCGCTTCGCGCACATCGCGCAGGTTCTCGCGCACTTCGGCGGGCTGCTCGTGAGCGATGCCTGTCATCCGGTTGACGAGCGCCGCCTTCAGCGTTTCGAGCTGGTGCGCGGCGAGCCTGACGCGGTTGTGCAATCCGTTGAAGAACACCAGGCCAACCATCGCGACGAAGATGCCCGAGGCGGTCGCCACGAGCGCTTCAGCAACGCCGCCCGTGACTTGCGTGGGAGCATTGCCGGCATTTCCAAGCACCTGGAACGCGTGGAACATGCCGACGATCGTGCCGAACAGGCCGAGCAGCGGCGCGAGCGTGACGATCGTGTCGAGCACCCAGAGGAAGCGGTCGATGCGCGGGGCTTCGCGCATGATCGTCTCGTCCAGCGCAGCCGAAAGCGTGTCACGGCTGCGCACGCCGCCCATGCGCGCGGCCACCGACAAAATGTGCGCCACCGGCAGACCGCGGTACCGGCTCGCCAGCGTCGAGAGCGCAGCCGGGTCGAGATGGCTCATGCGGTCGAGCTGGCCGAGCACCGCGCGGCCGCTCGCGCCGGCGCGCTGCAGGAACCAGGTGCGCTCGACGATCACGG
Organism: Paraburkholderia silvatlantica; assembly: GCF_003096715.1. Lineage (GTDB taxonomy): Bacteria > Pseudomonadota > Gammaproteobacteria > Burkholderiales > Burkholderiaceae > Paraburkholderia > Paraburkholderia silvatlantica. The sequence goes on from NZ_QEOL01000020.1 coordinate 135,972, forward strand.
TCAGCGCGACGAACAGCATGATCGCGATGACATACAGCACGCCTCCCGAATCGCTCGCGAGTTGCATCAGAGTGCCGGTATTCATGGAAGGAGACTCCAGTCAGAGGTTAAAAGTCGGTGGACAGGGTCGCGAACACCGCACGGCCTGGGATGGTCCAGTAGAGCGGCGTGTTGTTCGCAACGGTGTAGCCCGCGAGGCCGTTGATGCTCGTGCGGTTGAAGAGGTTGTCGATCTCGAGGCCGATGCGCGTATTGCGCATCCACGTGGTCGGCGACTTGAACGTATAGGCGGCCGCGAGATTCGTGACCATATAGCCGCCGATCGGCTGCTGGTTGCCGGTATCGCCATACTGGTGGCCGACGAACTTGCCGATCAGCGAACCGTGCAGCGGCCCGCGGTCGTAGATCACGCCAAGGGCGGCCGTCTGTTGCGGCGCGTTCGGCATCCAGTCGCCGGTGCTCTTCTGCTTGGCGGAGTTGAAGGTCAGGTTGCCGTAAAGGCTGAAGCCGTAGCCGGCATAAAGCGTCGCTTCGCTCTCGAAGCCCTTGTAGACGGCGCCGCCGGCGTTCGTAAAGAACGACGTGCCGCCGATCGTCGTGCTCGTGACGGCGTTGCGGAAGTTGATGTAGTAGAGGTCGGCGGACAGCGTCAGGCGGTCTGTCTTGTACGTCGTGCCGATCTGGTAGTTGTCGGTCTGCTCGGGGTCGGGCTGTCCGGACAGCGAGGGATTCGGCACGTAGAAGACGTTGAGGTTCGGCGCGAGGAAACCCTGCGCATACTGGGCGTAGGCGCTCCAGTTGCGGTTGATCTGGTCATGCAGCGTGACCGAAGGCAGCACCTTCGTCCACGTATGGCTGAAATCCAGTGGCGCACCCGTCTTCTGGTTGTCCGCCGAATCGATGCTGCGGCTGAACGACACGAATTTCACGCCGGGCGTGAGCGTCAGTCCGTACGGCAGCTTCCATGCGTACTGGACATAGGGCTGGAACGTGAGGAACGAGTCCTGCATCGAGAAGTTCAACTGTTCGAGCGCGAAGTTCAGCGTCGCGTCGACGTTCATGTTGTCGCGGAAGTTCGACTGGTGCGTGAGCCAGGCGCCGAGTTGCAGCGTGCCTGGACCGAGCGTGCGCTGCGCGTTGAAGACGTCGCCGAAGGCGCGATAGTTGTTGGCCATCTGCGTGCCCGGCACGTTGTTCGCGCCGAACGTGGTGCCGTTCGGCGTCTCTCCGTTGGGATCGAGGCCGTTGAACCCGTCGTGGTAATAGCCGTACGTATAGAGCTTGTTGTCGAGCTTCCAGGCCCCCAGCACCGTTTGCAGCCCGATGTACTCGAAGTCGGTGTTGATGCGGTCGAAGTTATAGCCGGAGTAGGCCTGGCTCGTCGGGTCGCTATTGAGCGCGAAAGAAGGGCCGAACTCGCGGATCTGCGCTGCCGTCGCGCCGAGCGACGTATTCTGGTAAATCCGGTTGTAGGTGGCAAACAGCGTGAGCAGCGTGTTGTCGCCGATCGGCTTGTCGAGCTTGAAGTAGACGTTGTCGCGCCGCTGCCCGACGTTGTCCAGATATCCGTCGCTGCTCGAATGGTTGTACCCCACCACCGCGCGTGCATCGCCCCACTGCTGCAGGTCGCCGGTATTGAACTGTGCACCGGCGAGCCAGGTGTTCCAGCTGCCATACGAGCCGAGTACGGAAAACGCGGGGGTGAGCGACGGTTCGATCGATGTGAGCGCAACCGTCCCGCCGAAAGTCGCGAAGCCGATTTGCGAGGCATCGCCAGGACCGCGGTCGACGGCGATGCTTCCGATGGTCTGCGTGCTGAAGAACGACGTCGAATGGTGTGTGAAGTCGTTCGTGTCGCCGAACGGAATGCCATCGAAGGTCACATTGTACTGACCGTCCTGAAACCCGCGGATCGTCAGGCTTTGCGTTTCCATGAGGCCGGGACCGTTCGGGTTGATGCTCGAAACGCTTGGCGCGATCTGGAGGATGTCGCTGTAGTTCGCGGTGGGCGGATTACTGTTCTGAATATAGTTCCTGTTGATGATCGACTTAGGCTCGGAGGCGGTGAGCGATCCCTGGGTGGGCGCCTGCGCGGGGGCCGATTGCGGGTTGGACGACGCCCCGGTGTCGCTGATGGGGGAAGCCGACGTGGCGGTGCTCTGAACGGAGCCGAGATCGCCCGCCGATTGCGCGAAGGCGAGAGGCGCACTGGTCGTGCAGAGCGAAGCGAGAATGAGTTGTGCAAGCGGCTTTCTGCGGAGCCGCGTTTGAATAGGTGTCATCCGTAGGTGTCCTTGCTATTGATTGATGCTCTCTTTGCGATACGCAGCAATCTTATGCACAAGGAGTTAATCGAACGTGATGGGTATCTTACGAAGTTAAGGATCGCGGACGGAAAGAAGAGGTGTGGCCGGAAAGGTGGCATGCGCGCTGTTGCGCCGGGCGATCGTTGCGTCTGCACCCAAAGTCAAGCCCGTGCCAAAAAGGGAGGCATTGTGAAGGGGAAGTGTTTCACTTCGAAGAAGAACGGCTTACATTGCTTACGCGGCGGCGCTCTCGCGTGAAAGCTTCAGGGCGTCGCTGGACGCTGTCGCCAGAAAACGCCGGGCTGCCGGCTAACCAGTTCAATCGGGAAGCCGAAGGGAAGGTCGACTTTATAAATGCAAGATTGATGTAATCCCCATGCAACGCTCCCTTACTACAGTCCTACATCGATTTTTCTGGTGTGAAAAATCGTGGATGTAATCCTTCGGCTTGACGCTGGCGTAGTCACAAAACTAGCTGGCTGGCTCAGCCATTTTACGTTTCCGGCATGGCCCGATTTTGCGCTATGCGATGAGACTGATTCCAAATCTATAGGGGTTTGCATGAGGAGTACCGCATTTCGCCTGCTGCCGATCGCAGCAATGACGTCCATGCTCTGGGCTTGCGGTGGTAACGATCATTCCGGCAACACGCAGGCGCAAAGCGCGCCGGGCAATGCATCGAACCCGGCCAGCGTTCAGCCGGCGCTGCTGGTTTCGCGTTCGGTCTACGATCCGGCCTTCACGCTCACGGGCACGCTGCCGTATAACGCCACGCCGGAAACGACCAATACTGCGCCGGTAGCCGCTGTGTCGCCCGGGACCTATCCGAACGTGTTCACGACGGAAGGCGCAACCGCCGACGGCAACTTCGGCGTGACCACCGATATCGTGATTGATCAGTGGGCCGCCGGCGCTACCAGCCCGACCCAGTACCTCGACGTGACGGCGGCAGCGATGCAAGGCGGTTTTGATTTCACGACGAGTTTCGCGTCGAAGTCGGAACTCGCGTTGAATCTCTCGCAGGACGGTACCGCGATTACCTTCAACGGCTATAACGCACCTGTCGACCAGACCGACCGCTCGAACTCGAACACGCCGGGCGTGATCGATCCGACCAACCCCGATGTCGCCCAGCCGACGTACCGTACGGTCGCCCAGCTGGACCTGGCAACCAAGGCTTTGACGTTCACGAACACCAACGCCTACTCGGGCAACAACGGCCGTGCTTCTGTGCTGGCTGGCGGTCAGTACTACATTGTCGGCAATGCCGGCAACTCGGGCTCTTCGCCGAGCCCGACCTATGGTCAGCTCGACATGCTGACCATGGACACGGGCGTGCAGACGATTGCAGCCGGCAGCAGTTGCGCATTCTCGCAACCGGTCGGCACGTTCTTCTCGGGCAACGCCAGCACTTACACGGCGCCGACGTCGTGCGGTCCCGGTACGATCACCGACGCGCTGTCGAGCACCACGTTTGCCAAGAAGACCAACGCCGGCGGCAATCAGTTTGGCTTCACGCTGGCCTCGGTCGGCCAGCCCTACGACAAGACGGGCAAGGACGGCAACTTCCGCGGTCTGTTTCTGGCTCCGGACGGCACCCTGTACGTATCGAAGGGCAGCGGCAGTAACGGCGTGAACACGGTCTTCCAGGTCGGCGCGGCCGGTGCACTCGCGAATGGAGCCAAATTCAGCAACTTGCAGAACGTCGCCATCACGCCGCTGTTTACCGCGCCGACGACCGCATGGTCGGGCGCGCCGGGCGCAAGCAACGAGCCGGCATCGAACACCACGCTGAAGTCGGCCCTGACAGCCGCAAGCGCGACGTCGTGGCCGCTGAGCTGGAACACGGGCTTCCCGTTCGGTATGTGGATGCCGAAGACCAACACGAACCTGATGTTCGTGGCCGACGAAGGCGACGGCGATCCGGCCGACATGGCGATCGGCAGTGGCGGTCTGTGGGTCTACCAGAAGTCGGGCAGCACCTGGACGGCCATCGCTCACATCACCCAAGGTCTGAATCTGGGCCAGGCGTACACCGTGACTGATACCAAGGGTACGTACGGTACGGCCGGCGCCAACTACACGACCTCGGCCGACGGCTTGCGCAACATCACGGGGCAGATCAACAGCGACGGTTCGTACACGCTCTACGCGATCACCTCGACGGCCAACAACAGCCTCGGCACGACCTTCGACGCGGGCGCCGATTCGAACCAGCTCATGAAGATCACGCTGGGCGTGAGCGGTTCGACCGTGACGACCTCGGGCTTCGCCGTAATGCAAACGGCGCCGTACGGCCAGGTGCTGCGCGGTGTGGCGATGACCAGCCAGTAAGCGGCAACACGGAGCGGCACCGTACATCGCAGCAGGCGAGGCTGCGTTGCGCAAGCAGCACACGAACGGAACGCCTTGAGCAAAACGTGTTCGGTCCAGCGCATGCCTCAAGCAGCAAGCGCTGCATCGACCGCCGCCAGGTACTGCTGCAAGCCAGCCTGCCGCAGTACGGTTCGCACGCGCGCAAGCTCGCCTCGCGCGGCTTCGTCCGTAGGCGCCTGCAGGGCGCGTGCGAGCGCGCGTGCGCGTGCCGCAAAGACCTCGGCCCACGGCAGCGGTTCGCGCCGCGTGTAGTCCTCCAGTGCGTTCGTGTAGCGCAGCATGCCGGCCGGATCGCGGACCGAGAGCATCGCCTCGATCGCGTCGCGGTAGAACCAGAGATGGTTGTGGCCGACTGCACCGAGGCGCAGAAGGTCCGCGCCTTCTGCGAGCAGGCGCGCTCGCTCGTCGTTCTCGTCGACCGCGCAGGCGAGGGCGCTCAGATTCTTCGGCGCGCAGAACTGCGTGCCCACTTCGCGCGAGATCGCAAGCGCCTCGCGCAGCGCCTTGACGGCTTCGCCGCGGCGCCCGTCGGCGAGCCACACACGTCCCTGCATTTCCAGGTTCTGCGCTTCGAACCGGCGCGCGCCCAATTGCCGGATCACACGCTTTTCCTGCTCCAGATGGACCTGCATAGCCGGCATATCGCCTAGCTCGTAGCAGGCGAACACGCCGAGCGTCTCGCCCAGCAATTGCGCGCGCGGCTGCCCGATCAGTTCAGCGGCGCGCACGGCAGCAACGGCGTCTTCGCGCGCCTGCCGCGGCTCGTTCAGATAAATGCGGCTGAAGCCCTGCATCGAACGATTGGCAACTTCGATCCGGCCGCACCCGTGCTCGCGGCTCAACGCCACGCAATCGCTGAAATGGCGGAACGCGGTTCGCATCCGCCCTTGCGCATACGCGGCATCGGCGAGGCCGCCGAGCGCGCGGGCCTCGGCCTCCGGCTGGCCCAGGCGCCGCGCGTAGCCGAGCCCGCGTTCGTGTTCGGCGCTGCAGGCATCGATCTTGCCGAGCGGAAAGTAAAGGTTGCCGCGCAGATAGTGCAGGCTCGCGAGTTCGGCCACCCGGTCGTCGCGCTCTGCGATCCGCTGCGCAGCCTCGAGCAGGTCCAGCGCTTCGTCGAGACCTTCGCTCACGCGCAGGCCTTCTGCGAGCCCGAGCTGGCAGCGGCACAGACTGGCGTCGTCGGGGGCGGCCGCCAGCGCCGCGCGCCAGGTCGCCGTCGATCCCGCGATGTCGCCGAGGTCGCGCTGGAGTTCGCCCTTGCAACAGCTGAGGGCGTGGCGGTCCGTTTCTGTCTGCGCGATCTCGAGGCCCCGCCCGGTGAGGCGCAGCGCGGCCTCGAGCAGATGGGCCGCGCGCTGCGCGAGCGCGGCGGCAAGGTACGCCTGAGGCGCGCGTTCGTCCTCGGCGCGGTCGAGATGCTGGGCATGCAGCGTGGGGTCGCCCTGCGCGAACCAGTCGGCCGCGCAGCGGTGCAGCTCGCGCCGGCGCGCGCGCAGCAGTGTCGAATAGGCGCTCTCCTGGATCAGTGCGTGCGCGAACAGGAACTCTTCGCCCTCCGGCAGCACGAGCGCATTGGCGAGCAGGCCGTCGCAGACGTAGCCGGGGTCGTCGATGAGCCGCCGCAACAACGCGATGCCGAAACGCTGCCCGATCACGGCAGCCGCCTGGAAGGCCAGGCGGTCGCGCGGTGCGAGCCGGTCCATCCGCGCGAGCACGAGGCTGCGGATCGAGCCGGGCACGGCATCGCCGCTGCCTTCCTCGGCGTTGCGCAAGAGTTGCTCGAGGAACAGCGGGTTGCCGCCCGCGCGCTCGATGCAGGCGAGCGCGACACGCTGCGTCGCGTCGATGAAGTTGCCTGCGAGGCTCAGGGCCTCGTCCTGGCGCAAGGGCCCGAGGTCGATCGTTGCGAACGGGATGTCGCGGCAGCGTGCGCGCCACGCCGCGTCGATCGGATCGCCTTCCACGCGCGAGGTGGTCACGAGCAGGCCCGGGCCGTTGGCGATGCCGGAGGCGAAAGCCGAGAGATAGTCGAGCACTTCGGGCTCGGCCCAATGCAGGTCTTCGACGACGATGAGCGTTGGAGCCTGCCTGCACGCATCGCCGGTCAGTCTCGCCGCGAGCGCCTGTTTGCCGCGCTTGCGCGCGCCGTGGTCCATCGCGTCGTAGAGGGCTCGCCACTCGTCGGCGAGCGGCAGGTCGAGGAGATCGTGAAGAAACGCGAGCTGCCCGGCCTTGACGATGCCTTCAGCGGCGAGCCGCGCGGCGGCAGCCTGCCGCGCGTCGCTCGATGCGTCGGCTGGCAGGCCGAGCAGGCTGCCGGCGATCGTGTGCACGGGATCCTGCCCCTTGCCCACGCCGAAATCGAGCACGAGGCCCCGATGGACCTCGAAGCGCTGGGACTGCGCGTAGCGGCGCATCTCGTCGACGAGCCGCGTCTTGCCGATGCCCGCTTCGCCGCGCACATGGACGACGTGGCCGGCCCGCCTCGCGACGCACGCGCGGACGATACCGTGAAACTGTTCGAGTTCGGCCTCTCGTCCGACGAAAAGGCTTTGACCCGCCTTCGCCGATTCGCTCGCCGGGCCGCTCGAAATCGCGCGCAGCCGCCAGGCGCGCACCGGCGTCTCGATGCCCTTGAAGCGCTGCTCGCCGAGCGCGTCGCAAACGGCGGCGTCGCCGAGTGCGCGCGCGACGTCGTCGGAGAGCCAGGTCTCGCCGGCCGCCGCCGCGACCTGGAGCCGCGCGGCCAGGTTCACCGGACTGCCGGTCACGGTGTAGTCCCGCGCGTCGACGCAGCCGAGCGCGCCGGCCACGACCTCGCCGCTCGCAATGCCGATATGGGCCTGCAGCGTCCGCGCCGCCTGCGCGCTCAACTGCGTGAGCGCCTCATGGATGTCGAGCGCCGCGCGGGCCGCGCGCAGCGTGTCCGTCTCGTGCGCGCGGGGCGCGCCGAACAGCGCCATCACCGCGTCGCCGATATGCCTGTCGGTCGTGCCGCCCCAGGCGAGCACGATGCCGTCGACGAGCGCCGTGAAGCGGCCGATCAGCGTGCGCACCTCCTCCGCATCGAGCGTACGCGAGAGCGCGGTGAAGCCGCAGAGATCGGCGAAGAGGATCGTGACCTGCCGGCGTTCGTCCGCGGGAATCTCCGGCGCGCCGGGTGCGGCCGGCGCTTGCGCCACCGGCAGAACCGCGGCCGGCGGATGGGGCGCGGCGGCAGCGAGGATGCGTTTGCGGTGGCCGAGCGACTGCACCCCGAGCTCGCGCAGATCCGCGTCGGTCAGCTGCGCGAGCAGCGAGAGATCGATGTCGTTTGCCGCGAACGCTTGCGCGTACTGCTCGAGTCCCAGTGCGCGCAGCCATTGCCCGATATCCATGTGCGCCGCCTGGATCCCATGCCGGTTGCCTGATGCGAACCGCCCCGAGCCCGTCGGGGATCGTGCCGGTGAATATTCAGTGTAGGCGCGCGCCACGGGCCGCGTATGGCCGGGTTTGCGTCGGGTTTGTCTGTTTGACGCCTTTCGATCGCAGACGGATACTGGATCGCTCCCCATCGCGCCTCGCGCATTCCACCGGGAATTCACGTGAAGCCGGGCAAGACCGTTACCGCCGCCGAGGTCCCGCCGCGCTCGCGCGTCGCGGCGCTGCCCGGCGATCTGGCGGCCGGCGCGGTGTCGGCGCTCGTCATGCTGTGCTACGCGATGAGCCTCGGCACGCTGATCTTCAGCGCCGATCTTGCCCGCTACGCCATGCTCGGCGTGCCCACCGCGCTCGTCAGCTGTGTCGTCACGGCGCTCGTGACTGCCTTGACGAGTTCGATGCGCCTGAACATCGGCGGCCCCGACAGCAATGCGGCGGCGTTTCTCGCGGGCGTGGCGGCGGGCGTCGCGAGCAGCGTGCGTGCGGATGGCGGTTCCCCGCAAACGCTGCTGCTCACCGTGCTGATCGCCATCGCACTTTGTTCGCTCGTGACCGGCATCGTGCTCTACGCGATCGGTTCCTCGAAGCGCAGCCGCTCGCTGCAGTTCCTGCCTTACCCGGTCCTCGGCGGTTTCCTCGCCGGCACGGGCTATCTGCTCCTCGCCGGCGCGTTTCGCGTCATGACGGGCGCGTCGCTGCAATGGCATACGCTCGCATTGTTGACGCATCTTCACTGGCTCGCATGGCTTCCTGCGCTCGTGGTAGGCGTGCTGGCCACGATCCTGATGCGCAGCTGGAAGCACGTTGCCGCGCTGCCGCTCACGCTGGCCTTCGGCATCGTTCTTTTCTACGTTCTGCTACACGCCGCGGGCCTGTCGATCGACGCAGCGCGCGCCATGGGGCTGCTGTTGCCGCGCGCGGCGCTGCGGCTCACCGGGCTGCCGGAGCTGCACCTGCGCGCGCAGCCCGGGCTGGCAGGCATCGACTGGACGGCGATCGCCGCACACCTTCCTGAGAGCCTCGTGGTCACCTCGGTTTCCGCGCTCACGATCCTGATGAATTCGACGGCGATCGGCGCGGCGACGGGCGAGGAAGTCGATCTCAATCGCGAGATGCGGGCCGCGGGCCTCGCCAATCTCGCGAGCGGGCTGCTGGGCGGAATGGTCGGTTATCAGTCGTTCAACCGCTCGATGCTCAACGCGCGCGTGGGCGCGACGAGCCGGATGGCGGGCGTGTTCGCCTCGCTCGCGTGCCTCGTCGTGCTGGCTGCGTCGCCCGGTTTCGTCGCGCTCTTTCCCGTGCCGGTGCTCGTCGGCCTCCAGCTTTTCATGGGGCTGCGCCTCATGGTGCATTGGGTGGTCGGCGCCTGGGCGAAGCTCGCCTGGTACGAGTATCTGCTCGTGCCCGTGATTCTGGGCACGATCGCCGCCTGGGGCGTGCTCATCGGCGTGGCCGTGGGCGTGATTGCCGCGTGCGTGATGTTCACGCTGCTCTATGGCCGCGTGAGCTGCATACGCATGGCGTTCGACCTTCGCAGCCGGACTTCGAATGTCGAGCGCAACATCGAGGAAACCGAAGCGTTACGCGGGCTCGGCGCGCAGGTGTGCGGCATGTGCCTGCAGGGGTTTCTTTTTTTCGGCACGGCCAATTCGATCCTCCAGCGCATACGCGAGCGCCTCGCCGTGCGCGATCCGGTGCGGGTTCGATTCGTCGTACTTGATTTCGCGGCGACCCAGGGCATCGACGCTTCGGTATCGATCAGCTTCGTCAAGCTGCGGCAACTCTGCGCGACGATGGACGCGGACCTGATCCTGACCGCGCTGCCGCCGCGCTCGCGCGATCTGCTGACGAAAACCGGCACGCTCAATCTGCGGATTCGCGAATTCGGCACGCTCGATTCGGGCCTGGAATGGATCGAAGACCAACTGCTCGCGTCGAGCGCGCTCGCGCCGAAGCCTGGTGACGACCTCAACGCACTGCTCGCGCCGCATTTCACGGCCGGCGCGCTGAACACGCTCTCGACGCGGCTCGACGTGCGGGATCTGCAGGCGGGCCAGGCGTTGTTTCTTCGCGGGGACCCGGGCGACGCGCTGTACATCATCGAGCGCGGGCGGGTCGCCGTTTCGCTGCCGCTCGGAAACGGGCGGTCGGTGCGCGTGCGCGTTTGCCTGCCCGGCACGGTCATCGGGGAAATGGCCGTATACACGCAGCAGCCGCGCAGCGCGGACGTGTTCGCCGAAGTGCCGACACGGGTGCGCCGGCTGTCGCTGGCCGCGCTCGTTGCGCTCGAGCAGGACGACCCCGCGGCCGCCCAGCAGTTTCATCGCTTTCTGGTGAAGGTCATTGCGTCGCGCCTCGCCCTTGCCACGGAGGCCCTGCGCGCGGCCTACTGAGCAGGAGGGGGGCTCGCGTCAGACCGAATTGTGCGGTGCGTCTTGCAGACCTCGCGCCGCGACGCGTTCTGTCACACCTTCATGCGGATGATCGTCAAGCGATATCCGCGACGTCTCCGGCAAGGCCATCCCGCCAACCAGTGCGAGCAGCGAGACGGCGATCAGGTAGAAAGCGGGCGAGATGCTGTTGCCCGTCGACTCGATCAGCCAGGTGGCTACGAGCGGCGCCGTGCCGCCAAAGATCGTATAGGCCAGGTTGTAGGTGATCGCTGAAGCGGTATAACGCGTTCGGGTCGGAAAGACTTCGGAGAGCAGTGCCGCCGTGACCACGCCCGAGAGGACCGCGCCGAGCGCGAGCATGCACGCGCCGGCAATCGCGGATCGAAAATCGCCTGAGCCTCCCAGCGCGAAAGAAGGGTACACCGCGGCGATCAGGATGGCGCATGCCGTGAAGACGGTTTTCCGTCTTCCCACTGCGTCCGAGTAGAGGCCGGCAAGCGGACAGATGGCCGCGGCGAATACGAGTGCGACGACCGTCACCCATAACGCGCTGGCCCGGCCTAGATGACCGACGACCTGCAGATACGTCGCAAAGTAGGTCGTGAAAGTATAGAAGGAGAGCGCAGTCACGGACACGAAGGCACCCAGGCGCACGATCGCGCTTGCCTGGGTCCTGAGCGTTTCGCGCAGTGGAGCGTGTGCCAGGTCGTGATCGTGTTCGACTGCGGCGAATGCCGGCGTTTCGCCAAGGCGCGTGCGCAGATACAGTCCGACGAGGCCGATAGGCGCCGCAGCGATGAACGGAATTCTCCAGCCCCAACTGCTCATTGCCTCTGGCGAGAGCGCGGCGTCGAGCGCGGATGCCACCACTGCGGCGCTCGCGAACGACAGGAACGTGGAGACCGGGAGAAAGCTGCCGTAGCGCGCGCGCTGGTGCTTCGGCGCATGTTCCATCAGATACGCGCAGGCGCCCGCGTACTCGCCGCCGGCGGAAAAACCTTGCACGCAGCGCACGATCGCGAGCAGCAAGGGGGCGAGCACGCCCACCGATGCGTAGGTCGGCAGGAAGCCGATGACCGTTGTTGCACCGGCCATGATGAGGATGGTCAGTGCAAGCGTTTTCTTGCGGCCCACCCGGTCTCCCACCACGCCGAAAAAGATGCCGCCGAGCGGCCTGAATGCAAAGGCGACCGCGAAAACCGCGAAGGTCTTCATCAACGCGATCGCCGGGTCGCCGTTCGGGAAGAACTGGCGCGTCAGCAGTGTCGCCAGAAATCCGTACACGGCGAAGTCGAACCATTCGACAAAATTGCCTACCGCAGCGGCAACGATCACCTTGCGAAGCGTCTTCGGGTCCACTTCGGGCTGATACGCTTTCATTGTCTGGCCGTCCCTTGTGCGTTGAAAAAGGCGTGCGTCTCGCCCCGAATGGCGAAGCCATGAGAGGCGAGCGGTTCAAGGCTGAAGTCGCACGGTGATGATGTGCACAGTTAATGCGACCAGAAATGTCGCTCCTAGAACGAAGCCGACATGGTGACGCGCTGGAAGCGACATCGAAATGTGCTGTCGCGCGAAGGCAAGACAACGTCGCTTTTCGAACGGCTTCTCGGCTGCGCAAAAGTGCGCATTCCCGCACGGAGGGCGACGCCTATTCGGCGGGAGCCGGCTGAACGCTAATTTCTGGTTGAGGTTCGCCGGGCATCAGCGACGCGGGCGCGACGTCTTCTTCCGGCGCCGGCGCGGCGGTTTGAACGGCGGGCGGCGGGACGCTCTTGACCACGACGGGTGCCTCGGAGACCGGCGCGGGCGCGCTGGGCTGCGCGCTATGGGCGCCGGTCATGCCCGTGCCGACGTTCGAACTCGTGGTGTTCGCGCTTTTGAGCAGACCGTGCGAATCGAACAGGAACACGGCCGCGGAGGAGTGGGTGTCGGCGCCGGCGACCAGCGAACCGATGAACGGGATATAGCTTTCCGGGTGCGGCCTCGACGCCACGTAGGTGTAGACGAGCAGCGTCGAGCCATCGTCCAGCGCGGTCTCGACCGATGCCGGACCGAGCGCGGTGATCACGTCCTGCAGTGTCGTTACGCCGTGCCTGAAGTTTGCCATCTGCTCGGGCCTGACCTCGACACCGGCCGTCACGCAGCCGGCGAGCAGTGCGCCGCACAGCAGCCCGGTGACCACTTCGCGCTTCATGTCGCCTCGCCCCCTGATACATGAATTCTAGGACGAAGGAGACGGGTTGGCAGAAGTCAAGCGGTCGGCGCCTGCCTCAAACCACGCCGAGCCACTCTTTCAGTTGTGCGGCGCGTGAGCGGCTCACCGGCACGACGCTGCGTTCGCCGTCGTCCATCACGAGGTTCACGCTGTCGTCGGCTTTGACGAGTTCGGCCGCGTACGGCAGGTTGACGATGTGGCTGCGATGCACGCGCAAAAACGTATTGCTGTCGAGCCGCAGTTCGAGGTCCGCAAGCGACAGGTTGGAGAGGTAGCGATCGTCCTTCGTGACGATCGTCGTGTAGTGGCCGTCGCCCTGGAAGCGCACGACGTCCTTCAGGTCGATCAGCATCACGCGGTTCTTGCGGTACACCGGAATCTTGAAGAGCCGCCGCGGCGGCGTGGGCGCGCCGGCGAGCGACTGAGCCGGCGGCTCGGCCGACGGCTCGGTCGTGAGGTCGGTGAGGTCGTAGAAAATCATGCAGGTGCCGCACGCGCCATTCATGTCCGACATGCTGGACACCTTGAGCATGAGAATGCGGTCGGGAATGTTGATCATCATGGCAACCGGCGGCGGCGACTTCACGGGGCAGCCGCCGGCGTCGCGCGACTGCAGCAGGAAGCGCAGCTTGTCGCGGCTTTTTGCCGGGTGCAACTGCACGACGTCGATGCCGAACAGCTTGTCCTGGGCCACGCCCAGCGACTGCTCGCCCGCCGGTCCGAGAATCTGCAGCGCGACGTCGTTGAACGCGCTGACGCGCCCCTGTGCGTCGAGCCACACCACGCCCGGATTGAACTGCTCGAGGCGGTGCTGAAAAGTCTCGGCGCGGCGCGCGTCGGTGGACGGCATGGCGTGCTCGAACGGTTTCATCCAGGGTTCTCCCCGATGCGGCGGCGGCGTTGTGCGCGGCGTCTGCGGCGGCGGGACGCTGCCTCAGTTTTATGTCCTTTCCCCTTTTCACGCAAGTTTTCCGGCGCCCGGCGCAGCCACGCCGCCATTCGAGAAAGCCCGTTGAATTGCTGCGTTGCATTGTGAAATGCTGAACTTCAATGCAATGACAACAAGGTGACCAGTGTGATTCCCCGTCCATTCGAATACCACGCTCCGCAAACCTTGTCCGAGGCGTTCGCCTTGCTCGGCACACACGGCGAAACGGCGAAACTGCTCGCGGGCGGCCACAGCCTTCTGCCGATGATGAAACTGCGCTTCGCCCAGCCCGATCACCTGATCGACCTCGGCCGGCTGGCCGGACTCAAGGGCATCCGCGAAGAAAACGGCACGCTGTGGATCGGCGCGATGACGACCGAAAACGAGCTGATCTGGTCCACGCTGCTGCAAGCGCGCTGTCCGCTCATCGTCGAGGGCGCGCGGCAGATCGCCGACCCGCAGGTGCGCTATCGCGGCACGCTGGGCGGCGATCTTTCGCACGGCGATCCCGGCAATGACCATCCCGCGCTGATGATCGCGCTCGATGCTTCGTTCGTGCTGCAAGGCGCGGCGGGCGAGCGCGAGGTGAGCGCGGACGGCTTTTTCCTCGGCACCTATGCGACGCTGCTCTCTCCCGGCGAGATCATGACCGGCATCCGCATTCCCGTGCCGCAGCCCGGCACCGGCTATTGCTACGCGAAGCTCAAGCGCAAGACCGGCGACTTCGCAACCGCGGCGGCGGCCGTCACGCTGCGCCTTGGCGGCGGCCACGTCGAGCACGCGCGCATTGCTCTGACGAATGTCGGCGACACGGTGATCCGCGCGGTCGACGCCGAGCAGGCCCTGATCGGCAAGCCATTCGATGCGCGCGCGCTCGACGAAGCGGCGCGGCTCGCGATGGCGGCGTGCAATCCGGTGGAGGATCTGCGCGGCGACGCCGACTACAAGCGTGCGATGACGGGCGAGATGACCCGCAGGGCGCTCAGTACCGCATACGAACGAGCCGCGAACCCGGCACGCCCCTGACGCAGCGACTTGACTCACGGAGAACGCGAAAAATGGCCAGCAAAACCATGGTGTCGTTCAGCCTCAACGGCAGCGAGGTCGACGTCGTCGTCGAGCCGCGCGAACTGCTGATTCATACGCTGCGCGAAAAATGCCAGCACACCGGGCCGCATATCGGTTGCGAGACGTCGCATTGCGGCGCCTGCACCGTCGATTTCAACGGCATGTCCGTGAAGTCGTGCACGCTGCTCACCGTGCAGGCACAGGGCGCGGAGGTGCGCACGGTCGAAGGGCTCGCCGAAGGCGGCGCGCTGCATGCGCTGCAGGAAGGCTTCATGCAGGAGCACGGGCTGCAATGCGGCTTCTGCACGCCCGGCATGCTGATGCGCGCGTACCGCCTGCTCCAGGAGAACCCCGCTCCGACGGAAGCGGAAATCCGCTACTGGATGGCAGGGAACCTGTGCCGCTGCACGGGCTATCAGAACATCGTGAAGGCCGTGCAATATGCGGCGCGCAAGCTGCGCGGCGAAGCGGCCGAAACCTCGCATCCGCTCATCGAAGCGGGCGCGGTGCACGCGCACTGAGCGCCGGGAGATCCGTCATGAACCATCCCGACGCCAATCTCGAACGTCTCGCCGCGCTCGAAGGCATGGGCTGCTCGCGCAAGCGCCGCGAGGATCCGCGCTTCATCCAGGGCAAGGGCAGCTACGTGGACGACATCAAGATGCCGGGCATGCTGTTCGGCGTGATGGTGCGCAGTCCCTACGCCCACGCGCGCGTGAAACGTATCGACAAAGCGCGTGCGCTCGCGCATCCCGGCGTGCACGCCGTGCTCACGGCGGACGACCTCAAACCCCTCAAGCTGCACTGGATGCCGACGCTAGCAGGCGACGTGCAGGCGGTCCTTGCCGACGAAAAAGTCTGCTTCCAGAACCAGGAAGTCGCATTCGTGGTGGCCGACGACCGCTACGTCGCCGCCGATGCGGCCGAACTCGTCGAGGTCGAGTACGAGGCATTGCCCGCGCTCGTCGATCCCATGAAGGCGCTCGCGCCCGATGCGCCCGTGATTCGCGAGGACATCCGCGACAAGGATAGCGGCGCGCACGGGGCCAGAAGGCATCCTAATCATATTTTCACGTGGACGATGGGCGACCGGGACAAGACGGACCGCATGTTCGAGAACGCGGAAGTCACGGTCAGGCAGGACATCGTGTATCCGCGCGTGCATCCGTGCCCGCTCGAAACCTGCGGCTGCGTCGCGTCGTTCGACAAGGTGCGCGGCGATCTCACGGTCTACATCACGTCGCAGGCGCCTCACGTCGTGCGCACCGTGGTCGGGCTGCTGTCGTCGATACCGGAGTCGAATATCCGCATCATTTCGCCCGACATCGGCGGCGGCTTCGGCAACAAGGTCGGCGTGTATCCGGGCTACGTGACGTCGATCGTGGCGTCCATCGTGCTCGGGCGCCCGGTCAAGTGGATCGAGTCGCGCAACGAGAACCTCTCCAGCACCGCGTTCGCGCGCGACTATCACATGACGGGCGAGCTGGCCGCCGACAAGGACGGCCGCATCAAGGCGCTGCGCGTGAATGTGGTGGCCGACCACGGCGCGTTCGACGCGTGCGCCGATCCGACCAAATGGCCCGCCGGCATGTTCCATGTATGCACGGGCTCGTATGCGATCCCCAATGCGTTCGTCAGCGTCGACGGCGTGTACACGAACAAGTTTCCGGGCGGCGTCGCTTACCGCTGCTCGTTTCGCGTGACCGAAGCCGTCTACCTGATCGAGCGGATGGTGGACGTGCTCGCGCAGAAGCTCGGCATCGACAAGGCGGAGATCCGCTTGCGCAACTTCATCGGCCGCGACCAGTTCCCGTACACGACGCCGCTTGGCCTCGAATACGACTCGGGCGACTACGAGACCGCGCTGAAAAAAGTGCTGGCCGCCGTCGACTACGACGCGCTGCGCAAGGAGCAGGCACAGCGCCGCGCCGACCCCGATGCCGAGTGGCTCATGGGCATCGGCGTCGTGAACTTCACCGAGATCGTCGGCGCCGGGCCGTCGAAAATGTGCGACATCCTCGGCGTGGGCATGTTCGATTCATGCGAGATCCGCGTGCATCCGGACGGCTCCGCCATCGCTCGCATGGGCACGATCACGCAGGGCCAGGGACACCAGACCACCTACGCGCAGATCATTGCATCGGAGGCTGGCATTCCCGCCTCGAAAATCACGGTGGAAGAGGGCGATACCGCCACGGCGCCCTACGGCCTCGGCACCTATGGCTCGCGTTCGACGCCCGTTGCGGGCGCCGCGGTGGCGCGCGCCTCGCGCAAGATTCGCGAGAAGGCGCGCCGCATCGCCGCGCATCTGCTCGAAGCGAGCCCGGACGACGTCGAGTTCGACCTGGACCGCTTCGTGCTGAAGGGCTCGCCGGACCAGTTCAAGACCGTGAAGGAGGTGGCGTGGGCCGCCTATCACAACGTTCCCGAGGGGCTGGAGATGGGCCTCGAGGCCGTCGACTATTACGATCCGCCCAACTTCACGTTCCCGTTCGGCGCATACGTCTGCGTGCTCGACATCAACCGCTATACCGGCGAGATCCGCGTGCGCCGCTTTTACGCGCTCGACGACTGCGGCACGCGGATCAATCCGATGATCATCGAGGGGCAGATTCACGGCGGCCTGACCGAAGGCTTCGCCGTCGCGCTCGGGCAGGAACTGCCGTACGACGAAGCGGGCAACCTGCTCGGCGCGACGCTGCTCGACTACTTTGTGCCGACGGCCGTGGAAACGCCGCATTGGGAAACGGACTTCACGGTGACGCCTTCGCCGCATCACCCGATCGGCGCAAAGGGCGTGGCCGAATCGCCGCACGTGGGCTCGATTCCGTGCTTCACGGCGGCCGTGGTCGACGCTTTCGCGCATCTCGGCGTCACGCACATGAACATGCCGCACAACGCGTATCGCGTGTGGCAGCAATGCCGCGAGCTGGGATTGACGCGGCCAGCCTGAGCCGAAGCACACGCGAATGAGGAGTCCGCAATGAAAGTCGTACTCGACAAGGCATTCGCGCTCGACGCGAGCGCCGAGCGCGCCTGGGCGCTGATGCAGGACATCGAGGCGGTGGCCGGCTGCATGCCGGGCGCGCAGATCACCGGGCGCGTCGACGATACGCACTACAAAGGAACCATCACGGTGCGGCTCGGGCCGGCGACGATGGCGTTCAAGGGCGACATCGAAGTGCTCGCGCTCGACGCCGCGGCGCGCAGCCTGCATCTGCTCGGCAAGGGCACGGATTCGACCGGCAGCTCGGCGGCGACGATGGATCTCACGGCCAGTGTGCAGCCCACGGGCGAGACGAGCACGCTGGCCGGCAAGAGCGAAGTGACGATGAGCGGCAAGGCCGCCGCGCTGGGCGGGCGGCTCATGGGACCGGTGTCGGAGCAGCTGCTCAAGCAGTTCGTCGCGAACTTCTCGGCGCGCCTGAGTGCCATGGCGCCGCCGCAAACCGCGACAGGCGCTGCAGAGAGCGCGGCGGACGCACCGGTTTCCAGGGCGGCCGGGGCGCCTGCGCAAGCCACCGAGCTCAATGGCATTGCGTTTGTCTGGGCCATCGTTCGCGACTGGCTGCGCGGGCTCTTCACGCACAAGGCGCAAGGCCGCTGAGGCACGCCATGGCGCAAACCGACCGCATGCCGGACGTCCTCGCGCTGCAGGCGAAGCTCGCGGGCCACCGGTTCATCGTGGAGCGCGGCTTCGCGGCGGCGCTGCTGCTCACGCTGGAAATGCGCCGCCCGCTGCTGCTGGAGGGCGAGGCGGGCGTGGGCAAGACCGAGGTCGCGAAGGCGCTCGCGCGCCTGCTCGACGCGCCGCTGATCCGCCTGCAATGCTACGAGGGGCTCGACGCGCACGCGGCGCTCTACGAGTGGAACTATGTGCACCAGTTGCTCGCGATCAAGCTCTTCGAGCAGGACACGCGGCCGCTGCGCGACAAGGAGCACGACATCTTCTCCGAGCGCTATCTGCTCAAGCGCCCGCTGCTCGAAGCCATTACGACCACGCCCGCGCCCGTGCTGCTGATCGACGAAATCGACCGCACCGACGAGGCGTTCGAGGCCTACCTGCTCGAGTTGCTGTCGGATTTCCAGCTTTCGATTCCCGAGCTTGGCGTGATCCGCGCGACCGAGCGGCCCTATGTGATCCTCACCTCGAACGGCACGCGCGAGATCTCCGACGCGCTGCGCCGCCGCTGCCTCTACCAGTACGTCGACTACCCGTCGTTCCAGCGTGAGCTCATGATCGTGCGGGCCCAGGTTCCCGAGGTGCCCCAGGCGCTGGCGGCCCAGATCGTCGAATTCGTGCATGCGGTGCGCGAGATGGCGCTGCGCCGCAAGCCCGGCCTCGCGGAAACGCTCGACTGGGTGGCCGCGCTGCTGCGCCTTGGCGTGAGTGCGCTCGACGAGAACGGCGTGGACCGCGTGATGGATTCGCTCGCCGCGCTCGTGAAAACGCGCGAGGATCAGGCCAGTCTCACGCGGCCCGTGGTCGAAAAACTGGTGGCGTCATGCTGACCGGCATCGACAGCACGGTGCATCGCGCGGCGCCGCACGATCTCGCCGGTCGCCTCGTCGCGCGCTATGCGGGCTTCGCGGGCTGGCTGCGCGCGAACGCATTCGGCGTGACGAACGCGGACGTTGCGGCAATGCTCGAGGTGGTGCAGCGCATGGGCCAGACGGAGCGCGACGTGCTGCGCTGGAGCCTGCGTGCGCTGCTGTGCTCGCGCGCGCAGGAGTGGCGGCGCTTCGACGAACTGTTCGACGCGTACTTCCTCGCGCCGAACCGGCGCAAGCTCGCCGAGACGCGTGCCGGCGGCGCCGGGCCGCTCGCGCGCGACGACACGGCCTGCGGGCCGGCCGATGCGAGCGAGGGCACGCCGGTTTCGCTCGCAGGCCGCGGCAATGGCGCGGCCCAGGAGGGCGCCGCCGCGAGCGAAGGCGCCACGCGCAGCGAGTCGCTGGCGCATGCGGATTTGCGCCACCTGAACGATCGCAGCGAACTCTTCGCCATCGACGCCGCAATCCGCCGCTTCGCCCAGCGCCTGCACGGCATCCAGATGCGCCGCGAGCAACGCGCGAACCTCGGGCGCACGCTCGATCTGCACTGGACCCTCCGGCGCAGCGTCTCGCGTGGCGGGCTGCCGGTCGAGCTCGGCTGGCGGCGCAAACGCCGGCAGCGCCCGCGCATCGTCTTGCTGCTCGACGTGAGCCGCTCGATGAGCCTCTACAGCTTCTTCTTCCTGCGGCTCGCGCGCGTGCTGAGCGGGCGTTTGCCGGACGTCCACAGCTTCGTCTTCCATACGCGGCTCGTCTGCGTCGACGAAGCGCTGCGCGACCCCGATCCGCGCCGCGCCCAGGAGCGCCTGCACCTCATCTCGGAGGGCTGGGCGGGCGGGACGCGCATCGGCGAGAGTCTCGCCGCTTTCAATGCGCATTACGCGCCGCGCCTGCTGCATGCGCGGACCGCGGTCGTGATCGTCAGCGACGGCTACGACGCGGGCGACGCGGCGCAGCTCGGCGCGTCGCTTGCCGCGATCCGGCGGCGCTGCCATTCGCTCGTCTGGCTCAACCCGCTCGGCGATCGTCCCGGGTTCGCGCCGGTCAGCGCGGGCATGCAGGCCGCGCTGCCGCATCTCGACCTGTTTGCCGGGGCCCGCGATCTCGCGAGTCTCGAACGGATCTTTCCTCCCATCCTCGAGGCGTTGCAATGAATGTCCATGCCGAATCGAGCGAGACCCTCGCGGACGCCGCGGATCTGCTGCAGCTCGAGCAGCGGCTGATCGATGCAGGCGCACCGTTCGCGGTCGTCACCGTGATCCGTGCCGCGCCGCCAACCTCGACGCACGTCGGCGCCCAGGCACTGGTGGAGGCCGGCGGCGCGCTGCATGGCTGGGTCGGCGGGGGCTGCTCGCGGACGATCGTCATCGAGGCCGCGCGGGAGTCGATCCGCACGGGGCAGCCGCGGCGCGTGCGGATCAGCAACGAGCCGGCGCCAGCCGAGGCCGAAGTCGAGGCGCATGCGATGCCGTGTGCGAGCAACGGCGCGCTGGAACTCTTCATCCAGCCCACCGTGCCCGCGCCGCTCGTGGCTGTGCTCGGCGCCACGCCCGCGGCGCAGGAAGCGTGTGTGCTCGCGCGGCGCGTCGGGTTTCGCGCGAGCCTGGCCGCCGACGTGGCGCGCGCCGGGCAGGCGGGCGTCGAAGCCGCCGCGCTGGATCGCGCCGGTACGTCGTTCGTGCTGGTCGCCACACAAGGCGAGCGCGACGAGGATGCGCTCGAAGCCGCGCTGCGCAGCGCGGCGGCGGCGGTGCTCCTGATCGCGAGTCACAGAAAGGCCGAGCGCTTGCGCGCAGCGATGCGCCTGCGCGGCATCGACGAAATCCGGCTCGCGGCGCTGCACGCCCCGGCGGGTCCGGCGATCCATGCGCACACGCCGCAGGAGATCGCACTGGGCGCCGTGGCGGGACTCGTCGCGCTGCGGCACGAGATGCACGAGATGCACGAGACGCAAGCGACGGCCGAGGCCGCGGCGCCGCGGGCCGCGATCGCGACGGAAACCGTACCGCCGCTGCCGCCGTGCGAGGCGCTCGGCGCAGCCGTGGCAGAGGCGGGACGCTATGTGAACCCCGTCTGCGGGATGAGCGTCGAGATTGCGAAGGCGAAACATGTTCTCGACTATGGCGGACGCAAGGTGTACTTCTGTTGCGACGGCTGCAAGTCCGAGTTCGAGCGCGCCCCCGGGCGCTATCTGGACGCCGCCCCTCTCACTGCCGGTCGCCCGGACGGCCTCCCCGCGGAGAAGCGATGAGCGGCCCGGCGTTTTCGGCTGTCGTGCTCGCGGCAGGCCTGTCCACGCGCATGGAGGGGCGTCACAAGTTGTTGCTGCCGGTGGGCGGGGAGCCTGCCGTGCGGCGCGTCGTGCGCGCGATCGTTTCGGCGCGACCGGAGGAGGTCGTCGTCGTGACCGGATTCAATGGCCGGGCCGTCTTCGAAGCGCTCGACGGCCTCGACGTGCGCTTGCAGAGCAACCCGCGCTACCGGGAAGGACAGATGACGTCGGTCGCGAGCGGCGTTGCCGCGCTGCAGGCGCCGTGCGACGCCGTGATGATCTGCCTCGCCGACCAGGTGCTGCTCGAAACGGCCGACTATCGCGAACTGATCGAGGCCTACGCGTCGATGCCGTACGGTTCGATCCTGGTGCCGATGTTCGGCGGCGCGCGCGGCAATCCTGTCGTGTTCGCGTCGAGCTATTGTCCGGAGGTCGGAGGCGGACGCGTGAATCCGGGCTGCCGCAAGCTGATCGCCGGGCATGGCGGCGAGGTGTTTCTCCACGAGGCGGCGCACGATCGCTTTTGCGTCGACATGGATACCCCCGCCGACTACCTGAGCGTCGTTGCGCGCGTGGAGGGCCGCACAGTCAGTGCGTGGCAACGCTGACGGCGACGATTTCGTATCCGGGGTCGGCGTGCACGGACGCCGCCTTTTCGGCTTCCTCGTATGAGACGAAGGACTTGGCCCCGCCAATCTCCGGCGCCATGCCAATATCGCCGTCCTCTGCGCAGCAGAGGTACTGCTCACCAGTCTTCACCACGTAGACAGTCGTCATGATTCCCTCCATGGTTCGCGGGGGAACTTCCAGTCTAGCAGGTCGAGCACGCGCCCGACGGCGGGCCGATTGCCTTTACGCTATCAGCTGGAACCTTCGATTCTATTCGCTTCACGATGGACGGCAACCCTACCGTTGTTTCGAACCCAACACCGGCCTTCGTCGCCGGCAGATTTGTTCCGGATGTGCAACGATAGGCGTGCAACTCGCAGCTGTCTGAAGAGCTGGACAACCCAACGGGGAGGGTAGATGAGAGAACACGCCGAGACGCTATTCGTCGCTTCCGAAGACATTGCAACCGCGTTGAACCTGCTGGAGAGCATCGAGGTCGAGGTCGGATTCGACAGCGACGATCCGGAGAGTATCGAGCAGGCGATTCTCGCCGTCGAGGAGGCGATCGATACCCGCCTGAAGGGCCATCGCGGCGACGCACGCGTCGAATCCGCGATCCTTCGTGTCAAGTTCGACTTCCGCTGCGCGATCCTCGAACAGGCCGCGTCGGAAGATACCGATGCCATCGGCACCGTCCAGACCCTGCATTGAACATCTCGGGGAATCCGGCGCCTGACTGATTCCAACGGGTGAACGGCGCCGCGCGCGGTGCGCCGCCATTCACCCGGCAACGGACTTTACATGTTGTTACCCTCGCGCAGCGGACGTCCGGGCGGGCTTTCCGTATACTGCCGCGCAATCGCCATTCCTCCCTATGCTTGTCGTGCCCGCAGCGGCGGCAATGCGAACTCACCGTGACGTTCATGCTCTCTACCCAGTCCGCCCTCACCGCCGCGCTTGTCGCGGCAGCAAGTCTGTCGTTGTCCGCATGCGTTGCCCCGGGCTACACGCCGTACGGCGCGCAGCAAGGCTACCCGAGCCAATATGCGGCGCCTGCCCCTGCCTCTGCCCTTGCCTCTGCCTATAGCCAGCCCGCTTACGCGCAACCGGGCACCGTGCAGCAACCCGCTTACGCGCCGCCGCCTGCGCCGCAACCGCCGTATGACACGCAAAGCAACGGTCAGTACGGTGCGCAGTCCAACCCGCAATACGGCAACCCATATGGCACGCAGTACGGCACGATCGCGAGCATCCGGCCGTTGAGCAACGCCACGGGGGCTTCGGGCATCGCCGGAACCGTGGTCGGCGCGCTGGTTGGCGGCGTTCTCGGCAATCAGATCGGCGGCGGCCACGGCCGCGACGCCGCGACTGTGATCGGCGCGCTCGGCGGAGCCTATGCAGGCAACCAGATCGGCCAGCAGATGGGCCAGCCCGCAGGATTCCAGATCGACGTGCAGCTGAGCGACGGCTCAACCCGCGCTTTCAACGTGCCGACGCCCGGCGACCTGCGCCCCGGCGACCGCGTGCAGGTCAACGGCAGCCAGCTTGCGCGCTACTGATTCCGGCGGGTATCGCATACCTGAAGGCATCCTGAATATCTTGCCGGCGTGGATCGGCGCGGACTACTGCGCGATCTGCTGACGCTGATATTCGTCGTGCTTCATTTGCATGTAGTCGGCGCGGCTGACCTCGTGCAACTGCCGCGGATACTGTTCGGTGGCATCGAACCACTCAGCGAGGCGTTTGTCGAGGCGGGCGCCGGGCGGGCTGGAAAGCGCATCGAGATACGCCTGAATAGCGAGGTAATAGCGCATGGTATTGCGTTCGACCAGACCGCGCACGCCGCCGATGTATCGCGTCTCGTTCGTCGACGGATCGAGGGTCGTGGAAAAGCCGACTTTATCGCTGCCTATCGTCGCCAGATAGGCTTTCATGGCCAGCCGTCCCGCCGTACCGTAACCGTAGGCATAAGTCAGATGAATAAAGGTGCGGTCGTCGCCCACGGGTATGGCCTCCAGCACGATCCGGTAGTCTTTCGTGCTTAGCGGACCCGTGGCGGCGGAGAGTTCCACGCGAAAATAGTCAGGGCTGCTCACTGCCTGGTGCCAGGCGAATTGCACGCGGTAGGACGAGGAAAGCGATTCCTCGGTTTTCTTGCCGATATTCACCGCGAGAACCGTACCGCTCGCGCTGGTCGAGGCATGGCAGTACTTGATGTTCAAGTGCAGGATCAGCACGTCGCACCAGTTCGCGGGCCCCTGAGCCGGGTGGTTGAGCGTGTCGTTGACCGTCGCGAAAGGGAAGTTGACGACACCGTAAATATCGCCTTTGAGCGCAGATGGCAACTCCTGCGATTCGAGGTACAGCGGTCGCTGAAACGGGTTTTGCGCGAGTTGCTGCGTGAGACTTTGGTACTTTTCGCGCAGGCTCGTCGCGCTGGCGTCCGGTTGCGCGAAAGCGCCCTGGCCCAGCAAGCAGAGCGCCGCGGTCATCGCGGCCATCCAACACAGGCGCGTGCGCCGGATTCCCGATGTGAATCTGGCAAGCGTACTCATGGCCTTCCTCCCGTTTTGGCTGCGTGTGAACTGCATCGATCCGACTACCCATTTGGGTGGTGCGCGCCGCCGGTCCTTCTGTCATTGTGAACCACACGAATTGTGGACCCACGATTGGCAGGAGACTTGCAATGGAAACGACATCCTCGAGCGCAAATCCTTTAGTGGTTCTTTCGGACGGTCTGGCCGACATTGTCGCGCGAGTCGGGCAGAGCGTCGTGGCAATCCATGGCCGGCATCGCATGCCGTCGAGTGGGGTAATCTGGCGCCACGGCGTCGTGGTAACGGCTGCCCACACGATCCGGCGCGAGGAGGGGATCGACCTCACCTTGACCGACGGCCGTACGGTCGCCGCAGTCCTTGCAGGGCTGGATCCGGGCACCGATCTCGCCGTGCTGAAGCTGGACGGCGTGGACCTGGACCCAGTCGAGTCCGGCGATGCCCGCTCGCTCAAGCCGGGTCATCTGGCGCTCGCCGTCGCGCGCGCCGACGAACTCGGCGCCAGTGCCGATTTTGGCGTGATTGGCAGCACGGGTGGTCCCTGGCGCACGTGGAGAGGCGGACAGCTCGACGCATTCGTGCGGCTGGACGGCGGTCTGCGCCCGGGTTTCTCGGGCGCGGCCCTGGCCGATATGCGCGGCCAGGTCGTGGGTATCTGCACGTCGGGACTGATGCGCGGTGCAGGCATGGTGATTCCCGCGACGACGGTGGAGCGCGTCGCCGACGAACTGCTGGCCAAGGGGCGCGTGTCGCGGGGCTATCTTGGCGTCGGCACGCAGCAGGTCAGCCTGCTCGACGCATGGGTGGACAAAATGAACCTGTCGTTCAATAACGGATTGCTGATCAGTTCGCTGGCGCCAGGCGGTCCTGCGGAACAGGCGGGCATACTGATTGGCGACGTGCTGATCGAACTGGACGGCCAACCTTGCCGCGACATCGGCGACTTGCACGCCGCGCTGGGCTCGACGAGCATCGGGCAGCCGTTGCCAGTCACGTTGATCCGGGGCGGCGAGCGCCACGCATGCACAGTAACCGTGGGCGAACGGCCCCAGCGGCATTCGTGCAGGTGAGGTCCGGGAAGCGGCCAAATGTCGGATGGAACGATGGAACACATGGGGCCGGTGCGGGTCGCGGTCATTGCGTCGTCGTCGCAGGTGCGCGCAAGCTTGCAAGCGATTGTCGAGGCGCAGCCGCCACTCGCGTTCCTCGGCAGCGCAGCCGATGCCGAAACGCTCGCCGCTTACCTCGCCGGTACGGTGCCGGATGTCATGGTGGCCGACATCGAGCCGCAGGCAAGCGACGCGCTCAAGACACTGTTCGATTCTGACCACGTGCCGGCGGCGCTGGTCCTGTTGCTCGACGACCCGGATAGCGACGGATTCCCCGACGAACTGCCCGCCGAGACGACGGCGATCCTGTCGCGCGACGTGACGCCCGCCGAAATCGTCGCGGCCATCGAAGCCGCCGCCGCCGGCCTGTGCGTGCTCTCGCCCGACATCCTCGCAAGGCTGCTGGCCGGACGAAAACCATTACGCCAGACGATGTCGGGCGGACCGCTCGAAGCCTTGTCGCTGCGGGAGATCGAAGTGCTGGCGATGCTCGCCGACGGACTCGGCAACAAGGAGATCGCCCGGCAACTCGATATCTCGGACAACACGGTGAAATCCCATCTCTCGTCCATCTTCGGCAAACTCGGCGCGACCAATCGCACCGAAGCGGTGATGCTCGGTATGCGGCGCGGATACGTCATGGTGTAGACAGGCCGCGACCGCCCCCCGGGCCGCGGCTCTGCGTCGTGGGGCAGGGGAACGGCTTCAGCGAATGGCGTTCGCCACAGCCTCAGAAAATCGAGCGCCCGGTGCGCGTCGTCAACCACTCCAGCGCCAGCGAGCCCACCAGCGAATTGCCCGTCGCGTCGAGGCCCGGCGACCACACGCACACCGCGAACTCGCCCGGCAGCACCGCAATGATCCCGCCGCCCACACCGCTCTTCGCGGGCAAGCCCACGCGGTAGACGAAATCGCCCGCCGCGTCGTAGGTGCCGCAGGTCAACATCAGCGCAGAAAGGCGCTTGGCCGAACTCGCGTCGAGCACGGGTTCGCCGCTCGCGGGCGAGACGCCGCCATTGGCCAGAAAGAGCGCCGAGCGCGCCAGTTCCACACAGCTCATCGAGATCGCGCATTGTCGGCAATAGGCGTCGATCACGGCATCGGCGGGCATGTCCAGATTGCCGAAGCTCGCGATGAAATGCGCCATAGCGCGATTGCGCTCGGCGTGCGCGAGTTCCGATTGCGCGACGCGCAGGTCGTAGCCGATGCCGGGCTCGCCCGCAAGCCGCCGCATGAAATCGACGAGCGCGGTCTCCGCCTGCACGAAGCGGCGGCACAGCACGTCGGTCACGACGAGCGCGCCCGCGTTGATGAACGGGTTGCGCGGCTTGCCCGCCTCGAATTCGAGCTGGACGAGCGAGTTGAATGCCGTGCCCGAAGGCTCGCGGCCCACGCGCTGCCAGAGCGCGTCGCCGAGCAGCTGGAACGCGAGCGTGCAGGCGAACAGCTTCGAAATGCTCTGGATGGAAAAGCGCACATCGGCGTCGCCGGTGCGGTACACCTGGCCGTCCACCGTCACGATAGCCATGCCGAAGTGATCGGCGCGCACCGTGGCGAGTTCGGGAATGTAGTCGGCAACGCGGCCCGTGCCGATATACGGCTGCAGGTCGCGATGGATGGCTTCGAGGATGGGCGTGTAGTCGAACGTGTGATTCATGGGCGGAGCCGGGCAGTCGCAGCGGAGCGCCCGCCGCGGTCCCCGCGATTGTAGCGGCTCGCGCTTACCGCCACGGCGTCATTGCGCGCGTTGACTGAACCTCGCGGCTCAATGCGCCCCCGCCGCGCCGCCGCCGCCGCCCCTTGTCGACTTCGTGATCCAGATGAGCGGAATGATCACGAGAAAGATGATCGCCGAGATATAGAAAATGTCGTTCAGCCCCATCATGGCGGCCTGCGTGGTGAGCTGAAAGTCGAACAGCGCGCGTGCGGAGGGTTCGCTCAGATTCAGCACCTTCTGGGTCTGGTCGATCGCCTGCACGAAGGTCGGGTTGTTGACCGAGGCCTGCTCGGTGAGCCGCGCGTGATGCAGGATCGTGCGGTTGTTCCATGCGTTGGTCGCGATCGAGGTGCCCACCGCGCCGCAGAACACGCGCACGAAGTTCGAGAGGCCCGCCGCCGCGGGCACGCGGCTCGGCGGCTGCCCCGCGAGAATGATCGCCGTGAGCGGCACGAAGAAGAGCGCCATCGGGATGCCTTGCAGCAGCGTGGGCAGCACGAGGTGGAAGGTGTCGATTTCGATGACGTACCGCGAACGCATGTAGAACACGCCCGCGAACATCACGAACGCGAGCGTCGCGATGATGCGCGCGTCGGAGCGCGGCAGCAGGCGCCCCACGACGGGCGAGAGCAGCATCGCGAAGACGCCGAGCGGCGCGGTTACAAGGCCCGCGTCCACCGAGCGGTAATTCAGATACTCCTGCATCCACTGCGGCAGCAACACGAGATTGCCGAAGAACACGGCGTAGGCCACGGAAATGGCAATCGTGCCGCCGAGAAAGTTCCGTTGTCCGAATAAACGCAAGTCGACGATCGGATGCGCCTCGGTCAGCTCCCAGACGAGAAAGAACGCAAAGCTGATGAGCGCGACGAGGCCGAGCGTGACGATCACGGGCGAGTTGAACCAGTCGAGGTCTTTGCCTTTGTCCAGCATGATCTGGAGCGAGGCGACCCAGGCGATCAGCAGGCCGAGGCCCACCACGTCGATAGGCGGTTTGCGCGTGGCGGATTCGCGTTTGCGGTAAATCGACCACGTCACGAAAGCCGCGAAGAAGCCCACCGGGATGTTGATGTAGAAGATCCACGCCCAGTTGTAGCTATCCGTGATCCAGCCGCCGAGCGCCGGTCCCGCGATCGGGCCGACCGTCGTCGTCATCGCCCAGAACGCCAGCGCGGTCGCCGATTTGTCCTTGGGCCAGGAGCCGAGCAGGATGGCCTGCGAAAGCGGAATCAGCGGGCCGGCCACGGCGCCTTGCAGCACGCGCGCGACCAGCAGGAACGGCAGGGTCGGTGCGATGCCGCACAGCCACGACGCCAGCACGAACGAGAGGATCGAGGTGACGAACAGGCGCACCTGGCCAAAGCGCTGCGTGAGCCAGCCGGTGAGCGGAATGGAAACGGCGTTGGCCGCCGCGAACACGGTGATGACCCACGTGCCTTCGTCCACGGAAACGCCCATGTCGCCGGAGATGGTCGGAATGGCGACGTTGGCGATCGACGTGTCGAGCACGTTCATGAAGGTCGCGAGCGAGACCGCGACAGTGCCGAGGATCAGGCTGCCGCCCTGGAGCGGCGGCGGTGGCGCGGGCGGCGCCGATGATGCGGCGGGCTGGTTCAAGGGTGTTCTCCGCGTATCCGGTTTGCGGCACAGGATACCTGTAATCGCCGTTTGTCATCGCCAGCCGCGGAGCATCCCCATGCCGCGCAGGGTCATGGGGCTTGCGAATGGCTTTCGCGCGCGATCGGGCTGCCGTTGCGGCTTTAGGTAGCGAGAGGAAATGGAGTCTTTCGCACACGCGTGGCGCGGCGAGCGTATCCTTGCGCCTGCCGCGCGCCGCGCAAAATGCGTGCGCTGGACACACAATACGATCGTCAGTAGAGGGGAGGTCCGACCATGAGCTGGGAAGCATTCGAAGGGGGCTGGCGTCTGGCGCCGGCCGATGGCGCCGCGCGCGCGCTCGTCGTGCTGCTGCACGGCGTAGGCAGCAACGCACAGGACCTCACGCCGCTCGCCGACGTGTGGCGCGATGCGCTGCCGGGCGTCGCGTTCACGTCGCTCGACGGCAGCGAACCGTTCGACGGCGGCTTTGGCGGACGCCAGTGGTTCAGCCTGCGCGACATCAGCGAGAGCAATCGCGAGGCGCGCGTCGTTGCCGCCTCGCAGGTGTTCGAGCGGCGGCTCGACGCCGAACTCGCCCACTGGGGGCTCGGCCATGACGCGCTCGCGCTGGTGGGCTTTTCGCAAGGCTCGATCATGTCGCTCTACCACGTGGCCACGCAGGCGGCGGGCGCGGCGGCCGTGGTCGCGTATGCGGGCCGGCTCGTCACGCCCGTGGTCGCGAAAAGCCGCACGGTGCTCACGCTCGTGCACGGCGAGGACGACGAAGTGATTCCGGCGAGCGAACTGGAGCGCGCCGCCGCCGCGTTCAGCGATGCGGGCTTCGCGGTCACCGCTTTCGCGTTGCCGGGCGTTGGCCACACGATCACGCCGCAGGGCGTCATGCTCGGGCGCGACGCGCTGGTGCGCACGCTCGCGCGCAGCTAGCCGCGGGGCCGATCCGGTCGCTGGCGGGGCGAGGTCGGGCCCCGTTAATCGGCATGCATGGCGGCCAACCGGTACAAATTGGCAGTCGCATAAGCCCGCGGTGTCGTATTTCGGCCATATTTTCCGGATACGCTAGGCAGTTGTTTTTGGACCGGCTAAAGTTCGCGCCGGTCGCGGCCGTTAATACGGGGAGTCGCCGCGACCTTATGGGCCGCGTAGGCCCGTTCCGCCCGGCGCGCGGCGAGTTCGCGCTGCCTGGACGAGGCCGCCATCGGGAATGCCATCCGGCGGCGCATCGTCTGCCGGGTCGCCAAAAAGAACCGAACTTCAGACCCATATGGCCCGAGCCAAGCCGCATTCCATCTTTTCCAAAAGGCTGTTCCGCCAGGAGGACGTGGCGCTCGATCTCGGTACGGCCAACACGCTCATCTACACCGCCGACAAGGGCATCGTGCTGAACCAGCCCTCCGTGGTCTGCTTCGAAAGGCGCGCGGGCGCGAGCGAGACGACGGTGGCCGCGGTGGGCCGCGAGGCGAAGGATCTGCTCGGCCGCACGCCGGCCAACCTGGAGACGGTGCGGCCGCTTTCGCACGGTGTGATCGCCAATTTTTCCGCTGCCGAACACATGATGCGCCGCTTCGTGGCGATGGCGCAGCCGCGCCGGCTGCTCGGCCGCCGTGCGGCATTCACGGTGTGCGTGCCGGCGGGCGCGACGCGCGTCGAGCGCCGCGCGATTCGCGAGGCGGCCTTCGCGGCAGGTGCGGCGAGCGTGAACCTGATCGGCGAGTCGCTGGCTTCGGCGCTCGGCGCGGGTTTGCCGGTGCACGCAGCAACCGGCTCGATGGTCGTGGATATCGGCGGCGGCACGACGGAAGTGGGCATCGTCGCGCTGGGCGGCGTGGCGTGCAGCGGTTCGGTGCGCGTGGGCGGCGACCAGTTCGACCGCGCCATCGTCGACCACGTGCGCACGCTCTATGGCGTCGTGCTGGGCGAGCAGACCGCCGAACACGTGAAAAAGACGATTGGCTGCGCGCTCTACGGCGAACCCATCGAACGCATACGCGCGACCGGGCGCAGCATGGAAGACGGTCTGCCGCGCACGGTCGAGATCACGAGCCACGACGTGGTGGACGCGCTGGCCGCGCCGTTGCGCGTAGTGATCAACGCGGTGCGGCAGGTGCTCGAGACGGCGCCCGCCGAACTCGTCACCGATATCGCCGATAGCGGCATCGTGCTCACGGGCGGCGGCTCGCTGCTCGGCAGGCTCGACCAGTGCCTCGCCGCCGAGCTTGGCGTGGCCGTGCGGGTGGCCGACGAGCCGCTCACCTGCGCGGTGCGCGGCGCGGGTGCGGCGGCGTCGCTCATGAGCGAGCACGCTTTCGAAATGGTCGAATAACGGCGCAAGCCGGCGCACGGGGCAATACCGCTTCGCCAGGGCGCCGGCCTGCCGTGTGTTCGCGCCGCGGGCGTGGGACAATACGCCACTTGCCGGCGTGCGCCGCAATGGGCTGCCGTAGTCCGTGGCCTTAGTCCGTTGCAATGCGCCGCTGTCCCGTTGTCTCCACATCGTCCAGCCGTGAATCCAGCCGCTTTTCCGGCCCCCGGTACGTTCATCGAACTGCCCGGCGGCCTGCCCGTGCCCTATGTCGAACGGGGCTCGGGCGAACTCCTTCTCTTCGTGCACGGCTCGCTTTGCGATTACCGCTACTGGCGGCCGCAGCTGGCCGGCCTCGCGCAGCAATATCGCTGCGTATCGGTGAGTCTCACGCACTACTGGCCCGCCGCGGATGCTGCGCGCGGCCAGCCTTTCAGCTGGCGGCAGCATGCGGACGAACTCGCGGCGTTTGTCGAAGCTCTGGGAGCCGGGCCCGCGCACGTGATCGGACATTCGCGCGGCGGCTTCGTGTCGTTCCAGTTCGCGCGGCGCCATCCGCAACAGGTGCGCACGCTCACGCTCGCCGATCCGGGCGGGCCAGTCCAGCAGCCGGGGCAGACACTCGCCGCGCTGCCCGAGACCGTCAACGCGCTGCGCGCCCGCGCCGTGGCGCTGATCGAGTCGGGCCAGGTGGACGCGGGGCTGGAATTGTTCGTCGATTCGGTGAGCCGGCCCGGCTTCTGGGCAAGGAGCACGCATGCGTTTCGCCGCATGGCCACCGACAACGCGCACACGCTCGGGCCGCAGTTCCAGGACCCGCTGCCCGCGTACACGCGCGAGCAAGCCGCCGACGTGCGATGCCCCGTGCAGCTGATCGACGGCGAACTGAGTCCGGAGGTGTTTCACCGGGCCGTGGCCGCGCTCGACGCATGGCTGCCCGATGCGCGCCGCGCGAGTGTGGCGGGCGCATCGCATGGGATGAATCTGGCGCGGCCCGCGGCGTTCAACGAATTGATCGATCGCTTCGTGAGCGGCCACGGGCGCTGACGCACGCCGATGCAATAAGGGCGGCCATGCGGAACTGAACCCGCGGCCGCCCTGTTTATTGCTGCGATAAATATCGCTGTCCGAACGATTTTCGCTTAGTCGCGGCCGTGCGCGTGGGCGTCGAGCTTGCGCTCGGCAGCCTCGCCGACGAGGCCCGCGTAGAAGAGGTGCACGCCGATCGCAAGCGAATCGTTGCGGATTTCGTGGAAGGCCTTCCATGCCTTCGCCGGATCCTTGAACACGAGATAGTGCGCTTCCTGCGCAACGAGGCGGGCGACCCGGTGCAGGCCGTGGCCGTTGAGCGCGTCCACGAGGTGATCGAGGCTGCGGTGCGTGCGCGCGTCGGTGCGCGGGTACAGCATGTGCAGCACGGCCACGCGCTCGCTGGCGAGTGCGGCCGACAGCGCGACCACGATGTCCTGGTGATTGAGTGCCGTGACGACGGCGCCCTCTGCTTGTTCGTCTTCTGCGAACAGGGTGTCGACCGAGATGTTCATCTGTTTGCTTCCTTACGTTTTGCTTTAAGCGCGCGTGGCGGTGAAAAAAGCCCGCTACCGAAAGCGGGCCGGATTACAAGATTGCAAGTAATGGAAAACCCTTGCATGTCAAGCAGTATCGCAAAGATAGGGTGCGGCATGTTGCGCCGCAAGAGAAAAATATTGTTGCAGGAATCGATGTTAAGGAAGCCGCAAGCTTTACAGTGTTGCGGGCCTGAAGAGGGATTGTTGCTGGCTGCGCTATCAATCGTTGCTGCAGCGCGCCGTAGAATGCGGCAGGCGGTCGCAGCAATGCCGGCCTTTCCGGCGGCTGCGTCCTGTTGCGCGAGGTTTGCGCGAAGTATTGCGAAGTAACAGCAATTCAAGGACAGAAAATGATCGACTCGAAGACACACGCCACGCTCACGATCCCCGGCCACGCTGAAGGCGTGCAGTTGCCGGTCTACAAGGGCACGATGGGCCCGGATGTGATCGACATCCGCAAGCTGTACGGCCAGACCGGCATGTTCACGTATGACCCGGGTTTCATGTCGACGGCGTCGTGCAACTCGGCGATCACGTACATCGACGGCGACAAGGGCGAGCTGCTCTATCGCGGCTACCCGATCGACAACCTTGCGCAAAACGCCGACTTCCTCGAAAGCTGCTACCTGCTGCTCAAGGGCGAGCTGCCCACCCAGCAGCAGAAGGATGAATTCGTGGCCTCGGTGAAGAACCACACGATGGTTCACGAACAGATGCACTTCTTTTTCCGGGGGTTCCGCCGTGACGCACATCCGATGGCGATTCTGGTGGCGGCGGTCGGGGCGCTGTCCGCGTTCTATCACGACTCGCTCGACATCAACGACGCGAAGCATCGCGAGGTGTCGGCGATCCGCATGATCGCGAAGCTGCCGACGCTCGTCGCCATGGCGTACAAGTACACGATCGGCCAGCCGTTCGTGTATCCGCAGAACGATCTGTCGTACAGCGCGAACTTCATGCGCATGATGTTCTCCGCGCCGAGCGAAGAGTACAAGGTCAACGACGTGCTCGTGCGCGCGCTCGACCGTATCCTCATCCTGCACGCCGACCACGAGCAGAACGCTTCGACGTCTACC
>NZ_QEOL01000021.1 GCF_003096715.1 Paraburkholderia silvatlantica
ATCGTGGTGATTCTCGCCTACGACCAGTTCCTGTTCCGCCCGCTCGTCGCGTGGGCCGACAAGTTCCGCATGGAGAACACGAGCTCGGGCGACGCCCCGGAATCGTGGCTGCTCGACCTGATTCGCCGCACCCATCTCATTCATCAACTGCTTGTGCCGCTCGGCTGGCTCTTCGCCAAGGCGGCGCGCATGCCGATCCAGCTGCCGTCGTTTCCGAACGTGTCGCGCGCCGCGCCCGTGGCGCGCGGCCGCGCCGGCTTGCGCGCACGCATCGGCGACGCGGTTTGGGCCGTGCTCGTGATCGCGTTGACCGTGTTCGTGGTGTGGCGCGTGGTGGCCTTCGTACGCACGGGCGTGGCGCTCGACGAAGTGTGGCACGTGCTCGGTCTCGGCTTTATCACGCTCTTTCGCGTGATCCTGCTGATCGCCATCGCTTCGGTGATATGGGTGCCGCTCGGCGTGCTGATCGGCCTGCGCCCGGCGCTCGCCGAGAAGGTGCAGCCGCTTGCGCAGTTCCTCGCGGCGTTCCCGGCGAACCTGCTGTTCCCGGTGTTCGTGATCGTGATCGTGCGCTTTCACCTCAATCCTGACATCTGGCTGTCGCCGCTGATCGTGCTCGGCACCCAGTGGTATATCCTGTTCAACGTGGTTGCGGGGGCCAGCGCCTATCCGAACGACTACAAGGAAGCGGCGAAGAACTTCCATATTCGTGGCTGGCAGTGGTGGCGTCAGGCCATGCTGCCGGGCATTTTCCCGTACTACATCACGGGCGCCATCACGGCTTCGGGCGGTGCATGGAATGCGAGTATCGTCGCGGAGTTCGTGCAGTGGGGCGACACGAAGCTCGCCGCGCACGGCCTGGGTGCGTACATCGCACAGATGACGGCGGCCGGCGATTACCCGAAGATCATTCTCGGCATTGCCGTGATGTCGCTCTTCGTCACGCTGTTCAACCGCCTCCTGTGGCGCCCGCTGTACACGTATGCCGAGTCTCGTCTGCGGCTCGACTGATCGAACAACGAATGATCGAAGGTAACGCGATGCAAAACCCCAAGACGCTGAGCGCCGCGCACGGCGATGTGCAGACGGCTCCGAACCCGCCGCGCCTCGGCGAAGAAATCCTGAACGTGAAGGACGTGTGCCGGGGCTTCAACAAGTCCCAGGGCGAGCTGCTCGTGCTCGACGACGCCAACCTCCAGCTGCGCGAGGGCGAGATCGTCGGGCTGCTGGGCCGCTCGGGCTCGGGCAAGTCCACGCTGCTGCGGATCATCGCGGGCCTGATCTCGCCGACCTCCGGCGAGGTCACCTGGCGCGGCAAGCCGCTCGAAGGGCCTGCCGAAGGCGTGGCGATGGTGTTCCAGACCTTCGCGCTGTTCCCGTGGCTCACCGTGCTGCAGAACGTGGAAGCGGGCCTCGAGGCGCAGGGCGTGGGCGCGCGCGAGCGCCGCGAGCGGGCGCTCGCGGCCATCGACCTGATCGGTCTGGACGGCTTCGAAAATGCCTATCCGCGCGAGCTTTCGGGCGGCATGCGCCAGCGCGTGGGTTTTGCGCGCGCGCTCGTGGTCGACCCGATGCTCATGCTCATGGACGAGCCGTTCTCCGCGCTCGACGTGCTGACCGCCGAAACGCTGCGTACCGACCTGCTCGACCTGTGGACGCAAGGGCGTCTGCCGATCAAGTCGGTGCTGATCGTCACGCACAACATCGAGGAAGCGGTGTTCATGTGCGACCGCATTCTCGTGCTGTCGTCGAATCCGGGCCGCGTGGTGGCCGAGATCAAGGTGCCGTTCAAGCATCCGCGCAACCGGCTCGACCCGGCGTTCCGCAAGCTCGTGGACGACATCTACGCGAAGATGACCGCGCGCCAGACCGGCGAAACGACCAGGAAGGGCCTCGAACTCGGCAGCTGGCTGCCGCGCGTGTCGACCAACCTGATGGCGGGTCTGATCGAAACGCTCGCGATGGCGCCGTATCACGGCCGTGCCGACATGCCGGAGATCGCGCGCTCGCTGCATCTGGAAGTGGACGACCTGTTCCCGATCGCCGAAGTGCTGCAAAACCTCGGTTTTGCCGACGTGCGCGAAGGCGACGTGCTCCTCACGCCGCCCGCGCGCGTGTTCGCGGAGTTCGGCACGCAGGAGCGCAAGATGATGTTCGCCGAGCATCTGCTGCGCCATGTGCCGCTCGCGGCGCGCATCAAGAAGGTGCTCAACGAGCGGCCCGGCCATCGCGCGCCGCGCGTGCGATTCGAGCAGGAACTGGAGGACTTTCTCTCCGACGGCGCCGCCGAAGAAACGCTCGACACGGTGATCGACTGGGGCCGCTATGGCGAGATCTTCTCGTATAACGACCAGTCGGAAATCTTCAGTCTCGAAGACGTGGAGTCCTGAGCGGCGCGCTTTTCGCCCGTGCATAAAAAAGGTCGCGGGGGCGTTCGCCCGGCGACCTTTTTTCGTTTGCGGATAAGGCGCGCTATTGCAGCGTGCCCCAGCGCTCCACCGCGGGCTCGGCCGTGGCCCATTTCCAGCCCGACTGGTCCTGACAGGCGCTCGCGGCAAACCACTGCTCGGGCGCGTCGGCTTTCTCGCCGTCCTGCACCGAGAACACGAAGTCCTTGCAGAGTGTGAGGGCGTTGGCGAACGCGCGCGTCACGCGCACCTGGCCGTGGCCGTTCTCCACGGGCAAATCGTGCTTGATGCGCCAGATGTCCATGCCGCCCACGGGCAGCCGGCCGGCCGTCCTGGCGATCATTGCCTGCTGGTCCGCGTGCATGCTCTTCATGAAGCGGCCGACGGCTTCGTCGGTGGCGGCCTGCACGGCAATGCCCACGCCGATACCGACGGCAGGATTCGCCGTGACGATGCCCGTCGCCGCAGCGGCGGCGGCGCCGCTCGCCGCGCCGATCGACGAGCAGCCGCTCGCCGCGAGCGCGATGCCCGCACAGAGCGCGGCCAGTGCGATGAGCCTCGCGGGGCGCGACGCCGGCGAATCCGTTCCGGCGTGCCGTGCGCGCTTCGCGCGCGCGTTCATGCCGTTCATTGCAGCGCACCCCAGCGGGCGGTGGCGGGCTCGGCCGAGGCCCACTTCCAGTCGTCGCCGTCGCGGCACACCGAAGCGACGAAGAAGGCGCTCGAGGCGGGCTTGTCCTGGGTGGCCTCGTGATCGACGGAGAACACGATCTCCTTGCAGTCGAGCGCACCGCTGCTGATCGTGCGGCTTACCGTGACGCGGCCGTGCTCGTCGTCTTCGATCGGGAACGAGTGCGTGATCGACCACGGCGCGACCGCGCCGACTGCGAGCGGGCCCGCCGCGCGGGCGATGCTGTCCTGGGTATGGGTGTGGACGACGCGCTCGGAGTACTGCACGCCGGCCTTCGCCGCGGCCACGGCGCCGAGGCCGATGCCGGTCGCCACGGCGGCGTTGCTCGTCACCTTCGAGGCGACCGCCGCGCCGGCGATACCGGCGCCCGTTTGCGCGCCTTCCGAGTAGAGCGAGCTGCAGGCCGAGCACGCGAGGCTCGCCACCGCAGCGAGCAGCGCGAGCGACATGACACGTCGCCGACGAGGATGAGCGCAAGGGAGCGGGGGCACGCCGGCAATCGTTTCCGCGACCGCCGCCGACACCGATGGCGCAATGCGCGCCCGAGCACTTCGTTCTTGCATGAGGATTCCCTGCCCCTGTCCGGATAGCGCCGCATTGCGCGGATATCCAGCATGTTTTGCTTACTTAACGTGCTGCGGATTGTGCAGCACGGGATTGCTCACGGGGATAGGGAAAGTGCAAGAAATTGCAAAAGGGCGTGCGCGGCAGGCCGATCTTTGATTGGCCTGGCCGTGCCGCTCCCGCCTCGCCGCGCAACGAGCGCGCTGTGGCGTGGCGGAGGGGGCTCAGGCTTCGTTGGTGTCCGGGTCGGTGGGCGCTTCGGTTTCGTCGTTGTCGTCGCCGTAGCTGCCGAGCCGGTTGTAGAGCGTCTTGAGGCTCACGCCGAGCGTGCGCGCCGCGAGACGCTTGTCGCCGCCGCAGTATTTGAGCGTGCCGAGAATGATCTGCTTTTGCGCATCGGCGAGCGGTGTGCCGATCCAGACGCTCATCGCGTCGCCCTGGGTGACGGGCTTCTTCACGCGCGGCACCAGTTGCGGATGCGCGATCTCCACGACCTTTTCCGCGAGGATGAACGCGCGGTACACGGCGTTTTTCAGCTCGCGCACGTTGCCCGGCCACGACCAGTTGCGTACGGTTTCGAGCGCGCGCTTGCTGAACGCCTTTTGCGTGCCTTCCTGGTCGTTCAGTTCGGTGAGGAAATGCTGCGCGAGCAGTTCGCGGTCGCGCTCGCGTTCTCGCAGCGGCGGGGCGCGCAGCGGAAACACCGCGAGCCGGTACATCAGGTCCTCGCGCAGGCAGTTTTCCTTAACGGCCGTCATGGGGTCGCGGTTGGTCGCGGCGATGATGCGCACGTCGCCGCGAATCGCCTCGTTGCCGCCCACCGGAAAGTACTCGCCGGTTTCGAGCGCGCGCAGCAGCTTGACCTGATGCAGCAGCGACATTTCGGTGATTTCGTCGAGGAACAGCGTGCCGCCGCGCGCGTGCTCGAAGTGGCCGTCGCGCGCCTGCACGGCGCCCGTGAAGCTGCCTTTTTCGTGGCCGAACAGCTCGGCCTCGATCAGCTCGTCGGGGATCGCGCCGCAGTTGACCGGGATGAACGGGCCATCGCGGCGTTCGCTGTGCGCGTGGATCGTGCGGGCGATCAGCTCCTTGCCCGTGCCCGATTCGCCGACGATGAGGGCCGTCGCTTCGGTTACGGCCACGCGCTCGATCTGCGCATAGAGATCCAGCATGACCGCCGACGAGCCGTACAGCAAACCGTACGACTGCAATCCCGCGATGCGCGGGTCCGCGTCCGCTGCGGCATTGCCGTTGTTTGCGCTGTTACGCTTTGTGGCGGCGGGCGAGCCCGGCTCGATTGACGCCATAGGGGGTTTCGTCCTGCAAAGGTAGTGCGGGGCGTTCGTTGCTGCGCGCGTCGGCATGCTGCTGCGCGTATCGGCGAACAGGCCCTGCGATCCGGGGCTGGCCGTCCAGGACAGGTGCGGAACTTGCCGCTCCGACGGCCGCGAAGGTTGGCGTCGACGGGATTGGCATCTCGTCGACGCGTAAACATTTAACCACTGCCGCGCCTGACAGGGCAATGGACCTGTAGAGGCAAGCGCGAGCGGGCGTGGCATGCATCCTGCTGCGGAACTTGCAGAGCCCGGCGCCGTCTGCGTTGATAGGGGCGGCGCGTCGGCCACGCCCCGGGCGATGTCATTCGAGTCAACTCGCGTCTTCCGTCTTTGACGAGGCGTATCTGGGAGAGAGCGACATGTCGAAGAACCGCAACGGCTTGGTAGGAACCCTGGTGACCGTCGGCGCGCTTGGCGCCATGGCGGGCATGCTGGCGTGGCGATTCTCGCAGCGCCACCGCGCGCAACGGCAGACCTTTTATCGCGATCTGAGCCGCTGGGAAGGCGAAGGCGGCTCGCTTGCCGATGCCACCGGCAACAACGGACTGGGCCCGGAAATGGCCATGGCCGGGGGCGCGCCGGACTCGCCCGCACAGGGCGCGAAGAGCCGGATGACGAATGGTGCGAACGGCGCGAATGGCTCGGCTGGCATGCCGTGGCCGTTTCCGCACAGCTAGGCGGGGGTGGCGGGGCCACGCGAGAGCCGTGCCCGCTTATCTCGAATACGTCTATAATAGTGATATCAACAACAATCGAGGTTCGGGCGGCCCGCGGCTGACGGTATTGTTGCTCAGTTGTAGCCAAACCGCGCAAATTCAGGCTTTTGCCGCTTGGGTGTGCGTCCCGACGTTTCGTACTCCACTGCAGCGCAATCACGTGCGTCGCGACCTCCGCGGCGCCGGGCAACGTCGTCCGGCGCGCTCGCGAAGGGCGCGGCGCTCGCGCTTTGGAGCCATTCACCTATCAAGGCTGACGAGACGCGATGCCACATGTATTGATTGTCGATGACGATGAGCAAACCCGCGAGGCGCTGGCGGCCGTGGTGAGCGAAGACGGGCTCACCACCGCGCAGGCAGGCGACCTGCGCGAGGCGCGCATTCAGCTCGTGCGGCAGACGCCGGACGTGGTCTTCACCGACCTGAAGCTGCCCGACGGCAGTGGCACCGACCTTTTCGAGGATCTCGACCCGCGCTCGGGCGTGGAACTCGTGGTCATCACCGGACACGCGACGGTCGAGACGGCCGTCGATGCGCTCAAGTCCGGGGCGATCGATTACCTGGTCAAGCCGATCAATCTCCAGCGCGTGAAGGCGATCCTGAACCGCCTGCCGCGCGCCGGCGACCTCAAGGCCGAAATCGGCACGCTGCGCGGCGAGTTGCGCCGCATGGGGCGCTTCGGTCTGATGCTCGGCAATTCGCCGACCATGCAGGAGGTCTACGACCAGATCAGCCGCGTCGCGCCTACGCCTGCCTCGGTCATGCTGGTGGGCGAATCGGGCACCGGCAAGGAAGTGGCCGCGCAGACCATCCACCAGTTGAGCCTGCGCCGCAAGCACGAATTCCTCGCTGTGAACTGCGGCGCGATCTCGCCGAACCTGATCGAGTCCGAGATGTTCGGTCACGAGCGCGGCTCGTTCACGGGCGCGGACCGGCAGCATAAGGGCTATTTCGAACGCGCCAACGGCGGCACGCTGTTCCTCGACGAAATCACCGAAATGCCGATCGAGCTGCAGGTGAAGCTGCTGCGCGTGCTCGAGACCGGCATGTTCATGCGCGTGGGCACGACCAAGGAGATCGAGACCGACGTGCGCCTGATCGCGGCGACCAACCGCGACCCGGAGCAGGCCGTTGCCGAAGGCAAGCTGCGTCTGGACCTTTATCACCGCCTGAACGTGTTTCCGATCAGCCTGCCGCCGCTGCGCGAGCGCGGCAAGGATGTCGAGCTGCTCGCCCAGTCGTTCCTCGACGAGCTGAACGAGCGTCACGGCACGAAAAAGCAGTTTCCCGCAGCAGTGCGCGACATGCTGGCGGCCTACCCGTGGCCCGGCAACGTGCGCGAGCTGAAGAACTACGTGCAGCGTGCGCACATCATGTCGGGCAACGACGGCGATTTCACGGCGACGGTGCCGCTGCAGATTTCGCTTTCGAAGCCGATTGCGGGCACGGCGGTGACGATCCCGTTCGGCACTTCGCTCGCCGACGCCGATCGCCAGCTCATTCTCGCGACGCTCGAGCAATGCGGCGGCGTGAAGACGCGCGCGGCGGAAATCCTCGGCATCAGCCTGAAGACGCTCTATAACCGTCTTGTGGAGTACGGCAACGAAAGCGCCGGCAAGGGCGATGCGCCCGCGCGCGCAGCCGGCGCCTGAGCAGCCTGCGCGAGCACGACGCTTCGCGCGCTCGCACGGGCGGTACGACGCTTGCAGTGTGAGTTTCGCGTCCATGATGAGGAGCGAAAGATGCCGAGCTGCAAAACCAGTGATGCCGTCCGCGTGAAGCCCTGGCTCGCGCATACCCCGCAGCCAGACGAACCGCCGCCGGACCAGCCCGGCGAGCCCGACGTCCCGCCCATCGGCGATCCGCCGGCGCAACCGGGTGAAGTGCCGCACACGGTGTATCCATTCGACCCCTCGGTCTCCTCTGGATTTCGCCGTTCGCGTGACGCATTGCCCGCGACGTGAGCGTTTGCTCGCACAGCCTCGCGAAGCCATTGGCTGATCCTGACGGCTTTTATGTACGAGTTACAAAGGCTCTACCATTTTTACCGGCGAATTCACGCGGCGAACCCTAGACTATAAAAAGCGCCACGGCCGCGTGGCCGCCTTCCCGCTGGAGGCATCGACATGAGACATCCTGCCTTGCGCCGCTCTGCACGCTACACGGGCAAGCGTGGCCCGCGCGATTCGCAAGAGAAAAGCAGTCCGCAGCAGTCGGTCGCGCCGGACCCCGCAGGCCAGAATCGCGCAGCGCCTGGCGTGCCGCCCGACGGCGAGCACAACCAAGGCGGGGCGCGGGCTGAGGGCATCGAGTACCAGCGCGATCTCGGCTCGGAACAGGACGCCTGATCCGCTGCGAACCGCAGCTCGCCGCGCGCTGTGTGCAGGCCGGTTTCCTGGCCTGACAGAACACCGGGGTATTCCGCATTTGCGTGCTTGCCGCGCGGAATTTGCTCGCGCTGTCGTTTGTGCGAAAAGATATTTTCTCCAGACCCTGCCGAGTCGGCACGCGTCTTGCGTGCATACCTGAAGCATCATCTTCGGACCCAACGAAACAGGAGGTAGAGCCGCAATGGGCAGACTGATCGTGGTATCGAATCGCGTTGCGCCGACCCAGGAGGGCCGGCCCGCTGCGGGCGGGCTCGCAGTCGGCGTACTGGACGCGCTCAAGGAAACCGGCGGTGTGTGGTTCGGGTGGAGCGGCGAGACCGTCGCGCAGCCGTGCGCACCGGTCATCGAGCAGCAGGGCAGCGTCACCTACGCGACGGTGGGTCTCACCCGGCGTGACTATGACCAGTACTACAAGGGCTTCTCGAATACGACGCTCTGGCCGACGTTCCACTACCGCAACGACCTCGCGCGCTACGAGCGCCAGGAGTACGGCGGCTACCTGCGCGTGAACGTGTCGCTCGCGCGCCAGTTGCAGCCGCTCATCGAGCCCGACGACATCATCTGGGTGCACGACTATCACCTGATTCCGTTCGCGCGGTGCCTGCGCGATCTCGGGGTGAAGAACCCGATCGGCTTCTTCCTGCACATTCCGCTGCCGGTGCCCGAAGTCCTGCGCTCGGTGCCGCCCCACGAAGAACTCATGAAGTTCCTGTGCCACTACGACGTGGTCGGCTTCCAGACCGGCGCGGACCGCCAGGCCTTTCTCGACTACGTCGAGCGCGGCGGCCATGGCACCGCAAGCGATGACGGCATGGTTCACGCATGGGACCGCTTCCTGAAGGTCGGCGCGTACCCGATCGGCATCTATCCGGACGCCATTGCCAAAGCCTCGTCGCAGTTCTCCGACCGCAAGGCCGTGCGCAGCCTGCGCGAAGCCATGCGCGGACGCAAGCTGATCATGAGCGTGGATCGGCTCGATTATTCGAAGGGGCTCGCCGAGCGCTTCCAGGCGTTCGAGCGCCTGTTGCAGAACGGGCCGGGCTGGCACGGCCGCGTCTCGCTCCTGCAGATCGCGCCGCCAACGCGCTCCGACGTGCAGACCTACCAGACGATCCGCCGCAATCTCGAAGGCGAGGCGGGCCGGATCAACGGCCGTTTCGCACAACTCGACTGGACGCCGATCCAGTACCTGAACCGCAAGTACGAGCGCAACCTGCTGATGGCGCTGTTCCGCGAGGCGCAGGTGGGCTACGTTGCGCCGCTGCGCGACGGCATGAACCTCGTGGCGAAGGAATACGTGGCCTCGCAGAATCCCGACGATCCCGGCGTGCTGGTGCTTTCGCAGTTCGCGGGCGCGGCCGAACAGATGCCGGGCGCGCTGGTCGTGAATCCGTACGACCTGAACCAGACGGCCGAGGCGCTGGAGCGCGCGCTCTCGATGCCGCACGCCGAGCGCGTCTCACGCTACAACGACATGATGGCGTCGCTGCGCGAGAACAATCTTTCGGTGTGGCGCGATACGTTCCTCGCCGATCTGCGCAGCGTCGCGACGGCCGCTTCGGTCACGGCCAGGGCGCGCAACGCGGCGCCGGCGGCGAAAGCCT
This sequence comes from Paraburkholderia silvatlantica, assembly GCF_003096715.1. Classification (GTDB taxonomy): domain Bacteria; phylum Pseudomonadota; class Gammaproteobacteria; order Burkholderiales; family Burkholderiaceae; genus Paraburkholderia; species Paraburkholderia silvatlantica. Next base: position 9,711 of record NZ_QEOL01000021.1, read on the forward strand.
CCGTGCAAGCGAGCGCGCCGGAACAGGCACCGCGCGCAGCACGCGCCTAGCGAGGCATCAGTGAGGGGCGGCGTGCGTGCCGCCCTGACTGTCTAGCGCAGTCTCGACGCAAATGGATCCGCGCGGCGGCCTTTCGGGCCGCCGCGTTTTCTTGCGTCCGCGCTATCGACACGTTGAGATAAGCGGCGATAAGCGGCGATAAGCGGCGCGGCGTGCGCTCAGACCCGCTGGCCGCTCGGCGCGGCGAACGGCATCGGCGCTCGGGTCGGATCGAAGTCGGCCCAGTGTCCGTCGTGCCATTGGCCTGAGGCGCACTCGATATCGGCGGCGCCGCCGTCGCGCAGCAACTGCGCGGCGAGGTCCTGATTCTCGTAGCAGACGTGCACCGAGAGCAGCACGCCGTCGCTGCGCGTCTCGCGATGCACCCTCTCGTGGTGCGCCGACATTGGCTGCGCAGCGGCTTTCGCCCCCACGCTCGCGCCGATGCGCGCCCCGATCCAGGCGCCCACGCCGGCTGCGATCACGACGGACGGCAGTGCAGCCGAGAACGCGCTGAAAATCACCACGCCCACTACGGCGCCCGCCACGGCTCCTGCGGTGACGTTGCGGGTGTGATGCGGGTGCGCCGCGGCGGCCGTGGGCGGTGCGCCCATGGCCGTCCCCTGAACGTTGTGGCGCGCATGCTGGCCGCGCGGATTGACAAAGAACAGGTTGACGTCTTCTTCGAGGAAGCCGCCCGCGTACAGCTTTTCGGCGGCGGCTTCGGCGGCGGGAAAGGTCGTGAACCGACCAGCGACGATCAGTGACATGGGAAGCCCCCTTTGCCGGATTCGGCAGGTTGACTCGCCGGGCGCCGCCGCGAATGCGGCTCGCCCTGAATCCATGTTAGTGCCTGCGCGCGTGCAGGGTTAGGCCGCGCTTAGCCCGGCGTGCGCGCCGCGGGACCCGGCATCAGGCGCAGCAGGCTCACCACAGCCGCGGCGGCGGCGAAGGCCGTCGCCACGTAGAGGGCCGCGGTCGGCCCGTGTTGCGGTGCAATGCCGAAGATGAGCGCCACGAGCGCAGCGCCGAGCGTTTGCCCGGTGAGGCGCGCGGTGCCGAGCATGCCGCTTGCGCCGCCGCTGCGCTCGCGCGGCGCGGAGGAGAGGATCTGCCGGTTGTTGGGCGACTGGAACACGCCGAAGCCCATGCCGCACAAGGCCATGCGCCAGCCGATATCGAACGCCGCGGGATGTGCGCCGAGCGTGGCGAGCGAGAGCAGGCCGAGTGCGAAAAGCGCGAGTCCGATGCCGCCGAGCATACCCGCCGGATAGCGGTCGGAGAGCGCGCCCGAGAGCGGCGCGGCGCCGACGATGACGAGAGGCCAGGGCGTCATGAGGAGACCCGTGTCGACCTGCGAGAAACCGAAGGTCTCCTGCAGCATGAAGGGCAGCGCGACGAACGCGAGCATTTGCGCGCAGAACGAGCACACCGAGGTGCTGATCGACAGCGCGAACACGGGGTTGGCGAGCAGATCGACGGGCAGCAGCGGCGCGGCCTGCGTGAGCTGGCGGCGCACGAAGAACCAGCCGATCACGATTGCGAGCACGAATTCGAGCGCGACGAGGCGATTGCTCTCGCCGTGGCCGAGACCGTCGACGGCAAAGATCAGGAGGCCGAACACAATGGCGTTGAGCACGGCGCTCACATAGTCGTAGGGTGCGGGGTGCCGCTCGTTCACGGGCAGCGCGCGCAGACCCAGCGCCAGCGCGGCGATGCCGATCGGCACGTTGATCGCAAAGAGCCAGGGCCACGTCGCGATGGCGAGCACGCCCGAGGCGAGCGTCGGGCCGACCGCCGAGGCGATCGCGACGACCATCGCGTTGATGGCGACGCCGCGGCCGAGCTGCGTGCGCGGATAGATCATGCGCACGAGCGCGGTGTTCACGCTCATGATCCCCGCGCCGCCTAGGCCCTGCACCATGCGTGCGAACGCGAGTTCGGGCAGCGTGCTCGCCAGCGCGCAGCCGAGCGACGCGACGGTGAACAGCACCATGCCGGCCAGATAGACGCGCTTGTAGCCGATGCGGTCGCCGAGCGAGGCGAGCGGCAGGAGCGAGATGGTCACCGAAAGCTGATACGCATTGACGATCCAGATCGAGCTTGCCGCGCTCGCACGAAGGTGCCGCGCGATGGTCGGCAACGCGACATTGGCGATCGCGCCGTCGAGCACGGCGAGCGTGATGCCGAGCGCGACCACGAGGATCGCGTAGTAACGCTGCGGGAAGGGCAGGCCGGTTTCGATGTCGGCGGGGGAAGCGGCGGAGAGTTCGGAAAGCGTGGGCATCGACGGGAGAGACGGCGCGCGATGCACGTGCGCCGCCGGCTGGAGTGGGTTTTCTGGTGGTTTATTTCAGTTCATAAAGCCCGACGTAGGTGGTCGAATCCACCTCGTTCAGATGTGCCATGAAGCGCGCCACCGCGTTCGTCGTTTCCGGCGTGACGGGCAGTTGCGCCGCCTTGAGCGCATGCACGCGGAAGATGTAGCGATGGGGTTTGTCGCCGCGCGGGGGCGCCGCGCCGCCGAAACCGACCGTGCCGTAGTCGTTGCGCACCTGCACCGCGCCCTGCGGGAGCAGGCTGCCGTCGGCCTTGCCGGCGTTGCGCGCGAGCGAGCGCACGTCGGGCGGAATGTTCACCACGACCCAGTGCCAGAAGCCGCTGCCCGTGGGCGCGTCCGGATCGTAGACGGTGAGCGCGAAGCTTTGCGTGTCGGCGGGCGGCCCGTCCCACTGCAGCGCGGGCGAGACATTGTCGCCGTCGACACCGAAGGCCCGGTCGTCGAACTCCTGCGCCTTCGGCATGAAACCGTTGCTGGGAAAGTCATCGGACCAAAGTCGGAAATCAGCCATCGGGTGTCTCCTTCGCTTGGGGTCGTTGGATGGTTGCGCCAGCACGATTGACGCGTGAAGATGGGTGCGCAGCCGCTCGATCGAGTTTATCACTGCGGGCTGCTCAGGCAGGGCCAGCTTCGCAGCGTGACATGCGCCGCGCATCGGCTGATTGACGCACGTCGTGCGATGCCTCGCGAGTGCGCGTTACGAGCGCGCCTCGAACCACGCCGACGGCTCGTCTTCGAGCCACGCGGCAAGCCGCTCGACGACCGCCTGCGGATCGTGCTGCGGGCCACGCAGCGCGCATTCCCAGACCACCGCCACGCGCCAGCCCTGGGCTGCGAGCGCGGCGAGTGCCCTGGCATCGTTCAGACGGTTGCGCGCGATCTTCTCGCGCCAGAACTCGGCGCGCGTTTGCGGCCATTTGAAGAGCGCGCAGTTGTGGCCGTGCCAGAAGCAGCCGTGCACGAACACCACGGCGCGCCGGCGCGGCAGCACGATGTCGGGCCGGCCGGGCAGCTCGCGTACGTTCAGCCGAAAGCGGAAGCCGCGCCGGTGCAGCAGACTGCGGATCAGCTTTTCCGGCTTCGTGTTGCGTCCGCGTATGCCGGACATCATCCGGCTGCGGGTCGCGGTATCGACGACGTCGACCATCGTCTGTCGCCTCGCTTCGGTTGGCTGCGGCGCGCGCCGGTCAGCGGTCTCCCGCCGTGGCCGTTGCCGCAGCCGTGGCGCGCGCGGTGCGCGACGTGCGTGCCGTACGCGTGGGGCGCATTGCGTGCGTTGTGTGCGCAACCGGGGGAACCGTCGTCGCGTCCGCACGGGGCGCTGCGTGCCGTGCGGCCAGCAACGCATCGAGATGCGGCATCATCGTGCGCGCGACTTCGCGCATCACCGGCATCACCACGCTGTTGCCGAACTGGCGGTACGCCTGGGTGTCGCTCACCGGAATGCGGAAGGTGTCGGGCAGGCCCATCAACCGCGCGCACTCGCGCGGCGTGAGGCGGCGCGGGCGCAATCCTTCGCCTTGATAGACGAGGATCTCCGAGCCGTCCTTGTGATAGCGCGCAGAAAGCGTGCGCGTGACGCTGTCGGCAAACGCGAGGCCGTAGCCGAAGCCGTTGCCGGCCGCGCGGTGCTTCTCGGCGTACTGCTGCAGATAGGCCCAGAGCCCCGGCGTGAGCGTGTACTTCGGCTGCACGCGGCGCGCGCCGTGATCGAAGAAGCGCTCGCCGTCCCAGGGCAGCAGCGGCTCGCAGCCGTCGGTGCGGTGCAGGATCGAGGCGAGCCGCGGGCCATCTTCGGGCAGTGCGAGCGTGTCCCATGAGAACGCCGCCGGCTCGCGAAAACCGACGATGATGATGCGTTCGCGATGCTGCGGCGTGAAATGGCGTCCGTCGATCACGCGATAGTGGACGTCATAGCCAAGCTCGTCGCGCAGCACCTGGAGGATCACGTCGAACGTGCGGCCGCGGTCGTGCGAGACCAGGTTCTTCACGTTCTCGAGCAGGAACGCGGCGGGCCGCTTCTCGGCGATGATGCGCGCGACATCGAAGAACAGCGTGCCCTGCGTGGTGCAGGCAAAGCCGTGCGGACGCCCAAGCGCGTTCTTCTTGCTCACGCCGGCGATCGAGAACGGCTGGCACGGAAAGCCCGCGAGCAGGACGTCGTGATCGGGTACGTCGGCGGCCGCCACGGCCGTAATGTCGCCGATGAACGGATGATCCTCGCCGTAGTTTTCCAGATAGGTCTTGCGCGAGAACGGATTCCACTCGCTCGTGAAGACGCACTCGCCGCCGTGTGCCTCGAAACCCTTGCGGATGCCGCCAATGCCGGCGAACAGGTCGACGAAGCGAAAGCGCGCCGGTGCGCCATTGGCGTGAGCGACGCCTTGCAGCAGCTCGCGCAGCGCGGCTTCGAGCATGGCGGGGCAGGGCGTTTCGCCCTTTTCCCAGCGCCGCACGGTCTTCACGTCGCGGCCGACGTGGGTGGCGATCTGCTGTTGCGTGAAACGCTTACGTGCCTGCTGGAGCAGGTCTCTCGGTTCGGCCGTGTGCACGGAGTCCTCGTTAGGGTATTTTTGCGGACATTATGACCGATGGTCGACCCGTGGCACCAGGAATTCCCGATGTGCGTGCGCGAGACGTGCGCCGCGCAGGCGTATGCCTGGCGCGTGCGAGCGTTGAATTCTGGAAGACGTCAGGAGTGTTGCGGACCGGCGTTGGCCTGTTTCGCCAGGGCTGCGGAGGCCGAGGCGACGTTCAGTTCGTGCAGGTCGAGGATGAGCAGCAGGCTGTCGATTTCACACAGCTGGCCCTTGTTCACGTGACCGGTGTCGAGCAGACGGTGCAGGCGCTGGCGCCAGTAGTTCGCGGGGAGAATCGGCCCGCCGAAGTCGCCGGCGAGCGACAGCGGCATGACGCGGCGAATGTGCGCGATATCCTGGTCGATGAGGGTCGACATCATATGACCGGCGGGGAGGGGACGCATGGAGTCCATGAAGGCCTTTACGGCACTATTTTTCCATTCTTTAGGGATATTTAATCCGGTATTTACCCTATATGGCCGGCCAGATTCCGCTTATTCGGCAGCCGGCGGCGTCGCGCCTTGCGCCTGGGCCGCGCTTTCGAAGAAACGCCGCGTCGCTTCGAACGAGTTCAGCATCTGCTCGGGCCAGGGCGTTTGCAGCATCACGGCCTGGTGGTTCTCGAACGCCGCGCCCAGTTGGCGGGCGAGTTCTGGCGAATTGAGGTGGCGCAGCAGCACGCTCACGGCGATGGCGGTGGCCTGACTGGCTCCCGCCGTCTGCAGTTCGGAGGCGGTGAGGGCGGCGACTTGCTTGTTGATGTCCATGGAAAACCTGCTCGGGAAAGAGAGTGCGCGAGTGCGCGAAAGAGACGGGACGGAGATCTGCGAACCGGTTGTGACCTTCGCGGCCCGGCCTGCACGGTCGGGCGGCTGGTCCCCTTGGGAGGAATCTTCCTGCCAAACTGAGAATGATATCAAACTAACTCAAATTCCGATAAAGTCAATATAGACAAGGGTTTTGGCTGGATCTGTGTGACTGTGCCTCGTCACAACCCAGCCCAAAATTCGCCAGAATTCCGCTATGCTTTACGCCAAATTTACGCCAGGGCGGGGAGCATGGCAGCATACAGAAAGCGGGGCAGCACGTGGCGAGCCGAGGTCGCCAAGGGCGGTATCCGCGAATCGAAAACGTTCGACACGAAGGCCGAGGCTGTTACCTGGGCGACCCAGCTCGAGGCGGAAATCGATGCCGGTCGACGTCGATCTTATTCCAAGGTCCAAAAGACGCTCGCCGACGCTTTCGACGAGTACCTCGAAAAGGTATCGCCGGGCAAGGGCAAGCACGAGTGGAACAAGACGCGTCTCGAATTCTTCCGTGAGGAGCTCGAGTTCGTCGGTGCGCTCATCCGCAAGGTGCGCCCCGAGGACATCTCTGCTTGGCGCGACAAGCGCCTGAAGATAGTCAAGGCCTCCACGGTGAACCGCGATCTTAACCTGCTGTCGGCCGTCTTTCAGTCGGCGCAGGAGGAATGGAAGTGGATCCACGCGAATCCAGTGCGCGAGGTGAAGCGGCCCGAGGATCCGCCGCCGCGCCGGCGCCGCGTGAGCGACGAGGAGGCGCGGGTGATGGCCCGCGCGCTCGGCCTCACTGATGAAGGCGACGTTGCCACGATCCAGCAGTACACGGCGATCGCGTTCCTGATCGCGATCGAGACGGGCATGCGTCAGGGCGAAATCGTTGGCCTGATCTGGTCAAACGTGCATCTGGCGAACCGGTATGTGCATCTACCGAAGACGAAGAACGGCGACGCGCGCGACGTGCCACTGTCGACGCGGGCGGTTGCACTGTTCGAGCGGCTACCGAAGGTGGCGGGAGAAGCGCGGTGTTTCCCGGTATCGCAGGGCAGCGTGGATGCGTTGTGGCGCAAGGTGCGCGCGAAGGTGGTGAAGGAACGGCCTGAATTCGCGGACCTGAATTTTCACGATTCGCGGCATGAGGCAACGACGCGGCTGGCGCGCCGGTTGAACGTGCTGGCCCTCGCCCGCATGATCGGGCATCGGAATATCCAGTCGTTGATGATCTATTACGACGAGACGGCTGCCGAATTGGCTGCTCGCCTCGACTGAAATCTGCGTTAAGCGCCGGCAGGGACCAAAGCTTGGTCCATCTGGCGCACGTAAAGTTTGCCAGCAATCATTTCCTCGCCGTCGCATATGACCACGGCTTTGACTACCGTTGGCTGGTTGAGCGAAAGGGGGCTAAGAAAGGTGGTCGCACCCAAGGCCACTGCTTGTGCCGGTTCGCTGCCGTCATCGCGGGCCAAGATGGTCCTTTGCGCCGAAGCCAGCTCCTCGGGGGGGACCTCATGCCGCACTAAAACGTCGGATCCGTCGCGAACCTCAAAAACCAACGTTGAAATCGGTTTGTCGATGTGCGTGCGGATGAACGTGACTACCGCAAACTTTGGCAGAACATACGGGAACGAAGGTACCTGCAAATCACCCCCATAGACACCCATCAATGACGATTTGTTGCCTACCTCGAGCCGAACATCATCGCAGAAGTGGCAATATGCAACTCGATTCATTGAACTTCCACAATGTTGGCTGACGGTTGCTGGATCAAGCCGCGCAAGGAGTCGAGCGTGATCTTCAGGGCGTCCGCAAGTTGTGCAGCGGTGGCGAACTGAATTTGAACCTTGCCGGCCTCGATTTTTGCGATATGTGACTGACTCGTGCCGATGGCCTCCGCAAGCTTGGCCTGCGAGAGGCCCGCACGGAGCCGCGCGGCAGCAATCGAATCGGGTTTGGAGGCAAACATTGACGCTGCGGCTCGAGCGCGAGCCGCAGCCATGCGCGTCTGAAACGCAGTGTCGCGTTCCTCTCTCCGCTGGAGCAGAGATCGGGGACTGCGCGGCGATTCCTGCTGCGCCGGTGCTGCGATGCTAGGACCGCCTGTAATCTTTACCTGGAGGCGTTCTGCAGAAGATACCGCCCCCACGATGTTAGTGTCGTATTGGAAGGCCCAAGGCTTCGTAGTCACGGCGGACTCGGTCGGTAATAGGATGGTCAGGTTCATAATCGTAAGCTTCGACTCGAAGTTCCTGCGGCGTATCGTCAATGCGCTTCATCACCACCGCAAGAATATGGAACATATCTTCGTCCGGCTCGGTAGCTGCTTCGTATGCGTACAGAATGCGATAGTGCTTTCGCCCCCATTCCATCTCTAACGAATACATGCGATATATGTTGTAACCTTCGCCTTGAAGGCTTACCACCGCTTTGCAGTCAAACTGGGGATCTTCATGCGTCTGCCGATAATGCCAGGCGCAAAGGCGATCCTTGAGTTCATCACTGCCGTCAACAATTTCCAGAAAGGCCCAGATATCGTCCGCGTCGTCAGGTGATCTGGCCTCAATATGTGCCAGATCTTCCTCAGCGTGGGGGTGCATCTGAAGGCTCGCCACTATATCACGCAGTATATAAGTCCAGTTTACGGCAGCTCAAGTGAACAATTGAACCGGAAATGTGTGGGCGGGCACGGTTGACCGATTTCATGCTCGCGACGGAGCATTTTATACCGGCAGGGGCCGTATCGCGGGCAGCCGGGAGTTGAGCCTTCAGTCGGTGCTTCGACGGCGCCCCGATCGCGGGGCGGGGAGCGTGCCCTTATTTTTGCGTGCCCAATCGAGCACGTCGCCGGCGAACCAGCGCCGATGCGCCTGCATCGACTCGACCGGCCGCAGGGCAGCGGGGAATCCGGGCCGTGTAATAACGCGTGTCTCGACGGTCTTCTTTGACAGGCCCAGCCAGCACGCTATCTGCTCGGAGCTCCACAAAGTCTCTTCAGGTTTGAAGCGCTGCTTTTCGATTGTGTTGATGAGCTGGTCGATTCGCTCCATTAGATGCTATGTGGGAGGGCAGCGGCAGTAAGCCCGACTGGAGTAAAACGGGATTTGCACACTCGTTTTCTCCAAAGGAGCAGGCAAATGGACGCGTCTGACACAGCCCTCCATGGGCAGAATACGACGGTGGTTGTCCAGCTGTACATCGCTTTTGAACTGGGCGAGAAGAGCTGGAAGCTCTCACTGGGTGATGGCCGGCGCTCGCCGCCGTCGCTGGTCCCCCTGGCAGGAATCGAACCTGCATCTAGCGCTTAGGAGGCACTTGTTCTATCCATTGAACTACAGGGAGCGCGAGCTCGAGCATGGCTCCGCACGATTGCCATGTTTCCCAAGTGACCCGTCATGGCGCGGAGCGGCGCGCGAAGCAGTTCGGCCTTGCGGGTCCGAGCAATATCGCGGCGCAGGGCCAAGAGTATAGCAAACGTGTTCGGGCGCGAAAATGTCGCCCCTTTAGCTTCCGCGGAGTCGCCGCAATCAGAACTCGACGACGGCGAACTCCGCCTTGCCTACGTCGCACAGCGGACAGCGCCAGTCGACGGGGATCTCCGCAAAGCGCGTGCCGGCCGCGATGCCTTCGTCGGGCAGACCTTCTTCCTCGTTGTAGATCCAGCCGCAGATCAGGCAGACCCAGCTCTTGTACTCGATTACTTCGCTCACAGCGTGTCCTTCGGTTAGTCGATTCGATGCGTGGCCCGTCATGCGGCCCTTTATCTACAAGACAGGGCGGCGCGGGCGACCCGCGATGTTACCGGAAAACGGTTCGCGTGCCGCCGTGCTGCAGGGAAGCTAAACGCGGAAGTGCGGCCCGGGTGGAGCGACCCTGCGGCCCGACCTGCGCGGCCCGGTACAATGCCCTCTTCAGGTCCACCGCACGCATCGCTTTCCATCCATGTCGCTTTACACCATCACAGGCGCGCAACTGGCGTTCGGCCACGTCGCGCTGCTCGACCACGCGGACTTTTCGCTCGAAGCCGGCGAGCGCGTCGGGCTGATCGGCCGCAACGGCGCGGGCAAGTCGTCGCTGCTCACGATCGTCGCCGATCTCGCCAGGCCCGACGACGGTCTCGTCACGCGCCAGCAGAATCTGTCGACCGTCTATGTGCCGCAGGAGCCCGACTTCGACGCCGGCGCCACGGTGTTCGACACCGTCGCCTCGGGACTTGCCGAGATGCGCGCGCTGCTCGACGAATACGACGCGGTCGCACACCAGCTCGCGGATACGCCCGAAGGCGCCGAACACGATGCGCTGCTCGCGCGCATGAACACGCTGCAATCGTCGCTCGATCATGCCGACGCCTGGAACTGGCGCACGCGGGTTGCCACGACGCTCGCGCAGATCGGCCTCGAAGGCGACGCCCGCGTAGGCGCGCTCTCGGGCGGCATGCAAAAGCGCGTGGCGCTCGCGCGCGCGCTCGTCGTGCAGCCCGATGTCCTGCTGCTCGACGAACCGACCAACCACCTCGACTTCGACGGCATCCGCTGGCTCGAGGAACTGCTCGTGGCGCAGCGTTCGAGCCTCCTCTTCATCACCCACGACCGCGCGTTTCTCGACCGCGTGGCCACGCGCATCGTCGAACTCGATCGCGGCAAACTGCTTTCGTATCCGGGCAACTTCTCGCAGTACCAGGAGCGCAAGGCGCAGCAGCTCGAAGTCGAGCGCGTGGAGAACGAGAAGTTCGACAAGCTGCTCGCGCAGGAAGAAGTGTGGATCCGCAAGGGCGTGGAGGCGCGCCGCACGCGCAGCGTGGGCCGCATCGCGCGCCTCGTGCAGATGCGCCACGAGCGCGAAGAGCGCCGCAACGTGCAGGGCAACGTGAAGCTCGACGTCGCGCAAGGCGAGAAGTCCGGCAAGATCGTCGCCGAACTCACGGACGTGACCAAGCGCTATGGCGGCCGCACGATCGTCGATCACTTTTCGTCGACGGTCATGCGCGGCGACAAGATCGGCTTCGTCGGTCCGAACGGCGCAGGCAAGACCACGCTGCTGAAGCTGATTCTCGGCGAGTTGAAGCCCGACGAAGGCACGGTGCGCGTGGGCACGAACCTGCAGGTCGCGTATTTCGACCAGATGCGCGCGCAGCTCGACATGGAAAAGAGCCTCGCCGATACCATCAGCCCCGGCAGCGACTGGGTCGAGATCAACGGCGCGAAGAAGCACGTGATGAGCTATCTCGGCGACTTCCTGTTCGCGCCCGAGCGTGCGCGCTCGCCCGTGAAGTCGCTTTCGGGCGGCGAGCGCAATCGCCTGCTGCTCGCGCGTTTGTTCGCGCGTCCCGCGAACGTGCTCGTGCTCGACGAACCGACCAACGACCTCGACATCCCGACGCTCGAACTGCTTGAAGAGTTGCTCACCGACTACGACGGCACCGTGCTGCTCGTCTCCCACGACCGCGCGTTTCTCGACAACGTGGTGACGTCGGTGATCGCGTCCGAGGGTGAGGGCAGGTGGCGCGAATACGTAGGCGGCTTCACCGACTGGCAGACGCAGAGCACACGCGCGCAGGAGATCGCCGAAGCACGCGCGCCGAGGGAAGCGGCGGCTGCGGTGGCCGCGCCCAAGGAGAGCGCCGCGGGCCGCAATGCGCAGCGCACCGTGAAGCTTTCGTTCAAGGAGCAGCGCGAACTCGAGGAACTGCCCGGGCGCATCGAGGCGCTGGAGACGGAGCAGAAGACGATCGGCGCGAAGATCGAGGACGGGTCGATCTTCGCGAAGGATGCGGCCGAAGGCGCGCGGCTCACCGAACGTTACGCGGCGATCGACGAGGCATTGCTCGTTGCGCTGGAGCGGTGGGAGGAGCTGGAGAGCAAGCGCAAGTGATGCGAGAGAAAGCGGCCTGATGAAGGCCGCTTTTTTATGAGCGTCTCAGCTGTGAAAGCTTGAGCTCAAGTTCGGGCAAATATGACTTCACGGTGCTCCAGACAATGTCGACGTCCACGACAAAGTACCTGTGCGTCACTGTGGTTGCGCATGCCGTACATGGCTTCCCACGGTATGTCGGGATGGGCGGCAGCAAAGTCGGGGTCGTCGCGAGTGATATTGCGCGCGGCTTTACCCATGATCGCGATGTTACGCACGACCGCATCGACAGCCATCGGTGTTGCCTCGAAGCTTTCGCGTGAAAGCGAAGCAGTGTATGTGCGAATCCGTTCGATCGCGTCAAGAATGTGCTGCAGGTAATCTGGCGTGCGCAGATCTTTCTTTCTCATACCGGCACCGATTCGGCGACTACGCGAGCGCGAAAGGTCTCGGGTAGCGCTTTGGGCGTGAGTACGTCCACTCGCACCCCTAGAAGCGCTTCGAGCCGTAGCTGGATTTGCGCGAGATCGATGAGTGTCGTTTCCGGCGTCGGGTCGACGAGCAGATCGAGGTCGCTATCCTCGTCGTCCTCCGCGCTCGCGGACGACCCGAAGACGCGCGCATTCGTTGCGTGATGACTTGCGACGATCTGGCGAATTTCGGCGCGGTGCGCGCGTAAGGCTTCGGATGGTCTCATGACGGCTCTACGCTCCTCAACGTGCAACAAACGGCTACGACAAGGCCGGGTGAACTTGCGGCAGCGCACGGCGCTCCACGCGTGCCCATTCTACGCGACTCGCCCAACGCTTCGCCCCTCCGCCGAACAGCCAACCGCGAGGCAAATTGCCGTGCGAGCCCAAATCAGTACAATACCTCGCGAATTCGAACAACTGCGCGAACCTCCGCGCCGCCGCGAGCGCACCTGCCACCGCGGCGCGCAGCCGGTTCACCCCGTTGTTTCGTATCGGTTTTTTTGAACGCTCAACGCGTTTTCCCCGCAGATGTCCACAGGACCTGTGGACAAGCGCGCGGACAACCCCCTGTGGATCACCATGTCAACGAAGAAGTCCAACGCTGGAAACACTGGCTATAGCGAAGCGTCGATCAAGGTGCTCAAGGGCCTCGAGCCCGTCCGGCAGCGGCCGGGCATGTATACGCGCACCGAGAATCCGCTGCACATCATCCAGGAAGTCATCGACAACGCCTCGGACGAAGCGCTCGGCGGCTACGGCAAGCGCATCACCGTGACGCTGCACGCCGACCATTCCGTCTCCGTCGAGGACGACGGCCGCGGCATTCCGTTCGGCCTGCACCCCGAAGAGAAGGTGCCCGTCGTCGAAATCGTGTTCACGCGCCTGCACGCGGGCGGCAAGTTCGACAAGGCCGCCGGCGGCGCCTATACGTTCTCGGGCGGCCTGCACGGCGTGGGCGTCTCGGTCACGAACGCGCTTTCCACGCGTCTGGACGTGACCGTCTGGCGCGACGGCAAGGTCGCCGAAATCGGCTTCTCGGACGGCAACGTCACGAAGCCGCTCGCCACGCGCAACGCCGCGCGCGACGAGAAGAAGAGCGGCACGCGCGTGACCGCCTGGGCCGATCCCAGGTATTTCGATTCGCCCAACCTGCCGCTCGGCGAACTGCAGCGTCTCTTGCGCTCGAAGGCCGTGCTGCTGCCGGGCGTCGAGGTCGAACTGATCGTCGAGAAGACCGGCGAGCGCCAGAGCTGGAAGTACGAAGACGGCCTGCGCGGCTATCTGCTCGAAGGCATGGGGGGCGCCGACCTGCTGATCCCCCTCTTCGAAGGCGAGCGCTACGCCGACGCACGCACCGCCGACGACACCTTCGCCGAAGGCGAGGGCGCTGCGTGGGTTGTGGCGTGGAGCGAGGAAGGCTCGCTCACGCGCGAGTCGTACGTGAACCTGATCCCGACGCCTGCGGGCGGCACGCACGAAAGCGGCTTGCGCGACGGTTTGTTCCAGGCCGTGAAGAGCTTCGTCGAATTGCACAATCTTCAGCCGAAAGGCGTGAAGCTGCTGCCCGAAGACGTCTTTGCGCGCGTCTCGTTCGTGCTCTCGGCCAAGGTGCTCGACCCGCAGTTCCAGGGCCAGATCAAGGAGCGCCTGAACAGCCGCGACGCCGTCAAGCTCGTTTCGTCGTTCTCGCGTCCGGCTTTGGAGCTGTGGCTCAACCAGCACGTCGAGCATGGCAAGAAGCTCGCCGATCTCGTCATCAAGCAGGCGCAGGCGCGCACGCGCGCGGGCCAGAAGGTCGAGAAGCGCAAGAGCTCGGGCGTGGCCGTGCTGCCCGGCAAGCTCACCGACTGCGAATCGACCGACATCGCGCGCAACGAACTCTTCCTCGTGGAGGGCGACTCGGCCGGCGGCTCCGCGAAGATGGGGCGCGACAAGGAGTACCAGGCCATCCTGCCGCTGCGCGGCAAGGTGCTCAACACGTGGGAGACCGAGCGCGACCGGCTCTTTGCGAACAACGAAGTGCACGACATTTCGGTGGCGATCGGCGTCGATCCGCACAGCCCCGACGACACGGTCGATCTCTCGAACCTGCGCTACGGCAAGATCTGCATTCTCTCGGACGCGGACGTCGACGGCTCGCACATCCAGGTGCTGCTGCTCACGCTCTTCTTCAAGCATTTCCCGCAACTGATCGAGCGCGGCCACGTATGCGTGGCGCGCCCGCCGCTGTTCCGCGTCGATGCGCCCGCGCGCGGCAAGAAGCCCGCGCAGAAGCTCTATGCGCTCGACGAAGGCGAACTCGAAGCGATCCTCGACAAGCTGCGCAAGGACGGCGTGCGCGAGACGCAATGGACCATCAGCCGCTTCAAGGGTCTTGGCGAAATGAGCGCCGAGCAGCTCTGGGACACGACGATGAACCCCGACACGCGGCGCCTCTCGCCCATCGCGCTCGGCGACCTCGACTACGAGGCCACGGTCGCGCGCATGACGATGCTCATGGGCAAGGGCGAAGCGGCATCGCGCCGTTCGTGGCTCGAAGAGAAGGGCAACGAAGTCGAAGCGGATATCTAGGCGAGCGCGCCCACACAAGATTACGGAACGATTGAAACATGGACGATCTCTTTGCTGAAGTGACGGACGCCCCGAACGGCGACACGCTCACGCTCGGCCACTACGCGGAACGCGCCTACCTCGACTATGCGGTGAGCGTGGTGAAGGGCCGTGCGCTGCCCGACGTCTGCGACGGCCAGAAGCCGGTGCAGCGGCGTATTCTCTTCGCGATGAACGAAATGGGCCTCGGCGACAACGCCAAGCCCGTGAAGTCGGCGCGCGTGGTGGGCGACGTGCTCGGCAAGTACCACCCGCACGGCGACCAGTCGGCCTACGACGCGCTCGTGCGCCTCGCCCAGGACTTCTCGATGCGCTACCCGCTCATCGACGGGCAGGGCAATTTCGGCTCGCGCGACGGCGACGGCGCGGCGGCCATGCGCTACACCGAAGCGCGCCTCACGCCTATCGCGAAGCTGCTGCTCGACGAAATCGACATGGGCACCGTCGATTTCATGCCGAACTACGACGGCTCGTTCCAGGAGCCGAAGACGCTGCCCGCGCGCCTGCCCATGCTGCTGCTCAACGGCGCGTCGGGTATCGCGGTGGGTCTCGCCACCGAAATTCCGTCGCATAACCTGCGCGAAGTCGCGGCGGCGGCGGTGGCGTTGATTCGCAACCCGAAGCTTTCGCATGCGGAGATCATGGAGAAGCTGCCGGGGCCCGATTTCCCGGGCGGCGGCCAGATCATTTCGAGCGACGCGGAAATTGCGGCGGCGTACGAGTCGGGCCGCGGCAGCCTCAAGGTGCGTGCGCGCTGGAAGATCGAGGACCTCGCGCGCGGCCAGTGGCAGCTCGTGGTGACCGAGCTGCCGCCGAACACCTCGGGCCAGAAGGTGCTCGAAGAGATCGAAGAACTCACGAACCCGAAGCTCAAGCTCGGCAAGAAGACGCTCACGCCCGAGCAGTTGCAGAGCAAGCAGACCATGCTCGCGCTGCTCGACGCCGTGCGCGACGAGTCGGGCAAGGACGCGCCCGTGCGCCTCGTGTTCGAGCCGAAAACGAGCCGCATCGACCAGGGCGAGTTCGTCAACTCGCTGCTCGCGAACACGAGCCTCGAATCGAACGCGTCGCTCAATCTCGTGATGATCGGCGCCGATGGGCGGCCGCGCCAGAAGGGCATCAGCGAGATTCTGGGCGAATGGATCGGCTTCCGTTTCGCCACGGTCACGCGCCGCACGCGGCATCGCCTGATCAAGGTCGACGACCGCATTCATATCCTCGAAGGGCGGATGATCGTCTTCCTCAATATCGACGAAGTCATCCGCATCATCCGCGAGTCGGACGAGCCCAAGAGCGCGCTGATGAGCGCGTTCGGGCTTTCCGGGCGCCAGGCCGAGGACATTCTCGAAATTCGTCTGCGTCAGTTGGCGCGGCTCGAGAAGATCAAGATCGAGAAGGAACTCGCGGAGCTGCGCGAAGAGAAGGCGAAGCTCGAAGAGCTGCTCGCGAACGATGCATCGATGAAGCGTCTCATCGTGAAGGAGATCGAAGCCGACGCGAAGCAGTACGGCGACGATCGCCGCACGCTCATCCAGCAGGAAAAGCGTGCGAGCTTCGAAGCGCGCGTGGTGGACGAGCCGGTCACGGTCGTCGTCTCGCAGAAGGGCTGGGTGCGGGCGCTCAAGGGCCACGGGCTCGATACCCAGGGCTTCACGTTCAAGGCCGGCGACGGCCTCTATGCGGCGTTCCAGTGCCGCACGCCCGACATGCTCATCGCGTGGGGCAGCAATGGCCGCGTCTATTCGGTGGCGATTGCGAATCTGCCTGGCGGCCGCGGCGACGGCGTGCCGGTCACGTCGCTCATCGAACTCGAAGCGGGCACGCATCTGCTGCACTACTTCGCGGCGAATGCGGAACAGCCACTGCTGCTGGCGTCGAGCAACGGCTTCGGCTTCATCGCGAAGATCGGCGACATGGTGAGCCGCGTGAAGGCGGGCAAGGCGTTCATGACGATCGACGAGGGCTGTGTGCCGCTCGCGCCGATGCCGATGCTGCCCGACGCGCTGCAGGTGGCGTGCCTTTCGTCGGGCGGCCGTTTGCTGGTGTTCGGCCTCGACGAGATGAAGACGCTCTCCGGCGGCGGGCGTGGCGTCACGCTCATGCAGCTCGACGACAATGAAAAGCTCGTGCAGGCGCTCGCGATCGGCGCAGCGGGCGTCGTGCTCGTGGGCACGGGCCGCGGCGGCAAGGCGGGCGAGGACCTGATGGCGGGCGCGGTGCTGGCCCCGCAGATCGGCAAGCGCGCACGCAAGGGCCGCGTGCCGGACTCGAAGCTCAAGGTCGTGACGGGCATGCGTCCGGTGTTGCCGCAGTAAACGCGCTTCGCGTAGGACCGGCGTCGGTGCCAAAGCACTCGCGCCGGTCGGCATATCCGGCGCAAACGGCTGCGCGGCATGGAATAATGCCGCGCACAACGCATGAGACGGGAGCATTCCCGTCTGCGTGCGCCAGATAAATACACGTTACGAGGGAATTCAAGCATGGGCCACGCGATCGCAGTCGCGCTCTTTCTGCATCTGCTGGGCGTCGCCGTCTGGGTGGGCGGCATGATCTTCGCGCACTTCTGTCTGCGCCCGGCGCTCGAAGACCTCTCGCCGCAGCTGCGCCTGCCGCTGATCGAATCGGTGTTCGGCCGCTTCTTCAACTGGGTGGGCGTCTCGGTCATCGTGATCCTGCTGACCGGCGGCTTCCTGCTCATGCAGTTCGGCGGCGGGCATGCCAGCTGGCAACTGCATGCCATGGCGGGCCTGGGCGTATTGATGATGCTGATCTTCGGCCACATCCGCTTCGCCGTGTTCCCGCGCATTCGCCGCGCCGTGCAGGCGCAGAAGTGGCCCGACGGCGCGCGCGCCGTGGGCACCGTGCGCCGGCTCGTCGTCGTCAATCTCGTGCTGGGTATCGTGACGATCGGGGTGGCGGTGCTCGCGCGCGGGTTCTGATCGTTTCTCCTGCAACGTTCGCGGCGGTGGCGCGCGTGCGCTTCGGCGGCTTTATGGGCGCGCGCCGAGCCGCGCGTGGGTCTGCGCGTCGGACTCGCCCCGGCGTCAGCGCGATTGCGGTGCGTCGCTTACGCGCTCGTTGCGGCGATCTTCGCGGGCGGCTTGCGCGCCCGCCGGCTGCGTGGCGCTGCATACGCCGAAGCGCTCGATCAGCGCGGCCACGCCTTCCACGGGCACGGGGCGCGAGAACAGGAAGCCCTGCGCCTCGATCGGGCCGAGCGCGGAGAGCCACGCGATCTGCTCTTCGGTTTCGGTGCCCTCGACGACCACCGTGAGTCCGAGCGAGCGCGCGAGATTGACGATCGCCGAGACCATCACGCATACGCTGCGATCCGCGGGAATGGCCTGCACGAACGAGCGGTCGACCTTCAGCGTGTCGACGGCGAAGCGGTTCAGGTAGGAGAGCGAAGAATACCCGGTGCCGAAGTCGTCGAGCGCGACGCGCACGCCAAGGCGCTTCAACGCGAAGATCTTCTCCGATACCAGCTCCGGGTACTCCATCATCGCGGTTTCGGTGATCTCGAGTTCGAGCCGGTGCGCGGCAATGCCGGTTTCTTCGATTGCGCGCGCCACGGTCTCGTAAAGGTCGCCGCGCCAGAACTGCACCGCCGAGATATTGATGGCGAGCGTGAGCGACTCGTAGCCCTGCTGCTGCCACTGCGCGAGCTGCGCGCACGCGGTGCGGATCACGAAGTCGCCTACGGGCACGATGAGGCCCGTGGATTCGGCCACGGGAATGAATTCGCCCGCAGGAATGAGCCCGTATTGCGGATGGTTCCAGCGCACGAGCGCCTCGAATCCCGTGATGCAGCGCCGGCGCAGATCGATCTTCGGCTGGTAGGCGAGAAAGAGCTGGTCCTCGGCGAGCGCGACGCGCAACTGCTGCTCCCACTTCATCAGGTGGTCGGCACGGTGGGCGAGCTGCGGCGAGTAGAAGCGAAAGCAGTTGCGTCCGGCCTCCTTCGCGGCGTACATCGCGAGGTCGGCCTTCTTGAGCAGATCGATTTCGCTTTCGTGCGCGACCGCGAAGAGCGCGATGCCCGTGCTCGCGTGCAGCACGAAGGCGCTGCCGCGCACGTCGAACGGATGCGTGAACGCGGCGTTGGTGGCTTCGGCGAGCGCGATGGCGCGCTTTTCGATGTCGTCGCCCTTCACGATCACCACGAACTCGTCGCCGCCGATGCGCGCGAGCGTGCCCGCGCCGCCCACGGCGTCGGCGAGGCGCGCGGCGCTCATCTGCAGCACGATATCGCCGGCGTTGTGGCCGAGCGTGTCGTTGACCGTCTTGAAGTTGTCGAGATCGATGAAGAGGATGGCGAGGCGCCCGAGGTTGCCCGGCTGCGAGACTTCATGACGCAGACGCTGCAGCGTGGCGTAGCGGTTGGGCAGGCCCGTGAGCAGGTCGTACTGCACGAGCTGCGACATCTCGCGCTCGCGCCCGAGCAGCTTGCCGATCAGTCCCGTGGCCACGGCGAAGAACGAGAGCATGGCAAGCGAGATGAACGTCGCCATCATCAGGTAGACGTCGCGCGTGTGGTTGTAGTCGGCGAATTCCTCGGCCTGCGAGAGACCGACCAGCACGGCGAGCGGATAGCCATCGATATGGCGGTACGAGACGATGCGCGTGACGTGATCGATCGGGTCGACATAGGTGCCCGACGCATGCTCGGAAATGGGATACACGCCGCTCGCGGAGAACGCGCCGTCCGCGTGCCCGGCGCTGCCCGTGCGGCGCGCGAGCACGGCGCCGCTGTCCGAGATCACGGCAATCACCCCGTCACGGCCGATCGCGGCGTTGTTGTAGAAGTCGCTCGTGAAGTAGCTCGGGTCTTCCGAGACGACCACCACGCCCGCGAACGAGCCGTCCGGGTGATTGAGGCGGCGTGTCATCTGCAGGGTCCAGTGGCCGGAGACGCGGCCGAGCACCGGCTTGCTGATAAAGAGCTGATCGTCGTTCTCGTGCTCGTGCACCTTGAAGTGCTCGCGGTCCGAGAGGTCGATGGGCTTGGGATTCGGATCGGCCGTATTGGCGACGAGCCTGCCATGCTCGTCGATGATCGACACCTGCACGAGCGAGTCGCTCTGCATCACACCCTTTTCGACCGTGCTCCCGAGATCGAAGTGGCCCGGCGACTTTTCGAACTCGTACTTCACGAAGCGCGTGATCTGGTCGACCTGGTGGATCGCCTTGACGGTGTGCTGTTCGAGCGCCGCCGAGAGGATTGCCGCCGAGGCCGTGGCCTCGCGCATGGTGGCTTCCTTCTCGACCGACAGACGCGTGAAGATGACCGCCCACAGCAGCACGAGCACCAGCACACCGAGCAGCGGAATGGCAAGCAGCGCGCGCGGACGCGTGTATGCCGGGCCGGGCACGTTGCGCAGGCTCGAATCGCGCGAGAACGGACCCCGCGTGGTGCTCATCGCGGCCGCCGCAGGCGCGTGGGCTCACACCGCGGCTGCGGCGGCCAGTACGGCAAGGATGCGCTCGGTTGAGTCGGCGGCATGAATGACGGATGGCTGGGGAATACGCGCATGACGCGCGCAATGCACGCCGGACGCGTCATGCGTCCGATGTTTCGATATTACTGGTTGGGGAATGATTAAGGAAGCTGTGGTCCGTCGGGTATACGCGAGGGTCGCCTCAAGCCGCGCGCGCTGCCCATGTACGGTGCATAGGTGCGAGGCGGCGCATCGCGGTCGATGCGCCTTGCATGAGGCAGGGGCCTGCCTGCGTTCAGCCGAGCCGGCAGGTCCCGTCGACGACCGTCACCGCATGGCCGCCAATCCAGATCTTTTTCGCCGCATCGTCGTATTCGACGTGCACGCGCCCGTCACGCCCGAGCGCCGTGCCTTGCCGCACCGTATAGCGTGCGCCCGGGCGCCGGTTCTGCTGTTCGAGCAGCATGGCGATGGCGGCGTTCGCGCTGCCGGTGACGGGGTCTTCGCCCTTGCCGAGCCCGGTCATGAGGCAGCGCACTTCAAAGGTCGCGGGACCGTCGGCTTCATGCGGGCCGTAGGCGGCCACGCCGTGCGCGCCCACACTCGCGGCAACCGCTTCGATTGCCGCGTAGTCGACGTCGAGCGCGAGCACCGCTTGCGCCGACGTGAGGCGCACGACGAGCCAGGGTGCGCCGTTATCGACGCCGCACGGCGCGGCCGTGAAGTCGATGGCGTCCGCGCGCAGCGCCGCGCGCAATGCATCGAACTGCGCCGCGGCGAGCGGCGTCACGCGCGCGGGCGGCGCGGCGAAGGCCCATGCGCCGTTTTCCGTGGCGGCCAGATCGATGAGGCCGGCGCCGCACTCCTGCACGAGGCGGCCGGGCGTCTTCGACGTGCGGCCGCTTTCGCGAAACGCGTGCGCCGTGCCGAGCGTCGGATGGCCCGCGAAGGGCAGCTCGCCCCTGGTCGTGAAGATGCGCACGCGGTAGTCGGCGCGCGCGTCGGTGGGGGCGAGCAGGAAGCTCGTTTCCGAGAGATTGGTCCAGCGCGCAATGGCCTGCATCTCGTCGCCGCTCAAGCCTTCGGCGTCGAACACCACGGCAAGCGGGTTGCCCTTGAAGGGTATCGACGTGAAGACGTCGACCTGTTTGAAGCGGACGCTGGACTGGATCATGGCGGGGCGGTCTTACTCGACTTCGGCGATCAGCTCGATCTCGACGCACGCGCCAAGCGGAATCTGCGCGACGCCGAAGGCCGAACGCGCGTGCTTGCCCTTCTCGCCGAACACGTCGGCGATCAGCTCCGAAGCGCCGTTCGTGACGATGTGCTGCTCGGTGAAAGCGAGCGTCGAGTTCACGAGGCTCATGAGCTTGACCACGCGCTTGACCTTGTTGAGGTCGCCCGTGTGGGCGTGCAGTGTGGCGAGCAGGTCGATCGCGATCGCGCGCGCGGCGGCCTGGCCTTCCTCGGTCGTGAGCGACTCGCCCAGCTTGCCGGCCCACACCTTGCCGTCCTTTTTGGCGATGTGCCCCGACAGGTACACGGTGTTGCCGCTTTGTGCGCTCATCACGTAGGCCGCGGCGGGCGCGCCTGCCTGGGGCAGGGTGATGCCGAGCTGCTCGAGACGGTCGTAGATGTTGATGTCAGCCATGGTCAGGATTCCTCATTCGGGTGTTGAGTCGGAAAAAGCCTGGCGCTGCGCCGGGCTTTCGCCGGGCTTGCGTCAGGCGTGCGCGCGGATCAGGGCGGCGAGCTTCGCAACGCCTTCTTCGATCTTCGCGGGCGGTACCGTGACGAACGACAGGCGCAGCTTGTTGTGTTGCGGCGCGTCGGCGAAGAACGGCGCGCCGGGCACGAAGGCCACATTCTGCGCGACGGCTTCGGCCAGCAGCTTCATGCTGTCGATGTTCGAGGGCAGCGTCACCCAGATGAACATGCCGCCTTCGGGGCGGTTCCAGCTCACGCCTTCGGGCATGTTGCGCTTGAGCGAGTCGAGCATCGCCTCGCACTGGTTGCGATACAGCGCGCGCACCTTCGGGATGTGCGTGTCGAGGAAGCCGTCCTTCACGACCTCGTAGACGATGCGCTGCGTGAAGCTCGGCGTGTGCAGATCGGTGGCCTGCTTGGCCTGCACGAGCTTGAAGTGCAGGTCTTCGGGCGCAATGATGTAGCCCACGCGCAGGCCCGGGGCCAGGATCTTCGAGAACGAGCCCAGATGCACGACATGCTCGGGCGCGAGCGAGTGGACCGTCGGCAACGGCTCGCCCGCGTAGAGCAGCGCGCCGTAGGGGTCGTCTTCGATCACGGGGAAGGGCGAGTGCCTCGCGAACGCCGCGAGCGCCTGGCGGCGTTCGAGCGGCAGGCGGCGGCCCGTGGGGTTCTGGAAGTTCGGGATCGCGTAGAGCAGGCGCGCGCCGGCTGTGAGCTCGGGCGTCAGGCCTGCGGGCACGAGACCCTTCTCGTCGGTCGGGACCTGGACGTACTTCGGTTCGTAAAGCGAGAACGACTGCAGCGCGCCGAGGTAGGTGGGCGTCTCGACGAGCACGGGGCTGGCGGGCGAGACCAGCACCTTGCCGATCAGGTCGAGCGCCTGCTGCGAACCCGTGGTGATGAGCACCTGCGAGGGACGCACTTTCACGCCGCCCACCGAGTGGCGCGCGGCGACCCATTCGCGCAGCGGCATATAGCCTTCGGTCGCGCTGTACTGGAGCGCGCCCGAGGGATCGTCGCGCAGGATGCGGTCGGCGGCGGCGCGCATTTCCTCGGCCGGGAAGCTGGCCGGCGCGGGCAGGCCGCCCGCGAACGAAATGACTTCGGGGCGCTCGGTGACCTTCAGGATTTCGCGAATCGCCGAGCTGGTCAGCTTGATTGCACGCTCGGACAGTTGCCACGCGGGCGCGGCCTTGAGATCGCTCTGGTCCATGGGGTCTCCTTGTTGGGGTGGGGCGAGTGGCTGATTCAGTGGCGGCATGGGGTGCGATCACGCGCCGCCGGATGCCGCCGAAAACCTTCGATTATGACGCGAAACCGGCTCATGCGCGCGCCGGCGCGGGGGCCGTGCGGATCGCCGAGCGGCGGCCCAGCACGACCGTGGCGATCACGGCGGCCGCGTAGAGCCACGCCGGGGGCGCGACCTGTTCGCCGAAAAAGAGCGCCGAGAACGCCATCGTGAAGAAAATCTGCAGCAGCTGCACCTGTCCCACGCGTGCTGTGCCGCCCATGGCGAGCCCCGCGTACCACGCGAAAAAGCCGATGAACTGCGAAAACAGCGTGACGTAGCCGAAGGCGAGCCAGGTCTCGAGCGCGACGGGCCCCGGATGCGCCACATGATGCGCCCACGCGAGCCAGCCTACCGGCAGCACGAGGAACGGCGCCGAGAGCACGAGCGCCCAGCAGATCACCTGCCAGCCGCCCAGTTGACGCGCGAGGCGCGCGCCTTCGGCGTAGCCGAGCGCGCCGATGCCCACCGCGATGAGCATCCACGCGTCGCCCGCGTGCAGCGAGCCGCCGCCCGCCTGGAGCGCGAACCCGACCACGAGCGCGCTGCCGACCAGCGCGCTGGCCCAGAACGCCTTCGAGGGCCGCTCGTGCGAGAGCCACGCGGCGTAGATCGCCACGGCGAGCGGCTGCAGTCCGTTGACGATGGCGCCGTGCGAAGCCGGCACGGTCTTCATCGCGAAGGCGGAAAACACCGGAAACGCGACGATCACGCCCAGCGACACCACCGCGAGGCTCTTGACCTGCGCCCACGTGGGCCATGTCTCGCGGCGGATGGCGAGCAGCAGCGCGGCCGGCACGGCAGCGGCGAGCGCTCGGCCGAGGCCGTTCAGGAGCGGGTGGAATTCGGCGACGACGATGCGCGTCATCGGCAGCGTCAGGCTGAAGATCATGACGCCGACGAGGCCGAGCAGCATGCCCTGGGTTTCGCGTGCTTTCATGCGGGACTTTGCGCTCGACGGATCAGCGTGCCGGCGCGCCGAGCGTGCGCGGGCCGGACGGGGTTTCGAACTGCGCGACGAGCGCGGGCGAGAGGGCTTCCTCCACGGCGATCAGGTGCGCTGCACCGAGCCACTGCAACTGCTCGCGCGCGGCTTGCGCCTCGCGGTGAAAGCCGGTGAGCGACGTGAGCGCGATGCCGGTATCGGCCAGCACCTGCGACGGATGATGCGCCGTGTCCCACTGGATCAGCGAGGGCAGGATGCCGTCGCCCGCGCCCTGCCAGGACGGGAAGGCGCCGTTTTCCGGCACCGTGAGCTGCCAGCAAAAGTCGCCGCGCGTCATCGGCACGGGCGCGGGAATGCGCTGGGGATACTGCTCGCGCCAGCGTGCGAGGCGCTTCGGCGGATCGACGCGCGCGACCCAATGCGACAGGTACGGCCCCTGTTCGAGGCGCGCCTGGACGGCAGGGTCGTCGAGCGCAAAGAGGCGCGCGCGGACATTCGCTCCACTGCCTGTTCCGCTGTTCGCGGCCGGATCGATGGCGATGACTTCCAGATACGCGCCGCCCCACAGCCCGAGCAGACGGTTGTGCGTGCGCATGAGCGGATGAGCGCCGCCGCCCGAGGGCGCGACGCCGAGCGCGTCGCTCACGTACTGCACGCCTTCTTCCAGCGTGCGCGCGGCAACGACGAGGTGATCGAGGCGAAGCGAAGACGCGTTCATGGGCGGGCAATCGGAGCCAGAAGTTTCCAGGGGGGCCGGAAGGAAGCGGGCAGCAGCACGCGCCTGAACACTATGCCGACGCCGCTACCGAATCCATACCGGTACGCATGCGATCAAATGTACCGGTATGGCTGCAGACAGTAACGGTACAATCGGCCCGATAGTGCTCTGTACAGTTCGAGTTCAGGGAGCCCTCATGTCCTCCGTACCGCTAGACCAGATTCCCGCCCCGCATGACGCGGCCACCCTCACGCTCGTCGACCAGCTCGTGCAGTGGGGCCGCCGCCGCATCGAGGAGCGCGTGTTCCGCCCCGGCATGCGCATGCCGTCCATCCGCAAGCTCGCGCTCGACAAGGGCGTGTCGCGCTTCACCGTGGTCGAGGCGTACGAGCGTCTGGTCGCGCAGGGCTACCTCGACTCGCGGCGCGGTTCCGGTTTCTACGTGCGCGAGCGGCTGGCGCTCGTGGCGGGCGGCGAACGCCCGCCGGCGGCCGCGGGCGTTCCGGCGCGCGCCGACGCGGTTGCCGCCCCCGCGCCACCCACCATCGACGTGGTCTGGCTGCTGCGCAACATGCTTCACACGTCCACGCGGCCAGAAAAAGGGCCGGGTCTGGGCTATCTGCCCGCACGCTGGCTGGACGGCGAGCTGCTGACCGGCGCGATGCGCTCGCTTGGCCGCCAGAGCGGCACGCAACTGCTCGGCTTCGGCTCGCCGCAAGGCTTTCTGCCGCTGCGCCAGCAACTCCAGACGCGCATGGCGGAACTCGAGATCGGCGCGACGCCCGAGCAGATCGTGCTCGTTTCGGGCATCACCCAGGCGATCGACCTGCTCGCGCGCATCTACGTGCAGCCCGGCGACACGGTGATCGTCGGCGACCCCGCGTGGTTCCAGATGTTCGGGCGCTTCGCCTCGCAGGGCGCGCGGCTCGTCGGCATGCCATACACGCCCGAAGGGCCGGACCTCGACGCCCTCGAGGCGCTGGTCGAGACGTGGCGGCCCCGGATGCTCGTCATCAATTCGGTGCTGCAAAACCCCACGGGCACCTCGTTGACCGCCGCGCAGGCGTTCCGCATTCTGCGGCTTGCCGAACAGTACGACTTCATCGTCGTCGAAGACGATATCTACGGCGACCTCTGCCCGGCCGGCTATCCGGCCACGCGCCTCGCGAGCCTCGACCAGCTTCGCCGCGTGATCTACCTCGGCAGCTTTTCGAAGACGCTCGCGCCGAACCTGCGCGTGGGCTATATCGCGAGCGCGCTCGACGTGACCCAGGCGGTGGCCGACCAGAAAATGCTCGTCGGCATGACGAGTCCCGAACTCAACGAGCGCGTGCTCTACCGCGTGCTCACGGAGGGCCACTACCGGCGACACGTGGAGCGCCTGCGCGGGCGGCTCGATGGCGTGCGCGACAAGGCCGCGCGCATGCTGGAGCGCGCCGGCCTGCGCCTGTTCGCGGCGCCGGGCGCCGGCATGTTCCTGTGGGCGGACACGGGCGTCGATGCGGACGCGCTCACCGCGGCGGGCCACGAAGCGGGCTTCCTGCTCGCACCCGGGAGCCTTTTTTCGCCGCACCAGTCGCCCACCACGTGGATGCGCTTCAATATCGCCAACTGCGGCGATCCCGCGCTACCCGCGTTCCTCGCCGACTACCTCGAACGCGTGGCCCGGCGCGGCGGCGCGGCAGCCTGAATTCGCGGGTGGCGGCTCTTGAAAACGGCGCCGTCTGTCCCCAAGTGGGCGGGCGGCGCGCCGCGATGCGAACAGGCCATCGAACTCGCGGCCACAAATTTGTCAGACTAGAACTGCAACGAAAGAGGACTCCCGACCATGGCACAAGAAACCATGAGCTTCCAGGCAGAAGTGAAACAGCTTCTGCACCTGATGATCCATTCGCTGTACAGCAACAAGGAAATCTTCCTGCGCGAGCTGATCTCGAACGCATCGGACGCGGCGGACAAGCTGCGCTTCGAGGCGATCGCGAACAGCGGGCTCTATGAGAACGATCCGAACCTGCGCATCCGCGTGGGCGTCGACAAGCAAGCGCGCACCATCACGATCGACGACAACGGCATCGGCATGAGTCACGACGAAGCCGTGTCGAACCTCGGCACGATCGCGCGTTCGGGCACGAAGGAATTCTTCGGCAAGCTCTCGGGCGACCAGCAGAAGGATGCGGCGCTGATCGGCCAGTTCGGCGTGGGCTTCTATTCGGGCTTCATCGTCGCGGACAAGATCACCGTGGAAAGCCGCCGCGCGGGCCTGACGGCCGCCGAGGGCGTGCGCTGGACGAGCGCGGGCGAGGGCGAGTTCGCCGTCGAGACGATCGAGCGCGCGCAGCGCGGCACGACGATCACGCTGCATCTGCGCGAAGGCGAGGACGAGCTGCTTTCCGCATGGAAGATCAAGTCGATCATCCAGAAGTATTCGGATCACGTCGGCCTGCCCATCGAAATGAAGAAGGAAGAATGGGACGCCGAAAAGAGCGAGATGGTCACGAAGGACGAGTACGAGACCATCAACCAGGCGAGCGCGCTGTGGACGCGCTCGAAGAGCGATATTACCGACGAGCAGTATCAGCAGTTCTATCAGCACCTCGCGCACGACCATCAGAACCCGCTCGCGTGGACGCATAACCGTGTGGAAGGCCGCAGCGAATATACGCAGCTCCTTTACGTGCCGTCGCATGCGCCGTTCGACCTGTGGAACCGCGATCACAAGAGCGGTCTGAAGCTTTACGTGAAGCGCGTGTTCATCATGGACGACGCCGAGCAACTGCTGCCGAACTATCTGCGCTTCGTGAAGGGCGTGGTCGATTCGAGCGATCTGCCGCTGAACGTGTCGCGCGAAATCCTCCAGGAAAGCCGCGACGTGAAGGCGATTCGCGACGGCGTGACCAAGCGCGTGCTCTCGATGCTCGAAGAGATGGCCGGCGCTGTTACGGATGCCGAAGCAAGCGAAGAGGACAAGGCGAAGTACGCGACGTTCTGGACCGAATTCGGCCAGGTACTCAAGGAAGGCATCGGCGAGGATCACGCCAACCGGGAGCGCGTGGCGAAGCTCGCGCGCTTTGCGTCCACGCACAACGACACGAACGAGCAGACCGTCTCGCTCGCCGACTACGTCGCGCGCATGAAGCCCGAGCAGACGAAGATCTACTACGTCACGGCCGACACGTGGCAGGCCGCGAAGAACAGCCCGCATCTCGAAGTGTTCCGCAAGAAGGGCGTGGAAGTGCTGCTCCTCACGGACCGCGTGGACGAGTGGATGCTGTCGTTCCTGAACGAGTTCGACGGCAAGCCGCTCGCGAGCGTGGCGCGCGGCGACCTCGATCTCGGCGCGCTCAACGACGAGGAAAAGCAGCAGCAGGAAAAGGTGAGCGAAGAACTCAAGCCGCTCGTCGAGCACATGAAGGAAGCGCTCAAGGACAAGGCCAAGGACGTGCGCCTCACGTTCCGCCTGACCGATTCGCCCTCGTGTCTCGTGGCGGATGAAGGCGACATGAGCGGCTATCTGCAGCGCATGCTGAAGGCGGCTGGGCAACACGCGCCGCAGATGCAGCCGATCCTCGAAGTGAACCCGGAGCATCCGCTCGTGAAGGCGCTGCGCACCGATAGCGCGGACTTTGGCGACTGGTGCAATCTGCTGTTCGATCAGGCGCTGCTGGCGGAAGGCGGCGCGCTGGAAGATCCGGCGAGCTTTGTGAAGCGCACGAACGCGCTGCTGATGGCGCGCGCGGGGTAAAG
The DNA here is from genome assembly GCF_003096715.1 of Paraburkholderia silvatlantica. GTDB lineage: Bacteria > Pseudomonadota > Gammaproteobacteria > Burkholderiales > Burkholderiaceae > Paraburkholderia > Paraburkholderia silvatlantica. The sequence goes on from NZ_QEOL01000021.1 coordinate 38,241, forward strand.
CTTCACGCCGCATTGCATGACCGAGACCCCTTGCGGCTGCCCGCTGCAAGGGGTTTTTCTTTTGTCCGCCGCGCTCGCAGCGAACTGAAATCCTCGCAGCCTATAATGCGCGCCATGCCTCTTCGATTCGATGCCGCTAACGCGCACTGGCGCGTCACGCCCTTGCCCGCCTTGAGCGCCGACCAGAAGGACTGGCTCACGCGCGGCGGTTCGCTCACGGCGCATTTGCGCACGCTCGGCCGCGTCGTCGTGCGGGTCACGCGCGAAGCCGTGGATATGCCCTGGTCCGACGAATGCGCCGCGCTTGGCCTCGCGCCGCGCGAGCGCGCGTGGGTGCGCGAGATCGTGCTCGAAGTCGAGGGCGTGCCGTTCGTCACCGCGCACAGCGTGACGCCGCTCGCCGCGAGTCAGGGCGTATGGCAGGCCATGCGCCGCTTGCGCACGCGTCCGCTCGCGGAACTCCTCTATAGCGACAGCGGTGTGGCGCGCTCCGCGCTCGTGAGCCGGCGCGTGAGCGCGCGGCATGCGCTCTATACGCTCGCCGCGCGCGAGATCGTGGTCGAGCCGAAGCGCGCGCCGCACGCGTTCGTCGCGCGCCGCTCGGTATTCGAGCGCGCAGGCGCGCCGCTGCTCGTGACCGAATGCATGCTGCCCGCGCTGTGGTCGCGTCTTGCGAGCGGTCCGCTCACCCAGGAAACCGGCGTGCATCTCGGACGCGAACGCGGCCCGCTCGATCACACCGCCTCGCGCGCGCATCACGTGCCGCGTTGAACGTGCCGCATCCGTAGCCATGACCGTCAAGCGCTGCTTCGATCCCGTCGTCGATGCACATACGCGTGTGCTCATCCTCGGCAGCCTGCCTGGCGAGGCGTCGCTCGCGCAGCAGCAGTACTACGCGCACAAGCAGAACAGGTTCTGGGCGCTTGTTGGCGATGTGATCAGCGTGGATCTCGTCGCGATGGATTATTCGACTCGGCTCGAAAACTTGCTGCAACATCGCGTTGGCTTGTGGGACGTTGTTGCTGAGGCTCGACGTGTCGGGAGCCTTGATAGCAGTATTCGCGATCATGCGCATAACGATCTGGTTGCGCTGGTCGATACGCTGCCGAATCTGGTCGCCATCGCGTTCAACGGCGGAACTGCGGAGAAGATCGGGATGCGCTCGCTTGATGAGACGGCAGGTCGATATCGGCTCGTCCGGTTGCCATCGAGCAGCCCGGCGTACGCGGCGATGCCTTACGACGTGAAGCGGCGCGCCTGGGCGGCGCTGCGTCAGTGGTTGCAGATGTAGGTTCCAGTCCGGGATGCCTTCCGTTCTCAGCACGAAAGAGCGGGTTTGTGTCGAATACGTCGCTTGTCTCGAAAACTCCGGCTCAGTGATAATCGCTTTCGCGTTGGTGGCGCACGGCGAGGATCGTTACCGTTTGATCGTCGTCGATTTCGAATAACGCGACATACCCCGATGCGCCGAACGGAATAATCAGTTCCCGCAGAAATGGCATTGACGAATGCGCTTTGCGGCAAGTAAATGGCGACGATTCCAGTGTCGCGATACCGGCAGTGATGGCCACAAGTGCGCGGGAAGCGAGGTCGACATCGGCGTCGTCGCGCTCGACAATGAAGCCATAAAGGCGATCCAGATCATCGGAAGCCGCCCGTGTGAACCGGACCGTATACGTCATCGAGATTTTGCCCGCGTCGTGCGAAGGGCATCGAGCTGCCTTTCCAGTTTTGCCAGCACTTCAGAAGCGGGCAGGTAGTCGCCGGTGCGTCGAGCCGCATCGCGCGATGCGATGCCACGGGCAATGAACTCGCTCTGGTTGCGACGACGTTCGATGCCCTCGCGGATCGATTGTTCGACGAAGCCCGAGAGCGTTTCTCCCTCGCCCAGGACATTTTCGGCCGCGTCACGGAGTTCCGGCTCGACCCGGATGGAGGGAAAGGTGGCGGATTTCATGATGTACCTCGATGCGTCGCAATTGCGATGCATTATCCTCCGACTACTGTGTTAATGCAAGTTGGCCGTTCGGCACCTCCGAAAGTGGGCGGCCGTCGCACTTCACCCCCGGAGGGTGGCGCGCAGGTGCCAAATTGACCAAAACACCAACAGGTTCTGGCAATTGATCGGCGATGTCATTGGCGAAGCGCTGCCGGGGATGAGCTACGAAGCGCGACTGCAAGCGCTGCTCGATCATCGCGTGGGGCTGTGGGACGTCATTGCGCAAGCGAGACGCGAAAGCAGTCTCGATAGCCGCATTCGCTATCACGGGGTGAACGATCTCGTGGCGCTGATCGCCACGCTGCCCAATTCGCGCCGCGTGCGGGACGAAGCGCGCGAAATGCCTGCGAAATCCAGCACGAAGCGCAGCGAATGCTATGCTCTCGGTCGCCTGAGCAAATGCACCTGCATTTGCGCCCCTACAGCAAACGATTTTCTACATGACGACTCTCATCAAGCGTGCCTCCGCCGAGGCCCGCGCATTCAAGCAAACCGGCAACGCGACGCAATCGGGCGAGACCGCGAGCAAGACCGCAAAGCTCCCGAAGCGCCCGCGCCGCGCCGCCGCTGCCGCCGCCGAACTCGACAACGCTCCGGTCATCGAAGCGCCGCGCAAGCCGCGTTTCGCGCCGGTCACGTTCTCGGAAGAGCACGGTGTGCGCTATCTGCACTTCGGCACGGAGTGGGTGCAGGGCGCGATGCGTCTTGCGAAGCCGCTGCACATCGAACTGGAATACGCGCAGCAGATGATGGCCTGGCTGCTGTTCCTCGCGACACCCGAGCGCATCGTGCAACTGGGTCTGGGCGCCGCCGCCCTCACCAAGTTCGCGCACCGCTATCTGCGTCCCGCCAAGGTCGAGGCAATCGAGCTGAATCCGGCGGTCGTGGTGGCCGCCCGCACGATGTTCGAACTGCCGTACGACGACGCACGCCTGAGCGTGCGCGAACTCGACGCGTGGGACTTCGTGCAGGACCGCGCCAATCACGGCACCATCGGCGCGCTGCAGATCGATGTGTACGACGCGACCGCGCGCGGCCCGGTGCTCGACAGCGTGGCGTTCTACCGCGCCGTGCGCGCGTGCCTCGCCGATGCCGGCGTCGCGACGATCAATCTGTTCGGCGACCACCCGAGCTTCGTGCGCAACATGAAGCGCCTGAACGAAGCCTTCGAAGGCCGCGTGATCGCGCTGCCCGAAGTGCACGAAGGCAATCGCGTCGCGCTCGCGTTCTCGGGCCCGGCGCTCGAAGTCACCTTCGATGCGCTCGAAAAGCGCGCGCGCCTGCTCGAAAGCAAGCTCGGGCTGCCGGCGCACCAGTGGGTCAAGGCGCTGCGCGAATCGAGCGGCCAGCACGGCGCAACGTTCTCGATCTGATCCGCGCGAACGGCGGCAACGCCGTTGCGGCACAGATAACCGGCCTCGGCGCCGGTTTTTTTTCGCCTGTAAAGTGTATTTCCGGGCAATTATCCGGACGTGGCGCAATCCGTTGGCTCTTGACAACGTCCTCGGAATTGGGGTCCGCCCTGCTTGACCGTGCGGCGTGGCCTCGATACTCTTTTCAGCGCTTTCGGGGACCTTGCGGGCTTATCCGTCTGCGAGGCCATCGGCCGCCTCACGCCGGGCGGCGGACCGCAGAGAAAGCCAGGCCGCATAACTACATAAGCAACGAGGAGACGTCATGGCTCACGACGCCGACGCCGGAAAACCGGGCAAGCATTGGCTTTGGCTTTTGCTGCTGCCCTGGATCGCGATGATCTGGGTGCCGTCTTACAACAAGATCGAGCCCACTCTGTGGGACTTCCCGTTTTTCTACTGGTATCAACTTCTCTGGGTGCTGATCAGCGCTGCCATTACCGCGCTCGTCTACTTCAAGACGAAGACCCGCAGCAAGGGCGATGAAGGGGGCGCGCAATGAACGTCACGGCAACCGTTGTCTTTGTTCTGTTTTTCCTCGGCGTCACGGTTCTCGGCTTCGTCGCCGCGCACTGGCGCAAGGGCGACCTCGCGCATCTCGAAGAGTGGGGCCTCGGCGGCCGCCGCTTCGGCACGATCGTCACCTGGTTCCTGCTCGGCGGGGACCTCTACACCGCGTACACCTTCGTCGCCGTGCCGGCGCTCGTGTTCGGTGCGGGCGCAATGGGTTTCTTCGCGCTGCCGTACACGATCCTGATCTATCCCTTCGCGTTCGTCGTGTTCCCGAAGCTCTGGGCCGTCGCGAAGCGCCATCAATACGTCACCTCGGCGGACTTCGTGAGCGCGCGCTATGGCAGCCGCCTGCTGGCGCTCGCCATCGCCGTGACGGGCATCGTCGCGACCATGCCGTATATCGCGCTGCAGCTGGTGGGTATCGAAGTGGTGATCGGCGCACTCGGCTTCGACACGACGGGCTTTGTCGGCGACCTGCCGCTCATCATCGCGTTCGCGATTCTCGCCGCGTACACGTACACGTCGGGCCTGCGCGCGCCGGCCATGATCGCCGTGGTGAAGGACATCCTCATCTACATCACGATCATCGTCGCGATCATCGTGATTCCCGCGCAGATGGGCGGCTTCGGCCACATCTTCGGCGCCGTGCCGCCGGCCAAGCTGCTGCTCAAGTCGCCGGACGCCACGAGTCTGAACGGCTATAGCGCCTACGCGACACTCGCGGTGGGCTCGGCGCTCGCGCTGTTCCTGTACCCGCACTCGGTCACGGCGATTCTGTCGTCGTCGTCGGGCAACACCATCCGCCGCAACATGGCGATGCTGCCGGCGTACTCGCTGGTGCTCGGTCTGCTCGCGCTGCTCGGCTACATGGCGCTCGCCTCCGGCGTGAAGGACATGCCGGAATTCGCGCCGTACTTCAAGGCCTTCGGCCCGAACTTCGCGGTGCCGGCGCTGTTCCTGCACTTCTTCCCGTCGTGGTTCGTGGGCGTGGCGTTCGCGGCCATCGGCATCGGCGCGCTGGTACCGGCTGCGATCATGTCGATTGCAGCGGCTAACCTCTACACGCGCAACATCCACAAGGAGTTCATCAACCGCAACATGAATCACGAGCAGGAGACCAACATCGCCAAGCTGGTCTCGCTGATCGTGAAGGTCGGCGCGGTGGCGTTCATCCTGGGCCTGCCGCTCACGTACGCGATCCAGCTGCAGCTGCTCGGCGGCATCTGGATCATCCAGACCCTGCCCGCCATCGTGCTCGGTCTCTACACGCGCATGCTCGACTACCGCGGTCTGCTGGTGGGCTGGGCGGCCGGCATCGCGACCGGCACGTGGATGGCCATTTCGCTCAAGCTCGCAGGCTCGATCTTCACGATTCACCTGTTCGGCATGGCGATTCCGGGCTACGCGGCGGTGTGGTCGCTGATCGTGAACCTCGTGGTCTCGGTTGTCGTGTCGGCGCTCGTGCACGTGGTTGGCATGCAAAAGGGCGCGGATCGCACGCGTCCGGAAGACTATCTCGACGTCGTCGAAGGCTGAGCCGCTCGTGCCCGGCGCGCGCCGCCGGGCTGGTTTTGTACCTGATGCCCGCGGCACGCAGTTGCGGGCATTTGTTTTTCTGGTGCACGATGACTGCCGATCCCGCTCACGTTCAGCCCGTGCCATGGCCTCATCCCGAACCCAATCCCGTTGCCGATCCGGGCGCGGCGGCGCGCAACGCCTGCGTCCGCCGCGCCGCCGCTCGCGTCTGGCGCGCATGTGGCGCGCGTTGACCTCCCCGTACTATCGCTACCGCAACGCCAAGGTGATCCACAGCGTGCGCGTGGGCCTCGCGATGCTCGCCTCGATTCTCGCGACCTCGGGCATCCATATTCCGCACGGCATCTGGGCGTCGGTCACGCTGCTCGTCGTGATCGGCGGGTTGCAGCACCACGGCAACATCCGCAAGAAGGCTGCCGAGCGCGCACTCGGCACGCTGCTCGGCGCCGTGATCGGGCTCGTGCTCATCGTCGTGCAGGCCATCACCGGTTCCGTGTCGCTCACCTACGTGCTGATGTCGCTCGTCGCCGCCGTGTGCGGCTACTACGCCATCGGCAAGCCGGGCTACGTCGCGCTGCTGGCCGCCATCACCATGTGCATCGTCGCGGGGCACGGGGACAATCTCATCGATACGGGTCTCTGGCGCACGCTCAACGTGATTCTCGGCATCGTCATCGCGCTCGTGTTTTCGTTTGCCTTGCCGCTGCACGCGACGTATTCGTGGCGCTACGGCCTTGCCGACAATCTGCGCGAATGCGCGCGCGTGTACGCGCAGGTGGCGGGCGGCGTGCACGTCGACACCGACGAGCAGGTGCAGACCTTCATGCGCCTGAACGCACGGCTCGTGCAACTGCGCGCGCTGATGCCCTCGGTTGCCGGGGAGATCGACGTGCCGCTCGCGCGGCTCGAGCAGGTGCAGCGTCTGCATCGCTCGTTGCTGAGTGCGCTGGAGATGCTCTGTACGGGCACGGGCAGCTACGAGCAGGCGCTCGTGCGCGTGGCGTTCGCCGAGCGCGGCGAAACCGTGCGCGGTGCGCTGCTTGCCACGGCACGGGCGCTGCGTTTTGGCGGCGGGCGTCACCCCGAGGCGGCGCAGCGTGCGCTGCGCCCGGTCGCGGCACGGGTGGAGGGGAGCGGCACGGGCGACGTGACGGCCGAGGCCGCCCGCGAAACCATGCCGGGCGAGCCGCAGGGCTGCCCCGAGCCGCAGATGCAGGGACCCTACTGGCTCAGCCTGCGTGTGGAGGAGCAGGTGGAGCGCCTGCGCGCGCTCCTCCTCGAAACCGAGCCGCGCTGGAACATCGAGCGCGCCGCGACCCACCGCATGGAGTGACGCCGGGCGCGCTTCTCCCGTCGTGGCGGGGGATCAGGCGGGTTGTTCGTGCGGCGCCGAGACCATCCACGGCACGCCGAACTTGTCGGTCAGCATGCCGAAGCCGGGCGACCAGAAGGTCTTCTGAAACGGCATCGTGACCGTGCCGCCTTTGGCCAGCGCGTTGAAGTAGCGTTCGGCGGTGCCGATGTCAGGCCCGGTCAGCGAGACGCCGAAGCCGAGGAACTTGTCGTTCTGCGTCATGCAGCCGCCGTCGGACACCATGATCTGCGCGTCGCCGATCTGGAGCGTCGCATGCATGATCTTTTCGGCGAATTCGGGCGGCATGGGGCGCGCGGGGTCCGGCGGCGCCTCCTTGAAGCGCATCTTGATCACTTCCTTCGCGCCGAGCGCTTCGCCGTAGAACGCGATCGCTTCATCGCAGTTGCCGGGATAAAAGAGATAGGGCTGGATTTGCATCGTCGGTTTCCTTGCGGACGGGACGTCGGCCGGCCTGTTTCGCGCGAGGGTGTGCGCGGGGCCGGATCGCGCGGCGGGTTGCGCCGCTGTTCTGATTCTAGGCGCGCGCGAGGGCGTGACTGAGCGGGGTGTCGTCAGGGTTTGCGAGAGTGCGCACGGGAACGGTCGTTGCAGACCGCCGCGTAAGAACCGCCGTGTAAAAAAGGCCGCACATGCGCCATGTGCGGCCCTCGGTCATCGACACTTCAATGCGCTCTGCATGGCGCCGGCGCATTATTTCGCGCGCAGTTCCTCGATCATCTTTTCGAGCTTGATCGCGTCTGCGGCGAACGCGCGGATGCCTTCAGCGAGCTTCTCGGTCGCCATGGCGTCTTCGTTGAGCTGGAAGCGGAACGACGGCTCGTCCACGGCCACGCGCTCGATCTTCGCGTCCTTGAACGCTTCCGGCGAGAGCTTGCGTTCGACCTTCTCGTTGCTGTCGTGGAGCTTCTGCAGCAGGTCCGGGCTGATGGTGAGCAGGTCGCAGCCGGCCAGCTCGACGATCTGGCTCGTGTTGCGGAAGCTCGCGCCCATCACCTCGGTCTTGTGGCCGAACTTCTTGTAGTACGCGTAGATCTTGCGCACCGACTGCACGCCCGGGTCGTTCGCGCCGCCGTCCTTCGCGTCGTCCCAGTCGGCGCCTTTGGCCTTCTTGTACCAGTCGTAGATGCGGCCCACGAACGGCGAGATGAGCTGCGCGCCCGCTTCGGCGCACGCGGCGGCTTGCGCGAGCGAGAACAGCAGCGTCATGTTGCAGCGGATGCCGTCCTTTTGCAGGACCTCGGCCGCGCGGATGCCTTCCCAGGTGGAGGCGAGCTTGATCAGCACGCGCTCGCGGCCGATGCCGGCCTGCTTGTACAGGTCGATGATGTGGTGCGCCTTGTCGATCGACTTTTTCGTGTCGAACGAGAGGCGGGCATCGACTTCGGTCGAGACGCGGCCCGGAATGATCTTGAGGATTTCGGTGCCGAAGGCGATCAGCAGATGGTCGATGATCGACTCGAGCGACTCGCTCGCGTGATCGCGCACGGTTTTTTCGAGCAGCGGACGGTACTCGGCTTTCTGGACCGCCTTGAGGATCAGCGACGGGTTGGTCGTCGCGTCCTGCGGCTTGTACTGCACGAATTGCTGGAAGTCGCCCGTATCGGCGACGACGGTGGTGTACTGCTTGAGCTGGTCGAGTGCGGTAGTCATGTCAGGCCTTGTGGGCGCGTGCGCGCCTGCTTCGGTGAGAGTTGAACGGCCGGTGCGCTTCAGGCGTGAACCTGGGGCGCGCCGGGCGGGACGCGAATGGGTGCTGCGCCGTTGCGGCCCAGCCCGTGCGGATGGCGCGGGAAGCCGGCTGGGGCGCATCTTGCCGCGCGTCCGGGCGCGGCTCAGTTCATCATTTTATGGCGGAAACGCCTGGCGTTGCGTTTCAAGCGGGTGCGGTGCATGTCGATCGCGCCGCACACACCGTGCCGGCAGTGCTGGCAGGCGCATGCGGCGACTCAGACGCCTCAGGCGCGCCGCGCGTTCAGCACGAACTGGGTGATCACGCCCGCCACCAGCCCCCAGAACGCCGCGCCGATCGAGAGCAGCGTGAGCCCGGATGCCGTGACCATGAAGGTGATGAGCGCGGCTTCGCGCTCTCTCGCGTTCTGCATGGCGTTGGTGAGGCCGCTCATGATCGAGCCGAACAGCGCGAGCGCCGCGATCGACACCACGAGCGCCGGCGGGAACGCTGCGAACAGCGCCGCGATGGTCGCGCCGAAGGTCCCGGCGATCAGATAGAAAATGCCGCACCACACGGCCGCCATATAGCGCTTCGTGCGGTCCTCATGGGCATGCGGGCCCGTGCAGATCGCCGCGGTGATGGCCGCGAGGTTCACGCCATGCGAGCCGAACGGCGCGAGCACGAGCGAGGCCAGGCCCGTGGTGGCGATGAGCGGCGACGAGGGTGCGGCCGTGTGGTCGTAGCCGTCGGCGCGCAGCACGGCGATGCCGGGGACGTTCTGCGAGGCCATCGCCACGACGAAGAGCGGAATGCCGATGCTCACCACCGCCGTGAGCGAGAACGCCGGCATCGTGAACACGGGTTTGGCCACCGCCACGCGGAAGTGGCTGAAGTCGAGCAGCCCGAGCGCAGCGGCGGCGGCGATGCCGATCGCGAGCGTCGCGACGATCGCGTAGCGCGGCACGAAGCGCTTCACGATCAGGTAGCCGAAGAACATCGTGAGCACGAGCGGCGTCTGCACCTGCGCGGCGTGGAAGATCTCGATGCCGATCTCGAACAGGATGCCCGCAAGCAGTGCCGCCGCGATACCCGCGGGAATGCGCTTCATGAGCGTGTCGAACCAGCCGGTGAGGCCCACGGCCGTGAGCAGCACGGCGCACACGATATAGGCGCCGATCGCCTCGGCATAGGGGACGTGCGGCAGCGAGCTGATGAGGAGCGCCGCGCCCGGCGTGGACCACGCGACCACGATGGGCGCGCGAAACCACAGCGACAGGCCGATGGTCGTGAGCGCCATGCCGATGGAAAGCGCCCAGATCCACGAGGAAATCTGCGCGTCGGACAGATGCGCGGCCTGGCCGGCCTGGAACATCAGCACGAGCGAGCTGGTGTAGCCCGTCATCATCGCGACGAAGCCGGCCACGATCGTGGCGGCCGAGGTATCGGCGAAGGGCCGCAGCGGTCCCGGCCTGAACGTCGCGCGCAGGTCAGGGGAGGAGGGGGCGGTCATGCGGTGGTCTCCAAATGCGTAGTGATGACGAGGTCGGGCGGCGCGGCCTGTTGACACTCAGGCATGCGCCGCCTCGGGAAAACGGAGAGGGGCGGGAGCGCCGGCGCCTATTTGCTCAGCACGCGCATGGCCGTTTCGAGCCCGGCGACGGTGAGCGGGTACATGCGGTGGCCGAGAATTTCGCGGATGATCGACACCGACTGGCGATACTCCCATAGTCGTTCGGGCTCGGGGTTGAGCCAGGCGAAATGCGGGAACTGGTCGGCGAGGCGGCGCAGCCAGACGGCGCCCGCTTCGGGGTTGTTGTATTCGACCGAGCCGCCCGGCTGAAGCACCTCGTACGGGCTCATCGTGGCGTCGCCGACGAAAATAAGCTTGTAGTCGGGCGTGAACTTGTGCAGCAGGTCCCACGTGGGCGTGCGCTCGGCGTGGCGGCGGCGGTTGTTCTTCCACAGGTGGTCGTACACGCAGTTGTGGAAGTAATAGAACTCCAGATGCTTGAATTCGGCCTTGGCGGCCGAGAACAGCTCCTCGGTACGTTTGATGTGATCGTCCATCGAGCCGCCCACGTCGAGCAGCATCAGCACTTTCACGTTGTTGTGGCGCTCCGGCACCATCTTGAGGTCCAGCCAGCCCGCGTTCGCGGCGGTGCTGCGGATCGTGTCGCCGAGGTCGAGCTCTTGTGCCGCGCCTTCGCGCGCGAAGCGGCGCAGGCGGCGCAACGCGACCTTGATGTTGCGCGTGCCGATTTCGACCTGGTCGTCGTAGTCGCGGTACGCGCGCGCGTCCCACACTTTCACGGCGCTGCGCTGGCCGCCTTCGCCGCCAATGCGGATGCCCTCGGGGTTGTAACCGCCGTGGCCGAAGGGCGACGTGCCGCCCGTGCCGATCCACTTGCTGCCGCCCTCGTGGCGCTCCTTTTGTTCCTCGAACAGTTCCTTGAGGCGCTCCATGAGCTTGTCGAGTCCGCCCATGGCTTCGATCTGCGCGCGCTGTTCGGGCGTGAAGTCGCGCTCCAGCCGCTTCTTGAGCCAGTCTTCGGGGATCTCGAAGGCGAGCCCGGACTTCTTCTCGATGCCGCGAAAATACGCACCGAATGCCTGATCGAAGCGGTCGAAGTACTGCTCGTCCTTCACGAGCGTCATGCGCGCGAGGTAGTAGAAGTCGTCGAGCGAGGGCGCGATCACGCGCGCCTTGAGCGCTTCGACGAGCGTGAGGTACTCCTTCACGGAAACCGGCAGCTTCGCGTCGCGCAGCGTGTAGAAGAAGTCGATCAGCATGCGGTGTCTCCGGCTTTTGCGCGCGGCGTCCTTATCAACGGTTCAACGGTTGTGACGGTTCATGTAGATGAGGCGCTCGAACAGCGTCATGTCCTGCTCGTTCTTGAGCAGCGCGCCGGCGAGCGGGGGCATGGACTTCGAGCCGTCGGCCGCGCGCAGCGCCGAGGGCGGAATGTCTTCGGCGAGCAGGAGCTTGAGCCAGTCGAGCAGTTCCGACGTAGACGGCTTTTTCTTCAGGCCCGCGACGTTGCGCAGTTCGAAAAAGCTTTCCATGGCCGCGTTGAGCAGTTCCTTGCGGATGCCCGGATAGTGCACCTCGACGATGCGCTGCATCGTCGCCGGATCGGGAAAGCTGATGTAGTGGAAGAAGCAGCGGCGCAGGAACGCGTCGGGCAGCTCCTTCTCGTTGTTCGACGTGATGATGACGAGCGGACGCTGTTTCGCCTTGATGAGCTGGCGCGTCTCGTAGACGTAGAACTCCATGCGGTCGAGTTCGCGCAGCAGGTCGTTCGGGAACTCGATGTCGGCCTTGTCGATTTCGTCGATCAGCAGCACGCTTTGCTGCTCCGACTCGAACGCCTGCCACAGCACGCCTTTCACGATGTAGTTGGCGATGTCCTTCACGCGTTCGTCGCCGAGCTGCGAGTCGCGCAGGCGCGAAACCGCGTCGTACTCGTAGAGCCCTTGCTGCGCCTTCGTGGTGGACTTGATGTGCCACTGCATGAGCGGCATACCCAGCGCCGCGGCCACTTCTTCGGCCAGCATGGTCTTGCCCGTGCCGGGCTCGCCCTTGATGAGCAGGGGGCGCTTGAGCGTGATCGCGGCGTTGACCGCGAGCTTGAGGTCGTCGGTGGCGACGTATTGCGATGAGCCTTCGAAACGCGTGGCGCGCATGGTGAATCCGCTCGCTGGGGAAAAAAATCCCAGTATAAGTCAGATGGGGTGTTGCGTCGGCGCGCCACCGCGTATCGTTGGGTCCGCTCTTCGGGGCGCGGCGCGCAAGCGCTGCCAGCCGTCTCGCGGCGGCGCGCGGCGAGTCCGTTGCGCGTGCCAGGGTTCCTCCGGGTTGTCTGCCGGGCGAGTCAGCGCGCAAGGGCGCTGCGTGGCCGCCACGGGCCCTTGGCGAGCCCTCGCCAGGCGCTCCGAGGCCCGCCAGGCGTGGCGCGGCCGGTGGACGGCCGGCGCGGCGCCGCGGTATACTCGGAGCGATTTTTTTCGGCCTGCACGGCGACCCCAAAAGTAAAACAGCAGTAATGCGGCGCAGGCCGTGGCCTGCGGTTCGGGCGTTCGAATCCCCTCAAGCCAGGTTGGATGCTATGAAAAAAATTGTCGGCAAGCACGTCGTCACGGGCGCAATCACCATGCTGGCGTGCTTCGCGGTCACGGCTCACGCGGACATCGTGGGCAACGCGAAGGCGGGTCAGGACAAGGTGGCGATGTGTATCGGCTGTCATGGTATTCCCGACTACCGCACCGCTTACCCCGAGGTCTATCACGTGCCCATTCTGGGCGGCCAGAACGCGCAGTACATCATGAGCGCGTTGCTCGCCTACAAGAAGGGCGACCGGCACTTCGAGACGATGCACGCGATCGCGTCCTCGCTGACCGAACAGGACATCGCCGACATCGCGGCCTACTATGCGTCGCAAACGGCCGCGTCGAAAGACAATCCGAATAAATAACCGGCAGGTGGAGAATCCATGAACAAGCCCTACACGGCTGTGCCTTCGTTTGCCGGTGCAACCATCAAGCTCGCCCTCGCCGGGGGCGCACTGGCCGCCGCGCTCGCGCTCAATCCCGCGCACGCGGCCGACGCCTCCAACGGCAAGGTCCTCGCCGACAGCCACAACTGCGCGGCCTGTCATGGCCCGGGCCTGAACAAGCCCGTGAGCCCCGAATATCCGAAGCTCGCCGGCCAGCACGCCGACTACATCTACTGGGCGCTGCGCCAGTACCAGATGGGCACGAGCAATCCGCACCTCGGCCGCAACAATCCGATCATGCAGGCGCAGGTGCAGAGCCTTTCGCAGAGCGACATGAAGGATCTCGCCGCGTACATCGAGTCGCTCGGCGGCGACCTCGTCAACAAGAAGTAAGCGTGAGCGCGGCGCGCGCCATGCGTGCCGCATCATGTCGAATACCCCGCGTGGGCCTCGCTTTCGGCGAGGCGTTCGCGGGGTGCTTTTTTTTTACGGGTTGTTTTGCCTCGGTCGCGAGTTTTGCCTCGGTCGCGAATCGATTGCGATTCAGTCGCGCGAGGCGCGGCGCTCGATGCGCATGAGATAGGCGTCCGTGTCGGGCGGCGTGTTCGTGCGCTGTGCTTCCCAGATCGTTTCGCCCAGGCACTCCATGATCGCGTGCTGCGCGTCGTGCGTGGAGCCGAGCCGTGCCGCGAGCCGGTCGTGGGCCGCGCGGATGCCGGGCGGCTGGTCGATCGACAACTGCTCGCTGATGGCAAGATGCATCGACAGATGCAGGAACGGATTGCTCTGGCCGCGCTCGGGCGAGTAGTCCTGCGTGGTGGCCGCATCGGCGTCGGCGAGTTCGGCGTGATATTCGGGGTGCTCGACGATCCAGTCGGCGGCGATCGCCTCGAGCGGCGTGAGGATTTCGCCCGCGCGCTGCTTGCGCCAGGTCTCGGTGAAAAAGCGGCGGACTTCGTCGCGGCTGGGATTGAACATCTTGAGTCGGTCGTATTGATGAGGCGCTAATTCGTGCGGTGCCGTGCTGCGACATCCGTGTCGATCATTTTACGTCCGGGCGCACGCGCTCGCTCAGAGCTCCGGCGGCGGCGTCTTCGGCTTGAACTCGCACAGCGGCTCGATCACGCAATGCCAGCATTCCGGCCGGCGCGCCTTGCATACATAGCGCCCGTGCAGGATGAGCCAGTGATGCGCGTCGTGGCGGAACTCGGCCGGCGTGAATTTTTCGAGCGCGGTTTCGACGGCGCGCACGTCCTTGCCGGGTGCGAGTCCCGTTCGGTTCGCAACCCGAAAGATATGCGTGTCGACGGCAATGGTCGGTTGGCCGAAGGCCGTGTTGAGCACGACATTCGCGGTCTTGCGTCCAACGCCGGGCAGGGCTTCGAGCGCCTCGCGCGTGGGCGGCACCTCGCTGCCGTACTGCTCGATGAGAATCCGGCACGTCGCAATGACGTTCCTGGCCTTGGTGCGATAAAGGCCGATCGTCTTGATGTAATCCGCCACACCTTCCTCGCCCAGCGCGAGCACCGCTTGCGGCGTGTTGGCGACCGGAAACATGCGGCGCATGGCCTTGTTCACCGAAACGTCGGTGGCCTGCGCGGAGAGCATCACGGCAATCAGGAGTTCGAACGGCGTGTTGAACTCCAGCTCGGTGGTGGGATGCGGATTGAGACTTTGCAGCGTTTCGTAGATGGCGCGGCGCTTGGTGGCGTTCATGTTCGTTGTGCGTGGGGCCTGGGCGTTGCGCAGCGCTATCGCGCGGATTTGTCGTTGGCGGGCGATGGGTCCGATGTGCCCGGCTCGATACCGATACGCTTGCGGCGCGCCTCGGCGGCGTCGATCTGCGCCTGCACGTCGGCGCTCACGTGCTCGACGTTGCGTGGGCCCACACCCTGTTCGGCCATTTCCGCTTTCTTGCGGCGCGCCCGTTCGAGCGCGGCCTGGATGATCGCTTTCTTCTTCGCTTCGGCGTCGTCGGCGGGCGGGCTCGCGGGCTGCGTGGCGGCGTCTTGCGGCGCCTCGGCCTGCGGTGCGCTCGTGGCGGCGCGGCGTGCCGCGGCGCGCGCCTCGGCGGCATGACGTTCGGCGGCCTGGCGCGCGGTGCGCCGGTCATGCCGCACGCGGGCTTCGTCGGCCTGCTGTTGCGTCCATGCGTCCCAGCCGGTTGCTTCGCCCGTAACGGGAATCATTGCGATGCAGTCGACCGGGCAGGGCGCGACGCACAGATCGCAACCCGTGCACTGATCCTTGACGATGGTGTGCATCTGCTTGGGCGCACCGACGATCGCGTCGACGGGACACGCCTGCATGCACAGCGTGCAGCCGATGCACAACTGTTCGTCGATGAACGCCACCGGACGCGGGCGCTCTACGCCGTTGTCCGGATTGATCGGGATGACCGGTTTGCCGAGCCGTGTCGCGAGGCGCTTGACGCCTTCCAGGCCGCCGGGTGGGCACTGGTTGTAGTTGGCGGTGCCGGCGGCGACGGCTTCGGCATAGGGCCGGCAGCCGTCATAGCCGCACTTCGTGCACTGGGTCTGGGGCAGCAGATCTTCGATGCGATCTGCGAGTGTTTTGGGATCGTTCACGTTCGCTACATCGGGGCGGGGCGGGCGGTGGCGTGGCCTGGGCACGCAGGGTTTCGCACCGGGCCTGAGGGGGCGCACACGCACAGCGCCAAAGCTTGCATTATCGCCGATTTCCCGCATTGCCATCGGCGGGCCATGTGCCATAATCAAAGCGCTTAATGTGAAGCACCGTGCAGTCCAGGGGAAATCAATAGACGTAAGCGGGACATGTCGGGCACGGCAGGCAACGTGCTTCGCACGCAGCAGACAGGGGGAAGAACGATGTCGGCTCGCAACGACATCTAACAAACAAGAAGGAACGCAAGACCGTAGGTCGGAGGGTGTCTGTCCATTAACCTGGCGCGCCCCGCACAACGTTGTCGATACCAGGGCGAGGAGAGGCCCGGCGCAGTATTGCCCGACAACGCAAACCGGACAACGCGGCTTAACGAGATCCTGCCACCATGAATCAGCCAAAAATCAAAAGAGATCCTGAAGGCACCCGCCGCCGCATTCTGCTCGCCGCGGCGGAAGAATTCGCCAATGGCGGCCTGTTCGGCGCACGCGTCGACCAGATTGCGCGACGCGCGGAAACCAACGAGCGCATGCTCTATTACTACTTCGGAAGCAAGGAGCAACTATTCACGGCAGTCCTCGAGCACGCATTCGGCGCGCTCAATGAGGCCGAGCGCGCGCTCGATCTCGCGGGGCTCGCACCCGTGGAGGCGATCACGCGGCTCGCGCATTTCGTGTGGGACTACTATCGCGACAATCCGGAACTGCTGCGGCTCGTGAACAACGAGAATCTGCACGAGGCGCGATATATGCAGAAGTCCACACGAATTCGCGAGATGATCTCGCCGATCGTGGCGACGCTCGGTTCGATTCTCACACGCGGCGAATCTGCGGGACTGTTCCGCCCGAGCGTCGATCCGTTGCGCCTCTATGTGACGCTTTCGGGCATGGGCTACTACATCGTGTCGAACCGCTACACGCTCAACGCCACGCTCGGCCGCGACTTCAGCACGACTGCCGAACGCGCGGAAATCATTCAGCTGAACACGGAGATGCTGCTCGCGTATCTCATGCGCAAGTAGCGCACGAGCCGCACGCGGCGAATTCACAAGTTCGCGCGAGTTCGCGCAAGTTCGTTTCACGCTCCACAAACGCCGCGCGCCGTCCTGGGACGGCGCGCGGATTTTGCTGCTGGCGTGTACTGCGTGCGCTCGAGTGAAGCGCAAGGCTGCGTCAGGCGACAGCGCCTTGTGCGGCGCGGCTGCGGGCAGACGTTGACTTGCCCGTGTGGCCGGCGGCCTGCTCGTGCTGGCGGATGAAGTCGCGCAGCTGCGGGTAGATGATCGTGCGCCAGCGGCGGCCCGAGAAGATGCCGTAGTGGCCGCATTTCTCGGCAGTCAGATGATGCTTGTTCGCCTCGGGGATGCCCGCGCACAGGTCGTGCGCGGCACGCGTCTGGCCCGCGCCCGAAATGTCGTCGAGTTCGCCTTCGATCGTGAAGAGCGCCGTGTCGCGAATGTCCTGCGGACGCACGCGTTCGCCGGCCACGTCCCACGTGCCTTCAGCGAGGCTGAACTCCTGGAACACGGTGCGGATGGTCTCGAGGTAATACTCGGCGGCCATGTCGAGCACCGCGTTGTATTCGTCATAGAACTGGCGATGTGCTTCGGCGTCCTCTTCGTCGCCGCGCAGCAGGCTCTTGTAGAAGTCCCAGTGCGCCGTGGTGTGACGGCCCGGATTCATCGCCACGAAACCCGCGTGCTGCAGGAAGCCCGGATACACCTCGCGTCCCTCGCCCGGATAGTTCGCCGGCACGCTATGGATCACGTTGTTCGCAAACCACTCGAGCGAATGTTCGGTGGCGAGCGAGTTGACGGCGGTGGGGCTGCGGCGCGCGTCGATCGGCCCGCCCATCATCGTCATCGTGAGCGGGGTGTCCTCGCCGCGGCTCGCCATTAGCGAGATGGCCGCGAGCACGGGCACCGTAGGCTGGCAAACCGACAGCACGTGCAGATTCTTCGCGCCGATATGGCGGATGAATTCCTGAATATACGCAACGTAGTCGTCGAGATGGAACGCGCCGGCTTCGAGCGGCACCATGCGCGCGTCGACCCAGTCGGTGATGTACACCTTGTGGTCTTGCAGCAGCGTGCGCACGGTATCGCGCAGGAGCGTGGCATGGTGGCCCGAGAGCGGCGCGCACACGAGCACGACGGGCTCGTCCTTGAGCGCGGCCACGGCGCCGGTGTCGTCTGCGTAGCGCTTGAAGCGCAGCAGGCGGCAAAACGGCTTCTCGATGATGGTCTGCTCGACGATCGGAATATTGAAGCCGTCTTTCACGATCTGGCGAAGGTTGAACTCAGGCTTCTCGTAGTCCTTGCCAAGGCGATAGAGCAGTTCGTAGCCTGCGGCAAAGCGCGTGGCGCCCGGCACGAGTGAAAACGGGCTCGTCGGATTCGAGAACGATTTCGAGGCGGCCTGGGCCCAGGCGGTCAGCGGGCTGAGCAATGCGCGCTGGAATTCACGGATTTGATAGAGCATGGGCGCTCCGGCATCTTCAAGGGGCGGTTCGCACCCGGGTCGCGCGCGGTCAAGGCGCGGAGCAGATGCGGGCCGGCAGGTTGGTCGGTCAGTCAGTCAGGTTGTTTATCGGCCGCCGCCCGGAGGGCTTTAGCGCGGGCAGACCCGCACGCATCTCGCAGCGGGTGGCTGCAAGGGCGCTGCAAGACGGTACACGCGTTTCGCCCCGTTGCCAGGCGGCTCGGGCGGTATTTTTTCCGCCCGGCTGTTGTGCAACGCAGCATGCCTAGTGTACCCCAGCTCGCGAAAACGTCCAGGCGCTTTCGAACATTTACGATGCGGATGCAACAGCCGGCTCGGCCGACGCGCCGCCGACCGCGGGATGTCCCGTCTCCTTCGCCATTTCCTGTTCGTGGCGCATGAGGTTCAGGCCCGTATGCACGAGCGCCACATGCGAGAACGCCTGCGGGAAGTTGCCGACCAGACGCCCCGCTATGGGGTCATATTCCTCGGCGAGCAATCCCACGTCGTTGGCGAGCGAAAGCAGGCGCTCGTACATACGGCGTGCGTCGTCCATGCGGCCTTGCAGGGCCAGGTTGTCGACCATCCAGAAGCTGCACGCAAGGAAGGTGCCTTCGCCCGGCGGCAGACCGTCGTTGAATTCGGTGGTGCGGTAGCGCATCACAAAACCTTCGCACATGAGGTCGCGCTCGATCGCCGCGACCGTGCCCGCGATGCGCGGATCGGCGGCAGGCAGGAAGCCGACGAGCGGCATGAGCAGCAGGCTCGCGTCGAGATCGGTGCCGCCGTAGATCTGCGTGAAGGAATTCAGATCCTTGTTGAAGCTGCGCTCGCAAATGGTCGCATGGATCGTCGAGCGCAGTTCGCGCCAGTGATCGAGCGGCCCCGGCAGTTCGAATTTTTCCGCCGACTTGATCGCCCGGTCGAACGCGACCCACGCCATCACCTTCGAGAACGTGAAATGCTGGCGGCCGCCGCGCGTTTCCCAGATGCCCTCGTCGGGCTCGGTCCAGATCGTTTCCAGGTGTTCGAGCATCGCGCACTGGATCGACCATGCGGTGTCGTCGGCCTGCAAGCCGCCCACGCGCGCGAGGTGCAGCGCGTTCATCACTTCGCCGTACACGTCGAGCTGCAGCTGGCCGACCGCGTTGTTGCCCACGCGCACCGGTTTCGCGCCTTCGTAGCCGGGCAGCCAGTCGAGTTCGAATTCGGGCAGACGGCGCTCGCCGGCGAGCCCGTACATGATCTGCAACTGCGAGGGCGAGCCGGCCATCACGCGGCCGAGCCATGCGCGCCAGGCCCGCGCCTCGTCGTAATAGCCGCCGCGCATCATCGCGAGCAGCGTGATGGTCGCGTCGCGCAGCCAGCAGTAGCGGTAGTCCCAGTTGCGCGTGCCGCCCAGCTGTTCGGGCAGCGACGTGGTGGGCGCCGCGACGATGCCGCCGGTGGGTTCGTAGGCCAGCGCCTTGAGCGTGATGAGCGAGCGGCGGATGGGTTCGGCCCAGCGGCCTTCCACTGTGCCGCGCGAGGCCCATTCCGCCCAGAAGTTTTCCGTGCGCGCAAGCGCCGTGAACGGGTCGCGCGGCGGCGGCAGACGCAAGTGCGAGGCCGCATACGAAAGCGAGAACGGCACGCGCTCGCCCGCCTTCACCTCGAACTGCGCCACCGTGTGCATGTTCTCGCCCTGGAGGTCCACAGGCGTGCGCAGCACGACCGTGTCCGGGCCTACGGTGGCCTTGATGCCGCTCTCGTAGGTGAGGCGGCTCACCCACGGCACCGAAAAGCCGTAGTCGAAGCGCAGCACGAGCCGGCTTTCCATACGCACGGTGCCGCGCCGGCCCACCACGATGCGCACGAGTTCCGACCAGCCGTTGCCGGGCGGCATGAAGTCGATGAGCGTCACCGCGCCTTCGGGCGTTTCGAAGTCGGTTTCGAGGATCAGCGTGTCGCCGCGATAACGGCGCGTGGTCCTGATCTCGGCCCGGTTCTGGTCGCTTTGGCCATCATCGGGCTGCGCGGGCGCGATGAGCCAGCGGCCGTTTTCCTCCGTGCCGAGGAGGGCGGCGAAGCAGGCGCCGGAGTCGAAGCGCGGCCAGCAGAGCCAGTCGATGGATCCGGCGCGGGAAACGAGCGCGGCCGTGTGGCCGTCGCCGATCAATGCGTAGTCTTCAATGGGTGCGGGCATAGTAAGCAGATTGACAGCGTTGCTCGAAAACGAAAGCCGCTTGCCGCAGCGGCGCGGCATGCACGCACAAGAGTAGTGGCAGCGGGGCCGCCTGCGCAATGCGTTTTGCGCAGCAGCACGCGCAAATACTCATCTCGCCTGTGTCAACAAACGCTGTCGGGCGCAGCCTGAGCGGGTCACAGGTGCCCGCCCACGCCGAAAAGCCCGATGACCCCGATGATGATCAGATACAGCGCGACGATGTAATTGAGCAGACGCGGCACGGCGAGAATCAGAATGCCTGCGATGAGCGCGACGAGCGGCCCGATGGCGACGTGAATGTTCATGACGGCTCCCTGGTTGCTGCGGATTTCGAACCTTTGCGTTGATGCCTTTGTTGCGCCGTGCTGCGCTTTGCTACACCTTCGCTGCTTCGGCTTCGGCGTTGGCCTCGTCCCGTCGCTGCGCGCTTGCGGGGCGGGTGTTCGCGACCTCTCTTATACTGGGCCGGTGTCTCATGTATCAGACGAAAGCTGGACAAATACGGTCGGCATTGCGACGAGGGCCGACCCGCTCCCCTGCATCGACAAGAAAAAAGAGGTCGACATGTTCCTTCGCCGTGCCGCCGCAAATGCCGTACCCGCGCCCTCCCGCTCGTCTATCCGCTCATCTGCCGATTCAGTCAGCCTTGCCCGTACGCGCCGGACTGAGCGCGGACCCGCGCATCTGCTCACCCAGCTCATCAAAGGTGTTGTCATCATGGCTTCCGTCGCCGCGACGCATGCGTTCGCGCAATCCGCTTCCACGACCGCGCCCGCGGGCGGTGTCTACAACCTGATAGTCGGCACTTATACGGGCGGCAAGAGCGAGGGCCTCTACGTCTACCGCTTCGATACGCAGACTGGCGAGATGCAGCCGGTCAGCGTGGCGAAAACCGTGAACCCGTCGTTTCTCGTGGTGAGCAAGGACAACCGCTTTGTCTATGCGGTGAACGAACTGCCGGGCGACAACGGCCCCGCGAGCCTGCGCGGCGACGTGAGCGCGTTCGGCTTCGATGCCGCAAGCGGTCAGCTCACCTTTCTCAACAAGGTGTCGGCGCAGGGCAACGATCCTTGCTACCTGAGCCTCTCGCCGGATGGGCGCTATCTCTTCGTGGCGAACTACTCGGTCGCCGCCGACCCGGGCGGCAGCTTCGCCGTCCTGCCCGTGCAGCAGGACGGCAGGCTGGGCGAGTCCGTGCTCACCGTGCACCACGAGGGCGGCGGCCCCGTGAAGGGACGTCAGGACAACGCCCACGTGCACTCGACGGTGTTTTCGCCGGACGGGCGCTACCTCTTCACCCAGGACCTCGGCACCGACAAGCTCTGGACGTATCGCTACACGCCCGACGGCAGCCGCGGCCTCGTGAGCCCGGCGGAGTGGCGGTATACCGATGTGAAGTCAGGCAGCGGTCCGCGTCACCTGATCTTCGGCAATGACGGGCGGCACGCGTATCTCACGAGCGAACTGGCCGCCACCGTGACGGTGTTTGCCTATCACGATGGCCATATGAAGCTCGAGCAAGTGGAGAAGCTCGCGGAGCCGGGCTTCAAGGGGACGCAGGGCGCGGCGGCGCTCCATCTGTCGCCGGACGGCAAGTTCCTCTACGTTTCCAATCGCGGCGACGCCAACGACATTTCGATCTTCGCCGTCGATGGCGATAGCGGCAAGCTCAAGCGCGTGGGGCGCCAGTCGAGCCTCGGCAAGTCGCCGCGCGAGTTCGCGATCGACCCGACCGGACAGTGGCTCATCGTGGGCAACCAGAACAGCGATACCGCCTACGTGTTCCGCCGCGATCAGCAGACCGGTTTGCTCGAGCCGAACCCGAAGCGCGTCGACATCGGCTCGCCGGTCGATTTCAAGTTCGTCGCGCAGTAACGTTTCGAGATGAGGAAAGCAGGCGCGAGGCGCGCCTGCTTGCTTACTCGCCCTGGCCGCCGCCGGGCGCGAGTACTTCGCGGCTGCCGTTGATGCCCATCGGCGAAACGAGGCCCGCCGTTTCCATCTGTTCGACCAGACGCGCGGCGCGGTTGTAGCCGATGCGCAGTTGCCGCTGCACCGACGAGATCGACGCGCGCCGCGTGCGCACGACGAACGCGACCGCCTCGTCGTAGAGCGGATCGGCTTCGGCGTCGGGCGAGTCGCCGAAGAGGTCCTGCGGCGCGCCTTCGGAAGCCGGGCCGTCGAGAATGCCTTCGACGTACTCGGGCTCGCCGAACTGCTTGAGGTATTCCACGACGGCGTGCACTTCCTCGTCGGCGACGAACGCGCCGTGCACGCGCTGCGGGTAGCCCGTGCCCGGCGGCAGGAACAGCATGTCGCCCTGGCCGAGCAGCGACTCGGCGCCCATCTGGTCGAGAATCGTGCGCGAGTCGATCTTCGAGGACACCTGGAACGCCACGCGCGTCGGAATATTCGCCTTGATGAGGCCGGTGATGACGTCCACCGAGGGTCGCTGGGTCGCGAGAATCAGGTGGATGCCGGCGGCGCGCGCCTTCTGTGCGAGACGCGCGATCAATTCCTCGATCTTCTTGCCCGCCACCATCATGAGGTCGGCGAGTTCGTCGATCACGACCACGATCATCGGCAGCGGCGAGAGCGGCTCGGGGGCTTCCGGCGTGAGCGAGAACGGGTTGCCGATCTTCTTTTCCTGAGCTTCGGCGTCGCGGATCTTCTGGTTGAAGCCCGCGAGATTGCGCACGCCCACCGCCGACATCAGCCGGTAGCGCTTCTCCATTTCGCCCACACACCAGTTGAGCGCGTTGGCGGCGAGCTTCATGTCGGTCACGACCGGCGCGAGCAGATGCGGAATGCCTTCGTACACGGAAAGCTCGAGCATCTTCGGGTCGATCATGATCAGCCGTACGTCCTCGGGCGTCGCCTTGTAGAGGAGCGAGAGGATCATCGCGTTGAT
Source organism: Paraburkholderia silvatlantica (assembly GCF_003096715.1). GTDB lineage: Bacteria > Pseudomonadota > Gammaproteobacteria > Burkholderiales > Burkholderiaceae > Paraburkholderia > Paraburkholderia silvatlantica. The sequence continues at coordinate 61,481 of NZ_QEOL01000021.1, forward strand.
GGCGACCGACTTGCCCGAACCGGTGGTGCCCGCCACGAGCATGTGCGGGGCCTTGGCGAGATCGGTGACGATCGGATGGCCGACGATGTCCTTGCCCATCGCGATCGTGAGCTTCGACTGCGAGCGATGGTATGGCGCCGATTCGAGGATCTCGGACAGGCGGATCATCTGGCGGCGGGCGTTCGGCAGTTCGAGGCCCATGCAGGTCTTGCCGGGGATCGTTTCGACCACGCGGATCGACGTGAGGCCGAGGCCGCGCGAGAGATCCTTCATGAGGCCGACGATCTGGCTGCCGCGCACGCCGAGCGCGGGTTCCACTTCGAAGCGCGTGATGACCGGGCCGGCCGAGGCGCCGACCACCGTCACGGGGACCTTGAACTCCTGGAGACGCTGCTCGATGAGCTGGCTCGTTTCGGCGAGCCTCTGCTCGGAGACGGGCTCGATCTCGGACGATGCGCGCTCGAGCAGATCGAGGCCAGGCAGTTCGACCGCCGATGCGCTGAGCGGCTCGAACACGAAGGACGTGGGCGCGTGGCCGCGCACGGGAGCGCGCTGGACTGCGGGCTCGGGTGCTTCGACGGCTTCGGGCGCTTCGATGGTTTCGGGCGCTTCGATGGCTTCGAATGCGGACTCGAAGTCGGGGCTCGCGACGTCGGGTTCGCTCGCGATGGCGGGGTAGGGCGCCGCGGGGGCCGCTATCGGGGTGGGAGCCGACGTTGCGGGTTGCGAGGGAGTCGGCGTGAGCGTGACCTCGGCAGGTGCAGGACGGTTTTGCGTCTGCGATTCGGCAACCCATGGCGGCGTTGCTTCGGGTGCGCTCGCCTGCACTGTGGGTAGAGGCGTCGCGTCAAAAGCCGTTGCCTGGGCTGCCGGCGCGCCAGGCGTCGGCAAGACCTGGGCCGCCTCGTTCGCAATCCCTTGCGCTCGATCCGTCGACGCGGGGTATTCATCGACGCTGGCGGTCTCGCTGGGCACGACGGGCGCGACATGGGCAGGCGTCTCGCGCGAGGAGATTTCGAACGTGCTGCCGTACGTGCCGTACGCCGATTCGTCGGGGGTCGTCGTCGATGCCGGTTCGACCACTGCGTCGGCGCGGGCGCTTGCTTCGAGTGGTTGTTCGCTAATGGGCGCTGCTTGCTGCGCAGGCGTTGCGGCGGCGTCGGGTTGTGCCTCGCGAGCGAACCGGGGCAAGTGCGCGATGTTCGATGCGGCCGATGTGTCGAGCCGTTCGTGTGGTTCGTGCACATCTTGCGTCTCGGCGGCGTGCGTCTCGGCGGCGTGCAACTCGGCGGGGGCGGCGGCCGACGGTTCGTCGTCGAGCAGGATCCACGGCATGCCGTGATCCGGCGTTGACCAGGTGGAAGGCGTGACGGCCTCCCCGCCAGTCGCTTGCACCGGCTCGACATGCGTTGCCTCGCTTGAGGCGCCTTGCGTGGCTTCGTCCACGTGCGCGAGCATTGGTTGCCGGGTAGGCGGCGCAGTCGTGTAGCCAGCGCTGAGCAAATTCGGCTCGAACGATGCCGGGTTCCGGGCCGCGGCAGGGTCGGGGGCAGCGGACGGCGCGTCTGGCGTCGTGTCGCCCGGTTGCGGCGAGGGGTGTGCTTGCTCGAACGATTGCGAACCCGGGTTTGGCGAAGCGTAGTTACTTTCCGGCTGCGTGACCGGAGCGAACGCCGTTTCCAGGGGGCCAGCCGCAGTCGTCGCCGGCACCGCCGCCGTCGCGATGTCCGGCGATGCGCTCGGGAATTGCGCACGCGTTTGCTCCTCGCCCGCGAGCGCGTCCGCGTCGTCCAGGGTGCGGCGTGCGAGGCTCGCGCCGGCAAGCGTGGTCCAGCGTGCGGCGTTCTCTTCGATCGAGCGCAATGTTTCGAGCACGCTCATCGATAGCGGTGCTTGCGCCTGCGGTGCGCTGCTGGGAGCGGGGCGCGAGTAGGCGGGCGTCGCGGGCGGCGTTTCCGACGCCAGATGCGGGCCGAACGGCGCAGTGCGCGGCGCACTCATGGGCGGGCGAGGGTTCACGCGCGCGGGCTGCCCCTGCCAGACGTACGGTTTCGGCGGCTTCGCGACGCGCGGCGGCGCGGCGGCAGCGGCGCGCGCGGCCGTGCTGCCCGCCGCAGGCGGCGGCGCCGTGCGGCGCGGCATGACGGGTAGTGCGAACGGCGAAGTCAGCGGATCGAGCGGCGCCGGCGTCGTGCCGAACGCGGCGCTGCGCGCGGCGGCGGCACCGGCGGCACCGGCGGCGAGCGGCGCACCGTGCGCCGCCGCGGCTGCGCGCGCAGCCGCGCCCGTCATCGCGGCTGGCATGGCAGCGCGCGTGTGACCCGTCTGCGCCCGCCATGGCGCATTGGGTTGCGCGGGGACGCCCTGCGCCCCATGCGCAAGCGCCATGTCCGGCATTGCCTGCATTGCGCTTGCACCGCGCGCCGGCTGGCGGCGCGCTTCGCCGAGCGGCGCACCTGGCTGCAACGGCACGCGCGGCGGTTCCATCGCTGCTCGCGACGCACCCGCAGGCGGCGTCTGCACCGGCGGCATCGGCGCACGCGTGCCGCGCAGCCATTCGGCGGCCGCGGTCGGTTCGGTGCGCGCCCATGCTGCGGAGGGATCGGCGGGACTACGGAAGCCGGGTTCGGCACGCCACGACGCTGCATCCGCAGAGGTGTCCTGTGCGGTGGCGGCGGCCGATGCCGCGCCGAATCCCGTGGCCATCGCGCCGGCTGTGCGCGGGTTATCGCGGCCCTCGCGCCCGTCGCGCCCGTCGCGCGCCGGCGGCCGCCAGATCGTCGGACGTTTGCGTCGCGCGCCGTCGCGAGGCACGGGCGGATTGAAGGTGGCCGCGCCATGCGTGGGCAGCCCGTCTTCGGCCGCGGCACGGCGGCTGCGGCGTTCGCGGCGCGGGCTGTCTTCGGTCTCACGCGCGGCGCGGATGTTCAGGCCGAGGCCGAGCGAGATGTCGGCCCAGGCGAGGAATTCGCGCCACTGGAAGTCGAGCAGCCACGGCAAGCTCACGAGGAGGAGTGCCGTCATCGCGAGCGGCGCGGCCACGTGGCCGATGAGCTTGCCGAGCCCGCCCGAAAGCGCGTGGCCGAGCGCGTCGAAACCGGCGATGTCGATCACCGTCGCTTCGAGCGCGCAGCTCGCCACGAGCACGCCGACGAAGCCGAGCCAGAGCCGGATCGTGCCCGGGCCGCGCAGGCCCGCGCCGCCCGGCAGCACGGACTTCACGAGACGCCAGATCAGAGGGATGAACCAGACGGCCGAAACGCCGAACCAGCCAGGAACTACCGTGTGCATGCCAAAGATGTACGTAGAGAAGGTGTGCGACGTGTGGAGTGTAACCGCTCGGCCCCTGCGCGCCGCCATCCGCTTGGGGGCGGTGTTGCGCGCGGCACGGCAGGCGTTGCGCGCCCGACACGCCAGAGACCCTGCGCGCGCCGCTTTGGTTCGCGCGCAACAAAAAAAGAGCCGCGCCGGGCAAGGGCGCGGCGGCTCATGCGCGCACCGATCACTGCGCCGGTTTGGCGTCGGAGGCTGTGCCGGGCGTCGCGGCCGGGCTTGTGCCTGGTTCGGCGCCCTGCTCGGCAAACGTCAGGCGGTCGCCGTTTTCGAGCACGAGAAAGAGCGATTGCGGATGGCGCATCTGCACGCCCGAGCGGGCGATATGCGAGAGCGCTTCCAGATAAGCACCCTCGATGTCGCCGCCCGCGCCGATGCACGCCATGCGCGTGCTGCCGAGCTGGCTGAACGAGAGCAGGCCGTTCTTGAGCACATAGGCGCCGAAATAGCGGTTGCAGCCCGAGAAGCCGCTTGCGCGGCGCTGGCCGCTCTCGGTCGAGAGGTCGAGCGTGATGGGGCGAGCGTCGGGGTTTTCGGTGTTGCCGGCTTCGGCGTTGCGGCCCGGCAGGGCGCGCATCGTGCCGTCGGCGCGCTTCCATTCCACGAGCTGCCAGTGCGTGTTGTCGAGCAACTGCGTCGTGGCGGGGTTGAACGGATCGGGTAGCGGCGCGGAGGCGTCCGTGTGCACGGGCAGCTTGCACGCGCACACCAGCAGGGCCGCGGCGAGCATCGTCGTGCGCGAGGCCAGCTTTCGCGCGAATTCGCCTCGGGCAGGGCGCAGGCGCAGGCGCATATTCACGTGCGGGCGCGGGCCCGGCGTCTGGCTCGGCGTCTGGCTCGGCGTCTGGCTCGCCGTCCGGCTAGTAGGCATCGCATCGTTCCTCGTAATCGACGAAGGCGTAAGCGTAACGCACCGCGCTGCAGCATGCGAGCGCAAACGTGCGTGCGGCGCGCCTGAACCGGACGGCTGCCGACGCGCCAAAGCGCCGCGCCGCGGCAAGGCCGCGTGTTAACATCGGCGCTCTTACGCATTTGCGCCATCCCGTCATTCTGGAGACATCATGCAAACCCGCCCCCGCATCGGCACGCCGCTTTCCGCTTCCGCCACCCGTGTCATGCTGCTCGGCGCGGGCGAGCTTGGCAAGGAAGTGATCATCGCGCTGCAACGGCTCGGCGTTGAGGTGATCGCCGTCGATCGTTACGAAAACGCGCCCGGCCATCAGGTCGCGCACCGCGCGCACGTGATCGACATGGCCGATCCCAAGGCGCTGCGCGCGCTCATCGACGCCGAACGCCCGCATCTCGTCGTGCCCGAAATCGAAGCGATCGCCACCGACGCGCTCGCCGCCGTCGAAGCCGAGGGTGTCGCCGAGGTGATCCCCACCGCGCGCGCCGCGCAGCTCACGATGAACCGCGAGGGCATCCGGCGTCTGGCCGCCGAGGAACTCGGCCTCGCCACCTCGCCCTATGCGTTCGCCGATTCGCTCGGCGAGCTGAAGGCGGGCGTCGCCAAGGTCGGCTATCCGTGCGTGGTGAAGCCGGTGATGTCGTCGTCGGGCAAGGGCCAGTCGGTCGTGCGCAGCGACGCCGACGTCGAGCGCGCCTGGGAATATGCGCTGGCGGGCGGCCGCGTGAACCGCGGGCGCGTGATCGTCGAAGGCTTCATCAACTTCGACTATGAAATCACGCAGCTCACCGTGCGCGCCACCGACCCGGCGAGCGGCCAGGTGCAGACGTATTTCTGCGATCCGATCGGCCACCTCCAGGTGGATGGCGACTACGTCGAATCGTGGCAGCCGCAGCCGATGAGCGCGAAGGCGCTCGAGCGCTCGCGCGAGATCTCGCACAGGGTGACCGAGGCGCTGGGCGGCCGGGGTCTCTTCGGCGTCGAGCTGTTCGTGCGCGGCGACGAGGTGTGGTTCTCGGAAGTGAGCCCGCGCCCGCACGACACGGGCCTCGTCACGCTCGCGTCGCAGCGCTTCTCGGAGTTCGAACTGCATGCGCGCGCGATTCTCGGCCTGCCCGTCGATACGACGGCGCGCGGTCCGGGCGCCTCGGCCGTGATCTACGGCGGCATGGACGCGCGCGGCATCGCGTTCGAGGGCGTCGTAGAGGCGCTGGCCGTGCCGGGCGCGGATCTGCGCCTGTTCGGCAAGCCCGAGAGCTTCGTGAAGCGCCGCATGGGCGTCGCGCTCGCCACGGGCGCCGACACCGGCGAGGCCCGCTCGCGCGCCCGCGAAGCGGCCGCGGCGGTGCGTCCGGTGCCGGGCGCCGCCGCGCAGTGACCATACGGAGCGGGGCCGGCGCAACGCCTACGCAGCAGGAGAACACCATGATCGACGCTCGAAGCGGTGCCATCCGGCTGGCGGCAGTGTGCGGTCTCGCCGCCGCGCTGCACGTGGGCGCGGCGAATGCGGCGCATGCGGCAAATGCGGCGGCCCCGCTCGAAGTGCGCGACATCCAGGTGCAGTCGCGCCACACGTTCAGCTACACCTGCGCCAACAGCAAGACCTTCAAGGTCACCTATCTGAACGCGGCCAACGGCCAGAGCTTCGCGCTCGTGCCAGTGGACGGCCGCAAGCGCCTTTTCGTCGGCGTGATCGCCGCTTCGGGCGTGAAGTACGTCGCCGACCGCTACACGTGGTGGACCAGGGGCCCCGGCGCGGATCTCTACGACGTCACGTCCGACGCGAGTCCGAAGCCGGTGCTCTCGGGCTGCGCGACGATCATGCGCTAACGCCCGACGCACGCTTCACGACGCATTCCGCCTTGCCGGAGTAACCTGTCGGCCTGTTCGCGAAGGTCGGCTGCCGCCCGCGCCGCCGGCCGCGCTCTTGCCAGCGAGGTGGTCGATGAAAGCATCGGATCTGTTCGTGAAGGCGCTCGAAGCAGAAGGCGTCGATTATGTGTTCGGTATTCCAGGGGAAGAGAACCTCGATCTGCTCGAATCGCTGAGGCGCTCGAAGATTCGTCTGATCGTCACGCGCCATGAGCAGGCCGCGGGCTTCATGGCCGCCACTTACGGACGGCTGACGGGCCGCACCGGCGTGTGTCTGGCTACGCTCGGGCCGGGCGCCACCAACTTCGTGACCGCGGCCGCCTACGCGCAGCTCGGCGGCATGCCCATGCTGATGGTCACGGGCCAGAAGCCCATCAAGTCGAGCAAGCAGGGCCACTTCCAGATCGTCGACGTCGTGCGCATGATGGAGCCGCTCACCAAGTACGCGCGTCAGATCGTCTCCATCGGCAACATTCCGGCGCTCGTGCGCGAGGCGTTTCGCCAGGCCGAGCAGGAGCGGCCCGGCGCCGTGCATCTCGAACTGCCCGAAGACGTAGCCGACGAAGAGGGCGACGGCAAGCCCATTCCCAAGAGCTTCAGCCGCCGGCCCGTGGCCGAGGAAAAGGCTGTCGCGCACGCGGTGGCCGCGATCTGCAAGGCGCGCCATCCGCTTCTCATGATCGGTGCGGGGGGGAATCGCAAGACCACGCGCAACGTGCTGCGCGAGTTCGTCGACGAAACTGGCATCCCGTTCTTCACCACGCAAATGGGCAAGGGCGTGATCGACGAGTCGCATCCGCTCTGGCTCGGCAACGCCACGCTGTCGGACGGCGACTTCGTGCACCGGGCGATCGAGCACGCCGACTGCATCATCAACGTCGGCCACGACGTGATCGAAAAGCCGCCGTTCTTCATGCGCAGCGCAGAAGAGAAAACCGTCATCCACGTGAATTTTCTCGGCGCGCAAGTCGACCCCGTGTATTTCCCGCAGATCGAGGTGGTGGGCGACATCGCCAACGCCGTGTGGCAGCTCAAGGAAAGCCTGAAACCGCGCGAGCACGCGTGGGACTTCGCGCGCTTCGAGGAGATCAAGCGCCATTTCGAGGCGCATCTCGCCAAAGGCCAGCACGACGAACGCTTTCCGCTGTACCCGGTGCGGCTCGTGCACGACGTGTACGGCGCGATGCCCGAGGACGGCATCCTGTGCCTCGACAACGGCATGTACAAGATCTGGTTCGCGCGCTACTACCGCGCGCGCGAGCCCAATTCGATCCTGCTCGACAACGCGCTCGCCTCGATGGGCGCGGGGCTGCCCTCGGCCATCGCCACGAAGATCGTGCATCCGCAGCGCAAGGTCGTCGCCGTGTGCGGCGACGGCGGTTTCATGATGAATTCGCAGGAACTGGAGACCGCGGTGCGCCTGAAGCTCGATCTCGTCGTGCTGCTGCTGCGCGACGACGCGTTCGGCATGATCCGCTGGAAGCAGGAAAACATGAATTTCCCCGACTACGGGATGACGCTGCAGAACCCCGATTTCGTCGACTATGCCCAGAGCTACGGCGCGCATGGCCATCGCGTGGGGTCGGCGGACGAACTCAAGCCGCTCGTCGAGCAATGCCTCGCGCAACCGGGCGTGCATGTGATCGACGTGCCCATCGACTATTCGGACAACGAGCGCGTGCTCAATCGCGACATCAAGCGCCTGAGCGCGCAGCTTTGACGCCGCCGCTTTGACCCTGCACTTACGGAGAACCCGTCATGCTCAAACCGACCTATCCGTATTACCTGGCCAACGAGGCCGTCGCCGCCAACACCGACCTCGAAGTCACCGACAAATACAGCGGTGAAGTCGCCACGCGCGTCGCGCTCGCCGACGCGAAAGCGATCGACCAGGCCATCGCGGCGGCCGAAGCCGCCATGCCCGCCATGCGCGCGTTCCCGCCGTACAAGCGCCAGGCCGTGATCGACCATTGCGTGGCGCGCTTTCGCGAGCGCTTCGACGAGCTGGCGATGGCGCTGTGCATCGAGGCGGGCAAGCCGATCAACGATTCGCGCGGCGAGGCCACGCGCCTGATCGACACGTTCCGCGTGGCCGCCGAAGAGAGCGTGCGCATCGACGGCGAGATCGTCAATCTCGAGATTTCGGCGCGCGCGAAGGGCTATCACGGCTACGTGAAGCGCGTGCCGATCGGACCGTGTTCGTTCATCTCGCCGTTCAATTTCCCGCTCAATCTGGCGGCGCACAAGGTCGCGCCGGCGCTCGCCGCCGGCGTGCCGTTCGTGCTGAAGCCCGCGAGCCGCACGCCGGTGGGCGCGCTCATCATCGGCGAGGTGCTGGCGGAAACCGACCTGCCCAAGGGCGCATTCTCGATCCTGCCCGCGCACCGCGACGGCGCGGACCTCTTCACCACCGACGAGCGCTTCAAGCTGCTCTCGTTCACGGGCTCGCCCGCGGTGGGCTGGGACCTCAAGAAGAAGGCCGGCAAGAAGAAAGTGGTGCTGGAACTGGGCGGCAATGCGGCGGCCATTGTCGACGGCGATCAGGGCGGCAAGCTCGATTACGTCGTCGAGCGCCTTGCGTTCGGCGCGTACTACCAGTCGGGGCAAAGCTGCATCGGCGTGCAGCGCATTCTCGTGCACGCGTCGATTTACGACGCGCTGCGCGACAAGCTCATCGCCAGGGTCAAGACGCTCAAGATGGGCGACCCGAAGGACGAAACGACCTTCGTCGGGCCGATGATCTCGGAGTCCGAGTCCAGGCGTCTGGCGGGCTGGATGGAGAGCGCGGTGCTCGCGGGTGCGAAGATCGTCGCGGGCGGCAAGGTGGACGGCGCGATGTTCGAGGCCACGCTGCTCGAAGACGTGCGCCGCGACACCGACCTCTACCGCAAGGAGGCGTTCGGGCCGGTCGCGATCCTCGAGCGTTTCGACGACTTCGGCCAGGCGATCGAGATCGTCAACGACAGCGATTTCGGCCTGCAGGCGGGCGTGTTCACGGATTCGCTCGCCCACGCGCACCGCGCGTGGGACGGGCTCGAGGTGGGCGGCGTGGTGATCAACGACATTCCGTCATTTCGCGTCGATAACATGCCGTACGGCGGCGTGAAGGATTCCGGCCTCGGGCGCGAGGGTGTGCGTTACGCGATCGAGGATATGACCGAACTGCGGCTGATGGTCATGCGCGAGACGTGGTGAGCGGCGAACAGCGGGCTGGCGAAAAGAGGGTGCGATGCTTCGCGCACGGCGCACGGCGCACGGGGTGTTCTCGTGCGCCGCGGTGCAGAACGCATGGTCTGCTGCCATAGGGATTTATGCCAAGGTGCTACAATACCGGCCTTTCGGCCCTTTGCGCCTGCAGCAAAGGGCGGGCAGAACGCCTGCAGTACGCCGGTCACAAGCCGCCCCGAGGCTTGCTGGATCGGCCCGAGTAGCCGATCGAGCCGTTTGACATATCCGGTGCGCACGCCAGTCGACAGGCGTGGATGGCGCCGGAACCATCTGGAATCGAGCGAGTCTGGCTGGGTTGAACCCGTGCGAGCGCGGCCATGGAGCCTGCGCCCCGTCCCCGGCAGATTCTCTCGTCGTCCACGGGCCATCCCGGGCCATCCGTTTGCCGGGGCGCCCTCGCGGGCGTGCGTTCCGCCCGTCGCCGCAGGGCGCCCGATGTAGTGTCCGGGCGCCTTTGCATCGACCTGCAATGCCCAGCAGTGACCTTTTGAGGCGCTCCCGCGCCTTGCGCGAATAGCGCCTTTATAGCGAAGCCACCATGTCCGACACAGCCGTCACGCCCAGCACTGCGAACTTTGACCAGTTTGGTCTGGCCCCCGAAATCCTCAGGGCCGTCAAGGAGCAGGGCTACACGACGCCCACGCCGATCCAGGCGCAGGCGATTCCCGTGGTCCTCACGGGCCGCGACGTGATGGGCGCCGCGCAAACCGGCACGGGCAAGACGGCGAGCTTCTCGCTGCCGATCCTGCAGCGCCTCCTGCCGATGGCGAGCACGAGCGCCTCGCCCGCCCGCCATCCGGTGCGCGCATTGATTCTCACGCCGACGCGCGAGCTGGCCGACCAGGTCGCCAACAACGTGCGCACCTACGCGCAGCACACGCCGCTGCGCAGCGCCGTGGTGTTCGGCGGCGTCGACATGAATCCGCAGTCGGACGAGCTGCGCCGCGGCGTGGAGATCCTGATCGCGACGCCAGGCCGCCTGCTCGACCACGTGCAGCAAAAGACCACGAGCCTCGGCCAGGTACAGATGCTCGTGCTCGACGAAGCCGACCGCATGCTCGACATGGGCTTCCTGCCCGACCTGCAGCGCATCCTGAACCTGCTGCCGAAGGAGCGCCAGACGCTGCTCTTCTCGGCCACGTTCTCGGGCGAGATCAAGAAGCTTGCCGCGACCTATCTACGCACGCCCCAGACCATCGAGGTGGCGCGCAGCAATTCCACCGCGACCAACGTCACCCAGGTGGTGTACGAAGTCGCCGAAGGCGACAAGACCGGCGCCGTCGTTCAGTTGATCCGCGACCGGGGCCTGAAGCAGGTGATCGTGTTCTGCAACAGCAAGATCGGCGCGAGCCGCCTCGCGCGCCAGATCGAAAAGCAGGGCATCGTCGCCGCCGCGATCCATGGCGACCGCTCGCAGAACGAGCGCATGCAGGCGCTCGACGCCTTCAAGCGCGGCGAAATCGAAGCGCTCGTGGCGACCGACGTGGCCGCGCGCGGCCTCGACATTGCCGAGCTGCCCGCCGTCATCAACTTCGACCTGCCTTTCAATGCCGAAGACTATGTGCACCGTATCGGCCGCACCGGCCGCGCGGGCGCCTCGGGTGACGCGCTTTCGCTGTGCAGCCCGAACGAGAAGAAGCAACTCGCCGATATCGAGAAGCTCATCAAGCGTCCGCTGACCGTGGAGCGCCTCGTGGTCGACGTGCCGGTGCCGCATCACGAGGGCGGCGGCCGCCGCCGCGAGCGCGACGGCTATGAGAGCCGCGAAGGCCGCGGCGAGCGCGGCGCGCACCGCCGCGCGGCGTCGTTCGAGCGCCCGCATCATCATCGCTCGCAGCCTATCGACGACTTTTTCCTGAAGCCCTACGAGCCCTCGGCGAGCGCGCGCAACAAGGCCGAAGACACGCCCGCGAACGCCGCGCCGCAAAAACAGCAATCGAAGCAGCCGCTCGCGGCGCTGCTGGGCGGCCTCGGGTCGTCGTGGCGCAACAAGCCGACGTCGTCTTCGTCGAATTGAGTGCGCGCGCGAAAGACTCGCGCCGCGCAGAAAAAACGGCATGTCGCTTTTGGCGGCATGCCGTTTTTGCTTAAGCTGCAGGCAATTGCCCGAGCCGCCGCTTCCACGCATCGATCGCGTCCAGCTGGAACGCCGCGAGCGTCGCGGGCGCGGGATCGTGCAATTCGAGGCCCAGATGCCGCGCCGCGGCCAGCAGCGCTTCCAGAGGCCGTGACGCATCGAGCGCCTGCGCCCCGGTTTGCTTCGAGAGCTTTTCCCCATCCGCGTGGGTGACGACCGGCACGTGCAGGTAAGCGGGCGTCGGTACGCCAAGACACTGCTGGAGCCAGATCTGCCGCGCCGTCGAGTCGAGCAGGTCTGCGCCGCGTACCACGTGCGTGATGCGCTGTTCGGCATCGTCCACGACGACGGCGAGCTGGTAGGCCCACTGGCCGTCCGCGCGCAGCAGCACGAAATCGCCGACTTCGGTTGCGAGATTCTGCTGCTGCGGGCCTTGCCAGCGATCGCCGAAGCGGATCAGTGCGGGATTGCCGCGGGCGCCGGCAGGCTCGTCCTCAGGTTCGTCCGCTGTTGCCTCGTCCGGCACGCGCAGCCGCCACGCGCGTGCGCGCTTGCCGTGCAGGCCGTCGCGGCACGTGCCCGGATAGATCAGCGTGGTATGGCGCTCGTGCGCGCGCAGTTGCGAATCGGCGATTTCCTTGCGCGTGCAGCCGCACGGGTAGACGTGGCCTGCGGCGATCAGCCGGTCGAGCGCCGCGCGGTAAAGACCGGTGCGGCGGCTTTGCCATTCGGGCGGCTCGTCGGCGTGGAAGCCGAAGGCCGCAAGCGTCGCGAGTATGTCCTCGGCCGCGCCCGGCACGGTGCGCGGGCCGTCGATGTCCTCCACGCGCACGAGCCAGGCGCCGCCATGCGCTCGCGCGTCGAGCCAGCTCGCGAGCGCCGAAACGAGCGAGCCAAAGTGCAGCGGACCAGTGGGCGAGGGCGCGAAGCGCCCGTGATACCCTTGCGGCGTTGCGCTCACGCGCGCGACTTAGGCGGCGGCCTGAGCCGCTGCACCCGACGCGCCCGCGCGCTCCGGATGGCACGCCGGGCAGCTCTTGCCCACGACGTAGAGCGGCGAAGCCTGCTCTTGCGGCGTTACGACGGCGCGGCACGCGAAGCACTGCACGGTGTCCGTCGGCTCGAGCCGGGGATTGAGCGCGGTGCGCTGGTCGAACACGAAGCAGTCGCCGTTGTAATGCGCGCCGCCCACTTCCTCGAAGTACTTGAGAATGCCGCCTTCGAGCTGGTACACGTGCTCGATGCCCACTTCCTTCATGTGGATGGCGGCCTTCTCGCAGCGAATGCCGCCTGTGCAGAACGATACGACCGTCTTGCCGTCGAGGTCGGCGCGGTTCGCCTCGATCACCGCGGGAAATTCGCTGAACTTGTCGATGCGGTAGTCGAGCGCCTTGTCGAACGTGCCGACGTCGATTTCGAACGCGTTGCGCGTGTCGAGCATGACGACGGGCCGGCCTTCGTCGTCGAAGCCGCGGTCGAGCCACGCCTTGAGCACGACAGGTGCGACGGAAGGCGCGCGGCCTTCCTCGGGGCGGATCGCGGGCTTCTTCATCGTGATGATCTCGCGCTTCAGGCGCACGAGCATGCGGTTGAAGGGCCGCGTTTCGGAGAAGCTTTCCTTGAACCGCAGCGTCGCGAACTTGCCCTCGAAGAGCGGATCGTGGTTGATGTAGTCCATGAAGGCGCGCACGTTGGCTTCATCGCCGGCCACGAACAGGTTGATGCCTTCCGGCGCGAGCAGGATCGTGCCCCGCAAATCGAGCGATTGGCAGCGTTCGAGCACGAGCGGACGCCACTCGGGGGTCTTGTCGAGCGTGGCGAACTGGTAAGCGGAGAGATTGAGGATACGCATGGTGCAACTGGAAAAGCGCCAGGGAAGGCGCGTGAAACCGGAGCCGGGCGCGCGTGCTGCCTGTCAACTGCGGATCTCCCCAAAAACGGGAATGGGGCAAGGCGCGCGGCGGGCGCAATCCGCTATTATCCCTCAATCGCGCTTCGCGCCGCCTGCGGCGTAGTCGACACCCTGTGCGCCGGCCCCGCGCCCGCGCAAGCTCCTGGCCAGCCGGCCAATGTCACGTGCCCATGCGAGCGTGCGCCGAAAATCGCGTGCCCCTGAAGGTACAATGACGGCCATGTCAGATCCCCGCTTCGTCCATCTCCGCGTCCACTCCGAATTCTCGATTGCCGACGGCATCGTGCGCCTCGACGACCTCGTCAAGGCGGCGGCCCAGGACGGCCAGGGCGCGCTCGCGCTCACCGACCTCGGCAACGCCTTCGGCCTCGTCCGTTTCTACAAGGAAGCCCGCGACAAAGGGGTCAAACCCATTGCCGGCTGCGACGTCTGGATCACGAATCCCGACGACCGCGACAAGCCGTCGCGACTTCTGCTGCTGGTGAAGAACAAGCGCGGCTACCTGAATCTGTGCGAGCTGCTTTCCAGGGCGTGGCTCACGAACCAGTATCGCGGCCGCGCGGAAGTCGACGTGGCGTGGCTCGAAGAAGGGCTGGCCGAGGGTCTGCTTGCAATCTCGGGTGCGCAACAGGGCGACGTGGGTCTCGCGCTCGCGGCGGGCAATGCGCAGAGCGCGCAGCGCCATGCGCAGCGCTGGGCGAAGCTGTTCCCGAACGCGTATTACATCGAGCTGCAGCGCTGCGGCCAGCCCGGCGGCGAGCCGTATGTCGAGCAGGCGGTGGCGCTCGCCTCGCAGCTGAAGCTGCCGGTGGTCGCCACGCACCCCATGCAGTTCATGACCGACGAGGAATACACCGCGCACGAAGCGCGCGTGTGCATCTCGGAGGGCGACATCCTCGCGAATCCGCGCCGCCAGAAGCGCTTCACGACCGATCAGCGTTTTCGCACGCAGGAAGAAATGGCCGCGCTTTTCGCGGACATTCCTTCGGCCATCGCGAACACCATCGAAATCGCGCGGCGCTGCAATCTCACGCTCGAACTCGGCAAGCCGAAGCTGCCGCTGTTCCCGACGCCCGACGGCATGTCGCTCGACGACTATCTCGTGCAGCTTTCGAAAGAGGGTCTCGAGAAGCGCCTCGTACAGCTGTATCCGGACGAAGCCGACCGCGAGCAGGAACGCGCGCGCTACAACGAGCGGCTCGAATTCGAGTGCGGGACCATCATCAAGATGGGCTTCCCGGGCTACTTCCTGATCGTTGCGGACTTCATCAACTGGGCCAAGAACAACGGCGTGCCGGTCGGTCCGGGCCGGGGTTCGGGCGCGGGCTCGCTCGTCGCCTACGCGCTCGGCATTACCGACCTCGATCCGCTGCGCTACAACCTGCTGTTCGAGCGCTTCCTGAATCCGGAACGCGTGTCGATGCCCGACTTCGACATCGACTTCTGCCAGCACGGCCGCGACCGCGTCATTCAGTACGTGAAGGAGAAGTACGGCGCCGACGCGGTGTCGCAGATCGCCACTTTCGGCACCATGGCCGCGAAGGCCGCGGTGCGCGACATCGGCCGCGTGCTCGACCTCGGCTACAACTTCACGGACGGCGTGGCCAAGCTCATTCCGTTCAAGCCGGGCAAGCACGTCACGATTGCCGATGCGATGAAGGAAGAGCCGCTGCTGCAGGAGCGCTACGACAACGAAGACGAAGTGCACCAGCTGCTCGATCTCGCGCAGCTCGTGGAGGGTCTCACGCGTAACGTCGGCATGCACGCGGGCGGCGTGCTGATCGCGCCGGGCAAGCTGACGGATTTTTGCCCGCTCTACACGCAGGGCGACGAAAGCGGCGTCGTGAGCCAGTACGACAAGGACGACGTGGAAGCCGTCGGCCTCGTGAAGTTCGACTTTCTGGGACTGACCACGCTCACGATTCTCGACTGGGCCGAGCGCTATATCCGCATGCTCGATCCGTCGAAGAAGGACTGGTCGCTCGCCCAGGTGCCGCTCGACGACGCGCCGTCGTTCCAGATCCTCAAGAAAGCGAATACGGTCGCCGTGTTCCAGCTGGAAAGCCGCGGCATGCAGGGCATGCTCAAGGACGCGCAGCCCGACCGCTTCGAGGACATCATCGCGCTCGTCGCCTTGTACCGTCCGGGCCCGATGGACCTGATCCCGAGCTTCTGCGCGCGCAAGCACGGCCGCGAAGTGGTGGAGTATCCCGATCCGCGCGTCGAACCTGTTCTGAAAGAGACCTACGGCATCATGGTCTACCAGGAGCAGGTGATGCAGATGGCGCAGATCATCGGCGGCTACTCGCTCGGCGGCGCCGACTTGCTGCGTCGCGCGATGGGCAAGAAGAAGCCCGAGGAAATGGCCAAGCACCGCGAGATCTTCGCGGAAGGCGCGGCGAAAAACGGCCTCACGCGCGAAAAGGCGGACGAAACCTTCGACTTGATGGAGAAGTTCGCGGGCTACGGCTTCAACAAGTCGCACGCGGCCGCTTACGCGCTCCTCGCTTATCACACGGCGTGGCTCAAGGCGCACCATCCGGCCGAATTCATGGCGGCGAATATGTCGCTCGCCATGGACGACACCGACAAGGTGAAGATCCTCTTCGAGGACTGCCTGACCAACAAGATGGTCGTGTTGCCGCCGGACGTGAACGCCTCGGCGTATCGCTTCGAGCCGGTGGCCGATGCCAATGTGGCCGAAGGCAAGCGCTCGCGCACGATCCGCTACGGTCTCGGCGCGATCAAGGGCAGCGGCCAGAACGCCATCGAAGAAATCTTGCGCGCGCGTGAAGAGGGCGGCCCGTTCAAGGACCTGTTCGACTTCTGCGAGCGCATCGACCGTCGTCTCGTGAATCGCCGCACGATCGAAGCGATGATCCGCGCGGGGGCGTTCGACACGATTCACGCAAACCGCGCACAGTTGCTCGCCTCCGTGCCGATGGCCATGGAAGCCGCCGACCAGGCGAGCGCCAATGCCATGCAGGCGGGCCTCTTCGACATGGGCGACGCGCCGCTCGCCGCGCACGAACTGGTCGACGAACCCGCGTGGGGCGAGAAGCGCAAGCTCCAGGAAGAGAAGGCCGCGCTCGGCTTCTATCTTTCCGGCCACCTCTTCGACGCCTACAAGGACGAAGTGCGCCGCTTCGTGCGCCAGAAGATCGGCGAGCTGAAGGAAGGGCGCGACAAGCTGATCGCGGGCGTGATCGCCTCGTTGCGCACGCAAATGACCCAGCGCGGCAAGATGCTGATCGCGCTGCTCGACGACGGCACCGGCCAGTGCGAAGTGACGGTGTTCAACGAGCAGTTCGAGGCGCACAAGGCGCTCTTCAAGGAAGACGAGCTGCTCGTCGTGCAGGGGGGCGCGCGCAACGACGCGTTCACGGGCGGCATTCGCTTCACCGTGGATACGGTGATGGACCTGGAGCGCGCGCGCAGCCGCTACGCGCAGGCGGTGAAGCTGCAGATGAACGGCAACGCGAATGCGCTCGCGCTGCGCACGGTGCTCGAAGCGTATCGTGCGAAGCCCGACGACTCGCTGCCGGCGCCCGCCGAGCAAACGCGCGGCCGTGGCGGCTTCGGGCGGGATCGCGGCGAGCGCACGCAAGCGGTCATTCCGAACGGGCTTGCGGTGCAGATCGCTTACCGCAACGATCGGGCGCAAGGCGAAGTGCGTCTGGGCGACGCCTGGCGCGTCAAGCCCACCGACGACCTGCTCGCCGCGCTGCGTGGCGAGTTCGCGGGCAGCGAAATCGAGATTGTTTACTGAAGCAGCAGCCGCGTGCCGATTGCGTTTCTGACGCAGCCGGCCGCGCCGGTTGAACTCAACGGCTTTGCCCCGGCTGCTCTGCACCGCCGCGTGACTTCGATGCCTGCATCGCCCGCGTCATCAATGCGAGCTTGGCGTATCGATAGTACGTGCCCTCGGCGTTCGTCACCGACAGCATGAAGCCCTCGGCGCCGTCGAGAAAACCGCGCTGAATGACGTAGGTGCGAATGAAGGCCCAGAGGCCTTTGCCGATCGCCTTGCCGAGCGTCGAACGTTTGCCGTTTTCGGCCATCGTCAACGCGCCCGAGGTCGAATACGAATTGGCTTTGTCGAGCGCTTCGTGAAGTTCGCCGACGGCGATATGGATGATCGGTCCGTCGAGCCGTCCAATCGTCCCTTCGATCACGAGCCGTGTGTGCGTGCGAACGTCGGTGAAGCGCGCGCTGCCGCGCCGGAACAGCCGCTCGATGCGATCGGGCCACCATCCCGAATGCCGCATGAAGCGGCCGCAAAAGCTCGAACGGCGCGGCGTCGAATAGGCGGCATGCGTCGTGCCGTGTTCCAGCAATTGCTCGATTTCGCGACGCAATTCGTCGCCGACACGTTCGTCCGCGTCGAGGCACAGCACCCAGTCGCCGGTGGCGACATCGAGGGCGCGGTTTTTTTGCGGACCGTCGCCAGGCCAGTCGGTCTCGAATACGCGCGCGCCGAGCGAGCGGCAGATGTCAGGCGTGCCGTCGCTGCTGCCGGAATCGAACACGATCGTTTCCATTGCCAGGCCTCGCACGGATTCGAGACAGTCGCGAATGTCATGGGCCTCGTTCATCGCGACGACGATCACGGAGAGTGTGGCGCGTTTCGTCGACGGAGCACGGGTGCTTTGCGTGCTGCTGGCGCAGGACGAGAGGGGGAGGTCGGACATGAAGGGTGAGCCTTTTGTATCGATGGCGGCCAGACGCAGTCCGGCATGTTGCAGCACGCGAGCGAATGCCGGAAGGACGGGCTGGCACGGTCGTCGCATGTGCCTATTCTAGACTATTGCCTCTCCCCCTCCAGGGTCACGCGAGTCAGGGCTCGGAGGAAAGCGCCGGGCATACGCTAAGATGTCGCACTGCCCGGGGGCGGCATTGCGGTGGTGTTGCCGTTGTCGTTTATTTCAGGCGCATCGGCCCTGCATTCCCCGCGCTCGTGTGCCTTGCCAGGCGACGCGCTATTGGACCCGCTTTCGTGAATCAGAACATTCTTGTTTCCCTGATCGTCTCGACTTACAACCGCCCCGACGCACTATCGCTCGTGCTGGCTGGCTGTGGCCGGCAGACCGACCCGCGCTTCGAGGTCATCGTCGCCGACGATGGTTCCACCGATGAGACGCGGGCAGTCGTTGAAGAGGCATCGGCGAATCTGCGGGCGCCGGTCGAACACGTGTGGCATCCGGACGAGGGGTTCCGGCTAGCCGCGATCCGGAATAAGGGCATCAAGCGGGCGCGTGGGGAATACCTGGTCTTTCTCGACGGCGATTGCGTGCCGCAGCCGGACTTCGTTGCACGACACCGGCAGCTGGCGCAAAGCGGCGCGATGGTGACCGGCAGCCGCATTCTGCTGGGACCGGAACTGACGGCAGCGGCGATCGGCACGCGCCTTGACCTGGCCGGAGCGAGCGTTGCGTTCTGGCTGCGCCAGCGCTTGCGTGGCCAGGCGAACAAAATCCTGCCGCTCTTCATCAAGCTGCCGGATTTTCCGGGCCGTCGCATCGACGGCTTCAAATGGCGCGGTATCAAGGGCTGCAATCTCGCGGCGTGGACCGCGGACGTCGCGAAGGTGAACGGCTTCGACGAAAGCTTTACCGGCTGGGGCCACGAGGACGCTGATTTCGTCGCGCGGCTCCACAATGCCGGCGTTGGCCGCAAGAAGGGCTTTATGGCAACTGAGGTGCTGCATCTCTGGCATCGCGAGCAGGCGCGGGATAACGAGAATCCCAACCGTCGGCGTGTCTTGCAGCGGCTCGCGGACGGCCACGTCGAGGCCGAACGCGGGCTCGCCCAAATGGGCGTTGTTTGACCCGTTGAGTTCGGCGCAGGGCGCCTGCGCGGCGCGTGCGCCCGAACGTTTACAATGCTGTTTCTGTGCGCCGCCGCCGGGTGGCCGCTCTTTCGTATTTCCAGAGGACCCTTTTGAGCGCCAAGCCAACCTTAAGCAAACCCATCGGTTCCGGTGAGGCGTCGTCGCCCGTCGTGGTCCTGCGCCGTCTCTGGCCATACGTTCTGCCACTCATCTGGGTGCTGCTGGGTGCCGTGGTCGCGATGGCGGTCAGCGCCGGCACCGACGCTGCCATTCCCGCGTTGCTCAAGCCGCTTCTCGACAAAGGCTTCGGCGCTCACGCGAACGACAAGGCCAAGTGGTTCGTGCCGATCGCCGTGATCGGCCTCGCCTTGGTCCGCGGCGTTTCCCAGTACGCGTCCGGCTACCTGCTTGCCTACGTATCGAACAAGATCCTGCTCGAACTGCGGCTGAAAATGTTCGACCGGATGATCCACACGAGCGTCGCGTTCTTCCAGCGCGAAACGGCCAGTACCGTGATCAACGCGATCGTCTTCGAGGTCAACCAGATCCTCAACGTGCTGCTGAGCGTGCTCGTCACCCTTGTACGCGATTCGCTGACGGTCCTGTTCCTGCTGGGCTATCTGTTCTATCTGAACTGGCGCCTGACGCTGATCGTTGCGGTGCTGCTACCGGGGATCGGCTGGCTGGTCGGCAAGATCAACCGCAGGCTGCGCCGGCTCAATCGCGAACATCAAATGTTGACTAATGAGCTGTCGTACATCGTCGAGGAAACCGTCGGCGGCTACAAGGTCGTGAAGGTGCACAACGGCGAGCAGTACGAGATGAGCCGCTTTTCGGCGATGAGCCGCCGGCTTCGCGGTTACTCGATGCGCATGATCGTGTCAGGCGGCCTGGCTCAGCCGCTCACGCAGTTTCTCGCGTCGATCGCGCTGGCCGTTGTGATCACGATCGCCGTGGTGCAGTCGTCGACAGACCAGACAACCGTGGGCGGGTTCGTCGCGTTCGTCACGTCGATGCTGCTGATCATTTCGCCGCTCAAGCATCTGATGGATGTGAATCAGCCGCTACAACGCGGTATGACTGCGGCCGAACTGATCTTTGGGCTGATCGACGAGCCGGCCGAGCCGGCGGGCGGCGGGCGCCGGCTCGAGCGGGCGACGGGCGCGGTGGAGTTTCGCGATGTGTCGTTCAACTACAGCAGCAATGGCACGCATAACCGGCACACGCTCGACCAGGTGTCGTTCAAGGTCGCGCCGGGCGAGATGGTTGCGCTCGCCGGGCCATCGGGCAGCGGCAAAACAACGCTTGTCAATCTGCTGCCGCGCTTTTTCGATCCGACCGGCGGCGAAATCCTCGTTGATGGCGTCGCGCTGCCGGAATACGGCATCCACGCGCTGCGTAGCCAGATCGCGATGGTGAGCCAGGACGTCGTGCTCTTCAATGACACCGTCGCGAACAATGTCGCGTATGGCCAGACGATGGAGCCAGAGCGTGTGAGGGCGGCGTTGCATGCAGCGAACCTGTCCGACACCGTCGACGCCATGCCGGACGGCATCGAAACGCTGGTCGGCGACAATGGCATGAGGCTCTCAGGCGGCCAGCGCCAGCGTCTTGCCATTGCGCGCGCAATCTACAAGGACGCACCGATCCTGATCCTCGACGAAGCCACCTCGGCACTCGATTCGGAGTCGGAGCGCCATGTGCAGGCTGCGCTCGAAACGTTGATGAAAGGCCGCACGACGCTGGTGATTGCGCACCGTCTATCGACCATCGAACGCGCCAACCGGATTCTGGTACTCGATGCAGGGCGCATCGTAGAGAGCGGCAGCCATCGTGAACTGCTTGCACAAGGCGGGTTGTATGCTCATCTGCACCGGATCCAGTTTCAGCAGAACGCGGCGTAATGAGCCCCGGCGCTCGCGGCGTCGGTCCGCACCGCTTGCGCCCGGCCCTTCTGGCGGCCAGCGCGCCCGTTATGAATGTGAGCAGGCCCTACGCGGTTTCAGGCGGATTTAGCTGGTGCGCAGAATCGCGAGCGGCTGCGGTGGCAGCGCCATAGGTGGCGACCTGTCTGGCGATCGCCTGCACGACCTCGGCGGGCGCGATAGTGTCGACGTTTCCTTTGCTCTGCAGGCCGATCGAGTGGCACTGCCCGGTGAGACGCAAATACGGCGGCTCCTTGATCCCGAAGAGCGAAACGCTCGGCACAGGGGTGGTGTGCGCGACGTGCATCAGGCCGCCGTCGGCGCCCAGGAAGAGGCTCGCGCGCGCGGCGACCTCACGGCTCTGCAACAACGTCAGTTTGCCGACGCAAGAGCTGATTTGCAGGTTCCTGAAGCGCTGCGCAGCCAGTTGCTCCGCCATCGCCAGACCGTTATCGGAGCCGAGCAGAACAACCCGCTTCAGGATCCGTAAATCGTCGGACCGGTCCATGAGGTCGAGCACTGCCGGCCAGTGGCTATAGGTGCGATTGGGATCCAGTCCGCCAACGGCCAGTGCGAGAAATGGCGTATCAGGGATGAACGGCAACACGCTTTCCACGGTGTCCGGCGTACTCGCCAGGTACGGCTTGCTGATCGACTGAAGCTCGCTTGCTGCATGTCCGAGCGAGAAGACGTCGTTGACGGACGCATAGCTGAAGTCGGTCTGGTTCCGGTCCGGCCCGTTGAAGTATTGGAACAGGCAGGCGTACGGCAGTTTCGCGAAATGCCGGTTCTTGAGCCTGATCGACGGCAAGTTGAATTCCGACATCAGAATGGCATCGTACTGGCGTCCAACGACCTCGCGCAGATCAGAGAATACATGCTGGAAGACGTCATCTTGCGCGAATAGTTTGTGCAGGCTGGGCAGCGTGAACAAGTCGATCGGCACGTTCATGCCGCGCAACAGCGCGCGCCCGGCCATGTCCATGATGGCGTCGCCGAAATTGCGGCGCGTGTAGATCCAGAGAATGCGTTGCGACGAATTCAGGTGCTTCAGTTCAAGCGGGATCTGGCCACGCAGCTTCAGCAAAAGATACTTGTGCAGGTATTTCCTCGTGATCTTCAGCGGGCTGTTGCGCGCGAGGAAGACCTCCGGCTCGAACGGCACGCCTTCGTAAGGAATGTGCGTCGAGCGGTTGACTGCCGTTTCCACGCATCGCGTCAGGAACGGAAAATGAAAACCAGAACGTGCAGGCCTGAATGCAGTCATTTTGAGGAGGGCTGGACCGGCTGTGTGGGCGGCGGTACCCCGGCGGTACCCCGTTTGGGCGAAAAATCCGAATAATATCGCATTCGTACGCGGGCAGCGCGGCCGGTCTTCCAATTACCGGGGTAGTCCGGGGTGGACCAGGTACAATGGCGGCCCACCCATCCTGCCTGGCCGGGTCCGGCGCGTGTGCCCTCAATGACGACCACTACGACACTATGTTCAGCATTCTGATCCCGACCTGGAATAACCTGCCGTACCTCAAGCTGTGCGTCGACAGCATCCGGCGGCACTCCGCGTTCGAGCACGAGATTCTCGTGCACGTCAACGACGGCAGCGACGGCACGCTCGACTGGGTCCGCGAACAGGGCATCCGCCATACGTGGAGCAAGGGGAACGTGGGCGTGTGCCTCGCCGTCAACGATGTGGCGCGCCTCGCCACGAGCGAGTGGATCCTGTTCATGAACGACGACATGTTCTGCACGCCCGGTTGGGATTCGGCCTTCGTCGATGCATTGCGCGAAATCGGCGAGGTGCCAGCGTATCTGGCCTCGCAAGTCATCGAGCCAACCGACACCGGCAATAGCCTCGTGACGGTCGCCCATTTCGGCACCGGTCCCGCCGATTTCGACGAGGCGGGGTTGCTCGAGTTCGCCGCGAAGATGAGCACGGCTGACCGCAACGGCATCGCACAGCAACCGACGTTGGTGAGCCGCGAACTCTGGCTGCGCGTGGGGGGCTATAGCATCGAGTTCGGGCCGGGCATGAGCAGCGACGACGACTTCCTGATGAAGCTCTGGCTGGTCGGCTGCCGCACGTACCGCTCAGTTGGCGCGAGCCGTGTCTACCATTTCGGCTGCCGTACGACAGGACGCATTCGCCGCAATCGGGGTGGCCGGGAATTCCTCATGAAATGGGGCGTGACGCAGCGCGATTTCAAGCGCAACTACATGGCCCGCACGGCCGACGCCGCGCCGGGTACGCTGCCGAATGTGCCGCGGCCCAACTTCGTGAGCCGTCTCAAGCGGGTGATCTACGCGTTCGGCCTTTACCCGACCCAGGATCTCGAAGCGTGGGAGCCCGATCTGCCCGCGCAGCTTCAGCACACGGCGTCGTTGGCACAACACGCCACGCCGCGCCGCTGATCGCGCCAACGCCGACGGCGCCGACGGTGCCGTTCGGCGCCGGTTCGCGCGGACTTTGCCTCGACCTGGAACAGTGCCTTAGGATTTTAGGGGTTAACCCTGGTCAATCGTGAGCATACGATGCGTACATCGGTCGCATGCACATACCGTAGCACGTCGACCGCCTGATCCAACTGGAGGTCGTTTCCATGAAGTCCCTGATTCAATCCGTTGCCGTCGCCGCCGTTCTCGCCGCTGCCGTTCTGCCTGCCGCTTCGTTCGCGCAGTCGCACTCGACCATCACCCGCGCCCAGGTGCGCGCCGAACTCGTGCAGCTTCAGCAGGTCGGCTACCGCGTCGGCGATGGCGACAACGCCCACTATCCCGAAGCGATCCAGGCCGCCCAGGCGAAGGTCGCCGCGTTGAATGGCGCAAACAGCAGCTACGGCGGCGTGGCGAACGCCGCGCAATCGGGCGGCCGCGCCACGGTTTCGCCTGAAGACTGGAACGCGATGTACTCGCGCTAAGCCATTGCGGCGCACGTGCCTGCCGTGAAGTCCGCGAGGGGGAAGGGGATACGTCAGACGGCGCGAGGCGCTTCGGCTTCGCTGCCCGCAGGTTCCGCGGCGTACGACGTTTCCTCCAGCCGCGCGAGCAGCGTGCGGGCTTGCGCGAGCGTGTCGCCCGTCATCGGCTGGAACGCGAAGTGCAGCGATTTTTCGAGCTTCGCGAAGTTGCGCCGCGTGCTGCGCGTGTAGGCGGGATCGTAGTGCTGCGCGACGAGCGCCTCGTAAAGCTCCGCCCTTCGATCTTCGTCGAGCAGCTTGCACCACGATTCGATGCGCTCGCGCCCGTGCAGAGGCGTGAGCTTGTTCAGTTGCTCGCGGAAATACGTCCGTTCGTCGAACAAGTGCCCGTACTCCTCGAGCAGCAAGTCGATACGTTCTTCGCGCGCGACATCGAGTACGACACAAGGCGCAGCATGCAGACGCTCCACGAGCGCGGGCGGCAGCGTGATGACGCCGATGCGCCGGCTCTCGGCCTCGACAAATACGGGGCGCGTGGCGTCGAAGCCGCGCAGCGTCTGCACGAGCGCCGTATCGAACGACTTCTGCGACGGCTGCGCCCGCTTGGGCAGCGCGCCCAGCAACGAACCGCGATGCGCGGCGAGTCCTTCGAGATCGAGCATCTGCGCGTTGGCGCGTCCCAGCGCCTTCAGGAGGCGCGTCTTGCCGCTGCCGGTCGGCCCGGCCAGCACGATATAGCGAAACCCGTCGGGCAGCGTGCCAAGCGCTTGCACGACCGTGTGCCGGTATGCCTTGTATCCGCCGTCCAGTTGACGCGCGCGCCAGCCGATCATGTTGAACCAGGCCGTCATCGAGCCGGAGCGCTTGCCGCCGCGCCAGCAGTAGATGAGCGGACGCCAGTTGCGTGGACGGTCGGCGAACAGCGTGTCGAGATGCATCGCGATATTGCGCGCCACCATCGCCGCGCCCACGCGCGTCGCCTCGAACGGCGACGCCTTGTACATCGTCCCGACGATCACGCGCTCCTCGTTGCTGAGCACGGGCGCGTTGATCGCGCCGGGAATGTGGTCCTCGGCGAATTCGAGCGGCGTTCGTACGTCGACGATCTCGTCGAATTCGCCGATCTGTTCAATGGTGACGCGCTGATGATTCAACTGCGATGCTCCGGTGATGCCTGCAAACGCGTCGCGCTACATGAGCACGATGTCGTACTGTTCCTGACTCAGATTCGACTCCACCTGCAACGAAACCGGCTTGCCGATGAAGTCGATCAACATGGCGAGATGCTGCGACTCTTCCTCGAGAAAGAGGTCGATGACCTGCTGTGAGGCGACCACGCGAAACTCGCGCGGATTGAACTGGCGCGACTCGCGCAGGATTTCACGCAGCACGTCGTAGCAAATGGTGCGCGCAGTCTTCACCTGGCCCTTGCCGAGACAAGTCGGGCAGGGCTCGCACAGCACATGCGCGAGCGATTCGCGCGTGCGCTTGCGCGTCATCTCCACGAGCCCGAGCTGCGAAAAACCATTCACGGTCACGCGCGTGCGGTCGCGCGAAAGCGCCTTTTTCAGCTCGCCGAGCACCTGGTCGCGATGCTCGACGTTCTCCATGTCGATGAAGTCGATGATGATCACGCCGCCCAGATTGCGCAGACGCAATTGCCGCGCGATCGTATGCGCCGCTTCGAGATTGGTCTTGAAGATCGTGTCGTCGAAGTTGCGCGCGCCGACGTAGCCGCCCGTGTTCACGTCGATGGTCGTCATCGCCTCGGTCTGGTCGATGACGAGGTAGCCGCCCGACTTCAGATCCACACGCCGCGAGAGCGCGCGTTGAATCTCGGCCTCGATGTTGTAGAGGTCGAACAGAGGCCGCTCGCCCGAGTAGTGATGCAGCTTCGGCAGCACGGCGGGCGTGAATTCGCCGGCGAACTCGGTGAGCTTCTGGAACGTTTCGCGCGAATCGACCTGAATGCGCGAGGTCTCGTCGTTCACGAAGTCGCGCAGCACGCGCTGCGCGAGATTCAGGTCCTGATAAAGCAGGCTCGTGGCGGGCACGCGCTGCGCCTGCGCGAGTATCGTTGCCCACGTTTTGCGCAGATACGCGACGTCGGCCGCAAGCTCTTCGCTCGTGGCGTCTTCGGCGATCGTGCGCACGATATAGCCGCCTTTTTCGTCGGCGGGCAGCACGGCCGTGAGGCGCGCGCGCACCGCTTCACGCTCGGCCTCGCTCTCGATCTTCTGCGAGATGCCGATGTGCGGTTCCTGCGGCAGATAGACCAGCGTGCGCCCCGCAATGCTCACCTGCGTGGAAAGCCGCGCGCCCTTCGTGCCGATCGGATCCTTCACGACCTGCACCATGAGCGTCTGCCCTTCGAACACGGTCTTTTCGATGGGCTGATGATGCACGCTCGCATGCGTTTCGCCGGCAATGCGCGGATGCCAGATATCGGCCACGTGCAGGAACGCGGCGCGTTCGAGACCGATGTCGATGAACGCGGACTGCATGCCCGGCAGCACGCGCACGACCTTGCCGAGATAGACGTTGCCGACGCGCCCGCGCGACAGCGTGCGCTCGACGTGAAGCTCCTGTACTGCGCCTTGCTGGACCAATGCGACGCGCGTCTCCTGGGGCGTGACGTTGATCAGGATTTCTTCGTTCATGATTTGTTCTAGAAGTCGATGCCCGCGGCGCGCAGGAGGGCGGCCGTTTCGAATAGTGGCAAACCCATGATACCCGAATAGGACCCGTCGATTCGCTCGACGAATTCCGCGGCGCGGCCCTGTATGCCGTATGCGCCGGCCTTGCCGAACGGCTCGCCGCTCGCCACGTAACGCGCGATCGCGGCGGGCATCACAGGAGCAAAACGCACGTGCGAGCGCGAGACCGCGACGGGCAGACAGACCCCTTCGGCGTTGACCACGGCCACTGCCGTGAGCACTTCGTGCTCGCGCCCGGCGAGGCGCTCGAGCATCGCATAGGCTTCGGCTGCATCGTGCGGCTTGCCGAGAATATGGCCGTCGATGGAGACCGTGGTGTCGGCGGTGAGAATCGGCGCGTGCCTGTGCGCGCCCGCGACGAGGCGCGCGCGGGCGGCGTCGGCCTTCGCGGCGCACACGCGCTCGACATAGACAGCGGCTTGCTCGCCGGGCAGCGCGGTTTCGAGCGCTTCGGCGTCTTCGTCGGGGCGCGGCAGCAGCAGCTCGAAGCGCACGCCGAGCTGCTGCAGCAGTTCCTGGCGGCGCGGGCTCTGCGAGGCGAGATAGACGAACGGATAGGGCGCGTTGGTGGGCATCGGAGCGTCTTTGTCGTTACGGACTTCGGGTTGACGTGCGCGCCTGCTTTCCGCGGCCGAGGCGCGCTTTACACCTGCATTACACGCGATGATAGGGGTGATTCTGCGTGATGGTCCACGCGCGGTAAAGCTGCTCGGCGAGCAGCACGCGCACCATCGCATGCGGCAGTGTGAGGGAGGACAGGCGCAGGAGCGTGTCGGCGCGCGACTTGAGTTCGGGATCGAGGCCGTCGGCGCCGCCGATCAGGAACGCCACGTCGCGGCCGTCCTGCTGCCACAGCGGCAGCGCACGGGCGAGCTGCATGGTGGTCCAGTCCTTGCCGCGTTCGTCGAGCGCGACGATGCGCGCGTTCTTCGGCAGCGCGGCTTCAATGCGCGTGCGCTCGGCGGCCATGACGCTCTCGGCGGAGCGGCCCGACGAACGCTGCTCGGGCTTCACCTCGCGCAGCTCGATGCGCAGCTCCGGCGGCATGCGCTTCGTATACTCCTCGAAGCCCGCGGCGATCCAGTCCGGCATCTTGTGGCCGACGGCGACGATATGCAGTTTCATCGTGCGTGACGTTGGTCGTTCGCGTGCGCGCGGCGCTTACTTCGCGGTTTTACGCGCGGCGGTCTTGCGCACGGGCTTTTTGACGGCCGGCGCGGCTTCTTCGTCTTCGTCCTCGTCATCGATCGGCTCGCTCGGGCGCGCGCCCACGAAGCCCGTGTTGGCCGCGAGCTTCACGCGCACCGGCTTGTCGCCCCAGATTTCCTCGAGGTTGTAGTACTGGCGCAGCGCGGGCTGGAGGATGTGGACGACCGCGTCGCCGCAATCCACGAGCACCCATTCGCCGATGTCCTCGCCTTCCGTGCTCACGATGTCGCCGCCGGCTTCCTTGACCTTCTCGCGCACGCTGTTGGCGAGCGCCTTGGTCTGGCGGTTCGACGTGCCGCTCGCGACGACCACGCGGTCGAACAGCTCGGTCAGATGGCTCGTGTTGAAGACGCGGATGTCTTGTGCCTTGACGTCTTCGAGACCGTCGACGATGGCGCGTTGAAGTTTGCGGATGTCCATAGTTACCCGTGATGCAGATAGAGATGATGTTGAAGGATATAGTCCCACACGGCCGCGGGAAGCTTGTCGGCGGCGGTGCCGCGACGTTGCCCGCTTGCCACGCAGGCCGGCAGGTCGCACCGGATTTCGGTCGCCGAAACGTCGAGCGCGAGCGTTTCGTCGACCAGCAGGTGGCCGTGCGGCGTGGTCGCGAGCGCGTGGGCGCCCGCGCGGCGCGCGGCGGCTTCGCGCGCGACCTCGGGCGGCAGCGCCGCGAAGTCGAAGCCGGGGCGGCTCGCCACGCCCAGATGCGCGAGCGCGAAAAGCTCGCGCCATTCGTGCCATGAATCGAGGTGCAGCAGCTGATCGGCGCCCATTAACAGCGTGAGCGCCGCTTTCGCGTTGCTCTCGCGGCCGTCGACGCCGCGCTGCGCGCGCCAGCGGCGCAGCGTGTCGACCGTGTAGGTCGGCCCGTTGTGCTCGATTTCGTCGGCGTCCACCGTCACCGTCACGCCCGGCAGCGCAAGCGAGGCAGCGGCTGCGCGCGTCATGGCGAGCCGATGCTGCGCCGCGGTAACACCCGGCTTCTGCCACGGTTGCCCGGCGGGCAGCAGGATCAGCTCGTTCAGGCCCAGTACGCGCGCAAAATGGCGCGCGAGCGCGAGGTGGCCCTCGTGGATCGGATCGAAGGTGCCCCCGAGCAGCCCGACGCGCCGTTCGAGCGCGTTGGGCGGGACGGTGAAAGCTTGCTTCACGGCGTGAGACGTCACGGCGTCAGACCCAGTCGCGCACTGGCAGGAAGTCGCTGTAGAGGCGCGCCTCCGGCGTGCCGGGCTGCGGCTGCCAGTCGTAGCGCCACGTGGCGCCCGGCGGCATCGACATGAGGATCGATTCCGTGCGGCCGCCGCTTTGCAGGCCGAAATGCGTGCCGCGGTCCCAGACCAGGTTGAATTCGACGTAGCGGCCGCGCCGGTACGCCTGGAATTCGCGCTCGGCTTCGCCATAGGGCGTCGCACGGCGCTTTTCGATGATCGGCAGATACGCCTTCAGGAAGCCGTCGCCTACGCTGCGCAGCATGGCGAACGCCTCGTCGAAGCCGCCGGTGGCGTAATCGTCGAAGAAAATGCCGCCCACGCCGCGCGCTTCATTGCGGTGCTTCAGGAAAAAGTACTCGTCGCACCAGCGCTTGAAGCGCGGGTAGAGGTCCGCGCCATAGGGCGCGAGCGCGTCGCGGCACACGCGGTGAAAGTGCTGCGCGTCTTCCTCGAAGCCGTAGTAGGGCGTGAGGTCCATGCCGCCGCCGAACCAGAACACCGGCGCCTCGTCCGGCCTGGTGGCGAGCAGCATGCGCACGTTCATATGCACGGTCGGGCAATACGGATTGCGCGGATGCAGCACGAGCGAAACCCCCATCGCCTCGAAGCCGCGGCCGTTGAGTTCGGGGCGCGCCGCCGTGGCCGACGGCGGCAAGGCGTCGCCGGACACGTCGGAAAAGCCGATGCCCCCGCGCTCGAAGAACTCGCCGCCTTCGATAATGCGCGTGCAACCGCCGCCGCGCAGCTTCTCGCCGGGGCCGCGTTGCCAGTTGTCCGTGGCGAACGGCTTGCCGTCGAAGGCGCCGAGCGTGTCGGCGATCTGCGTCTGCAGGCTGGCCAGCCAGGCGCGGACGGCGGTGCTGTCGGGCAAGGCGCGGTTTGGGGTGTCGGTCATCGATAAAATGGGGACGGCAGCGCACGGGCGCTGGAATCGGGTTACTCGTCGGATTGCTCGTTGGGCTACCCGGATAAACCGCCCGGGGCGGCCCGACAGCGGCAGTGTAGCGCCGATTGGCGCGAGGCCCGGCACCAACGGCGGCCGCGCGGACTGCGTGCCGTGCGCTCAGGCTGCTGCGCGGGTCGGCTCGCGCTGGACGGCATGGCGGCGCGCGCGAACGGCCAGCCGAAGAAGCCATGAGAGCGCCGTTGCGCGGCGCCGGATGGCCGCTCGCTTGCTTTGGGGCCGCATCGAAGCGCGCGGCCCCAGCAAGGCGCTGCGCCTACTGCTTGCGCCCCGCGGCGCGATAGCCGATGTCGTTGCGATACTGCATGCCGTCGAACGAGATGCGGTTCACGGTCTCGTACGCCACGTTCTGCGCGCTGCGCACCGAATCGGCGAGACCCACCACGCACAGCACGCGGCCGCCCGAGGTCACGAGCTTGCCGTCGACCATCTGCGTACCTGCGTGGAACGTCACCGAATCGGCGGTTTCGGCGGGAATCTCGCTGATGCGGTCGCCCTTGCGCGGCGTGTCCGGATAGTTGTGCGCGGCGAGCACGACGCCGAGCGCCGTGCGGCGGTCCCATTCGAGCTCGACCTGGTTGAGCGTGCCGGCGATGGCGTGCTCCACGACCTTCGAGAAGTCGCCCTTAAGGCGCGCCATGATCGGCTGCGTTTCGGGGTCGCCCATGCGGCAGTTGAATTCGAGCGTCTTCGGGTTGCCCTGCGCGTCGATCATCAGACCGGCATAGAGGAAGCCCGTGTAGCGGATGCCTTCCTTCTCCATGCCCGCCACGGTCGGCAGGATGATTTCGCGCATCACGCGTGCGTGCAGTTGCGGCGTGACGATCGGCGCGGGCGAATAGGCGCCCATGCCGCCCGTGTTCGGGCCCTGGTCGCCGTCGTGCAGACGCTTGTGGTCCTGGCTCGAGGCGAGCGCGAGCACGTGCTTGCCGTCCACCATGACGATGAAGCTCGCTTCCTCGCCCGCGAGGAACTCCTCGATCACCACGCGCGCGCCGGCGTCGCCGAGCTTGTTGTCGGCGAGCATCATGTCGATGGCCTGGTGCGCTTCTTCCAGCGACATCGCCACGACCACGCCCTTGCCGGCAGCCAGACCGTCGGCCTTGATGACGATGGGCGCGCCGTGCTTCTCGACGTAGGCGTGCGCGGCCGTCGCGTCCGAGAACGTCTCGTAGGCGGCGGTCGGGATGTTGTGGCGCTTCATGAACGCCTTGGCGAAGTCCTTCGAGCTTTCGAGCTGCGCGGCTTCCTTCGACGGGCCGAACACCTTCAGGCCGCGCTGGCGGAACACGTTGACGATGCCCGCGGCGAGCGGCGCTTCCGGGCCGACCACCGTGAGGGCGACGCCTTCGCGCTCGGCGAAATCGGCGAGCTCGTGGATGTCCGTGATGTCGACGTTGGCGAGCCGCTCGTCCTGCGCGGTGCCGCCGTTACCGGGTGCGACGTAGACGAGCTGCACGCGCGGCGCCTGCGCGAGCTTCCACGCCAGCGCATGTTCGCGGCCGCCAGAACCGACGACGAGTAACTTCATGAGAATCCCCGAAAGACCAAGACCAGAAACAGTTGCGGCCGGCGCACAGTGCGCCGGCCGTGAAAATCGCTTGCGGGAGGCGGGGCCGAAACAGGGCTCGAGGCGAACCTGAGCGTGGCCTGAGCGCGGCCTGAGCGCGGCCTCCCGGGCCGATGCCTTATTCCTCGGCGATCGACGCGTTGGTGTACACCTCCTGGACGTCGTCCAGGTTTTCGAGGGCGTCGAGCAGCTTTTGCATCTTCACGGCGTCGTCGCCCGTGAATTCGACCTCGTTCTGCGGCTTCATCGTGACTTCGGCCATTTCCGCCTTGAAGCCTGCGGCTTCGAGCGCGGTCTTCACCTTCGTGAAGTCGAACGGCGGGCAGACCACTTCGATCGAGCCGTCGTCGTTCGTCACGACGTCGTCGGCGCCCGCTTCGAGCGCGGCGTTCATGAGTTCGTCTTCGGGCGTGCCCGGCGCGAACACGAACTGGCCGACGTGATCGAACATGAATGCCACCGAGCCGTCCGTGCCCATGTTGCCGCCGAACTTCGAGAACGCGTGGCGCACCTCCGCGACCGTGCGCGTGCGGTTGTCGGTCATCGTATCGACGATGACGGCCGCGCCGCCGATGCCGTAGCCTTCGTAGCGGATTTCCTCGTAGTTCGCGCCGTCCACGCCGCCCACGCCGCGCTGGATGGCGCGGTTGATGTTGTCCTTGGGCATGTTGGCGTCGTACGCCTTGTCCACAGCCAGACGCAGGCGCGGGTTCGAGTCGATTTCGCCGCCGCCCATGCGCGCCGCGACCTGGATTTCCTTGATGAGCCGCGTCCAGACCTTGCCGCGCTTCGCGTCAGCAGCAGCCTTCTTGTGCTTGATGTTGGCCCATTTCGAATGACCCGCCATACCTTTCTCCGTCTCACGCGCCATGCGCGTGCAGTGTGCAATGTGCTGTTGTCGTTGCGATGTTCCCGGGCGCGGCCTTCGTGCGTCGCTCGCACGGCGCGCGCGATTCTGCGCGCCTCGCCCCTCGCCAGTAAAGCCCGCGCAGCACGATGTGCCGGCAGGACTGGACGCAGCGCCCGTTCAGGTGGATTTGAATTTTATCACGCCGGGACCGCCCGGCTTCGCCTGCCAACGTGGCGCGACGCCCGACGGTTGCCGGTTACGCCGGCCGTGGAGGGGACTAAGGGGGCGGGATCGGGTGCGTCCGCGCGAGGTGGGGAAGGGGGCGAGGGCGGCCAGTCCTCCCGGCCGCCCATCAACGACTGTGGCGCAGCGGTTAGTTCTTCGTGCCGAAGAGCCGGTCGCCGGCGTCACCGAGGCCAGGGATGATGTAGGCGTGCTCGTTCAGATGCGAATCGAGCGACGCCACGTAGAGCTTCACGTCCGGGTGGGCGTTCTGGAACACGTCGACGCCCTCGGGCGCGGCCACCAGCGCGAGGAACAGGATGCGCTCGCCGGGCACGCCGCGGCGCTTGAGCACGTCGATGGCGTGCGCCGCCGAGTAGCCCGTCGCGACCATCGGATCGCAGAGGATGAAGGTGCGGTCCTCGAGGTCGGGCAGGCGCACGAGATACTCGACCGGGCGATGGTCGTCGGCGCGATAGACGCCGATATGGCCGACGCGCGCGGAGGGCACCAGTTCGAGCAGGCCGTCGGACATGCCCACGCCCGCGCGCAGCACGGGCACGATGGCGAGCTTCTTGCCCGCGATCACCGGCGCGTCGACTTCGACGAGCGGTGTCTGCACGCGGCGCGACGCGACCGGCAGGTCGCGCGTGATTTCATAGCCCATCAGCAGCGTGATCTCGCGCAGCAGCTCGCGGAACGTGCGCGTGGACGTGTCCTTGTCGCGCATATGCGTGAGCTTGTGCTGGATCAGCGGGTGATCGAGGATGAAGAGATTCGGGAAACGGCTGTCCTGTTTCATGACGGGGCGCACGAGGCTGCAAGGGAATCGGAGAATCGGTCGTGCCGTTGCCGCGCGAGCCCGAAGCTTATGCCCGGGGTGCGCGGCGGCGGCGAGCACGGCCCGCCGCGCGCGGCAAGCGCTCAGGGCTTGCAAGGGCGCCGGGCCGCGCTACAGGCGCAAGTATACGGTAAGCCTGCGCGCATGGGCGCGCGCATGGCGCGTTGCGACGCGTCTTCGCGGGCCGGTTGCCGGGCCGCGCGCCATCGGCCTTCCACGCGGCGCGCCCGATTCTTCTAGAATCCCAAAAAAGGTCGCAGGGCGGCGCGGCGCAGGGCTTGGCCGTGTCCGCCCTGTCACAGGACGGTCATCCACGCAAAAAGGACACGAAAACGATGGACATGGGCATCGCAGGACGCAACGCGCTGGTGTGCGCGGCCAGCAAGGGGCTCGGGCGCGGCTGCGCCGAGGCGCTCGCCGCCGAAGGCGTCAACGTGACGATCGTCGCGCGCACCGCGCAGACGCTGGAGGAAACCGCCGCGCAGATCCGCAGGAGCACGGGCGTGGACGTCAAGGCGGTGGCCTGCGACATCACGACCGAAGCGGGCCGCGCCGCCGCGCTCGCGGCGTGTCCGTCGCCCGACATTCTGGTGAACAACGCCGGCGGGCCGCCGCCGGGCGACTTCCGCAAGTACACCCACGAGGCGTGGATCGCGGCGCTCGAAGCGAACATGCTCACGCCGATCGCGCTGATCCAGGCCACCATCGACGCCATGATCGCGCGCGGCTTCGGGCGCATCGTCAACATCACGAGCTCCTCGGTGAAGGCGCCGATCGACGTGCTCGGCCTCTCGAACGGCGCGCGCTCGGGCCTCACGGGCTTCGTCGCGGGCGTGGCGCGCCAGGTCGCGGCCACGGGCGTCACGATCAACAACCTGCTGCCGGGCGCGTTCGACACCGACCGCATCCAGGCCACCATCGTCGCGCAGGCGAAGGCAAGCCAGATTTCGGAAGAGGAGGCGCGCTCGCGCCGCATGAAGACAATCCCGGCCGGACGTTTCGGCACGCCCGAGGAATTCGGCCGCGCCTGCGCGTTCCTTTGCAGCGTGCACGCGGGCTATATCACCGGGCAGAACTGGCTGATCGACGGCGGCGCTTATCCCGGTACTTATTGAGCCGGCGCCGGGCAGCCGCGGCGCCCGGCGCGCCGCATCACGAGACGCATCACGACTATTACGCACGCAAACCACACGTCAAGGAGACTTACGCCATGCCAACCCGCGTCGCACTGATTGCACACGACCACAAGAAGGACGACATCGTCAAGCTGGCGAGCGAATACGTCGATACGCTGCGTCACTGCGAGATTGTCGCGACCGGCACGACCGGTTCGCGCATCGAAGCCGCGACGGGCATTAACGTCGAGCGCATGCTTTCGGGCCCGCATGGCGGCGACCTGCAGATCGGTGCACGGCTTGCGGAAGGCAACGTCGATATCGTGATCTTCCTGCGCGACCCGATGACTCCGCAGCCGCACGAACCCGACATCAACGCGCTCGTGCGCGCATGCGACGTGCACGATGTGCCGTGCGCAACGAACATCTCGACGGCGCGCATGCTGCTCGACGTGCTCACGCTGCGCCAGAAAAACGCGGTCTGAAGCGCGCGCCGCGTAGCCCGATTTCAGGAAACCAGCCAGAACACCATCAAGGAGACGTGATGACCAAGGCAATCCGATACGACAAGACCGGCGGCCCCGACGTCATGAAGTGGGTGGATGTCGATGTGGGCGAGCCGGGCGAGGGCGAGGTGCGCTTGCGCCAGAGCGCATGCGGCCTCAACTACATCGACGTGTATTTCCGCAACGGGCTCTATCCGCAGCCGCTGCCCGCCGGGCTCGGCATGGAAGCGGCCGGCGAGGTGACGGCGGTGGGCAAAGGCGTGAGCGCGCTCAAGGCGGGCGACCGCGTGGCTTACGTCGCGCGTCCGCCGGGTGCCTATGCGCAGGAGCGCGTGCTGCGCGCCGACCAGGTGATCAAGCTGCCCGACGCGATCAGCGACGAAGCGGCGGCCTCGATCATGCTGCAAGGTCTCACCGCGCAATATCTCCTGCGCCGCACGTATCGTGTGAAGGCGGGCGACACCATCCTCATCCAGGCGGCGGCGGGCGGCGTGGGCCTGCTCGTGTGCCAGTGGGCGAAGGCGCTGGGCGCGACCGTGATCGGCACCGTGGGCTCGGACGAAAAAGCCGCGATCGCGAAGGCGCACGGCTGCGATCATCCGGTCGTCTACACGCGCGAGGACTTCACGGCGCGCGTGCGCGAGATCACGAACGGTGCGGGCGTGCCCGTGGTGTACGACTCGATCGGCAAGGATACCTACACGAAATCGCTCGACTGCCTCGCACCGCTCGGCATGTTCGTGAGCTTCGGCAAT
Organism: Paraburkholderia silvatlantica; assembly: GCF_003096715.1. GTDB lineage: Bacteria > Pseudomonadota > Gammaproteobacteria > Burkholderiales > Burkholderiaceae > Paraburkholderia > Paraburkholderia silvatlantica. The sequence continues at coordinate 97,443 of NZ_QEOL01000021.1, forward strand.
GCGTCGGGGCCGCTGCCGCCGATCGATTCGTCGGAGTTCGCGGGGCGCGGCTCGCTCTTCTTCACGCGCCCGACGCTCTTCACCTATATCGCGAAGCGCGCCGACTACGAGGCGAATGCCGCCGAACTGTTCGACGTGGTCGCCTCGGGCAAGGTCAAGACGTCGATCAACCAGCGCTATGCGCTCGAGGACGTCGGCCTGGCGCATGCCGATCTCGAAGCGCGCAAGACCACGGGTTCGACCATCCTGATCCCGTGACGTAACAACCGACGCGCTGCCGCGCCGCATGGGGCATGCCATTGGCGCCGTCGCATTGATTCGACCTTTACGTTTCCTGACTCCGTCATGGAGACCTTCATGGAGACCCCAAAGGCGCGCAACGCCAACGTTGCGCGCCTTTTTTCCTTTTGCCCCGTTCCGTGATCGCGCCCGCGTTTACGCGTTTTTTATACGAGCGCCAAAACCTTTGATCCGGATTTAATGCCGCAGCGGGTAACGTTCAGCCATCCGTCATCCGCGAATGGAGAACACGACAATGGATGTGCTGTATATCGGGGGGCTGGTGGTTTTCGCCGCGCTCACATACGCGTTGATCGCGGGCTGCGAGAAGCTCATGCAGTACCGCCGCGATCAAGGTGCGAACGGGGTGCGGCCATGACCTGGATCTTCTGGCTATCGGGGGCGGCAACGCTGTTGCTGTTCGTTTATCTCGTCCATGCGCTGCTGCGCGCGGAGGATATCGAGTGAACGCCAACAATCTGCTCCAGGCGGGGATTTTCCTCGTTGTCCTGCTCGCGCTCGCGGTGCCGCTCGCGGGCTACATGACGCGCGTGCTCGACGGGCGCTCGCGCGTCGTACGGCTCTTTGCGCCGCTCGAAAACCTCCTCTATCGCATCGCCGGCGTCGATCCGCAGTCCGAGATGAACTGGAAGCGCTATGCGCTCGCCACTATCTCGTTCAACGTGCTCGGCGTGGGCTTTCTCTATGTGCTGCTGCGCATTCAGGGCTGGCTGCCCGGCAATCCGCAGCAGTTCGGCCCGATGACGGTGGACGGCGCGTTCAACACGGCCGTGAGCTTCGTCACCAACACCAACTGGCAGGACTACGCGCCCGAGCAAACGGTGAGCTATCTCACGCAAATGCTCGGCCTCACCGTGCAGAACTTCCTGTCTGCGGCGACGGGCATCGTGGTCGTGATCGCGCTGATTCGCGGTTTTGCGCGCCACTCGGTGCAGACCATCGGCAACTTCTGGGTCGACCTCACGCGCACGACGCTCTACATTCTCGTGCCGATGGCGGCGATCGTCGCCGCGCTCCTGATGAGCCAGGGCATGATTCAGAACTTCAAGGCGTATCAGGACGTGCCGGTGCTGCAGACGACGACCTACGCCGCGCCGAAGCTCGACGCCCAGGGCAACCCCGTGAAGGACGCGAAGGGCAATCCCGAGACGGTCGACACCAAGGTCACGTCGCAGACGCTCGCCATGGGCCCGGTCGCCTCCCAGGTCGCGATCAAGATGCTCGGCACCAACGGCGGCGGTTTCTTCAACGCGAACTCGGCGCATCCGTTCGAGAACCCCACGCCGGTTTCGAACGTCATCGAAATGTTGGCGATCCTGATCATTCCGGCGTCGCTGTGTCTCGTGTTCGGCAACGTGGTGGGCGACCGCAGGCAGGGTGTCGCGGTGCTCGCGGTGATGACGGTGGCGTTCGCCGTGGCCGTGGGCGGCGTGTTGTCCGCCGAGCAGTCGGGCAATCCGATGTTCGCGACGCTCAACGTCGACCAGCACGCGAGCGCGCTGCAAGCCGGCGGCAACATGGAAGGCAAGGAAACGCGCTTTGGCATCGCGCAAACGGGCATTTTCGTCGTCGCCACCACGGCGGCCTCGTGCGGCGCCGTGAACGCGGCGCACGACTCGCTCACGCCGCTCGGCGGTCTCGTTCCGATGCTCTTCATCCAGCTCGGCGAGGTGATCTTCGGCGGTGTCGGTTCGGGTCTCTACGGCATGCTCGTGTTCGCGCTGCTCGCGGTGTTCGTGGCGGGGCTCATGATCGGCCGCACGCCGGAATACGTCGGCAAGAAGATCGAGTCGTTCGAGATGAAGATGGTGTCGATCGTCGTGCTGCTCACGCCGCTGCTCGTGCTGCTCGGCACCTCGATCGCCGTGCTCGCCGACGCGGGCAAGGCGGGCATATCGAATCCGGGCGCGCACGGCTTTTCCGAGATCCTGTACGCGTTCAGCTCGGCCGCCAACAACAACGGCAGCGCGTTCGCAGGCCTTAGCGTGAACACGCCGTTCTACAACTGGCTGCTCGCCATTGCCATGTGGTTCGGCCGCTTCGGCACCATCGTGCCGGTGCTCGCCATCGCGGGTTCGCTTGCCGGCAAGAAGCGCATTGCCGTGACGGGCGGCACGCTGCCCACGCACGGACCGCTCTTCGTCGTGCTGTTGCTCGGCACGGTGCTGCTGGTTGGCGCGCTTACCTACGTGCCCGCGCTCGCGCTTGGTCCCGGCGTGGAGCATCTGATCATGATGGGCGTGCATTGAACGGGGGCCTTCGCAACATGAGCGAAACGAAAATGAATCAGCATAGTGCAACCCGGTCCATGTTCGATCCGGCGCTGGTGCGTCCGGCTATCGTGGACTCGTTCCGAAAACTCAAACCGCGCACGCAGTTGCGCAATCCCGTAATGTTCTGCGTCTACGTGGGCAGCGTGCTCACGACGATCCTCTGGATCGCGGCGCTCGTCGGTCAGGCCGAAGCGCCCGCGGGTTTCATCCTCGCGGTCGCGCTCTGGCTGTGGTTCACCGTGCTGTTCGCGAACTTCGCGGAAGCGCTCGCAGAAGGGCGCTCGAAGGCGCAGGCGGCGTCGCTTCGGCAGGCCAGGAAAGACGTCATGGCCAAGAAGCTCAACGAGCCGCATCCGAAGGCGCCGATCCGCATCATGACGGCGTCCGACCTGCGCCGCGGCGACGTGGTGCTCGTCGAGACCGGCGACACGATTCCGGCGGACGGCGAAGTGATCGAAGGCGTGGCGTCGGTGGACGAATCGGCCATCACGGGCGAATCCGCCCCGGTGATCCGCGAGTCGGGCGGCGACTTTTCCTCGGTGACGGGCGGCACGCGCGTGCTCTCCGACTGGATCGTCGTGCGCGTCACGGCGAACCCGGGCGAAGCGTTCCTCGACCGCATGATCGCGATGGTCGAAGGCGCGAAGCGCCAGAAGACGCCGAACGAGATCGCGCTCACGATCCTGCTGGTCGCGCTGAGCATCGTGCTGCTGATGGCCACCGCGACGCTGCTGCCGTTCTCGATGTTCTCGGTCGAAGCCGCGAAGATGGGGCACGTAGTAACGATCACGGCGCTCGTCGCTCTCCTCGTCTGCCTGATTCCGACCACCATCGGCGGTCTGCTTTCGGCGATCGGCGTGGCCGGCATGAGCCGCATGATGCAGGCCAACGTGATCGCGACGTCGGGCCGCGCGGTGGAAGCCGCCGGCGACGTGGACGTACTGCTGCTCGACAAGACCGGCACGATCACGCTCGGCAATCGTCAGGCGTCGATGTTCCTGCCGGCGCCCGGCGTGACCGAAGAAGCGCTCGCGGACGCCGCGCAACTCTCGTCGCTCGCCGACGAAACGCCGGAAGGCCGCAGCATCGTCGTGCTCGCGAAGCAGCGTTTCAACATTCGCCAGCGCGACATGAACTCGCTGCACGCCGTGTTCCTCGCATTCAGCGCCCAGACGCGCATGAGCGGCGTGGACATGCCCGGCCGCGAGATCCGCAAGGGCGCCGCCGACGCGGTCAAGCATTACGTCGAAGCCCATGGCGGCCGTTTCCCCGGCGAAGTCGAAAACGCCGTGGACGACGTGGCCCGCCGTGGCAGCACGCCGCTCGTGGTGGCCGAAACGCATGACGGCGTCGCGCGCGTGCTCGGCGTGATCGAGTTGAAGGACGTCGTGAAGGGCGGCATCAAGGAGCGTTTCGCCGAACTGCGCAAGATGGGCATCAAGACCGTGATGGTGACGGGCGACAACCGCCTGACCGCCGCGGCGATCGCCGCCGAAGCCGGCGTGGACGACTTCCTCGCGCAGGCCACGCCTGAAACCAAGCTCGCGACGATCCGCGAGCACCAGGCGCAAGGCAAGCTCGTGGCGATGACGGGCGACGGGACCAACGACGCCCCGGCGCTCGCGCAGGCCGACGTGGCCGTGGCGATGAACACGGGCACTCAGGCCGCGAAGGAAGCGGGCAACATGGTCGACCTCGACTCGAACCCGACCAAGCTCATCGAGATCGTCGAGATCGGCAAGCAGATGCTCATGACGCGCGGCTCGCTCACGACGTTCTCGATCGCCAACGACGTCGCGAAATACTTCGCGATCATCCCGGCGGCGTTCGCAACGACCTATCCGCAACTGCGCGTGCTCGACGTCATGCATCTGACCTCGCCTTCGTCGGCGATTCTTTCGGCGGTGATCTTCAACGCGCTCATCATCGTGATGCTGATTCCGCTCGCGCTCAAGGGCGTGAAGTACCGGCCGCTCGGCGCCGCGACGCTGCTGCGCCGCAATCTGCTGATCTACGGCCTCGGCGGCATTCTCCTGCCGTTCCCGTGCATCAAGCTGATCGACATGGTGCTCGCCGCGTTCGGCTGGGTCTGAGCCGCGCGAATAGACACGCAGATACACGCAGACACCCGGATAGATACATAGGAAGCCAAAATGAAATCGCAGTTTCGTCCACTTGTCGTGATCTTCGCCGTGCTGACGGTCGTCACCGGCCTCGTGTATCCGGCCGTGATGACCGCGTTCGGCCAGGCCGCGTTCCACCGCCAGGCCAACGGCAGCCTCGTCTTGGCCGACGGCAAGGTGGTGGGCAGCGCGCTCATCGGCCAGCAGTTCGACGCGCCCCAGTACTTCTGGGGGCGTTTGTCGGCCACCTCGCCGATGCCGTACAACGCGACGGGCTCGGGCGCCTCGAACCTCGGGCCGACCAACCCGGCGCTCGCCGACGAGATCAAAGGCCGCATCGCCGCCCTCAAGGCCGCGGGCACCGATGTCTCGCAGCCGATCCCCGTCGACCTCGTGACGTCTTCGGGCAGCGGGCTCGACCCCGAGATCTCGCCGGCCGCGGCCGCGTACCAGGTGGCGCGCGTGGCGCAAGCGCGCCACCTGAGCGCGAACGACGTGCAGGCGCTCGTGGACCGCTACACGAAGGGCCGTCAGCTCGGCCTCTTTGGCGAGCCGCGCGTGAACGTGCTCGAGCTGAACCTCGCGCTCGACGGCAAAGCGGTTAGCTGAGCGGGAACGCCGTGCCGCGCCGCACGCTCGACGCCTCGTGCGTCGAGCGTGCGGTTTGCCATTTCCGTGCCACGGTGAGACGATCATTCGTGCACAAGACGCAACCCACGTGACACTTATCCCGACTTCCGCATGAATCGCCCCGATCCCGACGAGCTGCTCGACCGGCTGCAGCGCGACGAAGAAAAGCGCCGCCGCGGCAAGCTGAAGATTTTCTTCGGCGCGTCAGCCGGCGTCGGCAAGACCTATGCAATGCTGCAGGCCGCGCGCCGCCGCGCCGAGGAAGGCGTGGACGTGGTAGTGGGCATCGTCGAGACGCATGGGCGCAGCGAGACCGCCGCGCTCACCGCCGGCCTCGAAGTGATGCCGCGCCAGCGCATTGCCTACCGTGGGCGGCTGCTCGAAGAGTTCGATCTCGACGCCGCGCTCGAACGCAAGCCGCAACTCGTGCTCGTCGACGAGCTGGCGCATTCGAACGTGGCCGGCGCGCGTCACATGAAGCGCTGGCAGGACGTGTACGAACTGCTCGATGCGGGCATCGACGTCTACACGACCGTCAATGTGCAGCACCTCGAAAGTCTCAACGACGTGGTGGGGCAGATCACGGGCATTCGCGTCTGGGAGACCGTGCCCGACCGCGTGTTCGACCGCGCCGACGAAGTCACGCTCGTCGACCTGCCCGCCGAAGAACTGCTCGACCGCATGCGCGACGGCAAGGTCTACATGCCGGCGCAGGCCGAGCGCGCGGTGCGCAACTTCTTTCGCAAGGGCAACCTGATCGCGCTGCGCGAGCTTGCGCTGCGCCGCACCGCCGACCGCGTGGACGCGCAGATGCGCGAGTATCGCGCCGACCGCTCGATCCAGCATATGTGGCAGGCGCGCGAGCGCCTCGTCGTCTGCGTGGGGCCGGGGCCCGAGGCGAACGCGCTGGTGCGCGCCGCCGCGCGGCTCGCCGCGAGCCTGAAGGCCGACTGGATCGCCGTGTACGTGGAGACGCCGAAGCTCCAGCGTCTGCCCGATGCCGTCCGCGAGCGCACGCTCGGCGCGCTCAAACTCGCCTCCGAACTCGGCGCCGAAACGGCGACGCTCGCAGGCGAAGACGCCGCGGCCACGCTGGCCGGCTATGCGCGGCTGCGCAATGTGTCGAAGCTCGTGGCGGGCGGGTCGCTGCGCACGGGCTTTTCACGCTGGGTGAAGCGCCCGTTCGGCGAGCGCCTCGCCGAAAAGGCCGGCGACGTCGATCTCACGCTCGTGCGCGCCAGTGCGGGCGAAGCCGTGCGTGGGGGCAGCGAGCCCGGGGGCGCGGCCAGTGCCGCCACGCGTGCCGCCAATGCGTGGCGCGATGCGCTGGCGGCGGGCGGCGCCGAGCGCTCGCCGCCGCGCGCCTATGCGGCCGCGCTCGTGATCTGCGCGTGCGTGACGCTCATCGCGAACCAGTTGATCGACCGCATCGATCTCGCGAATCTCGTCATGCTGTATCTGCTCGGCGTGATCTTCGCGGCGACGAAGCTCGGGCGCGGGCCGGGCGTGATGCTCTCGTTTGCAAGCGTCGCGGCGTACGACTTTTTCTTCGTGCCGCCGCGCATGTCGTTCTCGGTCTCCGATACGCAATATCTGCTGACCTTCGTCGGCATGCTGCTCACTTCGCTCGTCATCAGCCATCTCACGTCGAGCCTGCGCCGCGAGGCGAGCGTCGCGCAGCGGCGCGAACAGCGCACCGGCGCGATGTACGCGATGGCGCGCGAGCTGGCCGCGGCGCTCACCACGGAGCAGATCGTGGCGATCGGCAGCCGCCACGTGAGCGAGGTGTTCGGCGCGCGCGTGGCGCTGCTCCTGCCCGATAGCGCCGACAAGGTGCAGCAGAAGATCGAGGAACCCGATCCCAGGATCATGCTCGACGCCGCCAGCCTCGACATCGACGTGGGGCAGTGGGTGTACGACCAGCAAAAGCCCGCGGGCAACGGCACCGACACGCTGCCGGCGGCCGTGGCGCGCTACTTGCCGCTCAAGGCGCCGATGCGCACGCGCGGCGTGCTCGCCGTCGTGACGCGCGACGCGCGCGAGCTGCAGGTGCCCGAACAGCAGCGCATGCTCGACGCGTTCGCCGCGCAGATCGCGCTTGCGCTCGAGCGCGTGCACTACGTGGACATCGCGCGCGACGCGCTCGTCAACATGGAGTCGGAGCGGCTGCGCAACTCGCTGCTCTCGGCCATCTCGCACGACCTGCGCACGCCGCTCACGGCGATCGTCGGCTTCTCGTCGATGCTCGCGCAAACCCATGAGCCCGGGGATGCGCGGGACGCGCGCTCGGGCGAGCTGATCGAGGCAATTCACGACGAGGCGCTGCGCATGACGGGCATCGTGACGAACCTGCTCGACATGGCGCGTCTGCAGGCGGGCAGCCTCAGGCTCAATCGTCAGTGGACGCTGCTCGAGGAAACCGTGGGCGCAGCGCTCGCCGCTTGCCGCCGCGTGCTCGCGCGGCATCCGGTTCAGGTGAAGCTGGAAGAAGGCCTGCCGCTTTTGCAGCTCGACGCCGTGCTGATGGAGCGGCTCTTCTCGAACCTGCTGGAGAACGCGGCCAAGTACACGCCCGCCGACACGCCGCTCACCATCGCGGCGCGCCGCGTGGAGGAGGGCGGCCAGCCGTTCGTGCGCGTCTCGATCGAGGACAACGGGCCGGGCCTGCCGCCTGGCATGGGCGAGCGCGTGTTCGAGAAGTTCACGCGCGGCGAGAAGGAGTCGGCCAAGCCCGGCATCGGGCTCGGACTCGCCATCTGCCGGGCGATCGTCGAAGCCCACGGGGGTACAATCGGCGCGGCCAATCGCATTGCCGCCGACGGCCGCGTGGAAGGCGCGACGTTCTGGTTCGCACTGCCCGTAGAGTTGCCGCCGCCGCTGCCTGCCGATGTGACCGATGTGACCGATGTGACCGATGCGCCAGAGGCACCCGAAGCGCTCGAGCCGATCGAAATGCCCGCCGCTCCCCAGAAAACCGTCGATCCCAAACCCGCCAATGAGTGACCCAAGCATCGCCGTCGTTCTGATCGAAGACGAAAAACAGATTCGCCGATTCGTACGCGCCACGCTGGAGGGCGAGGGCATCGTCGTGCACGACGCCGAGACCGGCAAGCAGGGCCTCGTCGAGGCCGCCACGCGCAAACCCGACCTCGTGATCGTCGATCTGGGCCTGCCCGACACCGACGGCATCGACGTGATCCGCGAACTGCGCGGCTGGAGCGACCTGCCCGTGATCGTGCTTTCGGCGCGCACCCAGGAAAGCGAGAAGGTGGCCGCGCTCGACGCCGGCGCCGACGACTACCTCACGAAGCCGTTCGGCGTGTCCGAGCTGCTCGCGCGCATTCGCGCGCAACTGCGGCGGCGCAACCGCGGCGGGGCGAACGAGGCGCCGCAGGTGAGCTTCGGCGCCGTGAATGTCGATCTGGGGCTGCGCCAGGTCACGCGCGAAGGCGCGCCCGTGCATCTCACGCCGATCGAGTACCGCCTGCTCGCCACGCTCGTGCGCGACGCGGGGCGTGTGCTCACGCACCGGCAACTGCTGCGCGAAGTCTGGGGGCCTTCGCACGTGGAGAGCAGCCATTACCTGCGCATCTACATGGCGCATCTACGGCAGAAATTGGAGCGCGATCCCGCACAGCCGGAACACATCATCACGGAAACGGGCGTGGGGTATCGGCTGGTCGGCGTGCAGTAAGCGTCAACTGCGCCGGTGCTATCATTACGATTCTGTAAGGACGGCCTTACGGTTTTTTATGTCAGCGGGGACGGCCCCATTTCCCGAATGGAGCGTTCCCCATGTCCTGGTTTCTTCTTCTCGTCGCCGGCCTGCTCGAAGTGGCGTGGGCCGCCGGTCTCAAGTCTTCCGCAGGATTCACGCGGCTCTGGCCCTCGGTGTTCACCGTGGTCACGGCGCTCGGCAGCTTTGCGCTGCTCGCCGTGGCCATGCGTCAACTCCCGCTAGGTACCGCCTATGCAGTGTGGACGGGCATTGGCGCGGTCGGCGCGTTCGTGTTCGGCATCGTCGTGATGGGCGAGGCCGTGAGCGTGGCGCGTGTGGCGAGCGCCGCGCTGATCGTGCTCGGCCTCGTCGGCCTCAAGCTTTCTTCGTCCGCCTGATCAAATTCGCTGCGCATACCTCGGTGCGGATCCCATGCCGCGGCTGCGCAACACCGCTGCGGCACCGCAGCGAGCGTGGCTATAATGGAACGGTCATAACCCGATAACACTCCGCGCCGCATGAGCGGCGAGCGTGTGCGCGCAGCGCCGCTCCCCCGCATCCCGCGTGGAGCGCCGGCGCCCCGGCCGCGCCGCGCGAGGAGGCAGCCATGCTGGAACCACTTTCGCTAGCAGCGGGCCTGTCCTGGGGCAGCGGCCTGCGCCTCTATCTCACGGTGCTGATGGCCGGCGTGCTGCAACGTCTTGGCCTGATTCATCTGCCCGACACGCTTGCCGTGCTCGCTTCGCCATGGGTGATCGGCATTGCCGCCGCGCTCACGGTGCTCGAATTCCTTGCCGACAAGATCCCCGCGTTCGACTCGCTCTGGGACGCGGTGCATACCTTCATCCGCATCCCGGCCGGGGCCGTGCTGGCGGCCGGCGCGCTCGGCCATGCCGATCCGGCGCTGCTGACCGTCGCAGCGCTGGCGGGCGGCACGCTCGCGGGCACGGCGCATCTCGCCAAGGCGGGTACGCGCGCGCTCATCAACCTGTCGCCTGAACCGGTGTCGAATGTCGTCACCTCGAGCGCCGAGGACGGCATGACCTTCGTCGGCGTGTTGCTCGCGTTCTTCGTGCCTTTGCTCTTCCTCGTCATGCTCGTGGCGTTCCTCGTGCTCGCGGCCTGGGCGCTGCCGCGCCTGTGGCGCGGCGTGCAGGGCGGTTTTCGCGGCATGGCGACGCACATGGTTTCGCGACTTTCGTTGCGAGGTCGTCACGATTGAGCGGCGGCGCCCCTTCTTCCTCCAACGCGAGGCCTCCACGCAGCGAAGGCGGCCCGGGCTTCGCGCAGACTGAGCCGACGGGAGCAGGCGGCGGCCAGGGCGGTCCGGGCAGGCCCGTGGCCGTGCGCACCACACCCGGCTGGTCCGATCTCGTGCATCTTGCCGCGCGCATGACGGCGCGCGACTGGCGCGCGGGCGAACTCACCATGCTGCTATTCGCGCTCGTGCTGGCCGTGGCGGCGCTCGCAAGCGTCGGTTTTCTCGCCGACCGGCTGCAACGCGGCCTCGAGCGCGACGCCCGGCGCATGATCGCCGCCGATTTCATCGTGCGCGCCGATCACCCCGTCGATCCGATGTTCGCGCGCGAGGCGCAGTCGCTCTCGCTGCGCACGGCGACCACGGCGATCTTCCCGAGCATGGTGAGTTCGGCGCCGCCGCCAGCTGCGGCAGCGGCGGGCGCTTCCGCCGCGCCGGGCGTCACGGCCACTCGGCTTGCCGCCGTGAAGGCCGTCTCGGCGGACTATCCGTTGCGCGGCGCGCTGCGCATCGCCGCAGCGCCGGGCGCGCCCGATCACGCGGCGCAAGGCATTCCGCCGCCCGGCACCGTCTGGGTGGACGACGAACTGCTCGACGCGCTCAAGCTCCATGTCGGCGACACCGTGAAGGTCGGCACGCGCACCTTCACCGTGAACGCGCTCATCACGAAAGAACTCGACCGCGGCTTCTCGTTCGTGAACTTCTCGCCGCGCCTCATGATGCGCGCCGACGAAGTCGCGTCGACCGGACTGCTCGGCTATGGCAGCCGCGTGACTTACCGCCTGCTCGTGGCGGGCGCCGATCCGGCCGTCGCGCAGTTCGCCGCGTGGGCGCGTGCGCGCGTGGATGGCGGCAAGATGCGCGGCGTCGCGCTCGAATCGCTCCAGGACGGCCAGCCTCAGGTGCGCCAGACGCTCGACCGCGCGCGCCACTTCCTCACGCTCGTTTCGCTGCTCACGGCGCTGCTCGCGGCGGTAGCGATCGCCATGGCCGCGCATCGCTATACGCGCCGCCATCTCGACGCCTGCGCCGCGATGCGCTGCCTCGGCGCGAGCCAACGCACGTTGCGCACGCTGTTCGTGCTGGAGTTCGCGGGGCTCGGACTCGTGGGCGGCGCAGCGGGTGTGGCGCTCGGCTACGCGGGCCATCTCGCGCTGCTGGCGTGGCTCGGCAATCTCATCGACGTCGTGCTGCCGCAGCCCGGCCCGTTGCCCGTGCTCGAAGGCATCGCCGCGGGCCTCGTGCTGCTGCTTGGCTTCGCGCTGCCGCCGCTCCTGCCGCTCACGCGCGTGCCGCCGGTGCGCGTGCTGCGCCGCGAGTGGGGCGGCGAAGGGCGCGTCGCGTGGGCGGCCTATGGCGTCGGCATTGCGCTCTTCGCGGGGCTGCTCGTGATCGCGGCGGGGGAGTGGAAGCTGGGCGGCATCGTCGCCGGCGGTTTCGCGATCGGGCTGCTCGTGTTCGCCGGCGTGGCGCGCGCGGCGCTCTGGTGCGCGGCGCGCCTGGCACGTAGCGGACGCCTCGCCGGCCAGGCACGCGCGGGCGTGGGCTGGCGCTATGCGCTGGCGTCGCTCGAACGGCGGCCGGGCGCAAGCGCGCTGCAGATCACCGCGCTCGCCATCGGCCTCATGTGTCTCTTGCTGATCGCGATGACGCGCAACGACCTCGTCGAAGGCTGGCGCAAGTCCACGCCGCCCGATGCGCCCAACGAGTTCCTGATCGACATTCAGCCCGATCAGCGCGACGCCGTGGCCGCGTGGCTGCGCTCGCATGGCATTGCCGGGGCGGCCGATAGCGATCTCCAGCCGATGGTGCGCGCTCGCCTGATCTCGATCAACGGCAAGCCCGTGAATCCTGACTCGTACAAGAGCGAGGACGCGCGCCGGCTCGTGGATCGCGAGTTCAATCTCTCGTACACGACGAAGCTGCCCGACGACAATCGCATCGAGGCGGGCACCTGGTATGGCGATTCGGCCACGCCGCAGCTTTCGATCGAGCAGGGCCTGGCGAAGCTCATCAACGTGAAGCCCGGCGACGTGCTCAAGTTCGACGTGACGGGCCTGGAAGTCACGGCGCCCGTGACGAGCGTGCGCAAGCTCGACTGGGGCTCGTTCAAGGTCAACTTCTTCGTGCTGATGTCGCCCGCGCTGCTGCGCGACTTTCCGGCGACCTACATCACGAGCTTTCACCTGCCGCCGGGGCAGCGCGAAGTCGTGGACGGTCTGGTGGCCCGCTATCCCAACGTCACCGCGATCGACATCGCGCCGATTCTCGCGCAGATCGAGCGCGTGCTGGAGCAGGTGATCGGCGCGGTGCAGTTCCTCTTTCTCTTCACGCTCGCCGCCGGCGTGCTGGTGCTCTACGCGGCGCTCGCGGGCACGCGCGACGAGCGCATGCGCGAGTCGGCGCTGCTGCGCGCGCTGGGGGCATCGCACCAGCAGGTGCGCGCGGTGCAGGTGGCCGAATTCATTTCCGTGGGCGCGCTCGCGGGGCTCATGGCGGCAATCGGCGCGCAGGCGGTGGGCTCGGTGCTCGCCACGCACGTATTTCTCTTCTATCTCCCGTTCGATCCGTGGCTCGTGCCGGCCGGCATCGCCGCAGGCGTATTGTGCGCGGGCGTGGGCGGGTGGATCAGCTTGCGGCATGTGCTCGCACGGCCGGCGCTGCAGTCGCTGCGCGATGCGTAGTGCAGCGACCCTGCAGCCACCCGCGGCCACCACCCGCCACCCGCCGCTGTGCGAGAATCATTGGTCTTAAGGCAGCGCGCTGCCGTCCCTCTTTTTTCCTGATTCAACCGTATGACCGATCCAGCCGACGAAGCGCCGCAGAAACCCACGGCCTTCGAACTCGTCGGCGGCGAGGCGCGCGTGCGCGAACTCGTCGACCGTTTCTATGACCTGATGGACCTCGAGGCCGATTTCGCGGGCATCCGCGCCATGCATCCGCAAACGCTCGACGGCTCGCGCGACAAGCTGTTCTGGTTCCTCTGCGGCTGGCTCGGCGGCCCGGACCACTATATCGAACGCTTTGGCCATCCGCGCCTGCGCGCGCGTCATTTGCCGTTCGCGATCGCCTCGCCGGAGCGCGATCAGTGGCTGCGCTGCATGGCCTGGGCGATGGAAGACGTCGGCCTCGCGCAGCCGCTGCGCGAACGCCTGCTGCATTCATTCTTCGATACCGCCGACTGGATGCGCAATCATCCGGGTTGATCGACTGGGCACGATTGTCCCGGTCCTTGGGCCGGTACAGTCAGGCGTTCACGCGTCGCGGCCGTCCGGCGGGGTGGTTCGCCCCGCAGCCATAATGGCCCTTTGGCTGGTTGGCTGGTTGGCTGGCTGGCTGGCGGCCGGCTATGCGCGGCCCGCCGTACGCAAAACAAGGAGACACCCACGATGACGACCACCCGCGCGCTCTTTCGCGAAGACGCCTATCTCACGCAGTGCGAAGCGACCGTGCTTGCCGTTGGCGAGGACGGGGTGCGGCTCGACCAGACCGTGTTCTATCCGCTCGGCGGCGGCCAGGCTGGCGACGCCGGCGCGCTGGTGCTCGCCGACGGCACGCGCATCGAGATTGCCGATACGCGCAAGGCGAAGTTCGAAGGCGCGACGCCCGACGACGCGCTCCACGTTCCCGCGCCCGGCCAGCAAGCACAGCTCGCGCGTCTCGCCGCGGGCGAGCGCGTGCGCGCCGAGATCGACTGGACGCGCCGCCACCGCCACATGCGTCTGCACACGGCGAGCCATTTGATGTGCGCGGTGCTGCCCTATCCCGTGGACGGCTGCAGCATCACGACCGACTATGCGCGCCTCGATTTCGCGACCGTCGAGCCGATCGAGCGCGAGATGGTGGAGGCACGGCTCGCCGAACTCGTTTCGGGCGCGCACGCGGTGGCGACCGAATGGATCACCGACGAGGAGATGGCGCAGCGCCCCGAACTCGTGCGCACGATGAGCGTGAAGCCCCCGATGGGTCTCGGCCGTGTGCGCCTCTTGCGTATCGATAACGTCGATTTGCAGCCCTGCGGCGGCACGCACGTGCGTAACACGCAGGAGATCGGCGCGCTGCGCGTGGCGAAGCTCGAGAAGAAGAGTGCGCGCACGCGGCGTCTCGTGCTGGAACTGGCGTAATGCATCTCGAAGCGCGTGCGCGCGAGGTGCTCGACTTCTGGTTCGGCACGCCGGATTCGGAGGCATTCGGCCGCGAGCGCAAGATGTGGTTCCGCAAGAACGCCGCATTCGACGCGAAGCTGCGCGAACGCTTCGGCGCGCTGCTCGGTGCCGCGTGTGCGGGCGAACTCGACGCATGGTGCGAGACGCCCGAGGGCGCGCTTGCGCTCGTGATCGTGCTCGACCAGTTCTCGCGCAACTGCCGTCGCGGCACGCCGCACGCATTCTCCGCCGACGACAAGGCGCTCGGCATCGCGCGCGCGATGGTGGCGAGCGGCGCGGATCTGCGCTTGCCCACGCTGCAGCACCGCGCCTTCGCGTATCTGCCGTTCGAGCACGCCGAAAGCGCCGAAGCGCAGCGCGAATCGCTGCGGCTCTTCGGCGAACTGGCGAAGGATCCTGAGGGGAAGGGCTACTACGATTACGCGGTGCGCCACGCGAAGGTCATCGAGCGCTTCGGGCGCTTTCCGCATCGCAATGCGCAACTGGGCCGAGCGTCCACCGACGCAGAGGCCGCGTTCCTGCGCGAACGCGGTTCGTCGTTCTAGCGTCGTTCCAGCGCAATCCCGCGCGCGGGTTCAGCGTCCGCCGCTCACGTCGAGCAGGGCGCCTGTGACATACGAGGCGGCGTCGCTGAGCAGCCACACGATCGTTTGCGCGACTTCGTCGGCGCTGCCGGGGCGGCCGAGCGGCGTTTGCGCGCCGAGCACGGCCGCGCGATCCGGGCGGCCGCCGCTCGCGTGGATCTCGGTATCGATGAGGCCGGGGCGCACCGCGTTCACGCGCACGCCCTGCGGTCCGAGTTCCCTGGCGAGGCCGATCGTCATCGTGTCGACCGCGCCCTTCGACGACGCATAGTCGACATATTCGTTGGGCGAGCCCAGCCGCGCGGCCGCCGAGGAGACGTTGACGATCGAGCCGCCGTCGCCGCCGCGATCCTTCGACATGCGCCGCGCCGCTTCGCGTGCGCATAGAAACGCGCCGTACACGTTCACGTCGAACATGCGCTTCAGACGCTCGGCGCTCATGTCGGCGACCTGGCTGCCGGGCGCGACGATCCCCGCGTTGTTCACGAGCGCATCGATGCGGCCATAGGCCGATTCGAGCGCGTCGAACATCGCGACGACGTCCGCCTCGCTCGCGACGTCGCCGCGCAGCACGCGCGCGTGGCCGCCTGCGCGGCCCACTTCGGCGGCGGTTTCGTCGGCGGCCGGTTCGTTGTGCAGATAGTTGACGCCCACGGTCCAGCCGTGTGCGCCAAGCAGACGCGCCGTCGCGCGGCCGATGCCGCGGCTCGCGCCGGTGATCAGGACAACCTTGCTCATCGTGATGGACTCGTGAAGGTAACTGCGCGTGGTGACTGCGGATTGCCGGGGCGAACGGCGCTATGCGGCGGGATTACACGTTCTCGCGCAAGTCCGCCCACTTGTCCTTTGCGGGCGCGTGATAGCGCTTGAGCCTGGCGATCAGCGCGACGGGATCGGCGTCGGTTTGCAGCATGTCGAGGTAGGTCTGGCGCATGAAGCCTTCGCGCACCGTGTGGTCGAGCAGCGCCATGAGCGGATCGTAGAAGCCGCTGATGTTCAGCACGCCCACCGGCTTGCGGTGATAGCCGAGCTGCGCCCAGGTATAGACCTCGAACAGCTCTTCGAGCGTGCCCGCGCCGCCCGGCATCGCGACGAAGGCGTCGGAGAGGTCGGCCATCATCTTCTTGCGGTGATGCATGTCGGGCACGACGTGCAGCTCGGTGAGGCCCGCATGGCCCACTTCCTTGTCGACCAGCAACTCGGGGATCACGCCGATGGCGCGGCCGCCGCCCGCCATCACGGTGTCGGCGATCACGCCCATCAGGCCGACCTTTCCGCCGCCATAGACGAGTGCGAGGTTCGAGGCGACGAGCGCGCGGCCGAACGCCTGTGCGGCTTCGGTGTAAACCGGATTGGCTCCAGGCGAGGAGCCGCAATATACGCAGACTGCTTTCATTCGGCTTTGGCCTTTATTCGCGGTTGTCTTTTGCGGCGCCCGCGCCTTCGCGCGGCGGCAGGTAGTCGTAGAACTCGCGCTTGGCGAGCTTGCCCGAGACGAGGTCGTCGAACAGCTCGCGCGCGCGGCCGCGCAGATACGGCGCCATCAGCGAGACGATCTGCACGCTGACCTGGTGCAGCTCGTCGCGAATCGCTTCCTGGTCGTTGTACTTGCGCGGATTCATCACGAACTGGTACGAGAGCCAGTAGGTGGCGATCACGCCGATATTGGTCGAAATCACGTCGATCTCGGCGGGCGTGGCGACCATGTCGCCGTCTTCCACGAGCTGCTCGCAGAACTGCTTCGCGAAGTGCACCTTGTGGCTGATGATCTGCTTGAAATGCATCTCCAGCGTGCGGTTGCGCGCGAGCAGGTCGTTCAGGTCGCGATAGAGAAAGCGGTAGCGCCACGTGAAGTCGACCATGTACTGCAGGTATGCCCACATCTCGTCGATGGTGGCGCGATGGTCCTCGGGAAAGCGCAGACGCTTTTCGATCTCCTGCTCGAACTGGCTGAAGATGCTGTTGATGATGTCGTCTTTGTTGCGGAAGTGGTAGTACAGGTTGCCTGGACTGATCTCCATTTCCTCGGCGATGGTCGTCGTGGTGACGTTCGGCTCGCCGATCTCGTTGAACAGCTTCAGCGACAGCTCGAGAATCCGTTCGCGTGTACGGCGGGGAGGTTTGGCATCCATGTCGTCCGGCCCTGAAAATGCAGTGCCGGGCTCAGGCGCCCGCTCGTAGGTTGCGGTGCGCGCGGCCCGGACGCGGTTGGTCGTTATAAGACTGTCGTTCGATTATAAACCGACGGCCCGCGCGCACCGACAGCTTGCGCCGGTCAGGAGCGGGCAAGCGTGGTGAGGCCCTGGCGGACTGGAGGAGCGGGGCGCTAGAGCACGCCGATTCCGTGCAGCAGCAGCGGCCCGAAACGGGGTACGAGGATCAACCCCCAGGTCAGGACGCAGAGCAGCAACGCGAGTGTCACCGCTGCGCTGCCCAGGTCCTTGGCGCGGCCCGAGAGTTCGTTGCGCTCGAGGCCGATGCGGTCCACCGCGTTCTCGATGCTCGAATTGAGCAGCTCGACGATCAGCACGAGGATCACCGAGCCGAGCAGCAGTACGCGCTCGACGGGCTCGACCGGAATGAACACGCCGATCGGCACGAGGATGGCCGAGAGCGTGAGCTCCTGGCGAAACGCGCTTTCCTCCCGGATGGCGGCGCGAAACCCCTTGATCGAGTACTTGAGCGCCTTCCATGCGCGGGTGATGCCGCGGTTGCCCTTGTAGGGGTTGAAGGGGAGCGGGGCGAGCGGATCGTCGGGGCCGAGCGGTTCGTGCAGATGCGGCGGCTCGGGCGGCTCCGGTGCGGCAGCGCGCGGCGCAGCGGGCGCGCTGGGCGCAGTGGCGTTGGCGGGCTCGCTCGCAGGTGCGGGTGCGGGTGCGGCAGGCGGCGCAACGCCTGGTGCGGCCACGGCCGAAGCGCTCGCGCGCGGATCGAGCGCTTCGGCGGCGCGTGCGGCGCGCGAGGAGCCGCCGGCACGCTGGCCGGCTGGCGCAGCGGGACTGCGTGCGCCCTGGGCGCTATGCGGCGGTAACGGTGGACGTGGCGTCATGGTGGTGCCAGGTAGTACCCCAGTATCGCACGCGTGCGAGGCGGTTGCGCCGGGGCCGTCCGTGTCCCCGGCGCGCTCGCGGACAATCGAAGCGCGCACCATGGCCGGCCTCGCGCTCAGGCGGCGGCGCTGGAAGGCTCCATCGTCGCGCGCGAGCGCGGCTTCAGATGCGCCGCGAATTGCTCGGAGGCAGCGCGCCACGAGAAACGCTCGGCCCAGGCGCGTGCCTCGGCACGGTCGATCTTCAACGCTTCGAGGCACGCTTCGCGCAGGTCTTCGTTCATCGAGCCCGCGCCGCCCGTGCCCAGCACGTCGATCGGGCCCGTCACCGGGTACGCGGCCACCGGCGTGCCGCATGCGAGCGCTTCGAGCAGCACGAGACCGAAGGTGTCGGTGCGGCTCGGGAACACGAATACGTCGGCGGCGGCGTAGACCTTCGCGAGCTCGGGTTGGCTCAGGACACCCAGGTAATTCGCCTGGGGATAGCGCGACTTCAGTTCGGCGAGTGCCGGGCCTTCGCCGCAGACCCATTTCGAGCCGGGCAGATCGAGCTTGAGAAAGGCCTCGACGTTCTTCTCCACGGCCACGCGGCCCACATACAGGAAGATGGGACGCGCCGTGTTGAGCACCTTGGAGTCCATCGGCCGGAAGATGTCGAGGTCCACACCGCGCGTCCACAGCACGACGTTCGTGAAGCCGAACTTCTCGAGGTCGGTCTTGACGACGGGCGTGGGCGCCATCACCGCGAGCGAAGGCTTGTGGAACCAGCGCAGGAAGCGGTAGGTCGCGGAGAGCGGGATGCCGAAGCGCGCCTGCACGTACTCGGGAAAGCGCGTGTGATAAGCGGTCGTGAACGGCAGGTCGTGGTCGATCGCATAGCGGCGCGCGGCGAGTCCGAGCGGCCCTTCGGTTGCGATGTGGATCGCATCGGGCCCGAATGCGCTGATGCGATCCTGCAGATGGCGCTTCGGAAACAGCGAGAGCTTGATTTCCGGGTACGTGGGGCACGGTATCGTGCGGAACTCCAGCGGCGTGAGCAGTTCGACCTGATGCCCGAGCGCGATGAGTTCGCGCGTCGTGTTCTTCAGTGTTCGAACCACGCCGTTGACCTGCGGCTCCCATGCATCGGTCACGATCATTACTTTCATCGGTCGTCGGCCCTCTTGTCGTTCCGTAGTGCGGTTGTCGCTGCGGTTATGGCTGCCGCGTGGCGGTATGGGTTGACACTCAGGCGGCGCTCACACGCGCCTTGCGCGTCGAGCCCTGCGTCTGCGGCGCGCGCTTCACGGTCCAGTAGACGATGCGCAACTCGCCCTCGAACGTCTCGACGAGCGCGGACAGGCTCTCCACCCAGTCGCCGTCGTTGCAGTACAGGATGCCGTCGATGTCGCGGATCTCGGCCTTGTGGATGTGGCCGCAGACCACCCCGTCGCAGCCGCGGCGGCGCGCTTCGTCGGTCATCACGCGCTCGAACGAGGAGATGAAGTTCACCGCATTCTTGACCTGGTGCTTGAGGTACTGCGAGAGCGACCAGTACTGGAAGCCGAGCTTCGCGCGCACGCGGTTGAACCAGCGGTTGAGCAGGAGGATCAGCGTGTAGGCCGAGTCGCCGAGATAGGCGAGCCACTTTGCGTGCTGGATCACGCCGTCGAAGAGATCGCCGTGCACGACCCACAGGCGTTTGCCGGTGAGCGTCGTGTGAAAGGCTTCCTCGCGCACGTGGATGTCACCGAACGCGAGATTGCAGAACTGTCGCGCGCTCTCGTCGTGGTTGCCCGGAATGTAGACGACCTGGGTGCCCTTGCGCGCCTTGCGCATCACTTTTTGCACGACGTCGTTGTGCGCCTGCGGCCAGTACCAGCCCTTCTTCAACTGCCAGCCGTCGATGATGTCGCCCACGAGATACAGATACTCCGACTCGTTGTGGCGCAGAAAATCGAGCAGATACGAGGCCTGGCAGCCGCCCGTGCCGAGATGGATATCGGAGAGCCAGATCGTGCGGTAGCGGATGGGGTCGGGGTGATCGTCGTCGTGGGAGCCGGGGGGGCGGGTGTCGTCGATCGGCGAGGGCGGCAGGGGCGGGACGGGAAAGGCGGCTTCGCCGGGGGACGGATGGAACGTGGCGGAGTCGGTGCCTCGTCCGGTGGTCTGCCGGAACAGGGTGGTCGCAGACGTCTTTTGGGCCATGGCGCGCGCGGCAGGTTGTAATACGCGCATTGCGCCATGCCGCCGTGACGGCAACATGACAGTCACGAGAAGGTCTCGTTACGCAGTCCCAGGTTGCCATGCAGACGGCTTTCCGGTGCGGCGGCGGATGTCGTGCGGCTGCTAGGCCGCCGCGCTCTGTCGCGCGATTGCGACAATGCGGGTGCCCGCAATGCGGTCGTGAAGGAACTGCCTGTCGTGGGCGAAGCGGGCGCTGGCGGCCCAGATCACGAACCAGAAGGCAACGAGCGCAAGCGTGTGCGGAATCGAAAGATCGAGCAGTGGATGCAGCACGAGCGGCGGCAGGAACCAGAGCCACGCGGCGAGGTAGCGCAGCGTCGCTCGCGCGAGCGTGGGCGGCTCGCCGTCTGGCCCGACGACACGCAGGCGCCAGGTCTTCATCGGCAGCGTCTGCCCGCCCTTGTGCCAGAAGCCGACGAAGTACGCGCCGGCCACGAGGATGATCCAGGCCGCCATCGCGTTGTGATGCGTGTAACCATTGCGCTGCTGCAGGACGAGGCTGAACGCGAGTCCCGCGGCGAAGACGACGCCGAAAAGCAGCACGCTTTCGTAGACGAACGCAGCGAGGCGGCGGCGAATCGAAACGGGCGCGGGTTCAACCGGGAATAAGGCGGCGGACGGCAAGGCGGCTTGGGCGCTTTCGGGCACGATGGCGTCAGTTCGGGGACGGGACGTCCAAAGCATAACCTCGAACACGCGCGCGGCGAAATAACCGCAACGCCGCGGCGGGGCTCACGAGCGTATGAGGCGCGTGAGCATGCCGCGAGCGCCTGGTGGAGGCTTCAGGAGCCCTTGAACGCCGCCGGTGCTTCGGCGGGCGAGACGGGGATGGGCGTGGCCGGCACGAAGCTGCCGGCGGCGGGAATGCCCGCCGCAAACGACGAAGCCACCGCCGGCTCGCTCGGAGCGCCGGGCGCTGCGGGCGCGAGACCCGAGCCCGTGCTGCTCGCGCCGGCCGCGCCCGATGCTCCGGTGACACCCGCGGGCGCATGCGGCAGGCCGTGGTGATCGCGCTCGTTGACGAGGCGCTGGATATCGCGAATCTCGCTCTTGTTGCCGCTCGGCGGGGCGCTCACGACGGTGGGGCGGCGCTTGTGCTCGCTCGCGGCAAGACGTTCTTTCTGCTCTTCGGGGAGCTGCTGGTAAGCCTTCCAGGCGCGCTGGCGCGCCTGCGCCGGCAAATCCTTGGAAACCTGGTAGTTTTCGCGCGCGACACGCCGTTGCTCCGGCGTCATGCCGACCCATTCCGCCATGCGCTCATGCAGGCGCTTTTGTGCTTCGGGCGACATTTTGGGGTAACGTGCCGCGATCTTCAGCCATTTGCGCTTGCGCTCGTCGCTGAAGCGATCCCATTCGACGGCGAACGGCGCGAGCGCGGCGTGCTGCGCGTCGCTCAAATGCGCCCAGGCGAGCGGATTGGACTGGCCGGGCAACGGCGCGAACGTGGTCGTGATCGAATTATCGGCTGCGGGCGCTTTCGCCTGTGCGGGCGCGCCGGCGGTGTTTTCGCCGGTGGGCTCGGGATGAAAGCGCGGGTAGGTCGCCACATACGACACGACTGCCGCGACCACAGATCCAATGACAACGGCCAGGCCGCGCTTGTAACTCACCCCGTCAGTCTCCTGCTCAGATTTTCCTTAGTGCGCGCGCGTCAGATACGCGTTGAACCCGTGATCGAGATAGGCCGTGAGCGGCAGGTCGTCGCTCAGCATGGCCGCGTCGATATCGGCGAGTTCAGCGGTGCGTTGCTGATCTTCGAAATACGCGATGGCAAAGAGGCCCGCCACGAGGGCCGCGAGCGGCCAGGCGAGCGCGAAGCGCGCGAGCGCCGAACGGCGCCGCGCGAGCTGGTGCATGGGCGCGCCGGACAGACTGCCGACACCGGCCGCGGCGAGCGCCGGGGCGCGCACGAGCACGACTTCGGCCTTTTTGTGGGCGAGTGCTGTCTTGCGTGCGGCGGCGAGTCGGGCGGTGGTGGCAGTGGGCAGGTTGGCGGCGCTCTCGTCGAGCGCACGACGCATTTCCCGCACGAACGCTAATTCTTTATTTTCGAGGGCGGAGCTCATAGGGTGATTCCTTTGGCCTTGAGCGCTTGAGCCAGCGTGTGGGTGGCCCGCGAGCAGTGCGTTTTCACGCTGCCTTCGGAGCAGCCCATTGCGGCGGCAGTCTCGGCGACATCCATATCCTCCCAGTAACGCATCAGAAACGCCTCCCGTTGACGTGCCGGTAATTTCTGGATTTCGTCGTCGATCATCTGGAGCACCTGGGCGCGCTCGATCTGCTGCTCGCTGCTCTCGGCGCCGGCCGTGCCCTGCTCGGCTTCGAAGGTCTCGAGGGGGTCGAAATCCTCGTCTTCGGCGTTGCCGAGCGACGAAAACAGGCTCACCCACGTGTTGCGTACTTTCTGCCGACGAAAATAGTCGTGCATCGTATTTTGCAAAATACGCTGAAAGAGCAGGGGGAGTTCTGCGGCCGGGCGGTCTCCGTATTTTTCCGCGAGCTTGATCATCGCGTCCTGCACGATGTCGAGCGAGGCGTCGTCGTCCCTTACGGCGTAGACCGTCTGCTTGAACGCGCGTCTTTCGACGCCCGCCAGAAAGTCGGCGAGTTCCTTGTCTGATGCCATCCGTTGCAGGGCGCCGCCGCCAGCGTACGCGTAATCGTTCGAAAAATGTCGTAAAACCCGCGGATGCTAGCAAATTTTCGCGCCCGCAGGGTAGCGGGAAGGCCATGAGAATGCTTCGCATCATGGATGCGCCGACCCTGGTGGCTGTCCTGCCGGCCCGTGGCCGGCGCCGCGAGGCGTGCGCGCTGTCGCAACGTCCGTGCCCGCGTTCTCATTATTTGCTTGACCGAACGGCATCGAGCCGCTATCTTCGACGGTTCGCAACATAAGTGACTTGTCTCAATTCAGATGTGGCCCATGAAGCTCATCTGTCAACTGGACGCGCCGCTTGAACCCGAGCCACAAGCCCGGCAGAGAGCACCCGATCAATTTTTTGCCGAAAATTCGAAAGGTGAATGATGAACATGCCCAGCGCGGAATTCTCCACGTCGGTCCCCCCCTCGCAAGAATCTGACCCTCAAGCTGCTACGTCCATCGGCGGAACCGTGCTGATGAAGGCGCTCGCCGACGAGCAGGTCGAATTCATCTGGGGCTACCCCGGCGGCTCGGTGCTTTACATCTACGACGAGCTGTACAAGCAGGACAAGATCCAGCACGTTCTCGTGCGCCACGAACAGGCCGCCGTGCACGCCGCGGACGCCTATGCGCGTTCGACCGGCAACGTCGGCGTGTGTCTCGTGACCTCGGGACCTGGCGTCACCAATGCGGTGACGGGCATCGCGACGGCCTATATGGACTCGATCCCGATGGTGATCATCAGCGGCCAGGTGCCTACCGCCGCGATTGGTCAGGACGCCTTCCAGGAGTGCGATACGGTCGGCATCACGCGTCCCTGCGTGAAGCACAACTTCCTCGTGAAGGACGTGCGCGATCTCGCCGCCACCGTCAAAAAAGCTTTCTACATTGCGCGCACCGGCCGTCCCGGCCCTGTGCTGATCGACATTCCGAAGGACGTGTCGAAGACGCCGTGCACGTACGAGCCGATCAGGAACGTCGCGCTGCGTTCGTACAATCCGGTCACCAAGGGCCACTCGGGGCAGATCCGCAAGGCGGTGTCGCTGCTCCTCTCGGCGAAGCGTCCGTATATCTACACCGGCGGCGGCATCATCCTCGCGGATGCGTCGCGCGAACTGAACCAGTTCGCGGACCTGCTCGGCTACCCGGTCACGAACACGCTGATGGGTCTGGGCGGCTACCGCGCGAGCGACCGCAAGTTCCTCGGCATGCTCGGCATGCACGGCACCTACGAAGCCAACATGGCGATGCAGCACTGCGACGTGCTGATCGCAATCGGCGCGCGCTTCGACGACCGGGTGATCGGCGACCCCGCGCACTTCGCCTCGCGCCCGCGCAAGATCATTCACATCGACATCGACCCGTCGTCGATTTCGAAGCGCGTGAAGGTCGATATCCCCATCGTCGGCGACGTGAAGGAAGTGCTCAAAGAGCTCATCGAGCAGCTTCAGCACGCCGAACACGGCCCGGACACGGCCGCGCTCGCCGACTGGTGGAAGGAGATCGAAGGCTGGCGCGAGAAGAACTGCCTGAAGTTCGACCGTTCGAGCGACATCATCAAGCCGCAGTACGTGGTGGAAAAGGCGTGGGAGCTCACGGGCGGCAACGCGTTCGTGTGCTCCGACGTGGGCCAGCACCAGATGTGGGCCGCGCAGTTCTACCGCTTCAACCAGCCGCGCCGCTGGATCAACTCCGGCGGCCTCGGCACGATGGGCTTCGGCCTGCCGGCGGCGATGGGCGTGAAGATGGCGCACCCGGACGACGACGTGCTGTGCATCACGGGCGAAGGCTCGATCCAGATGTGCATTCAGGAGCTGTCGACCTGCAAGCAGTACGACACGCCCGTGAAGATCATCTCGCTCAATAACCGCTACCTCGGCATGGTCCGCCAGTGGCAGCAGATCGAATACAGCAAGCGCTATTCGCATTCCTATATGGATGCGCTGCCTGACTTCGTGAAGCTTGCCGAAGCGTACGGCCACGTCGGCATGCGGATCGAAAAGACCGCGGACGTCGAACCGGCGCTCAAGGAAGCGCTGCGTCTGAAGGACCGCACGGTGTTCCTCGATTTCCAGACCGACCCTTCCGAAAACGTCTGGCCGATGGTACAGGCCGGCAAGGGCATCACCGAGATGCTGCTCGGCTCGGAAGACCTGTAACGGTATTGGCACGGCGCCGCTTCGACCTCGCGCGGCGCGCGTCCACACAAAGGGCGCGCGGGTTCGCGGGGAAGGGCGGCAGCCACCGGCATCTGACAAAACGTCGCTGGATAAATCGCGGATCACATCATGAGACACATTATTTCCGTTCTGCTGGAAAACGAGCCGGGCGCGCTCTCGCGCGTGGTCGGCCTCTTCTCCGCACGCGGCTACAACATCGAAACCTTGACGGTGGCGCCGACCGAAGACCGTTCGCTGTCGCGCATGACCATCGTTTCCATTGGCTCGGACGACGTGATCGAACAGATCACGAAGCATCTGAACCGCCTGATCGAGGTGGTGAAAGTGGTCGACCTTACCGAGGGCGCCCATATCGAGCGCGAGCTGATGCTGATCAAGGTAAGGGCGGTCGGCAAGGAACGTGAGGAGATGAAGCGGATGGCGGATATTTTCCGCGGCCGCATCATCGACGTCACCGAAAAGACCTACACGATCGAACTGACGGGCGCGAGCGACAAGCTCGACGCGTTCATCGAAGCGATCGATGCGGCCGCGATTCTCGAAACCGTCCGTACGGGCGGCTCGGGCATTGGGCGCGGAGAGCGCATTCTGAAGGTGTGACCCGACCCCAGTCGATCTTGCACCGGAACCTGGCCGGATGCGTATCCTTAGAGAACGCATCCGGTGCAGCAAAAGCGAATAGCAGTACCGAAATTCACCAGACTCTCGCCAAGGAACCAACATGAAAGTTTTCTACGACAAGGACGCCGATCTCTCCCTCATCAAGGGCAAGCAGGTCACGATCATCGGTTACGGCTCGCAAGGCCATGCACACGCGCTGAATCTGAAGGACAGCGGCGTGAACGTCACGGTCGGTCTGCGCAAGAACGGCGCATCGTGGAGCAAGGCTGAGAACGCCGGCCTGCAGGTCAAGGAAGTGGCCGAAGCGGTGAAGAACGCCGACGTCGTCATGATGCTCCTGCCCGACGAGCAGATCGCCGATGTCTACGCGAAGGAAGTCCACGCGAACATCAAGAACGGCGCAGCGCTCGCGTTCGCCCACGGCTTCAACGTGCACTACGGCCAGGTGATCCCGCGCGCGGATCTGGACGTCATCATGATCGCCCCGAAGGCGCCGGGCCACACGGTTCGCGGCACGTACTCGCAAGGCGGCGGCGTGCCCCACCTGATCGCTGTCCACCAGGACAAGTCGGGCGCAGCGCGTGACATCGCCCTCTCGTACGCGGCAGCGAACGGCGGCGGCCGTGCCGGCATCATCGAAACGAACTTCCGCGAAGAGACCGAAACCGACCTGTTCGGCGAGCAAGCCGTGCTGTGCGGCGGTACGGTCGACCTGATCAAGGCTGGCTTCGAAACGCTGGTCGAAGCGGGCTACGCGCCGGAAATGGCTTACTTCGAATGCCTGCACGAACTGAAGCTGATCGTCGACCTGATCTATGAAGGCGGCATCGCCAACATGAACTACTCGATCTCGAACAACGCCGAGTACGGCGAGTACGTGACGGGCCCGCGCGTCATCACGGCCGAGACGAAGAAGGTCATGAAGGAAGTCCTGAAGGACATCCAGACCGGCGAATATGCCAAGAGCTTCATCCTGGAAAACAAGGCCGGCGCACCGACGCTGCAATCGCGCCGCCGTCTGGGCGCCGAGCACCAGATCGAAGTGGTCGGTGCGAAGCTGCGCGCGATGATGCCGTGGATCGCCGCGAACAAGCTGGTCGACCAGTCGAAGAACTAATCTGACGGTCTCGGGCGGATGGCGCGCGTGTCTTTGTGCAGGCGCGCATCGGCTCGATGCTGAGTCGGACCCGAAAAAGCCGCCCAGGTGGGATGAACCCTGGGCGGCTTTTGCTATCCTACGGTTTTTAAAATAACAGCGAAGCCATCATGAATTACCCCCATCCGATCATCGCGCGCGAAGGCTGGCCGTTCATCGCCATTGCGGCCGTCGTGGCGCTCTTGATCCATGCGGTCGCAGGCTTCGGACTCGCATGGCCCTTCTGGCTGATCCTGATCTTCGTCGTGCAGTTTTTCCGCGATCCGCCGCGCCCGATCCCGAGCCAGGCCAACGCCGTGCTGTGCCCGGCCGACGGCCGCATCGTCGCCGTGGAAACCGCGCACGACCCGTATGCCAACCGTGAAGCGCTCAAGATCAGCGTGTTCATGAACGTCTTCAACGTGCACTCGCAACGCTCGCCCGTGGACGGCGCCGTCGCCAAGGTCGAGTACTTCCCGGGCGCGTACCTGAACGCCGCCATCGACAAGGCTTCGACCGAGAACGAGCGCAATGCCGTGGTCCTGACGATGGCCGACGGCACGACCGTCACCTCGGTGCAGATCGCGGGCCTCATCGCGCGCCGCATTCTCTGCTACGTGCGCGCCGGCGAGCCGCTTTCGCGCGGCCAGCGCTACGGCTTCATCCGCTTCGGCTCGCGCGTCGACGTCTACCTGCCCGTGGGCAGCCGCCCGCGCGTGTCGATCGGCGAGAAGGTGTCTGCCTCGTCGACGATCCTCGCCGAACTGCCGACCCAATCGGCATAAAGGAGGGCTGCGATGGCCGGATTCAAACAGCGTCGACCCCGTAACCCTGCCGGCGCGCCGCTGCCGCGGCCGTTCCGGCGCAACAAGGCCGTGCAGGAGCCGATGGGCGTCGCCGCGAACCGGCGCGCGGCGCGCCAGGAATTCCTGAAGAAGCGCGGCATCTACCTGCTGCCGAACGCGTTCACCACGGCGGCGCTCTTCTGCGGCTTCTTCGCGGTCGTGCAGGCCATGAACGTGCGCTTCGAGGTGGCGGCCATCGCCATTTTCGTGGCGATGGTGCTCGACGGCATGGACGGGCGCGTGGCGCGCATGACGCACTCGCAAAGCGCGTTCGGCGAGCAGTTCGACAGCCTCTCGGACATGGTGTCGTTCGGTGTCGCGCCCGCCCTCGTGATGTACGAGTGGGTGCTCAAGGACCTCGGGCGCTGGGGCTGGCTCGCGGCTTTCGTCTACTGTTCGGGCGCGGCGCTGCGTCTTGCGCGCTTCAACACGAACATCGGCGTGGTGGACAAGCGCTTCTTCCAGGGCCTGCCGAGCCCGGCCGCGGCTGCGCTCATCGCCGGCTTCGTCTGGCTCGCCACCGACAACCGCGTGCCCGTGAAGCTTTCGTGGCTGCCGTGGGTGGCCTTCGTGCTGACGATCTACGCGGGCGTGACGATGGTGTCCAACGCGCCGTTCTACAGCGGCAAGGCGCTCGACGTGCGCCATCGCGTGCCGTTCGCGGCCACGCTGCTCGTGGTGGTGGCGTTCGTGCTGGTGTCGTCCGATCCGCCGCTGATGCTGTTCGGCCTGTTCGTGCTCTACGGCCTTTCGGGCTATGTGTTCTGGGCGTACCAGGCCGTGCGCGGACGCTCGAACCCGGCGCGTTCGTCGCCGCGCGAGCGGTAGGGCGCGGGTGGGGGAGTGCCATGAAGAGGGCTGCGCGCGGGCGCGGCCCTTTTTCTTTTTGCGCTCACCCACGCAGGCCGCTCAGGCAGGTCTGCCTGGGCAGGCCGCCCACGCAGGTCTCCTCCCATTGCGCTATCGGCGGATTCCGGCTATAGTCGGCGCCATGGACGCCATCCCGTTCCCCCTCTTCTCCCTTCAAGCCGGCGCGCTACCAGGCACGCTAGCGCTAGCGCGCCTGCCGCGCTGATCTCGCTCGCCCTCCGTAAGCCTCGTTCATTGTCAGCGTCGCCATCGGTGGCGCGAACACCCGAAATCCGTTTTAGACACTGAACAAGTCCCTCTGGAGACCCGAAATGGCAGCAGACAAGCTCATCATCTTCGATACGACGTTGCGTGACGGCGAGCAGTCGCCCGGTGCGTCGATGACGAAGGAAGAGAAAATCCGTATCGCGAAGCAGCTCGAGCGCATGAAGGTCGACGTGATCGAAGCGGGCTTCGCTGCCAGCTCGAACGGCGACTTCGACGCGATCCACACGATCGCCGGCATGATCAAGGACAGCACGCTCTGCTCGCTCGCCCGCGCGAACGACAAGGACATCCAGCGCGCCGCCGACGCGCTCAAGCCCGCCGACCACTTCCGCATCCACACGTTCATCGCCACCTCGGCGCTGCACATGGAGAAGAAGCTGCGCATGTCGCCCGAGCAGGTGCTCGAGCAGGCGAAGCTCGCTGTGCGCTTTGCGCGCAAGTTCACGAACGACGTGGAGTTCTCGCCCGAAGACGGCAGCCGCTCGGACATGGACTTCCTGTGCCGCGTGCTCGAAGCCGTGATCAATGAAGGCGCGACCACGATCAATATCGCCGATACGGTCGGCTACGGCATTCCCGAGCTGTACGGCAACCTCGTGAAGACGCTGCGCGAGCGCATTCCGAACTCGGACAAGGCGGTGTTCTCGGTGCACTGCCACAACGACCTCGGCATGGCCGTGGCGAACTCGCTGGCCGGCGTGCAGATCGGCGGCGCGCGTCAGGTGGAGTGCACGATCAACGGTCTCGGCGAGCGCGCGGGCAACACCTCGCTCGAAGAAATCGTGATGGCCGTGAAGACCCGCAAGGACTACTTCGGTCTCGAGCTCGGCATCGACACCACGCAGATCGTGCCGGCATCGAAGCTCGTTTCGCAGATCACCGGTTTCGTGGTGCAGCCGAACAAGGCCGTGGTCGGCGCCAACGCCTTCGCGCACGCTTCGGGCATCCACCAGGACGGCGTGCTCAAGGCGCGCGACACC
Organism: Paraburkholderia silvatlantica; assembly: GCF_003096715.1. GTDB lineage: Bacteria > Pseudomonadota > Gammaproteobacteria > Burkholderiales > Burkholderiaceae > Paraburkholderia > Paraburkholderia silvatlantica. Next base: position 127,309 of record NZ_QEOL01000021.1, read on the forward strand.
TACGAGATCATGCGCGCGGAAGACGTGGGCTGGAGCGCGAACAAGATCGTGCTCGGCAAGCTCTCGGGCCGCAACGCATTCAAGCAGCGCCTGCAGGAACTGGGCATTCAGCTCGACAGCGAAGCCGAACTGAACAACGCGTTCGCGCGCTTCAAGGAGCTGGCCGACCGCAAGGCCGAAATCTTCGACGAAGACATCATCGCCATCGTCACGGAAGAATCGGCGCAGGCGCAGGATCACGAGCACTTCAAGTTCATCTCGCTCGCCCAGCACTCGGAGACGGGCGAGCGCCCGCACGCGCGCGTCGTGTTCTCTGCCGACGGCAAGGAAGTGACCGGCGAAGCCGCGGGCAACGGCCCGGTGGACGCCACGCTCAACGCGATCGAAACCGAAGTGGGCAGCGGCTCGGAGCTGCTGCTGTACTCGGTGAACGCGATCACGACGGGCACCCAGGCACAGGGCGAAGTGACGGTGCGTCTCTCGAAGGCCGGCCGCATCGTCAACGGCGTGGGCACCGATCCGGATATCGTTGCCGCTTCGGCGAAGGCGTATATCTCTGCGCTCAACAAGCTCTACTCGGGCGACAAGGTCAATCCGCAGCGCTCCGAAGCGGTGTAAGCGGCGGCGAGGCGCTTAGCCTCGCTTGACGGCGTTACGCCAACGAGGCAACAAAAAGCCCCCGGCTCGCAATGAGCGCGGGGGTTTTTTGTTTTTTGCTGCGCAGGTACCAGAGCGATCAAAACAGGCTGCGGCGATCCGGATCGTGCAGCGGATCGGGCGTCTTTTGCGTGAGCCGCAGAATGCCCTGGTCGTCGAAGTAGAAGCTGTAGAGCATGTACCAGACGTTGTCTTCGAGGTAGCGATAGGTCCACGCCTCCTTCTTCATCAGCGGGAAGTAGGCGGTTTCGACCGGGCGGCCGAAGTTCACCAGCACGTCGGCGCGCGTCCATTTGCCGATTTCCGCGCGATAGAACTCGTTGGGCTGCAGCACCTGGCGCACGTTCACGACGCGGCCGCTCGCGTCGATGTCGGCGGCGGTGGTGGTTTCGCCCATCGGCTGGGTTGGCCACATCAGGCGCTTGCCCCCGTCGGGCAGGTCGTAGGTTTCAGCCGGCGGGCCGAAGCGGGCGATCACGGCCTGAGCGTCGTCGCCTGCGTGGAATTGCTGCCACGGCTGCGCGCAGCCGGCGAGGGCGAGCGCGCCCACGAGGAGTCCGGGACGCAAGCGGCGCGAGACGAGACGCACAGGCATGGCGAGCGAGGTGAACAGGCGCGTGAACATGATGTTCCCCGATGGCAAGGTTTCGATGACCGCCGTGAATGTGGAACCCTTATTTTGACACGGCGCGAGGCGCTCGCGGGGGCGGCCTGTCCGGGCACGCGGAGGATCCCGGCCTTGCCGCCGCCCCGCCTTGCGGCCTATGATCCGCGCTTCGAATGACAATCCGGTTCGCAGCGAAAATGAAAGAGAAGTGCGTAACGGCACGCATGGCGCGTGCGGCAGCGGCCATGTTCGCCGTAGCGGCGATGGCGGCCGGGCTCGCGGCCGCAACCGGCGCACGGGCCGACGAGACGCCGGCCGGCAAGCCGATCCAGCTCGCGCTCATCGAAGGCATGTCCGGCCCGTTCGCGGACGCGGGCGCGGCCGTCGAGCGCAACCTGCGCTTCGGCGTGGAACGCGTCAATGCGCGCGGCGGCGTCGTGCTGCGTGACGGGGCGCATCCGCTCGAACTGGTCACGCTCGACAGCAAGGGCAGCCCCGAGGCGGCGCTCGTGCAGCTGCGCATGGCGCAGGACCGCCACATCGGCTATGTCTTGCAGGGCAACAGCTCGGCGGTGGCGGCGGCGCTCGAGTCGGCGGTCGATCGCCAGGCTGCGCGCGATCCGGAGAACCGCGAGATCTTCCTGAACTATTCCGCCGACGACCCCGCGCTCACCAACGCGAATTGCAGCTTCTGGCATTTCCGCTTCGACGCGCACGCGGGCATGCGCATGGACGCGCTCGCGGACGTGATCGCCGCGGACAAGTCGGTGAAGAAGGTATATCTGCTCAACCAGGACTACAGCTTCGGCCACGACGTGAGCACGCTCGCGCGCGCGGCTCTCGCGAGGGACCGACCGGACATCGCCGTCGTCGGCGACGCGTTTCACCCCATTGGCCGCGTGAAGGACTTCGCGCCTTACATCGCCAGGATTCGCGCCGCGGGCGCCGACGCCGTCATCACGGGAAACTGGGGCAACGACCTCACGCTGCTCGTGAAGGCCGCGCGCGAGCAAGGCCTCGACACGAAGTTCTACACCTTCTACGGCAACAGCCTGGGCGCTCCGGCGGCGCTGGGCGACGCGGGCGTGAAGCGCGTGATCGCCGTGGCCGACTGGCACCCGAACGCGGGCGGCGCGGCATCCGACGCGTGGTACAAGGCCTTCCGGGTGCGCTATCCGGCGGCCAGGGACGACTACCCGGTGCTGCGCATGTCGATGATGGTGGAGATGCTCGCGCAGGCCATGACGAAGGCGGGCACGGCGGACCCCGCCGCGGTCGCGAAGGCGCTGGAGGGCATGCCCTTCGACGGTGACGAAAGTGGCTTCCATCCCATGTGGATGCGCGCCGACGACCACCAGGCGATCCAGCCCCTTTACGTCATGGAGATGGACAAGCAGGGCGCGCCCGGCGTGCGCAACGACAACGAGGGTTCCGGCTATGGCTTTCGCACGGTGCTGGCGGTGCCCGCGCAGCGCACCGTGCCCGCCACTGTCTGCCAGATGAAGCGGCCTTGACGACGCCCCTTACAAGCGGTTTCGCGGCAAATCGGGGCTGTGCTACAATACGCCGCTTGTCGCGAACCTGCGGCAAGACAATCAGAAGTTGGAACCAAGCCACGGCACGGCCTTTCTTCCGTGACCGCTCGTTTGTTTTAAAGGAAAAGCAAAATGTCCGTAGCAGATATCAAGAAGTCCGACGTCGTCGCGCAATTCGCGCGCGGCACCAACGACACGGGTTCGCCCGAAGTGCAGGTTGCGCTCCTGACGTCGCGTATCAACGAACTGACCTCGCACTTCAAGTCGCACGCGAAGGATCACCACAGCCGCCGCGGTCTGCTGCGCATGGTGAGCCGCCGCCGCAAGCTGCTCGACTACCTGAAGGGCAAGGACGCTGACCGTTACCGCGCGCTGATCGAGAAGCTGGGTCTGCGTAAGTAATCGGAAGGTCTTCCGCAAAGATGCCTGTGTCAGTTCCACTGATGCAGGCATTTTGTTTTTGAACGGTGCACGTCATCCCGTCTTTCACGGGCAAAAAAGCCGTTCGAAACACCGGCAACACCACGTAGCACCCGCAGTACAAGCAGCAGGGCCGGGCCTCGGGGCAGAGCTTTGTGTCATTCCAGCAGATCGTGCGCCGCTGTGTCGCAACGGTATTGCAACTACGCGATCCGCTGGAATGGCATAACACTCCTCTTCCTGCGCGGTGCCGGAACCTGTCTTGCCGCATCGTCCGCGTGTGCGGGCGGCGCATAACAAATGAGTAAGGAGTGAGTGACCATGACCATGTTCAATAAAGTCGTGAAGGAATTCAAATGGGGCCAGCACAACGTGCGCCTCGAAACGGGTGAGATCGCCCGTCAGGCCAGCGGTGCTGTCATCGTCGACGTCGAAGACACCGTCGTGCTCGCGACCGTCGTCGGCGCGAAGACCGCCAAGCCGGGTCAGGACTTCTTCCCGCTCACCGTCGACTACATCGAAAAGACCTATTCGGCCGGCAAGATCCCGGGCGGCTTCTTCCGCCGCGAAGGCCGTCCGTCGGAAGGCGAGACGCTGATCTCGCGCCTGATCGACCGCCCGCTGCGTCCGCTTTTCCCGGAAGGCTTCTACAACGAAGTCCAGGTCGTGATCCACGTCCTGTCGATCAACCCGGAAATCCCGGCCGACATCCCCGCGCTGATCGGCGCGTCGGCAGCGCTCGCGATCTCGGGTCTGCCGTTCAACGGCCCGGTGGGCGCCGCACGCGTGGCCTACATCAACAACGAGTACGTGCTCAACCCGACGCGCGCCCAGATCAAGGATTCGCGCCTCGACCTCGTCGTGGCCGGCACCGAGCGCGCCGTGCTGATGGTGGAATCGGAAGCCGACCAGCTGCCGGAAGACGTGATGCTCGGCGCGGTCGTGTTCGGCCACGAGCAGATGCAAACGGCCATCGACGCGATCCACGAACTGGTGCGTGACGGCGGCAAGCCCGAGTGGGACTGGCAGCCGGCGCCGAAGGACGAAGCGCTCATCGCGCGCGTCACGGCTATCGCCAACGACAGCCTGCTCGCCGCATACCAGCTGCGCGACAAGCAGCAGCGTTCGGCCAAGCTGAAGGAAGTCTATGCAGCCACGTCGGCCAGGCTCGAAGAAGAGGCGGCTGCGGCCGGCACGACGGCGGCCGACAAGGCCACGGTCGGCAACATCGTGTTCGACCTCGAAGCGAAGATCGTCCGCTCGCAGATCCTGAACGGCGAGCCGCGTATCGACGGCCGCGACACGCGCACGGTGCGCCCGATCGAGATCCGCACGGGCGTGCTGCCGCGCACCCACGGTTCGGCGCTCTTCACGCGCGGCGAAACGCAGGCGCTCGTCGTCGCGACGCTCGGCACCAAGGGCGACGAGCAGATCATCGACGCGCTCGAAGGCGAGTACCGCGACCGCTTCATGCTCCACTACAACATGCCTCCGTTCGCAACCGGCGAAACGGGTCGCGTCGGCTCGCCCAAGCGCCGTGAAATCGGCCACGGCCGTCTCGCCAAGCGCGCGCTCGTCGCATGCCTGCCGAGCGCCGAAGAATTCGGCTACTCGATCCGCGTGGTCTCGGAAATCACCGAGTCGAACGGTTCGTCGTCGATGGCATCGGTGTGCGGCGGCTGCCTCGCGCTGATGGACGCCGGCGTGCCGATGAAGGCGCACGTCGCCGGCATCGCGATGGGCCTGATCCTCGAAGGCAACAAGTTCGCCGTGCTGACCGACATCCTTGGCGACGAAGATCACCTCGGCGACATGGACTTCAAGGTGGCGGGTACGGAAGCGGGCGTGACCGCGCTGCAGATGGACATCAAGATCCAGGGCATCACCAAGGAAATCATGCAGGTCGCCCTCGCGCAAGCGAAGGAAGGCCGTATGCACATCCTCGGCAAGATGACCTCGGCTGTGTCGGGCGTGAACACCGAGCTGTCGGCGTACGCTCCGCGCATGATCACCATCAAGATCAATCCCGAAAAGATCCGCGACGTGATCGGCAAGGGCGGTTCGGTGATCCGCGCGCTGACGGAAGAAACCGGCACGACCATCGACATTTCCGATGACGGCGTCGTGACCATCGCTTCGACGTCGAGCGAAGGCATGGCCGAAGCGAAGAAGCGTATCGAGAACATCACGGCCGAAATCGAAGTGGGCCAGGTGTACGAAGGCGCGGTGCTCAAGCTGCTCGACTTCGGCGCGATCGTGAACCTGCTGCCGGGCAAGGATGGTCTGCTGCACATCTCCGAGATCGCCAACGAGCGCATCAAGGACATCAACGACTATCTGAAGGAAGGTCAGGTCGTGAAGGTCAAGGTCATCCAGACGGACGAGAAGGGCCGCGTGCGCCTGTCCGCCAAGGCGCTGCTCAACGAGCAGGCGAATGGCGGCGCGCCGCAGGGCGAGCCGCAGCAGTAAAGCGGTAAGCTCCAACGGCCGGCAGCGTGCAAAACGCGCCGGCCGTTTTTCATGACAATGAGGGTGAATGGCAGTGCGCATGCGTCAATCGTGTCGCGTGCGCAGCGCCATCCAGATGGGGCGCGAAGCGCTGAGGAGAGGCGAGATGAAGGCAGTCGAGATTACGGAATTCGGTGCGCCGGACGTGCTCAAGCTGGCCGAACGGCCAACCCCCGAGCCGAAGGCCGGCGAAGTGCTGATCAAGGTGAGCGCCTCGGGCGTGAACCGTCCCGACGTGTTCCAGCGCAAGGGGTCATATGCGCCGCCGCCGGGCATTTCCGACCTGCCGGGGCTCGAGGTGGCGGGCGAGATCGTCGGCGGGTCGATCGACGAGAAGAACAACCCGTTCGGACTGAAGATCGGCGATCGCGTGTGCGCGCTGATTGCGGGCGGCGGTTACGCCGAATATGCAGTCGCGCCGCTCGGGCAATGCCTGCCGGTGCCGAACGGGCTCACGGATGTCGAGGCGGCCTCGCTGCCCGAAACGTTCTTCACGGTCTGGAGCAACGTCTTCCAGCGTGCGTACCTCGGCCAGGGCGAGGGCGGCGAGAACGAGACGCTGCTCGTGCAGGGCGGCTCGAGCGGCATCGGCGTGACGGCGATCCAGATCGCGCATGCCCTTGGCTTTCGCGTGTTCGCAACCGCGGGTTCGGACGACAAGTGCCGCGCGTGCGAGGCGCTTGGCGCCGACCGCGCCATCAACTACCGCACGAGCGATTTCGTGGAGGTCGTGAAGGCGCTCACGAACGACCGCGGCGTGGACGTGATTCTCGACATGGTGGCCGGCGGTTATGTGGCGCGCGAGCTTTCCGCGCTCGCGACCGGTGGCCGCATCGTGCTGATCGCGACGCTCGGCGGCTCCAAGGCCGAACTCAACATGGGCGAGATCCTGCGCCGCCGGCTGACGGTGACCGGTTCGACGCTGCGTGCGCGCTCCGTGGAATTCAAGGCCCAGATCGCTCAGGAACTCAAGGCGAAGGTCTGGCCCCTCATCGAGGAAGGGCGCATTAAACCCGTCGTGTTCCGCGTGTTTCCCGCCGCGCAGGCCGCCGAGGCCCACGCGTTGATGGAAAGCAGCGAGCATGTCGGCAAGATCGTGCTCGACTGGAGCAGCGCGGTCTGACGGCGCATCGGCAAGAGCGACCCGCTCGTGCTTGATTTTTCTGGATTTTTTTCGAGGATATTTTGTGCGTCGCGGGCCGGCCGGTTTGACCCGTCTGGATTTCACGCAGTAAAATTATGTGTTTTGCGTCCGCTTTAACAGCAACCGGAACAATGACGAAACAACGATCGAAGCTCGTAGTCGGTAACTGGAAGATGCATGGTCGCCTCGCGGCCAATGCGACACTGCTGGAAGGCGTTGTGCGCGGCGCGCAGGCGCTGCCCCCGGACGTGCACGTTGGCGTATGCGTGCCGTTCCCGTATCTCGCGCAGGCGCAGGCACTGCTCGGCGGCAGCCGGGTTCAGTGGGGCGCGCAGGACATCTCGGCGCACGAGCAGGGTGCCTATACGGGCGAAGTCGCGGCAGGCATGGTTGCCGACTTCGAAGCCACGTTTGCGATCGTTGGTCACTCGGAGCGCCGCGCTTACCACGGAGAGCGTTCCGAATTCGTCGCCGTGAAGGCGCAGCGCGCGCTTGCGGCGGGCCTCACGCCTATCGTCTGCGTGGGCGAGACGCTCGAAGAACGCGAGTCGGGCGCGACCGAGCGTGTGGTCGGCGCACAGATCGATGCCGTGCTGGCCGTGCTGTCGGTCGAAGAGGCGGCGCGTATCGTCGTCGCTTACGAGCCGGTCTGGGCGATCGGCACGGGCAAGAGCGCAAGCTCGGAGCAGGCGCAGCAGGTGCATGCGTTCCTGCGCGCGCGCCTCGCGGCCAAGGGCGCGCAAGTGGCGGACGTGCCGCTGCTCTATGGCGGCAGTGTGAAGCCGGATAATGCGGCGGAGCTCTTCCGTCAGGCCGACATCGACGGCGGGCTGATCGGCGGTGCGTCGCTGAAAGAGGGTGATTTCCTCGCGATCTGCGTGGCCGCCGCGGCGGGCGCCGGCGTCGCGAACTAAAGGCTTGCGCGCGAAGCGTTCGGATTAAAGCGCGTCGTGCGGGCTGCTTACGCGTGCGCTCCGGGAGGGGCGGACGTTCAACCAGGACTCAGGTGAGTGTAATGCTGTATTTGAAAACGTTGATTATCGTCGTCCAGCTCCTGTCGGCGCTCGGGGTGATCGGCCTCGTCTTGCTGCAGCACGGCAAAGGCGCGGATATGGGCGCCGCATTCGGCAGCGGCGCGTCGGGCAGCCTGTTCGGCGCGAGCGGTTCCGCCAACTTCCTTTCGCGCACTACCGCGGTTCTCGCAACGGTGTTTTTCTGCTCCACCCTTGCGTTAACCTACCTGGGGTCGTATCATGCGAAGCCTTCGGCGGGCGTGCTTGGCGCTTCGGTTCCAGCCCCGGCGCAGGTGAATTCGGCCTCGGCGCCGGCTGCTTCGGCACCGGTTGCATCGGCTCCTGGCGCAACCGCCGCGGCGGCGGCTTCGCCGGCTGCAGCAGCCTCGCAACCGGGCAACGACGTGCCGAAATAAATTTGAGAAACTTGTTTTGTGCGTTGAACAAAGAACGGAAACAAGTTAGAATCTAAGTCTTGAAGCGATTCGCGGGTTGCAATATTTGTTGTCCCGGATTGCATGTAGTGCCGACGTGGTGAAATTGGTAGACACGCTATCTTGAGGGGGTAGTGGCGAAAGCTGTGCGAGTTCGAGTCTCGCCGTCGGCACCAATGTTATCTAAAAAATGCCAGCCGCTTGCTTCAGCTTCGGCTGGCATTTTTGCTTCTTACGTCGTGTTCGTTTTCTGTTCGCAGCGCGAAGTACGTGAAGTGATTCCCGCGGAGCGATGCAAGTTCCAGCGGAACCTCAGAACCAACCGATATAGAGGATAGCCTTGAACCTCGCTGCCTATTTCCCCGTCCTTCTGTTCCTCCTCGTGGGTCTTGGTCTGGGCATAGCGCTAGTGACAATCGGCAAGGTCCTCGGTCCCAACCGGCCAGACAGCGAAAAGAATTCGCCGTACGAGTGCGGCTTCGAAGCGTTCGAAGACGCCCGAATGAAGTTCGACGTACGCTACTACCTGGTCGCCATCCTTTTCATCATCTTCGACCTCGAAACGGCGTTCCTGTTTCCGTGGGGTGTGGCCCTGCGCGACATCGGCTGGCCGGGCTTTCTGTCGATGATGCTGTTTCTGCTCGAATTCCTGCTGGGCTTTGCCTACATCTGGAAGAAGGGTGGTCTCGACTGGGAATAATGGGTTAATCGCCGGATTGCATGGGCGGCACTGCGGGGAATCTGTGGGCTGTCCGTCTGGAGTGGAAAGCACATGAGTATCGAAGGGGTCTTGAAGGAAGGGTTTGTCACCACCACGGCTGACAAGCTGATCAACTGGACGCGCACCGGCTCGTTGTGGCCGATGACGTTCGGCCTGGCGTGTTGCGCGGTCGAGATGATGCACGCGGGCGCGGCCCGTTACGACCTTGACCGTTTCGGCGTGGTGTTCCGTCCGAGCCCGCGTCAGTCGGACGTCATGATCGTCGCCGGCACGCTGTGCAACAAGATGGCGCCTGCGCTGCGCAAGGTCTATGACCAGATGGCCGAGCCGCGCTGGGTCATTTCGATGGGATCGTGCGCCAACGGCGGCGGCTACTACCACTATTCGTATTCGGTCGTGCGCGGTTGTGATCGCATCGTGCCGGTCGACGTCTATGTGCCGGGATGCCCGCCGACAGCGGAAGCCCTGGTCTACGGGGTGATCCAGTTGCAGGCGAAGATTCGCCGCACCAGCACCATCGCCCGTCAATAAAGGCCGCGTGCCTCCCCACAATATGGCAAGCAAACTCGAGACCCTGAAAGCGAACCTCGAAGCGGCCCTTGGCGCGCGCATCGTCAGCCTTACCGAGGCGCTCGGCGAGCTGACGCTGGTCGTCAAGGCGGGCGAGTCCCTCGCGGTGGCCAAGGAGCTGCGCGACAATCCCTCGCTGCGCTTCGAGCAACTGATCGACCTGTGCGGCGTCGACTACCAGACCTTCGGTGACGGCGCCTGGGAAGGCCCGCGCTTCGCCGCGGTGTCGCATCTGCTCTCGCTCGCGAACAACTGGCGCGTGCGTCTGCGCGTGTTCGCGCCGGACGACGAAGTGCCGATCGTGCCCTCGCTCGTCGAGATCTGGAATTCGGCCAACTGGTACGAGCGCGAGGCCTTCGACCTGTACGGCATCGTCTTCGAAGGCCACCCCGACCTGCGCCGCATCCTGACCGACTACGGTTTCATCGGCCACCCGTTCCGCAAGGACTTCCCGGTTTCGGGTTATGTCGAAATGCGTTACGACCCGGAGCAGAAGCGCGTGGTCTACCAGCCCGTCACGATCGAGCCGCGCGAGATCACGCCGCGCGTGATCCGCGAGGATCGCTACGGCGGTCTGAAGAAACACTAAGAGGGTCGCATGTCAGAGATCAAGAACTACACGCTCAACTTCGGCCCGCAGCACCCGGCAGCGCACGGTGTGCTGCGCCTCGTGCTCGAGCTCGACGGCGAAGTGATCCAGCGCGCCGATCCGCACATCGGCCTGCTGCATCGCGCGACGGAAAAGCTCGCCGAAAGCAAGACGTTCATCCAGTCGGTGCCGTACATGGACCGTCTCGACTACGTGTCGATGATGGTCAACGAGCACGGCTATGTGCTCGCCATCGAAAAGCTGCTCGGCATCGACGTGCCGGTTCGCGCGAAGTACATCCGCGTGCTGTTCGACGAGATCACGCGCGTGCTTAACCACCTCATGTGGATCGGCTCGCATGCGCTCGACGTCGGCGCGATGGCGGTGTTCCTCTACGCGTTCCGCGAGCGCGAAGACCTGATGGACGTCTACGAGGCGGTCTCGGGTGCGCGCATGCACGCGGCTTACTATCGTCCGGGCGGCGTGTACCGCGATCTGCCTGACGCAATGCCGCAATACAAGGCGTCGAAGATTCACAACGAGAAGGCGCTCGCGCGCATGAACGAGGCGCGCCAGGGCTCGGTGCTGGACTTCATCGACGACTTCTTTACGCGCTTCCCCGGTTGCGTCGACGAGTACGAAACGCTCCTCACCGACAACCGCATCTGGAAGCAGCGTCTCGTCGGCATCGGCGTGGTGAGCCCCGAGCGCGCCATGCAGCTCGGCCTGACGGGCGCGATGCTGCGCGGTTCGGGCATCGAGTGGGACCTGCGCAAGAAGCAACCCTACGAAGTCTACGACCAGATGGACTTCGACATTCCGGTGGGCGTGAACGGCGACTGCTACGACCGCTATCTCGTGCGCGTCGAAGAAATGCGCCAGTCCACCCGCATCGCGAAACAGTGCATTGAGTGGCTGCGCAAGAATCCCGGCCCCGTGATGATCGACAATCACAAGGTTGCGCCGCCCTCGCGCGTGAACATGAAGTCGAACATGGAAGAGCTGATTCACCACTTCAAGCTCTTCACGGAAGGCTTCCACGTGCCCGAAGGCGAGGCTTACGCTGCCGTCGAACATCCGAAGGGGGAATTCGGCATCTACCTGGTGTCAGATGGCGCGAACAAGCCTTATCGTCTGAAGATCCGTGCGCCGGGTTATGCCCACCTGTCCGCGCTCGATGAAATGGCGCGCGGCCACATGATTGCCGACGCGGTCACGATCATCGGCACGCAGGACATCGTGTTCGGTGAAATCGACCGCTAAGGCGGCGCGCAGTAAGGTGCGCCCGGTCCCGGGCGCACGCAGCATGGAACGCCACGTCTGTCGCAGCGAATGTATGAGAACGCGCGGCAGGTTTTCGTTCGGTAGGAATTGAAAGAGTCGTGTCTGAAAATGATCTCAGCTGAAGGCCTGAAAGAAATCGATCGCGCGCTGACGAAGTACCCCGCCGATCAGCGACAGTCCGCCGTGATGGCGGCTTTGGCCGTTGCCCAGGAAGAGCATGGCTGGCTGTCTCCCGAAATCATGCAGTTCGTGGCCGACTACATCGGCATGCCGCCTGTCGCGGTGCAGGAAGTCGCCACGTTCTACACGATGTTCGAGACGAAGCCGGTCGGCAAGCACAAGATCACGCTCTGCACGAATCTGCCGTGCCAGCTCGGCCCGGATGGCGGCTCGGAAAGCGCCGCCGAATACCTGAAGCAGAAGCTCGGAATCGACTTCGGCGAAACCACGCCCGACGGCAAGTTCACCTTGAAAGAAGGTGAGTGCATGGGCGCGTGCGGCGATGCGCCGGTGATGCTCGTGAACAATCACCGTATGTGCAGCTTCATGAGCCGCGAGAAGATCGACCAGCTGCTCGAGGAGCTTTCGAAATGACTTCGTTGCACGACCGTCACATCAAACCGCTGATTCTCGCGGGCCTCAACGGCGAGAACTGGCATATCGAGGACTACGTCGCGCGCGGCGGCTACAAGCAGCTGCGCCGTATTCTCGAAGAAAAGATTCCGCCCGAGCAGGTGATCGCCGACGTGAAGGCGGGCGGTCTGCGCGGCCGCGGCGGCGCGGGCTTTCCGACCGGCCTGAAGTGGAGCTTCATGCCGCGTCAGTTCCCGGGGCAGAAGTATCTCGTCTGCAACTCGGACGAGGGCGAGCCGGGCACGTTCAAGGACCGCGACATCCTGCGCTGGAATCCGCATAGCGTGATCGAAGGCATGGCCATTGGCGCTTACGCGATGGGCATCACCGTGGGCTACAACTACATCCACGGCGAGATTTTCGAGGTGTATCGCCGCTTCGAGGCCGCGCTGGAAGAAGCGCGCCAGGCGGGCTATCTCGGCGACAACATTCTCGGCACGGACTTCTCGTTCCAGTTGCACGCGCACCATGGCTATGGCGCGTACATCTGCGGCGAGGAAACCGCGCTGCTCGAGTCGCTCGAAGGCAAGAAGGGCCAGCCGCGCTTCAAGCCGCCTTTCCCGGCGAGCTTCGGGGTGTACGGCAAGCCTACGACGATCAACAACACCGAGACCTTCGCCGCGGTGCCGTTCCTGCTGAGCGTCGGTCCGCAGACGTACATGGAACTCGGCAAGCCGAACAACGGCGGCACGAAGATCTTCTCGGTGTCGGGCGACGTCGAGCGTCCGGGCAACTACGAGATTCCGCTCGGCACGCCGTTCGCCAGGCTCATGGAGCTGGCCGGCGGCGTGCGCGGCGGCAAGAAGCTGAAGGCCGTGATTCCGGGCGGTTCGTCGGCGCCGGTCATTCCGGGCGACCTGATGATGCAGACGGACATGGACTATGACTCCATCGCCAAGCAGGGTTCGATGCTCGGCTCCGGCGCCGTCATCGTCATGGACGAAACGCGCTGCATGGTGCGCTCGCTGCTGCGTCTGTCGTACTTCTATTACGAAGAGTCGTGCGGCCAGTGCACGCCGTGCCGCGAAGGCACGGGCTGGCTGTATCGCGTCGTGAACCGCATCGAGCACGGCGAGGGCCGCCAGGAAGACCTGGACCTGCTGAACTCGGTGGCGGGCAACATCATGGGCCGCACGATCTGCGCGCTCGGCGACGCGGCGGCCATGCCGGTGCGCGGCATGCTCAAGCATTACTGGGACGAATTCGAATATCACGTTCACAACAAGCGTTGTCTTGTCGGCGGCCATGCCGGCTCGCACGCGGCCTCGGAAACGGTGGCCGCCTGACAGGCGAAGAGACGGCATGTTGTGCCGGGTTGCGCACACCGCCGCGTAGCACGACGCAAGGGCGCAGTGACGGGGAATGCCGCTGTGAAATTGAGCGGTAACAGGTTAGGGACGATTAACCATCATGGTTGAACTTGAAATAGACGGCAAGAAGGTGCAGGTGCCCGAGGGCAGCATGGTGATCCAGGCTGCTCAGCGCGTGGACACGTACATCCCGCACTTCTGCTATCACAAGAAGCTCTCCATCGCGGCCAACTGCCGGATGTGTCTCGTCGATGTCGAGAAGATGCCGAAGGCCGTGCCCGCGTGCGCGACGCCGGTGTCGCAAGGCATGGTCGTGCGCACCATGTCGGACAAGGCCGTGCAGGGTCAGCAAGCCGTGATGGAATTCCTGCTGATCAACCACCCGCTCGACTGCCCGATTTGCGATCAGGGCGGCGAATGCCAGCTTCAGGATCTGGCCGTGGGCTACGGCAAGTCCGCCTCGCGCTACAGCGAAGAAAAGCGCGTGGTGTTCCACAAGAATGTCGGCCCGCTCATCTCGATGGAAGAGATGTCGCGTTGCATCCACTGCACGCGCTGCGTGCGCTTCGGCGACGAGATCGCCGGCGTGATGGAGCTCGGCATGCTCGGCCGCGGCGAGCACTCGGAAATCACCTCGTTCGTCGGCAAGACGGTCGACTCGGAACTCTCGGGCAACATGATCGACCTGTGCCCGGTCGGCGCGCTCACGAGCAAGCCGTTCCGCTTCTCGGCGCGGACGTGGGAACTGTCGCGCCGCAAGTCGGTGAGCCCGCACGACGCAACGGGTGCGAACCTCGTCGTGCAGGTGAAGAACAACCGCGTGATGCGCGTGCTGCCGTTCGAGAACGAATCCATCAACGAGTGCTGGATCTCGGACAAGGACCGCTTCTCCTACGAAGGCCTGAACGGCGAAGACCGTCTCACGCGCCCGATGATCAAGCAAGGCGGCGAGTGGATCGAGACCGACTGGCAGACCGCGCTCGAATACGTCGTGAAGGGCATCAAGGGCATTTGCGACGAGCACGGCGAGAACCAGCTCGCGTTGCTCGCGAGCCCGCACAGCACGCTCGAAGAACTCTATCTCGCGAAGCAGTTCGCGGATGCGATCGGCACGCCGAACGTCGATTTCCGTCTGCGCCAGAGCGACTTCTCGGCGCCGCTCGAAGGTGCGCCGTGGCTCGGCACGAAGATCGCCGAACTTTCGTACGCCGACTCGGCGTTCGTGATCGGTTCGTTCCTGCGCCGCGACCACGCGTTGTTCGCCGCGCGTCTGCGCCAGGCTGCGAAGGGTGGTGCGCAGGTCAGCTTCCTGCAGGCCACCGCAGACGGCTCGCTGATCCCGAACGCACAGCGCATCGTCGCCGCGCCCTCGGCATGGCTCGACGAACTCGCTTCGATCGCAGCGGCGGTTGCCGAAGCGAAGGGCGTTGCCGTGCCGGAAGGCTTCGCGGGCGCACAGGCTACCGAAGCCGCAAAGCAGGTTGCCGCATCGCTTGCGAATGGCGAGCGCCGTTATGTGCTGCTCGGCAACGCCGCGGTCCAGCATCCGGAATTCTCGCGCCTGCACGCGGCCGCGCAGTTCATCGCCGAAACGACGGGCGCGACGCTGGGCTTCCTCACGGAAGCGGCCAACACGGTCGGCGCGCACATCGCCGGCGCGCTGCCGGGCCGCGACGGCCTGAACGCACGCGAAGCGTTCGAGCAGCCGCGCAAGGGCTATCTGCTCATGAACATCGAGCCGGAATTCGATACGGCTAACCCGGCTGCCGCTCGCGCCGCGCTCGCGCAGGCCGAAATGGTCGCCGTGTTCTCGCCGTACAAGACAGGGCTCGACTACGCGGACGTGCTGCTGCCCATCGCACCGTACACGGAAACCTCGGGTACCTTCATCAACGCCGAAGGCACGGCTCAGACCTTCAACGGCGTCGTGCGCCCGCTCGGCGACACGCGCCCGGCATGGAAGGTTCTGCGCGTGCTCGGCACGCTGCTGGGCGCCAAGGGCTTCGAATACGACACGGCAGAAGAAGTGCGCCGCAAGGCGCTCGGCGACGGCAGCTTCGAAGGCCGCCTGTCGAACAAGGCCGGCGCAGCGGTTGCGCGCGGCAACCTCGTGAAGGCCGCGGAAGGCCGCTTCGAGCGCATAGCCGACGTGCCGATCTACCACGCCGATCCCATCGTGCGCCGGGGCGAAGCGCTGCAGCTCACCACGGCTGCCCGCGTGGCGAACGCGATCGGCTTGCCGGCGGCATACTTCGACCAGCTCGGCCTGAAGGAAGGCGACGCCGTGCGCGTGCGCCAGGGCGATCTGTCGGTGACGGCGCCCGCAACGCGCGATGCGAATCTTGCGCCGACGGTGGTGCGCGTGTCGGCGGCGACGCCGGCCGGCGCGCAACTCGGCAGCCTGTTCGGTGAACTGCTGGTGGAGAAGGCGTAAATGAGCTTGTTCGATACGATCAATGCAGGCGGCAGCCAGCTGCTCGGCGTGGCATGGCCCACCGTCTGGGCGCTGGTGCGCATTCTCGTCGTCGCGGTGGTGATCCTGCTGTGCGTGGCGTACCTGATCCTCTGGGAGCGCAAGCTGATCGGGTGGATGCACGTGCGTCTCGGCCCGAACCGCGTGGGCCCGGCAGGTTTGTTGCAGCCGATCGCCGACGTGCTGAAGCTGCTGCTAAAGGAAGTGATTCAGCCCGCGCAGGCGAGCCGCTGGATCTACATGGTCGCGCCGATCATGGTGGTGGTGCCGGCCTTCGCGGTCTGGGCGGTGATTCCGTTCCAGGCGGGCGCGGTGCTCGGCGACATCAACGCGGGCCTGCTCTACGCGATGGCGATCTCGTCGATCGGTGTCTACGGCGTGATTCTCGCGGGCTGGGCGTCGAACTCGAAGTACGCGTTCCTCGGCGCCATGCGCGCCGCGGCGCAGATGGTCTCGTACGAAATTTCGATGGGCTTCGCGCTCGTCGTCGTGCTGATGGTGTCGGGCAGCCTGAACCTTTCGGTGATCGTCGAAGGCCAGATGCGCGGCATGTTCGCGAACTGGGGCATCACGTTCCTCTCGTGGAACTGGCTGCCGCTGTTGCCGATGTTCGTCGTCTACTTCATCTCGGGTATTGCCGAAACGAACCGCCATCCGTTCGACGTGGTGGAAGGGGAGTCGGAAATCGTCGCGGGTCACATGATCGATTACTCGGGGATGGCGTTCGCGCTGTTCTTCCTCGCCGAGTACATCAACATGATCGTGATCTCGGCGCTCGCCTCGGTGTTGTTCCTCGGCGGCTGGAGCGCCCCGTTCGCGTTCCTTGACTTCATCCCGGGCGTGTTCTGGCTGGTGCTGAAGGTCTTCTGCCTGCTGTCGGTCTTCATCTGGGCCCGCGCGACGTTCCCGCGCTATCGCTATGACCAGATCATGCGTCTCGGCTGGAAGGTGTTCATTCCGGTGTGCATCGTGTGGCTGATCGTGGTCGGCTTCTGGTACATGTCGCCGTTGAGCATCTGGAAATAAGGGGCGAACACAACCATGAACGCTATCCAAAACTTCTTCAAAACGTTTTTCCTGACCGAGCTGCTCAAGGGGCTCGCGCTGACGGGGCGTTACACCTTCAAGCGCAAGTTCACGGTGCAGTTCCCGGAAGAAAAGACGCCTATGTCCCCGCGTTTTCGGGGTTTGCACGCGCTGCGCCGCTATGAAAATGGCGAAGAGCGCTGCATCGCGTGCAAGCTGTGCGAGGCGGTGTGCCCCGCGCTCGCGATCACGATCGAATCGGAAGTGCGCGAGGACAACACGCGCCGCACGACGCGTTACGACATCGACCTGACCAAGTGCATCTTCTGCGGTTTCTGCGAAGAGAGCTGCCCGGTCGACTCGATCGTCGAAACGCACATTCTCGAGTATCACGGCGAGAAGCGCGGCGACCTGTATTTCACGAAGGATATGCTGCTGGCCGTTGGCGATCGCTATGAAGCGCAGATCGCGGCGAACAAGGCAGCGGATGCACCGTACCGTTGATCTTTCAGTTTGACGCTGCATCGGCCCGCGGTCCGGGCCGGCTGTGGGGAGCGCGTGTGCCGAACGCACGCGCCATACCGCAGCCTGACCGCCGCGGCGCGACGCTCCCTGGTCTGGCCGCCAGACTGCGCCGCGCAATCCGCCTCACGAAGGCCTCAACGATGAACCAGTAATCATGGAATTCACGACCGTCCTGTTCTACATCTTCGCGCTGCTGCTCACGCTGTCAGGGCTGAAGGTGATCACTTCGCGCAATCCTGTCGCGTCTGCGCTCTTCCTCGTGCTCGCGTTCTTCAACGCGGCCGCGATCTGGATGCTGCTCGAGGCCGAATTCCTCGCGATCCTGCTGGTGCTCGTCTACGTGGGCGCGGTGATGGTGCTGTTCCTGTTCGTGGTGATGATGCTGGACATCAACATCGACGTGCTGAGCCGCGACTTCAAGCGCTTCATCCCGGTGGCGACCATCGTGGGCGCGATCATCGTGGTCGAAACCGCGCTGATCCTGTGGCACGGCTACGGCGCGACGAGCACGCCGGTGCCCGACACCACGCCGGCTGCCGCCGCGGCGATCTCGAACGCACACCTGATCGGCAAGATCATCTACACCGACTACATCTTCGCCTTCGAAGTCGCCGGCCTCGTGCTGCTGGTGGCGATCGTCGCGGCCATCGCGCTCACGGTGCGCGAGCCGAAGGATTCGAAACGCCAGGACGTGTCGAAGCAGGTCAACGTGCGTCGCCAGGACCGCGTGCGCCTCGTGAAGATGCAGGCCGTCGTGGAGGTGCCGGAGCCGGCGGAACCGGCGCAGGCCGAAGCCGGGGCGGCGGGTGCAGCGCCGGCCACACCGGCAACGAAGAGCTAAGCGCGAAGGAGCGAACCATGCTGACACTGGCCCATTACCTCGTCCTCGGCGCGATCCTGTTTGCGATCTCGATCGTCGGAATCTTTTTGAATCGGCGCAACGTCATCATCATCCTGATGGCGATTGAGCTGATGCTGTTAGCGGTGAACACGAACTTTGTCGCGTTCTCGCATTACCTCGGTGACGTTCACGGACAGATTTTCGTGTTCTTCGTGCTTACAGTTGCGGCGGCGGAAGCTGCAATTGGTCTGGCTATTCTTGTGACCCTGTTCCGCAGCCTCGACACGATCAATGTCGAGGATCTCGATCAGCTCAAAGGCTAAGGCAGGCTGACTTTATGGCAACGACTCTCAACGAAACTCTGCTGCTGGCGATTCCGCTGGCTCCTCTCGCCGGTTCTCTCATTGCCGGTCTCTTTGGCAAAACGGTCGGGCGCGCGGGCGCGCATACGGTGACCATTCTCGGCGTCGCGATTGCGTTCGTGCTTTCGTGCATCACGCTCTTCGACGTGATGAGCGGCGCGAGCTTCAACGCGACTGTCTACGAATGGATGTCGGTCGGCAGCCTGAAGTTCGAAGTCGGCTTCCTCATCGACTCGTTGACTGCGCTCATGATGGTCGTCGTGACCTTCGTGTCCCTGATGGTGCACATCTACACGATCGGCTACATGGCGGAAGAAGAGGGCTACCAGCGCTTCTTCTCGTACATCGCGCTCTTCACGTTCTCGATGCTGATGCTCGTGATGAGCAACAACTTCCTGCAGCTGTTCTTCGGCTGGGAAGCGGTGGGTCTCGTCTCGTACCTGCTGATCGGCTTCTATTTCAAGCGTGAAAGCGCCATCTACGCGAACATGAAGGCGTTCCTCGTGAACCGCGTGGGCGACTTCGGCTTCCTGCTCGGTATTGGCCTGTTGCTCGCGTTCGGGGGCTCGCTGAACTACAACGACATCTTCGCGAAGGGTCATGAAATCGCCGCGCTGACGTTCCCGGGCACCTCGTGGAACCTGCTCACCGTTGCGTGTATTTGCCTCTTCATCGGCGCGATGGGCAAGTCGGCGCAGTTCCCGCTGCACGTGTGGCTGCCCGACTCGATGGAAGGCCCGACGCCGATCTCCGCGCTGATTCACGCGGCAACCATGGTGACGGCCGGTATCTTCATGGTCGCGCGCATGTCGCCGCTGTTCGAACTTTCGGAAGCTGCGCTTTCGTTCATCGTCGTGATCGGCGCCATTACCGCGCTGTTCATGGGCTTCCTCGGCGTGGTCCAGAACGACATCAAGCGCGTGGTGGCTTACTCCACGCTCTCACAGCTCGGCTACATGACCGTGGCGCTCGGCGTCTCGGCTTACCCGGTCGCGATCTTCCACCTGATGACGCATGCGTTCTTCAAGGCGCTGCTGTTCCTCGGCGCGGGTTCGGTCATCATCGGCATGCACCACGATCAGGACATGCGCAACATGGGCGGCCTGCGCAAGTACATGCCCATCACGTGGATCACCTCGCTCATCGGTTCGCTCGCGCTGATCGGCACGCCGTTTTTCTCGGGCTTCTACTCGAAGGATTCGATCATCGACGCCGTGAAGCTCTCGCATCTGCCGGGTTCGGGCTTCGCGTACTTCGCGGTGGTTGCCAGCGTGTTCGTCACCGCGCTGTACTCGTTCCGCATGTACTTCCTCGTGTTCCACGGCGAAGAGCGCTTCCGCGGTCCGAAGCACCCCGAGTCGCCGATGGCGATCGAAGCCGCCAATGCTGCTCATGGCGGCCACGGCGATCATGGCCACGGTCACGGCGAACACCACGTGCACGTGCCGCACGAGTCGCCGTGGGTCATCTGGGTGCCGCTCGTTCTGCTCGCCATTCCCTCGGTGATCGCCGGTGCGTTCGCGATCCAGCCGCTGCTCTTCGGTGACTTCTTCTCGCATGGCGTGGCGTTCCAGAACGTCATCTTCGTTGGCGAGAACCACGAAGCGCTCGTGGAGATGGGCAAGGAATTCCAGGGCTGGGCCGCGATGGGCGCGCATGCGTTCTCGGGTCTGCCGGTGTGGCTCGCACTCGCGGGTGTGGTGGTGGCGTGGTTCTTCTACATGAAGCGCCCGGAACTGCCGGCCGTCGTGTCGCGCACTTTCTCGCCGGTCTACAAGCTGCTGGCAAACGCGTATTACCTCGACAAGATCAACGAAATCGTCTTCGCTCGCGGAGCAGTCGCGATCGGTCGCGGTCTGTGGAAGGAGGGCGATGTCGTCGTGATCGACGGCGTCGTAAACGGGAGCGCCAAGTTTATCGGCTGGTTTGCAACTGTCATTCGTTTCCTGCAATCCGGCTATATCTACCACTACGCATTTGCCATGATCATTGGCATGCTTGGCCTCCTTACCCTGTTTGTAACGCTCAGCGGCAAATAAGGCGAGGAAACGCATGCACGCAACTCCGATTCTCAGTATTGCGATATGGATGCCGATCGTATTCGGCATCGTCGTTCTTGTAGTGGGTTCCCGTCGGAACCCGAGTGCGGACCGCTGGCTCGCACTCATCGGTTCGGTGCTTAGTTTCCTCGTCACCCTTCCGCTCGTTGCGGGCTTCGATACGAGCACGGCTTCCCTGCAGTTCGAGGAGAAGTCGGTCTGGATCGAGCGGTTCAATATTGCGTATCACCTGGGCGTCGACGGCATTGCGATGTGGTTCGTCGTGCTGACGGCGCTCATCACCGTGATCGTCGTGATCGCGGGCTGGCAGGTCATCACGAAGAACGTCGCGCAGTATTACGCGTCGTTCCTCATCCTGTCGGGCATCATGATCGGCGTTTTCTGCGCCGCCGACGGTCTGCTGTTCTACGTGTTCTTCGAAGCCACGCTCATTCCGATGTACATCATCATCGGCGTGTGGGGCGGTCCGAACCGCGTGTACGCGGCGTTCAAGTTCTTTCTCTATACGCTGGCCGGCTCGCTGCTCATGCTGGTCGCGTTGCTGTATCTGTACCGCATTACCGGGACCTTCGACCTCGCCTCCTGGCAGGCCGCAAAGATCGCCATGACGCCGCAGATCCTGCTGTTCATCGCGTTCTTCTTCGCGTTCGCCGTCAAGGTGCCGATGTGGCCGGTCCACACGTGGTTGCCGGACGCGCACGTCGAAGCGCCCACGGGCGGCTCGGTCGTGCTGGCCGCGATCATGCTCAAGCTCGGCGCGTACGGTTTCCTGCGCTTCTCGCTGCCGGTCACGCCGGACGCGAGTCACTACCTGGCGCCGGTCATCATCACGCTGTCCCTGATCGCCGTGATCTACATCGGCCTCGTGGCGATGGTGCAGGCGGACATGAAGAAGCTGGTCGCGTACTCGTCGATCGCCCACATGGGCTTCGTCACGCTCGGCTTCTTTATGTTCGGCCCGTCGAGCCAGCTCGCGATGGAAGGCGGGATCATCCAGATGATCTCGCACGGCTTCGTCTCGGGCGCCATGTTCCTGTGCATCGGCGTGCTGTATGACCGCATGCACACACGCGATATCGCGGACTACGGCGGTGTGGTCAACACCATGCCGAAGTTCGCGGCCCTGGTCATGCTGTTCGCGATGGCCAACTGCGGTCTGCCGGGCACCTCTGGATTCGTCGGCGAATTCATGGTGATTCTGGCCGCCGTGAAGTACAACTTCTGGATCGCATTCGGGGCGGCGTTCACGCTGATCCTGGGCGCGGCCTATACGTTGTGGATGTACAAGCGGGTGTACTTCGGCGCCGTCGCGAACGACCACGTTCGCGAGCTGAAGGACATCAACTGTCGCGAATATTTCATTCTTGGGGTGCTCGCGCTGTTTACGCTTTTCATGGGCGTCTACCCGAAGCCCTTTACCGATGTGATGCACGTTTCCGTGGAAAACCTCCTCTCCCACGTCGCAGTGTCGAAACTGCCGCTGTCACAGTAATACCCGAGCGGAGGAACAAAAGATCATGCCAAACGCCCCTATGTACGCTCTGCTGCCCGACGGCCTGGTGATGACCGGCCTCGTCGTCGCGTGGCTCAACGACACGTTCACCGGTCCTGAAGGCCGGCGCACGACCTACTTCATTGCGCTGCTGACCGCGGTCATAGCCGGTATCTGGTTCGCGGTGGACGCGTTCGATCCGCACGTGTACTACTACTTCACGCGCATGTACGTGGTCGATCCGTTCGCGAGCGCCATGAAGGCAGTGGTCACGCTCGGCTACGCCGTGTCGATCGTGTACTCGCGCAAGTATCTCGAAGACCGCGACATGTTCCGGGGCGAGTTCTTCCTGCTTGGCCTGTTTTCGCTGCTCGGCCAGATCACGATGATCTCGGGCAACAACTTCCTCACGCTGTACCTCGGCCTCGAGCTGATGTCGCTCTCGCTCTACGCGGTGATCGCGCTGCGTCGTAACGCGACGCAGTCGAACGAAGCGGCCATGAAGTACTACGTGCTGGGTGCGCTCGCTTCGGGCTTCCTGCTCTATGGTATTTCGATGCTGTACGGCGCGACCGGCTCGCTCGAGCTGAACGAAGTGTTCAAGGCGGTGGCTTCGGGCCACATCAACGATATCGTCCTGCTGTTCGGCGTGGTGTTCATCGTCGCCGGCGTGGCGTTCAAGATGGGCGCGGTGCCGTTCCACATGTGGGTGCCCGACGTCTATCAAGGCGCGCCAACGGCCATGACGCTGCTTACCGGCGGCGGCCCGAAGGTCGCGGCGTTCGCGTGGGCGGTGCGCTTCCTCGTCATGGGCCTGCTGCCGCTGGCAGTGGACTGGCAGGAGATGCTGATCATTCTCGCGGCACTCTCGATGATCGTCGGCAACATCACCGGTATCGTCCAGCGCAACATCAAGCGCATGCTCGCGTACTCGGCCATTTCGAACATGGGCTTCGTACTGCTCGGCCTGCTCGCCGGCATCGTCGACAACAAGGCGACGGGCGCGGCCAGCGCATACAGCTCGGCCATGTTCTACAGCATCGTCTATCTGATCACGACGCTCGGTGCGTTCGGCATCGTCATGCTGCTGTCCCGCCGCGATTTCGAAGCGGAAACGATCGACGACTTCAAGGGCCTGAACCAGCGCAATCCAGTGTTCGCGTTCGTCATGATGCTCATGATGTTCTCGCTCGCGGGCATTCCGCCGACCGTCGGCTTCTACGCGAAGCTCGCCGTGCTCGAAGCGACCATGAACGCAGGCCTCACGTGGCTTGCCGTGCTC
This sequence comes from Paraburkholderia silvatlantica, assembly GCF_003096715.1. Classification (GTDB taxonomy): domain Bacteria; phylum Pseudomonadota; class Gammaproteobacteria; order Burkholderiales; family Burkholderiaceae; genus Paraburkholderia; species Paraburkholderia silvatlantica. The sequence continues at coordinate 150,795 of NZ_QEOL01000021.1, forward strand.
GCCGTGATCACGTCGCTGTTCGGCGCGTTCTACTACCTGCGTATCGTCAAGCTGATGTACTTCGACGCACCGCAGGACGACGCACCGATCGAGAGCCACGCATGCAACCGCGCGCTGCTCACGCTCAACGGCGTGGCGGTGCTCGTGCTGGGCATCATTCCTGGCCCGCTGATGTCGATCTGCCTGCAGGCTGTCACGCATACGCTGCCGCTCTAATGTCGGCAGCGGGCTGGTTCATCGTGCTGTTGGCGCTTGCGGGCGCCAACCTGCCGTTCCTCAACCAGCGATTGTTCGGCGTCGTGCCGCTTCGCGCACCGAAGAAGAGCGCGTGGATTCGCATCGCTGAAATGATCGTGCTGTATTTTGTGGTCGGTGCGTTCGGCTTCCTGCTGGAGGCGCGCGCCGGCAACCGCTTTGACCAGGGCTGGCAGTTCTACGCGATCACCTTCAGCCTTTTTGTCGTGTTCGCGTTCCCCGGCTTCACCTGGCAATATCTCGTCAAACGCCGCCCGGCGTGACGCGCGTCGCCGGCCTGCGGCCGGCACGCGCCGTGCGATCCCACTACCTGCGGCGCGCCCGCGGCTTCCCGATTTTTCCGAGCACCCACGAGGCTGACTATGGCTGAACATCATCGACACGACCCGGCGCTCGCCGAGACGTGTGTGGAAAGCACGACGCTCTACGCGGGCAATTTCCTTACGCTCAAGCGCGACACGGTCGCCTTGCCGGATGGCAAGCACGCCACGCGCGAGTTCGTTCAGCATCCCGGCGCGGTGATGGTGATCCCGCTGTTCGACGACGGCCGCGTGCTGATGGAGCGCCAGTACCGCTATCCGCTCTCGCGCGTGATGACGGAATTCCCGGCAGGCAAGCTCGATCCGCAAGAAGGCGCGCTCGCCTGCGCGATTCGCGAATTGAAGGAGGAGACGGGCTATACGGCGCGCGAGTACGTTTATCTCGCGCAGATCCATCCTGTGATCTCGTACTCGACCGAATTCATCGACATCTATCTCGCGCGCGGCCTGACCGCAGGCGCGGCGCAACTCGACGACGGCGAATTTCTCGAAACCTTCACGGCGACGGTTCCCGAACTGCTCGAATGGGTGCGCACGGGCAAGATCACCGACGTGAAGACGATCATCGGCACGTTCTGGCTCGAAAAGGCGCTGTCGGGCGCGTGGCCGCTCGCGAAGGCAGAGCAGGGCTGACACGCTTCCCGGTGCATCGAACGCCCGGATCAACGGCGGCCTTCGTGGCCGCCGTTGTCGCTTGACACACGCGCAAGCACCTTCAGCGCGCCCGCCCGTGCGGCGCTACAATCGAACCCCCGGGAAAGTCCCCGGTGGCTGACCGCAGGAATTTTTTCGAACGGTCGTTCACAAATTTACGATTTGCGTTAAACTCATTGCAAGCCTCGATTCCCCATGAAGGTCCTCGATTTACAGTGTCCAGACGGCCATCGGTTTGAAGGCTGGTTCGCATCGGTTGACGACTTCGAGTCGCAACTGTCTCGCAAACTGGTCGAATGTCCGATGTGCGGCGCCACCCATGTGACCCGCTTGCCGTCCGCGCCCCGCTTGAACCTGTCCGGCGCGAGCGAGACGCCGAAAGCGTCGCTGCACGAGCAGGCGGCCCAGTGGCAAGCTCATGCGATGCGTGTAATCCGCGAGGTCCTCGAAAAGACGGAGAACGTAGGCGACCGTTTCGCCGAGGAGGCGCGGCGCATTCACTACAACGAAGCGCCGTCGCGCAATATCCGTGGAGTCGCTTCTGCGGACGATGCGCAAGCTCTCGTCGAAGAAGGCATCGACGTGATGCCGCTGCCGGTTCCGGCCGCGTTGAAGGGTCCGCTGCAGTAACGCCATGCGGGTCTTTGCCGCGGCGCGGGGAACGCTCCGCACCGGCCGCGGCCAGGAGACATAGCGCATGGATCTGGACTACACCCCCGCCGACGACGCATTTCGCGCCGAAATCCGCGCCTGGCTCGAGGCCAATCTGCCTCAAGCAATGCGCGACAAGGTTCTCAACCACAAACGCCTCTCGCGCGACGACATCGCCAACTGGCACAAGCTGCTGGGCAAGAAGGGCTGGTCAGCGCCTGCGTGGCCCGCGGAGTGGGGCGGCCCGGGCTGGACCGAAGCGCAGCGCCACATCTGGGACGCCGAGTGCGGCCGCATCGGCGCGCCGCCGGTCCTGCCGTTCGGCGTGTCGATGGTCGCGCCCGTGCTCATGAAGTACGGCAACGAGGCGCAAAAGCGCCGCTATCTTCCGCGCATTCTTTCCGGTGAAGACTGGTGGTGCCAGGGCTACTCCGAACCGGGTTCGGGATCCGACCTCGCGTCGTTGCGCACGCGTGCAGTTCGGGACGGCGATCACTACGTCGTGAACGGCCAGAAGACCTGGACCACACTCGGCCAGCACGCCGACATGATGTTCTGCCTTGTGCGCACCGATCCCGCGGCCAAGAAGCAGGAAGGTATCTCGTTTCTCCTCATCGACATGAAGACGCCCGGCATCACCGTACGTCCGATCATCACGCTCGATGAAGACCATGAGGTTAACGAAGTATTTTTCGAAGACGTGAAGGTGCCGGTCGAAAATCTCGTCGGCGACGAGAACCGTGGCTGGACTTACGCGAAGTATCTGCTCGGCCACGAGCGCACGGGCATCGCGCGCGTGGGCGCGTCGAACCGCGAACTCGCCTTCCTCAAGGGCGTCGCGCTCAGGCAGAAGAAGCATGGCAGGCCGCTGCTCGAAGATCCCGTCTTCGCGGCACGCGTGGCGGCCGTGGAAATCGAACTCATGGCGCTCGAGGTGACCGCCGAGCGCGTGATCGCGAGCGCGTCCAACGGGCGCGGCCCCGGTCCCGAAGCGTCGATGCTCAAGATCAAGGGTACGGAGATCCAGCAGGCGCTGACCGAGCTGATGGTCGACGCGGTCGGTCCGCTCGCGGCGCCGTTCGATCCGGCCTTCCTCGATGGCGAGCACGACCACGCGGCAGGCGGTGACGACGACGCGGCTCCGCTCGCGGCGTACTACTTCAACTATCGCAAGACGTCGATCTACGGCGGGTCGAACGAAATTCAGAAGAACATCATCTCGCAGATGATTCTGGGGATTTGAGGAGCGGCGCAATGAACTTCAATTTCACCGCAGAACAACAGCAACTCGCCGACGCGCTGCGTCGCTATCTCGACAAGAACTACGGTTTCGAAGCGCGCCAGGCGATCGTGAAGACACCCGCTGGCGTCTCGGATCAGCACTGGAGCGCTTTCGTCGAACTGGGACTGACTGCGCTGCCGGTGCCGGCGGAGCAAGGCGGCTTCGACGGCGCGCCATTCGACATGCTCGTCGTCATGCAGGAGCTGGGACGCGCGCTGGTGGTCGAGCCGTACTGGTCGACCGCGGTAGGCGTCGAGGCGCTCAAGCTCGCGGGCGGTGCGGCCGAACCGGAAAACGCGGCGCTGCTCGAACGCGTGGCCTCGGGCGAGATCAAGCTCGCTGCCGCGTTCCACGAGCCGCAGTCGCGCTACGATCTGTTTTCGCTGGAAACGCAGGCGAAGGAAACGGGCGACGGCTTTGCGCTCACCGGCACGAAATCGGTCGTGCAGCACGGCGCCCAGGCGGGCTACTGGATCGTGCCGGCGCGCTTCGCGGGCGAAGTCGCGCTCTTCGTCGTCGCGCGCGATGCGAAGGGTGTCGAGGTGAGCGATTACCGCACGATCGATGGCCAGCGCGCTGCGACGCTGACCTTCAAGGAGGCGCACGCGCGCCGTCTTGGCGACGCGCACGCCGGTGCGGCGACGTGGGAGAAGATTGCCGACTACGCGACGTTCCTGTTGTGCGCGCAAGCCGTGGGCGCCATGGACGCGCTCAACCACGCCACGGTCGAATACACGAAGACGCGTCAGCAGTTCGGTGTGCCGATCGCGCGCTTCCAGGCGCTGCAGCACCGCATGGCAGAGATGCTGATCCACGCCGAGCAGGCCCGCTCGCTGACTTACCTCGCCGCCGCGCGTTACAGTAGCGAGTCGGCCGAAGCGCGGCGCCGCGCGATCTCGGCAGCGAAGGTGCGCGTGGGACAGGCGGCGCGTTTCATCGGCCAGCAGGCCGTGCAGCTGCACGGCGGCATGGGCGTCACCAACGAAGTGGCGGCCGCGCATCTGTTCAAGCGTCTGGCGATCATCGAAACGACGCTCGGCGATGTCGATCACCACCTCGAACGCTTCGCTTCGCTGCCCGGTTTCTCGCAGGCCGCGTAACGGGCGGCAGCAGGCAACAACAAGGGAACAGCAGGGCAACACCAGGGCAACACCAGGGCAACATCGGCGGAGAATACGGATGGGCGTGAGTTACGAAGATCTCGAAGTGGGCAAGCGCTATGTGATCGGTTCCCACACGTTCAAGCGCGACGAAGTGGTGCATTTTGCGGAGCAGTTCGATCCGCAGCCGTTTCACATGAGCGAGGCGGGCGGCGAGGCGTCGATGTTCGGCGGACTCGTCGCGAGCGGCTGGCATACCTGCTCCGTCATGATGGGCATGCTGGTACGCAACTTTCTCAAGGACTCGACCTCGATGGGCTCGCCCGGCGTCGACGAGATCCGCTGGCTCAAGCCCACGCGCGTGGGCGATACGCTCACGATGACAAACACGGTCGTGAGCAAGCGCGTGTCGGCGAGCAGGCCCGATCGCGGCATCGTCGAGACGCAGTGGGAAGGGCACAACCAGCACGGCGAACTGATCGTGGTCGTGCGTTCGAAGGCGCTCTTCGGCCTTCGCCATCCAGGGAGCGCATCGTGAGTGAGGGCGACGTCATGCAGATTGCCGACGCGGCGGCGTTGCGCGCGCTGATCGGCGCGGGGCCGCTCGTGAGCGGCTGGCGCGAGGTGAGCGAGGCGGACGTGCACGGCTTTGCCGACGCCACGGGCGACCACCAGTGGATCCACATCGACACCGAACGTGCGCGCCGCGAGTCGCCGTTCGGCGGCCCGATTGCGCACGGCTTTCTCACGCTTTCGCTGATTCCCGTGCTGCTCGGGACAACGCTGCACATGCGTCAGCGCATGGGCGTGAACTACGGGCTCAACCGCGTGCGCTTCACGCAGCCGGTGCCCGTGGGCGCGAAGGTGCGCGCGCGTATCGCCGTGAAAGAAGTGGGCGACGTGGAAGGCGGCGGCGTGCAGGTCGTGTGGGATGTGAGCATCGAGCGCGAGGGCAGCGAGCGGCCCGCTTGCATAGCCGAATTCATCACGCGGCATTATTTCTAAAGTTGTTGCGTGCTCAACGAAAAGGGGCGCCCCGCTGCAAGGCAGGCGCCCCTTTGGCCCCTTTGGTTTCGCGCGGGCTTCAGCGCGGCGAGTTAGTGCCTCGCGTACTGCGTCGCGCCGAACAACATCTCTTTCGCCTTGTCGTCCATGAGCGGCTTGCGCACATTGGCGAGCACCTCCACGCCGCGCTTGACCGCCGGCCGCGCGGCGATCGTTTCGTGCCAGCGTTTCACGTTGGGCAGCGAATCGAGATCGATGCCCTGGTTTTGCCAGGAGCGCGTCCACGGGAAGGCCGCGATATCCGCGATGGTGTACTCGTCGCCGGCCAGATACCCGGTCTTTTCCAACTGCGTTTCCATCACGTTGTAGAGCCGCTTCGCTTCGTTCGTGTAGCGGTTGACCGCATACTCGATCTTCTCGGGCGCGTAGATGCGGAAGTGGTGCGCCTGGCCGAGCATGGGGCCGAGGCCGCCCATCTGGAACATCACCCATTGCAGCACGTCGTAGCGCGCCGCGAGGTCCTCTGGCATGAAACGGCCGGTTTTCGCCGCGAGATAGATCAGGATCGCGCCCGATTCGAACAGCGAGAACGGCTGGCCGTCGGCACGGCGCGGGCCCTCAGAGTCGGTAATGGCGGGAATCTTGTTGTTCGGGCTGATGGCGAGGAATTCGGGCTTGAACTGGTCGCCCGCACCGATATCGACCGGATGCACCCGGTATTCGAGGCCGGTTTCCTCGAGCATGATATGGACTTTGTGACCGTTCGGCGTGGCCCAGCTGTAGACGTCGATCATCGCGGCTCCTTGGCACCATGAAAGAGGGCGCCGCGAAAGTCTGGATAGTCTTTGCGCGACGCCCGATCTGGCGCAAATTAGCATAGATCGGCGTCGCTCGCAGAGGGCGCAAGAGCGCCCCTGCTGCGCTTGTGGGCTTACGCGGACCTACGAGCGCGTGACCGGCATCTCCACGCGCGACGCGGCGCCCGCGTCCATATAACGCGCGAGTTCGAGCTTGGCGATGGCGTTGCGGTGCACTTCGTCGGGGCCGTCCGCGAAGCGCAGCGTGCGCGCCGAAGCGTACGAGTACGCCAGCGGGAAGTCGCCGCTCACGCCCGCCGCGCCGTGCACCTGCATGGCCCAGTCGATCACCTGGCAGGCCATGTTCGGCGCCACCACCTTGATCATGGCGATTTCGCCGCGCGCCCCCTTGTTGCCGACCGTGTCCATCATGTACGCGGTCTTGAGCGTGAGCAGGCGGGCCTGTTCGATCATGCAGCGCGCTTCGGCAATGCGCTCCTGCGTGACGGTTTGCTGGGCGAGCGCCTTGCCGAACGCCACGCGCGAGAGGGCGCGCTTCGCCATGAATTCGAGCGCGCGTTCCGCGAGGCCAATGAGACGCATGCAGTGGTGAATGCGGCCCGGCCCGAGCCGCCCTTGCGCGATCTCGAACCCGCGGCCCTCGCCGAGCAAAATGTTCGAAGCGGGCACGCGCACGTTTTCGAGCGTGATCTCCATATGGCCGTGCGGCGCGTCGTCGTAGCCGAACACCGTGAGCGGGCGGCGCACGGTGATCCCGGCCGTATCCGAGGGCACGAGGATCATCGACTGCTGAGCATGGCGCGGCGCATCGGGGTCGGTCTTGCCCATCAGGATGTAGATCGCGCAGCGCGGGTCGCCCGCGCCCGACGACCACCACTTCGTGCCGTTGATCACGTAGTCGCCGCCGTCGCGCTCGATGCGCGTCTGGATGTTCGTTGCGTCCGACGAGGCCACATCGGGCTCGGTCATCAGGAAGGCGGAGCGGATCTGGCCTGCCAGCAGCGGCGTGAGCCATTGCTGCTTGTGCGCCTCGCTGCCGTAGCGCTCGATGGTTTCCATGTTGCCGGTGTCGGGCGCGCTGCAGTTGAACACTTCGGGCGCCCAGTGCACGCGGCCCATGATTTCGCACAGCGGCGCGTATTCGAGGTTCGTCAGGCCCGCGCCGCGTTCGGATGCGGGCAAGAACAGGTTCCACAGCCCGGCCGCGCGCGCCTTCTCCTTCAACTGCTCGACGATCTCCGTGGGGACCCACGCGTTGCCATTCGCGCGATTGCGCTCGACTTCCTCGTGGAAGACAGCTTCGTTCGGGTAAATGTGTTCGTCGAAGAATGCGAGCAGTTTCTCGCGCAGCGCCTGCACTTTCGGGGAGTAATCGAAGTTCATCGGTGACCTCGCAATGCGATGCAGTGAAAGTGAAAAGTGAGTCGTTCCCGAACGCGTTTCAGCGCACCTTCTGCGCGTAGCGCCAGGCGAGCTCCGCCATGGGCTTCGCGCGACGGCCTGCGTCGACTGCCTGTGCGCTCGCGGCGGTGCCGTCCACCACGCGCTTCATGATGCCCTGCAGGATCGCCGCGATCCGGAACATGTTGTACGCAAGATAGAAGTTCCAGTCGCCGCGAATCTCGAGGCCGGTGCGCTCGCAATAGCGCGCGACGTACTGCGCCTCGCCGGGAATGCCGAGCGCCTGCCAGTCGAGCCCGGCGATGCCGCGAAACTGTGCGGGTTCGACGTGCCAGGCCATGCAGTGATACGAGAAGTCGGCGAGCGGGTCGCCGAGCGTGGAGAGCTCCCAGTCGAGCACGGCCAGCACGCGCGGCTCGCTCGGGTGAAAGATCAGGTTGTCGAGGCGGTAGTCGCCATGCACGACCGATACGCGTGAGCCCGCATCGTCGGGCATGTGCTGCGGCAGCCATTCGATCAGGCGATGCATGGCGTCGATGCGCTCCGTTTCCGAAGCCTGATACTGGCGGCTCCAGCGATCGATCTGGCGTGCGAAATAACTGCCTGGCTTGCCGTAGTCGGCGAGGCCCACGGCGTCGGGCTTCACGTTGTGGAGCGCGGCGATCACACGGTTCATCTCGTCGTAGATCGCGCCGCGTTGCTCGCGCGTCATGCCGGGCAGCGACGGGTCCCAGAGCACGCGCCCCTCGACGAATTCCATCACGTAAAACGCGCGGCCGATCACCGCTTCGTCGTCGCAGAGCGCGAGCATCGTTGCGACCGGGACGTCGGTTGCGGCGAGCGCGTCCATCACGCGGTATTCGCGCTCGATCGCGTGTGCGGAGGGCAGCAGTTTCGACTTGGGGCCGGGCTTGGCGCGCATCACGTAAGTGCGGCCGGGCGTGATGAGCTTGAACGTCGGGTTCGACTGTCCGCCGGCGAACTGCTCGATCGCGAGCGGGCCTTTGAAGCCCTCCACGCGCGCGGTGAGCCAGGCGCTCAGCGCCTCGGTGTCGAAGCGCTGGCGCTCGGCCACCGGGCGCGTGCCTTCGAACGCCGAGTAGTCGGGGCGCGTTTGCGCGTTGTTTTGCGTGTCTCCATCCGGGGTGGCTTGCGCCATATTCGTCTCCCTTCTCCTGATTCTCCTGTGGGGCGCCGTGCTCGTGCGGCGTTACTTGTAGACAGGGGCGCGTTTTTCGAGGAATGCGGTAATGCCTTCGAGGCCGTCGCGGTGGTGCAGCGACGCGACGAAACTGTCGCGCTCCGCCGTGAGCTGGGCTTCGAGCGGTTGCGTGTCCGCGACGTTCGTCAAACCCTTGATGCGCGCGACCGAATTCGGCGAGATCTTCGCGAGTTCGTCGGCCCAGGCAAGCGCCGTATCGAGCGCCGTTTGCGGCTTCGCGAGCCGGTTCACGACACCCAGTTCCGCGAGACGCGCCGCGCCGATCGGCTTGCCTTCCACCATCAGCTCGAACGCGAGCGAGCGCGGCAGCGAGCGCGCGAGGAACCACGAGCCGCCGCCGTCGGGCGTCAGACCCACGCGCGAATAGGCCATGACGAACTTCGCATCGTCGGCGGCGACGAGCAGGTCGGCGGCGAGCGCGAGCGAGAAGCCCGCGCCGGCGGCCGCGCCTTCCACGGCCGCGATGATCGGCTTGCTCGACTGGCGCATCGCGGTGACCCAGGTGGCGAGCATATCGATGCTGGCGGCCTGCACCGAAGGGTCCTTCGCGCGGTTTTCGAGTAGGCGGTTGAGGTTGCCGCCCGCGCAGAAGAAGTTGTCGGCGCCCGTGAGAACGATCGCGCGCAACGACGGGTCGCGCTCGGCAGTGTCGAAGGCTTCGACGGCGGCGGCGTACATGTCGGGATGCAGCGCGTTGCGTGCGCCGGGGTTCGACAGCGTGAGGACGAGTGTCGATTCGTGGCCTTGCGGGCGGGTGCTGCGGAGTTCGGCGCTCATTGCGGTGCCTCGTTCGATGCGTTGATGTCTGCGGTGTCGGTTTGCGTCAGCGAAAGGCCGAGCCGCGCACCGCGAGGCCAGCCTGCGCGGCAGTCTGGGCGATACCGCGGCCCATCCCGCCGGTGCCGGCTATGCCGATTGTCTCAATGTTGAAATGATGTTGAAGTCATTGGAAACCTGGCTCCATGATTGGCCTAGAATAGCACGACCGTTCAATTCTACGAAAACGGTTCGGCGGTTCCGATAAGGGGGCTGCCGCTCTCAAGGAGGCAACGAGGATGATCAAGCTGCACGGTTTCGCGCTTTCGAATTACTACAACAAGGTCAAGCTTCTGCTGCTCGAGCACGGCATCGCGTTCGAGGAGGTGCCGAACAGGCTGCCGCTCGAAGCGGCGCTGCTCGCGCAGTCGCCGGGCGGCAAGGTGCCTTTCATCGAAACGGAGCAGGGCGCTTTGTGCGAATCGGAAGTGATCGTCGAGTATCTGGCGGCGCGCTTTCCGGAGAAGCGCATTTTCGCGGCGGATCCGTGGCAGGCAGCGAAGGAGCGCGAGCTCATCGTCTTCATCGAAACGCATCTGGAGTTGAACGCGCGCGAGCTTTACGGCGAAGCGTTCTTCGGCGGCAAGGCGACCGACGAGGTCAAGGCGGCCATGGAAAAGCGGCTGCGCCGCTACGTGGCAGCCTTCAGTCGGATCGCGAAGTTCGGGCCTTACGTGGCGGGCGCGCAGTTCGGCGTGGCCGATGCGGCGGCGTTCGTGAGCCTGCCGCTCGTGGGGCGCGCGACGCAGGCGGTCTACGGCAGCGATTTTCTTGCCGAAGTGGGCATCGACTGGAAGCCGTATATCAAGCTGATCGGTGAACGCCCGACGGCCCAGCGCGTCAACGCCGACCGCAAGGCGTATATCGAGGCGAACGCGTAAGCGCTGCGGCGTTTTGCACAGTTTCGCGCGCGATGATCGGGAACGCACTGCCGTTCGCGGATTCATCGCGCGCGCACGACGTCAGAGGCGCGCGAGCCGCTCGAGCGCGGTCGCGAGCGTGCTTTCCTGCTTGGCAAAGCAAAAGCGGACGACGCCCGATTCGTGCGCCTCGTGATAGAACGCCGACACCGGAATGGCGGCTACGCCGATCTCGCTTGTGAGCCACTTCGAAAATTCCGCTTCAGGCAGATCGCTGATCGCCGAATAGTCCACGCACTGGAAGTAGGTGCCTTCGCACGGCAGCAGCTTGAAGCGCGTGTTGGCGAGTCCTGCGCGGAAGAAGTCGCGCTTCTTCTGGTAGAACGCGGGCAATTCCAGATAAGGCTTCGGATCGCGCAGATAGTGCGCGAGGCCGAACTGCATCGGCGTGTTCACGGTGAACACGTTGAACTGGTGCACCTTGCGGAACTCGGCCGTGAGCGGCGCGGGCGCGGCGACATAGCCCACCTTCCAGCCCGTCACGTGGTAGGTCTTGCCGAAGCTCGACACGATGAAACTGCGCGCGGCCAGTTCCGGATAGCGCGCCACGCTCTCGTGCGGTTGGCCGTCGTAGACCATGTGCTCGTAGACCTCGTCGGAGAGGATCAGCACGTTGGTGCCGCGCACGATCTCCTCGAGCTTTTGCATGTCCTCGGCGCGCCACACCGTACCCGTGGGGTTGTGCGGCGTGTTGACGAGGATGAGGCGCGTTTTCGGTGTGATGGCCGCGGCGAGGCGGTCGAACGGGATCGCGTAGTCGGGCGCTTCGAGCGTCACGAACACAGGCTTGCCGCCCGCCAGTTCGATCGACGGCAAATAGCTGTCGTAGGTCGGCTCGACCACGATCACTTCGTCGCCCGCGTGCACGGTCGCGAGAATCGCCGTGAGGAGCGCCTGCGTGGCCCCGGCCGTCACCGTGATCTCGCTATTGGCGTCGTAGCGGCGGCCGTAGACGTGCTCGATCTTGTCTGCGATCGCCTCGCGCAGCGCGGCGATGCCGGCCATCGGCGGGTACTGGTTGTGGCCCTCGCGCATGGCTTGTGCGACTGCGTCGACGATGCGCGCGTCGCAATCGAAGTCGGGAAAGCCCTGGCCCAGGTTGACCGCACCCTTTTCGGCGGCGAGCGCGCTCATCACGGTGAAGATCGTCGTGCCGACGTTCGGCAGACGCGACGGAAAAGAGGGCGTGAGCAGGGTGTCCTGCGAATTCTGCGTGGGATGCGGTGCGTTCATGTCGCGGGCGGAAGTCGGACGTTGGGACGGGAAAGGTTGATTGTAGGCAAATCGGCGCGGATGCGGTTGCCAGGCTGGGCGCGAGCGCCGTGACGCAAGGACATCAGGCCCGCGTTGCTTGGGCGGCGTTTTGCACACATTCGGCGACGAAGGCATCGGGCGTCGCGATGCGAAAGCCGAAGTCGCGCGCCACGCGCTTCGCGAGCTTGAGCACCGCGCGGTCCTTCGAGACGAGCCACTGTGCGCCGCTTGCGCGCGCCAGTTCCAGGAACTTCTGGTCGTCGCGGTCGCGGCATTGGGGCAGGGGCCGCGCGCCGCAGGCAAGCTCGGGCAGCTCGATCAGTTCGACGAGCCCAGCGTGCGCGGCGAGCGCGTGGGCTTTCGCGACGCCGCGGCCAGCGAACTGGGGATAGTCGAGCACGTGGGCCAACTCGGCCTGGCAGCGTGCGTCGATCAGCGCCTGGATCGCGCCGCGCTCGAGCGCCACGCGAATGGGGCGCGTGTGCGGGTCGTCGAACACGAGGATATCGAGCCAGACGTTCGAGTCGAGAACGACGGGGAGCGCGCGAGCGGCGGCGGGCGAGAGGGATGCTGCGGTTGGGGGCGTGAGGCCGGTCATTCGTGAATTCGCTACAATCGGGCTTTCGCCTTTGAACATCGGCACATCGTGCCTGCAAGCCTCTATGATAATCGTTCTGTCGCCGGCCAAATCGCTCGACTATGACACGCCGGCGCACATCGAAACCCACACCATCCCCGATTTCGTCGACGACGCAGCCGAACTGATCGCGGGCCTGCGCCGCCTCTCGCCGCAGCAGATCGGTTCGCTCATGAGCATTTCCGACCCGCTCGCGCGCCTGAATTTCCAGCGCTATGCCGACTGGTCGAAGCAGTTCAGCCAGGCCAACGCGAAGCAGGCCGTGCTCGCGTTCAACGGCGATGTCTACGAAGGCTTCGACGCGAAGTCGCTCTCGTCGGCGGATCTCGACTTTGCGCAACAGCATGTGCGTGTGCTCTCCGGGCTATATGGCCTGCTGCGTCCGCTCGACCTGCTGCAGCCTTATCGCCTCGAAATGGGCACGCGTTTCGAAAATGCGCGCGGCAAGGATCTCTATGCGTTTTGGGGCGAGCGCATCACGCACGCGATCAATGCGCAGATCGAGCACAACCATGCGAAAGCGGCGAAGGGTGCGCGCGTGGTGGTGAACTGCGCGTCGAACGAGTACTTCAAGGCCGTGAAGCCGAAGAAGCTCGCCGCGCCCGTGATCACGCCGGTATTCGAAGACTGGAAGGGCGGGCGCTACAAGATCATCAGCTTCCACGCGAAGCGCGCGCGCGGGTTGATGGCGCGTTATGCCGTCGAGAACCGCGTTGCCGGGCCCGAGGCGCTCAAGGCGTTCGACGTGGAAGGCTACGCATTCGATGCGGATGCATCGAACGATTCGACCTATGTATTTCGTCGGCGCATCGCCGAATAAGTGAACAAGCAAGCGGGAAGGAAAACACTATGACGATTGCCATCTCCAGCCAGTTCGATGCGGGCGCGATCGAGGTTCTGTCGTGCGAGCGCGCCGACGACGTCCGTCTGCGCGTGCGAGCGGACAACCAGTCCGAATTCGCGCAATGGTTCTACTTCCGCATCTCGGGCGTGCGCGGCGAGCGTTGCGTGATGACGTTCGAGAACGCGTCGGCCTGCGCATTTCCCGAGGGCTGGCGCGACTACCAGGCCGCGGCGAGCTACGATCGCGTGAACTGGTTCCGCGTGCCGACCTCCTATGACGGGAAGGAACTCGTCATCGACCACACGCCCGACTTCGACAGCATCTATTACGCGTACTTCGAGCCGTATAGCGAAGAGCGTCACTCCGAGTTCCTTGGCGCGCTTCAGCAACTGCCGCACGCCACGCTCACGGAACTCGGGCAAAGCGTGGAAGGCCGGCCCATGTCGCTGCTCTCGCTCGGCATGCCGGGCGACACTGCGCCTGACGGCAAGCCCAGGAAGACAGTCTGGATCATCGCGCGCCAGCATCCGGGCGAGAGCATGGCCGAGTGGTTCGTCGAAGGATTGGTCAAGCGGCTCGCCGGTTGGGGCGACTGGGCGGGCGATCCGGTCGCGCGCAAGCTGTACGACCGCGCCGTGTTCCATATCGTGCCGAACATGAATCCGGACGGCAGCGTGCACGGGAATTTGCGCACCAACGCCGTGGGCGCGAACCTGAACCGCGAGTGGATGGGGCCTGACGCGCAGCGCAGCCCCGAAGTGCTGGTCGTGCGCGATGCGATCGAAGCCACGGGCGTCGATCTCTTCTTCGACATCCACGGCGACGAGACGCTGCCCTATGTGTTCGTGGCGGGCTCGGAAATGCTGCCGGGCTTCACCGATCAGCAACGCACGGAACAGAAGGCGTTCATCGAGGCGTTCAAGGTGGCGAGCCCCGACTTCCAGGATCAGCACGGCTACGAGGCGAGCCGCTACCGCGAAGACGCGCTCAAGCTCGCGTCAAAGTACATCGGCCATCGCTATGGCTGCCTGTCGCTCACGCTCGAGATGCCGTTCAAGGACAACGCCAATCTGCCCGACGAACGCGTAGGCTGGAACGGCGAGCGTAGCGCCGCGCTCGGGGCTGCGATGCTGCAGGCCATCCTGCATCACGTGGAGGCGTTTGCGTAACACGCGCCTTCGCCATGCGGACATGAAAAAGGGGGAAACGGTCTGGCCGTTTCCCCCTTTTTCATCGGGACACCGACGGGTTCAGTTGGCCGTTGTCTTCTTCTTTGAAGTCGTTTTCTTCGCAGTGGATTTCGTCGTCGTCGATTTGCCGGACGACTTCGTGCTGCTTGTCGACGACTTGTGGCTCGACTTGCTCGCGGGCGCTTGCTTCGAGCCCTTGCCCGTGGCTTTCCTGGTCGAATGCTTGCCCTTTCCATGTGCGCCGCTCGACGCCGTGCCGCGCTCGCTGCGTGCGCGCGCCGGCGGGACCGGATCGTTCCAGCTGAACGCGAGCATCTGCTGCCCGACATAGCCGCAGCGAAACTTCAGATCGTAGGGCGAGTTGCCGCTCTCTTTGGGAATGCCGATGCCGTCGACTGTCACGATCGTATCGACCTTCACGCGCTGCTTGCCTTCGTCGAACGAATCGTTCCAGGGCGTCACGCTCGCGTGCGCGCTGTCGAACGAACTGGGCGGGAATTCGACGTGATCGAGCGCCGCAGACGTGCTTGCGACGAAGTCGCCATGCGCCGCGCAGTCCGCAACCAGCGGGTCCGCGTGCATCTGGGTGACGAACTGATTGACGAGAGTGTTGTGTTGATCGAGTTGATCTGCCTGCGCGGCTGGCGCGGCGATGAGCATGAGGCTCGCGGCGCACGCCGCCAGTTGACCGGCTACGAACAACAGCCGGCGGGATGCATGGTTGCGGTCCATCTGCTTGCTAAGGATGAGGGGTAAGACGTCAGGCACCGTAAGATGCTGCACAGCCGGGTCGAGTTCAATCCGGAAACAATTATTTTCTTCTGCCTGAGCGCTGGAATCGGCGCAAGCGCTGCTGCGTGTGGGCCGAAGGCCGCTCGCGACGTGTCGTCGCGCCCGTCGTCACGTTGCTGGCGGTGTGGCGTGTGTGGCGTGTGTGGCGTATGAGAGGCAGCGCTCAGGTTCGCGGGCCGCCCAGGCGATAGCGACGCACGTCGTAGGTGGTGACCCAGGCCGGCCGGTAGACGGCGATCAGCGCCGTTGCCATGCCGGTGAACCAGGCTTCGCCCGAAGCGAGCAGAAATACGCTGAATGCATAACCTGCGGGCACGGTGATCGCCGATCCGCCGTTGAGCGCGACATGGGTGCCGAGTGCGAGATAGGCCGCTGCAGAAACCGCGATGGCCGGCGACACGAAACCCTGGCCGACGATGAACATGAAGAGGTTGCGCGGCAGCCACGCGGTGCAGGCGCGCTGCAGCAGCGCCGAAATCGCGACAGGGAAGGCGCCGAATATCAGGAAGGTCAGGGCGACGCCTTCCCAGGGGGCGTCGAAGACAAGTGCAGCGAGCCCGACGACGACGCCCATGGCGACGAGCGCGAGCCCCCAGTCGAATAGCGTGACCACGAGCGTGGCGCCGAGCAGGTGCAGCACGGTGCCGTCTTCGAGCCACGCGTTGCTTGCCCACAGCACGGAGATCGCGACGACGATCGCAAGCCACACGTGCTGGAGCGTCGCGTCCTGCAGACGCTTGAAGGGGTTCTTCCACAGCGCGAGCGCGAGCAGCCCCACGGTGACAACCCAGGCACCGATTGCAACCCAGAGCGGAAGCGGCGTAAATAGGAACCCCATGTGCTTCATATTACTCGTTGGAAGGCAAGCCGTGTGCGCGGGCGAGCACCAGGGCTTCCTCGTCCACGCTCCCGCTGGCCTCGCCGACTTCGACGGGGCGTATCTGCTGCGCCGCGACGGTGTCGCCATAAGGCGTTACCGGCTCCGCGGCGATGGACAGCGGGGCCGCACTGTCGCCTGACAGCAACGGATAGCGATGCGTCAGACCGTCGCGTGCGCGCAATGGCACCGGGCCGTGCTCGCCGTGCCTCGGCTTCGTCGCCCGCTCGCATTGCGCGCGCAGCACCTGCAGATGGTTCGCGAGCAATCCGTTGTAGATCGCGACGGCCGCCGCGCGATTGGGCGCGCCGAGCTGCTGAAAGATGCTTGTCAGATGGACTTTCACCGTGCCCTCGCTGATGCCAAGCGCTCTCGCGATCATCTTGTTTGTATTGCCCATATGGACGCAGCGCAGGATCTGCTCCTGTCGTGGTGACAGGTCGACCTTCGGGCGTACCTTGCGAGCCTGTGCGGCGGCCTTGGCGTCGCGCCGGGGCGGCAGGGGCCACGGCGTGCACGGACCGAGCACGTCGGCCGGCAGATGATCGCCGCCGAGCATGATGAGCTCCAGAAACTTTACGATCAGGATGGAGTCCGTTGTGCGCCGGATGATGCCGCGGGCGCCTTCGTTGAGGAGCGCGCGTACGGAAGTGGGCGTCTCGGCGCTGTCAACCAGTATGGCGACGGGCAGGCTGCGGTGCCGCATGACGAAGTGGCGCAGTTCGCCGGCGCGGATGCCGTCGTGCCAGTCGATCACAATGAGGTTGGGGGTGAAACGTTGCAAGGCGCGCTCAGCGCTGCGCCAGTCCGGCGCATCGTTGAAGCGTGCGCGACGGTCGATTTGTCTTAACAGCGCCTTGAGCCCTTCGCGCCTTTCGGCGTCCGGATTGAGTACAACGAACCGCATGGATATGCCCTCCTCTCGTTGACGGCCTCTCGAAATGTTGTGAAACGCGTGCCGCTTCTGAGCGGCGTTGAACCAGACCAGCGGCACCATGATGACAAAAAGGCTGCGCGCTGGCGGCCTGTCCAAAGGGCATAAGACATAGGGCAAAAAAAAGTCCCGCACACAGGCGGGACCGGGTAGGAATCTGGGCGTTGTCCTAGTGGAAGTGTGGCTGTACGGGCTCAGCATCTTCTGGCATCTCGGCGTGGACGATCTCGCCGAGCGGATCCGCATAGAGCGGCACGCCGCAGTCATCGCAATATTCCGGCTCGAAGCGGCCAGCGTGACGACGGATGTCGGTGATACCCGATTCCTTCAGCAGCGCAACGATCTCTTCGAGTGGGCCGCTGCTGACACTCTCTTCGGTCGGTTCCTCGTCGATGTCGGCGTCGCCGTTCTCGCGTCCATAGAGCGGCCAGACCACGCCATACAGCACGTCATTGCTGCCGCGCTTCGTGAAGCCGATGCGATATTCGTCGATACGGCGCTCGCCGAAGCCGGCGACGACCGCGCGCAAGTCCTGAGCGTCCGCGCCGATCGTGTCGAGCAGATAGCGCACGGCGGTGCGGATCGTGTGCGGGCGCACGCGCTCGTCAGCATCGCGGCACGCGGAGTAGTAGGCGTCCGGCAGCAGGCATTCGAACTCGCAGCCCGGCATGACGACGGCAAGGTTGGCGCCGCCCTGGGTGGCCCATTGTTCCAGGCACTGACCGCGCTCGATGCGCGAGCCATGCTCCTCTTCCTGCCAGCGGAAGAGCGGGGCGCCAACGGGCGCTGCGACGACGGCGAGCAGGAAACGCGGATCGGCGAGGATCGGCGACGTTTCCGGCAGTTCGCCTGCGCTGATTTTCGCCGGCGCGCCGCTCAGCGCCGCCTGCGTAAGCTGTTGTGCGAGGCGCCAGGTTTCAACATGGTGGCGCGGCAACTGGTCGATGCTGTAGAGATAAGGGGCCATCGCCACACGCGTGCCGTTCGCCAGCACGTGGGCCTGAAGATGGGTGCGCAGGGCGTCTGCCCCGTCGGCCTTCAGCGGGCCCGAAGGGATGACATAGCGCGTCCAGGCCAGCACTGGCGCGGCGACGAGCAGCGCCTCGTATTGTGCGCCGTCGTGCTCGACGATGAAGGACTCGCTGTGCGTCTCCGCCATGTCGGCGAGCGCGCCGTAGGCGTCCGGATGATTCTGCTGCAGATGATCGAGCGCGGCGTCGAGCGTAGTCTGATTGCCGTTGCGCACGACCTTCGTTAGCAGCGTGTCGAGCTTTGCCTCCCAGAAGCGGTCTTCGGTGCGGCTGCCCGAGGCGAACAGGGCGAGCGACAGGCCGACGAGCTTGTCGGCGTCAGGAGGAAGGCGTTTGGCGATTCGCGAGCGCATAAATCTATGAGTTGGGTGCAGAGAACCCCATATTCTAGTCGGTTCCGGGCGCGCCATCGGATTGGGCAGCAGGGGTGCGCCGGATGGGCCCGTGCGCGATGCGGGATCGTCGTTGCTGTGGAGCCGGGAGGCATCGGCCGGAAGCTCTATGGTGACTGCTGTGTGGAGCGGGCGAGCCCGTGCTCCGCCCCACTTTGCTGGCCCGTCAAAAAACCGCTTGCAAGATGTCATCTGCGTGACTAGAATTCCGGTCTTTCGCGCTTTCGGTGAAGGCGCGGGGAGACGGGAAGCCCGGGCGAAAGCCTTGTGGCGACTGGGTCTGCGGGTGATTCGAAGTTCAGCGGCAGGTTAAGCGAAGTAAAAAAACCTGTTGACAGATCGCCGGACAGTCTTCATAATCTCGTTTCTCTGCTGCTGACGCAGCAACGCAGAAAACGCCGGGTGATGGTGGTAACGCAGTTCTCCGGCGGGTTTCGCGAATGCTCTTTAAAAATTTACAGCCGATAAGTGTGGGCGCTTGATGCGGTGGCGGCCTGGTTTCGTTCTTCGGGGCGGGGCCGGGAGCAGCGAAGGTATCAAGAGTCTCACACTAAAGTAAGTCAGGTTTTTGAATTTATTCTGAAACCTGTCAGCTTTGAGTGAGCGACCTGTCTCGAGAGAGACAGAAAACAGTAACAGGCATTGAACTGAAGAGTTTGATCCTGGCTCAGATTGAACGCTGGCGGCATGCCTTACACATGCAAGTCGGACGGCAGCGCG
>NZ_QEOL01000022.1 GCF_003096715.1 Paraburkholderia silvatlantica
ATCGCGCCGAGATCTGGCGCCGCCACCTTCGCGAGCGAGCCGCCGAATTTGCCTACCGCCGTACGTGCGGCCGAAACGATCACAATGTCAGTCATGTTGAGCTCCTGCTCTGCAAATGCGCTGAAAAATCGATGTCTGGAAAGCTGAGCCGGCAAACGCCGCGCCCCCATCGTTCATTCACGACGAAGACGCGCTTTGGCGCATATTGGCGCATGCCGGCGGGCAGGAACGTGTCAGGCCTTGGCCGAGCTTGCCTTGGCGGCAGCTGGCTGGACCGCGACCGGCGCGGCTTCCTGGGCGGAAGCAACGACGTTCTGGAAACCGCTCTGGGCCGTTTCGATGGCCTGGCGGGTCACCCCGCGCAGCGTTTCGGCGGCATTGTTCACGGCGGCGAACGTTGAGTTCATGGCCGCGACGAAGGACTCCGCGCCCATGGGCGCGTTTTGCGTCAGGCCTTCGGAAAAGGCCTTGAAACGCTGCTCCTGCTCGCCCGATTGCACCTGGGCGGCTTGAATCCATTCGTTTTGGGTCGTCGTCGCGATGTCGACGAGATGGCGGCCGTACGATATGGCCTTGGCGGCCGCCTGCTGCGACGCACCAATCTGCTGTGTCAGGAACTCGGCGGGATTGCCGCTTTCGAGGGCACCCTTGAGCGTCGCTTCGCTTTCAGCGACGGCAGCCTTGCTGGCCTGGACGTTGAGATCGATCACGGCCTGCACGCCCTCGAAAACGGGCTTGGTAAGCGCAAAGAACGCTGCGACGCCGGCTTGATAGTTCGCGCGGAATTGTTCGGGTGCGGAAACGGACATCAGATCATACTCCTTGGTTAGTCTTACTAATTAAAGCGCCAACCCCCGATGGCCTGACTTGCGGCTGTGTTGCCATGTTTGAAAACTAATGTTGCATCGCCGCAGTCGATTTAGCGTGTCCATTCTAAGACAGAAATTTAACAATTGTGTGGCGGTTCATATTAGGTAAAAACCCTTAACGTAAGTCCTTCAGGTTCAGAAATTGCAGTTGTCTAGCAACATGCATTCTGGACCGGTAAGCTCGACACCGAGCGCGGAAATTGCATGGTGAATAAATGGCCCGCGACGGATTTCCGGCGCGGCGCCGTTCAAGTCTGTATAGGGGGCTGTTACCCCTCTGCATCAAGGGAGAGACATCATGATCCGCACATCACTGCGTTCGTCATTTGCCGCCGCACTGCTCGCCGGCACCGCAACGGCCGCGCTCGCACAGGCCGTGATCGTCGAGCCGAACGAGCCGCCACAGCAGCCCGTGGTCGTCGCGCCCACTTCGCCGCCGCCTCCGCCGCGGGAAGAAACCGCCCCGCCGCCGCGCGAAGGCTATGTGTGGGAGGGCGGCCACTGGGCCTGGGACAGAGGCGTGTATGTCTGGGCGCCCGGCCGCTGGCGCGAGGCCCGCTCGGGCTATAACTGGGTGCCTGGGCACTGGGTAGAGGACGGCCCGAACTGGCGATGGATTCCGGGCCACTGGGCATAACGCGGCATCGAGCGGCATAAGGACTGAATGCCCGGATTCAAACTGGGAAACGACTATGACGGCGCGTCAGCGGGTTCGCCAGCGGTTCCATCGTTGCAGATCGACAAGGCCGGGAAGGTCTTGAACGAACGCGATCCGGATGCGGAGCTCGTCGCGCGCGTCGGCGCGCGTGATCCGCTTGCCGTGCGCGCGCTCGTCGCAAGCAAGCTGCCGCGCCTCATCGCGCTCGCTACGCGCCTGCTGGGCGACCATAGCGAAGCCGAAGACGTCGCTCAGGAAGCGTTCGTGCGAATCTGGAAACAGGCGCCCACCTGGCGCACCGGCGAAGCGAAATTCGATACGTGGCTGCATCGCGTGGCGCTCAATCTGTGCTACGACCGCCTGCGCGGACGCCGCGAAGAGACCGTGGAAGACGTACACGCCGTGAGCGAGCCGGCACCCGATCCCGCAGGTTCGCCCGACCAGCAGATCGAAGCGCGCACGCGCGACGAACGCGTGCGCGCCGCGCTCGCGGCGCTGCCCGTGCGCCAGCGCGAAGCGCTCGTGCTCACTTACTATCAGGAGCTCTCGAACCTCGAAGCAGCCAGCCTGATGGATATTTCGGTGGACGCGCTCGAAAGCCTGCTGGCGCGCGCCCGGCGCACCCTGCGCGCACAACTGGCCGGCGAAGCTGCCGGTAAGGATTCCGTATGACACCTCAACGATTCCACACGCTCGTCGCCGCGTATGGCGCCGACCCGCAACGCTGGCCGCAACACGAGCGCGAAGACGCGCTCGAATGGGCGCGCGCGCATCGCGCCGAAGCGAGCGCGGCGCTCGACGAAGCCATGGCGCTAGACAGCTGGCTCTCCCGCGACATGGTCGCGCCGCCCTCACGCACACTCTTCGAGCAGATCGTTGCGGGCGCGCCGGTTACGCCCGTTGCCGCCGCGAAGCGCCGCAGCTTCTGGTGGTCCGGCGCGGCATTCGCGGGCGTGGGCCTCGCGGGCGCGCTCGCGGGCGCGCTGACGATATCGTTTGTCGTCCTCGGCGGCACGACGCCCGCAGCCCCGCACGAGACGTATCTCAGCACGAGCTTTGGGGGGACCAGTTCGGACTGGAGCGAATCGAACCTCAACCCCGGCGCCGCAGGGAGCGACGAATGAATGGCCGCTCACGGAAAACGCTGCTCGTCGGCTCGGTACTCCTGAACGTTTTTCTGCTCGGCGCAATTGCGGGCGGGGCGTGGCGCTGGTTTGCCGTACGCGGCGAGCCGCAGGCGCAAGCGGCGCAGCGCGTGGCGTTGCGCTTCGCCACCGAGGAACTGTCGCCGGAACGCCAGCAGCAGTTCGCCCGGACGCTCAAGTCCTCGCGCCGCGAAGGCAGCCAATACGCGCGCGACGGACGCGACGGACGGCGCGAGGTGCTCGACCTGCTCGCCGCCCCGCAACTCGACCGCAATGCCATCGACGCCGCGCTCGCGCGCACGCGCGCCGCCGACAGCGCGTTACGCGCGCAAATCGAAAGCGGCGTGGTCGATTTCGCGGCCACGCTCACGCCCGAGGAGCGCGTGAAGTTCGTCGAAGGGCTCGAAAAGCGCGGCCAGTGGCGACTGCCCGCGCAGTTGCAAAAGCAGCCGCAGAAAGCCGCGAGCGAGAAGAACGGCGGGCAATAAAAAATTTGGCAGACCAGCGACGGATAACGCGAGCGACGAGCGTTTAACGGGAATATGCAACGCTCGAGTGAGCACAAGGACCGCGCATGGAAAGCCTTTCGAATGCCCGCGCCGGCGCGATCGCCATGAACCGCTTCGGCCTCGGCGCGCGCGCCGACGAAACGCCGCCGGCCGACCCTCGAAGCTGGCTGCTCGGCCAGTTCCAGGCATACGAACCGCTGCCTGCCGCATGGCGCAACGAGCCCGGCGCACTGGCGCTCGCCGCGCGCTTCGGGGCGCAGCGCCAGCAAGGCATGGCGGGCAACGCGGCAGCGAGCGCGGCTTCGGAGACGACCGCACAAGACAATGCACAACAGGCCGCACGCCGCGCGGTCAACCAGTCGATCCGGCGCGAGAGCGTGAGCATCTACCGCAGCGCGGTCAACGCGCGCCTCGCGAGTGCCTTGCAGACCGACGCGCCTTTCGTCGAGCGCCTCGTGCATTTCTGGTCGAATCACTTCGCCGTGTCGGTGGACAAGGCGCTGATCGCAGGCATTGCGGGCGCATTCGAAATGGAAGCGATACGGCCGCACGTGCTCGGCAATTTCGCGGACATGCTGGTCGCCGTCGAGCAGCACCCTGCCATGCAGCTCTTTCTCGATCAGACGCGCTCCGTGGGCCCCGATAGCCGCGCCGCGCTGCGCGCCGATCAGCGCGACCCCGCGCACAAGCGCGGCCTCAACGAGAACCTTGCACGCGAGATCATGGAGCTGCACACGCTCGGCGTGCGCACCGGCTATACGCAGGACGACGTGACCGAATTCGCACGTGCGCTCACGGGCTGGAGCGTGGCGGGCGTGCGCGGACCGCAGCCCGGCAATGCCGCGCCCGGCAGCTTCGTGTTTCGCCCCGCGCTGCACGAGCCGGGCGCGCGCACCGTCATGGGCAAGCGCTACGATCAACCGGACGAGCAACAGGCGCTTGCGATCCTGAACGACCTCGCGCACGCGAGCGCCACGAGCCGCCATATCGCATTCCAGCTCGCACGCCACTTCGTGGCCGACAATCCGCCGCCCGCGCTCACCGGGCGCCTCGCGCTCGCCTTCGAGCAAAGCGGCGGCGACCTGCCCACCGTGTACCGCGCGCTCGTTGAAGCGCCGCAAGCGTGGGCGAGTGTCGATGCGAAGTTCAAGACGCCGTGGGAGTGGACCGTTTCGTCGATGCGGGGTCTCGGCTGGCGCGAACCCGGCGACGCGGGCGACCTCAATGCCGCGCCGCTGCTCACGCAGCTCGGCCAGCCGGTATGGCGGCCGGGCTCGCCCGCCGGCTACGACGACATCGCCGCAAGCTGGGCCGCGCCCGACGCGCTCGTGCGCCGCGTGGAAGTCGCACAGCGCTTCTCGGCGCGCGTGGGCGACCGGCTCGACCCGCGCACGCTCGGCAATACGCTCATGGGCGCCACGCTCAGTGCGCCCACGGCCACCGCGGTCGCGCATGCCGAAAGTGCGTCCACCGCGATCGCCCTGCTGCTCGTCTCGCCCGATTTCCTGAGGAGATAACCGCCATGGTTTCCCGCCGCCATTTCCTGCGCATCGCCGCCGCCGGCGCGGGCGCGATGCTCGTCGCCCCCCGGATCGTGTTCGCCAGCGTCGAAACCGAGCGCCGCTTCGTGTTCGTGATCCAGCGCGGCGCGGCCGACGGACTCAACATCGTCGTGCCCTATGCGGAGCCGGCCTACGCCACGCTGCGCGGCCCGCTCGCCATCGACATCGAACGTGCCACGAAACTCGACGGCACGTTCGCGCTGCATCCGTCGCTCGCACAGATGGCGCAGATGTATGGCGACAAGCAGGCCCTCTTCGTGCATGCGATCGCTTCGCCGTATCGCGACCGCTCCCACTTCGACGGTCAGAACGTGCTGGAAACGGGCGGCCGCGCACCCTACCAGGTCAAGGACGGCTGGCTCAACCGGCTCGTCGCCATGCTGCCTGCCACGCGCGCGAACGCGATTGCGCTCGCGCCTACCGTGCCGCTCGCGCTGCGCGGCACGGTACAGGCGAGTTCGTATGCGCCCTCGGCGCTGCCCAGCGCCTCCGACGATCTGCTCACGCGCGTTTCCGCCCTCTACGAAGCCGATCCGCAGCTGCGCGCGCTCTGGACCTCGGCAATGAACGCACGCGCCCTCGCGGGCGACGCAAACGCGCGCCAGGACCCGGCGAGCGTCGGCAAGCTTGCGGCGGTTTTCCTCTCGCGTCCCGATGGCCCGCGCATCGCGATGATCGAAACCGGCGGATGGGACACGCACAGCGCGCAGAACGCGCGGCTCGCGAACCAGTTGAAGGCACTCGACACGATGCTCGCCTCGCTGCGCGACGGCCTCGGCCCTGCGTGGGACAAGACCACAGTGCTCGTCGCGACCGAGTTCGGCCGCACGGCCGCGTCGAACGGCACGGGCGGCACCGACCACGGGCAGGCTTCGGTCGCGATGCTCGTGGGCGGCGCCGTTGCCGGGGGACACGTCCAGGCCGACTGGCCGGGGCTGCGCAGCGCGGATCTCTACGAGTCGCGCGACCTCAAGCCCACGGCCTCACTCGATGCATTGATCGCGGGCGCGGCCGCGGAGAGCCTCGGGCTCGATCCGCAGCGCACGGCATCGACGCTATTCGGCGATGCGGGCACAAAAAATGCGATGACGGGTTTGATAAGGGCATGAGCGGTTAGAACAGACAGGCACCGAAGCGGGCTGCCTTGCGCGGCCCCGGATGCCGGCACGCAGCAAGACCGGCAATCCGTTCGTATAACCAAACAATTTCAATCAGTGGAGGACACCCGTCATGAAGATAAAACGACTGCAACCCGTGACCCTGGTCGCCTGTGCCGCCCTGCTTTCCGCTTGTATCGTGGAGCCGGCCCGGCCACCGGAACCGGCACCGCGTGTCGAGACACCGCCGCCCGCACCCGCCCAGGGCTATGCCTGGGTCAATGGACACTACCGCTGGGAAGGCAACCAGTGGGTATGGATTCCGGGTCATTGGGTGCAGGGGTACTAAGAAGAAGCGCGTGGAAAGAATACTGAGTATTCGTATTGCGGCGGTCGAATTGCATCCCTCGGATAAATCGGCCGCCGCCACTTCCTGAATTCGAGCTTGTCGCAAATCGAAGTCGTGACTGCGGCGCGCGCGCATTCGATCGCCTCGCAGCCGCTCCGTCAATTCCCGCAAGCATGAATCAAAAATTGCTGCATCGCTCTCGCCGGATCGCTGAGCACCGCCCCAGGGTGCCACAACATGCCCGCTTCCATCTGCGCAATGGCGTCCTCGATGGCGCAGGCGTCGATGCGCTTACCCTCCAGCGACCATGGCCTGAATACCATATCCGAGAGAATCGTCACGCCGAAGCCATGCGCCACGAGCCCGCGCAGCGCCTCCATCGAACTCGTGCGAAACGCGATATTCGGCGCAACGCGCCGCTTTTTCCAGTAGCGCAGCGTCGAGGCCTCGCCCTCGTCCACCGTGAGCTGGATATAGGGATAACGCGCGATGTCGCGCAGCGTGACGGTTCCCATCTGCGCGAGGGGATGCGTCGGCGCGGCCCACAACTGGCGGCGCGAACGCATCAGCAAGTGGTAGCCGAAGCGCGCGCGCCGCTGCACGTTGGAAAGCAGCGCCACGCCAAGATCCACCTCGCCCGCGAGCACCGCCGCCTCGATGGCCGGCCGGTCCATATCGCGCAGATCGATCTCGATCTCGGGATAGGTCGCACGAAAGCGTGCCAGCAGTTCCGGCAGGAAATAGCCGAGCAGCGTATAGGAGGCGGCTATGCGCACCGTACCGAGCAGGCTGTGCGCGCGAAACGGCGCCTTGTGCAGCGCGTCGCGCACCGACTCCAGCACGTGGTGCGCGTGATTGAGGAAGTCCTGCCCGTCGGGCGTCAGTTCCACGCCCTGGGGCAAGCGCACGAAAAGCCGTGTGCCGAGCGCCTCCTCGAGCGCGAGCACCGCATTGGTGATCGCCGACTGCGAGACATGCTCGGCTGCCGCCGCCATCGAAAACTGCCCGTTCTGCGCCGCCGCCACGAAGTAGCGGAACTGCCGCAAGGTCACGTCTTTGGCCATGTGCTTTTCGAATATCGAGAGTCGACAGTTCCGATTCTACGATACGCGGTCCTCGACGTCCCCGCGGCGGTCGATCTCACACGAAACGGGTATCAGCGCGGCGCCATGCGCAGCGCGCCGTCGAGCCGGATCACCTCGCCGTTCAGATAGCGGTTGCCGACGATATGCTCGACGAGCGCCGCGAACTCCGCGGGCTGGCCAAGACGCTGGGGAAACGGCACGCCCGCGCCCAGCGCCTGCTGCACTTCGGTGGGCATGGCGAGCAGCATCGGCGTTTCGAAGATGCCGGGCGCGACAGTCACTACGCGAATACCGTTGCGCGCCAGTTCGCGCGCGGCCGGCAGGGTAAGCGAAACGACGCCTCCCTTGGAAGCCGCATAGGCCGACTGCCCGATCTGGCCATCGTACGCGGCGACCGATGCCGTATTGACGATCACGCCGCGCTCGCCGCCGGCCTCGGGCGTATTGTTCGCGATCGCCACGGCGGCGAGGCGCATCACGTTGAAGGTGCCGATGAGGTTGACACTCACGACCTTCGCGAACAGATCGAGCGAATGCGCCCCTTCTTTTCCGACGATGCGCTGCGCCGGCGCGATCCCCGCGCAGTTGACCACGCCATGCAGCGCGCCGAAGCGCTGCGTGACAAGCGCAATCGCCGCCTCGACGCTCGCTGCCAGCGTCACATCCACCTCGACGGCGAGTGCATGCTCGCCGCCGGGCGCCGCCTCGTCACGCGCACGGGCTACGTCGATATCGCCGAACACGACATTCGCGCCGCGTCCGAGCAGATGACGGCCCACTGCCGCCCCGAGTCCAGAACCGCCGCCCGTGATGAAAAACGTCTTGTCCTGCACAATCATTGGAGTCTCCTCAGGTAGTATCTATTAGTTATCCGATCTTTCAAACGATCTTTCAAACGATCTTGCCCGCGAGTTCCGCTCGATACCGCTCGCGCAAGCTGCGCGAACGCTCGTAATTGCGCTCCTTGACGATACCGAAGCCTCGCACCACACCCGGCACGCCAAGCAGACCGACGGCCGCCGCCAGCGTCTGCGGCGTCAGCTTGCCGAGCACGACGCGCACGTCGTCTTCGAATTCGCCGATCATCGCGCGCTCGATCACGCGGTCGCGCTGCCGTGCGAACGGATCGAACCGCGTGCCGCGCAGCGCCTTGCCGTGCTTGAGCACGCGCAGCAGCGGCTCGGCCCACACGCCGCGCAGTGCGATCTTGTTGCGGCGCCCCGTTTGCGCATCGCGGCGGGTGAGGAGCGGCGGCGCCATGTGGAACGTCTTCTTGCCCGTCGTGCCGTCGAACAGACCGGACAGGTACGCGCCGAAGCCGCCATCGGTGTGCAGACGCGCAACCTCGTACTCGTCCTTATAGGCAAGCACCTTGAAGTAATGACGCGCTGCCGCTTGCGCAAGCTCACCGCTCGCCCCTTCGATCCCGCGCTCTGCCTGTGCGACGGCATCGACCAGCGCGCGATAGCGCTTCGCATACGCGGCGTTCTGGTATTGCGCGAGATCGCGCTCGCGCTCGGCCACGAAGCGCGCGAGATCGAACGGCGCGTTCGCGGCCGCAGCGTCCACTCCCGTCACGCGTTCGAGCGCGCGAGCGTCCTGTGCGATCAAACGTCCCCAGAGGAACGCGCGTTCGTTCATCGTCACGGCCGCGCCATTGAGCCCGATTGCGCGCAGGATCGATGCTTCGGAAAGCGGGACGAGGCCCGACTGATACGCGTAGCCCACCATCATCATGTTCGCGGCGATGGCGTCGCCGAAAATCGCTTCCGCAGCCGCCGTGCAGTCCCAGAACACCGCGCCATCCGCACCCATCGCGCGCTCTATCGCCGCCTGATGGACCGCCTTGCTCACGGGCAGATCGCCGTCGCGCACGAAGTCGGCGGTCGCGTTGATACGCTCGTTCACGATCGCGCGCGCGCCGCTGGCCGGCAGGCGCGAGAGCGCGCCCGACGATGCCGCCACCACGGCGTCACAGCCCAGCAGCACGTTGGCCGCATGTGCACCGATGCGCGAAGTGGTGATGAGCCCGCGGCTCTGCGCGATCTGCACGTGGCTCAACACCGCGCCGTTCTTTTGCGCGAGGCCGGTGAAGTCGAGTGTCGAGGCGCCGCGCCCTTCGAGGTGCGCGGCCATGGCGAGGATCGCGCCGATCGTCACGACGCCCGTGCCACCCACACCGGTCACGACCATGCGCAAATGGTGCTCCAGCGCCTGCGGCACGCGCGCGGGCGGCGCGAGCGTGGCGCGCAGTTCGGCTTCGATGCGCTGAATGCGGGCGGCGTCCGGGCGCTTCGGCTCCATGCCCTCCACCGTCACGAAGCTCGGGCAAAAGCCCTTCACGCACGAGGTGTCCTTGTTGCAGCTCGATTGATTGATGGCCCGCTTGCGGCCCAGCTCCGTTTCGAGCGGCTCGATCGCGATGCAGTTCGACTGCACGGAACAGTCGCCGCAACCTTCGCACACGGCCGGATTGATGACCACACGCGCGGGCGGATCGATCAGCTTGCCGCGCTTGCGGCGGCGGCGCTTTTCGGCGGCGCAGGTCTGGTCGTAGACGATCACCGAAACGCCCTTCTGCTCGCGCAAGCGGCGTTGCAGCGCGTCGAGCGCGTCGCGGTGCAGGAGCGTCACGCCCGCCGGCAACACCTGCGAGCCCTTGTACTGCTCGGGGCGATCGGTCACCACGGCGACTTCGTTCACGCCTTCGGCCTGCACCTGTGCCACGACGCGATGCACGGTGAGGCCGCCCTCGGCTGGCTGCCCACCGGTCATCGCCACCGCGTCGTTGAAAAGGATCTTGTAGGTGACGTTCGCGCGCGCGGCCACGGCCTGGCGGATCGCCAGGCTGCCCGAGTGCTGGTAGGTGCCGTCACCGAGATTCACGAACAGATGCGGCATCTCCGTAAAGGTCGACATGCCGACCCACTGCACGCCTTCGCCGCCCATCTGGCAAAACGTCGCCGTGTTGCCCGCCTCGCCGAGCGCCATGATGTGGCAGCCGATGCCGGCCGCGGCATGCGAGCCTTCGGGCAGACGCGTCGACGTATTGTGCGGGCAGCCCGCGCAAAAGAACGGCTTGCGGGTGAGCGGTTCGCCCTGCGGCACCTGGGCGAGCGCGATCACGCGCGGCGCGCCCAAACGCGCATAGGTTGCGCCCGCGGCGACAGGTGGCACATCGATCTCGACGTGCCGGAAAAACCGTTGCAGCGCGTGCGCAAGCTGCTCGGGTGCGAACTCCATGGCGGCGGGAAGCAGCGGCTCGCGCTCGCCAAGCGTCTTGCCGTGCACGGAGGGCCGCTCGTCGGCGCGCACATTGAAAAGCGCCTCCTTGATCTGCCGCTCCACGAACGAGCGCTTCTCCTCCACGACGAAAAGCGCCTGCATGCCGCGCGCAAACGCCTTGAGCCCTTCCGTTTCGAGCGGCCAGATCATGCCAACCTTATAGAGCCCGATGCCGAGTTGTTCGAGGCGCCCGGACGTGAGCCCCAGCGCCTCGAACGCGGCCAGCACGTCCGCATGCGCCTTGCCCACCGTGACGATGCCCACGCGCGCCTGCGCGGGGCGCAGCAACGCGCGGTCGAGCGGATTGGCGCGCATGAAGGCGAGCGCGGCGGGCAGGCGTTCTTCGAGCACGCGGCGCTCCAGCTCGGCGCGCTCCGCGGGCCAGCGCAATTGCGGGTCGTAATTGAAGCCGCGCTGCGCCGGCACCGCGATGTCCTCGGGCAAACGCAACAGCGGGCCGCGGCCCACGGACATCGAGCGGCCGCTTTCCACGGTCTCCGTAATCGCCTTGAAACCGACCCACAGCCCGCTGAAACGCGAAAGCGCATAGCCCGTGAGCCCGTACTCGATGTACTCCGCAACCGTGGCCGGAAAGAGAATCGGCATCATCGCACCTTCGAAGACGTGGTCCGTCTGGTGCGGAAACATCGACGACTGCGCCGCGTGGTCGTCGCCTGCCACCGCCAGCACGCCGCC
Organism: Paraburkholderia silvatlantica; assembly: GCF_003096715.1. Classification (GTDB taxonomy): domain Bacteria; phylum Pseudomonadota; class Gammaproteobacteria; order Burkholderiales; family Burkholderiaceae; genus Paraburkholderia; species Paraburkholderia silvatlantica. The sequence goes on from NZ_QEOL01000022.1 coordinate 11,256, forward strand.
GTGCCGTGCGGTGCCGAGCATGTTGGCATTGCGAAAGACGTCGCCGGTACGGTCCACGCCCGGCCCCTTGCCGTACCACATCGAGTACACGCCTTCCACACGCTTGCCGTGAAACGCGTCGAGTTGCTGGGCGCCCCACAGCATGGTCGCGCCAAGGTCTTCGTTCAGACCCGGCTCGAAGCGCACGTCGAAGTCCGCGAGCAGCGCCTTCTGGCGCCACAGTTCCTGATCGAATCCGCCGAGCGGCGAGCCGCGATAGCCGGAAACGAGACCTGCCGTTTTCAGCCCGGCAAGCCGGTCCGCGCGCGCCTGTTCGATCAGGATGCGCACGAGCGCCTGGGTGCCGGTGAGAAAGACCGCGCCGTCCTCGCGCAGGTAACGGTCTTCGAGGCGATAGTCCGTATCGATCTGGCGGTCGGTCTCGACGGCTCGCATGTTCATGGTTGTCTCCGCTGTTCGGCTTGTGGGTATTAGCGGATTCTAGGTAGCCAATAGCGGCGATTCGTGCCAAACTGAGCCACGGAATACTCGTAAATTAGCAACACTCGCCCTAAATTCACCTTTCTCAGGGAAACCTGGCCAATGAAATTCGACCGCGTGGATGTGGCCATCCTGCACGCCCTGCAGCGCGACGCTCACGTGAAGTCCGCCGACCTCGCGGAATCGCTCGGGCTTTCGCTCTCGCCGTTCTACCGGCGCATCCGCATGCTCGAAGAGCGTGGCGTCATCACGCAGTACGTTACGTTGCTCGACCAGGAGAAGGCTGGCTTTCCTGTCAACGCGTATGTGTCGGTAGCGATCGAGAAGAAGAACGAGACACGGCTAGCCGCGTTCGAGCGCGCGATCTCGAACTGCGACGAAGTGATGGAGTGTTATTTGATGACGGGCGCGTTCGACTACATGCTGCGCGTGGTGGCGAGCGATATCGCGGGCATCGAGCGTTTCGTCATGACGCGCCTCACCAAGATCGAGGGCGTGCGTGACATTCATACTTCCGTGGCGCTGCGCCGCGTGGAGTATAAAACCGAACTGCCGGTGCGCGTGCGCGACGAGTGACACGCAGCGCATCACCGCGGTTCAGTCAGGAGGTCGAAGGAATCACCGCTTGATCCACGCCTTTACACCCTCACGCCCTCATGCCTTTTGCCCCGTCTTGCGCGCCGCTCGCAACGGCTTCGCGGCGGCTGTGGCGGCGCGCGTCTCCCGCTCGCGCACGTGAGCTTCGCGGGTTGAACGCAGCGCGTCGAGCCGGCCCTCGAGCATGCCCACCTGGTGGCGTAAATCGCCCAGTTGCGCCTGCAATGCCTGAATTTCGGCGCGCGCGCTTTCTTCGGTGCGCGCCGCGCGCTGCGTGGCGGTTTCGGCGTCGCGCTGCAACCGCGCGTTGGCCGTGCGCTCGCGCTCGATTTCGAGCTGGGCGCGCTTCTCCGCCGCCTGCCAGCGTGTTTCCGCGAGTTCGGCGCTTGCGCGCAGCCTGTCGCGTTCGGCCGCGAAGTCGGCGCGCGCCTGGGTGAGCGCCGTGTCGCGTTCGCCGCCCGCTTCGCGCTCGCGCGCCAGTTCCGCTTCGAGTGCGCCGCGCGTGGCGGCCGCGGCGGCTTGCGCCTGTTCCAGTTCCTGGATGCGCACCTGCGCCGTGAGCAGCGCGGCGGTGCGCTGTTCGAGCGCCACCTCCGTGTGCGCCAGGTCCGCGCGCACGGCGGCCGTTACGCCTTCCGCGGCGCGGCGTGCGTCCTCCACTTCCCGCCGCAGCGCTTCGAGCGACGCCTGCGCGGCCGCCGTGGCGCGCGTCCAGAGCGCGCCGATGAGTTCGCCGGCGGCCCCCCGCAGTTCCTCGGGCAGATCGGCGTGCTCGATACGCACGCGGCTCTTCTCGCGCAGCGTGGCCCAAAACTCCGAAAGCACTGCCGTAGGCGTGCTCATGCTGCCGCGGCGCACGAGCTGATAGAGCCGGTTGGCCGTGGGCGTGATGCCGTAACGGAAGAACATCAGCGCGCACACTTCGCGATACAGCTCGCGTGTTTTGGGAAACTCGGCCTTGAGGCGTTCGATCTCGGCGGCGAGGCGTACTTCGTCGGGGGCGACGTCGGTCATGAGGGGCAGTGCGGGGCTGGAATGCGTCGATATTACAACGTAAAGCGTACGATTCCTACCGCCAATGCCAGTAGGAAGCGGCACTTACCCGGCCGGATAGCGCGTGAAAATTATAGAATCCCTGCATTGCGCTTGCTAAACTATTAAAGCGAATCCAGACGCGACAATAATCTGAATTAATTGCACGCTTTTTTATCAGGCTGCGTAATTTAGGTTATCTAATGAATCGGCGAGGCCCAGTGGCTGCCTGGGTAACGATCCAGACTGTCACGACGCGCTCGCCGCCCGGTCCCTCGCGGTCCGGCCACAGGCGGCCCCACGCCGCCCTTTGCGAAAGCCCTTCCTTCCCGCTTTCCCGACCGGACGCACGCCGCGTCACGCGCGTGCGTAAGCCGCATTGATTCGACCATCGAAGCGGTCGCCTGCAGTTCCGTTCAGTCCATGAAAACGCACGCCCTGCCATTGGCGCGCGCTTGTCCGATCCGTTGAATTGAGAGGTGTGCCATGTCCAGCCTGTCGAGCGAATCCATCGCCACACTAAAAAGCGCGCTGCGAGGCGTTGCCCTGCAACCTGGCGACGCCGCCTACGAAGAAGCCCGGCAAATCTGGAACGCGATGATCGAGCGCCGCCCCGCGCTCATCGTGCGCTGCCGCGGTTGCGCCGACGTGCGCCAGACCGTGGCGCTCGCGCGTGAATCCGGGCTGCCGCTCGCCGTGCGCGGCGGCGGACACAATATCGCGGGCAGCGCGCTGTGCGACGGCGGCATCGTCATCGATCTCTCGCCGATGAAGTCGGTCAGAGTCGAGCCTGCCACGCGCCGCGCGTATGTGGAGCCAGGCGCCACGCTGCACGACTTCGACCATGAAGCGCAGGCGTTCGGCCTCGCCACGCCGCTCGGCATCAATTCGACTACGGGCGTGGCCGGTCTCACGCTGGGCGGCGGCTTCGGCTGGCTGAGCCGGCGCTTCGGCATGTCGGTCGACAACCTCGTCGCCGCCGACGTCGTGACCGCCGACGGCAATCTGCTGCGCGCGAGCGCGGAAGAAAACGCCGACCTCTTCTGGGCGCTTCGCGGCGGCGGCGGCAACTTCGGCGTGGTGACGATGTTCGAGTTCTCGCTTCACCCCGTCGGCCCCGAGATCTACGGCGGGCTGGTCGTGCTGCCGTTCGACGCCGCGAAAGAAGCGCTCACGCACTACCGCGAGGCGGTCGACGCGATGCCCGAAGACCTGACCGTGTGGAGCGTGTCCCGTCTCGCACCGCCGCTGCCTTTCCTGCCGCCCGAGGTTCACGGCAAGCCGGTCATCGTGTTCGCGATCTGCTATTCGGGGCCGCCGGAAAACGGGCCGAACGCGGTGGACGCGGTGCGGCGTTTCGGCAAGCCTTGTGGCGAACATCTCGGGCCGATGCCCTACGCCGCGTGGCAGCAGGCGTTCGATCCGCTGCTCACGCCGGGCGCGCGCAACTACTGGAAATCGCACAATCTCGCCGCGTTGCCCGACGGTCTCATCGACACGCTGATCGATGCCATCGCCACGCTGCCCTCGCCCGAGTGCGAAATATTCTTCGGGCAGATCGGCGGCGCGACGCAGCGCGTCGCGTCCGATGCGATGGCCTACCCGAGTCGCGACGCGCTCTACGTCATGAACGTGCACGGCCGCTGGACCGATCCCGCCGACGACGCCCGCTGCGTCGCCTGGGCACGCGGCTTCTTCGAAGCTTCCGCGCCGTATGCGCTCGGCAGCGTCTACGTGAACTTCCTCACCGACGACGAACGCACGCGCGTCGAGGCCGCCTATGGTCCGAACATGAGCCGCCTCGTCGCTGTCAAGACGCGTTACGACCCGCACAATCTTTTCCGCCACAACCAGAACATCCGGCCAGAAGGGCCGGCCGAGGGAGGGCAGTAATCCGCGTTTCGACGTCATCGTAAGGAGAATCGTCATGTCGACTTATGTGGTGCTTGCGCAGTTCACCGACCAGGGTATCCGCGCTGTCAGGAACAGCGCGCAGCGGGCCGGGCAGGCCGCGGAACTCGCCAAAACGTTCGGCTGCGAAATGAAGCAGATCTACTGGACGCTCGGGAAATACGACATCGTCACGGTCATCGACGCGCCCGACGAGCAAAGCTTCATGGCCTTCGGCCTCGCGCTCGGGTCGCTCGGCAATATCCGCACGCAAACGCTGCGCGCCTTGAGCAAGGACGAGTTCACGGCGGTTCTCGGCAAGCTCAATTAAAGCGCGCCGGCGCGCGGCACCCGGGCCGGTGCCGCGCCGCCGCTCATCATTCTTCACACTTATGCGGGTGCTGCGCGCCGCATGCGCGGCGCATTTCCCCGCCGGATTGGGGAAGCAGTTCTCTGCCCGAACCCGCCATCGCGTGCGAGCGCCCTTCCGGGAAGCGGCATTGCACGAGCGAAGTCTTTCTTTTTGGCAAACGTTTGCCGCCCGGGTATCAAGTCCGTGCGCGCGAGGCCGACAACGCGTACATCGCCACGAATTTTTGGAGACCCGGCCGTGACGCGCGTTTGGCTTTTACTTGCCGTAATGGTTGTGACAGGCTGCGCGCAACTGCAGCCGCCCGCCACGGCACAAACCGGGAAACCCGCCGTGTCGAACGTCATCATGAAGTTCGACATTCCCGCCGATGCGCTGGGCGCGCACGACCCGCAGCTGAGCGCGGTGCTCGCCAAGGCGGGCGCGCTCGCCGCCGCGCAGAAGCAACCCACCGTGATCCGCGTGACGGCGCTTGGCCAGGACTTCAAGTACATCAATCAGGCCATCTGGCGGGGCGTGCCCGCGCAAGGGCCCAAGCCCGCGCTCGAAAACCTGACGGCTGGCGCGAACCAGACGTACAGCGTCTCGATCGAGCCGTTGCATGCGGGGAGCTGACACGATGCGTCCGATCGTTTTCGCCGCCGCGTTCGGCTTTTGTTGCGCCGCCTGGGCGGGCCAACCCGCCGCCAGCGCACCTGCCACTGGCACCGTCGTTGCCGCTGCCGCCGCACCCGCCGCCGACAAGGTCTACCCGCCGCTACCCTCGCTCGCCATGCTGCCGCCCGCCGCGGGCGACGACGATGAGCTTCCCGCGCCGCATTCGACCTCGCACAGGAAGAAGGTATGTCAGCGCGACTGCCACTGTGCCATGCCCACGCCGCGCCTCGTCGTCTCCGACGCTTCGCGCGCCTATCTCAAGGACATCGAGCAGCAACTCGATTCCGCTCTCGCGCAGTGACGTCGCGCATTGACGCCCAACCCGGAGCTTCGACCCATGCAACGCAAGACCAACGCCGTGCGCCAGTTACGATCGCGAGTCATCGCCGCGTGGGTCGCGCTCGTGGGCCTCGCGGCGCTCGGCGCGACGGCCGCGCATGCCGCGCCGGGCGCTGACGAATGCTTCGAAAAGGCCGGCGCCTACCAGGGCGTGAATCCGCTCGTGTTGCGCGCCGTGGCGTGGCGTGAATCGAAAGGCGACGCGGCGGCCGTCAATCACAATGCGAACGGCTCGATCGACGTCGGGCAAGCGCAGATCAACTCGATCCACTTTTCGGAGCTTTCGCGCGAGGGCATTCCGCACGGCGCCCTCACGGACCCGTGCGTGAATATTTTCGTGGCCGCCTGGCTGCTCAAGCAAAAGATGGTGCGATACGGCAACACGTGGCGCGCCATTGGCGCGTATCACTCAGAGTCGCCTCGCGAGCGCGATGCCTATGCGCGCAGCATTCAGGCCATCCTCGTGAGCTGGGGCCAGCTGCAACCGGGGCGATGACCGAAGCGCCCGGCGTCGCTTCAGATTCCCGGCAGGTGCAACGGCCGTTTAGCCGCGCAGCTTGTTCAACAGCTTGAGCCCGCGGCGCGCCACGGCCGAATAAAGCTCGGCGCCCTTGAGCGCGGGGTCGATATGGCGCTCGTAACGCTGCAGCGCGACCGGGAAATACGGCGAAAGCTTTTCCACCACGCGCTGCGGGGAGATGTGCGTGTTGCTCTGGACCACGGCGAACATGCCATCGCTTTCCGGTGCGAGATGACGGCCCTCGCTCCAGCCTTCCATCTTGTCCGCGAACCATACGCTTTCGTCGGCGTGCAGCGCGCGCTGGCCCGGTTTCGGGCCCGTATGATACTGCTCCAGCAACCCAACGTTCTCCGCGTTGAGCCAGTAAAGCGTGTATTCGGTCCAGTCGAGCGCGTAGTTGGCGAGCAGCACGCGGCGCCAGTCGGTGCCATGCAGCGCCGCGAGGCGCTGTTGCAGGCTCAGGCACAGCGTGCGCGACAAGATGGCCGGCGTCCACCAGATGCCGTCGCGCGTGAGTTGCGGATCGAGATTCAGCAGCTTCGCCGAAGCCTCCCAGTAATACGGCTCGACCGTACGCGGCTGAACATGCGTGAGCGCCCGGCCGTCGAGAATCAGCGCATCCGCGCTGAAGGGATGCGTGGCGAAGCAGTCGGGGTCGAGCACGAGAAAATACTCGGTTTCGATCCATTCGGGCGCATTCAGCTTGATGATCTGCTGCCGGTGCCAGTTGCGGATCTGGTGACGCTGTGAGAACTCCGCAAAAATGCCCATGTACAGCGATTCGTCGATCACTTCGATGGGGAAGTCGGACCACGCCTTCGCGTAGCCTTTGACCTCTTCGAGTTCGTCGTGCGGCACGACGATCACGAAACGGTGAAACGTTCTGGGCGTCGTGAAGTGACGCAGCGACGAGAAGAGGATGTCGCAACGGCCGATATTGTCGGCGTAATGCCGTCCCCGCGTTTTCACCGGCAGGATGGCGCTGATCTGGTGCATGGCAGTCAGGGTCCCGAATATTAGAAGAATCGATAAATAAAGTTCGGGATGTAGCCGCGCCGATGTGTGAGCGCAATGCCGATCAGCCTGCCGCCCGCGTCGAGCAGCTGCGTTTTCAGGCCCAGCACCACGGGCTTGCGCGAAACCTCTGCGCGCACCGCCATGATCGTTGCGTCGGCCAGCGCGGCGTTTTCAATGCCGGCGAACGACTGGCTGGCGGGCGGCGCATGCACGACGATGTAGTCGTGCGCTTCGCGCAGCGTGTCGAACAGGGTCGTGGTCTGCTGCCACGAAGCCGGGAACGTGCCGCTTTCCGGCCGCGCGACGACGATGTTGTGCCGCTCGACGCTCTCGAACACGAGGCCGCTCGAAGCCGCGTTCTCCGTAGGCGCGGCGCTCGCGGCGCGGCTTTGTCCGCCGTGCCCCGACCACGTCAGCAGGCCCTGCGCGTTCGGCGGGCCATAAAGCGGCGCGTCGGCACCGGACGCCATGTCGAGAATGAGCACCGGCTTGGTCGTGCGGTGCTCCAGTTCGACGGCGAGGCCGCGAATCACCGAGAGCAGCCCGTCGTTCTTGCCGAACGAGAGCGCCATGACCACCTTGGCCGGTGAGTCCGTGCTCGCGTTGATGGCCGCGATCATGCGGCCATACGCCAAATGCGCGGGCCGGCTGGCCGCCTTGGCTGCATCGGCTGGCGCCCCGGGCCGGCGCGCCCCGCCGCCGAGCATCACTGGCGCATTCAGCACCGGCAGCAGCAGCGAGCGCTCCGCCTGCTCCGGACTCAGGAAGGTCTCGCGCAGGCTCGCCATGACGAGCACGACGAGCATCGATATCAGGAGACCCGCCGCCACGCTCGCCGCAATGATGAGGCTGGCCGACACGCTGCGCTGCGAAGGCGGGAACGGTGCCTGGATCACGCGCACGTTCGTGCTGTTCACCTGGCTCACCTGCCCCTGCTGGATCTTCGCGAGCTCGACCTGGCGCGAACGGTCCTTGAAGCTGTCGGCCAGGATGTCGCGCGTTGCCTGCAGCTGGCGCATCTGGCTGGAGATATCGCTCAGGCCCCGCAGCGTCGCGCGGGTGTCCTTGATCTGCGCTTCGAGCGCCTGCTGGCGCGCGGTTTCGCCCGCGATGCTCGCATTGAGCGCCGCCAGCCGTCCTTGCACCACGTCGTAGTAGTCGTTGTGGCCGTAGCGCGTGGCCGTGGCCATTTGCGCCTTGCGCCGCGCGATGCTCGCGTGCATATCGGCAATCTGCTGATCGAGTTGCTGCACGAACGGCGAGGTATCCATGTAGCGCGAGGCGAAATCGGCGCGGCGCGCTTCGAGCTGCATCAGCGAAAGTTGCATCGTGTCGAGCGCGTGAGCGGCTTCGGAGTCGTCGGTGAAGATCGGAATCGTGGCCTTCACCCCCTTCGACGACGTCTGTTCCGACTTCAGTTCGCCGCGGTGCTGCGCGAGCGACGTGTCGTTTTCGAGCTTTTGCTGGACGAGCTGGCTTTCGAGCAGCACGGCGCGCGAGGTCTGGTCGTCGATATTGACGATGCCGTGCGACTTCTGGAACGCGAGCAAGTCGGCATCGGCTTTTTTCAGTTGCCTTGCGACTTCATCGCGCTGACCGGTCAGGAAATCGACGCGGCCCGACGTGAAAATCGTCGCGCGCCGGCGGAAGTACGTGTCGAGCAGACGCGAAAGCGCATCGGCCGCTTCCTTGGGATCGGCATCGTAGTACGTGAGGCTGATGGTGCTCGCAAGATCGTTCTGCTCGATATGCAGCCGATGCTCGAATTCCTGCAAATGGCTGTCGATGTCGTGTTCGCTCGCGTTCGGCCCCAGTTTCGCGATCACCACGTCGCGATGCAGTTCCGGGCTGCTGAGGATTTGCGCTTCGACGCCATCGAGCTGGCCGATGGCGGGCTGCATCGCGGCGCCGCCATTCGGGTTGTTCGACTGGTCGTAATATCCTGCAAGGAGGACGAGCAGCGTGGACTGCGCCCGGTAAGGCATGGGCACAAGAAGCGCGACTGCCACGCCGATCGCCACAACGGAAAGAAATACCGCTGTGGCAATCTTGCGATAATAGAAAAAGGTGTTGAGATAATCCCGGACCGTCAGTTCGACAACAGCCGCCTTCCTTTCAGGTCGTGTTCTAGTAGTAATAACCATACAGGTGCGGTTCCCGGCCAACAGAGAAGTTTCGACGGCGCATATAATACGTAAGAAAACATCCAGAATGTCGCGTAAAACTGACAACTGGGCTAACAACTGCGAAAAAATCGTGTGAGTTCCACCCTTCATTAACGGCAATTCCTGCCGTTACTTGACAAGAGATCAGGAACCGCAAGCCACCGCTTCACCCACGCGCCCGATGAACATACTCCGACCAGCCTGCGTCCTCGGGCTGCTGACGCTTACCGCCTGCACCCAGACCTGGGTGGAGCCGCAATTCCAGCAACGCGCGCAATTCGCGGCTTGGTCGCAAACTGCGCCCAGCGTCTATCGCATCGAACCCGGCGACGACCTTTCGGTCGTCATGCCCTTCAATGCCGAGCTGAACTTCCGCGGTTCGGTCGCGCCTGACGGCGGCCTCACCATGCCGTTCGCGGGCACGATCCCGGCCGCGGGCCTCACGGTCGCCCAGCTCGGGGACGCCATCAACAAGGCGCTGGCCGCCAACGGCATGGCGAAGAACGCCCACGCTTCGGTCTCCATCGTGCAGTCGGCCGCCAAGGTCTATGTGGCCGGCCAGGTCGCGCGCCCCGGCGAAATTGCGCTGCACACGGGCATGAGCGTGCTGCAGGCCATCGCCGCCGCGCAGGGCTTGCTGGACACGGCGCGCACCAACGAAGTCGTACTGATTCGCCGCAGCCCCGATGGCCGCCCGATGCTGCGCACGATCGACCTCGACGCGCTTACGCATCGCGGCGACCCGACGCAGGACGTCGTTCTGCAGGCCACCGACACGATCTTCGTGCCGAAATCCTCGATCGCCGAAGTCGACCAGTGGGTCGATCAGTACATCGACAAGGTCATTCCGTTCCAGCGCGGCTTCGACTACACGATCTCGAACAACCCCACGACCTACTGAGCCTGCTCAGCGAGCCCGTGCCGCCCGACGGTTTTCCACGTCCAGGCCAACGAATCAACCGCGAATCGAACGCGAATCACACGAGATGGAAACCGCCACCACGACCACCGGGCTTGCCCCGGTCTTTTCGAGCGAGCCCGCCAGGTGGCAGGTCACGTGGTGGCTGCTGGCGCTCTTGCCGCTCTTTGGCCAGACCTTCCACTACCTGAGTACGCTCGTGCCGCTCTGGGCGCTCTCGAAAGCGCTGCCGGTCATTTCGCTGCCCGCCGTGCTGCGTCTGGGCGGCGAACCGCGTTTTCCCATGACGCGGCAGATCCTCATCAGCTTTGCGTGGCTCCTGCTCGTGCCGAGCTTCGCCGCCGTATTCTATTTCCACGAGGGCTTTTTCACGGGCATCACGGCGCAGGTGAAGCTGCTGCCCATCCTGTACTTCTTCTCGTTTCTCGCGCTGCTCCTCACGCTCAAGCCCACGCTCGGCGAGCTGGAGCGCGGCTTCCTGGTGCTCGGCGTCGTCGTCCTCGCGGTGCTGATCGTGTTGTGGGCCGTGGTGCCCTCCGACTGGTACCAGGAGTCGTATGTGATCGGCCAGTCGCCCTTTTTCAGCAGCGACAACCGCGGCCATCGCATCCGCATGTCGATGTATTTCCCGCTCATCCTGCTGTTTTTCTGCTACCGGCGCGCCTTTTTCGAAAAGCATGCGGGCTATCTGTTCGGCGTGCTCGTCGCGTTCGCGGTCACGCTGCTGATCGTCAAGACGCGCGCCATGGTCATCGGCATCATAAGCGTGCTCGTCATCAACACCTTCGCCTGGTCGCGCATGCGCACGCGCATTCTGCTGCTGCTCGCCGCGCCCGTCGCGCTCGTCGCCATGTTCTCGGCGGGCTACCTCGCCACGACGTTCAGTACCGACGCGAGCACGGGCTTCGACACGCGCCGCATCACCATCCTGCTCGCCACGAAGTTCCTCGGCAGCGAGCCGATGCGCTGGCTCTTCGGGGTGGGCACGATCAGTTCGACCAGCAAGGACAACCTGATCGACTATTTCCATCACTTTTTCTTCCTCGCCGACATCACGTGGCTCGGCATCGTATTCGAGTACGGCCTGATCGGCGCGCTCGTCATCCTGTTCTTCCAGCTGCGCGGCATCGTGTTCTACCGGCGCCTGCGCAAGAAGGTCGACGATGATTTTCTCGGCGCGCTGTTCGACTATCTCGTCTACGTCCTGCTCATTTCATTCTTTTACCCGCCTACCCTCACGCCGGGCGAGACCGCCGTCATTCTCGCGATCTTCGCGTATATCTGGCGCGTGGGCGAACTGGACGGCCAACACGACGGCCATGCCGATCTGCAGGTTCACCATGCCTCGCCTTAAGCGTATCAAGCGCCCCAACCTGCATACCCTGCTGCTCGGCGCGCTGCTCATGTCGGGCGCGGCCTGCACCGACGCGACCTCGGGCACGCCCTTGCCGGTCGCCATTTCGGTGGATGCCGCCGCCGGCCGGCACCCCATCAGCCCGCTGATTTACGGCATCAACTTCGGCACGACAGCCGCCCTGCAAGACTTGCGCGCGCCGGTCAACCGCTCGGGCGGCAACAGCGCCTCGGCCTATAACTGGCGCATCGACGCACGTAACGCGGGCAAGGACTGGTATTTCGAGAGCCTCGCCGTCGACCCCTCCGACATCAACGACCAGTTCGGCGAGCGCTTCGTCGCGCTCACCCAGGCGGCGGGCGCCACGCCCATCGTGACCATTCCGATGCTCGGCCGCGTGGCGAAACTCGGGCCGGCGCGCGAGACGCTCGCGAGCTTCTCGATCGCCAAATACGGCCCGCAGCCGAACCATGACGTAAACGGCCACGCCGACGCCGGCAACGGCGTGGCGCCCGGCGGCAAGCCGATTACCGGCAATGACGCGAACGACGCCTCGACGCCCGACGACCCGCAAAACGAGCAGGCGCGCGTAGCGGACCTGGTGAAGCAATTCGGCGGCGCAAGCGGGGGCGGCGTGCGCTACTACGCGCTCGACAACGAGCCGAGCCTTTGGCAGCTCATTCACCGCGACGTGCATCCCATCGGCGCGCATGCGAGCGAAATCGCCGACAAGGTGATCGCCTATTCGCGCGCCGTGAAGGCGGCAGACCCGCACGCGCAGATCGTCGCGCCGGAAGAATGGGGCTGGCAGGGCTATTTCTACAGCGGCTTCGACCAGCAATACGCAGCGGACCACGGCCTCGATCACACGCCCGACCGCACAGGCGAAACGCAGGGCATGCCGTATGTGCCCTGGCTGCTCGCGCAATGGAAAGCGGCGGGCCATCCGGTCGACGTGTTCAGCCTGCACTTCTATCCGCAGGGCGGCGAATACGCCGAAACGGGCGTGACGAACTCGCAGGCCGTCGCGCTCATGCGCAACCGCTCGACGCGCGACCTGTGGGACCCGAACTACAAGGACCCCACCTGGATCGACAGCGTCGTGGCGCTGATCCCGCTGATGCGCCATTGGGTCGATACGTACTACTACCCGGGCACGCCCATCGGCATCACGGAGTACAACTGGGGTGGCGACACGCTGATGAACGGCGCGACAGCCCAGGCCGACGTGCTCGGCATTTTCGGCCGCGAGGGACTGGATATCGCCACGCGCTGGGGCACGCTCGATCCTTCGATGCCGGTGTACAAGGCATTCAAGCTCTATCGCAACTACGACGGCAACGGCGCGGCGTTCGGCGCGACCAGCATTGCCGCGAACGCGCCCGACCCGGACACCGTTTCCGCATTCGCCGCCTTGCGCGAGCGCGACCACGCGCTGACGCTCGTGGTCATCAACAAGCAGTTGGACCGCCCCGCCGATGCCGCCGTCACGCTCGATCATTTCGCGGCGGGCGGCGTGGCCGAAACGTGGCGGCTCGCGAACAACCAGTTGTTCCGCCTGCCCGATGCGCGTTACCAGGACAGCACGCTGCGCGCGAGCCTGCCTGCGCAGAGCGTGACGCTGTTCGTATTGCGCGGTGCCCAGGCGCAGCATGAGTGAAGCCGGCGAAGCGCGAATGCCAGCGCGCCAGAACGGCGGCTCGATGATCCGGGGCTCGCTCGTGAGCCTCGCCGTTCGTCTGCTCGACCTCCCGAGCCGCTACGGTTTCCATCTGCTGATCGCAGCCATGCTGGGCGTGGTGCAGACAGGCGACTTTTATATCGTGTTCAGCACGATGGTGGCGCTCGCGGGCTTCGGCCGCCTCGGCATCGACCAGGCGCTGACGCGGCAGATTGCGATGGACCTTGCGGCGGGCGAGGCGCGCGCCGTGCGGCCGGCCATCCGCCGCGCGTTGGGGCGGGTGCTGCTCGCCTCCACGGCCATGTCGATCGCACTCGGCGCGTGTGCGTTCCCCTTCGCGCACGACGTGCTGAAGAAGCCCGAACTCGCCTGGCCGCTCGCGCTTGGCGCACTCTCGTTCATCCCGCAAAATCTTGGCGTGGCAATCGCCGGTGCGCTTGCCGGACTCCAGCGCGTGGGCTGCAGCCAGATGATCTATTCCTGGCTCTGGCCGGCGATCTTCTGCGCCGTCGCCATCCCCCTCGGCTTGACGCGCGGCATGAGCGTCACCAGCGCGCTCATGCTGATCGCCGCCAGCTTCACGCTCGCCGCGCTGACCGGCGCGTTTCTGCTCAAGCGTTTTCTTGCCGGCGTAAGCGCCGGCACACAAGCGCCAGCCGGCCCGCCGCGCTTGCTCAAGGCGGGGTTGCCGCTCTTCACGCTGGAATTCACGAAGCTGTTGATCACTTCGGCGCCCGCCATCGTGCTCGGCATCGTCGCCTCTTCGCGCGAGACGGGGCTCTTCGCGCTGGCGTGGCGTCTCGCGCTCGTCATCAATCTGCTGATCAGCGGCGTGACCGGCATGGCCGCGCCGAAGTTCGCGAGCCTCTTCGCACGCAACGACCGGCATGGACTCGACAAAAGCGCGGCCCAGGCGGCGGGCCTCGTGCTGTGCCTCGCGTTGCCCGCCGCGCTGTGCATGCTGCTCTTTCCCGAACATTTGCTGCGCTTGTTCGGGCCGGGCTTTGGCGGCGGCGCTGCCGCGCTGCGCGTGCTCGCGCTCGGCCAGGTCGCCGCGGCATGCTTTACCGCCATGCCCGAACTGCTGGGCATGACCGCCCACACTCGCGTGCTGTACCGAATCAATCTTTACTCGGTCGCCGTGCTGCTCGTTGGCCTCGCCATGCTCGCGCCGCAGGGCGGCAGCGTCGGGGCCGCGGCGGCGGCATCGCTCGCCATTGCCGTGAACGGCGCGCTTGCGGCGTGGGCGGCGCACCGGCTGCTGGACGTGCTGCCACTCGCGTTACTCGGGCGATGGGTGCTCGGGCGCGTGCCGGGACGCACCGCGGTGCAAGACGGGAAAGAGGAAGCCTAGTTCGCCGGGATTTCAACCGCGCCCTGCGGTCGTGAACGTTGCGATAGTCGGCATCGTGTTTTTTGTTTAGCTTGACTGAATAAATAAATACTCGCATTTTCGGCGACGCGTCGCGCAGCAGGACACACGCAAGACCCTCGAGCGCGGAAACCGCGCAAGACCCTCATTCCCCGCGTCGCCACGTCACGCCCCCGCCTCGTCAGGGGCGCCTGTCATCTGGCACAGCCCAAGCCCTGTCTCAATCGAAAGCTCTGTGAAGGCGATTCGTAGGCGCGGTCACGTGACTTGCATATAACCGACTTACTGCCGCCCCCTGAACGTCATGAGGAAGGTCTAGCTTTCCAGCCTGTAACACGCCGTAATGATTTGAAGTGACGCAATCGTTGCCCCACCGTCATGCAAAGAAGCGCAATGCTTCAATGGAGAGACACATGCGCCAGACATCGAAATCCAGACACCAACGGCCTGCCGTTCCCGCCATGCTTGCAGCCGTTTCGCTAGCGGCTACGGCACTCTACTGCTCCGCTGCCGATAGCCAGTCCACAGCGAATCCCTCTTCGGCCACAGCAACGCCGATCAAGCATGTCATCATCATCGTGGGCGAAAACCGCACGTTCGATCACGTGTTCGGCGCTTATCAGCCGCGCACGGGCCAGAGCGTATGGAACCTCCTGTCGAAAGGCATCATCAGGGCAGACGGGGGACCCGGACCCAACTTCAAGCTCGCCGAGCAATACATGGCCAAGGCCACGAATCCGTCGCGGTTCGACGCGAGCCCGGCGTCGAAGCAACCGTACCCGACGCTGCCGGCGCCGAACACAGGCTCGGCGCCGACCGCTGCGAGCGACGCAAATCCGCCGCCGTTCGCCACACTGGCGGCTGCACAGGCAGCCGAAGGCCAGGCCCTCGAACCGGGCGATGTCGTTCATTTGACGACGGGCGCAACGGGCCTCCCCAACGACGTGCCTGACACGCGCTTTGGGTCGAACCTGTACAACCTGCAGAGCGGCCCTTATCAGATCTCGCGTGTGGGTCCGAACTACGACCAGTACATGAACAGTCCGGTGCATCGGTTCTACCAGAACTGGCAGCAGTCGGACTGCAATATCGCGCACGCGACGCCCGACAATCCGAGCGGTTGCAAGATGGATCTGTTTGCGTGGGTCGAAGTGTCGGCAGGCGCGGGATCGAATGGCAAAGCGCAAGCGGCCAACTTCACCGATCAGTCGACCAACGAAGGCGCGACCGCGCTCGGCTTCTATAACGTGAATACCGGCGATATGCCCTATTTCACGAATCTCGCGCGTCATTACACGATCAGCGACAACTATCACCAGCCGGTGATGGGCGGCACGGGCGCGAACAGCATCATGATCGGAACGGCCGATGCGCTCTATTACACGGACGCCAAAGGCAATCCCGCGACGCCCCCGCAGAACGAGATCGAGAACCCGCGGCCGCAGCCAGGCACCAACAACTGGTATGCGCAGGACGGCTACTCGGGCGGATCATATAGCAACTGCTCGGATCCGAAGCAGCCTGGCGTCGGCGCAATACGAAAATATCTCGACAGCCTGCCGTATCACCCCAATGCCAACTGCGCGCCCAGCACGTACTATCTGCTGAACAACTACAACCCCGGCTACAACGGTGACGGCACCGTCAACACGAGTCCTTTCACCATTCCACCTTCGCCCGTGCGCACGATCGCCGATACGCTCCTCGAGAACAATATCTCATGGAAATACTACGGCGAAGGCTGGAAGACATTCGTGACCCACCCTTCAACGAGTGTCTACTGCAATATCTGCAATCCGTTTCTCTATGAAACGGCGATCATGACCAATCCGACGCTGGTGGCCGCGCATCTTCAGGACACGCCTAACCTGTATTCCGATATCGCCAATGGCACGCTACCCGCGGTGTCGTTCGTGAAACCCGGCGGATTACTCGACGGGCATCCGTCCTCTTCGAAGTTCGGTCTTTACGAAGGCTTCGTGCACAAGATCATCGATTCCGTCCAGGCGAACCCCGCGTTGTGGGCATCCACTGCGATCTTCATCACGACCGACGAGGGAGGCGGCTACTACGATTCCGGCTACATTCAACCCGTGGACTTCTTTGGCGACGGGCCGCGCATTCCCCTCATCGTCGTGTCGCCGTACTCGCGCGGCGGCCGTGTCGTTCACGACTATTCGGATCACGTGTCGCTTGTGAAATTTATCGAACGCAACTGGTCGCTGGGACATATCACGTCGCGCAGTCGCGACAACCTTCCCAATCCGGTCCAGCTTCCCGCGAGCCCATACGTGCCGACGAACGCGCCGGCGATCGGCGACCTGTTCAGTGCGTTCCAGTTCCAGCCAGCCAAACAGTCCGCAGCGGACAATGGAAACGAGGGTGCGGCGGGTATGCTCCCGTTCTGATCGCAGTCAAGACGCACAGCGGAAACGCCGACGGCCCGCAACCCAAAAGGGACCGTCGGCGCGCTCACGTCAAATGCCGTGGAGAGGACATTCCGATGCCTTCCACTGGAGCGCGGAAGGCGTGAGCGGCGTGCGTTTGATTCAGCGTAACGGTCGCATCAATCGATGTCTTTGCCCTTTTCGCGCTCGAGCATATCGAGCGCAAGCACGCGTCCGACATCGCGCACGAACGCTTCCATGACCGCGGAGGATTCCGCGCTGCCCGGCACACAGTCCTCAGGGTTGCGTTTTCCCTGCGCCCGTCTGATCGCGCGGACGCTGTCTTCCAGCGCCCGGGCTTCTGCCCGGATCGCATCGTTTTGCGGTGGTTTGGGTTGTTCGTGCGCCATGCCGGGATTTTCGGCGGCCGGCACACAAACTTTAGCGCCTGAGCGTGACGTTTTGACCGGCCAGGGCGCTGCCTTCGCGATAAGGTCCTGCAGCCGCACCATCGAGCGCTGATCCAGCAGGTGCATCTCGCAACCCACGCGGCTCCATCCTCTTTCCTGATCCTCGGAGATCCAGCGAACATCGAGTGCGACGACCAGAACGATCTCGTCTTCGTCGTCGATCGGCGCCGATTGCAACCATCCCGAGACCGTCTCTCCCTCAAGTTGCCCGAATCTTTGTCGATATATCAATTGCGGCGACTGCGGCTAAGCCATGATGTGAACGCCGCCGTCCACGTAAAGCGTTTCGCCTGAGAGGCGCCGCGCGTAGGGCGTCGCGAGGTACGCGCAGGTGAAGCCGACGTCCATGATGTCGACCAGTTCGCCAAGCGGTGCCCGTTCCGCTGCCTGGGTGAGCAGCACGTCGAAGTCCCTCAAGCCGGATGCCGCGCGTGTCTTCAGCGGCCCGGGAGATACCGCGTGCACGCGGATCTGCTGCGGACCCAGTTCGTACGCCAGATAGCGTGCGCACGCTTCCAGCGCCGCCTTGACCGGACCCATGACGTTGTAGTTTGGGACTACCTTGTTCGCGCCATAGTAGCTCATCGCGAACATGGAGCCGCCATGCTTCATCAGCGGCGCGGCTAGCCGGGCCATCCGCACGAATGAGTGGCATGAGATGTCCATGGCCGCTGCGAAACCTTCGGCGGAGCAGTTGAGCAGCCCGCCCTGCAGATCGCTCTTCGGCGCCCATGCGACGGAATGCGCGAGTATGTCGAGCTCGCCCCATTCACTCGCAATCCGCTCGAATACCGCCTCCAGTTCCTCGCGCTTCGAGACGTTGAACGGCATGAAAATTGGCGCTTCGAGGTCTTTCGCCAGCGGCTCCACGTATGGCCTTGCCTTCTCGTCGGCATAGGTGATCGCGAGATCGGCGCCCACCTCATGGAACGCCTTCGCGCAGCCGTATGCGATCGAATGCCCGTTGGCGATACCCGTCACCAACGCCTTCTTTCCGCTCAGCACCGGATGTTGAACACTCTGGCTCATCAGACCTCTCCCTGGCAATCGGGCAGACTCACGTAATGCCCGCCACTTCACGCGTGCGTCGGGCGATCATCAGTTCTTCGTTGGCCGGTATCACCCAGACCGAGACCTTGCTCGACGAACCGGCGTTGAGAACGAGGATGACGTCGGCCATGGCTTTACCCTATCGCCCGCACACGTTCGAGCGGCAGGGACGAACGAATCTTGTCGAGCATGCCGAGCTGGGCGGCGGTCGGCCCGGCTTCCTGCACGCGCCGGTCGGCCAGCAGCTTTTCTGCCAGATCGAGCAGCTTCTCCCGGTCTTTCGGGTCTTCCAGCAGACGCGGGAGCGTGGCGAGCGCCTGTTCCGGCTCGTAACGCACGATGATTTCCTGCTCGCCGCGCACGCGCCTCCACTGGTCGCCCGGAAGCTGGGGCAAATACGCGGCGTAGTCCTTCGCGAGTTCGCTGCGCAGCGCAAGCCGCGCGAGCGGGAGCGGCTCGTCCCGGCGCGCGAGCAGGCAGGCGGCGCGAGCCAGCGCCTCGGTATAGCCGCCTTCGGTCATCGACGCCAACGCGTCCCTCACGTAGGGCAGGGCGCGATGGTCTCCGGCCGCCGCTGCGGATCTGGCTTGCGGCTCTTCGCCGTGTTCGACGGAATACATGTTTCCGTAGAAAGAAAAGAACGCGCTCTCCGTCATGGCGTCGCGCATCGCGCGATAGAAGTCGAGCGACGCACTGATCATATCCGAGCCATAGTGCTCAAACGCCCGCAACCGGGTGTCCTCATGGGCTTCGGCATGCCGCTTTGCCCTGACCGCCTCGGCAGCCGGCCCAAGCCATGCAAGCCACGGATTCATGTCGGACAGCGCCCAGCGTTGTGCGCGAAGCGGATGAAACTGCCGCTGCAGGTTCGCCGTCGTTTCGTTCGACCAGGCCCGTACCCACGGCTGCAGGAAGAGCTCGTACGCGCGCTGGTTCAACTCCGATACGCGCCTGACGGCCTCGAATGGCTGTTCATCGCTACGTCCGAACCGGTTCAGGCGCGCGGCAATATCTTCGAGCCGATACTCGCGGAACGACACGTCGTATTCCGGTTTTCCTGCTTCGCCCCGCCGCTCGGCAATCTCCATGCCGTAGAGACCAGGCGGGAAGGCTTCGATCGCTTCGAGCACGGAGGCGATCTGCTGGTGCTCCTTCTTCGCCACCTTGCCCGAAACGAAAATGCCGAGATGGCCGATGCTCTGGTGCACGAGCCCTACGATCACCTGACCGCGCGTCTTGATCTCCTCCGTGCTTCCGTAAATGTCGGCGACCCAGTTGAACGCCTGTTGTGGCGGCGTGATGTTGTCGCCGAGCGACGCGAACAGGATGATCGGCGACTTGATTTCCCGCAGATCGAACGCCGCCCCGTCGGGACCCCGAACCTCGCCCGACCAGAGCTTGTTGCCGATGAACAGGTTGCGCGTGATCCACTCGATCTCCTCGCGGTTCATCAGGTAGTAGCCGCCCCACCAGCGCTCGAAGTCGAGGAAGCGCGGCGGCTCGGTATCGACGTTGTCGAACAGGTGATAGTACTTGTCCCACAGGCTGTTGGCAGGATTGAGGTTCTCGAAGTTCTGCACGAGATGGGCGCCGTCGAACTTGCCGTTGCCGAGATCCGCCGTTAGCGACGCGAGCCAGGTACCGCCCAGCATGCCGCCGGCGTAGCGCATGGGGTTGTCGCCCTCGCCTTCGCTCCACGCGCCGCTCCAGTAGGACATCGGGGCGCCGTTGATGACGAGCGGCCCCGTATGGTCCGGGTCGGAACTCGCGAGCATCATGGCGGCCCAGCCGCCCTGGCAGTTGCCGACGATCGCCGGTTTCGGGCTGTCGGGATGCAGTTCGCACACTTTCTTGACGAATTGCGCTTCTGCCGCGCAGACATCGAGCAGTGTCTGGCCAGGCTCCGGATCGCGAAAGAAGATGACGAAATACACGCTGTGGCCAGCCTTCAGCGCGACACCGGCCTGTGAATCGTCCTTGAAACCGCCGATGCCAGGACCATGGCCCGCACGCGGATCGATGATCACATAAGGACGCTTGCTAACGTCGATGACCACACCGTCGGGCGGCAGCAGGCGCACGAGCGCGTAGTTGACTGGCCGCGCCAGCTTTCGCCCGTCGATAACGAGTTCGTGGCCGAAATGGAGGACGGGTTGAAGGCCGTCGCGCGCCTGCTCGACGAAGCCGTTTCCGCGCTGACGCAAGGTGTCCCAGAAGAGCACGGAACGCTCGGCGACATCCACCGCGTAGCGGTAGCCGGCCCAGGGGTCCAGCGCAGTTGCCCATGCAGGCCTCGCCGAAGCGGGTTTGCCGCCCTCGCCCAGCCGCCCGGCTGCATCCGCCAGGCGCTGACTGAACTGGGTTTGCGCTAATTCCGATCGCCGGGCGAGGAGCCGGACAACCTTGCCGCCGATCTCCTGGCAACGCGCATATTGATTGGCGAGGTCAGTCATGGCATCACCTTCTGGTCCGCGAACGGGAGGCCAAGGCCACGTCCGTTCACTCGATTGAATGAAAGGAATGCTTACGAATATGCCGGACGATCACTTGTGTGGCTGCAAAACCGGCTGTGGCCGCTATCTGTTCAGACACTGGCAGACGCATGTGACAGGTTCGTTACGGCGCCGCGCCGGCGACGAATCCGTTTGCAAGAACTGAATCGTGCAACGGCTCGCGTGCTTTCTCTATAGGACCATCGGCCCATATCCTGACGCTACGATTGTCCTGGCAGCAGTAGGACCAAAGTCCGATTGACGAGCGTTCCGCGACATGGGATTCGTCGAATTCGCGCAGTAGCCCACAGTAAGGCAGCGGTGAGACGTTCGACGTAGGCGTGCGCCGGCAATGACCACTCATCTCCTCTTGCACGAGGCCGTATGAACACCACTACCCCGACACAGCAAACCGCGGACGAAAAGCGCGAGCCCGTACTCAATACGGTCGAGCGCGTGACCGAACTGTGCTTTGGCCTGTTCATGGCGTTGACTTTCGTCGGCGCGGTCAAGGCGGTCACAGCGGGCGAGGACGCCGGCCGCAAACTGTTTTTGGCCGCCCTCGGGTGCAATCTCGCCTGGGGCCTCGCCGACGCCGTGATGTATCTCGTTCGCACGCTCGCGGATCGCGGACAGCGCCTGACACTCGCCCTGACCGTGAAGCGCGAACCGGACCGCACCGCGGCAGTGCGGGCCTTGCGCGGCGCGTTGCCGACGGCGCTGGAGCCGCTCGTCGACGACGACGAACTCGAGCTGATTCGCGCGCGCCTCGCCGCGGCGCCTACGCTGCCACCTCGCGCGCAGTTCAGGCGCGATGACTTTCTTGGCGCACTGGGCGTTTTTCTGCTCGTCGTCGTGTCGACTTTCCCGGTTGCCCTGCCCTTCATCCTCGTGAGGGATCACGTAGCGGCGCTCGTCATCTCGCGCATACTCACGCTCGCGATGCTCTTCGCCGCCGGCTTCGCGCTCGGACGCTACACCGGCGCGGGCGCGATGAAAGCGGGCTTCGCCATGACGCTGCTCGGGATCGTGCTGACGATGGCGATCATCGCGCTCGGCGGCTAGCCCATCGTCCCTCGTCAGGCGAGGGCGCTGGTCGTGCTTACCTTGGGCGGCCGGTCGCGCAGCAGCAGCGGCATCAACCGTCGATTGGCGGTCTGCGCCGCCCACTCGCAATAGGCAGCGCTGCCGAGCACCCAGCCTTCGAGCGTCGCCTGCATGAGGTTGTCGACCCCGGATTCGTCGAGAGGCTGTGCCCCCAGGTCGCGGTAGGACTGGTGGCGCTCGAACGGCGTATTGCCGAGCGCACGGTAGAGCGGATGATCCTTGATGAACCTGTCGACACGCAGGCCGACGTGGTGCGGGTAGCTCGACCACGGGTAGTTGCCCGGCTCGGACACGAGGCGGTTGCGCACCGGCGCATGATCGATGACCTGGCTCGCGAGCAGAAAATAGCGGTCGGGTTCGATCACGGTTGCCCGGTACTCGCCACGCCACATCGCACCGCGGCGTCCGTGGCGGCGGTTGAAGGTCTCGGCATAGCGACGGCAAACGGCCTGCATCGCCATGGCCACGCTCGACTCGTATGAGGGCGTGACGAGGAACTGCACCGCGTCGGGCATGAGCACCCACGCGTGGACTGCCAGATCGGCGACGCGCGCGGCGTCCGCGAGGCAGGCGAGGAAGTAAAGGTAGTCTCCTTCGTCGAGGAAAGCGGGCCCCGTGAGCCCCTGCAAGATAACGTGCTGCGGTTGTTCTGGAACGTAGTGCCGTGCAAGCCGTGTCATGCTGAATTAACCGGAAATCCGATGTGGGGAAGCGATCCGACAGGTATCGGTCGCCCGACGCTGCGTGTGTGGTTCTACGATCAAATTCTATGAGCCACGCGCGCGCGTCTGCGTCGCGAACAGGCCTTTTTTATGGCCTCAATTCGCTGATTTGCCGATCGCTATCCGCGCCTTCTACGCCGCCACTGAATAGCCGCCGCGCCGCGATCCGGCACCACTAATATCCTGGCGACGCGAGCTCACGATCTCCGTTCGCAACGCGCCTGTACCGGTCGAAGCCCGGTGCCAAACGGCATGCGAATTTAATTAACAGGAATCCGAACGATAGCGGGCGAGCCGAAGCTCGAAACTTCGGCGAACCGCAACGCGGGTGAGCCCAACGGGTTCAGCCGGCCCGCGACGCCGGCGGCACAAACGCTTCGGCCTGCAGCGCGACGCGCCACGGCATCCACCTGATATCAAAAGCCTGTTGCGCGCGGCGCGCGTCGAGCCGGATGTCCTGTTGCCACAGCCGCGCGAGCGAAGGCGGCAGCGGCGGCGGCACTTTCACGCCACCCAGTTTGCGTCCCGCGATCCCGGCAATCTTCAGAGCAGGCGCCCACACCTTCGTTTCGAGCGCAAGACGCCGCGCGCCGATCCGCTCGACCGGCGTCGCCCCCAAAACGCGCGCATACGCGACGAAGTACTCGTTCCAGCGCGGCGCCTGGGCCATCGCCAGGTTGTAAGTCTGAGCGCCCGAAGCCGGCGTGCGCAGCGCGGCCAGCGCCGCCTGAACGACGTCGTCGATGTGAACGAGATTGCTGCAGCCGTCGCCGGCGGCGCCGAGGTCGCCCAGACGCCGTGCGCGCAGCAGTTGCGCAATGCGCGCCGACCATTGCGGGCTGCCGCCTCCGTAGATGCAGCCCGGACGCAATATCGTGAGCGCGGGCAGCGAAGCGAGCAGTCGCTCCGACTCGACCTTCGCATGGCCATAGGGGCTCACGGCGTCGAGCGCGGCTGCTTCGTCGATACGGCCCTCGGCGGCGCCGTACACCGCCATCGAGCTGAAGTGGACCACGGGCAGCGGCGCACCGAGTGCCTGCAGCGCGGCAGCCAGCGCGCGCGCATTCGCGACGATCGTCGCCGGCGCACCCGCCACGCAGTTGACCACGCCGTCCACGCCGGCAAGCGCGGCGGCGAGCGACGCGGGGTCCGCGGCATCGACACGGCGCAGGCCGCTCCCTTCCCTGCGCGAGGCGGCAACCGGCTCGGCCCATTCGGTACCGCTCAACGCTTTCACCAGATGGCGGCCGACAAAGCCGGTCGCGCCGAGTACAAGAATACGGGCTTTCATCACGCGGGTTCGGAATGGTTTGCAGTGGGAACGGGCAGCGCGCCGAGATCGGCGGCGCCCTTGAGGTGTTCGGCGAGCCGCAATGCGAGCGCGACGATGGTCAAGGTCGGATTCGCCTGGCCCGAAGTCGGGAACACGGCGGCGCCCGTCACATAGACGTTGTCCGCTTCATGCAGCCGGCAGTCGGCATCGACCACGCTCGTGCGCGCGTCGCGCCCCATGCGCGCCGTGCCGATGTGATGGCCGCCATACGCGCCGTAGCGCGTCATTTCGGCTTCGACCTGCGCGGGGTCGTAACTGAATCGGCCAACGCCCGCGCGCTCGACCTCGTGCGCGAGCGCGGCAAGCGCGCGGCTCACGGTCGCCACGTCCTGCTGCGTATAGCGCCAGTCCACATGGATGCGGCGCAAGCCGAGTGCATCGGTTTCGTCGCCCAGCGTGACGCGGCTCGCCGGATTGGGCTCCTGCTCCGCATGGAAGTCGAGCGAGAAGCGCAGATTCGCGGGCCGCACGATCACCGAAGGGAACTTGCGCACGGCCAGCGTGCGCCGCCGCAGCCAGTGCCACAGGAAACGCGCCGTGTTCGGCGCGTCCGCAACAACGTTGTTCAAGTGCGCGAGCGTGGAGCCCGCATAGCCCTCGGGCGTGCCGTCGTAGAGACGCTTCGCATATTCGTAGGGCACGATGCCGCGCGCGAGATACAGCGCGGAAAGAATGCCGTTGCCGTGCCCGGCGTCCGGAATGCGCGGATGATGCAGGCGCGCAATGAAGTTGCCCGCGCGCAGCGCGGCTTGCTGTTGCGGGCGCAGCGCGAGGCGGCGGCGGCAATAGATACCCTCTTCCGTCACCTCGTAGCCGTGCCACACGGACTGAGCCGCCGCGAGATCGAGCGTGCCGATCGTGCCCGCGAGATGGCTCATGTAATAGCGGCCCACCGCGTCGTGGGCATTGCCGAGTCCCCGGCCGCTCGGCCCGGGGCTGTTGAGCAAGAGGCGCGGCACTTCGAGCCCGCCGGTTGCAAGCACGTAGGCGCGCGCGGCCACCTCGAACGCCGCGCCTCCCGTCGCGTCCGGCGCGTCCGTCGTGTTCAGTACCCGCACCTGGGCCGCGCCGGCACGCCGCGTCGAACCCGCCAGCATCGGCAGGCGGCACAGGTTCGCATGCTGGAGGACACGCACGCGGCCTTTCGCGAGGCGCGCCCGATAACGCTGACCGAAATCGGTCGGGCAACTGAAGCGCTCGAGCGTGTGCGTCGAAAATACGTCGCTTGCGAAGCCGCCGATCATCGGGCGCAGCGGCGCGGCGAACGCGCCTTCGGCGGTATAGGCGAATTCGCCCGCTTCGCACAGCGCGTTGGCCTGCGGGTAGTGGCGCAGCACATCGGCGAACGCGATTGGCCAGCCGCTGTGCGCGACGTAGTCGCGCGCCTCGAAGTCGAACGCATCGAGCGGCATGCAGCGGCCGCCCCACAGCGTGGTCGAGCCGCCGAAGCGGCGCACGCGGTAGTGCTCCGGCGGCGGATGAAGCGCCGCATTCGCCACCGTACCCGCGTACAGCTGCTGGGTTGCGGGCTCGGGCGCATCGCCGCCGCTCTCCAGCACGATCACGTCGAGCCCGCTCTCCTCCAGCGCGAGCGCGAGCGCGATGCCGGCGGGACCGGCGCCCACGATGCACAGGTCCGCGCGCAGCGTCGTGCCGGCGGGAATCTCACGGGCGTCGGTGATCATCGTCTGTCATGAACGGTAAAGGAAAAACGGGCCGCGGCGAGAGTAGCCGATCGCACACGCGCAACCGCCGGCGCAACCAGAGAAATTTCAGACGCATCCCGATTTTTGTCTCCAAAAAAACACTGTTGGGTAACCCGGCATACCGACACAGCAGTAAGATTCTGTCTGAAGTCCAAAACGCCTTGGCAAAAGCCAGGAGACCAGAAAAGAACATAACGTTCGTCGCATGACGGGGTGGCACGACGCCGGTTCAACGGGCGCCGTGCCTGGCTCTCGTCGTGTGCGCACGTCGGGGTCACAAAAACAACATGAGCACGCCTTACATAACAGCGGAGCCGCAGGCGTCCGCACGGGGTGTCTTCAAGCCGAGCATTCCTTTGTTCGGACTCGACATTGCAGCTGTGTCGTTCGACACCGCGCTCGACGTGCTTTGCACCGCCGCCTTGCAGCGCGACGGCCGGGCGCGTGTGGCGGTCACGCCGAACGTCGATCACGTGGTGCGTCTCGACACGCAGCCCGATCTTCAACGCCTTTACCGCACCGCCGACTTCCTGTTCGCGGACGGCATGCCCGTTGTCTGGGCGAGCCGCCTGTTCGGCGCGCCGCTGCCGGAACGCGTGACGGGCGCGGACCTGTTGCCCGCGCTGTGCGAGCGCGCCCGCGCGGGCGGCTGGAAAGTGGTGGTGGTGGGCGGCCGCCCGGGCCACGAAGCCACGCTCGTAGAGGGTTTCGCGCAGCACTATCCGGGCCTCGACGTCGAGGTGATCGCGCCTTCCATGACGTTCGATCCGACCGGCCCCGAGGGCGATGCGGTGGCCGAGCGCGTGCGCGCGGCCGAGCCCGATATCGTGTTCGTGTGCCTCGGCATGCCCAAGCAGGAACGCTGGGCCCTGCATCACGCCGGCAAGCTGGCCGGCGGCCTCATGCTGTGCGCAGGGGCGGCCGTCGAGTTCGCCGTCGGCCTGCAGCAGCGCGCTCCCGCGTGGATGCGGCGCTGCGGTCTCGAATGGTGCTGGCGCATCAAACAGGACCCCGCGCGCCTGTGGCGCCGCTACCTCGTGGACGACCGCCGCTTCTTCAGCATCCTGTGGCGTCACTGGCGCGTGGCGCGCACCCGGCGGCGCGCGGCGTAACGCTGCCGATGCAAACGCGGCCGGCGCAGGTCCGGCCACGTCTCGCGCGGCGCACGCCTCAAACCGCATTGCGGCCCGAGACGATCGACGGGATCGTCTTCAGCAGGATCTGCAGATCGAGCCACAGCGACCAGTGCGTGATGTAGTAACGGTCGTACTCCACGCGGCGCTGCATCTTGTCGGGCGTATCGGTCAAGCCGCGCAGCCCGTTGATCTGCGCCCAGCCCGTCATACCCGGCTTCACGCTATGGCGCAGCATGTAGCCGGGGATCAGCTGCCGGTACGCTTCGTTGTGTTCCGCCGCGTGCGGACGCGGACCCACGAGGCTCATCGAGCCGCCCAGCACGTTGAAAAGCTGCGGCAGCTCGTCGAGCGAAGTCCGGCGCAGATACCGCCCCACGCCCGTGATCCGGTCGTCGCCGCTGCGGGCCTGGCGCACGCCCTGCTCTTCGGCGCCGCCCTCATCCTGCGCCGCGACGCGCATCGAGCGGAACTTGTGCACGACGATCGCCCGGCCGTGCTCGCCGTTGCGGCGCTGCCTGAACATCACCGGTCCCGGCGAATCGAGCCGGATCGCCAGAGCGATCGCCAGCATCACCGGCCACAGCAGCGCGAGCAGCAATACCGCGCCGGCAATGTCGACCGCGCGCTTGAGCATGCGCGAAAGCCCCAGAATGGGCACGTCGTGGAGCGCCAGCAGCGGCACGCCCGCGAGGTTCGCGCCGGTCGTCGCGACGTCTTGAAGGAAGTGCAGCTCGGGCACGAGATAAATCGCCGCCGTTGAATCGTAGAGGCGCGTCACGACGTCGGCCGTAATGTCCTTCACGTCCGTTGCGTCGGCTCGAGCCATCGCGGCCTGCCCCATCGCGAGGAACGCGATCTCGTAGTCGTTCGCGTGAATGTGCGCGGCAGCGTCTTCATAGCGGCCGAGATACGGCGGCAGTGCTTCCCCGCCGCGCGGCGCGACGGGCGCATCGTTGTAATAGCCCGCCACGTGAATGCCGAGAATCGGCGAGCGCTGCAGGCGCAGGTTCAGCTTGCGCGCCTCGCTGCCCATGCCGAAGAACACCGCACGGCGCAGGTTGCCGGGCGCGTTGTTGACGCTGTGGGCCACGCCGCGCAAGACAGCCAGGCCTGCGAGCTGCAGCGGCAGCGCAATGGCGGCCCATTGCGCTACCAGCGTGCGCAGGGCCGTCGTCCCGTTATCGCCATGCGTCACGAACAGCAGCACCATGAGCGCGATCGGCAGCCGACACCAGCGCCATGCGCCGCGGCCCAGCATCCACCAGAGATGACGCGCGCTGGCAATCAGATGAAAACGCGCAAACACGACGAACGCGGCCGCGGCGAACGCGCCGGTCAACGCCCGCGTGTAGGGCGTGTCGGCGGTCTGTCCGCGCAGCAACAACAGCGCGACGAGCGCGCCCGTGTTGAGCGCCGCGCTGACGACACCGACCAGCGCCATAAACAGGCGGTGATGGTGGGGCGACTGGGTGGACATGACGGGTTCGGCCAGTATGTGCGACTGTTTGATACGCCTGCTTGGCATGACGGCGGGTTTGGGCCGCGGGGGAATGACCGTCTGCGCAAGGCGCAACAGCGGCAAGCGGTGCCGGACGATTCGCCGGAAAGGCGAAACGCGAGGCTCGAACACTTGCGATGACATACGTAATGCGAACGTACGCGCTTTTTTTAAACATGGAGCGCGATTCGTAGTGCAAGACGGCCGCTCCCCGTCGGCCTGATGGCGCGGACTCCTTTTCCGGCGGCGCGAGTGGTCTGGATTCGCGCCAACAGGCCGGAATGGAGAGCGGCCATCCCATATTCGCGCGTATCTTACCAGCGCATTGTGAATTTGCGTGATCCAGAAAGATGACGCCGCGAAAACGCGCGGTATTGTTGTGAAATTGCCAATACGGCTGATTTAACGCCACTGTTGCTAATGGGGCAGGTTCGCGGATTGAATAAAAAATGAATAACGATTTTTTGCGCGCGAATGGGACGAATTACGTTCGCGCAAACGTTTGATCAAGTAAATCGAAATGCGCGGCGGCGCCCGGCGTTATCGCCGGGAGCGGCGCCGCCGCGCTCGACCGCTCAGCGGCCCGCCCAATGCACCGCTCAGTGCCCCGCATAAATAGACCGCTCGCCGACGCTCGCCACGACCGGCGCACCGGCATCCGAACTGCCCGTCATCGCCACGCCTCCGACCGCCGTGTTGCCCGGCGCGGCCTGCTGGGTCTTTTGCGCCTGCTCCTGAGCCACGATCGCCTCCGCGTGCTGAATGTCATCCGGGTAGTTGACATCCTTCGCCACAGGGCGATACCCCGCCTGCTCCACCCGCACGAGATCGGCGATCACCTGGGCGCGCGTGACCGGCGCATTGGCGGGCGTGGCGGGGCTGGCGGTCTGTGCGAAAGCGGCAGCCGGAGCGGCCAGGGCGCAGGCAACGAGCAATGTGGAAACGAGTGCTTTCATGATGTTCACCTCTCAAAGAATGGCCGCTGCATCGGGAAGCGATGCCGCCTGAGCCGCCCTCGGCGATGTCGCGAAGGTTGACTGCATTCTGGCCGCGCGGCGCTGACCCAAAGCTGACCTGCTGATTACGAGTTCGTTATCTGGGCCTGTTCACGCTAATCACAGGCCCTTCTGGCAGCCAGCCCCTGGAATGTCATGTTTAGTTTGGAGAACGCGCCCACGGCGTCCGACGCCCCTGCGCGCCAAAGATGACAAATCCGTAATGTCGAGGTCAGCACCGGGTAAGCGCGCCCTCCCGATACTTGCGCCACTCCCGCCTCAACCCGGACCCCGTCATGTGGATCGTCAAACTGGCTCTCAGACGGCCTTACACCTTCATCGTGCTGGCCGTACTGCTCTTTATCCTCGGGCCGCTCGCCATCATGCGCACGCCCACGGACATTTTTCCGAACATCAATATCCCGGTGGTCAGCATCGTCTGGACCTACAACGGCTTCTCCGCCGAGGACATGGCGCACCGCATCACCTCGAACTACGAGCGCGCGCTGACTTCGGACGTCGACGACATCGAGCACATCGAATCGCAGTCGCTCAACGGCGTTTCGGTCGTGAAGGTGTTCTTCCATCCGGGCGCCGACATCAACCGCGCGATTGCCGAGGCGGCTTCGAACTCCGCGTCGATCCTGCGCATCCTGCCGCCGGGCACGCTGCCGCCGAACATCATCACGTACAACGCCTCCACGGTGCCGGTGCTGCAACTGGGCCTGTCCAGCGCGACCTTGCCCGAGCAGTCGCTTTACGACCTCGGCAACAGCTTCATCCGCACGCAGCTCGCGACCGTCCAGGGCGCGGCCGTGCCGCTGCCCTATGGCGGCAAGATCCGCCAGATCATGGTGCAGCTCGACCCGAAAGCGTTGCAGGCGAAAGGTCTCGCGCCCGCGGACGTCGTGAACGCCGTGAACGCGCAGAACCTCATCCTGCCCGGCGGCACCGCGAAAATCGGCTCGCGCGAATACAACGTGGAGATGAACGGCAGCACGCAAACCGTGGCGGCGCTCAACGACCTGCCCATCAAGACCGTGAACGGCAGCGTGGTGTACGTGCGCGACGTCGCGCACGTGATCGACGGCTACGCGCCGCAAACGAACATCGTGCGCGCGGACGGCAAACGCGCTGCACTCCTTACCGTCGAAAAGACCGGCAGTGCCTCGACACTCACGATCATCCAGCAGGTGAAGGCCATGCTGCCGAAGATCGCCGCGGGCCTGCCGAGTGCGCTCAAGATCACGCCGCTCTCCGATCAGTCCGTGTTCGTGAAGTCGGCGATCTCGGGCGTGGTGCGCGAAGCGCTCATTGCGGCCTGCCTCACCGCCGCGATGATCCTGCTCTTTCTCGGCAGCTGGCGCGCCACGCTCATCATCGCCGTGACGATTCCGCTCGCCGTGCTCACGTCGCTCATCGCGCTCGCGGCGCTCGG
Source organism: Paraburkholderia silvatlantica (assembly GCF_003096715.1). Lineage (GTDB taxonomy): Bacteria > Pseudomonadota > Gammaproteobacteria > Burkholderiales > Burkholderiaceae > Paraburkholderia > Paraburkholderia silvatlantica. The sequence goes on from NZ_QEOL01000022.1 coordinate 41,983, forward strand.
CGAGACCATCAACATCATGACGCTCGGCGGGCTCGCGCTCGCGGTCGGCATCCTCGTCGACGACGCCACCGTCGCCATCGAAAACATCACGCATCATCTGGAGCGCGGCGCGCCGCTGCACGACGCCATTCTCAACGGCTCCGGCGAGATCGCCGTGCCGACGTTCGTTTCGACGCTCTCCATCTGCATCGTGTTCGTGCCGATGTTCCTGCTTTCGGGCGTGGCGCGCTACCTGTTCGTGCCGCTCGCCGAGGCCGTGGTGTTCGCGATGTGCGCGTCGTACTTCTTCTCGCGCACGCTGATTCCCACGCTCGCCATGTATCTGCTGCGCGCCCGCACGCCCGGCGCCGCGCCTTCGCGCGGCATCGCCGGTGTGTTGACGCGTTTTCAGGCGGGCTTCGAGAAACGCTTCGAAGCGGTGCGCAACCGCTATCGCGCGCTGCTTCAGGCGGCGATTGTGCAGCGCCGCCGTTTCGTCGTGCTGTGGGTTGCGCTCTGTCTCGGCTCGCTCGTGCTGGTGCCATTCACCGGCCGCGACTTCTTTCCCGCAGTCGACACCGGCGAGATCCGCCTGCATCTGCGCGCGCCCACCGGCACGCGCATCGAGGAAACGGCCCGCATCACCGACGAAGTCGAAGCGAAGATCCGCAGTGTGATTCCGCCCGCCGAACAGGCTGCGGTGCTCGACAACATCGGCGTGCCGGTGAGCGGCATCAACCTCACGTACGACTCCTCGGACCCCGTCGGACCCGAAGATGCGGACATCCTCATCACGCTCGCGCCGAAGCACAAACCCACCGCGCAATATGTCGCGACGCTGCGCAACGTGCTCAACGCCGCGTTTCCGGGCGTGACGTTCGCGTTCCTGCCTGCCGACATCGTGAGCCAGATTCTGAACTTCGGCCTGCCCGCGCCCATCGACGTCCAGATCGTCGGCAACAAGCTCGCGCAGAATCGCGTCGTGGCGAACCACCTGCTCGACGCCATGCGCGGCGTGCGCGGCCTCGTCGACGCGCGCATCCAGCAACCCGGCGACGAGCCCACCATCAACGTCGACGTGGATCGCACGAAGGCCTTGCAAGCGGGCCTCACGCAGCACGACGTGGCGCAAAACCTGCTCATCGCGCTCTCGGGCAGCTCGCAAACCACGCCCAACTTCTGGCTCGACCCGAAGAACGGCGTGAGCTATCCGCTCGTGACCGAGGTGCCGCAATACGATATTCATTCGCTGCAAACGCTCGCCAATATTCCGCTGACGACCTCGCAATCCGTCACGTTCACGCCGCAGAACCAGCTTGGCACGCTCGGCACGGTCTCGCGCAGCTCGCAGGAAGCCGTGGTCTCGCACTACAACGTGCAGCCCGTGCTCGATATCTTCGCGTCGACGCAAGGGCGCGACCTGGGCGGCGTCGCCGCCGACGTGAACCGCCTGGTGAACGCCGCGCGCGCCCAACTGCCGCCGGGCTCCTCGATCGTGATGCGCGGCCAGGTGCAGTCGATGAACGCCTCGTTCAGCGGCCTCGCAGCGGGCCTCGTGTTCGCCATCGCGCTCGTGTACCTGCTGATGGTCGTGAACTTCCAGTCGTGGCTCGATCCGCTCATCATCGTGAGCGGCCTGCCGGCATCGCTCGCCGGCATCGCGTGGATGCTGTTCGTCACCCAGACCACGCTCAGCGTGCCGGCGCTCACGGGCACGATCCTCTGCATGGGCATCGCCACGGCCAACAGCATTCTCGTCATCAACACGGCGCGCGAGTCGCTCGCCGCGGGCATGGAGCCGCTCGCCGCCGCGCTCGATGCGGGCTTCAACCGTTTTCGCCCCGTGCTGATGACAGCGCTCGCCATGCTGATCGGCATGTTGCCGATGGCGCTGGGTCTCGGCGACGGCGGCGAGCAGAACGCGCCGCTCGGGCGCGCCGTGATCGGCGGCCTCGCAATCGGCACGCTTTCCACACTCGTGTTCGTGCCGGTCGTGTTCGGCATGGTGCATGGCTGGCTCGCGCAACGCCGCGCCTCGCGCGATGCCAGCGACGATGCGCAAGCCGGCGCAACCACTCACGTTGAATAAGGATTCCAGAATGAAATCGCAGACACCGCATGAGGAACGCGATGCCGCGGCGCAAACCGCAACGCGGGGTCGCCCGGCTGTCGTCGCCGGCCTTACCTGCCTCGCAATCGCCGTGACGCTCCTCACGGCGGGCATCGTGCCGCGCCTCGAAGCGCGCACCGCGCAAGCCCGGCAGGTCGCGGCGCAGCGCGAGCTGATCGTCTCCACCCTCACGCCCACGCGTGCGCCCGCCACGCAAGACCTGTTGCTGCCCGGCTCGGTGATGTCCTGGGCCGACGCCTCGATCTACGCGCGCACGAGCGGATACGTGCAGCACTGGTACACGGATATCGGCGCGCACGTGAAGGCAGGCCAGACGCTCGCCCAGATCGACACGCCCGAACTCGATGCGCAGCTCCAGCAGGCGCGCGCCGACGAAGCCACCGCGCAGGCCAACTATCGCTTTGCCAGCAGCACGGCACAGCGCTGGCAGACGATGTTGCAGACGCAATCGGTTTCCGAGCAGGACGCTCAGGCAAAAACGAGCGACGCAGCCGCGAAACTCGCCACGCTCCAGGCGGCGCAGGCCAACGTGGCGCGGCTGCAGGAGCTGGTTTCCTACCAGAGGGTGACGGCGCCCTTCGATGGCGTCATTACGGCGCGCAACGTCCAGGTGGGCGCGCTCGTTACGGCGGGCGGCACGCCCGGCCTCGCCACGATGCCAGGCGAGCTGTTCCATATCTCCCAGACCGACCGGCTGCGCGTATACGTAGACGTGCCCCAGGACGACGCGAGCCTCGTCACGCCGGGCACAACCGTCTGGTTGACGACGCAGCAATATCCGGGGCGACGCTTCGAGGCGAGCGTGGCGCGCAGCTCGAACGTGATCGATCCCGTGAGCCGCACGCTGCACGTGGAAGTCGATGTGGACAACCGCGACGGCGCGCTGATGCCCGGCGCCTACGCCCAGGTGCATCTGGCGCTCACGGCGGCCGCGCCGGCGCTCGAACTGCCCGTGAGCGCGCTGCTGTTCCGCCCGGACGGCGTGACCGTCGCGGTGGTCGATGCAAAGAACACCGTGCAATTGCGCAAGGTGACTATCGGCCGCGACTTCGGCACCTACGTGGAAATCGCAACAGGACTCGCGCCGACCGATCGCGTCATCAACAATCCCGGCGACGCCATTGCCAACGGCCAGAGTGTGCGCGTGGCGGCGGCCCCGACGGCTGGGCAAGCGAAAGCGTAAGCGAGGCTCATCATGTTCGAACGCCCTCTCCCCGCGCTGCGCCGGATCGTCGTCGCCTGCACGGCAGCGTCGCTCGCGGCATGCTCCACATTGCCGCATTACAGCGCGCCCACGGCAGACGTGCCGGCGCACTACGCCACCCAGGCACCACAACCCGCGGCGGCGCCCGGCTGGAGCGTCGCCGCGCCCGCCGACGCCAGACCGCGCGGCCCATGGTGGACCCTCTTCGGCGACCCCGACCTCGACAAGCTCGAAGCCCGCGTGGACGTGTCGAACCAGAACGTGCGTCAGGCAGTCGCCAATCTCGAAGCCGCGCGCGCGATGGTCGACTATCAGCGCGCGGGCTATGCGCCCACCGTCACGGCGGGCGTGGCCGCGCAGCGTTATCGGACCTCGCAGAATCTCGTGGACCATTCGCTCGCGGGCAAGACGATTCCTGATTACTCGACGGGCCTCACGGCAAGCTGGGAACCCGACCTGTTCGGGCGCGTGAAGGACGCGACCGCCCAGGCCCGCGCCAACGCCCAGGCCACGCAAGCCGACCTCGAATCGGTGCGCCTTTCCATGACGAGTCAACTTGCTACGGACTACTTCGATTTGCGTTCGCTCGATCGCCAGAAGAAGCTGCTCGACGACACCGTGACTGCCTACACGGCGGCGCTGCGCATCGTGCAGCAGCAGCTCGCCGATGGCGCGATCGACGCCTCTGCCGTCGCCCAGGCGCAAACCCAGCTCGAAAGCGCGCGCACGGCGGATAGCGACATCGACGTGCAGCGCGCGCAACGCCAGCACGCCATCGCCACGCTGACCGGCGTGCCGGCTTCGACCTTCAGCCTGCCGCCGCGTGTCGATCCCGCCTTCGTGCCGTCGATACCCGCGGGCGTGCCCTCCGCGCTGCTCGAACGGCGTCCCGACATCGCTGCGGCCGAGCGGCGCGTGGCGGCGGCCAACGCGGGAATCGGCGAAGCGCGCGCCGCCTTTTATCCCGACCTCACGCTCTCCGCGACAGCGGGCCTCGAGAGCACGTTCTTCGCGCCGTGGCTCAGCGCGCCCAGCCTCTTCTGGTCCCTCGGCTCCCAGCTAGCCGGTACGCTCTTCGACGGCGGCCGGCGCGACGCAACGCTCAAAGGCGCGAACGCGCAGTACGACGCGGCCGTGGCCGGTTACCGGCAAACCGTGCTGACGGCGTTCCAGCAAGTCGAAGACAACCTGAGCGCGCTCGCTACGCTGGCGAGCGAAGCCCAAAGCCAGCAGCGCGCGACCGCCGCCGCGCAACTCTCGCTCAAGCTCACCACCAACCGCTACCAGGCGGGCGCGGTGAACTATCTCGATGTGGTGACGGCACAGACCATCGCGCTCTCGAACGAACGCAACGAGGAGCAGATCGCGGCAAGAAGGCTCGATGCGAGCGTGCATCTGCTGGAGGCGCTCGGCGGCGGCTGGGACCGCGCGGCGCTGAGCGACCTGAGCACTAAGGGCGGGCAAACGTCAGGATGAACCGCGTGCTCGCCGCATCGCTTTCAGCGCGTGCCGAGCCGCCGTGCAGTGCCATGATCGAGCGTACGATCGCGAGCCCCAGACCCGCCGACGCACCCGCGCGCGGCTCGCGGTGGCGTGACGCGTCCGCGCGATAGAAGCGGTCGAAAATGCGCTCCAGCAGCGCAGCTTCGATGGGCGTGCCGGGATTGGCCACCGTGACCTCGACGGCCGTCGGCGTCTGTTCGACGCTCAGGGTGATCTCCGCGCCGCGCGGCGTATAGCGCAGCGCATTGGCGAGCAGGTTGCCCACGGCGCGCCGGAACAGCTCCTTGTCCGCGCGCAGGCGGCCCTCGCCCTGCACGCGAATCTGTACGCCCGCCTCGTCGGCAAGACCTTCGAAGTAGTCGGCAATCTGCGCGAGCGCATCGTGCACGTCGAACTCCGCGAGCGTCGTCATGAACTGCGGGTGTTCCGCGCGCGCAAGAAAGATCACGCTTTCGATCATGCGCGAAAGCCGTTCGCATTCCTCCAGATTCGATTCGAGCAATGCCTCGTATTCGGCCGTGGTGCGCGCTCGCGCGAGCGCCACTTCGTTCGCGCCGCGCAGGTTGCCGAGCGGCGTGCGCATGTCATGCGCGAGATCCGCCGTGTATTGCGACATACGCTCGAAGCCGCCGTGCAAACGATCGAGCATGGCGTTGAGCGAGTTCGTGAGCGCCTCGAGTTCGCTTGGCGCGCGCTCGACTTCAATGGGCGTATCGAGCCGCTCCACCGTGACCGTAGCCGCACGCGCCGCCATCTCGCGCAGCGGGCGCAGCGACTCGCGCACGAGCAGCCAGCTCATGAGAAACGCGAGCAGCATGCCGGCTAGCCCGAAGCCGTAGAGCCGCTCGCGATAGTGGTCGAGCAGCCGCCAGCGGTCGGTCATGTCGCGCGCGATGACGATGGTGACGGGCGTGCCGTCCGCGAGCGCCGCGTCCGTGGCGAGTCCGCGCACGGGTACGCCGCGCGCGTTGCGCCACTCCACCACGTCGCCTTCGGTAATGCGTTGCGTCGGGGGCAGGCGCCGTGCGAGCGCCGCTTCCGGGAACGCCGCGTCCGCAATGCCCGCCGTGTTGTGCTCGACCAGTTGCGCACCGCCGGTGCCGAGTATTTCCATGGAAAGCGCGGGATTGCCGAGCACCTGGCTCGCGAGCCGCTCCGCATGTTCGCGCACATCGCGCTCGTTGCGCAGCTCCTGCGCGAGGCGGCGCGTGTGCCGTGAAATCAGCACGATATCGAGGTCGTCCTGCTGTTTCACTTCGCGATCGAGCGTGAAATAAAGCGTGCTGCCCACCAGCGCGAATACTGCGAGCGTCGTGCCCGCGAAGCTCAGCGCAAGGCCTGTCGCGAGCGAGCGCACAGCCATGCGCGGCATCAGTCGTTCCCTTTGATTTCAGCGACGTAGCCCACGCCGCGCACCGTGTGGATCAACTTGACGTCGAACGCATCGTCCACCTTCGCGCGCAGGCGGCGAATGGCGACTTCCACGACGTTGGTGTCGCTGTCGAAGTTCATGTCCCACACATAGGAGGCGATTTGCGTGCGCGTGAGCACTTCGCCTTCGCGGCGCACGAGCAGTTGCAGCAGCGAGAACTCCTTCGGCGTGAGGTCGATGCGCGTGGCCCCGCGTTTCACGCGCCGGCGCGTGACGTCCACTTCGAGGTCGCCGAGCGTCAGCACGTCGCTCTCGCGCGGGGGGCCGCGGCGGGCCAGCGTACGCACGCGCGCGAGCAGTTCGACGAACGCGAACGGCTTGACGAGGTAGTCGTCCGCGCCCAGCTCGAGTCCCTTCACGCGGTCGCTGATGTCGTCGCGCGCGGTGAGGAAGAGCACCGGCGTGGCGTGCGTGGCGCGCAGCGTCTTGAGCACCGTCCAGCCGTCCATTTCAGGCAGCATGACGTCGAGCACGATCACGTCGTACGCGGCCTCTTTAGCGAGAATCAGGCCTTCCGCACCGTCCGCGGCAACGTCCACGGCGTAGCCGGATTCCTCGAAGCCCTTCTTCAGATAGGCGCCGGTCTTCGGCTCGTCTTCGATCACAAGAATACGCATCGCCGTTCAATTCTGAGTGTGTCCGGCTCAATTGTATGCGCTCCCTGGCCCGCTGCGCCTATCGCCGTGCATCCCCCATACGGTAACGCTGGCCTTGCCCGGCTGGGGCGTCGCGCGCCCCGGCCGCACGGACCAAACGCCAATAACTAAAAAGGATGCCTCGATAAACACCTGGTAAGCAATGGATGGAATTCGAAGGGCCCTTGGGGCGGCCGATGCGCGGCGGCGAATTCGCTCATAATGGTCAGCTTCCCGGCCTGCCAGCGTACGGATGAACCACCATGCATATCGACCGGTTTGAAATTCGCGTACCCGAAGATGCACTCGACGACCTGCGCCGGCGTTTGCGCGCCACGCGCTGGGCCGACGCTACGCCCTCGCCGACGTGGCAACAAGGGGCCGACAGGACGTGGCTGCGCGAACTCGTCGCGTATTGGGCCGACGAATACGACTGGCGCGCCGCCGAACGCGCGCTGAACCAGTTGCCGCAGTTCATGGCCGAACTGGGCGGAGCGGATGCCTCAGCCGGCCAGCGCGTTCACTTCGTGCATCGGCGCGGCGCGGGCCCGAAGCCCTACCCGCTCGTGATCACGCACGGCTGGCCGGGCTCGTTCATCGAATTCCACGCGCTGCTCGACCGGCTCTGCGACCCCGCCGCATTCGGCGCGGACCCGGCCGATGCGTTCGATGTCGTCGTTCCGTCGCTGCCGGGCTTTGCCTTTTCGCCCGCGCCGCCCGCGTCCGGCACCTCCGCGTTCCAGATCGCAGACCTGTGGTGCGCGCTCATGCGCGGCCTCGGCTACGAGCGCTTCGGCGCGCAGGGCGGCGACCTCGGTGCGGGGGTTTCCATCGCGCTCGCCGCGCGGCACAGTCAGGCCGTGCAGGGCATCCACCTGAACTTCCTGCCCAGCTCGTACGAACCCGCAATCGACGCCGCGCAGGCCCCGCTCACCCCGGCGGAACAGGATTATCTGCGCGAAAAAGCCGACTGGGCAGCGCTGGAGGGCGGCTACGCGCATATGCACAGCACCCGGCCGCAAACGGCGGCAGCGGCGCTCAACGACTCGCCGGCGGGACTGGCTGCGTGGATCGGCGAAAAGTTTCGCGCATGGAGCGACTGCGACGGCGACATCGAGCGCCGGTTCTCGAAGGACACCTTGCTTACGGACCTTTCACTGTACTGGTTCACGGGCAGCATTGGCACGTCCATGCAGATGTACTGGGAAAACCGTCTCCAGCCGTTTCGCTTCGCGGCGGGGCAACGCGTAGTGCCGCCCGTCGCCTTCGCGCGCTTTCCCAGGGAGATCAATCACCCGCCGCGGTCGTGGCTCGAACGCGTGTTCGACGTCGCGCAATGGACCGACATGCCGCGCGGCGGCCATTTCGCCGCCATGGAAGAACCCGATCTGCTCGCGGACGACATTCGCCGCTTTTTCAAACGGTTGCGGGAGTAAACGTCACTGCGCGTCACTGCGCGTCACCGCGCGTCACTGCGCATCACTGCGCGGCGTTGTCGCCGAACGGATGTGCGGGGGCATCCGTCGCGCGCCACGCATAACGCCTGAGCAGCGCGGCGTAGCCTTCGATCACGAAACCGCCGCATTTGTGCCGATAATCGTCGCGCCGCATGCGGTAGGCGCGCGGCAGTTGAAACCACGGCAAGCGTGGCAGATCGTGGTGCACGAGATGGTAGTTGTTGTTCAGATACAGAAAGCGCATGACGAGCCCGGCCTCGTTGATGGCGATGCGCGCCTTGGGATGCGACGCCGCGCGATGCTCGTACAGCGAGCGGACCATCGCGAGTCCGAGCGCGGGCCAGGTGACGGCGGCGAGATACCACCACCACGGCACGCCCGCGTAGCGCTGCACCCACGCGAGCAGCAGCACGACGGCCGCGCAGTGCGCGAGCCACATCGGCACGTGCCGCCAGTCGCCGCTTCGCAGCACTTTCGCCGCGCCGGCGAGCATGGCCGCCACGCTCATGGGCGGCCCGATCACCACGCGGCCCACGAAGCTCTTGCGTGCGTGCCATAGCACGCGATGCCAGCGCGGCAGGCGGGCCCACTGCTCGTATTGCACGTAGTTCGTTTCGGGGTCGATGCCGGGCACCGTCAACGCTTCGTCGCGATGATGCGCCATATGGCTCTCGCGATAGACCGCATAGGGAAACCACACGGCGAGCGGCGGCCAGCCCAGCGCCATGTTCAGCCACGCGAACCGGGTGGGATGACCATGCAGCAATTCGTGCTGGAGCGACATATGCCATGCGCACAGCACGATGAGGCATGGCGTGGCGGCCGCGAGCGTGAACAGACCTGAGCGCACAAACGCCAGCACCGCAAACCAGCCGCCGTAGATCACGGCGATCAGCAGCCACGTGGGCCATTCGGTGCGTGCGGTGAACCCTGTGGCGAGCGCGGCGACTTCCCGCGCGTGGTCTGCGTCGAAGTATTCGGCCATGTTCGCCGGCTCCCGCGATGAAGGAAGGTGCCACTCCATACGGAGAGCAAAGCAATGCAGGTCGTCACCATACCGAACGAGCGGCGCTGCACCAACCAACGAATCGCCATTTGCTTATCTCATCGCGCCACGCGACGCGCCACGAGCGCGCAGCGTAGAATACGCCGATGACCCGCTGGACCGCCTCCCTGCCGATGTACAACGTGACGCCAGAACATGCGGCGTGGTGGCGCTCGCTGCTGAGCGACAGTCTGGCCATCGTTGCGCGCGCGTCCGACCTGGGCGACATCACGATCGGCAACGCACCGGCGGGTGAACTCATGTCCCACTGGCGCCGCAAGGATTTGCTGCTTTCGCAGACCTGCGGGTATCCGTACCGCATGCTCGGCCTCGCCAACGACGTCCATCTGATTGCGACCCCGATATTCGACGCGCCCGGTTGCGAAGGCCCGCGCTATCGAAGCGTGATCGTCGTTTCGGCACAGGCGTGGAAGCGCGGCGCGAAAACGCTGGAAGCGTGCCGAGGGCTGCGCGCCGCATGCAACGGCGCGGATTCTCATAGCGGCATGAACGCGTTGCGCCACGCAGTCGCGCCGCTCGCACGCGACGGCCGCTTCTTCGCCTCAGTGCTCTGGACAGGCTCGCACGCGGCCACGTTACGCGCACTGACGAGCGGCGCGGCCGAGGTGGGCGCCATCGACTGCGTTACGTTCGCATTGCTGCACGATTCGCACCTCGCGCCGTTCGACGGCGTGCAAACCATCGGCATGACGGCCTCAGCCCCTGGACTTCCGCTGATCGCCTCACGCGCACTCGGCGAGGAGCAAGCCGACGTATTGCGCGATGCGCTGGACGCCGCGCTCGCAGCCGACCCCGAACGGGCGCGCAAGCTGCGACTGCGCGGGTTCGCCAGACTCGCTGGCGAGGCGTATGCCGAGATCGAGACGTTCGCGAACACCGCCGCGCAGTACGGCTATACCGAGCTGCGTTGAACCGCAGCGTCGGACTCATCCGCATATGAGCGGACATGGAACCGGACTCGCATGATGGATGGACGCTGCATCCTGATCACGCCGTTGCGCGCCGCAAAACGACGGATATAGCTAAGCAATCCTCCCAAAATTGGTTGTCCACCTGCAGCGCGCTCAGTAGCATCGCCTTATCCACAACTCTTCGAATAACGGATCCTATGAAGAAAAGAACCTTGCTGGGTACGATGCTGGCTTCGCTCGCGCTGGGCCTAAGTTTCGGGGGCGTGACGCTCGCGCACGCGGCAGACCAGACGTTGCGCGTGGGCATCATGTCGGGTGAAGACGAGGACGTGTGGCGCGTGGTCGCCGCCAACGCCGCGAAGCGCGGCCTCGCGATCAAGGTGACCACGTTCTCCGAATACACGCAGCCCAACGAAGCGCTTTCGAGCCACGACCTCGACGCCAATTCGTTCCAGCACAAGCCGTATCTCGACGCGCAGATCAAGGCGCGCGGCTACAAGATCGTGCCGGTGGGCTTTACCTACGTGCAGCCTATCGGGCTGTATTCGCGCAAGGTGAAGTCGGTGGCGGACCTGCCGCAGGGCGCGACCATCGGCGTGCCGAACGATCCGAGCAACGAAGGCCGCTCGCTGCTGCTGCTCCAGGCACAGGGGCTCATCACGCTGCGCGACGATGTCGGCCTGCTGCCGACCGCACGCGACATCGCGAAGAATCCGAAGAATATCCATATCAAGGAACTCGATTCCGGTATCGTCGGGCGCGCGATTGGCGATCTGGATGCGGCCGTTGTCAATACGGACTGGGCCGTGAAGTCGGGGATCAAGATTCCGCAGGAGCGGATTGCTCAGGAGAAGGTGACGGGCAATCCTTATCGCAACTTCATCGCCGTGAATGAGAAGGATGCCAACGCGCCTTGGGTACATGCGCTCGTGGAGAGCTATCAGCAGCCTAATGTGGCTTCCGAGATTATTGCGGTGTATCACGGGGCAACGCTGCCTGCGTGGAAGGATGCGCCGCAGCAGTAACGGGAGAGTTTACAGCGGGCGCCGTGATGCTGTTTTATTCGCGGCCGCCCAATAGTTTTGTCAGCTTCGCGGATACGTGCCCGCCCTACGCTTTCACGGCGTCCCGCCCTTCGATTTGCGCTTCGTCCTCGCGTTCGCCCTTGAGCGCGACAAGCGAAGCGGCAACGATCAGCATACCGCCGATCCACGCCGGCAAGCTAAGCCGCTCGCCGAGCCACACGCAGGCAAAGAGCGCGCCGAACACCGGCTCGCTGCCCATAAGCAGCGCCACGCGCGTGGGGCTGCTGCGGCTCACGGCGTAGTTCTGCACGAAGAACGCGAACAGCGTGCAGCCCGCCACGAGATAGATCACGCTGCCCCAGAACACGCCGTGCCCCTGCCAGTGCGGCAACGGTTGCCACTGGTCGGGCGCGACAGTGACCGCGAGCGCGGCGCAGCCGATCGAAACGACGGCGGACTGGACCGCCGTCACCGTCAGCGCCGGTACGGCGCCCGACTTCATCACGCGCTTGACCGCGCAAGTCGCCAATGCGCGCAGCAGCGCGGCCAGCACGACCAGCAGATCGCCGGGGCTCGCCGCCACATGGCCGCCCGTCAAGAGCAGCGCACCAAGCAGCGACACGCCGGCGGCCACCCATTCCACTGGCCGCGGCGCGCGCTTGAGCCACGCCCACTCCACGAGCGGCGTGAGCACCACGCAAAGGCTGATGAGAAACGCGGCGTTCGAGGCATTCGTGAGCGACACGCCAAACGTCTCCGCCAGAAAGATGCCGAGTAGCAGGATTCCCGCGAGGAGCACGCCGATCTGCTCGCGCCACGTCACATGACGCAGACCGCGCAACGCGGGCGACAGCAACACGAACGTGATGCCAAAGCGCAGCGCGAGCAGACCCAGCACCGGGTAGACGAGCAGCGCGCCCTTCACGACGCCATAGCTCGTGCCCCAGATAAGCGCGACGGCCACGAGCAGCAGATCGACGGTGCGGGACGAACGGGTCAGAACATTCATGGGGAACAAGCCTACTGATGAGCCGGGGACGGACACATTGTCCGATAATGCTTTCGCGGCGATAATCCACTTTTACCAAACATCATTTATGTTTCATATGCACAGATGACTTCGCCTTGCCTGCCATGAATCCCGCTGACCTCCTGCCGCTTCTGCCCGATCTGACCACCTTCGCCCGCGTGGTCGACGCCGGAAATTTCTCGGCCGCGGCGCGCCAGCTCGGCAGCACGCCTTCCACCGTGAGCCGTCAGATGCAGCGGCTTGAGCGCGCGCTCGGCACGCGCCTGCTGGAGCGCTCCACGCGCAGCCTGCGGCTCACGGAATCGGGCGCCGAGGTCTACCGCCACTGCACGGACATGGTCGAAGCCGCCGCGAGCGCGGCGCAAGCCGCCAGCCGCCTCACCGGCCGCCCGCATGGCCGCGTCAGCATCAGCGCGCCCATTTCGTTTGCGCAAAGCGTCATTCATCCGCTGATTTCCGGCTTCCTGCGCGCCTATGAGGAGGTCGCGGTGCAGCTCGTCTTCACCGACCGCGACGTCGATCCGGTGCGCGACAGCGTCGATATCGTGATACGCCCGACGCCCACGCCGCCGCCGGGACTCGCCGCGCGGCGGCTCGGCACCCTGCAATGGATGCCGTGCGCATCGCCCGCCTACCTGCGCGCGCACGGCACCCCGAAGCATCCGAGGGATCTCACCCGCCACGACTGTCTCTATCTCGGCGAAACACCCGACGACAACCGCTGGACCTTCCGGCGCGGCGCGCAGACGCATGCCGTCGAGGTGAAGGGCCGCTACATCGCCAACGATGTGGGCGCACGGCGCGATGCGGCGCTCGCGCACTGGGGTATTGCGAGCCTGCCCGAATTCGCCGCGGCGGATGCGCTGCGCGAGGGCCTGCTCGTGCGGGTGCTGCCCGAGTGGTCGCTGGAACCGCGCGCGTACAGCGGCCCGGTGTGGATGCTCTATCCGCCGAATCGCTTTCTGCCGCCGAAGGTGCGCGTGTTGATCGACTGGCTCGCGCAGCACATGCCCGGGTGACCGGCGGCATACGCCCCCCGCCCTTGAGACGATCGGGCATGAACTTGAGCAGCGTCGACATTCACCCTCGCGCGTGGACCTCCTAGACTGGTCACGACAACGAATGCCTGAACCTTTCAAGGAAACATGATGCAAACCCTGCGAACGGATGTCGCCATCATCGGCGCCGGCACGGCGGGACTTTCCGCTTACCGCGCCGCGAAAGCAGAAGGTGCGAGCGCAATCATCATCGAAGGCGGCGCTTACGGGACGACGTGTGCGCGTGTGGGCTGTATGCCCTCGAAGCTGCTGATCGCGGCTGCCGAGGCGGCGCACGCGGTGGCCATGGCGCCGCGTTTCGGCGTGAATCCGCTCGGTATGGAAATCGACGGCCGGGCCGTGATGGAGCGCGTGCGCAGCGAGCGGGACCGGTTCGTCGGTTTCGTCGTGAACAGCACGCTCGCCCTGCCCGAAGCGGACCGCCTGGTCGGGCACGCCCGCTTCATCGACGACGGCCTGCTCCAGGTTGGCGAGCACACGCAGGTGCGCGCGAAAAGCGTCGTGATCGCTACGGGCTCGACGCCCGCGGTACCGGAATCGCTCGCCGGACTTGGCGACCGGCTCATCGTCAACGACGACGTGTTCGCCTGGGAGGACTTGCCGCGCAGCGTGGCGGTGGTCGGTGCGGGCGTGATCGGTCTGGAACTCGGCCAGGCGCTTGCGCGCCTCGGCGTACGGGTCACCTTGTACGGCGGCTCGCACGGCAGCGTGGGACCGCTCACGGACCCGCGTCTGATAGGCGAAGCGCATCGCGTGTTTGGCGCGCAAATGAGCTTCGAAACGCAGGGACGCGTCGTAGCGGCTACGCGCAGCGATGCGGGCGTGACGCTGCGGTACGCCCGTGCGGATGGTACGCAGTCCGAAGACACGTTTGATTACGTTCTGGCGGCAGCGGGCCGGCACCCCAACGTGGCGAACCTGGGTCTGGCGAACACCTCGCTTGAACTCGACGCGCACGGCGCGCCGCGCTTCGACGCGGCTACGCTGCAAGTCGGCACCGCGCCGGTGTTTTTGGCCGGCGACGCCAACGACGTGCTGCCGCTGCTGCACGAAGCCGCCGACGAGGGCCGCGCCGCAGGCCGCAATGCGGCTCGCTTTCCCGAAGTCGAACCCGTTGCGCGCCGTGCTCCGCTTGCGATCGTGTTTTCCGATCCGCAAATCGCCATGGTTGGCAAGTCACATCGGGAACTGGTGGAAGGCAGCTTCGTGACGGGCGCCGTGAGCTTCGCGGACCAGGGCCGCAGCCGCGTGATGCTCAGGAACCACGGCATCGGCCACGTATACGTGGATCGCGCGACACGGCGCTTCGTGGGTGCGGAATGGCTCGGGCCGGCGGCGGAGCATATCGGGCACCTGCTCGCGTGGAGCGTGCAGATGGGACTCAGCGTGGACGACATGCTGGCGATGCCTTTCTATCACCCGGTGGTAGAGGAAGGCTTGCGCACGGCTCTGCGCGACGCCGCCTCGCAGCTGAATCACCATGGCTAGTCGAAATTCGCCTGGTTATCCTCTTCAACTCGCAACGGCGCACACACTGTCAATGAAAGCACTCGTCCTCAGTCGATACGACGGACCGCTCGAACTGGCCAGGCTCGACCGCCCGCAGCCGCAAGCGGGCCAGGTGCTCGTGTTCAGGCTGCGGGCGCCCTTCAATGCTGTACCCCCCAGCGACGCACAGTCACCCTCTCCAGCGTATCGAACACCAGATGCTCAACGAGCAGTCCAATCACGATCACAGCCGCAAGCCCGGCAAAGACACGATCGGTATAAAGCTCGTTCCGGTTCTGAAAGATATACCACCCAAGCCCGCCCTGTCCGGCGCTAGCGCCAAATACAAGTTCCGCCGCGATCAGCGTGCGCCATGCGAAAGCCCAGCCCACGCGCAGTCCCGCGATGATCGAGGGCAGCGCCGCAGGCACGAGTATCAGCACGACCTGGCGCAGCCCGCTCAAACCGTAGTTGCGCCCCGCCATGCGCAGCGTGGCCGGAACACCGAGAAAGCCGGTATACATATTGAGCGCGAGCGGCCAGAGCACCGCATGCACGAGCACGAAGAGCAGGCTGCCGGTGCCAAGCCCGAACCAGAGCAATGCAATAGGCAGGAGTGCGATGGAAGGCAGCGGATTGAACATCGCCGTCAGCATGGCAAGCACATCGCGCCCCACGCGCGTGGAAACCGCGAGCGACGTGAGCACGAAAGCAAGCACCACGCCGATAGCATAGCCGCGCAGCAGCACCGACATCGATATGCCGGTTTTGACGAGCAATTCGCCGCTCGCAATGCCCTGCACGAATGCGGCGAACGTCGCGCCGAAGGTCGGCACGAGCAGATCGTTCGCGACAATCCGCGCCGCGATCTCCCAGCCCGCAACAAGCATGAGCGCGATGAGTGTGCGGCGAAACCAGCCCGCGTCGAGCACGTGCCGCGCGAGCGGCAGGGGCGCCGAGTCCGCGCCCGCCTGAACCGGCAGCAAGGGTCGCTCGTATTCCGCGCGCACGGGCGGCAAGGGCGGCAGCGTCTGGTGTGGCGTGCTCATCGGCTGGCCTCCTTCACGGCTTCGGTTTCGCTATCGGTCTCGAACAACAGGCGATGGATGCGCGCCACACTCTCGCGAAAGTCCACGCCCCCCACGCTCGCATGCGAATACGCGTGACTGTTGACCTCCGCGCGCGCGCGTCCCGGATGCGGCGAGAGCAGCAGGATACGGTTGCCGACCACGAGCGCCTCCTCGATCGAATGCGTGACGAACAGCAACGTGAAGCGCGCGTCGTCCCAAAGGCGCAGCAACTCTTCCTGCATCTTGCGGCGCGTGAGGGCATCGAGCGCGGCAAAGGGTTCGTCCATCAGCAGCACGCGCGGTTGCATGGCGAGCGCACGCGCTATCGCGACGCGCTGCTTCATGCCACCCGAAAGCGTGTGCGGGTACGCGTCGGCGAAGGCGGCGAGTCCCACCTTGTCGAGATAATGGAGCGCACGTTCGCGCGCTTGCACGCGCGACAGTTTGCGCGCGACGCGCAACGGAAACGCCACGTTCTCGGCCACGGTTTTCCAGGGCGGCAACTGATCGAACTCCTGGAACACCACCACGCGATCCGCGCCCGGTCCGCATACCGGTTCGCCCGCCAGCGAGATCGATCCCGACACCGGCTCGATAAAGCCCGCTATCGCCTTGAGCAAAGTGGACTTGCCGCAGCCCGAAGGCCCGAGCAGCACGAAGCGGTCAGCACCGTAGACGTCGAAGCTCACGTCCTGCGTGGCGCGCACGATGCGCTCGCGGCTGCGATATTCGAGGCTGACGTTTTCGATGGCGAGCAGGCGCTCGCTGTGTCGTCCGGCCTCGACGGTATGTTCGGTATGCGCAGGCCGCTCGCCCACAACAACGCGTTGCGCCGCGCCCGTTTCGCGACGCACTGCAGGAGCGCGCTGCCAGAGTCTAGTGGTGGTGACGTTCACTTTTCGCAAATCCAGCGGATAAAACCTCAACATACTGGCATCCGGCGCGCCGCCCAACCAATGAATCGACATATTCAAACCGGGCCTGCTCATAAGCGCGAAATCTTCGCCACCATTGCGAACGGGCCCAAAAAGGGCCCGCTCCCTGGCGCTGATGCCGTGCTTGCTCAACTGCCGTTGGCAACCGCCGGATCGTCGAAGAAGTAATCGCGCCACGACTTCGGCTCGTTGCGGATCGCGCCGACTCGATACATGAATTGCGCGAGCGCGAGCGTATTCTGAGGCGCGGTCTTGAACTGAACCTGCGGATCGCGCAAGATCTTCAGGAGCAGATTGCGGTCGATCTTCGAGTCGTTCACGCGAATATAGATATCCGCAGCCTGCTCGGGGTGCGCCGCGATGAAATTCGCCGCGTCGGCGAGCGCCGCCACGAATGCGCGATAGGTCTTCGGGTTCTCGTCACGGAACTTCTGCGTGGCGTAAAGCACCGTGGCCGAACTCGGCCCGCCCAGCACGTCGTACGAGTTGAGCACGATATGCGCCTTCGGGTTGGCCGCCAGTTCCTGCTGCTGGAACGGCGGATTGCCGAAATGCGCCGTGATCACACTGCTGTTGGCGATGATCGCGGCAGTGGCGTCCGGATGCGGAATGGCCTGGCTGTACGGGTCGAGCCGGTCGAACTGCTTCTCGCCCCACTGCTTCGCCGCCGCATACTGCAGCACGCGCGACTGCACGGATACGCCCACGGCCGGCACGGCAATGCGGTCCTTGCTCGTGAAATCGGCAATCGTCCTGACGTTCGGGTCCGTGCTCACGAGGTAATACGGCAGATTGCCGAGCGATGCCACGCCTTTCACGTTCTGCCTGCCATGCGTGCGGTCCCACACCGTGAGCAGCGGACCCACGCCCGCACCAGCCACGTCCACCGCGCCGGAAAGCAGCGCGTCGTTCACGGCCGCGCCGCCAGAAAGACGCAGCCAGTCGACCTTGATATCCACGCCGGATTTGCGCCCCTCCTGCTCGATGAAATGCTGGTCGCGCGCGACGTTGAGCATCAGATACACGACGCCGAACTGCTCCGCAATGCGGATCTGCCCTTCTGCACGCGCGGATGCCGGCGCACCCAGCCCAAACGACGCGAGCGCAATGGCGAGTGACGCTGTGCCCGCGCGGCGCCATACGTTCGCGCGCTTCGCGAGCGCGTTTCCGATAGAAAGCGACATACTTCAGATTCCTTTTTATTTTCTGCAATATCGAACGCGCAAGAAAAACCCCGCGGCGCGCATCAAAATGGCGTGTCGCCTTCGATGGTGGTGCGATAAAGCTTACGGCGCAGATGATCAGGCGTGCCCGCCGCGAGATGCATGAGCGAGCGGTTGTCCCAGAACACGAGATCGTGCTCGCGCCACTTGTGGCGGTAGCAATGCTCTGCGCGCACGCTATGCGCGAACAGCGCGTCGAGCAGCGCACGGCTTTCGTCCTCGGGTAGATCGACGATGCGCGTCGTGAAATGCTCGCTCACGAACAGCGCCTTGCGGCCAGTTTCCGGGTGCGTGCGCACGACGGGATGCACAACGGGCTTCACCTGCGCGATCTGCTCCGCCGTCAGGTTCGGCCGCCACGGGCTGCGCGCCTGGAGTTCCGCATAGCGCGCGAGATAGGTGTGCTCGGCGAGCCGCCCTTGCACGGCGCTGCGCAAATGCGCAGGCAGCGTGTCCCACGCGAGATGCATGTTGGCGAACAGCGTGTCGCCGCCCTCTGCGGGCAACTCCTTCGCGTGCAGCAGCGAACCGAGGCTCGGCTTCTCCTTGTATGAGAGATCGGAATGCCAGAAGTGTCCGGCGTCGCCAAGGCCAATGGGCTTGCCGTTCTCCACGATGTTCGAGACGATCAGCACCTCCGGGTGGCCCGCCAGCGCGAACTGATGCAGCACGTGGATCTGCAACGGACCGAAGCGGCGGCTGAACTCGACCTGCTGCTCCGGCGTGATGCGCTGGTCGCGAAACACGAGCACATGGTGATCGAGGTGCGCGCGATGAATGCGCGCGAAGTCTTCGCTCGACAACGGCTGCGCGAGATCGAGACCCACCACTTCCGCGCCAAGCGGCGCATCCAGGGGAAGAATGTCGAACCGTTGGGACGCGTGTGCGCTCGATGCGGCAGAAGCGACGAATGGGGCGGTGGTAGTCACGCAGCAAGCCTTTCAGGTAAGCAAAGGTTTCAATCTACGTGATCCGCCCACCGCCTGACAACGAAGCAAATCCGATACGTTTATCCGTTCGAGTCATAAAGGCGCTGTTAAGGCATACGGCGGCGTGGCGATCTCGGCGATCTCGCGGCCCACCTCACCCCTACTGCCCGCCCCCGTACATATCGAGCAGCATCAGCGTCACGCCGTTGGTCCAGCCGAAACCGTCCTGCAACGGGTATTCGCCGCCCCCACCGCCGCCTTCGCCCGCGCCCTCGACGATATATTTCTCCACGAGCTTTTGCTGCGTGTTATAGACGTTCTCGACGTCGGCGAGAAAACGCGTGCCGACCGGCTTCGCGAGATCGCTGCGCCCGTATTGCCTGAGGCCCTGGATGGCGATCCAGTGCAGCGGCGCCCAGCCGTTCGGCGCATCCCATTGCTGGCCGGTGTTGTAGACCGATGTGGCGAGGCCGCCCTGCTGGAGCAGCACCTTTTCCATCGTCTGCGCCGTCTTCTTCGCGCGCTCGGGCCACGCCACACCCGCCATCAGCGGATACATCATCGCGGGTGTCTGGTTTTCGCGCGACTTGCCGAGCTGCCAGTCGTAGTCGCCGTAGTAGCCCTTGTTGTTCCAGAGGTAACGGTTGATGCCTTCGGCGCGGCGCGCGGCATAGCCGGCGAACTGCCCCACGCAGCCGAAATCGCGCGCGACTGTGCAGGCGCGCACGATCGTCGTCTCCAGATGGAACAGGAGGCTATTCAGATCGACGGGAATGATCGACGTGGTGCGCACGGTCCAGAGATTCTGGTTGTCGCCGAACCAGCGCGAGCTGAAGTCCCAGCCGCTTTCGGCAGTGGCGCGCAGGTCGCGGTAGACCTCGCTGGCGGGGCGGCCCGCGGCCTGCTGCGCGGTCTGGACGTCTTCGATATACGACTCGTCGCGCGGCGTGTCGAGTTCGTCCCAGTAACGGTTGAGCACGGTGCCGTCGCGCAGCACGACCACATTGCGCGTGGCTTGCCCGCGCGGCGTGCTGCTCGCTCCCTGCATCCAGTACGCATACTCCTTGCGCAATGCCGGCAGGTACTTCTGATAAACGCTGTTTCCTTCCTTTTGCGCCGCAAGTTCCACCATGTACGAATAGAACGGCGGTTGCGAGCGGCTCAAGTAATAGGTGCGATTGCCGTTCGGAATATGGCCGAAGGTGTTGATCAGGTAGGCGAAGTTGTCGAGCACGTCGTCGACGAGATCTTCATGGCCGGACTCCTGGAGCCCGAGCATCGTGAAGTAGGTGTCCCAGTAATAGCCCTCCCTGAAGCGCCCGCCCGGCACCACATAGGGCTTCGGCAGCGGCACGAGCGAGCTGTTGTCGGGCGCCGACGTGGTCGTGCGCGTGAGACCGGCCCATAGCCAGTCGATGTGCTGGCGCAGGGTCTGCCCCGCCGGCGGCGTGAGGCTCTGGTCGGGCGGCGGCGTGAAGTACTGGTTTACGAAATTCAGCAACGAGAAGCCGGGTTGGTTCTTCTGCGCTTCGTAAAGCTGAACGATGGTTGCGGGGTCCGTGTTCGGCGTCGAATCGACGAAAGTCTTCTGGTCGGAGAAGATCTGCGCGGTCTGTACCGCCACGAAAAGATCGCGATACAGAATATCGGGCGCGGGCGGCAGCGGCGCACCCACCTGCGTGTCGGCGAAACAGTTTGCGCAGGCAAAAAAAAGCGTGGCGACACTGGCTGCGCTGATGGCAATGCGCGAACGCTGCGGCGACTTTCGGGGCGGGAGTGACTGTAAGCTTGCTTGAATGCGATGCGCATCGTTTGGCGATGCGGCGTGGTTGCGAGATTGCAGCTGCGTGCTCATGTTGCCTCCTTGGTGTTGGGGCACTTCGCTGGTCTCCTCGCACCGACCCGTTCACGCCGTTGTTTGCGGCGCGCGGGTCCGGCTGGATGCGCGATGGCATCGCCGGGTCCCGGGCAACGAGAGCATCGCATGACTTCGCACACCGAATCAACTGCGGCGTGACAATGCGTTACCGTGTGGAAATTTATGCCGCCAACCTGGCAGAAAAGACACGGCGCATCGGTAACAGTGGCCGCGCTGTGGCAGCACATCAAGCAGAAATGCGGGCGTCAGGCGCAACAGCCATATCGCGGGCGCCCACTTGTTTAAACATCGCCCAAATCGTCGATGCGATCGGGGAGCACGTCGCTGCCGGGTTCGAGCGACTCGTCGCCGTCTGCCGAAGCGCGTTCGCCTGTGCCTGCACTATCGGTGTCGCTCTGCGCTTCGTCCTCGCCCGCTTCGAGCGCGTGATTGTCGAGTTCGGTGTCGCGGTCGAATTCGTGGCGCTTCGTGCCCTGGGTGTCGCTGCCGGAATCGGATGAATCGCCCGGTCCCAGCGAGCCGGTGTCGTGCCCCGGCGGCATGGATTCGGGAAGGTCGTTGTCGGGGTCAAGCGTGCTGTTCATGGCAGGCTCCTTGTATTGTCGATGCGTTCGATGCCGCGCCCGCACCGGTGATGACGGCGATCCTGGATTGAAACGTTGTGCGCATCGGGACCGGTAAGCGGAAAGAGGAGTAGTCTCAATCCGCAAAGGCTATGCCCATAGGGTCCAAAGGCGACCCAACGTGCGGTGCAGACCGCCATGCCCTGGCTGGCACCGCATTTGCGCATGCATTCCTTCGCGCGCTGCCGCCCGATTGCAGCGCGCCCATGCCGAGGAGTCCCAACTCATGTCATCGAATTCATCGTCGAATGCCAGGCCCACCCAAGCCGATCCATCCGATCTCGACCGCCTGGTCATCGACACGATCCGCACCTTGTCGATGGACGCCGTGCAGAAGGCGAATTCCGGCCACCCCGGCACGCCGATGGCGCTCGCGCCGCTCGCGTACCAGATCTGGCAGCATCACCTGCATTACGACCCTGCTGCGCCGCGATGGCCTAATCGCGACCGCTTCGTGCTCTCGAACGGCCACGCTTCCATGCTGCTCTACTCGCTG
Source organism: Paraburkholderia silvatlantica (assembly GCF_003096715.1). Taxonomy (GTDB): domain Bacteria; phylum Pseudomonadota; class Gammaproteobacteria; order Burkholderiales; family Burkholderiaceae; genus Paraburkholderia; species Paraburkholderia silvatlantica. The sequence goes on from NZ_QEOL01000022.1 coordinate 64,057, forward strand.
CTGCACCTCGCGGGCGTGCAAGCGATAGACGAAGAAGGCAAGCTCACAGGCAAACCCGCGGTTTCGCTCGACGATATCAAACACTTTCGCCAGATCGACAGCGTGACGCCGGGGCACCCGGAATTCCGCATGACGACGGGTGTCGAGACGACCACCGGGCCGCTCGGCCAGGGGCTCGGCAACAGCGTGGGCATGGCCATGGCCGGGCGCTGGTTCGAGCAGCACTTCAATCGCCCGGACGCCAGAATCTTCGACTACCGCGTCTACGCAGTGTGCGGCGACGGCGACATGATGGAAGGCGTCTCGCACGAAGCGGCTTCGCTCGCGGGCCATCTGGGTCTGTCGAATCTGATCTGGTTCTACGACAGCAACCGCATCACGATCGAGGGTCACACCGACCTCGCCTATAGCGACGATGTCGAAGCGCGCTTTCGCGGCTACCACTGGAACACGCTGCACGTGAACGACGCCAACGACACGCAAGCCATCGAAGCCGCCATCCAGAAGGCGCAGGCCGTGACCGACAAGCCGACGCTCATCGTGGTGAAGAGCATCATCGGCTGGGGCGCGCCGAACCGGCAGGACACGGCGGCGGCGCACGGCGAGGCGCTGGGCGAGGACGAGGTGCGCCTCGCCAAGCGCGCGTACGGCTGGCCGGAGGACGCGCATTTCCTCGTACCCGATGGCGTGTACGAACGTTTCGCGCAGGGCATGGGCGCGCGCGGCAAGGCGGAGTACGAAGCATGGAAGCAACGCTACGACGGCTACGCGACGCGCTACCCCGAGCTGGCGAAGGAGCTGAGCTTGATGCTCGAAGGCAGGCTGCCCGAAGGCTGGGACTCCGGGATTCCCACCTTCGAAGCGGACGAAAAAGGCCTCGCCACGCGCGAGTCGTCGGGCAAGGTGCTCAACGCCATTGCGCAACGCGTGCCGTGGCTGATCGGCGGCGCCGCCGACCTCTCGCCCTCGACCAAAACCAGTCTCAAGTTCGATGGCGCGGGCAGTTTCGAGCGCGACCACTACGACGGCCGCAACCTGCACTACGGCATTCGCGAGCACGGCATGGGCGCGGTCTCCAATGGCCTCGCGCTTTCGGGCTTGCGCCCGTTCGCTTCGACGTTCCTCATTTTCAGCGACTACATGAAGCCGCCCATCCGGCTCGCCGCGATCATGGAGTTGCCCGTGGTTTTCGTGTTCACGCACGATTCGATCGGCCTCGGAGAAGACGGGCCCACGCACCAGCCGATCGAGCAGCTCGCCGCGCTGCGCGCCGTACCGGGGCTGCTCACGCTGCGCCCCGCCGACGCCAACGAAGTCGCCGAGTCCTGGCGCGTTGCGCTCGCACGTCCGCGCGAACCGGCCTGCCTGGTCTTGTCGCGCCAGCCGCTGCCCACGATCGACCGAAAAAAATACGCAGGCGCGCAAGGCGTGCGGCGCGGCGCATACGTGCTCGCCGACGCGCCCGATGGCAAGCAGCCCGAAGTCCTGCTGCTCGCCACGGGCAGCGAAGTTTCGCTATGCATTTCCGCCTATGAGACGCTGAAACAGGAAGGGATCGCGGCACGCGTCGTCTCGATGCCCTCATGGGACGTGTACGAACTGCAAGACGAGGCGTACCGGGACTCGGTACTGCCGCCGCACATCCATGCACGCGTGGCCGTGGAGCAGGCGGCGACGCTCGGCTGGGACCGCTACGTCGGCCGCTTCGGCTCGCAGATCGTGATGCACACGTTCGGCGCCTCCGCGCCGCTCAAGGCGCTGAAGACCAAATTCGGCTTCACGCCGGAGCACGTGGTCGAAGAAGCGAAGAAGCAGATTGCGCGCTGCAGGGCGGGCGCGGGCGAGTAGTTAGCGCCTGCCGGCGCCGTACATGCGCAAATATCCGCTGTGAAGCATCACCGGCTTGCCGTCCGTCTCCTCGATGAGACGGGCGGCCGCCGCTTCGATCGCGTCGCGGTTGCGGTGGAATGCCTGGCGCAGGTCGGGTTCGCGCAGCGATCTCGCGCCGAAGCGATCTTCCAGCGCTTCAGCCGTAATGGCACAGTCCACCGGGACGGAATCCGCCACCGCAACGAAGGTTAGTGCGAGTTCCTCCGTATCGTACTCGACCGGACCTTCTGGAAAGGTGATTTTCATGATTGATGGACTCCTGAAATGCTTGCCGACCAGCCTCCCGTCGCGCCTCACCCGCTCGCGGCAGCCGTTTCCTGTGCCGGCCACCGTCGCCGCGACGTCTACTGCGTGCGTCGTACATGCCCGGGTGACGTGGCACCTTGACCGATGCTGGGGAATGCTTACCGTCTCGTGATGCCAAACAGCAAGCTCGCCAGAAAGAGAATCACGAAGATGAAAAACAGAATCTTGGCAATGCTCGCTGCACCCGCCGCAATCCCGCCGAACCCGAAGACAGCCGCGATGATGGCTATCACGAAGAAAACGATCGCGTAGTAAAGCATTCCCGGCTCCTTTGAAAAAGTCTCCCAGCGTTTGCGCATCGGCTGTGCCCGGTCCGGTTTTCGCCAGAACACCGGGAGTGCCGGAAAACGCCGAGTCCCGCGGCATGCCCGTTGCGGGAGAAGCAGGCTGTGGCTCTCAAAGCAAAGGAGGCAGTCATGTACCCATTGCAATGCGCCTTGCGCGCGGGCCTCGCCGGCCTCTGCGCCATGCTCGGCGCGCAGGTAGCGCTTTCCCAGAGCAGCCCCCAGGCCGGCAGCGCCGAATCACAATCCGAATCACAACCCGAATCACAACCCCTTTCGCGGCCCAACCCGTTGCCGCCGCACAATCTCTCGGCGGGCAATCCGGGCTATGGCGGCGAGGCGAGTGACACGTTCATCACCGCCCACGCAAAGGCCGCGCTGATGGCCGCAGACGGCGTGAACTCCCGCGACGTCCACGTCACCACCCAGCACGGCGCCGTCATGCTAACGGGGACCGTGCCAGACGAAGCGCAGCGCGACAAGGCCGAAAGCGTGGTCCACGACCTCGACGGCGTGGTCTACGTGACGAACGACCTGAAAGTGTCCAGACCGCGGTAACGCGGCTAACGTCTCACCTCCAACCGCCACCTCCACAGGAGCGATTCATGCCGATACTGCACGCTTTGACGATATTGCTTCATTTACCGCCGCCCGATCCGCTGGACGCCCCGCAACGCCCGCCGCCCACGCTGCCTGAAGGCGATCCGCCGCCGCACGGGCCGCCGGCGCGCGCCGGGCGCGCGGCGCGTTTCCCATGAGGCATGAGAAGAGACGATACGATCACGAAAGGAGAAGACAATGACCCAGGTTCGCGAAGTGATGTCACGCGAAGTCGTGCATATCGCGCCTGACACGACGATCCGCCACGCCGCCGAACTCATGCGCGACCATGACATCGGGGCGCTGCCGGTGTGCGACGGCGAGCAGATCGTCGGCATGGTGACCGACCGCGACCTCGCCATGCGCGGGCTCGCCCAGGGCTGCACGGGCGAAGAAACCGTGTCGCACGTGGCAACCTCGGGCGTGCAGTGGTGCTACGAGGACGAAGACGTAAACGTCGTCCAGCGCCGCATGGCGGAGGCGCAGGTGCGCAGGCTGCCCGTGGTGAACCACGAACGCGAACTGGTGGGCACGCTGTCGCTCGGCGATATCGCCACGCGCTGCGACGACGCGCAGCGCGAGCGCATCGCCAATACGCTCGAAGACATTTCGCAGCGGCGCGTGCCGTGACAATCAGGCCGGGCGCGGCCGGGCTCAGGTCTGCCTCGATGCGCGCCGGCCGCTCCACCCGCCGGCTAGTCGAACGCCTCCCTCGCGCGCACGCGGCGCTCCGTCGCCGCGTGCGCTTCCTGGCGCCGGTAATAGCGTTCGAGCACGTAGCCCGCCGTCGCGCCGTGCAGCATGACGGACAGCACGATCGCGTCGAGTGCCGCGGGCAAGACAGGGCGCAGCGCGTCGCCGGCCACGTCGATACCCCACACCGCGTAATAGAACGCGCCCACGCCGCGTATGCCCATCCATGCCATCAGGACGCGCTGCGGCGCGTTCGCGGGCGAGCCCGCCATTGCCGCGAAAACGGCCACCGGTCGTGCAACGAACACCAGCACGAGTGCACATAGCACGGCGCGCAGGTCGAGCATCTCGCGCCAATGTGCGGAGATCACACAGCCGATGATCAGCAGTACCGATAACTCGGCGAGCCGCTCGATTTCCAGCGTGAAACCCGTCATGCCTTCGGCAAGCCAGACGTGCGCGCGCTGCGGGTCTTGCGCGACTTCGGTGCGCTCGCCAAGCTGCACGTTTTCGAGCGCTTCGGCCGGGCGGCGCTCGCCCGTCGCGCGCAGTTCCTGGTGGCGCAGCGCTACGCCCGCGGCAAATACGGCCACGAACGCGTACGCGTGCAACAGCAGCGCCACGCCGTAGGTCACGGACATCAGCCCGATCGCTATGAAGCCGTCCAGGCCCACCGCTTCCCCATATCGAGTGCGCAGATGGAACACGACCCGCACGCATAGCGTGGCGAGCACGGCACCCACGAGGAGCGCGCCCACAATGCCCCAAGCCAGCCACGCGGCAAATGCCGCCGCGTTCTGCGTGCCGGCGCCGTGTACGCCGCACAGCGCGAGACCGAGGAGCGCGAACGGCATCGCCGCGCCGTCGTTGAGGCCGCCCTCGCCCGAGAGCGCGAATCGCACTGGCTCGGCGTCGCCGGCTTCATGGACGCGCAGTTCATTGGCGAGCACCGGGTCGGTCGGCGCCAGCGTCGCGGCAAGAAACAGGGCCACGCCGGTGGCGGCGCCCAACGCCGTGCCAAACGCGTACATCAGCGCGACACTGAGCGCCATGGCCAGCACGCCAAGGCGCAATGGCAAGCACCAGAGCCGGTCGCGCAACCGCACGCGCAAGTGCATGCCGACGGAAAACAGCGAGATCACGAGCCCGGCCTCCGCCACCACGGTGAGCGTGCGCACGTTCTGCGCAAGGTCTGCATGCACGAGCCCGAGCACACCCGGCCCGACGATCACGCCCACGGCCAGATAAATCATCGCGCCCGTAAGCGGCAGGCGCGCGATCGGGCCCCGCGCGAGCGCCATGAACACCAGCAGCACGCCGATCAGCAAAAACCATAGTGCTTCCTCGGGCATCGGAAGACTTCCCTCCTCGTCAATCGGTAGAGACAGCGGAATTCGGCCACTTCGAACGAGAAACGGCACAGCGCGCCGCAACCGGTCGCGGGGCCATCCCCCTCATTGCCCATGCCCTCCCGAACTCGTCGCTTCCCGTATGCGCAAGGAGGATGCCAGCGCGGCGCGGCCATGGCGGCGACCCGGGCGCGCGCATTGCTGAATATTCGATGCATCGACGCCGCACGGACGGTCGGACAACCCGATGGCCGCGCGGGAGATGCGAACGCGTCACGCAACCTTCGACTATTTCAGGAGCCCATCATGGCGATGAACCCCGATTCCCCGCAGACCGGCGCGCGTATCGTCGGCAAAGGCAGTGAGACCGCTGCCGGCCCAGGCCCGTACATCATGGCCTCGAGCACGCTCGAAGGCGACCGCGTGTACAGTTCGGATAACGAAGAACTCGGCAAGATCAAGCACATCATGCTCGATGTCGAACGCGGACGCATTGCCTACGCGGTCATGTCGAGCGGCGGCTTTCTCGGCATTGGCGACAAGCTGCTCGCGCTGCCGTGGGCCGCGCTCACGCTCGACACCACGCACAAGTGTTTCGTGCTGAACGTGAACAGCGAGCGTGTGAAGGATGCACCGGGCTTCGACAAGGACCACTGGCCTTCCATGGCCGACATTGGCTGGGCGACCACCGTGCACGAGTACTACGGTGCACGCGCGCATTGGCAGGACGATCCGCTCGCGCCGGGCAGCGGTATCGAGCCGCCCGGAATGGGCGGCCCGAAGCTTTGACGCTTGCTGGCACACGAGCGACGCGGGCTCTCACTGATTCGTGGGCCCGCAACCGGGCGGTGCGCCTCGAAACCGGAGGCGTGCCGGGATCCGCGAAGTCATATCAGTTCGCCTTGCGCGCCTCGTTCGCGCCCACAACCAACGCCACGACCGCAAGCAGCGCGCAGACGCACACGATCTAAGCACGCTTTACCGGCGCTACATCGACTGCCTGAACCGGCGCGATTGGGTTTCGCTCGGGGAATTCGTCGCTCAGGACGCGATCCACAACGGCCGTGTAACTGGTCTCGCGGGATATCGCGCCATCCTGGAACAAGACGTTCGCGACATTCCCGACTTGCGCTTCGAAATCGAACTGCTGGTCGCCGAACCGCCGCTCATTGCCTGCCGCTTACGGTTTGATTGCACGCCCCGAAAGGTCTTTCTCGGCTTGCCTGTCGACGGCCGGCGAATCGCGTTTTCGGAGAATGTCTTTTATGCCTGGCGCGACGGGAAGATCGCGCAGGTCTGGTCGGTCATCGACAAGGCCGCAATCGAGGCGCAACTGTGATGAAAACCGATGCAAGCGTGCTCGCGTTTTTCCAGGCGATTCTGCGCTAGTTTTCACGCTGCCCGGTAGCCCAGCCGATGCAACCGCATTGTCACCTTGGCCATCGTGGCGTCAGTTTCGCGCCAGCGGCGGCAGGTAAGATCGGTGCAAATGAAGCAACGGCACAGAACGCAACAGGAGAGAGGGCAGCATGCATTCTTTTCCGCTATTCATTGTCGGCGCACCGCGCTCGGGAACGACGTTTCTCTGTTCGGTTCTCAATGCGCACCCGCACATCCAGCTAACCAACGAATGCCGCATTTTCGCGCTGGTCAAGAACATGCTGGATATGGGCAGCCAGCGCCCCGATCTGCTGGGCGCGTCCTGCCGGGACCGCTTCAGCGCCTATAGCCGCCGCACGCTCGGCGCGTGGGTCGAGCGCTTCTATCGTGAAGACCTCGATATGTCGGCGCCGATCTGGGGCGACAAGCATCCTCCCTACGCCGATCCGACGATTCTTTCCGGCCGCATCGGCGCAATCGAGCGACTGCCGCGCTCCGGGTCGTGCCTGAAACTCATCCACGAGCTGCTGCCCAACGCGCGCTTCATCCATCTTCATCGCGATCCAGGCTGGGTCGCCAATTCGCTGGTGCGCAAGCACTGGATCGGGTCCGTCAACGACGGCGTGCGCGTATGGGGTCAGTATGTGGCCGAGATCATCGAATTTTTCGCTGAAATCCCCAAGGAGCAGACATTGACGATCGGCTATCGCAATCTCATCGAGGATGCGGACACGACAATAGCCAGCATCAGCCGCTTTCTGGGTCTCGCGGACCCTGCGCCGATACGCGATTTTCTGCACGCCCAACGCAGTGCGCCAACGCCGTTCAGCGACCCGGTGACCGATATTGCCGATCTCTACGTCGTGCCCCCTATGCCGACGACAGACAACGCGCTCCTCGCGCTCGCCGAAAAGGCGGCGACGCACCTCGGCTACTCGGCATCGGCAACGCTTTCGATGCGCGCCGAGAGCGGCGGCAGGTGAATCGGCACGACATGCAGCCGGAAGTAAAGATCCTCGCGAAAGCTGCCCTCGCGCACGCCCACGCAGCAACTCACGTTGCTGCTGGCCCAGCAGAGCTTGAAAGATACGCAGTCGTTGCTGATGCAGAGCAGCGTGGCACGGGTCAAGAATCCGGGCGGCGGGTGACAATGGGATGAGAAGGCGGGGGCCGCTGTGGTGGGTGATAACGAACAGAAGGTGGTTCAGTGATTTTCACCGGCCCGAGCCCTTGATGAGCGTCGGCAGCGGTTAAGCCCGACGCGGAAACGAAAGGCGGCGCAAAGAGTGGCACGCTTAAACGTCGACCTATACGAATTATTTGCACGACAACACCACAACGCCACCGATATTCTGCGCATTCGGCAGCGTTGCCGAATAGCCGAGCGCCACCATCGGTTGCATTGCATCGTGCCCCACGACGACCGACTGGATCGACAGTTGCCCGGTTTTCGAAACGCTATTCAACGGTGCCTGGGTATTGGTCAGCGTGTAGTTGGTATTCGCCAGATTGATCGACATGCTCAAGTCGTTGAGCGTGCGCGTACCGAGATCCAGCGTAGCCGAAGTCGTTCCGAGCGTACCGTTATAGCCGCTTATAGCGTCGGTAACCCTATCCGCGAGCACCTGGGTACAGGCAAGCGTTCCGCTCGTCGCCGTCAGCGACAGCGGTGTACCGACGGCGTAGTGAAGGCCTTGCAGGTAGGTGTAGGTATTGCCGTCCGTATCCATGGCCTGGTTCCAGCGCCCGATCGCCACATCGGTACCGATACCCTGGATATCAGTGGGTGCCAGAACCAGAGCAACTCCAGCGGACGAAGGTCGATTGACACGAGAATTGGGTTCCGCCTATACTTCGCCAATCAGCTAATTAACCAAATGGAAAACTAATTGGAATCGGATCATCTGAGCGCCACCTTCGCCGCGTTGGCCGACCCGACGCGACGCGCCATCCTCGCGAGGCTTGCGCAAGGCGAAGCAACGGTAGGTGATCTGGCCGAGCCTTTTGACCTGAGTCCGCCGGCAATCAGCAAGCACCTGCGTGTTCTCGCACATGCGGGGCTGATTACGCAGGGAAGAGACCGCCAGTTTCGTCCTTGTCGCATCGTGCCCGAGCCGCTGAAGGAGGCAGCCGACTGGGCGATGCAATACCGCGCCCTATGGGAACAGCGCCTCGAGCAACTCGACAATTACTTGCAGCAACTGCAACAGGCGCCGGTCAAAGACACACCAGAAAAGCCCGCCGCGAAGACCTCCAAAGTTTCTTCAACCCGAACCAGGAAGCCCCGCCACCATGACTGACAAAGTGTCTGTACCCTTCATCCTCGAGCGTCGCTTCTCTGCGCCGCGCGAACTCCTGTACGCCGCGTTGACTGAAGCCCAGCATTTGAGTCAGTGGATGAGCCCGCCGGGAATGGAATTGTCCCACTGCACTGTGGACGCGCGTGTCGGCGGCGTCTTTCACTACGCAATGAAGCCGAGCGGCGCGCCCGACGCCCCAGCCATGTGGGGCAAGTGGACGTTCCGCGAATTGACGCCCCCCGAGCGCATTGTGGTCGTCGTGCAGTTCAGCGACGCAGATGGCGGCGTGACGCGACACCCAATGGCCCCCGAGTGGCCACTGCATACGCTATCGACAACAACCCTTAGCGAAGTCGAAGGTGGCACATTACTTCGCCTCGAGTGGCGTGCGCTGGACGCTACCGATGCCGAAAAGGCCATCTTTGACGCGTCGCACGCCAGCATGTCTCAAGGTTGGGGCGCAAGCATGGACGCGCTCGACAAATACCTCACGAAACAGCAAGCCGGGCGCTGAATCGAGAGATAGAAAAAGAGGTGCACTTCAGGTGCGCCTCTTCCGTGGCCGCTCGCACATCCTGTTGTCTGGACACCCCGACGGCCGCTTGCATCATTAGGCCGTCGTTCTCTTGACGACGATGAGTTGCCCGCTTTTTTTGATCTCCGCAATCACATTTTCTGATTGCCGCCACGAATGTCCGAAGGCGTGGCGTCGAACCACTGACGGCAAGCGCGCGACAACGAGGATTGCGCAGGAAAGCCGAGCATTAACGCAATCCGGCCAATCGTCAGCCGGGTATTTCGAAGGTAATGGACCGCGAGCTGCTTTCTGAGCTCATCCTTTAGTAATTCGAAACTTGTGCCATCTTCCGAAAGGCGGCGCTGCAGCGTTCTCGGATGTAGCGCAAGAAGCGCGGCGACGCCTGATTTGTCGTCGCTCGACGTGCCAAGCGTCTGCCGCAGCACCTGACGAACGCGATCCGCCGTGCTCCCCTCAGCCGCACCGAAGTTCCGGAAAATATAGTCTTCCGCGATCTGATGAAACGAGGCGTTCGCGCCCTGAACATTGGCCGCAAAAGTATCGCGCGCGATGTGCAACGTTGCGCCCCCGGGTTCCTCAAGCAGTTTCGCCCCGAAAAAGCGTTCATATACCGCGCGGCTGACGACAGGTTCGTGTGGTATCGAAACGGCTCGAAGGTCGTATTTGTCCCCGGCAAACAGCCGCAGGAAATTGTGCGCATCCGCGAGGCAAAGGTCGCTGGCATCAAGGCGCCGACACTCATCGTCGCCGGCCGGCGCGATACGGTAACGCCGGCTGCGGCGGCCTGGCGTGCAGCCACACGCATTCCGGACTGCGAATTTCACCTCGTCGACGGCAACCACTTCGAACTGCATCTCGAAGGCGAGGCGGTGTGCCTGCAGAATATCGTACTACAGCTAGCGTTCCTGCGAAAACATCTAGGCGTCGACCCGTCCCCCACCATACTGCAGTCCTGCATGGCAGCGCCAAAGTAATTCGCGACAGTGAGTAAGGGAATGAGCGGAAAGCTGATGATCTACGGCGCGTACGGTTACACCGGTGAACTGATCGTGCGCGAAGCGCTACGTCAGGGACTGCGGCCCGTCATCGCGGGGCGAGACGGCAAGAAGCTCGGGCCGCTTGCAGATGCGCACGGTCTCGAGTCTCGGGCGTTCGCGGTTGCCGAAGCGAAAGCGTGCTTCGATGGTGTCGCCGTGGTGCTGAACTGCGCGGGGCCGTTTTCCACAACGGCCCACGCGCTCGTGAACGCCTGCATCGACAATTGCGTGCATTACGTGGACATCACCGGCGAAATCCCGGTCTTCCAGTTCTGCCATGCACAAGATGCGCGTGCGGTCAGCGCGGGTATCGTGCTTTGCCCCGGCGCGGGGTTCGATATCGTCCCGACCGATTGCCTGGCTGCGGCACTGAATGCGCAGATGCCCGATGCAGTGCGAATCGACCTTGCCTTTTCGTTTGGAACGAAGCCGAGTATTGGAACGGTGAAGACCATTCTGGAGTCCGCAGCAAGTGGCGGCCTGATCAGACAGCATCATCGCCTCGTTTCGGTGCCGAACGCCTGGCACATCCGACGCATTCCGTTTCCGGGCGGCACGCGCTGGGCCGTGTCGATCCCGTGGGGCGACGTGTTTACCGCGGGCATATCAACCGGCGTACCGGACGGAGTTGTCTACTGTGCGTTGCCGCTCACAATCGGTCTGACGATGCGGCTCACCAACTTCATGCGCACATGCTTTGCAGTTCCGTCCGTATCCAGGGCGCTCAACGCTGCTGCACAGCGGATCTTTGCCGGCGGTCCGGGCGCAGGCGCACGTGAAGTCCAGCGAACGGAGTTTTGGGCGCAGGCGACCAACATCGATGGCAAAACGGTCACGATGAAGTTGTCTGCGCCCAACGTCTACGCGATGACGGCGGACACGGCGCTGGCGATTGCCAACCACTGCCTGAGCCACCCGGTGCCGGCTGGGTACCGGACGCCGTCGATGCTCATGGGCAGCGCCTTTTTTCTGCAACGTCCGGGCTTTGACGTGTCGTACGCATGACACCACGTATGGAAATCTGAAGAATGACGACTTATGCACAGCAGCAAAACTGGCGGGACATTCAGCGCTTTCTCCCCGCCGAGTTTCAACTGTCGCCTGCGCAGGAGCCGCGGGAGGAATGGTGGCCGTGGAACGGGCATCGCATCCATCTGGACTGCTACCGCAACGCACGCGCGCCGCTGAAGGTGATGCTTTTCCATGGAGTGGGAACAAATGGCCGCCAAATGTCGACGATACTCGGCGCGCCGCTTGCGCATCGAGGCTTCGAAACCATCGCGATCGACATGCCGGAATACGGCCTGACACAGGTGAACCGCGGCAAGGCGGTGCGCTACGACGATTGGGTTCAGGCCGGGAGCGATCTCATCGACATGGAACTGGCGAAAGACAACCGGCCCATCGTGCCATACGGACTGAGCGCGGGCGGTATGCAGACGTATCACGTCGCGGCAAGGAACCGGAAAGTCAGTGGCATTGTCGGAATGACCTTTCTCGATCAGCGAATCCAGCAGGTTCGCGACGAGACAGCGTTCAACCTGTTCATGAGCCGTGTTGGCGGCCCACTCGCGACGTTGACCGCCCGTACGCCACTCGCCCGCCTGCGCATTCCCATGTCCGTAGCGAGCAAGATGTACACGCTCGTCAACGACCCGGCTGCGCTGAAAGCCTGCATGGCGGACAAAACGTCGGCGGGAAAGTGGGTGACCATGAGTTTTCTGGCCAGCTACACCGGCTATCAACCCGTTATCGAGCCGGAAGATTTCGACGTATGCCCGATACTGCTGACGCAGCCCGCGCAGGATCGCTGGACGCCCTTGCACCTGAGTCAATTGTTCCTGCAGCGAATCAGGCATGTTCCTGTCACAGTTACGCTGCTGGAAAACGCCGGCCATTACCCACTGGAGCAACCCGGCCTGAATCAGATGGTGACCGCGATCCATGACTTTTGCGTCGACGTGATACGCGACCACGCGTGATTGCGGATGGATGTCTCTGCTTGTCCGGGAGGCGCCGTTCGTTCCCGGCTTCGACAGGCCGTTCAAGCGTCAACTCATCTCCCGTAAGCAGTCATCGGACATCGAAGTCGGCGCTGGCCAACCGCTCAACCCGCGTCACCGCCCATTCGCGCACACGACGAAGTGTGAGCGAGACCGAGCGCGCCTGGCCAGACGCCACGTCCGACGTCAGGCCAGGGAGCGCTTCAGATGCTATGCCAGCGCTTACTGTGCCGTGACGCGTTGCTCCTTCGCGGCCATCTGTCCAAAACGCCCACTGTTGAAGTCCTCTACCGCCTCGCGAATCTCTTCGGTCGTGTTCATGACAAACGGGCCATGCGCAGCAACGGGTTCGTCGATGGGTTCGCCGCTCAATACCAGAACGATTGCGTCGCTCGTGGCGTCGAGCTGGACGTCGGTGCCCTCTCGTGCAAGGAGAACCAGTTGCGCGTCGCTGATGACCCGCTCGTCGCCGTTGACGCGAACCTGACCTCGCAGCACGACTAGTGCGAGCGTCCGGCCCTCCGGTAGCGTCAACGCTGCGCCATGTCCTGCATTGAGCCGCACATCCCAGACATCCATCGGCGTGAAGGTGTGCGCTGGTCCCGCCTTGCCCGCGAAGTTGCCGGCGATCACCCGCACCTGTCCCGCGCCTGCCGGCAGGTCGACCGACGGGATCTGGCTGGCTACGATGCTCTGGTAGCCGGGGGCCGTCATTTTGTGCTTCGCTGGCAGATTGACCCAGAGCTGCACCATCTCGAGGGTCCCGCCTGTTTTCGCGAACGCGCGCGAGTGGAACTCCTCATGCAGAATGCCAGCGCCCGCCGTCATCCACTGCACATCGCCGGGACCGATCTGGCCACCACTACCCGTTGAGTCGAGGTGCTCCAGTTCGCCCTCGTACACGATAGTCACGGTTTCGAAGCCACGGTGCGGATGCTGCCCGACACCCAGCCGGCGGTTCGTTGGCGCAAAGCTTTTCGGTCCCGCGTAGTCGAGCATCAGGAAAGGGCTCACATGGCGGCCCATGGTGTGATGCGAGAACAGTGTGCGCACGGGAAAACCGTCGCCGACCCAATGCCCGTTGGGGTTGCTATAAGCGCCGAGAATCTTTTTCATCATCGAATATTCCTGTTTGACGGCCAGTGGCCGTGGTTGCATGGATACAGGGTAGTCGCGCGACGATGACGGCGGTAGAGGGTGGAAGTCGCCCTCTGTGTCTCACTAATGGAACAATGGAACAGGCTCATTCGCATCGTTCCGGGCGCGCCGATCAGAATCTCGTCTGTAGCCCGATGCGTACCAGTGTCTGTGAACGGTTGCTCGCCGCCGCGTCGGGCTCAAGCAACCCGTTGATCCAGGCTTGCGTCGTTTCCGAGTCGCCGCTGGCACGCTGATAGACGGCTTCGACGTAAGCCATCGTTCGCTTCGAGAAGTGATATTGCACCGCTGTGGTGATCTGGTGAGCCTTGTTGTTCTCGAGCACCTGGTTTCCCTTCATGTACTGGTAGTCGAGTCCTGCCGACCAGGGACCTGAAATCGTCCAATACGCGCCCGCCTTGTAGACGTCAATCCTGGCGCCGCTTGCCGTATTCCTCGTGTTTGTGTACAGCAGCATGGCAAGCAGGCTGCCGAACCTGTAATGCGCGCCGGCCCCAAAGTTTCGGATACCTTCATGCCCATTACCTAGTTCCGGATATTTGGCTTCGATATATGCGACCCCGACCGCAAGCGGCCCGTTCTCGTAGTTCATCCCTGCGCTGATCGTCGAATTGGCGGAAAACGAACCCGCAATGCCGCCAAAGCCATACAACGCGCCAAAACTGAATCCGGAAAGAGATGGACTGCGATATTTGACCGCGTTCGCCACACGCGTTGCGCCGGCCAGGCGGTCAAAATCGAACGAGCCGGTCGGATTCTGCGGTATGCCCAGCGCGCTGAACGGTCCCTGGCGAAAATCATAAAGCCCGCCAAACAGGAACGCGCCGTCAAAGAGACCGAGCGTCAATGTCTCGAACATGAAATCGTACTGGTTACCAAACGTAACGGTGCCAAAACGCTCGTCGGACAGCCCCACGTAGGCGGTGCGATTGAAGATCTGGCCCGCGCCCGGGATGGTTGAGCCGCTGCCGAGATCGAACTGTGAAGTCAGATTGAACAGGGCCTTTGTTCCGCCGCCCAGATCCTCGCTTGCGCTGAACGTCAAAACGTTCGGCGCGAAGATCCCGCTGTCGAACTGCGTTACCGAGCCGCCATGTTCGTTATTCACCCACGTCACACCGCCGTCGACCATGCCCTGCAACGTGACACTGCTTTGGGCGTACTGGTTGGCGTGGAAGCAGGCTGCGCTCAGGCAGACTGCCCGAGCGGTCTGTCTCTTCATGTTGATCGATTTCCTGCCGTCAACGATTGCCCGGCTATTCGTCAGACATCGCACAGGCGCGCGGGCGGATACCGCAACCGGCCGCGCGCCCGATACGTCAGTTCTTGTCGTACGAGAACTGGATGCCGGCCGTGCCCCCGGTTTCAATGAACAGGTCAATGAACGCGGGGACGGTTTCGCTGCGCGCCCAGTCGCGCTGCAATTCGCAGAACAATTGGGCGACACTGATCATCTTGCCGCCTGCCTGTTCGATACGGCGCAACGCGGCTTCGTGCGCAGCGACGGACGTGCCGCCGACCGCGTCGACGACCACGTAGACTTCGTAGCCGGCCTTCAGTGCATCGAGCGCGGGGAACGTCAGGCAGGCTTCCGTCCATAGCGCCGTCATGATCAGCTTCTTGCGGCCGGTCGCCTCGACGGCCTTGCGGAATTCAACGTCTTCCCACGAGTTGATGCTCGTCCGATCGTAGGTCGGGAAGTCGCCTAATGCGGCGCGAAGTTGCGGAATCGGCGGCTTGTTCAGGCCCGTCTTCACGTTGACCGTCGAATGGACGATCGGCAGCTTGTAAGTGACCGCGGCCTTGGCCGCGCCCACGATGTTGTTGATCAGCAGTTGTCGATCCATCGACGCGATGGAATTCACCTGGACCGGCTGGTAATCGATGACGATGAATGCCGCATTCTGCGGGGTGAGCAGAGGGTCGTTCGCGGGGTCGCGAATGGGTTCGCTTGCCATGGTTGTCTCCAGAAACAGTGCAGGAAGTGAAAGTGGGATCCCGAGGACCGATGCGAGAAACATCGGATCTGCATGCACGGCCAATGCTATGCGGGCGGCTCACCGCCTTGAAGTCCTGAAAGATGCCGACTGTGTTCCATGCGCGGAACAATGACGGTCTGGACCCATAATGCTTTAAGATGTCTCGATTGTTCTGCCAAAGGAACAGTCATGGACGACCTGAACGACATCTATTACTTCGTGAAAGTGGTCGAAAACCATGGTTTCACGCAGGCAGGCCGGGCGCTCAACATGCCCAAGTCCAAGCTGAGCCGGCGCGTCGCCGACCTCGAAGCCAGATACGGCGTTCGCCTGCTCAACCGCTCCACGCGGCATTTCTCGGTGACGGAAACCGGACAGGAGTTCTACGAGCGCTGCATCGCGGTGCTCGTGGAAGCCGATGCCGCCCGCGAGGTGATGGAGCGCAGGGTTTCCGAACCCCAGGGCGTCGTGCGCATGAGTTGCCCGACTACGCTGCTCGAATATCGCATCGGAGCCCTCGTGGCTGACTTCATGATGCAATACCCGAAGGTGCGAATTCTTCTTGACGCCACCAATCGCAGGGTCGACGTGCTGGGCGAAGGACTCGATCTCGCGCTGCGCGTGCGTTTCCCACCGCTCGAAGACAGCGGGCTCGTCATGCGTGTGCTCTCCGGAAGTCCGCAGCGTCTCGTTGCAGCGCCGGCGCTCCTGACACAGCACCCAACGGTTACGCATCCGGCCGATCTCGCCGGCATGCCGAGCCTCGACTGGGGACCGCCGCGCGATCACGCCTGGACGCTGGTCGGCCCGGACGCCGCCGAGGCGCGCGTGCCTCACGCGCCGCGCTACATCACCGACGACATGACGGTGCTTCGGCAGGCTGCCCTGAAAAGCGTGGGCATCGTCCAGTTGCCCTACATGGTCGTCGAGAACGAGCTCGAGAAAGGCGCGCTGGTTGACGTGGTGCCAGGCTGGAAGCCCAAGGGCGGCCTGGTCCATGCCGTCTTTCCGTCTCGCCGGGGCCTGCTGCCGGCCGTCCGGCTGCTGATCGACTATCTCGCCACGCACATTCAGAAAGACGAGTAAGCGCCTCGCGCGAGATATCCGGTTTCGGTCGCGCGCGCCGGCTGCCCCCTCTTCGATTGTTCCTCATGCAGGACACTCTGTACGGCCGCGCGATCTACCGCGGCCGCCAGCCCATTTCTATTCTTCCCCCATCGAGCTTCGATATGCCACCACACTGACAACACATGGAGACGCCATGCGGTACATCCACTTTTCCCCCGACAATCGCCGCCGGCTGCTCGGCATCGTGCAGGGCAATACCATCCGCTCGCTCGGCGAGACGACCCTTGACGATCTGCTCGCGCGTGGCGTCGACCTCGCATCCCGGGGCGCGTTGCACCAGGCGCACGCCGAGGAATTCCCAACGGCTTCAGTGACGTTTTTTCCGCCGCTCGCACGCCCCGGCAAGCTGCTGTGCATCGGACTCAACTACGCTGACCACACGAAGGAAAGTCCGTATGAACAGCCCGACTATCCGACGATCTTCCCGCGCCTGAACTCGAGCCTGATCGGCCACGAAGCGCCCATGATCCGCCCGCGCATCTCCGATTCGCTCGATTTCGAAGGCGAACTCGCGGTCATCCTTGGCCGCGGCGGCCGCCACATTTCGAAGCAGCATGCGCTCGCGTGCGTTGCGGGCTACTCGATCTTCAATGACGGCTCCGTGCGGGAGTACCAGTTCAAGTCGCCGCAATGGACGGTCGGCAAGAATTTCGACGGCACCGGCGCGTTCGGCCCGATGTTCGTCACAGCAGATGAACTGCCCGCAGGCGGTGCGGGCCTCAAGCTCGAAACACGCCTGAACGGCCGGGTCGTGCAATCGGCGAATACGAACGACATGCTGCACGACGTCGCTTCGCTCATCGCCGTAATCAGTGAAGCGATCACGCTGGAAGCCGGCGATGTCATCGTGAGCGGCACGCCCGCTGGCATTGGCTGGGCGCGCGAGCCAAAGCTCATCATGCGTGCCGGCGACGTATGCGAAGTCGAGATCGAAGGACTCGGCGTATTGCGCAACGTCGTCGTCGATGAAGACACGTCGATCCAGCGTTGATCGATCGTCAAGTTCCCCTGAAGGAGGAGACATGAAACAGATTCGCGTCCCGGTTTTCGTGGTGGGTGCAGGCCCCGCCGGACTCACCACTGCCGCACTGCTGGCGAAATACGGTGTCGACGCGCTGGCGATCACGCGCTACCCCGGCACGGCCCATTCGCCTCGCGCGCACATCACGAATCAGCGTACCATCGAGGTGTTTCGCGATCTCGGCATCGAGGATCGCGTCCGCGCTCTCGCCACACCCCATGAGCTGATGTCGAATAACGTGTGGGCCACCAGCTTTGCCGGCACGGAACTCGCGCGGCTGCAGACATGGGGCACCGGCGTTGCGCGCAAGTCCGACTATGAGGCGGCAAGCCCCTCGCAGATGTGCAATGCGCCGCAGCATCTGCTTGAACCGGTCATCCTCTCGGCCGCGCGCGAATACGGTGCGAAGATTCTCTTCAATACGGAACTGGTTTCGATCCGGCAGACTGACGAGGCCGTTTATTCGCGGCTCGTCGATCGCGTGACCGGTGAGGAAATCGAAGTGATCTCCGACTATGCAGTGGGAGCGGACGGCGCGCAAAGCGTGGTCGTGAAGGATCTCGGCTTCCAGATGGACGGAGAGATGGGACTTGGCTGCGCGGTCAACTGCTGGCTGGAGGCCGATCTGACGAAGTACACGGCACACCGCCCTGGCGTGCTGTACTGGATGACCCAGCCGGGCAGCGACTACTGGGTGGGCAGCGGCACCTGGATCTGCGTGCGCCCGTGGAACGAATGGGTTCTGCTCTTCATGTACGACCCGAGGGAGGGCGAGCCCGATCTCAGCGAGGAAGCCGTGATCGCGCGCGCCCGTGCCACCATCGGCGAGGCGGACATCCCCGTTCGTGTGAAGGCGGTTTCGAAGTGGACCATCAACCGGATGGTCGCGCGCACCATGGTCAGGGGCCGCGTGGCGATCGCGGGCGATGCCGCGCACCGGCATCCGCCGGCCAACGGACTCGGCTCGAATACCTCCGTGCAGGACGCGTTCAATCTGGCCTGGAAACTCGCGATGATCGTCAAGGGCGAGGCATCGCCCGCGCTCCTGCAAACCTATTCGGACGAGCGTCAACCGGTTGCCGAGGGCGTCGTGAACCGGGCGATAAAATCGGTCGGCGAGATGCAGTCGATTGCGAGCGCCCTCGGCTTCTCGCAAGGGCAAAGCACCGCGGACGGCCGGGCCTCGCTCGATGAACTGTTCTCGGACAGCGAAACCGGCAAGACGCGTCGCAAAACACTCGCGCGGGCCATCGATCAGCAGAACTATCAGTTCAACTGTCATGGCGTCGAACTGGGGCAGCGCTACGAATCGGCCGCAATCGTGCGCGATGGCGCGACCTTCCCCGCCGCCCGGCGCGACCCCGAACTGTATTACCACCCGACCACGACGCCCGGCGCGTATCTTCCACATGCGTGGATCGAGCGCGAGGGCAAGAAGGTATCGACGCTCGACCTGGTCGGTAACGGTGTGTTCACGGTGCTGACCGGTCGTGGCGGCGAGGACTGGCTCGACGCCGCGCGGCAGATCGGCGACGAGTTCGGCATCAGGATCGAAGCGGTGTCGATCGCGCACGCGACCGATACATTCGATGCGTACGGGCAGTGGGCCGCCCAGCGCGAGATCGAGGACGACGGCTGCGTGCTGGTGCGGCCGGACCGCTTCGTGGCCTGGCGCTCCACCACCCGCGCGGCGGACCCCGCGATGGAACTGCGGCGCGTGCTGGCGCAAGTGCTCGGCACTGCACCGCGCGCACCGAGCGGCGCGCAGGTGCACGCAAGCGGCGTGGCCGCGTGACACGGGAGTGGGTTCATGACATCGACAACGAACAAGCGCGCGCGTTACGGCATTCATTCGATCGACCATTTCGCGCTCGATGTGCCGGGTCTTGGGGAGGCCATGCGCTTCCTCGACGCGTTCGGCCTCGAACTTGAAGCGCAGCCTGGCGAGCTGCTGCTGCGCACGCCGCAAAGCGATCACGTGTGGGCGAAGGTCCGCGAGGGTGCGCGCAAGCAACTCGCGTATCTCGCGCTGAACTGTTTCGCCGACGACTTCGCCCCGCTGTGCGAGCAGATTCTGGCAGCCGGCGCGCAGGCCGCCGCACCCGCGCGGCTCGCGCCGGACGCAGGCTTCTGGTTCCACGATCCGGATGGCAACCTGTTGCAACTCAAGGCGGGCGTGAAGACGTCGCCCGGCTGCAAGCCGCCTTTGGTCCGGGAATCGGCATCCTCGCGTTTGCGCGGTGCGTGCGCCCGCGCCGACGCGCCGGTTACACGCCCGACGCGGCTTTCTCATGTCCTGATGTTCACGCCGGACGTGCGCGGCGCAGTCGCGTTCTACGAACGCGCACTGGGCCTCACGCTATCCGACGGATCCGAGGGCATCGTAGCGTTCCTGCATGCGCGCTACGGCAGCGATCATCACCTGGTTGCATTCGCGCACGGTGCAGCGAAGGGATGGCACCACAGCGCATGGGATGTTCCGGATATCGAGGCGGTCGGCCTGGGCAAGATGCAGATGCAGCGGGCGGGCTATCCCGACGGATGGGGCGTGGGGCGCCACGTGCTCGGATCGAACTACTTTCAATATGTGCGTGACCCGTGGGGTTCGTTCTGGGAATACTCGGCCGATATCGACTTCGTCGGCGCAGGCACCGAGTGGCCCGGCGGCAATCATCCGCCCGAAGACTCCTTGTATCTGTGGGGTCCGGACGTGCCCGCGTACTTCTTTGCGAACACGGAAGCTTGAAACGCATGGAACCAGGGGCCGATGAAGGTCTGGCGATTGGGGGGGTGTGGGCGGCGCTTGCCATGCTTCGAAGCGTGATAGCGGGTCGGAAAAACCGGATTGCCGGCACGCGACGATTTTCCACCCGGGTTGGCGGGTTGCGTTTTGGCAGACGCTGCGCGGGTTACGGCCATCGCCATGCGGCATTCAAGCGCCGAGGTGCAGCGAGACGTGTTCCAGTTTCCGGTTGTCGGTCGCCCACAACTGCTCGACTTGCTGCGCCAGCGGATCGGGGAAGATGTAGGAGTGTCCTTCGGCGATGCCCTTCACGATATTGACGGCGGCATATTCGGGCGTTGCCTTGTCCGGATAAGGCACTTCCTTCGCGAGGACCGTCTCAATCGGTCCAGGATAGATGCCGATAACGGTGACGTTGTCTTTTTCCAGCGTCCCGCGCAGAGATTGGGTAAGAGAGTGCAGCGCTGCCTTGGAAGCCGAGTAACCGGCCATCAAGGGCACAGCCGACAGGCCAACTACGCTGCATATATTCGCGATGGTGCCGGACTTGCGGGTCACGAACTGCGGGGTGAATGCCCGGAGAACGCGGAGGGTGCCGAAGTAATTCGTCCGCATGTCGTCTTCGAAGGTTTCCCAGTCGCTGCCGAGGTAATTGCCGAAGGCCAACGTGCCGGCATTGTTGACGAGCACGTCCACGTCCTGCGCCGCGGCGGCGGCCCCGTTGACGGATACATCGCTCGTGATATCCATTTGCAGCGGAACGACCCGCGAGTCCCCGAACGACGGCAGCGCCTTTGGATCGCGCGCTGTGGCATAGATTTTTGCCACATCGACTTTCAGCAATTCCTTCACGATGGCCGCACCAATGCCGCGATTGGCGCCGCTCACCAGCACGACTTTGTTTGAAAGAGTCATAGTTTTCTCCTGAGTGTTTGATACCCGTTGCGGGTATATCCAAAGGCCGTTCGGCCGTTGCCCTGGCTGGAATCCATGCATCCGCGACCGGTTTTACGACAAGACAGCCTTGCCGAATGCACGCCGGGCCGAACGCTCGCACCACACAAGTAAACGATGTCGTTTACTTATGCATATATGTAAACGGTGTCGTTTACTTTGTCAACCAGATTTGTTATAAATGCGAAAATGGACTTCGCGAGGTGACGAGATGGAGCAGCGCACGGAAATCGAAGGCAAGGAGCTCGAGATCGTTAAATATGCGTTCGATCGCTTCTACGATGCCGGCTTTCATGCGACGGGAATGGAAGCGGCCATGGCCGGCAGCGGTATATCCAAGCGCACGCTTTACAAGTATTTTCCGTCGAAAGAGGATCTGATCGCGGCCGTATTGCGACTCTATAGTGAGGGCATCGTGCATGAACTCTTCGATCCGGTCGCGCACATCAGCGACCCGCGCGAGCAGATCATTGAGTTCTTCGATGTACGCAAGATTACAGGCCGGATGCTCACACGCGGTTGTCTGGGGATGAAAGCGGCACAGGAATATGCCGGGAAGCACGAGGGCATCGTCGAACTTGGCATTGCGGCAACTTCACGTGGTGAAGTGAAGTTCCTCGAACTGTGCAAGCAGGCGGGCTTCGCCAAACCTCAGCGTCTCGCGAGGCAACTCAACCTCCTTCTTCAGGGGGCGTTGGCGCTTTCGCACGCCTCGGGCGAAACCTCGGCATTCCTGCTGGCAAAGGACGCGGCGTCGACGATTCTGGAGAACGCGCCGCTGGTGCAGCCTGCACGCGCAGGATCGTAGCGTCGGTTGGCCGGGTTCCCCCCGGCCGATTGTCGGTTTATCGCGTCATCTCGGGAGCGAGGCCGCGCGATTACGGTAAAGATGGACTCAGCGAAATGTCTGGAAACTGTTGTTCATCGGTCGAACTTGATCAAGTCCTTGAAGATCAGTTGCCCCCAGCTATTTCCGCGCGCATGTACGAGCAGCCCGCCTTCAGAAAGCCCACCAAGCTTGATTGGCGCGAAACCGAGTTGTTCTGCAAGCGCGCCAGTCTCCGCTGCGGCGCGGTCATCATCGCTCGCCAGAAACACGACTCTCCTTCCACCGTGTACGGACGGGTCCTGGTCAAGGACAGCCGCGGCCAGATGGTTGAAGCCTTTCACCAGATCGGCCCCGGTGAACGCCTTCGCGACGACTGCAGAGGATGGAAGACCGTCCAGTTGCTCAAGCGGGGCCTGCGTGTTCATTGCGTCGATGATGATCTTTCCCTTCCAGTTTGGCAGCGTCTTTGCGACCTCCGGGTGCGACTCGAAACGGACAGCCAAAAAGATGATGTCCGCCTTGACGGCTTCCGCAAGGGTTTTGGGAATGATCGTGGGCCCGATCGCGGCCGTATGGGATGCAAAGCTTGCAGGGTCACGCGTGGTTGCAACGGATACTTCGATGCCGCTGCGGGCAAACGCCCTGGCCAGCGCCTGGCCGATTTTGCCGAAGCCGATGATTGCGTAGCTCATGAGATTCTCCTTTGGTTTTCCGGCGCGCTCAGAGCTTGTAGCCGCCGCTCGCTTCAATCGTCTGGCCGGTCACCCAATGGCCATCGCCGGAGGCCAGGAACGCCACGACGGCAGCGATTTCCGAAGGTTCGCCGAAGCGTCCCAGCGCGATTTCGGCCTCGACGGCCTTCACGAGTTCGGGATTCTCACGGAAGGCGGCGTTCGCATCGGTTCGCGTGAAGCCAGGGGCGACGGCGTTCGCGGTGATACCACGCGGCCCCAGTTCGATGGCGAGCGTGTGGGTCAGGGTGTTGATGGCCGCTTTGGCCATCGAGTAGACGGGCGCAGCCGTCACGGGCTTCGTGGCGGCAGCTGACGAGATGTTGATGATGCGTCCACCATTGGCGAGACGATCCAGAGCGGCCTGAACGATGAAGAAAGGTGCGCGGGCGTAGACCGCCATCAGGGTGTCCCAACTGTCCGGTGTCGCGTCCTTGAAGCCGACCCAGCCGGAATTGCCGGCGTTGTTGACCAGAATGTCGAGGGTTTTGCTTCCGTTGCGCCGGGTGAATTCGTCGTCGAGTTTCTCGAACAAGGCCGGGACGCTTGCCGGGTCAACGAGATCCGCGTGGATCGCGAACGCAGTGCCTCCCGCTTTCTCGATGGCCGCAACCGCCTCCTCTGCTCCGGCTTTGCTGGCGTTGTAGGTCAGCGCGACCGTCGCACCGTCCTTCGCAAGACGTTCGGCGATGGCGCGGCCAATGCCCCGCGATGCCCCGGTAACGAGAGCGGTCTTGCCCTTTAATGATTGTGCCATTTGATTTTTCTCCTCAGAGTTGCGCCAGACCGCCATCAACGGCGACCTCGCTGGCGGTCATGAAGCTGCTGTCCGATGACGCGAGAAAGGCTGCCACAGCCCCGATCTCCGCCGGATCGGCCATGCGCTGAAGCGGATTCATCGAGGCGAAGACCTTCTGGCCGTCCTCGCCCAACGCTGCCTTCGCAAGCTCGGTCGCGGTCGGCCCGGGAGACAGCACGTTGACCCGGATGCCGGTGCCCTTCAGATCCTCCGCCCAAGTCCGGGCGAGGTTGCGCACGGCCGCCTTGCTCGCGCTGTAGGCGCTGAATGCCGGGGCACCCGTGGTGCCCGCGCTCGATCCGGTCAGGATGATCGAACCGCCCTGGCCCATGAGAGGCAGCGCCTTCTGGACCGTGAAGATCGTGCCCTTTACGTTGGTGCCGAAGGTCTCGTCAATGTGCTCGGCGGTGATCTGGCCGAGCGGAAGCGGACTTCCCGTCCCGGCATTGGCGAACACGATGTCGAGGGTTCCGCGCTCGGCCTTCACCGCCGCGTAGAGTCGGTCGAGGTCGGCCAGATCGGAGACCGAGCCGTTCACCGCACGGGCATTGGGCCCGAGGGCGGCCACCGCGGCGTCGAGCGCTGCCTGCCGGCGGCCGAAGATGAAGACGAACGCGCCCTCCTCGACGAAGCGCTTCGCTGCGGCGCGGCCGATGCCGGTAGCGCCTCCGGTGATCACGGCGGTCTTTCCATTCAGTCTGTTCATGTCATGCATCCTTCGAAACAAAAGCGACGAACACCATTCTGAAGCGCTTGATTCATGAAGCCAATTGACTGAATATCTATAAGTACCATCTACTTTTTAGATATATATGCTGGATAACGTCACCATCAATCAACTTCGTGCCTTCGTCGCCGTGTGTGACCAGGGAAGCTTTTCCGGGGCTGCACGGGAGCTGAGGCGTGCACAGTCGGCGATCAGTCATGCGATCAACGCGCTCGAGAGTGCCTTCGATGTGGTGCTGTTCGAGCGCAACACTCGCAAAGCGACGCTGACGGCTGCTGGCCGCAGCCTCCTGCCTGATGCTCGCGGGGTGATCTCGCGCACCGAGGAAATGAAGATGCGCGCGGTTGCCATTGCTGAAGCCGGGGTCCCACAGATCTCGGTTGCCGTGGATACCTACTTTCCGCGTACGCACCTGATCGAATGCCTGCGCACCCTGCAGGCGGACTTTCCAACGGTTGCGATCAATCTGCGCATGACGACCATGCAGGACGGCGAGCGTTTGGTTCTCGAAGGCACATGCGCGTTGGCGGTGACGATCACGGACGTGCCGGAACTGAGCCCCGGCACCATAGAAAGGCAGCATCTATGTGACGCGCAAATGGTGACCGTCTGTGCGCCATCGCATCCGCTGGCCGCAATCGCGGGGCCAATTCCCCGGGAGGAATTTGGCCGGCACATCCAGCTCGTCGTGACCGACAATCAGCCCGATGCGGAAAAGACACAACAAGGGGTTGCCAGTGAACGCCAGTGGCGGGTGAATGACCTCGGCGCGAAGCATGATCTGCTCAAGGGAAGCTTGTGCTGGGGGCACATGCCGCATCATATGGTGGCGGAAGACCTCGCGAAGGGAACGCTTGTCGAACTCCAACGGCGCGCATGGCACATGCGCCCCCTCACGTTCATGATCTCGCAGCGGCGCGGGTACTCGTTTTCCGAATGTGAGGCACGGCTGGTCGAGCTCCTTGGCAATCGTCATCCCTTCTCGAAAGGCGGGAAGAGCAAGGCCAGTGTAGCGCGCGGTCGCTGATGGGTTTGCGCCGCGGCGCGGCGGTCCAGACCGTGATGTGAGCGCCGGCAGAGGTCGGCCATAAGGCGTCATCCGCTCGCAGCGTCGCGTAGACATTCAAACGTCGGATCCAGTCGCGAACCGGCCGTTAGTTTTCGCGACAGTCCGGATGTTGCGCACACAGATCGTAAGGACTGAGCCCGGATCGCACAGTGGCGGATGACGCCGCTCCCGTTGCGAGTAGCGCCATTCTTCCCGGAACGGGAGGGCTGCGCGGCGGACCGCTTCCTGGTCGCCGCTCTCGCCATGGCGCGAATTGCGACCCGTATGGCGCCTTTCGTTAGTGCGCCGGCGCCGTGCGGAGAGTAACGTTCACTCCAGTCAGAACTCGCTGAGAGACCACGATGTTTGATAGAAGCAAGAAGACGGCCCTCGTGACGGGCGCCTCCTCGGGCATGGGTAAGGAAATCGCCCGGCAACTGATCCACGACGGCTTCCAGGTCTACGTGGCTGCGCGGCACGTCGACAGGATGATCGACCTGGAACGCCTCGGCGCGAGGCCGCTGCGCATGGACCTTTCCCGCGAGGCAGAGATCGTGTCGGCGGCCGAGACGATTCTCAAGGAAACCGGGGGAGTAGACGTGCTCGTCAACAACGCCGGGTTCGGGCTGTACGGGCCGGTGGAGGACATCGGCATCGAGGAGGCGCGATACCAGTTCGAGGTCAACGTGTTCGGCACGGCCCGCCTCACGCAGTTGCTCCTGCCTGCCATGCGCGAGAAGGGAAGCGGCACGATCGTCAACATCACGTCGATGGGCGGCAAGATCTATACGCTGCTCGGCGCGTGGTATCACGCGACGAAGCATGCCCTCGAAGGCTGGTCGGATTGCCTGCGGCTCGAGCTCGCGCCTTTCGGCATCCGCGTCGTGATCGTGGAGCCCGGCCTGATCGAGACAGGGTTCGGCGACGTGCTTTCGCGCGGCCTGCTGGCGCGTTCCGGCAGCGGTGCCTACGCGAAGCTGACCCAGGCTGTCGCAAAGTCGACGCAGCAAGCCTATGGCAACGGACGCGGTACCGGCCCGGGTGTCATCGCCAACGTGGTATCGCAGGCCGTGCGCGCGAGAAAACCGCGCACGCGATACGTGGCCGGCAAGTACGCGAAACCGATGATCCTGATCCGCGCCTGGTTTGGCGACCGCATGTTCGACCGCATGATCATGAGCCAGATGCGCTAGGATGGTCCGCGCGCCCGTCACGAGCCGGGCGCGCGCGAGAGGAAAAGGCTATTCCACGCAGAGGCAACGATGGGCGCAGTCATGGCAGACAGATGCAAGATACCGCAGGCGTTCTGGCGCGCGATTGCGCACGCCGGTTTGCCGCCAGCCGCGGTACTGCGTCAGGCCCGGTTACCTGCCACGCTGCACCTGAATCCGCAGGCGCTCGTGAGCACCGAGCAGTACTTCGCGCTATGGAAAGCGATCGGGCAGCTGGCGCCCGAGCCTGGTCTGGGCATCGCACTGGTGACCCGGAGCGAAGCCGCAACGCATCCCCCTTTCATCCTCGCTGCATTCCATGCCCGGGACTATCGCGATGGCCTCGAGCGGGTCGCCCGCTTCAAGAGGCTCTGCACGCCGGAGCAGCTACATATCGCCGAAGAGGGGACCGAATGTACGCTCACCTCGGAGTGGCCCTACGCAATTGAACCCGAACCCGCCGTTGCCACCGACGTCACGTTTGCGACGCTGCTCGAGCTCGGCAGGCGGGGCACCGGGCAACACCTGACACCGCGTCGCGTGGAGTTCGTTCGCACAGGCCCGAGGGAAGAGGTCTACCGCGAGTATTTTGGCTGCCCGATTCGCTACGGCGCGTCGCGCAATGCGCTCGTGCTGAAGTCGGCCGATCTGGACCGGCCGTTTCCCGGCCACAACCCCGAACTGCTCGACATGCTGACCCCCGCACTTACGGCAGCGCTGGGGGAGATCGAAGCGCGCAGCTCGATCCGCGAGCAGGTGAAAGTCGTACTCAAACGATGCCTCGCAAGCGGGCGGCCGGAGCTGTCGGACGTGGCGAGCGACCTCGGGATGAGCGAGCGGACGCTGCAACGGCGCATCACGGACGAAGGCACGACATTCCGGGATCTGCTTGCCGAGGCTCGACAGGAGCTCTGGCGCCGGTTGCTCGCGGACCCGGCCGCGGGCATCGATGAGGTTTCCTGCCTGCTGGGTTACCAGGACACGAGCTCGTTCTATCGCGCGTTCCGCGATTGGGAGGGCGTCACCCCGAACCGCTGGCGCGAATTGAACTCGCCACTTCCGGAGATCGGCTGATCGTCAGGCCATTTGGAGCAAGCAGATTCGGCGTCCCGGTTGGGGCTCAGCGCCGCTCGTCGTCCGCGACGCGACGCAAGCCGGGCGCGAGTCCAAGCGTGGCGAAGCTCAAGGCGGCAATGACGCCTGCGCCCAGATACACGGCGACGCCCAGTCCGTGAACCGTGGCGATGCGTCCCAGAATGGGCGCGAGTACGCCAACGGCCAGATAACCCAGGAGGTACAACGCCGACAGGGTTGCGCCTCGTCGCTCGACGGGTGTTGCACTGTGGATGACGTCCAGGGCGCTCAGAAACAGCAGGCTATAGCCGGCTCCCGTCATGACGCTCGCAGACAGAAACAGAGCCATCGAGTGAAAGGCGGTTGCGGCCGCAAGCAACCCCATGCCCGCACCGGACGCCGCCGCACCCGCGGTCATTGCGGTCCGGGTCGACAGAGATTTGGCCAGCAAGCTCACGACCGCGGACATGATGGCAAAAACTGCGAGGATCGTGCCGTTGACTAGCGTGTCCGGGGACCGGACCAGGTCGTGTGCGATCTGTCCGCCGAGCGACAGGATCATGACGCCGTGGGTATAGGCGGTCGTCATCGCAAACGCGGCGATCGTGAAGGCCTTGCGCGCGCTCCTGGGCACGGACGGCAGGCGTGGTGTCCAGCCGCCTGCCGCGCCGCTCTCTGCAGGCCTGGGCAGGAACCACGCGACCGTGAACAAGGCTGCAATCAGGCAAGCGAGCAGCCAGAAGACCAGGTGCAGGGGCCACGGTGCGTATTGCGTCAGTGCGCCGCCTACGATGAGCGCTGCCGCGAAGCCAGCCGCCTGGGCGGCAGTCGCCACCACGGAGGCTCGCCGGGGCGGACTGCCTTCATTGAATTCGACCATCGCCGCGGTCGACGGTCCAGCGGTCAGACCGACGCCGACGCCCATGAATGCCCGGGCTACGAAAAGCCATGGCACATTCGGGGCGAGTGCGAGGATCAGCGCCCCGAGGAACGAAGCGCCGAGGCCCAGCAACATCGTCGCGCGCCGGCCGATCTGGTCGGACAGGCCGCCGAACAGGATCAGCACCCCGACGACCACGACCGGGTAGATGGCGAAAATTGCGGCCGTAGTCGTCGAAGTGAGATGCCATTCGCTTGCGTATAGCCGGTACGTCATGGCTGGCGCTGCACTGGTCCAGAGGGTATGCGCGACCACGCCGGCCGAAACCCAGAAGCTGGCCCGGCGCTCGAGCGCGACTCGCGGGTATCGACGAGTGCACCCACCTTGATTCGCGGGAGCGGTCTGGCAAGCTGCATGGGGCATGGTCGTCTGCCGGCGTGTCAGAGCTTCGAGCCGCCGTCGACGCGCAGCGTGTCGCCCGTCACCCAGCGCGCCGCGTCGGATGCGAGGAACAGGGCTGCGCCAGCGATGTCGTCGGGTTGCGCCACGCGCTTGAGCGCCTGCAAGCTGAGTGTGAACTCGCGTCCAGCGTCGGTTCTGGCGAAATTCGACATATCGGTCTCGACGACACCCGGCGCGATGGCGTTCACGCGGATACCGCGCTCGCCGAGCAGCGCGGCGAAGTGCGTGACCAGCGTGTCGATCGCGCCCTTGGTCGCGGCGTAGGCGGACAGGTTGCCAACCGCGCTGCGGGCAGCAAGCGAAGACAGCAGAACCACGCTGCTGCCAACGCCCAGGACGGGCAGCAATTGCTGGACGAGGAAGTATGGTGCGCGTACGTTGACGGCGAACAAGCGGTCGAAATCTTCGACCGTCGTTTCCTCGATGGGCGCGTTCTTCGAGATACCGGCATTCGCAACGAGAATGTCGAGGCGGTCGCCGGCCAGCGTGCGCACCTGGCGGGCCAGTTCGTGGGGGCCGTTTGCGGCGCTCAGGTCAGCGGCGACCTTGTCGGCCAAACCACCCGCTGCACGGATCGTCTCGACCACGGAATTCGCAGCCTGTTCGTCGCTGCCGAAATGCACCAGCACGCGCGCGCCTGCTGCGGCCAGGACCAGAGCGGTTGCACGGCCGATGCCGCGCGAAGCGCCCGTGACGAGGGCGGTCTTGCCATCAAGATTCGTACTCACAATTAATTCTCCTTGAATTACGCGTCGAAAATTCGCGTGTATCGGCTAACGGCTCAGGAAAGGAATGCGGAAACGTCTTCCACGAAGCGCTCTGGGTATTGGTAGAGCGAACCGTGATTCGCATCCGGATAAATGATCAGGTGGGCATTCGGAATGTGCTGGCGCAGGATCAGCGAATTGATCGTGTAGATGATCACGTCGTTGTCGCCGTTGACGACCAGCGTCGGCTGGCTGAGCGCTGACAGGTAGGCATACGGGTTGTCTTGCGGCGCACCCCATTTTGCGAGTGCCGCGAGCTGGGCCGGTGCCACGGCTTCGTTGGCAGCCGGATCACGGTTCTCCGTGCGAAGGCGGAAGCGTTCGAGAAACGCGCGCCCGGCCGCCTGGCTGGCTTCGGAGGGCGAAAAATGCACGCGCAGCCACAAATGGTCCGGTTCGGCGTAAGTCGCGCCGAAGATTTCCTGGGCTTCGGGCGTGAGCGTAGTCATGCCCTCGCCGCTGCGCGGCCCGGTGCCGACGAGGATAACGCGGCGAACCCGTTCAGGTTCTGCAATCGCCAGCGTCTGTGCGATCAGGCCGCCCATCGAAAAGCCCAGCACGTCGACTTGTTCGAGCCCGAGCGCACGGATGAACGCGGCAGCGTTGGCGGCCATTTCCTCGATCGATTCGGGGACGCTGCCCGAGCTGCTTGAAATACCGGCGTTGTTGAACAGGATGACCTCGCGTCCGGCGGCGAGGCCGTCGGTTACGGCGGGGTCCCAGTGATCCATCGTGCCGGTGAAGTGGATATTCATGACGAGCGGAACGCCCGCACGATTGCCGAAGCGGCGATAGGCGAAGCGAATGCCGTTTGCGTCGACATACTGCGTCGGCGCGGTGCGATGGGTCGGTTGGGTCATGATCGGTGTCCTTTCAGTTGCAAGTTGAGCGGCTGATCTTTCTGTATGTTTGAAATGCATGGGCGCTGCTTTTTTCAATCCATTCACCTGCCTGATGATTTCGTGCAGCAGTGCTCGTTGATGGGTAAATGTATGCGCTGGCCGGCAACAGGGAAAAGACTTTGTAGGCAAGTGCCCATGCCTGCGAGATATGGCACATGCATGGCTGCCGGTTGCCGGCGCGAATCACGACGGAAAGCGTGCGCCGAACATGGGCAGGCCGCTGACCGACTGCGCCGCGTTGGCCTCGTCCTGGAGCACGTCCCAGTGTTCGGTCAGCTTGCCATTCTCGAAACGCACGATATCGGCGGCGATCCATGCGGTTGGCCTGCCGTTCCCGGAAAACCTGCCGTGCGCGATCACGTAATTGCCCTCGGCCACGACGAGCTGGTTCTCGTAGCGCAAGGTGTCCGGCAAGGTACGTATCAGGTCGAACAGGCCCTCACGTCCAGGCGCAATGTGCGCGCTGTGCTGGATATAGTTGTCTGACCAGAAGCGCTCTGCTGCGGCGTAATCGCGCTGGTTGAAGAGCGTATTGAAGGCCTCGAGAAGCAGCGCCTTGTTTTGTGCGGGGGTGGTCGTGGTCATGTCGTTCTCCAGTGGCTATCAGAGCACTTCGAATACGCTGCTCCGGCGGTTCAGGCTGTTCTGCCGCCGTTGACGCGCAGGATTTCACCGGTCATGTAGCTGGCCTTGCCCGATCCGACGAAGACAATGGCCTCGGCGATTTCCTCCGGCGTTCCGGCGCGTTTGAGCGGAACGGTCGACAGCATGGCGGCCTTGCGCTCGCCGGAGCCGGTCAGTCGGGTGAGCATCTCCGTGTCGACGGGGCCGGGCGCGACGGCATTCACGCGCACGCCCGAGGCGGCCGCTTCCAGTGCCGCAGACTTCGTGAGGCCTTCGACAGCGTGCTTGCTGGCCGTGTAGAGGGACATGCCAGCTGCGCCGCGCAGCCCCATCGTCGACGACACGTTGACGATGCTGCCGCGCTGCTGGGCTGTCATCACGCGCAGTTCGTGCTTCATCGCGAGCAGGGTGCCGAGCACGTTGGCGTCGAAGACGGCGGTGTACCGTTCGGGCGTTTGCTCCGTGACCGGGCCTGTTTCACCTTCGACACCGGCCGCATTGATGGCAATGTCAAGTTGACCGAAGCGTGCGACGGTTCGCTGGACGAGCGCTTCGACCTGTTCTTCGCGGCGAACGTCTGCCTCGATGAATTCGGCTTCGATGCCGGTTGCGCGCAGTTCTTCGACAAGTTTCTCGCCGACTTCAGGCCTGCGGCCCGCAAGCACGACACGGGCCTTGTCGCGGGCGAATGCGAAGGCGGTGGCGCGGCCAATACCGGAGAGTGCGCCGGTGATCAGTACGACGGGGGCGTTGTTCATATTGCTTCTCCTCTCTCATGGAGTTCTGCGCAGGGACCCGGATCAACAGGAAATCGCGTCGGCGGGCACAGCCTCGATCGCGTCAACACGGTCGGGGTAGAAAGCCAGATGCTCGCGGATCGATGCCACGGCTGCGTAAGGCTGCTCATAGGTCCAGACAGCGTTGATGCCTCGTTCGCCGGCGGACGGGATCGAGAAATAGGCGCAGTCGCCCTTGTATGGGCAGTAGGTGGCGTGGTCGGTGCGCTCGAGCAGCGTCATGTCGACGTCTTTGCGCGGGATGTAGAGCACAGCCGGGTAGCGGGCCTCGCGCAGCGTCAGCGCCTCGCGGGTATCGGCGACCTTCTTGCCGCCGGCCTTGACGACGATCCTCGACGGATGGCGTTCGATCGTGATGGGATGATCGGGGCCCGGAATCTTGACGGGTTTATCGTGCGGATGCGTGGTGGACATGATCAACTCCTGGTGGGATAGCAGAGTGCAGCGGGCCGCGCGGAGGCCGCCCGCCGGATTACGTTCAGGTGGTCGCGGGTTCGTCGATCCTGCGAGGATGCCCGCCGGTCAGCGAAAGCGTCAGGATCGAGACCACGGCGAGTCCCGCGCCGAAGTACATTGCGTTGAAGAGACCGAACCCGTCGACGATCCGGCCGCCGACGAACGAACCCAGTGCAATCGAGATCTGGAAGTTGGCGACGAACAGCGCCATGCCGCCTTCGCGCACTTCGCGAGTGGCCTGGGCCATCCACATCTGCAGCGCGACCGGCAGCGCGCCATACGCGCTCCCCCATACGGCCAGCGCGACCAGCACCCACGACCGGCTGGTGCCGAGTACGGGCAGCATGGCGAGCGGCACCGCGATAAACAGGATGCTTGCAATCAAGGTAGTCTTGACGTTGCGCTGCGCGGCGGAGCCACCGATGAAATTACCGGCCAGACCGATGAACGTGTAACCGAGCAGCAGCGACGAGATGACCCTGCCGCCAAAGCCGGACACCGTCGCGAGGAACGGGGTGACATAGGTATAGGTCGCAAACTGTCCGCACAAGACTAGCGTCATCGCGATCAGCCCGATGCGGGCCGGTCGAGTCCCGAAGATACCGAGCAGATCGCGCGTAGCGACCCGATGAGAGACGTGCAGGGACGGCAACGAAACCCACTGGGCGAGCAGCGCCGCAACGGACAGAGCGAGCGCTGCGCCAAATGCGGCACGCCAGCCAGCCAGTTCGCCGATCAGTGCCCCGGCCGGGCCGCCGATCAGCATGCCGAGCGAGACGCCCGCGAAGATCATCGACGTGGCCTGGCCGACATGCTCCTGCTGCACGAGTCGGCCGCCGAGGCCCACGCTGATCGCCCAGAATCCGCCGATGCCAAAGCCGAACAGCGCGCGGGCCACGACGAGAACGGCAAAATTCGGCGCCAGCATGGCCGAGAGATTCGAGATCACGAGCAGCAGGCCCAGGCCCAGCAGCACACGCCGACGGTCGAAACGTCCGACCGCTACGGTCAGAAGCGGCGCGGCGATGGCGGCCAGCAGACCGGGTGCCGTGACCATGATACCGGCGGTCCCTTCGCTGACTCCCAGTCCCTGGCTGATATAGCGCAGTAGCCCGACGGGGAGGAATTCAGTCGTGCAGAACACGGTCGCGCTGAGTGCGACCGAAAGAACAGCGAGCCAGTTTCGCGTGCGCGGGGGCTGGATAGAGGTGGTTTGCGTCATGATGTGTTCCGTTGCGTGAATCGTGTTGGGTTGCCAAAAAAGGCGGCGGCGCGGTCGATGCGCCTAGCGGCTCGAGCCGCCGTCGACATGCAGCGTCGCGCCAGTCGTCCATCTGGCCTGGTCGGAGGCGAGAAAGGCGATGGCGGCGGCGATGTCCTCGGGTTCTGCGAGCCGTTTGATGGCCTGCAGGTTGAGTGTCGCGTCGCGGCCTTCGTCGGTGCGGGTGAAGTTCGACATGTCGGTTTGCACCACGCCGGGCGCGACCGCGTTCACACGGATGCCGCGCGGTCCGAGGTAGGCTGCCCAATGGCGTACGAGCGTATCGACGGCGCCTTTCGTCGCGGAGTAGGCCGACAGCCCGCCGATGGCTGCGTGCGCCGCGAGCGAGGAAAGCAGCGTGACGCTGCTGCCCTTGCACATGATCGGCAGCAGTTGCTGAACGAGAAAATACGGAGCGCGAACGTTGACTGCGAACAGTTCGTCGAAATCCTCCACGCCTGTTTCCTCGAGCGCGGCGACCTTCGCGATGCCGGCGCTGGAAACGAGGATGTCGAGCCGTTCGCCGACAATGGCCCGGACATGGCGCGCGAGCCGGCGCGGCCCGTCCGGTTCGGCCAGATCGGCCTGAATGCATCGGGCACGGCTGCCCGCCGCAGTGATTTCGGCGACGACGGCCTTGGCCTCAGATGCACCGCGGCCATAGTGAACGACGATCTGAGCGCCTGCCTGCGCGAGCGCAAGCGCGGTGGCGCGTCCGATGCCACGGGAAGCGCCAGTGACGAGCGCGGTCTTTCCTGTCAGGGTGTGCATGATCGTCCTTCCAGCAGATAACTGACGTTGAGGCGAGGGAGGGTTTCGTCCGGCTAATGTGATCGAACGATAGTCAGCACTTGTCCGCGCGAAAAAGACTTTGTAAGCTGATCCCCATACCTGTCAGGCATGACTAAAAGGAACGCGCATGGAACTGCGTCATCTTCGATATTTCGTCGCTGTGGCTGAGGAGGGCAGCCTGACCGTCGCGGCGGAACGTCGGCTATACACTTCCCAGCCGTCTCTGAGCCGGCAGATCAGGGACCTCGAGTACGAAGTGGGTGCGCAACTGTTCGTGCGCAGCGCGCGCGGCATCGAGCTGACCGATGCTGGCAAGGCATTTCTGGACCATGCACGCCTCGCCCTCGCGCAGGTCGATGCAGCATGCGAGGCGGCGCGGCGGGCGGCGCGGCCATTGAAGCCGACGTTTGCCGTGGGCTTCCTGAGCGGGCAGGAAGTGACCTGGCTCGGCGAGGCGACTCGTGTGCTCGCGAGCGATCTGCAGAACATCGAAATGACGGTGTCGAGCGAGCACTCCCCTGATCTCGCGGAGGGATTGTCGACGGGACGGCTGGACGTCGCCTTCATGCGTGCCGAAGCGAACCGGCCCGACCTCGAGTACGTGACGGTCGCACGCGAGCCTTTCGTCGTACTGATGCCGAGCGACCATCGCCTTGCGGCCTTCGATGAGATCGACGTGCACGAACTGGCGAGTGAACTGTTCATCAGTGGCTCGGACGTAGCCGGTCCCATGCGCGGCGCGATCGATAACTATCTGGCGACAAACGATCTCGCCATCGAGCCGGCGCATCGCGTCCACAACCTGACGATGGCGATGTCGCTGATCGCCTCGACGAGAGGCGTTGCACTGCTGCCCGCCTATGCCGAGAAGCTGCTCCCCTGGTCGGTGACAAGCCGGCCACTCAAGGGCGAACCGCCGAGAATCGACCTTGTGGTCGGCTATAACCGGAACAACCGCTCCGCGATCCTGTCGACGTTTCTGTCGCGCATCGACCAGATCAAGCAATAAGTTGCCCGAGGTGGCGGGCAGTTCGCCAAAAATTGTGACGCGCGCTGGATACAACCCTACGCGCGCTGAAACGTACTGAAAGAAGCTGATTCTCGCCGGTGCTCGCGGCTCTCGAGGTGCCCGATCAATACCGGCGACACGCGTGAGGCCAGCCCCCTGCCCCCCCGCTTACGAGCATGTTGGCCACAAGTCAGCCAAGGTTCATGTCAGACTACGCAAGTTGAGTCCAGTATGACCCATCGTTGCGTCGCCGCCCGGCGGTAAAATCCGATACGCGCTCTGACCGGGCACCCTCACCGGGCACCCTCTTCTCTGGTACTGAATAGCAGACAAGCCCCCCGCTGTTTTCGCCTCGTCACGAGGAGGCCCGAATGGACGTGTGCATGCCGCATCACGGTGACTTCGCTTTCGGAGCAACGGTCGTCGCGCCGCGCCGCCGCGAGGTACTGCATCGTGGAATCAGGGTCGACATAGGAGATCGGGCGTTCGATCTGCTTCTTCTTCTCGCGCAAACGCGCGGTTGCGTTCTGAGCAAGCAGGAGATCATCGCGAGCGTGTGGCACGACCGGCTCGTCGAAAGCAATACTGTCGAAGCTCAGGTTTGCGCACTTCGCCGCGCTCTCGGAGACGATCGGGCGGCAATACGCACGGTGACGGGGCGTGGATATCAGTTCATCGCAGAACTGTTCCCGCAAGCCGGAAATCCGGATAAGCCCATTGCTGCGCCAACGGACGGCCCGACTCTTTCAGGCCTGCCGCTGCCTGCAGAGGTCTGTCCTCTCATCGGCCAGGAAGTTGCCTTAAGCGAGATTTGCCATGGCCTGCGAACGCATCGTCTGGTGACGCTCGTGGGTACGGGCGGCGTGGGAAAGACACGGTTGGCGCGCGAAGCCGCGCGCCAGTCGGCACCGAATTTCGCTGATGGCGCGTTCATGGCCGAACTCGCGGCCACCACATCGACGGACCATATTCCCACGACGATTGCCGTCGCGCTCGGATTCCCTCCGGGCGACGGAACGTCTTCGCTTGACCGGCTCGCGCCGAGCCTGATGTCGCGGCATCTGCTGCTTGTGCTGGACAACTGCGAGCACCTGATCGACGGGGCCGCCAGGATTGCCGAGAAGCTTCTTCGTATCGCGCCGCGAGCGGTCGTACTTGCCACGAGCCGCGAACCGCTGCGCGTTGCTGGCGAGCTGGTCTATCGTGTTCCGTCGCTCGCGGTGCCGCCGGACGACAACTGTCATGACGCTCTCGACTACAGTGCCGTACGTCTCTTCCAGGAGCGGGTCGGACCGCATGCCGGACTCAGCCTGGATTCACGGGCAGCGTTGAGGCTGAAATCGCAGATTTGCCGCCAGCTCGATGGCATTCCGCTGGCGCTGGAACTTGCTGCGGCCTGTGTGCCGGCGCTCGGGCTGCAGGGCGTGGCCGACCGGCTCGGAAACCGGTTTCAGATCCTCACGCACGGCTCGCGTACAGCGCTCCCGAGGCAGCAGACACTACGCGCCACACTCGACTGGAGCTACGGCCTGCTGTCCGACGAACAGCGGTCGGTGCTGAATCGGCTGAGTCTTTTCGCAGGGACGTTCACGCTGGCATCCGCGCAGGAAATGGCGAGTTGCGCGGCAGTTTCGCCTGACGCAGTTGTGACGGCCTTGATGCAGCTCGTCGACAAGTCGCTTGTTTCGATGGCCTCGGGTGGCGGCCATGTCCGGTATCGGCTGCTCGAATCGACTCGCGCGTACGCGCGGGAGGCGCTACGCGCGAGCCGTGCAATGCGCGAATGGTCGAGGCGGCACGCGCGCTATTTCCTCGAGATTTTCCGGACCGCCGAGCGGCGGACGGCACTGCATGCTGACGTCGACTGGGCAAACGGCTATGTGCCGCATCTTGACGACCTGCGCGCTGCGATGCTGTGGTGCTTCAGCGCTGAAGGGAACATGGCGCTCGCGGTCGAACTCACGGTCGCCAGCATTCCGTTTCTGATGCATCTCGCCCTGCTTCAGGAGTGCCTCGAGAAAGTGGACAGCGCGCTCGAATGGCTGTCGGTCGAAGGCGGTCCGCTCGACGAGCGGCATATGAAGCTTCATGCGGCGCGCGGGATGTGTCTGCTTTGCCATACCGTCGCAACCCTCACCAGCGATGCCTTCGAATCGGTCGTCGACATTGCGGCTCGGGTCGGCAACCCGGACTATCAACTGTTGGGCATGTGGGGGCGCTGGATGTGCCACTACCTGAACGGCGAATATGCGCGAGCCATCCCGCTCGCTCATCGCTTTAGTGAACTCGCGTCGACGTCGTCGCGCAGATGCGATCGTCTCGCCGCCAATCGGCTGAGCGGCATGTCGCATCTTTTCGGCGGAGATCTCCCTTGGGCGCTTGCGGACCTGCAACGTGCTGCGAATGACCCTGAGCCGCTGACGCGCGCACAGCGCATGCGCTTCCTGTACGACGAGAAGATGCTGTCTCACGCATCGCTCGCCCTCACGCTGTGGTTCATGGGCAAGGTGGAGCCGGCACGGCAGGCTGCACAACAGTCGCTTGACGATGCGCGAGAGTTCGATCATCCCGTTTCGATCTGTTATGCGCTAAGCGAAGCCGTTTGCACGCTGGCCTTGCTGCGTGGCGACGATGCCGCGCTCGGTGAGGCCGTCGCGTCTCTCGTGGCCGAAACGCGGCGTCATAGTATTTCGACGTGGCGCGCCCGTGCGCAAATGTGGCAAGGGCTGCTCGATCTGCGCGCGGGCGACACGGCCGCCTTCGCCCGGACGATCGCCCCGGCAATGACGAACATTGGATCG
This sequence comes from Paraburkholderia silvatlantica, assembly GCF_003096715.1. GTDB lineage: Bacteria > Pseudomonadota > Gammaproteobacteria > Burkholderiales > Burkholderiaceae > Paraburkholderia > Paraburkholderia silvatlantica. The sequence continues at coordinate 102,590 of NZ_QEOL01000022.1, forward strand.
AAGCGCTTCTATGTGTCGCTGTCGCCCTACATCACGGCGCTGGCCGAGGCGTTGTGCCGGCGAGGCATGATTACCGAGGCAGCCGAAGTCATCGAGGCGTCGGTGGCCCGCGCGATTCGAACCGACGACAGGTGCGCTCTGCCTGAGCTATGGCGAGCGCAGGCGGAGGTGCTGGTCGCGACCCGGGGCGACGAAGCGATGCCGGCGGCCGAATCGATGTTGACCGATGCCCTTCAGATGGCCCAGAAACACGGATTCCTTGCGTGGCAGTCGCGTTGCTCGTTGAGCCTTGCCCGGCTCAGACACATGAAAGGCGACGCGAAAGCCGCGCTCAATGCCATCTTTCCACTGACGCAGCAGTCAGCGGATGCGGGTGACATTGGCGCGGCGGTTCCGGCGGCGGTTCCGGCGCTTAACGGCGGCGCGGCGAATCGAGGAAGCCGGCCGCGCCGATACTGAGCGCACGGCATCGATCGCGGCGGGCTACCTTGCGCTGGTCGTCATGCCTTCGACGATGGACGCGCGTTGACTTTGTCGTACCACGCCTGCAGTGCGTCGAAGCCCGCAGGAATGCTCATTTGCATGGCGCCCGCCGCGAAGTCGATCGTCACCAGGGTCGTGATGTCGGCCGCCGAGAACGCGTCGCCCGCGACGAACGGCACGGTCTTGAGACGGTCGTTGAAATCGGCAAAGAAGTGCGCGACGCGCAGCTTGCTGCGCTCGACGATTTCGGGGATCTGCTCGTACGCATGCGGACCCGACAGCGCCCGACCTTTCAGCCCGGCAACGGCATTCCTGACGCCCTCCATCACCGCCGAGAATCCGTCCAGTTCGGCACGCCGCTCCCACATCGTGACGAGCGCCTTCGTCGTTGGCGTCGTGCCCAGCAATGCGGGCTTCTCGGGGTAGGCCTCTTCAACGTAACGCCAGATTGCCGGGACTTCGCCAATCGCTGTGCCGTCTCGCAGCACGAGCGTGGGGACCTGGCGGCGGGGGTTGATCGCCACATAGGCATCGGAGAATTGCTCCTTGGCGCCGAGGTCCACCGCTTTGGTGGGAAATTCGATGCCCTTCTCGGCAAGAAAGATGCGAACCCGACGAGAGTTGGGCGAGGCCTTCGATTCGAAAAAGGTGAGATCGGTGTTCATTGTTGGTTCCATGCAGACGTGTCGCTTGTATTGGGCTTCGCCGGTTCAGCAGGAAGGCGAATCCGCGTTGATGTTCAACCCGCTGTCTTGCCGCCGTCGACCGTGAGGATCTGCCCTGTGACAAACGCAGCACCGTCATTCGCCAGGTAGAGCACCGCCGCGGCGATGTCGTCGGGCCTGCCGATGCGCGCGAGCGGAACCGTTGCCGCGAGCGAGGCCTTGTTCTCCGGCGTGCCGGTGAAACGGTCCAACATGCCTGTGTCGGTCGGGCCCGGAGCGACGGCGTTGACGCGAACGCGCGCCGAGGCGGCCTCGAGCGCAGCGGATTTCGTGATCCCTTCCACGGCATGCTTGCTGCCCGCATACACCGAAGCGAATGCTGCGCCCTCATGGCCGTAAGTCGAAGATATGTTGATGATGCTGCCGGCCTGCTGCGCGGTCATCACGCGGAGTTCATGCTTGAGGCTCAACAGCGTGCCGAGCACGTTGGTGTCGAAGGTATCGGCGTAGCTCTCGGCGGTCTGGTCGACCACCGGTCCCGGTCTGCCTTCCGTGCCGGCATTGTTGACTGCAACGTCGAGCCGGCCGAACCGGGCAACGGTTTCGTCGACGAGGTGACGGACGTCTTCGTCGCGGCGTACGTCAGCCTGCACGAAGAAGGCTTGTGCGCCCGCCTCGCGCAATTCGGCTTCGAGCGCCGAACCTTCCGCGGCGCGGCGGCCCGACACGACGAGGCGCGCGCCCGTGCGGGCGAATGCAAAAGCGGTTGCGCGGCCGATGCCCGTGAGGGCGCCGGTGATCAGGACGACGGGTTGGTTCATTTTGCGGCTCCAGTTGGATAAGTTCATGTCAAACGCAACGCAGAGAGCGCTTCGATTCCAGAGGAGCGCGCAACATCCATTGCCTGGTATGCCGCTCCCGTCACTGGACGCGAGTCACGCGGCAGCGACGGCGATATCGTCCGGCTCGTGTGAAATGCGCTATCTCGTGCATGCAGAGTAGCGTTTCGGCGCGCGGCGGGAAAAGACTTTCCAGGCTCACCGGCATGCCTGGCAAGCATGGCTCGACGCCGGGAATAGTGAGAAAGCATGACGGCTCTCCACGCTGGCGCGCCGTATGCCTTTATTTGAAAGTACGCGCAGCGTCTTTCGTCTCAGCTTCTGCGGTGCCGACAGAGAGGGCGCGCGGTCTGTCCGCTAAAAGGGTGCTGGCGGACACCCTTGCCCCGCGCGCATCGAGTAATGTCAGGGAGTAACATGCAGTCTTCACGATCTGGACGGCGGCGCATCGTATGCTGTGCGCCACCTCGCACGAGGGCGGCAAACCGCACTCGCGGCCAGATTTCGCATTCCGGAGTCGTGTCACGGAACGCACGAAGCCGGGCAGCAGCCCTCGATGGGAGAGTCGGGATGGACCGCCTGGAGGCAATTGAAATCTTTATCCGCGTCGTCGATACGGGCTCGTTTTCCGCAGCGGCCAGGCACTTCGATATTGGCCAGCCGGCCGTGTCGAAAGCAGTCGCTCAGCTCGAAGAATGGCTCGGCGCGAAGTTGCTGCTGCGCTCGACACGCGCGCTCACACCGACGGAAGCGGGCAAAGGGTTTTACCAGCGCGCAATACGTGCCGTCGAGGAAACGAACGAAGCAGTGTTGGCGGCGCGTGGAACGACATCCGCGCTGAAGGGCAAACTACGTGTGTCCGCTGCGGTATGTTTTGCGCGGCTCCATATCGTGCCGCGCCTGCCGGAGTTTCTGGAGCGCCACCCGGAGCTCGAACTGGAACTCGTGCTCGACGACCGTAACATCGATCTCGTCGGGGAAGGTATCGACGTGGCGCTGCGTATGGGCGACCTGGCCAATTCGAATATGACCGCGCGCCGCATCGGCGAAGCACGTCGGCGCGTGCTGGCTACGCCGTCGTACTTCGAACAGAACGGCACGCCCGCCGCCCCCGTCGATCTGATCGCTCATCGCGCAGTCATTTATACGCGTGAACCCAGCGGCGGAGAAGACTGGACTTTTCGCAGCGAGACTGCCGAGTTGTCGGTCCGACTGCAAGGCCGCGTCAAGATCACAGCAACGGAAGGCCTGCGCGCTGCAGTTTTCGCGGGTATGGGACTCGCAGTCGCTTCGGAATGGGCGTTTTCGCCGGAATTGAAGTCGGGCGAAGTCGTATCCGTCATGGACGACTGGATGCTGCCTACTATCCCCTTATCGGCCGTCTATCCGACGGGGCGGCTGGCGAGCACGAAGGCTCGCCAGTTTGTTGCATTCGTTGAGGAATGCCTCGCTCCCGAGTTTGCGCCGCACCTTCTTTCAGTTCGCGGATTGAAGATCGCATGACGCGCGGGTCGAACCGTGCCGGTACGCGACGGCGTACCGGTGCGACGGTCAGACTGCATGGCGCGTGCGCCGCCTGCCCATGACGAGTTGCCGCGCTGCGCGTTCGCCTGTTTTACGACGCACAGTCAGCGCCTGCAGCGCCGTTATCAGAGATTCGCTGTCGAAACGCGTTCGGTAATCGACGCTTACGTACGCGAGTACGACTAGCCCGTCCTGATCGATGAGGTACGTTGCCGGGATCGGCACAAGAAAGCTGCCGGCGATTTGCGTGCGCGGCGGGGTATATCCAAGCGCGAGGTACCGGGTCCGAAGCTCGGCAGGCAAGTCGAACGCAAGTCCGAACGCACGTGCCACCTTCATATCCATGTCGATCAGTTCGGGCATCGGCAATGCGTCACCGGCGTGCGCAGGCCGGCCATGCGGCGCGACAGCGACGGCCTTTGCGCCCAATGCCGTGATCCGGTCATACGCCGACGCGAAGTGCGCGAGACTTTCCTCTCCATATGCGCACCAGGCGCCGCGCACAAAATCAAGCACAACGGGTCCGGCCATCAGCAGATGATCGAGCGAGACCTTGCTGCCCTGCCTGTCGGGCAACGTGAATGGCGGCACGCGGGCGCCGGCGCGCAATATGCCAGGCATCGCAGCCGAGGCTGCAGCCATTGCAGCAAGCGCATCCGCATCGGACTTCGATATGCTTCGATCCTGTTTCATGGTCGACGAGATCCGGACGGGCAATGCCCGCTTCGCGCGCTGACCCGGCTTCGCGCAAGGCGGGCATGCGTCTTCAGGCGGCTTTCGTATCGGCCACGTCGTCCGCTTCTTCCGCTATGCGGTGCGAGGCCTGCGGCGCTTCATACGTCGGGAAATCCGAGTAGTTTTCTTCGGTGCCGCCCCAGAACGCCGAGCGCACGTAAGGCGTAAGCGGCAGGTCATGCTGCAGCCGGAACGGCAGGTCCGGGTTCGACGAGAAGTGACGTCCGAACGCGACGAGGTCCGCGTCGCCCGATTCCACGATGGCTATCGCGCTGTCGCGGCCGAAACCGCCTGCGGCGATGATCGGCCCGGAAAAGTGCGGGCGCAGATACGCGGCGGCGACGGCCGGATGCCCTTCGTGCAGCGTATCGTCGCCCTTGACGCGCGGTTCGATCACATGCAGATAGGCGATTCCGTACGAATCGAGCACCTTGGCGACATGGCTGAACGTCGCTTGGGGGTTGCTGTCCGAAATGCCTCCCCATTCGCCCGACGGCGAGATGCGTACGCCCACACGGTCCGCGCCGAACACCGAAATCAGCGCTTCGAGCGATTCGCGCAGGAAACGCACGCGATTCCCGATCGGGCCGCCGTAGGCATCCGTGCGTCTGTTGGTGCCGTCCTGAATGAACTGGTCGACGAGGTAACCGTTCGCAGCATGGAGCTCGACGCCATCGAAGCCGGCTTTCCTTGCACGCTCCGCGGCACGGCGGAAGTCTTCGACGATTTCGGCGATTTCCCCGATCTCGAGCGCGCGGTGCGGCGACGCGGGAACAAAGCCATCCTTCGTCAACGCAACGCCGTCGAACGGTACTACGGACGGAGCGACCGGATGAGCGCCGCCCGTCACGTCGACGTGACTTTGACGGCCGCCGTGGATCAACTGCAGGAACGCGCGGCCGCCCTTTGCGTGCACCGCGTCGGCGATCGCCTTCCATCCTTCATGCTGGTCGTCGTGATAGATGCTCGCCGCGCCCAGGTACGAACGCGCCTGAACGGAGATGCTGGCCGCCTCGATGATCTCAAGACCGCCATCCGACGCGCGCTGGCCGTAGAAATCAGCCATCATCGGGCTCGGAATGTCGCCGGGTTGCAGTGTGCGTACACGCGTCATCGGCGCGAGCACGACGCGATGCTTGAGGGTATATGCACCGACCTTCGCGGAAGTAAACAGCTTCTTCATGATCTTTCCTTCAAGAGTGGGTTGAGCATCCGGGACCGAAGGTTCACGCGATGCGTTGAAATGAACTGTAGGGATTCGATGCAGGTTCAGATAGCGGGGAATCGGGATAGGGCCCATTCCAGATCCGGATGAATCGCCTTGCGAGACATCGGACGGACCGGCCCATCTCCGCTACACGGTTACGACGATCTTGCCGAACTGGCCGTTGTTCTCGAGATAGCGGTGAACCTCGGGCATTTCGTCGAAGGTGAAGGTGCGATCGATGACCGGCTTCAGCGCGCCGCCCGCCAGGCCCTTGACGATAAATTCGACCGCCGATTGACGCCGCGTTTCGTCGCCGGTCGTGAGCCAGACGTTGTGCGCCTTGATGGTCGGCATTTTGGCGATCATCTCGAGCACGGGTATCGGCGTATCGCCTTCGGCCAGCGCACCGTAGAGATAGACCGTGCCCTGGAACGACAGCGCGGAGATCAGCTTCGGAAAATTCGGCCCGCCGATCGGATCGAACGCGACACGCGCGCCTTTGCCGTTGGTGATACGCATGACTTCAGCCACCATGTCCACTTCGTCAGTGACAATCACGTGTGCTGCGCCGGCCTCGTGCAACGGTTCCCGCTTCGCCGGGGTCCGGGTCAATGCGATCGGAGTCCCGCCTGCGTAGTTGGTGATCTGGATTGCCGCCAGACCCACGCTGCTGGACGCGGCAGAAACGATGACAAAGTCGCCCTTTCCCACTTTGGCGTCTTCTATCAACGCGCCATATGGCGTCAAGAACATCATCCAGATCGATGCCGCTTCTTCGAACGTAAGCGAGCCGGGATGCTTCACTACAGCGTAGCCCGGCACGGTGATCACCTCGCCGTAAGTGAAGTACTGGTTCATCGAGAAGGAGGGAATGACGCTGACCTGGTCGCCCACGGCGATGCCGGTCACGTCGGCGCCCACTGCGTCGACGATCCCTGCAGCCTCATAACCCAAGCCGGCTGGGAACCTGACGGGTTCGATATAGATGTCGGTGCGCCACATGGATTCTGCACGGTTGATCCCGATCGCCTTGACCCGGAGACGTACTTCGGTCGATGCGGGAGCGCGTACCGGCGTGTCGACGAACTCGAGGACTTCGGGGCCACCGGCTTTGGAAAACTGGATGATGCGTGACATGTGAAACCTCTTGAAATATAGGGTTGAGAAAGGCGATACCGACCTGCGCTTCAAACCTGGCGTCGCACGCCGCGATTCGACGAAGCGAAATTTAGTCATTCCGCTGTGCGCCGGGAAGACGCGAAAAGGGATAGAGCTCATTCCAGATCGGGATAAGTGCGAACCCTCCGCCCCCGGATACCCGGATATTTCAGGCGAGGCCGCTGTCCGGGGCAATGACCATAGGGAGGCTGCCCGATGTGACAATTCCAGCGAAGGGGGCACGAAAGAAATGCGCTGCGCCGCTTAAATGCGCTGCGCCGCTTTATAGAATTTCCCGAGAAGCCGGAGAAATCCGGGACCGGCTTCAGACAGTGAGCAGTCGCAAATAGATGGCTGTTTTCGTCTCAAGAACGGTCAGCATGCGTGACTGAGATGCTGCGACATCATCCAGCGCGTGTCGCGTCGACGCTTTCGCTAAACTCGTCCAACAAGAAATTGATGAAGGCGCGAGCCGCCGTCCGGGTCGCGCGGCCGAGGGGGAAATAGGCATGCACCGTGGTGCTGACCATCGACCAGTCGGTGAGGATCGGCACGAGCGATCCTTCCTCGAGCTCCCTGCGGCAGGCCCAGTATCCTATCGAAGTAATACCCAAGCCAGCCTTCGCAGCCGCAACCGCGCCCTCGTTGTCGCTGAACGATATGTTGGGCTCTATCGGCACATTGGTGGTTATCCCCTTGTGCGTGAACGTCCAGGCGGTACTGACAGTGGCCGCAGGTCCATACACGATCCGGTGACCGGCAAGCGCGTCCGGTGACATGGGCGTGCCGCACCGGGCGAGATATGCAGGGGAGGCGACGATCAGCCGTGCGTAGCTGGTGAGCAGGCGCGCCGTCGCATTAGAGTCCGGCAAGGTTCCTATCCGGATGGCGACATCGACTGCGTCCCGGACAAGGTCCTGGCGACGGTCGTCGAGCAGAATCTCAATCCGCAGCAGCGGATGACGCTCAGCAAAACGGGGAAGTCGGGGAATAATCTCCCGTACGCCGGCACTCGTCGGCATCCCAACGCGAAGCGTTCCACGAAGCTCGTCTTGCCTGACGCTTTGTCCGGCATCATCAAGCTGGTCGAGCACGGTCTCAACGCGAATGAGATAGTCGGTGCCAGCCTCGGTCGGAATAACGGCGCGTGTCGTCCTCGCCAATAGAAGCGTGCCCAACTCGGCCTCGATATCGGCAACAGCGCGCGAGGCCTGCGATTGCGAGATTGAAAGCTCCCGCGCGGCGGCGGAAAAGCTTTGCAGTCGAGCGACCCGGCAGAAAATCCGCAATGCGTTGATGTCCATCGTATTCCTCTAAACGTCTTACCTTTGATCTATGCACATTCGGGATAGGTCATAACCTCGTTTCATGGCTAGTACGTGGCGTGACTGCCCTCTATATTGACACCGTTGCAGCACGAAACCGTCAATTCCGGCAGGCCGTCAACTTACTGGTCGGCTCGTCGGAGCAAAGAGGATTGAACCATGAACAGCATCAATCACGATACAGCGCCGACCCAATTCGTCGAGGCTAACGGCATCCGCTTCGCCTACCGCCGGTTCGGCAAGCAGGGCGGCTTGCCGCTTGTCTTCAATCAGCACTACACCGGAACCTTGGACCACTGGGACCCGGCAGTAACCGATGGTTTTGCAAAGGACCGGGAAGTGATCCTTTTCAATAATGCCGGCGTCTCCAGCTCTTCGGGCGAGACGCCGACGAGTTTCCAGGAGATGGGCGCCAATGCGATCGCCTTCATTCGCGCGCTGGGTCTGACCCAGGTCGACGTACTTGGCATTTCGATTGGTGGCTTCGTGGCGCAGGAGATCGCGCTGCAGGGCGGTGACCTTGTCCGCAAGATCATCCTCGTCGGCACCGGGCATCGTTCGCAGGACATGTCGGAAAGCCGCTCTGCGGAAATCTTCGCCGGAAGCTATGACCCGCCCGAACATTTGTGGCTTTCTGTCCATTTTGGACCTTCCGAAGCCAGCCAGAAGGCCGGCCCTGCCTTTCTCGAGCGCAAGCTGCGTCGTCGGGATCGCGATCCGCAGGTGAGCGCGCAAACCATTGCCGCCCAGGGCGAGGCGATCGGCAAGTGGCATGTGCCGAACGATAGCGCGCTGGAGTATCTGAAATCGATCCGGCAGCCCGTGCTGGTCGTCCAGGGCAGCAATGACGTCATCATTCCGACGAGGCATTCGTTCACGCTCCAGCAGCATCTGCCGAACGCGCAGTTGATCGTCTATCCGGACTCCAATCACGGGTCGATCTATCAGTATCCGGAGACGTTCGTCGCCAATGCGACGACCTTCCTCGACGCCTGAAACCCGCCGCTGACTCGTCAATCGGGCCAGCGGCAACGGACGCGACGGAGCGACAGATGGCTAAACATCGCCAACTCCACCTCGGTGCTTTCATGCGGCCAGCGGCCATCCACACGGGCGCGTGGCGCTATCCGGGCGCCGACCCGCATGCGAATTTCAGCCTCGAACAGATGCGTCGCTCGATCCGGCGACTGGAAGAGGCGAAGTTCGATGCCTTCTTCATGGCCGACCACCTGGCGTTGTTGAACATGCCAATCGCGGCTCTCATGAGGAGCCACACGGTGACGTCATTCGAACCTTTCACGTTGCTCTCGGCGCTGTCGGCGGTTACCGAACGGATCGGGCTGATCGCGACAGCCTCGACAACCTTCGATGCGCCCTACCACATTGCCAAGCGGTTCGCGTCGCTGGACCACCTCAGCGGTGGCCGGGCCGGCTGGAACGTGGTGACAACGGCGAATCCCGACGCGGCCCTCAACTTCGGCTACGAATCCCAGATGGATCATGACGATCGCTACGAGCGTGCGCGCGAGTTCGTCGAGGTGGTCACCGGCCTCTGGGACAGCTTCGCCGATGATGCCTTCGTCAGGGACACCGAAAGCGGGGTCTTCGTCGATCCCGCACGAATTCATGCGATCAGTCACAAAGGTCCATCACTGAAAGTGCAAGGTCCGCTCAACATCGCACGACCGCCGCAGGGCTGGCCCGTGATTGTTCAGGCCGGGGCGTCACCGGCAGGCCGTCAGCTCGCGGCGGAAACCGCTGAGGTCATTTTCGGCGCTCCGCCGACGATAGAGGCCGCGCGCAGCTTCAATGCCGATGTCCGTTCGCGCATGGCTGCGATCGGCCGCGCACCCGACACGCTGCGGTACCTGCCCGGCGCTTTCGTTGTCGTAGCTGACAGCATGAATGAGGCGCTCGAGCGCCGTGCCACGCTCGACAGTCTCGTCCACTATGACAGTGGCATCGGGTCTCTGAACTCGATGCTTGGATTCGACGTTTCCGACCATGATCCCGATGGACCACTGCCGGAGATCCCGGAGACTGAAGCTGGTCGCTCGCAGCGCGAGCGCATGGTCAATCTCGCCCGGGAGAAAGGTCTGACGATCCGGGAGCTCGCGCGGGCAGCCGGCAGCTATTCGGGCTTCGCCTTCGTCGGCACCGCGACATCGATCGCCGACGAGATGCAGGAGTGGCTGGAGACTGAGGCCTCCGATGGCTTCAACGTCATGTTTCCCTGGATTCCAGGCGGCCTCGACGAGGTGATCGACAAGCTCGTTCCGGAGCTCCAGCGGCGCGGTTTGTTCAGACGCGAATATGAAGGGCGCACATTGAGGGAGCATCTCGGCCTTCCGCGGCCTTCCAACCGTTTCTTTCCGCCCGAGCACGAAGTTTTAACTCGCACTTCCAGCGTTTGAAAAGCATTCGGGCGATCTATGTGCCCGCGACTCACCCTCTACTTAATGGACAAAATCATGGCAAGTACTCTTCAAGGAAAGATCGCTCTTGTGACCGGCGGCTCACGCGGTATCGGCGCCGCAACCGCCATCCAGCTCGCTGCGCAAGGGGCCACCGTAGCGCTGAGTTATTCCAGCAGCGAGGCCGCAGCCAGAAAGGTCATTGCAACGATCGAAGCGTCCGGTGGTAAGGCTATTGCCCTGAAGGCCGACCAGGCGGACGCAACAGCGGTTAAAGCATTGATTGCGGAAGTTGTCGAGCGGTTGGGCCGGATCGACATTCTGGTCAATAACGCCGCCGTTTTCGTGACAGGCGCGGTGGCCGAGACCACGGATACATCGGGCTTCGAGCGACAACAGAAGATCAATTACGAAGCCGTGGTAACCGCTATTCGAGAAGCCTCGCGGGTGATGGAGAGCGGCGGCAGGATCATCTCGATTTCGTCGGCTCTCGCCTGGCGATCAAGCTGGCCTGGCCTTGCTGACTACAGCGCAACGAAGCGCGCAATTGAGGGCTACAGCAAAGGTGCTGCGCGGGATCTGGGCCCGAAGGGCATTACCGTGAATGTTATCGGCACCGGTTCGACGAATACCGAGATGAATCCAGATAACAGTCCCTTTGCCGAGGCGCAGGCAGCCGCCACTGCGCTCGGACGCTTCGGTCGGCCTGAAGAGATCGCCTCCGTGGTCGCCTTCGTCGCCAGCCCCGCGGCGAGCTTCATCACCGGCGCAATCATTCCCGTTGACGGTGGCTATAGCGCGTAACGCAATACGAGCCACATGACGCAATTCTTGCCGTTTCGCGGCTCGAATAACCCAGAATCTTTTTACTGGTTGCCAAAGGAGTCGGAAAATGAATGAATCGCCCGTAGCACTTGTGACGGGAGCGCTTTCTGGAATTGGTCGCGCAACAGCGATTGCCTTCGCTAAAGAGAAAGCTCGGCTGGTCATCTCGGGCCGTCGGCTCGAAGAAGGCAGGAAGCTCTCTGAGCAGCTGCGTTCATCTGGTGCCGAAGTGGAATTCGTGCAGGCAGATGTGCGTTTCGAGGACCAGGTCCAAGGCTTGGTCGACCGCGTTATTTCCCGTTTTGGTCGTCTGGATATTGCGGTGAACAGCGCCGGTTACGAGGGCGACCCCGCACCGATAGTTGAACAGAACGTCGATCAATACGCATTCGTTTTCGATACGAATGTTCTCGGCACGTGGCTGGCGCTCAAGCACGAAATCCGCGCCATGGCAGCCCAGGGCGGCGGGAGCATTGTCAATGTATCGTCGACGATGGGTATTCGCGGCGCTCCCCGGAACGCACTTTATGTCGCCAGCAAGCATGCGGTCGAGGGTCTGACGAAATCCGCTGCGCTCGAGACAGCCGCGTTCAATATTCGAGTCAACGCAGTAGCGCCTGGGCCCATACAGACAGAAATGCTTGACCGCATAACGGGTTCCGACTCGGGCAAGGCCGCGATGCTCGCGACCGTGCCACTTAAACGTGCGGGAACGCCTGAAGAGATTGCAGACGCAATCATTTTTGTGGCGTCGGAAAAAGCGAGTTTTATGACCGGCGAAGTTCTTCGGGTCAACGGAGGACGAACTGCTGCGTGAGACTTACGCACAGCCAACACATGATTGCATGACAATGCTCCCGAGTCTGCAGGTTGAAAATTCAAGATCAATTCAGGTGCAGAAGGTCGGCGCCCTGATCAGCCGCAGCTGTCAGCGCACGCTTGACGGCCCGATCTCCACGGCCACCGTCCGGCAGTGGCCGCATTCGGGCGTTGTTCTGACATTCTGATGAACCAGCCGAAGGACAGTAGTGGATGGGGTTCTGCCTTTTGCATGAGAGGCCGTGCCTGCGGCCATTGCGGCGCCCGATCATCGGGCGGAGGTAGTCCAGTTGCGGACATTCGCGAACGTCCGTTGCCGATTCGCCTATGTTATGCGGGCAAACGATTCTGGGCGTTCTGCCCTTCGTGGACTAGTCTTCATGAGGGCAGTGCTTCTTCTCCCCAAGCCGCTCCTCGATGCGGCGGCGCTGAACTCAATGGTCGGAGATCGTGCCATGAGCGACAAAGCCCTCTTTACCGGCATCTTGTTACTGGCCGGATTGTTCTGCACCGCGTCGCCTACATTTTCTCAGTCGTCTCGTCCGACGTCCGAAACAGCAAAGCAAGTCGAAGCGCTGGTTGACAAAGCCGCCGCGTTAATAGACAGCAAAGGCAAGGCCGCCTTCTCCGATTTCAGAATCAAAGGTAGCGAGTGGTTCCATGGGGATACCTATATTTTTGTTTACGATCTGAATGCAAATGTCCTGCTGAATCCGGCCTTCCCTGCACGGGAGGGAACGAACGTCCACGGTCAGAAGGACACCAACGGCAAGCTGTTTCATGACGCCATGATCCAGACGGTTGAAACGACGGGATCGGGCTGGGTCGACTACATGTTCCTGAAGCCGGGACAGACTCGCCCATCGCATAAATGGACCTATGTGAAGGCCGTCAGGATAAACGGAGCTCCAGGTTTGGTGGGTTCGGGCTTCTATTCGGAGTAGGTTCCGGCCGGCGTCCCGCCAGGAAAATCTTTTTGGCGAATAGAACGCTTTACAAGCTACAGCGAGGCACAAACCGTCGCGGGCACCTGGTCACTGGCCGCCGAATCGGCGGGCAAAGCCCGGCTTTTCACGCGCGGTTCAGCGGGTGGTTCGTCGGCAGGCGGCACGAAGGTCGCCGAGGCCGGCCCCGTCCCCCGGTTCGTTGCGTCGCGGTATCGCCGAGGCGACTGGCCGACATCTGCACTGGCGCTGCGGAACGAGGCTCGCTGCAGTTTCATGGCATCATCGCTTCACCTTCACACCACAGCAGGAGCCTACTCCATGGCGACTTACATTGTCTTCACCAAGGAAAGCACGCAGGATCAAGGTGAGCTAGACATCTACCAAAGCAAGGTGGGCGAGACCTTCAAGGATCATCCTGTCAAGATCCTCGCTGCGTACGGAGCCCAACAGGTTCTTGAGGGCGAACCACCAGAGGGCGTGGTGATCGTGGAATTTCCGTCGACTGAGGCCGCGCACGCGTGGTACGACAGCCCGGCGTATCAGGAAGTCGCCCAGCACCGGTTCAAGGGCGCGCGTTATCGCGCCGTTCTTGTCGAAGGCATATGACGAAAGGCTGCAACGCTCGAGCCCGTGGTTTCCATGGGCTCGAGGAGGACTGACACGTCAGGATAGCGTCTGTGTACCGTCCGCGAACATGCATCGCGCATCGCCCGGGTGCGGCGTTTCGAGGTTCTGCTCCGATCGGCCCGCCGTCGGCCAACTCCGGTCAATCGGGCGAGCCATCGCAAGGACGTTCAAGCGGCGGCTTTGCAGGGGTCAAGGACCTCCCGCTGGCCCATACTTGTCCAGCGGATTGACGCCTGCCGCTTCGATGCGGACGGTGGCCTCATCGGGCTGCATGTCACGCAGCGCGGTCTCGCCGATGCTGACGACATCGGGACCGCCGAAGGTGGTGAGGAGTGCTGCCTTCATGGTTTGCTTCATGGCGATGCTCAGGATTCTCTCCAGGGATCCAGGGGTTCGAGATCCGGGGAATGAGAGCGTTCAGGCTTGCGCCGGAAACTGGCCGAGCTGAAGGAAGAGGCCGAACCAGTCCTCCATGTGCCATGTGGTGGTCACGCGCTTGCCGTCAAGCGCGTGGAATTCGTGCAGGCGGAAGCTGACCTGCTTGCCGGTCGGCGCAATGCCGAAAAGTTCGCCCCGATGTGTGCCGGTGATTTCGGCGCGCACCGCGATCTGTCCCGGCACCTGGATCATGTCGTGAATCACGATGCGCACGTCGGGGAAGGCCTGCGCGAAGCTGCGGATGACCGGTTTGATGCCGTCCGGTCCCGGACCCTGGCCCGGGGCGAGCGGAACGTCGTCCCAATCAGGAGCGAGCACTGTGTCGACGAGATCGGGATCGTTGTCGCTGAAGGCGCGGTAAAGCGTTTCCACGGCCAGGCGCTCGATGCGCAGGCGTTCGGCGAGTTGTGGTTCGATGGCGTTCATGGTTTTGCTCTCGTAGTTGTGTCGTCGCGAGGTCGTGGATGGGTGTGACGAGAGTGTGCAATCGACGGTAAAATCTGACCAACAAATAACTGATATAAATGATTATTTGATTTATGGATTTTCATGGGATCGATCTGAACCTGCTGGCCGCCTTCGACGCCCTGATGAGCGAGCGCAACGTTACCCGTGCGGCCACGCAGGTCGGCGTGAGTCAGCCGGCGATGAGCGCGGCATTGTCCCGGCTGCGTACCCTGCTCGGCGATCCGCTGTTTCTGCGCAGCGCGGATGGCTTGCTGCCCACGCCGCGCGCACGTGAACTGGCTGATCCCGTTTCGCAGGCACTACGGCAAATCGAAGCCGCCTTCGTGAAGAGGCCGGAGTTCGTGCCGGGCGAGGCGGTGCTCACATTCAACCTGGGATTGTCGGACTACCCCGCGTTCGTGCTGCTGCCCGCGCTGCTGGAAGCGCTCGGCGAACAGGCGCCCGGAATCGCGATCAACGTTCATGCGTTCAACGACCGCGACCATGCGGTGGACCTGCTCGACACGGGCATGATCGACGCGGCCATCGGCGTGCCGCCCACGCACCCGGAAGGCCGCATCCTGACGCGTCCGATCCTGCGCGACGAGTTCGTGACGATCGTCGCGAGTCGTCATCCGGCGGCGCGGCGCGGGATGAACATGAAGACTTATCTGTCGCTGCCGCATGCGCTTGTGTCGCCGGAAGGGCAACGGCACGGGCTGGTGGATCAGGCGCTGGCGCAACAGGGCAAGCAGCGCACGCTTGCGCTGACGCTGCCGCAGATGTTCGCCGTGCCGGCGGTCGTCGCGCGCACGGGGATGACCGCGACGGTCATGAAGCGGATCGCGCTCAATTCGCCTGCGAGCCGCAAGCTCGCGTTGTTTCCGCCGCCCATGCCGCTGCCGGAGATCGTCTTTCACGTGATCTGGCATCGGCGCAGCGAAGGCCATCCAGCACAACAATGGCTGAGAGCGCTAATCGAGTCGGTGGCACAAGCGCTATGAAGCAGTGCTGCGAAAGCGGGCGAGAAGCGGTGCGTAGTGGGCCATCGCGACGGAGTATCTGGTTAATGACCTTCAGCGCGGCGTTCTCAACCTCGAGTTTGCTGACACCCTACACTTGCCGACGGATCTCTTTGCGCAATGCGCGTCGATCGACGCATCGCCCGGTCGAGGCTCCGCCAGGATTTGAATATGTCGGGGGGTCCGCTGCGATCCACAGACGAGACGTCCCAAAACAAGATGACCGAATGTCGGCAACGGGTCGTGCGCCGCCGATGGACGCCTGGTGAATTTGAAGACACGTATGCCGATGGCATGAGACGGCTCGCGGCCAACAAGAGACGATCGAGGCGAATTGATGAACGGCTCGACGATGAGATTGTGCCTCGAGAGATTCCTCGCACTCCGACTCCGACTCCATCACCACACTGCCCGTTAGCGGGACCTGGCGGCATCGTTACGCGCCCTCGGGTTACGAAAGGTTACGTAGAGTAGCCTTCGTAAAAATTAGTAAGTATCCGCGCTGAGGCGCCGAACAGCTCGGCCGACGTGGCTGCTATGCTTCATTCAGTCGTCCAGTTCTGCCGTGTTTTGCCCGCGTAACCCGAAAACGGACGTCTGAATCCCGCTTCACAGACCCGCTGGCGCGCGCACTTCGATAGCCTCGTGATCATGTGTTGCAAGTCAGGAACAATGACGGTGGCGGGCGCTTTTGTCCGAGTGCCGAAAGCTTGTCGCACTCTGGCGGTCCCTTTTCGTCGAAGCTAGTCAACGCGCGACAAACCAATGCCCCCACTCTTTACCAAGGTCGACGTCTCTGAGGCAGCCCGGGTTCAGCTTCGCCCAATCGAGATGTCCGACGCCCAAAGGATATTCGAAATCTGGTCCGATCACGAAGTAATGCGCTTCTACGACATAGCGCCGCTAAACAGCATCGACGATGCCCGGCTGCTTGTCTCCGCCATGATTAAAGAGCTGGCTGAAGGAATGAGTGTGCGCTGGGCAATCGTGTCGAAATGCAGCATGCGTTTCATTGGATCATGCGGGTTTAGATTCGACTCCAGGTTCTATTCAGCAAGTATTAGCTTCGAATTGGAACGTCATTCATGGCGACAGGGATTGATGCGCGAAGCGCTAACCGCGGCGATTACGCATGCCTATGACCACTGGCATATCAACCGTATCCAGGCGGTAACGAACCTCGACAATCACGCCTCGATCGGACTTCTAAGAAGCTTGGGATTTGTGGAGGAAGGTGTAATGCGGCAATGGGGCTACTGGAAGGATGCATTTCACGACGTCCACCTTTTCTCCCGGATCAGGGCGGATCAACGGGCAATGCAGACATCACCGCCTGCGTGAGGTCACACATGCTGACGCAGGCTGTTCTGGTGCGATGCTCACTCTGCTTTGCTGGTGCCCGCCTGTGAGGCCGAATCGCCCAGCCACTGCATGAATTCGCCCACATGCTGCGCCCAGAGGTCGGGACGAGTCATGGTGAAATGGCCCGGCGAAGACGGCGTGCCCTGCTGCACCGCGTACCTGCCGTGCTGAAGCGTCGGCACAAGCCGCTCGAGGACGTGCAGTGTGTCGGGATTGAATTCGTCGTCGGAGAAATTCAAGGCAAACAGCTTGGCCTTGATCCTGGAAAGCCCGGGTTCGGGATCGTAATTGAACGATGATTTGAGTGAATACAGGATGTCGTTCGGGTCGACGTGCTCCGCCTGGAGGCGGGTGGTCGCGAGAAACTTGTCGGCAGCCGCGCCGTCTGGAATTTCCTGCTGCAGCGCGGGCGCACTGTCGATCATCATCCGCAGGACCCTGAAGCCATCGACCCAGCCGCCAGGCGTCTGCGTGTAGTCCCCGCTCTTCCAGTCCGGATCGGTGCGAATCGCGTCGATCACCATGCGCCGCCACAGCAGATTGCGGCCCGAGACCGTAATCGGCAGCGAGACCACCGGCATCACGCCGTCCATCATGTCGGGATATGTCTCCGCCCATTGCCACGCGTTCATGCCACCCATCGACATGCCGAGAATCGCATGCAGATGCCCAATACCCAAGGTTTCGGTCACCAGCTTGTGCTGGAGATCGACGATGTCGCCGTAATCATAGTTCGGAAATTTCGTCTTTAGTCCGTCACTCGGTTTGCTCGACTGGCCGTGTCCTACATTGTCGGGAAAGATCAGGTAATAGCGGTTCGCGTCGAGCGGACGGCCGGGATCGAACAGCGCCTTCGTGTAGGTCGGACTCAGCAGCGTGCGGCTGTCGGCGCCGGTCCAGTGCAGGACCAGGACCGCGTTGTCGATGGCGCCTGCGGCATTGCGATGCGGCGTGCCAAGCGTCGCGTAGTGAAGCTTCAGCCGGGCCAGCGTCTCGCCGTCCCGAAACCTGTAATGATCGAACCAGGCATCGGCCTGAACGGCCGACGGGTTCATGCGCGAATCCCACGGCGCAGTTTGATCTGCGGAAGCGGCGGACGGCGCGCTGGACTGGGCGGATGCGGCACTCACGCACATGAAGCCGGCCAGCAGCAAGCCGGGCAACCCACTGGCTACAACATAAGTACGACGAAACTTCACGATGGTTTCCTTGCTCGATTGAAGAAGGCATGTGCGCCGGGCGGCTCATGCCCTTACGTCGACACGCTTTACCTGACGGTCGACAGGCCTGAGCGGCGACGCAGCAGGTCGAACGCCATGAGGTGACTCGCCCCGGAAATGCCAACGCCGTAGAACAGGATCAGGGCCATCGGCAGCGTCTGGATGCCGGACATGCGCGGGTCGTTGAGCAGGAAGCAGGTCAAGCCGGTACCGACCGCCACAACGAAATCTGCGAACCCGAACAGATGGAAGACCAGATAGCGGTTGCGCGTCTTCGGAAGCAATGCCACGCCGAGGGCCAACAAGCCCGCGATGAGATCGCCCCATCCTGCATTCCGGACGAAGGCTTCCGGCAGGAGATCGTGCGCGCCATACCAGAAGAAGACCAGAGCGGCTGCAATGCGCCAGATATGGAACGCAGTCAGCGTCCGTAGCCCGATGGTCGCGATGTATGCGCGAAAGCCCCTGGACAGCCCGTAGACGACGACTGGCGCAACGATGCCCAAAGCGATAAGACCTGCGAGCCACAGTGGATAGATGACACGATAGACGCCAGTCCCGGCGGCGGCGCCAACGGCCGCCCCCCATACAGCCAGGACACTCAGCAGGACGCGCGTCCCACTGTTCTTCTGGATTTCAACTATCTGATTCATCATGAACATAAATTAGTTAAGCTAACTTGTCGATACACTGCCCGGCGCTTGCTGGACCCATCGCGGACGGTTACAGCGCGCCCTTTCTGCCGTCTTCGGACAACTTCAGGAGCGGCACCGACTTGAACAGGTTGTCCGGCTGCACGCGCTCCCAGAGACTTCCTTTCCCCTGCTGACGACCGCGTTCGTCTTCATGACGGAGCCACTGTTCGACGGTCCTGATACGGTTCGGATGAATTTCGTCGAGCAGCGCATAGTCGCGCTGGATCACGTTGTGCTTCCAGATATTCCAGAACCCGGTGAAGTTGTCGCGGAAGCTCATCGTGCTCTTGTCGTTCAGATCCGCGTTGTATCCGGCGGCCAGGCCGGCGGCCATCTTGAGCGGACCATTCCAGTATGTGTCCAGATCCGTGTCGATATAGCGTGCCGGATGTCCCGTTACCCGCTCGAACGCCTCGGCCAGCCTGTGGTATTCGACCTGCTCGATCGCGACTTCGAGGTTCATGCCATTCGCGCGCTCGGGATGATCGAACAACCAGCGCGCGTAATAGCCGCAATCGTCCAGCGCGACGTGGGGTACCGTGCCGTTGCCGAGCGGCACGCGCCAGGTCACCACGCCGTCCTCCACGAGCGGCATCATCGGGGTCATCGCCGAGATCGCCATCTCCATGTAGGGTCCCGTGGTGAACGCGGCCGCGCCCATGCGATCCCGGTTCGTCTGGTTCTGGAACAGAATCCATTCGCCGATCCGCCCCTTGCCGTCATAGTGGCCGGCGCGAAAGCGGGAATCGTAGCCGGCCTTCTTGAGTGCATAGTCGAGGTTGCCGTACACGAAAAACCTGATGCCTTCCTCCAGCGCGATTTCGTAGCAGCGGATCGCCCAGTAGATCTCGGTTTTCTCGCCAGTGTTGAACCCGTCGAGATTGATATAGGCACCGTCGCAGCCGCGGAAACCTTCTCGCAGGATGGCTTCGTCGGCGAACGTGCCCTTCAGGATGGTTACGTTGCCGAGTGCGAGCAGTGCTTTGGCCCGCCGGGAATCGGGATCACGGCTCAGAGCCCGGACGGAATATTTGCCGCCAGCGACGAGTGCGCTGATGACAGGCAAGCCCTGCGCGCCTGTACCGCCGACGACGAATATCCTGGAGGTGGCATGGGAAGGCATGATGGTTTCCTTGAGTTCGACACATCGGGCGTCCGCCGATAACTTCCGTTAACAGGCAGACCACTAACTCTTATAATAAGAGTTAGTGGTCTGCCTGGCAAGTATTTTTCGGTCAGCAGGGTTTTCTACGAAGCGTGCTGCCCTGAGGAATCGTTTCGCCGGGCCCCGCTAACTCTTATAATGAGATTTACTCCGGCGATGATCGTCGGACTATCAGGGACACAGGACATGCGCTCGAAGGGTTTCGATGGAATGGTGTGTTCGATTGCCGGCGTCATGGCAGCGATCGGCGACCGATGGGGTTTGCTGATCCTGCGCGACCTCGTCTGCGGGCTCAGCCGATATGACGAGTTTCGCCAGTCGTCCGGCATCACCAATGCGACGCTCAGCGACCGGCTCAAGCATCTGGAGGTCAACGGCCTGGTTGAGCGCAGGCGCTATCAGGTAAATCCGGAGCGATTCGAATATCTGTTGACCCGCAAGGGTTGGCAGATCGCCCCGTTGATGCCGATGCTCGCCCAGATTGGGGACAGCCTGGAAGTTTCCGGAGCGGCGGCGCCGCCGATGAAGTTCGTGAATGGAAAGACGGGAGCCGAGGTACGGCTGGGCTTTATCGATCAGGAAACGGGTGAGCAAATCAACGCGGCGGATCTGGCCATCAAGGAAGGCCCGGGGGCGGACGATCGGGTCCGTTGGCGCCTGTCTCAAGGTGAGCAACGCCGCCAGAAAGCATCATGAGAATCGATGAGATCTCTCGCGATACGCGGGTCGCCGGACCGGGGCGTCGGCGCTGCGCGCAAGGGCAATCGACTCTCACGCGCAGCTTGCGTTACGGCTGCTTTTCGAGCTTCACGATGGTCAGCGTGCCGTTGACGTTTTCGACTCGCACCTTGACCTTGTCGCCTTCGTGAACCTGTTTTTCATTGAGTTTCCCTGGTTTGGGTAGAAGGCGCCTGCGTGCCCGAGGGTTTTGCGTGGGTAAAGCCAACCTCGTCGCGTTGCCTCACGCGGCGACGCTGCAGGAGCAACCAGGCTGCGGGAATGACGATCATCGAGAGGATGGGTGCAGTGACCATCCCGCCAACCATTGGCGCGGCGATCCGCTGCATCACCTCCGAGCCGGCACCGTGTCCGACCATGACAGGAATCAGGCCGGCAAGGACCACCGCCACCGTCATGGCCTTCGGCCGCACACGCAAGACCGCACCTTCGCGAATTGCGTCGAGCAGCGCGGCCTCAGTCATTGGCTCACCAGGCTCGAGCCGCCGGTCGAGTGCGCCCTTCAGGTACAGCAGCATGACGACACCGAACTCGGCGGCAACACCCGCGAGCGCGATGAAGCCGACCGACGTTGCGACGGACACCGCATGGCCCAGTATCCAGACGAGCCAGAACCCGCCGACAAGCGCGAACGGCACTGTCGACATGAGCAGAAGCGCATCGGCAACCGAGTTAAAGGTCATGAACAGCAGCACGAAGATGACGACAAGCGTCACAGGAATGACCGTGCGCAACTTCGCCGCTGCACGTTCGAGATACTCGAACTGCCCTGACCACGCAATCGAATATCCGGGCGGCAGTTGCACCTTCCCGGCGACGGCCTGTTGCATCGCCTTGACCGCCGATTCCAGGTCCACGTTGCGGATATCGACGTAGACGTAGCCCGAAAGCCGCGCGTTTTCGCTTCGAATCATCGGCGGTCCATCGGAGATCCGGATATCCGCCACGTCGCCGAGCTGGATCTGTCCCCCCCGGTCGGTCAACACGGGAAGCTGTCGCAGCTTTTCGAGCGAGTCGCGGACTTCGCGCGGATAGCGGATGTTGATGGGGAAGCGCTCGCGCCCTGCAATGACTTCGCCAATGTTGTCGCCGCCCACGGCCGTCGAAACCACCGACTGGATATCCCCGACGGAAAGGCCATAACGCGCCGCTGCCTGCCGGTTGATGTCGACGTCGATGTATCGCCCGCCATTCAGCCTTTCTGCAAGCGCTGAGGTTACGCCCGGAACCTCCTTCACTGCCGCCTCGATCTGCCCGGCCACCTTGTCGATTTCATTCAGGTCAGGCCCGGAGATCTTCACGCCGACCGGCGTTTTGATGCCCGTGGACAGCATATCCGGGCGGTTGCGGATAGGCGGCACCCAAACGTTCGACAACCCGGGCACCTTCACGGTCTTGTCGAGCTCATCGACCAGCTTCTCGGGCGTCATACCGGGACGCCACTGGCTGCGCGGCTTGAACTGGATGGTGGTTTCGAACATCTCGAGCGGTGCCGGGTCAGTCGCCGTGTCGGCGCGGCCCGACTTGCCGAACACGGTCGCAACCTCGGGCACGGACTTGATGAGCCGGTCGGTCTGCTGCAAAAGCTCGGACGCCTTGTCTGCCGAAATGCCGGGAAGCGCCGTTGGCATGTATAGCAAGTCTCCTTCGTCGAGCGGCGGCATGAACTCGCCGCCGAGGCGCGAGAGCGGAATGGCGGTCAGCAGGAGCGCAACCCCAGCAAGCCCAATGGCGACCCACGGGCGGCGCAGTGCGGCTTCGAGCACCGGCCGGTACAGGCGAATGAGCATGCGATTGATGGGGCTTGAATTCTCATGCGGGATGCGTCCGCGAATCAGATACCCCATCAGTACCGGCACCAGCGTGATCGACAGGCCGGCAGCCGCTGCAATGGTGTAAGTCTTCGTGAAGGCGAGTGGCGAGAAGAGCTTGCCTTCCTGCCCCTCCAGCGAAAATACCGGGATGAACGACAGCGTGATGATGAGCAGCGAGAAGAACAGTGCCGGTCCGACTTCCGCCGCCGACGTCGCGATGCGTTCCCAACGCTGCGCCGTCGTCATGGGCCTGCCGGGATGCTCGTGCTCGTACGCTTCGAGATGCTTGTGGGCGTTCTCTATCATCACGATGGCCGCATCGATCATCGCGCCGATGGCAATGGCGATACCGCCGAGCGACATCAGATTCGCATTCACACCCTGATAGCGCATGACGATGAAGGCGGCCAGCACGCCGAGCGGCAGTGACAGGATGGCCACGAACGCGCTGCGCAGGTGAAAGAGGAACACGGCACAGACCAGCCCGACGATGATGAACTCCTCGATGAGCTTGTCCTTCAGGTTGTCCACCGCGCGCTCGATGAGCTGGGAACGGTCGTATGTCGTGACGACCTCGACCCCCGCAGGCAGCGACCGCTTCAGGTCAGCGAGCTTTGCCTTGACCGCGTCGATGGTCGTCAGCGCGTTTTTGCCTGAACGCATGACGATGACACCGCCCGCGACTTCGCCCTCCCCGTTCAACTCGGCAATCCCCCGGCGCATCTCCGGTCCGATCTGGATGCGGGCGACATCGCCTAGCAGAACAGGCGTACCGGCATCGTTCGTGCGAAGAACGACATGGCGAAAATCATCGAGCGAACGCAGGTAGCCCGACGAGCGGACCATGTACTCCGATTCCGCCAGTTCGACCACTGATCCGCCGGACTCCTGGTTCGCCTTGCCAAGGGCATCCGCTACGATGGCCTGGGTGATGCCGTATGCACGCAGCTTGTCCGGATCGAGCACGACCTGGTACTGGCGCACCATACCGCCAATGCTCGCCACTTCCGATACGTCCGGCACGGACTTGAGTTCGAATTTCAGGAACCAGTCGTTGAGTGCGCGCAGTTCTCCCAGGTCGTGCTGCCCCGTGCGGTCGACCAGCGCGTATTCATAGACCCAGCCCACTCCCGTCGCGTCGGGACCGAGTGAAACCGCCGCACCTTGTGGAAGGCGACTCTGGACCTGGTTCAGATATTCAAGTACGCGCGAACGGGCCCAGTACGGGTCGGTCTTGTCGTCGAACAGCACGTAGACAAACGCGTCGCCAAACGACGAGTACGCCCGGATGGTCTTGGCGCCTGGGACTCCCAGCAACGTCGTCGTGAGCGGGTACGTCACCTGGTCCTCTACGACCCGGGGAGCCTTACCCGGATACGACGCCTTGATGATGACCTGCGTATCGGACAGGTCCGGCAACGCGTCGAGGGGTGTCTGCTTGAGCGAGTAGACGCCCCAAACCGTGACAAGCACTGTCGCCAGCAATACCAGGAAGCGGTTATGGATGGACCAGCGTATAAGGCGCGCAATCATTTGGCATCCCCCACTGGTTCAACCTTCGTCAGTTGGTATCCCTCATCCGATTGTCTGAAGACGAAGTGGACGGTCTGGCCGGGCTTGACGTCGGGAAATGCACCGGACGACGGCTTGTCGAACGACATCGTCATCGCCCCCCAGCCCAGTGCCGGCACCGGTTGATGCGAGAAGGTGATGTCGGCAGCCGTCACCTTTTCTACCTTGCCGGTGGTCTCGTAAGTCTGTGGGGCAGCGCCCGGCGTGGATGCGGGAATGGCCGCGCTAGCGCCCGCAGCGCCTTCGAGTCTCGGCAGGACCGATTTCAGACTGGCTTCCGAGTCGATCAGGAACTGGCCAGACGCGACGACCGTCTCACCCTCGCTCAAGCCACGGATGACTTCGGTCTCGCTACCGACGTCGTTGCCGACCGTGACGTCTGCCGGTTGCAGGCGCCCATCCGCGTTTTTGACGATCACGACCGACCGCTTGCCGGTCGTAATGACGGCTTCGGACGGCACGAGCAGTCGCGAGACAGGTTTTTGCGCATCGACGCGCACCCGCATCAGCATGCCGGGCGTGAGTCTCAACGCGGCGTTATCGATTTCGAGCCTCGCCTGCAGTGTGCGGCTCGTGGTGCTGATGCCGGGCAGGATTTCGCGAATCTGCCCCTTGAAGCGCTGCGTCGGGTCGCCGCTGAACGTCGCGTCAACGCGCATGCCGGGTCGCACGCTCAACGCCAGGTTCTCGGGAATCTCGACGATAAGCCAAAGCTTCGATAGACCTGCGACCTTCGCAAGCGTCTGGCCAGGCGCGACCTGCGCACCGTCGCGCACGTTCAGTTCGCTGACGACCCCTGTCTCCGGTGAGGCGAGGACGATGTGCGTTTGTACCTTGCCCGTGCGGTCGAGGCCGGCAATGACGGCATCCGGAATCGACAGCGCGCGCATGCGCGTGCGCGACGCTTCCAGCAAACTGTCGTCCATCCTGCCCCGCTTGAGCGCGAGGTATTCCTCCTGCGGGGCGAGCCAGTCGGGAACGAAGAGCGAAGCAATCGGTGCGCCTTTCGCAATCCGTTGCATCGGCGCGCTTGCGTACAGGCGGTCGATGTAGCCCGTCACGCGCGACTGCACGACATCGGCCTGTGATTCGTCGAATTGCGTGGTGCCGACGGCGTCGAATCCTTCTGTCGTTTCCTCACGCCGCACGGTTGCGTAGCGGATACCCAGGTTCTGTTGAAGGCCCGGGTCGATTGCGATACCTGGCGAACTACCGCCTTCGTCCGCATAGACAGGCTCGAGTTGCATGTCCATGAAAGGCGACTTGCCGGGCTTGTCGAAATGCTGGTTCGGCACCATCGGGTCGTGCCAATAGAGCACTTTCCTGCCGGTTTTCGGGTCAGTCAGATTGGCGGAAGCTGACGTGGCGACCGTATTTGCACCCGAAGGCGACGCGTGGCGCGAGCCAACGAAATATCCGGTGCCGAGAAGCGCAGCGGCGGCGAAAAACGCCAATATCGCGCGCACCAAAGGTCTTTGAGTCATTGTTTTCTCCTTCATTCGGCGGCGGCCATCGTCGTTGGCACAACCTGGTATTCAAGTTGGGCCCATGTCTGCGAAACCTCACGCTTGAGGTCGAGAATCTGAATCCGGGCATCCAGTTGCGCCCGGCGGGCCGCGAACGTATCGGCGAGCGAACCGGTCCCCGCCTTGTAAGCGGCGGCCGCAAGTTCGACGCGCTGGTCGGCGGCCGGCAACAGGGACTGGGTGAGATTCGCGATGCGTTCGCGCCCACTGGCGAGCGTTGCCGACTCGGTGCGAATATCGGCTTGCACCTGCCGGAGCGCGTCTTCGTACATCAGATGGGCCTTGGTTGCGAGTTCGGCCTTCTCCGATACATCGCGGTCCTCGCGGTCCCTCCGGTTGATGGGCAAGGGAATGCGCACCCCGACCGACACCATGTTCGAATACGCTCCGCCGCGTTGCTGGTACGAGACCTCCCAGGTCCAGTTGGGGCGGCGCTCGCTGCTGGCGACAGCCGTGCCGGCATCGGCGACGGCGATGTCATCGGCCGCTGCGACGAGTATCGGCTGCACCAGCCGGAGTTCATCGGGTGGCAAGGAAGAGACATAGGACTCGGGCGCGGGCGGCTCGCCCGTCACATCGGCCGCAGGTGTCGCTGTCCAGCGCGAGAGACCAATGAGCGCGGTCTGATACGTTTGCTGCGCCTTGAGCACCTGGTCCTGCGTCTGGGCCAGCGTTGCCTCGGCTTGTACGACGTCGGCGGCCGTCGCCCTCGCTCCCCGGTATGACGCCTTGGTAGCGGCGAGTTCGTGAGTCATATGCTCCAGCAACGCCCGCTGGAGCGTCAGGGCCCGCTTTGCATAAACGGCGTCAAGCCAGGCAGTGGCGGTCTGCTGTCGCACATTCGCGAGTTGTGCGAGATAGCCGGCCTGCTCGCGCTTCACCACCTCGCTGGCGAGGTCGGAGCGAAGGCGTCGCTTTTCCCGCGAGACCCACTCCTGCTCGATGCCAATACGCCGCATCGTCATGAAGTCCTGGCCGATGGTGAAGCGCTGCGCGCCATTAATCGGCAGGTTGTCGACGCCGGCCGCGAGCACCGGGTCCGGCAATTGCCCTGCCCGGACCGCGGCTTCGGAACTGGCGTGTACGGACGCCTGCGCGGCCTGCATGGCTGCGGAGTGGTCGGTTGCCGCCTGCAACGCCGCTTCGAGCGTGAGGGGGGCTTGCTGAGCGTGCGCGGCAGAAGCAAGCAGTATCAGCGCGGCGCAAATCGGGCGCGCGCACACGGATGCACGCCGGCATAGCGGCGTGCCAATCGTCAAAGGCATGTTCTAACCCCAACGGGGGAGTCCCAATGGGACTCCACGTCCTGGACACAGGACGACCTCGCCGCTCACGCGGCGAACCAGTCAAACGAGGGTTAGATGGCTTGGGGAGGTCGCCAGAGGCCGTCCGGCACGTGACCGGCAAACGACTCGGCGTAGTGGAAAAAGACCTGACGGGTGACAGTCATGGGATGGCTGACGGTCGCCCGCGCGGGAGGGTAGTAGATGCTGGCGAACTGACACTGTGCCGTACCCTTGCAGAAGCCGTCCTTGGCCTTGCCCGCCGGCGACGGCTTCATCGTCTCGCATCCCGGCATTTCGACGGACACCGAGCCGTCGTCGTGCATCGGCATCGACTGCTGCATCGGACATTCGCCCGCCATGCCAGTGGCTGCCAGCCCGCTCAGGGGCAGCATCGCGCACAGCAACAAGACGAGAAGGGTCCGAAGAATTTTCATGGCAGCGATTGCAGGCAGCCGATTCTATCGTGTTTGCGTTTTATTTTGTCCGGTAGCGGCGGCCTTTCGGCGCGGCCGACGACGATCGCTCCGCGCTCTTGCGCGTGCCATCGCCGCCAGGTGGACTGCGCCACCGTTGGCCCGGCGCCCTCCAGAAGGGCTGCGCCCGTTCCTGACACGAACGCAAATTCGAATTCGAGGCGGCTTCCGGTCCGATTCCCTTATGCGCAATTCACGGATTCCGTTGCGGCATTGACCTGCATTCGAACAATGGTGTGGTGAGCGTGATCACGAAGACCGGCTAAAACCTGAAATTTCAACTCGAAACGCTCAGAGGCATGCGTTGTGTGGGCAACCGGTTCCGAACCGAATACGCCCGACTTGCGGTGGCGCCGCCTCCTGTGCGGTGCGCCCTAGCGAAGTGCCGCCGCCACCGCTTCATCAATCTGCAGCGCAAAGCGCGCTTCGGCATCGGGCACCGTGTAGCCAATCGACAGTTCGAGATACGCGTCGCCTAGAACCAGCTGAACGAATGTCGCGGCCCGCAACGCAGCCGTCGATTCGTCGAACCGCTTTCGCAATATTTTCGCGGCGAAGGCACGCACGACCTTCGCACCATTTTCATAAAACACCTGGCCGAGTTCCGGAAGACGCTCGGCCTCAGCAACGATGGCCCGGTAAAGCCGCAGATTGTCCGGCGTGATAAGGCTTTGCGCCAATACCCATCCCAATGCGCGCAACTCGTCTTCGGGTGATCCATCGGATTGCCCGTCCTGAGCGCCGGCAAGAAATCCACCCACTTCAGCACACATCGAACTCACCAGACCCACGAAGAGCGCCTCCTTCGACTTGAAGTGGCGGTAGACCGTCTGTTTGCCGACGCCAGCGGCCGCGGCGACATCGTCCATCGTTGCCAGGCCGAACCCCTGGCTCAAGAAAACGGCTTTCGCGCCGTCGAGGATGGCGGAGCGCTTGCGGCGTTGCAGCGGGCTCAGTTCGGGGAGAGAGGACATGTTCATGCCCGATAAATAGCAGATCGTCCGGCAGTTGACAAGACTGATAAGTCTCGTTTAGATTCGCCGAAACGAGACTACCTAGTCTCGTTTGAGGGGCATATCAGCCTCTCAGGCAACCGTCGAGGAGAACGTTATGGAACTTTTCATTACAGGTGGTACGGGCTACATCGGGCAAGCGGTAGCGCGCAAGGCGATCAGCCTCGGCCATCAGGTGACGGCGCTGGTGCGCGAATCCAGGTCGGAGGCCGCGGGCACGCTGGCACGTCTCGGCGTGAAGCTGCATGGCGGCGACTTGCGTGAGCCACAGTCTTTCGCTGCGACTGCCGGTGCCGCTGATGGCGTGGTGCACATGGCGTCGACCAACGACGCTTCCGCCGCCGCTGCTGACGAGGCCGCGGCTGTGGCGATGCTTTCGCATTTGCATCCGGGCGCGGCGTTTGTCTATACGTCGGGCACGTGGGTCT
This sequence comes from Paraburkholderia silvatlantica, assembly GCF_003096715.1. Classification (GTDB taxonomy): domain Bacteria; phylum Pseudomonadota; class Gammaproteobacteria; order Burkholderiales; family Burkholderiaceae; genus Paraburkholderia; species Paraburkholderia silvatlantica. The sequence continues at coordinate 131,357 of NZ_QEOL01000022.1, forward strand.
ACGGCAATACAGAGGGAGCGCCCGCGACTGAAACGTCGGCGCTGAACCCGACACCACTGGTCGCCTGGCGGCCCGCAGTGGAGCAACGTGTGCTGGCGCTGGCGGCGAGCCGCTCGATTGCCGCGGTGGTTCTCAGGCCGGCAATGGTGCATGGCTACGGCGGTGGCATCTTCGGCATGCTTGCCGGCATGGTCCGTCAGACCGGCAGTGTGAGGGTCGTCGGCGATGGCCGCAATGACTGGCCCGCCGTTCACGTCGATGATCTCGCTACGGCATACCTGAGCGCAGTGGAGCAGGCGGCAAGCGGTGACGGTCGAGTCGTGGGACAGATCTTCAACGTGGTCGCGGAAGATGCCGTTGCCGTCGCCGAAATAGGCGAAGCGATCCGGGCATCGGCAGGCGCCGACCGCGTCGAACTCTGGCCGCTCGACGACGCTCGCCAATCGCTTGGGCCTTTTGCCGACGCACTGGCGCTCGACCAGACCGTAAGTGGCCAGCATGCCCGCCGAGTGCTTGCGTGGGAACCCCGCGGCCCCGGCCTGATTGCGGACCTCGCTGCGCAAAAGCATTCTCAGCAAAGCACCGGAGCATGACGATGCCGTGGAACAGTGTGTCTCTCGAATCGATCCTCGCGATGATCTTAACGGTTCTCTTCGCGGTGGCGGGGGTGGTCAATCTCGCAAGACTTGGCGCGGTGAAGCGCGACTTCGCGCGCTGGGGTTACCCGGCATGGTTTCCGTTGCTCTGCGGCACTCTGGAGCTGTTCAGTGCCGCACTTCTTCCTGGACAACAAACCAGAGCCTTGGGCCTGACGCTGGCCGGCGCGATCATGATCGGCGCGCTCTTCACCTTGCTACGCAATCGGGAGCCGTTCCGGCATCTCGCCCCGGCGCTGATCTTCTCGGCGCTCATTGTGATTACTGCGGCGGCCCGCAGCTGAAACCTTGTCGCCACCCAGGCGGGCGAGCCTGGGACGCCAAGCCTGGGACCCGCGTTGCCCTTGGCGAAGGTCCGTTGTCGAGAGCGACGACATCGTTACGAACGACTCATCGGCGGCACACGAACTCCTCGTTAAACGCATAATCGGCGTACCTGGCGACATCATGGGCCGGGTCGCCTTCTCGCTGGACCCAACTCACTTCGATTTGCCACGGCCCAATCGGTTCGGCGAACGTCTGGACAACTTTCAGTGAGAATTTCACCGCCTCGGCACTAGAATTCAGGCATGGTCGCGTTCCCGAAGGAGGCTGCCATGACTCAGTCAATGATCAGTTTTTGGGTTGGCCTTGTGGTTCTCGTTGTCATTGCCATGGCCCTGTCCCGTCGCTACAGGCGCGATCACCCGGGAGGGAGCCTGAGCGAGTGGCTCGACACACACCATATGGGCTGGACGCATCGCAAACATCGTTAGAGGAATACCATGCCCACTTACCAGTACAGGTGCGAGAAGTGCGGCGAGATGTTCGAGCATGCCGAGCATCTTGCCGAACATGAAACGGCTCATCCGCCTTGCCCAAAGTGCGGAAGCGAGAAAGTTCAGCACATACCCACACCCTTTGTGGCGAAAACACCCAGAAAGTCCTGAAACCTCTTCAGCCGCTCAGGTCTGCGCCGGCTGCTCCCTGTCCCGATGATGGTCTGCGGCGAGGAACATATACATCGCGGGCACGACGAACAGCGTGAACAGCGTGCCGATCGACATCCCCGTGAAGATCACGAGCCCCATCGCGTTGCGGCCGGCCGCGCCCGCACCCGATGCGATCACGAGCGGCACGACGCCCAGCACCATGGCGGCCGTCGTCATCAGGATCGGCCGCAAGCGCACGCCCGCCGCTTCTTCGAGTGCTTCGCGCTTGCGCCGCCCCGCGCGTTGCAGTTCATTCGCGAACTGCACGATCAGAATGCCGTGCTTGCTGACAAGACCCATCAGCGTGACGAGGCCCACTTGCGTGTAAATGTTCAGCGTCGTGAGTCCCACGTTAATGAAGATCAGCGCGCCGAACAGCGCCATCGGCACCGACACGAGAATCACGACCGGATCGCGAAAGCTCTCGAACTGAGCGGCGAGCGCGAGAAACACGATGATCGTCGCCAACAGCAGCGTGGTCACGAAGCCGCCGGACTCCTGCACGAATTGTCGCGACAAGCCTGAATAGTCGGCCGTGTAGCCCGTCGGCGCGGCGTCGGTGGTGGCCTGGCGCAGGAAGTCGAGCACCTCGCCCTGCGAGATGCCCGGCGCGAGCACGCCGGAAATCGTCGCCGAATTGAGTTGCTGGAAGTGATTGATCGACTCCGGCACGACATTGCGCTTCAGATGCGTGACCGTCGATGCGGGAATCACGCTGCCATTGGGGGTGCGCAAGTAATAGTCGAGCACTTGCGACGGGTTCAGCCGGTCCGTTTGCAGCACCTGCGGAATCACCTTGTACGAGCGGCCAGCAATCGAAAAGTAGTTGACGAAGTTACCGCCGAGCGCCGCGCCCAGCGTCTGCCCGACATCGCTTTGCGTCAGGCCGAGCGAAGCGACTTTGTCTCGGTCCACGAGCAACACGCTTTCCGGCTTGTCGATCTTCAGATCGCTGTCGACGAAAAAGAACATGCCGCTTTCCCGTGCTTTCTGCAGCACGGCTTGCGACACTTCGTTGAGGTTCTCGAACGGCTCAGTCGTGCTGATGATGAATTGCACGGGCAATCCTTGCGCGCCCGGCAGGGGCGGAAACTGAAATGCGGCGACGCGCGCGCCCGCGATGCCGTTCCACTTCTGCTGCAATTCCTGCTGCAATTGCGTCGCGCCCTTCTTGCGCTTGTCCCACGTTTTGAAGAGCACGCCGCCGATGCCCTGGTTCAGCGTCGGCACGCCCGTGAGCTGGAACATCTGTGCGTATTCGGGCAGTTGCTTCGAGATCTCGAAGACCTGATCCGCGTAGGTCTGCATCTGCTGGATCGTCGCGTTCGGCGGCCCCAGGACCTGGGACAGCACGATGCCCTGGTCCTCCTGAGGCGCAAGCTCCGATTGCGAAGTCACAAAGAGATACACGGCGCCGCACAGAAGCAGCGCGCCCATCACGACGAACACGGGCCACGTGTCGAGCATCGCATGCAACAGGCGCCGGTAGCCGTCATGTACACGATCGAACTGCCGGTCGACGAAGCGCGCGAAGCGGCCCGATTGCTGGTCCGTGCGGAAAAAGCGCGAACACATCATCGGAGAGAGCGTCAACGCGATCACGCCCGACACGGTGACGGCGCCCGCCAGCGTGAACGCGAACTCGGTGAACAGCGCGCCCGTCAGTCCGCCCTGAAAGCCGATGGGTGCGTACACGGCGATCAGCACGACCGTCATCGCGAGAATCGGGCCGCCGAGTTCGCGCGCCGCGATCAGTGCGGCTTCGAAAGGCTTCTTGCCCTCCTCCTTCATATGCCGGTCGACGTTCTCGACCACGATGATCGCATCGTCGACGACGAGGCCGATGGCGAGCACGAGCGCTAGCAGTGTCAGCAGATTGATCGAATAGCCGAGCACCTGCATCACGAAGAACGTGCCGACCAGCGAGAGCGGCATCGCGATCACGGGCACGATCACCGCGCGCAAGCTGCCAAGGAAAAGGAAGATCACGACGGTCACGATCAGCAGCGCCTCGGCGAGCGTCTTCACCACTTCTGCGATCGCCGTATTGATGAAGTCGGTCGCGTCGTAGACGATGTCGCCCGTCATGCCCGTCGGGAACTGCCTCTGCAGGTCCGGGAATATCGCTTTGACGCGCTTCGCGACGTCGAGCACGTTCGCATCGGGCGCCACCTTGATGCCGATGAACACCGATCGCTTGCCGCTGAACGCGACGTTGAAGTCGTAATTGTCCGCGCCGAGCACGACATTCGCGACGTCTTCGAGGCGCACGATCGCGCCGTTCTTCTGCGTGACGACGAGTTTCCTGAAGTCCTCGACGGAATGCAGGTCGGTGCCTGCATTCAGATCGACGCTGATCATCTGGCCTTTGGTCGTGCCAAGCGTCGCCAGATAGTTGTTGTTGCCGAGCGCCGTGAAGACGTCGGCGGCCGTCACGTTGTGTGCGGCGAGCCGGCTCGAGTCGAGCCATGCGCGCAGCGCGAACTGACGGCCGCCGAGCACTTCCGCCGTTTGCACCCCCTGAACCGAATCGAGCTTCGGTTTCACGACACGCAGCAGATAATCCGTGACGTTGTTGCTCGGCAGCACGTCGCTGTAAAAGCCCATGTACATCGCGTCGGTGGTTTGACCCACCTGCACGGTCAGCACCGGCTGTTGCGCCTGCGGCGGCAACTGGTTGCGCACCGAAGCGATCTGCGTGTTGATCTCTGTGAGCGCGCGATTGGAGTCGTAGTTGAGGCGCAGCGTTGCGGTGATCGTCGAGACGCCCGTGGTGCTCGTCGACGACATGTAGTCGATACCCTGTGCCTGCGCAATCGCGGCTTCGAGCGGCTGCGTGATGAAGCCCGCCATCGTGTCGGCGCTCGCGCCATAGTACGCGGTGGTGATCGTCACCACGCCGTTCTCGGTTTGCGGATATTCGCTGACCTTCAGCGCCGCAAGCGAGCGCAAGCCGAGCACGAGTATCAGCAGGCTCACCACCGATGCGAGCACCGGGCGTTCAATGAAGATGTCGGTGAATTTCATCGCACGCTCTTCTATTGTTCCTGGGGCGTCGGATTCGGGCTGTCCGCAGGCAGCACGCGGTTGTCGATCACGAGGGGCGTGCCGTTTTTCAGTTTCAGCTGGCCGCTCGTCACAACCTGCGTGCCTGCGCTGATGCCCTTGAGAATGGCGACCTGGTCGCCGCGCGTCGGCCCCGGCGTGACGAACACCTGTTGCGCGACGGGCATGATCTTGCCTTGCGCATTCTTTTGTTCGCCGGGCTTCACGACAAACACGGTCGCGCCATACGGGTTATAGGTGATCGCGGTTTGCGGCAAGGTCAGAAAGCGCTGCGCGCCGCCCGCGTCGATCTTCACGTTCGCATACATGCCGGGCAGCAGCTTGCGCTCGCGATTGTCGACGGTCGCCTCGATCTGGACGTTGCGCGTCGTACTGTCCACGCGCGGATTGATCGAGCGGATCTTGCCGTCGAACGCGCGGTTGCCGAACGCATCCGTATCGACGGCGATGGCCTGGCCAACCTGCAATTGGCCGAGCTGCTGCTGCGGCAGAAAGAAGTCGGCGTAGATCGGGTCGATGGCTTGCAGCGTGACGATGGCGTCACCCGGATTGAGGTACTGGCCTGGGTTGACCGTCGTGATGCCGACGCGCCCCGCGAACGGCGCGCGAATCGTCTTCTTCTCGACAAGGGCGGCCTGTTGATCGACCTGGGCTCTTTTGCTCTTGAGGTCGGCGGCGTCGGCGTCGAGCTGCGCCCTGGCAATCGCCTGAATGCCGAACTGCGCCTTGTCGCGGTTGTAGACCGTTTGCGCGAGGTCCGCCGCTGCTTTCAGCGACGCGAGCTGGGCCCTGTCCGAGTCGTCGTTCAGGCGCACGAGCACCTGGCCCGTCTTCACCTCCTGACCCGAGTTGAACGCGATCTCGCGCACGAGCCCGGCCACTTCCGTCGTCACGTCGACGCCGCGCACCGCACGCAGGCTGCCCACTGCCGCAAGCTGCGGCTGCCATGTCTGATAGCCTGCGATAGCGGCCGTGACGGTGGCGGGCGGCGCGGCGTTGCTCGCCATGAACTTCCTGATCATGTGCGCCCTGAACAGATTGAAGCCGACCAGCGCGCCGAGCAGTATGGCTACGCAGATCAACATGATGATCATCCGCTTTGCCATCGGTTTTTTCGTCGTCATCGTCATGTCCTGGCAGGAGTCGCCATTGCACAAGGATTCATTTCTGCGTGGCCGGCGCGGGCTGGGCTGCCTGGCTCGTCGCCGTGTCGTTCCACCAGCCGCCGCCGAGCGCCTGAAACAGCGCCGCCGTGTCCGCATAGCGCGCGGCCTGCGCCTGCGCGAGATTCACGACGGTCTGCTGGTATTGACGCTGTGCATCGAGCAGCGCCAGATAGCCGACGCCGCCGATGCGAAACTGGCCGCGCGTCAGGTCGAGCGAATCGCTGGCCGCGCGCCATGCTTGCGTCTGTGCGCTCAGGCCGGTTGCATCGTGTTCGAGCGCGCGTAACGTGTCAGCGACGTTCTGGAATGCGAGCAGCACCGTTTGGCGGTATTGCGCGTTGGCCTCGTCGAATGCCGCTTCTGCGGCGCGCTTTTGCGCGCTCAACTGGCCGCCGTGAAAGATCGGCTGCGTGATGCCTGCGCCGATGCTCCAGATCATGTCGGCATACTTAAGAAGGCCCGCGGGCGTCAGCGCTTGCGGGCCGTAACTCGCGGAAAGCGTGAGCTGCGGATACAGGTTCGCCGTCGCGACGCCGACCTGGGCGCTCGCCTGATGCAACGTGGCGTCGGCGGCGAGAATGTCGGGGCGTTGCCGCACGAGCGAAGACGGCACGCTGACGGGCAGCGTTTGCGGCAGCGTGAACATCGAGATCCTGAACACGGGCACGTCCGTATCGCTCGGCAGCTTGCCCGCAAGGACGGCGAGCTGGTGACGCGTCTGATCGAGCGACTGACGCAACGGCGGCAATGCCGCGCGCGTCTGCGCGACCAGCGTTTCCTGCGCCAGCACCGCGGTGCGGCTCACGCCGCCCAGCTCGAGTTGCTGGCGCATGATGCGAAGCTGCGCGTCTTCGTCGTCGGCGATACGCCCGGTCGCATCGATCTGCTCCCGCAGCGAAGCTTCCTTGATGGCCGCCGTCACGATGTTCGCGGTCAACGCGAGATACGCCGCCTGCAACTGGAAGCCCTGGTAATCGACCTGCGAGCGCAGCGATTCGAGCTCGCGCCTTCCGCCCCCGAACACGTCGAGGTTGTACGACACGTTCACGGATGCGTTATAGAGGTTCAGCAGTTCCGTGAGTTGCGGCTCGCCGAACGTGACACCGTTGAACTTCTCGCGCGTCGCATTGGCCTTCGCATCGACGGACGGATACAGGGTGGTGCCGATTTGCGCGCGAAGATTTTCGCCGGCCTGCCTGAGCGCCGCTTGCGCCGCAGCCACGTTGGGGCTGTTGGCGAGCGCTTCGCGGATCAGCGCGTCGAGTGGCTCGCAATGAAAGAGCGTCCACCACTGGGCAGGAATGTCCTGGCCGGCCACGAACTGTTGCGGAACACCCGATGCGCCCGGCGCCGAGGCAGTTTGATCGGGCAGCGGCGTGGAAGTGAAAGTGCCGGTAGCGGGCGGCGCGGGCGTATGGTAATCCGGGCCGACCGTGCAGCCGGACAAGGCGATCAGGACAGTGATCCACGCAGCGCGCGTAACCGTCTCGCATGCTGCATCGCGGCGAGATGCACTGCGCGAATGCCAGTGCAGGCGGCTGCGGCTGAATCCGTGGTTGACGTCATCGATCATCGATCCACCTTGTTTCACTGCGTGGAATACGAACGAAACGGCAAATGCAGAGTTTGAAATCATGCCACAGGTGCCGCTGGTCTGATCGACGTGGACTACCATTGAATTTATTCCCTTGCTGGCGGCGTGCCCACGGAGGCCGACATGAGTAGTGACGCATCGAATGAAAGCGGTCCTGATCTGGCACGAGGCGTGCCCATCGAATCTCTCGGCGAAGCGGGCCTGTTGTCAGGACATGTCGGTAACGATGCGGTGCTGATTGCACGGCTCGGTGACGAATTCTTCGCGATTGATGCTGCCTGCACCCACTACCACGGCCCGCTCGCCGAGGGGTTGATCGTCGGAGAAACGGTACGGTGTCCATGGCATCACGCGTGCTTCAGTCTGCGCACGGGGGAAGCGGTGCGGGCGCCTGCGCTCGGCCCTGTCGGGTGCTGGGCTACGCAGATCCGGGGCGACCAGGTTGTCGTGCTGCACAAAAAAGCGCCGCCCGCGGGTTCCGTGACCCCGCCGGCCGGCGCGCCACAGAAGATCGTGATCGTGGGCGCAGGGGCTGCAGGTTTCGCGGCTGCCGAGCGTCTGCGGCGCCTCGGCTACGCGGGCGGTCTCACGATGCTGAGCGACGACGACGCGCCGCCGGTGGACCGGCCAAACCTCTCCAAAGACTATCTGGCCGGCAGCGCGCCCGAGGCGTGGCTGCCGCTTCGCGATGACGCTTTTTACGCCGATCAACGCATCGATCTGCGGCTGAACGCCGGCGTCACTCGCCTTCACGTCGCCGCGCAGGAAGTGGAACTCGCGGATGGGAGCAAGGTGCCCTACGACCGTCTGCTTTTGGCCACGGGAGCCGAAGCGGTCCGCTTGCCGATCCCCGGCATGGATTTGCCGCACGTGCATACCCTGCGCACATTGGCCGACAGCCGCGCCATCATCGCCCGCGCGGCCAACGCCCGGCGCGCGGTTGTGATCGGAGCCAGCTTCATCGGACTGGAAGTGGCGGCGTCGTTGCGCGCGCGCGGACTTGAAGTCCACGTCGTGGCGCCGGAGCAGCGCCCGATGGAACGTGTGCTGGGGCCGCAGATGGGCGAATTCGTACAGCGGCTGCACGAAGAACACGGCGTCGTCTTTCACCTGGGAAACACCGCCAGCGCGATCGATACGCAGCAGGTATCGCTCAAGGCGGGCGGCAACCTGGAAGCCGATCTGGTGGTGGTCGGCGTCGGCGTGCGGCCGCGACTGGCACTGGCCGAGCAGGCCGGCCTCGCAATCGACCGCGGCGTGGTGGTCGATGCCGGCTTGCAGACGAGCGCGCCAGGCGTGTTCGCTGCCGGCGACATCGCTCGCTGGCCCGATCCGCACAGCGGCACGGCAATCCGCGTGGAGCACTGGGTCGTCGCGGAGCGCCAGGGACAAACGGCGGCAATGAACCTGATTGGCGGACGTGAGAAGTTCGACGCCGTGCCATTCTTCTGGAGCCAGCATTACGATGTCCCGATCAACTACCTCGGGCACGCACAGAACTGGGACGAGATATCCGTTGACGGCGATATTGCAGGACGCGACTGTTTCCTGCGCTACAAGCGAGACGGCCGCGTCGTCGCCGTAGCCTCCATCTATCGCGATGCAGAAAATCTGCGGGCAGAAGTCGAAATGGAGCGCGACCGACATTGACAGCGTCGCGTCACGAAGAATCGTCGACTAGTCGAGTTTCATGATGCCCATGTGCATCGCGGTGTCGGCACACATGACGACCAGCTCGTCGTGCGAAACACCCTCGGTCAACCGATGATTCAGCACCTCGTCGAATGTCCCGGCGCACTCCGAGACCGCGCTCATCGCGTCTCCTTCTGTCCGGTTGTAGGCGCCAGCGAGCAGCCATCGCGCCCGGCATTTTGCGGCGTCTATCGTTTCCTGAACGGAAGCGTCAGGGTCTGCTGCGCGACATTCGGGAATCGCTACAGGCTGGAATGCTTGCGACAAGGCGGGGATGAGGAAGGCAGCGGCAACGAGGTATCGACGGCACATGGCAGCTCCTTTCTTGAGGATCTTCTTACCGCCGTTGATTCGCGACGATGAGTCAATCGACAATCTATCACTTCTGCCAGCGTCGGTGGGTGTGCCAGCCGTCACGGCCCATGGAATGACGAATACGAATACAACGCATTCCATTCCGGTAAGCACGGCTGCAATCGCCCGGTTCGCCTGGGTACCGTCATATGGCAACCCGTCACCCGACGCCCGCGCGTGGGCATCGGGTTTCGCAAGATGCTGGACATCGAAGGCTATTAGCCGTTTGATGAAAAGAATGATCCAGACTCACCGTTTCTCAACTTCCGGCTGCAGCATTTGATTACGCGCGTCCATGCAGAACGTCGAACCACAATTCAGGTTTTCTATCAGTCACCTTTTCCCGGTTTCCGACATGGGCTCGCCGCACGTCTTGCACCGATAGCATGCGTACCCGTGCGAGTCCGTACCGTTGCCCATCAGTCCGGTCGTGCGAATCGATTCCCACTGGGACAAGTCCTCTTGATCGTCTTCGCACGCCACCTCTTCGCCTTCGTGTCCGTTGATGCACACGAAGTATCGCCGTACCAACGTCGTCATCGCTGCCCTCCTGCGGCTCAGGGTTACTGCGAAGCGGCGCTTCAGCCGCATAAGCCGGCCCTGGAGGCCCACTCGTGCAGGTTCGAACTCCTGAAGAGTCCTCGCCTGCGCGATCCGCTCCGTAATACGCTATCCAGTGAATTCGGGCGATGCTACAGGGAAGTATGGTCGGTCCATATCCGTTTCTCAACCTCGGCCGCCTGACTCCTCGCCTTCCAGAAAAATAGGCGCGTGAGGGCTGGCTTTTGCCGGCCGCGCGCCGGCCGGCCATCGGCATCATCCTGATTCCGGCTTGCATAATCCGGCTATCCTGACATTCTTTGCTCCTCAACCGGAACCCCGTTGCGACAGTATGGTGCACTGCATCAAGGCGAGTCCGCCTGGATCGACACGATGACATGGTCAAGCGAGAAAAACGAATTCTGCTGCTGAGCGTCAGTGCGGGCGCCGGTCACACCCGGGCCGCCGAGGCCCTGCTTGCCTTCGCCCAGACGCATCCCGCAGGCGTCGTGGCAGCGCACCTCGACGTCATGGATTACGTGCCGGCCACCTTTCGCAAGCTCTATACGGATCTTTATATCGAAGTCGTAACCAGCCAACCCGCGTTATGGGGCTATCTCTACCGCAAGACGGACGCAGCCGATCCTGCCTCGCTGCCGCAGAAAGTCCGGCGCGCCGTGGAGCGGCTGAACTGCAGGGCGCTGTTGGCCGAAATTGCGCGGTATGAGCCCGATGCCATTATCTGCACGCATTTCCTGCCCGCGGAGCTTTTGTCGCGCGAAATTCGTCACGGTCGGGTTCAGGCGCCGGTGTGGGTGCAGGTCACCGACTTCGATCTGCACAGCATGTGGGTCGTGCCCGGCATGAGCGGCTACTTTGCCGCGAGCGACGAAATCGCGTGGCGCCTGCGCATGCGCGGCGTGCCCGCCGGGTCGGTGAACGTGAGCGGCATCCCGATCATGCCCGCATTCGGTCAGCCACTCGAGCGTGTGTCGTGTGCTGCAGAATTCGGCCTCGACCCGAAGCGTCTGACGTTCCTCATGATGTCGGGCGGCGCCGGCCTCGCAGGTCTCGAAACGTTGGCGGCCCGGCTGCTGGAAATGGACGCCGATTTCCAGCTCATCGCACTGGCGGGTCGCAACGAGGCAATGCTCGCGTCGCTTCAGGCGCTGGCGGCGCAGTATCCCGGGCGCCTGTTCCCGCAAGGCTTTACACATCGGGTCGAGCGTCTGATGGCGTGCGCGGATCTTGCCGTTACCAAGCCGGGCGGGCTCACGACTTCCGAGTGCCTCGCGATGCATTTGCCCATGATCGTCACGTCGCCGATACCGGGGCAGGAAGAACGCAACGCCGATTATTTGCTCGAACAGGGCGTGGCGCTGAAGGCAGTCGATATCGGCGCACTGCTCTACCGGATACGCGTGCTGCTGGACGAGCCAACACGTCTTGCCGGCATGCGCCAGCGCATTGCCCCGCTTGGGCGGCCACTCGCAGGGCGGGTCGTGCTGGACCGTGTGCTCGACTCGCTTTCCTGCGGTTCGCCGGGCGGCGCAAGCGCAGCCGGTTCTGGCACCCGGACGTCCACGTGAGCCGCGCCGGTTTCAACCCGGACCTGCGTCTGGCAGCGCTGATTGCGTGGGTCCTGCTGCTGGGCTTCTTCTTCGCCAACGTCGAAATCCAGATCGAAGGTAGCGCGGGCTGGGCGGCCAACCTGCCGACGTGGCGAATCGAACATCACCGGCTGCTGGATATCTTCTGGGGCGGCCGCCCAATGACGGGGTATCACGCCTGGGTCTTCCCCTTCATGGCGCTGTTTTTCCACCTGCCCCCGCTCTTCAACTGGCAGTGGTCGTGGCGCACCGAGGCGCGCATCGTCGCCTGCATCATCCTGTTCTGGCTGACTGAAGACTTTCTCTGGTTTGTGCTCAATCCTGCTTACGGTCTCGCGCGTTTTACACCGGCCCATGTGCCGTGGCATATCCACTGGTTCTGGTTCGCGCCCACCGACTACTGGACCATGAGCGCAGCTGCAGCCGTGCTTTTTTTCGTTTCGCGTGTACGCTGATTTTCCCATCGCTGAACGACGGCATTGCCTGGATCTCCATGACCGGGACGCCACGATCACGTATGTGACGAACCACCTCGGGCCAAACCTCGCGAGGGTAATCCTCGTAGCGGGCGATGAATTCGGGATCGACTTTCAAATCCAGTGCAAAACAGTGGCGCATCAGAGAAGTCCATGCCTCGTCAGCAAGCGACGCAAGCGCGGCTGAGCGTTGCGCATCGACAAAGCGTTCGCGAGTTCGATCAGCGGCAGTATCCGCCTTTTGACCTTCGCTACGTGGTTTTGCGCGATGTCTGCAATTCGATGATCGAGATACGGGTTGCAGAACCGGTCGCGCACGCTGCTCAGGTAGTCCTCGGCTTGGGCACCCATGTTCGTCGCCCCGAAGACAGGCATGACCTCTTCTCGCCATACGGTTTCGATTTCATCACGCATAGGCGGATCATTCATTGCATCGAGCACTGTTTCGGACAGCGGTCGCTGTTCGATAAGCCACTGCTCCGCCAGCCAACTGTGACCAAGATTGAGAAAAAACAGTTTCAACCTTTCGTGGCTGCGCAAGTCGCCCGTCAGAACAATGTTCTCGTGCATGCACGGCAATTCCATTCCCGCACGTCGTTCGACAGCCCATAATGCATATGGCTCAGCCACCGCGCCCACAGGATCAATCGGTTCGGATACGATCCGGTCAACGAGTGAGTTCACCCAGACACATCTTTCACGTACGAAGTCGATGAAGGGCTCGGGCAATGACCATTGCGTTGCCAGACCGAGCACGATCTCGCGCAGGGTATCGCCGTTGTTCTCCACTAATTCGCACGGGAAAATCGACACGCCGTCGCCGGGGCGTTCTTGCCAACGCGAGTGAAGCAAGGCGAGCAGTTTCGCGGGATAGCTGCGAGGCACGGCCCCGCCATTCGAAAGCAGATCGGGCGAATCTCGCTCGTCGAGGCGGTAGCCCGTGTCGCCCGTGTTCGACACGATGACGCGCACGTCTTCGATCGCCGCGCGGCGAACCGTCGTCCAGTCGCGATCGGCAATCCACGCGGAGCGAATGCCGCCGCAGACGACGACCTTGTCCACCACCGCGCCATGTTCCCTCCCCCGGATCCGCACAGGATAGCCGCCAGGCCGCGACAGCGCAGCGACACGCGCATGACTGACGGGATTGCCGGTGGTCTGCACGACGCTGATACCGCCAATGGCATCGCCGCGCTCCAGTGCTTGCGACACAAATAGCGCGACATGTGCCAGGAGAAATCGGCTCGTGCCAAACTGAAGTATGGGTTCACTCATGCTGCCTGTCCCGAACATTGCATGGCACTCGCTCAGCACTCGACCAACGCTTTCACCACGGTCTGCCCGGTCTCGAGCAAACGCGGAAACGCCTCCGGAACATCGGCAAGCCGCATTCGGTGCGTGTTCAGGGCTTGATCCGGAATGCGCCCCGCACGCATGGCTTCCAGCACGGCCTCGAAGTCGGCGGCGGTGGCATTCCGGCTGGCGAGCAAGGTCGTCTCCCGCTTGTGAAACTCCGGATCGGAGAACGTCACCTGCCCCGGCACAATCGAGATCAGCGTGTATTTGCCGCCGTGGGCCACGAATCCGAATCCGCGGTTCATTGCATCGATATTGCCTGTCGCGTCGAAGACGACATCGAAAAATTCGTTGTTCGTCAGCGATGCAAGTTGTTCGGTGTCCGTTGGGCCGACAGCGACGGCAGCGTCTACATTCAATTGAGCCTTGCAAAATTCCAGACGATCAGCGCGCGTATCGAGGCAAGTCACATTGGCGCCTCGCAGTTTCGCAAAGATCATCGCGGCCATGCCGATCGGACCGGCCCCGGCCACCAGCACGCGTTGACCGGCCGATACCTCCGCCCGTCGCACCGCGTGCGCCCCGATCGCCAGAAATTCGAGCATCGCGGCCTGATCGAGCGTGACGCCTTCGGCCTGATGAACGAACTGCGCAGGTACGCTGAGGTACTCGGCAAGTGCGCCATCTCGATGCACACCCAACACCTGGATGTCGACGCAACAGTTGGTCTTACCTTGCCGACACGCAACACAATGCCCGCACGACAGATACGGCATGACGTAGACGCCGTCGCCGGAGGCGAATCCCGAGTCGGGTTCCGCCTCGACTACCACACCGGAAAATTCATGTCCCATCACGCGCGGGTACTGCAGATAAGGCTGATTGCCCGTGAAAATGTGCAGGTCGGTACCGCAGATTCCAACGCGGGACACGCGCAGCAGTACCTCGCCGGCTCCTCGAACGGGCGCGTCGGAGTGCTGCGCACGCAGTACTCCCGGAGATTCGCAAATCACGCTAAGCATAGGGATGTCCTCTTGATCAACTCATCATGCGCAGCGAAGAAGCTCGCCTACGCGATAAAACCTGCCTGCGTTGCCGCCGGAAACCTCGGGGACCGCCTCGGTTGCCAGTAGCGCTGGTGCGCATCGATACGCAGCGTCATGCTTGCCCCTCTGGAACAGGTGCATTGGCGGCAACATCGGCATCGTCAGTAAAGGACGTTCTTTGCCGTGGGCGAATCGAGGTTTTGCTTGTCGACCATTACGACGCCCGTATCGATATCCTTCGCGACACTCTTGTGTTCGATGACGTTGACGACCGTCTGAATTCCCTTGTATCCCATCTGCCAGGAACCCTGAACGGCGATCCCCTGGATCGTCCCGTCGCGCACGAAGTTTTGCAGATCCTGATTGCCGTCAAATCCGATTGCCACCACTTTGCCCGCCTTTCCACTCTGTTTGAGCGCGCGTCCCACCCCGACTGCGGTCGGCTCGTTTGCGCCGAAAATCCCCTTCAGATCGGGGTTCGCGGAGAGTACATCGGTGGTCTGGTTCAGCGCCGTCGCCATCTGGGACTGCGAGTAGTACGGACCGACGATCTGCAGTCTGGAATGCGCCGCGAGATATTTCTTGAAGCCGCCGACACGCCCGATTTCCGATCCGGCACCGGGCACGTAGGACATGAGCGCAATCTTTCCCGTCTGGCCGACGCGGTCGATCAGCGCCTGCGCGCAAAGCTCACCGGCCTTTTCGTTGTCGGTCGACAAGAACGACTGGTAGTACTGCTTGCCGGCATCGGACAGTGCGGAGTCGATCAACACGACGGGAATGTGCGCCTCCCACGCTTTCTTGATGGCCGGCACGAGCGCATCGGGATCCGACGGTGCGAGCACAATGCCCGCGACGTGCCGGTTGACTGCGTTTTCGACCATGTTCACTTCATCCGTAATATCGGATTCCGCGGCCGGCCCCTGGAAGGTCATCGTGTAGCCCTTCGCTTCGCCGAGTGCGGCATTCGCGCCTTTCTGCACGTTTTGCCAGTAGTTCGAATTGACCGTCTTGACGATGACGGCGATCTCGCCGCCTGCCGCATACGCGCCCGTGCTGAACGCCGCGCACAACAACGCCGATGCCGCAAAAATCGAAAGCTTCCGCATGTCTCGCTCCTCTTTTTTCGTGGTTGAACTACGTTTGACTAACGCTTCCTGCTGCGCAATTGATCGATCCAGACGGTACCGAGAATCACGACGCCGATAATGATCTGCTGGATGAAACTCGACACCCCGTTCATGTTCAGGCCGTTGCGCAGCACGCCAATGACGAACGCGCCGATGGCGGTGCCGGAAATCGTGCCTACGCCGCCCATCAGCGACGTTCCGCCGATCACGGCACTGGCGATCGCGTCGAGCTCGTACATGACGCCTTCGTTGGGCTGGCCGGTCACGAGACGCGACATCAGCACGCAACCCGTCACGCCGGCCAACGCGCCGGAAAGCACATAGGTGAACATCGTCACGCCCCGAACGTCGACACCGGAGAGACGAGCCGCTTCAGGGTTGGAGCCGACCGCGTAGATATGCCGGCCGAGCGAAGTCTTCGACAGGAGGATGGCGCCTGCGATGAAGAACACGATCATGATGACGACGGGATAGGGAATGCCTGGAAACGTCGTGTCCGGAAATCCATCCGCGCCGATATGGGAAACCCGGAACAACGCGCCGTTGCCGAGAACCCCAAACGCGTTGCCAAGGTCCGAGACCGGCCGGGCTCCGGTAATTTGCAGAGCGAGACCTCGGGCGACCAGCATCATGCCGAGCGTCGCAATGAACGGCGGCAATCCCATTCGCGTCACACAGATCCCGTTGACGTATCCGCACAGCGCACCTACGAGCACTCCGCAAAGCATGGCGAGGGGCACCGCCATACCGGCCTTCGCGAGCAACGCGGCCGAAACACCCGCGAGCGCAAGCACCGAGCCGACCGAGAGGTCGATTCCGCCTGTGATGATGACGCACGTCGCGGCGACGCCGAGGTAGGCGATCGAGGTCACCTGCAGGCTGACGGTCATCATGTTGCCCACAGAAAAGAATGCCGAACTGGTGACCGAGAATGCAATCACAAGTGCAACCAGGCTGCCAAGAGCCGCGAATTTCTGAATGAGGTCGCGGCGCCGCTGCCGAGCCGAGCGATCCGGGGGCTGGCTACGATCCGATGTCATTTCAAGCATGTGAACGCCCCGAAGCGAAGTGCATGATCTCCTCCTGACTGGTTTGTTTCGTTTCAAGAACGGCCGCTATCCGGCCCTCATGAAAAACGGCGATCCGATCGGTCATTCCAAGCAACTCAGGCAACTCCGAACTGATCAGTACGACACCCACACCGTTCGCGGCGAGCCGGTCCATCAGCCCGTAAATGGCGAACTTCGCGCCTACGTCGATGCCGCGCGTGGGCTCGTCGAAGAACAGGATCTTCGACCCTCGGTAAAGCCATTTGCCGATCACGACCTTCTGCTGATTGCCGCCCGACAGGTTGCGAACGATCTGCGCAACCGAAGGCGTGCGAATGGCCAGGTCATGCACATAGCGACGCGCGACTGCGGCTTCTTCATCGAAGCGCAGGAAGCCCGTGCGAGACGAGATGCCCCCCACGTTCGAAAGGGTGATATTCGCGGCAACCGACATGCCGAGCGCGAGGCCCTCCTGTTTGCGGTCTTCCGACAGGTAAGCAATGCCATGCCGAATCGCTTCGCGCGGCGAGCGGATCGTTACGCGATTACCGAGCAACTCGAGCGTCCCTTCATCCAGCCTGTCTGCACCAAAGACCGCTCTGGCGACCTCCGTGCGCCCCGCCCCCATGAGACCTGCGAAACCGAGGATTTCGCCTTTGCGCAACTCGAATGACACGGGGCCGAATACGCCATTGCGGCGCAGATCCCGCGCGCTGAGCAGCACATCTTCGGTGGGCATGGATTGCCGCGCAGGGTATGCGTCGTCAAGAGATCTCCCCACCATGCGCGCGACGATGTCATTCACCGTCAACGCTGCAAAATCGTCAGTCGATATATGCCGGCCATCGCGCAGGATCGTCACGCGATCTACGATCTGTGCCATCTCGTCGAGGCGATGCGAGATGTAAAGGATCGCCACGCCAGCCGCGCGGAGTTCCTGAATGATTCGAAAGAGCTGGGCCGTTTCCGATTCGGTCAAGGAGGACGTCGGTTCGTCCATGATCAACACGTTCGAATCGAACGAAAGCGCCTTCGCAATTTCCACCATCTGCTGCTGTGCGATCGACAGCGTGCCCACCAGCGTCGTGGGAAGCACGTCCAGGCCGATGCGTTGCAGGCAGCGCACTGCGTCCGCATTGAGCTTGCGGGTATCGACGAACGGTCCGCGCTTCGGCTCGCGTGCGAGGTAGAGATTCTCCGCCACGCTCAAATGTGGAACGAGGTTCAGTTCCTGGTGAATGATCGCAATGCCCGCGGCCTGCGCCTGGGACGTCGAACCGAAGCGGACCGATGCACCGCGAAAACGCATGGTGCCTTCGTCAGGCGGGTACTGGCCGCTGATGATTTTCATCAATGTCGATTTGCCCGCTCCGTTCTCGCCGCAGACCGCGTGAACCTCCCCTTCCCGAAGGTCCAGACGAATGCCATCGAGGGCCACTACGCCGGGAAATCGCTTCACGACGCCTTCGAGGCGCAGGATCTCCCGTCCCGGTTCACTCCGATCGACAGCGGCAAGGCTTGATGGACTGCGCGGCACTGTCATTGCGTCTCCATGTCCGACCAACCGTGCCTGCACGCGGTCAGTCCAATTTAGGTGAATTAAAGCCAAATTCCCTCTTTCGGTCAAGCCAATAGTGATTTACATATACTGATCTTACCAATGGTAGAAACCCCTGGAGACTCCCAATAGGCACGGCAATCGCTTGCAAATCAATGATTGCGAGCCGCCGTGCTAGACTTTGACGCAGGCTGCATGGTCCTCCGCGGCACCCCTTTCACCCAAACGATGAAATCGACAGAACCCAAGCGGCTTTACCAATCCGTCGCCACTCAAATCCTCGCGTTGATCCGTCAGGGTGAATTTCCGCCAGGAGAGCGTTTGCCGCCCGAACGTGAACTCGCGCTGAAACTGGGCGTGTCACGGCCGTCGCTACGCGAGGCATTGATCGCGCTCGAGATCGGCGGCCAGGTCGAGATACGAATGGGATCGGGCGTCTATGTCTGCGAGGCGGGTGAGGACGCCGCAGGCACAGTGGGCGCGCTAGGCGACAGTCCATCGGAATTGATGCAGGCACGAGCCGCCATCGAAGGCAGTGTGATCGTGCTTGCCACGGCACATATGACCGCAGCCATGCTGGACCGGTTACGCCGCACAGTCGAGCGGATGCGCCGACTCGCGGCAGCGGGCAAATCGCCAGTTGAGGCGGACCGGCAATTCCACATGTTGATCGCGGAAGCCGCGGGCAATTCGGTGCTCAGCCGCTATATGGGAGAGCTATTCGACAGCCGCCATGATCCGATCGCAGCCGCCATGCGAGGTCATGCGGAAAGTCCCCAAACCTGGACGGCGGCCGTGCAGGAACATGAGGCTGTGCTCAAGGCTTTGCAGGCCGGCGACCCTATCGCAGCACAAACAGCGATGCGCGCACATCTCATGGCTTCCGAAGAACGGTGGATTAGCGGGGCGTTGAAACAGGGAATGGATTAGTTGTTTGCATGGCGGTCGTGTACCCTCCACACATCTATTGCTTCCCGGTCATTGCGCTCCAGGCTGCATGGGAGTCCATGTAGTCTCTCCAATGCGTGATCTTTCTGTTTTCGATCTTGATGATTGAGCAGAACCGGTTGTTGTATTTCACGCCTGTGGCGAGGATGGTTCCATGAACCTCGTATTCGATGACACAGCCGGTTTTTGTCTCGTGGGTAATCAACTTGTCGGCAGATTGAAGCGCGATGTTGTCGACGTAGCCTTTGAATGCAGCCATCAGGCCGGTTCGTCCTTTGATAACGCGGGGCCAGCCCAGGTCGTAGAGGACCTCGTAAACGACATCGTCCGCAACGATGTCGAAGAAGTGCTCCCCATCGACAAGGTCACCGAGCGCCCCTCGAACCAGATTGAAGTAAGGATCGGCAGCCTCGTAGGCAGCGTATTTCGATTTCGGCATTCCAGACTCCCTGGTCCCTTTGGTATGTTGCCTGCAGAATGCAGCCTTGAATATCAATCCGAAGCCAGCCTCGCGAGCGAGGGTATAAAGGCGCTCTAGCGGAAGCTTTCGAGATTGCGCAATCTAATCGCGCTCGCGATGGCGTGCCGGCAACGCTTGAAGGCGGCGCTGAACGCTTCGTCCGAACTATCAAACGGCCCACCCTGGCCGCGAACTTCCGCCTCGGTCCGCGGAATGCCTCCAGAGTGCTCTGCGTACGTGATGGGCTCGACGATGTAATACTTTGCCTCGCCCTTCGAAGTAAGCCTGCTTTCGACTGCTGCCCTCATTTTCCAACCATTAAACGTGTCGAGGCGCGTTTCCATAGGCCCTCCCAGCCAGAATTGGGAAGACCGTCGCGAGATCGAAAGTACGATTCCCTAACCGATTCCCTGACCCATGGTGCGCCGAATGCTGCGCGCGCACAAGGCAAATACGCGGGCGTAACAGGTGCACGGGATTGCCGTCTTCGGTTACAATAGAAAATCGATTCGCCCCGTACGTTGCACAACAAGATCTCCGTTGTGCTCCTTGCGAATCCTCCCCCAACTGATCGCCCGGTGAGCCCGGCGACAACCCTATTCGTTGGACGTGCACCTATCCGCCCGGACCGGAATAGCTGCCTCCTGCGTCTGACTCTTCCATTTATCTGCAGGACTCGCCGCCCGGATGGGGCGAAGACCATGACGTCCCTGACGCGTGGCCGTTCATCGCCCGCGCACCTCTCACCATCGTGCGGTGAGTGACTGTCGACGCCCGTAGCTTGCCCTCGAAAAGCATCGCGCATCGATGGCAGGCGAATTAACCAGGACCCCTGAATGGCAAAAGAAGAACTGCTGGAACTCGACGGTATCGTTGAAGAAGTGCTTCCGGACAGCCGCTACCGCGTCACGCTCGACAATGGCATCGTGGTCGGCGCGTACGCGTCCGGACGTATTCGCAAGAATCACATCCGCATCCTTGCCGGGGACAGGGTCACGCTGGAACTCTCGATGTACGACCTCACGAAAGGACGCATCAATTTTCGGCACAAGGACGAACGCAGCGGCGGCGCAACGCAAAGGAGCGCGTTTCGCCGTCGTTGACCTGCCGGATGCGGACGCAGGCTGGGCCCGGTCACCACCGTACCTGGCGCACTGCTGTCATCGTCTGGCCGCACGCGCATCGCAAGCGGGATAGGAGTCGGGAAGTTTCGCTGTACAAAGGCATCAATGGGCGTAGTATGAAGTCACCGACGCCCCACGGCCGTTCCCGGCACATCCCCCAGCCGCCCTTCCGGCAGGATTCGGACCATTCGCTTTCTTCGCAGGCCGAATAATCGCAGCCACCCGTGTGGAGACTGAATTCAGTCGCTCGCACTCCGTCCACAATCTGCCGCGTAGTGATGCGGCCGCAAAGGCAAGCCATGACAACAGTGCTCCGTTTCTACCGTGGGCTCGAAATTTACCCGCTCGTCTATCCGCATCGCCCCACTGCAGCAGGGGGCGGACATAACTACGGGGAAGGATTCGATGCGGCCGTCCGTATTCAGGAACCGGAAAGTTCAGAGGGGACGTCGCGCAGCCGCGTATTCAGACTTGCCCAGAGGACACCCTTCCAGAACGCCGGCGACGCACGCCGCGCATCGGCCGCGTATGCAGTTCGCCTCATCGACACCTGTCCTGAGAACATGAGCGTGCTCGATCTTCAGGCGTGAACCGCGGTCCGCTCCCCATCACGCCCAGCTGGCAAACGTTCGCGGTGAGGCATGCTGCAAGACAGGAAGATGAAAATGGACAGAAATGAGCTGCTGGACCTGATTCGACGTAACGGTACAGGCATTATCGACCGGTTTCTTCCCTCGGGAGCGCGCGCCGAACTGGAAAGCGTCATCTGTGACGGCCATCGTGAGGTCGATGCGGATGCGTGGCTGATGTTCATGTCGATCCGCGCCCTGCTGCGCAACGGCGGGATGCCGAGCTGCGAGTCGGACTGTGAAGCCGGCCGTGTCATGGCCCTTCTGAACGCGTAACAAGGCCTGACGCCCCACCCGGTCCTCACCTGCAATCGCAGCCGCGCGGCAGTCACAAGAGAAAGCAATGCACTTTAATTCAACGCGGTTCCTCATCGACCCCACTCCACGTCGGGCCGACGACGAGTATATGGCCCATGCCCGTATCAGTTGCAGCCGTGCTGACGGCAGCGAATACGACGTTCATCTGAGCGGCGATCTGAGGGGCTTCGACTTGCGCGACGACGCGATTGCCTACGCGAAGAACTGGGCACGGGAGTGGCTGGACGCGCGGTTTGGCTGAAGAAGCACGAACCCACAACCAGGAAAAAAATTGACTACTGTAATCCCCAAGCTGAATGAGCCTCTGGAAGTCGCATTGCGCCGCTTCCGCCGATCGATTGAGAGCACCGGCCTGTTAAAGGAGCTGCGGGCCAGAATGGCCTACGAAACACCGACCGCGGAGCGCAAGAGAAAGAAGGCTGCGGCGGTGGCTCGACTGCGCAAACAGATCAAACGGTCATTGCCGCCCAGAAAACCGTACTGACCAGGCTGCCGGAATGCCCAGACATGACGGATGGACAGACGCGCTAATGGACGGGTTCACCGTCCGCGATGGAAGCGCGGTTTGATGCATTCAGAGAGCAGCCAGCAACCGGAGCTGATGTTCGGTTTCGGCCCCGTGAATCAGTGCATAGGCCCGCATGTCCATGCGCTCAAGGACCGAAACGGATTCCGAGCCCGAAAAGTCGTTCCACGCGTCGCCCACGATTGAGGTCGGCGCGCCGCGGGCCCTCGCAAACGCTCGCAGGAGAAGGCTTGCATCGCGGCGCAATACATGACGGTCGGCGTTCAGAACATACGGCGCACAGCCAGCGCGTAAAACGAGGTAGTACGGAATCGCGTCACGATCACTTTGCATGGAGGCGGTACCGGTTCGGAAGGATGGGGACTTACAGTTTCGCGCGCCGTTGCAACTGACCGCTACGTCTGGTCGAACGGGCGATAATGTCCCGAAGGATGCACTCGCCCGTGGTCATTTTTTGAGGCGACGACGGTCGACCCGCCTGTTAAAGCGAGCGCAACTCGCCACCTGAAACAGGCAGCGGATACCACACGCCAGCGGCCCTTTCACATGTCCGCGACTGAAGCTCCGCTTACCTTTCCGTGGATGATGTTCTTTCCCTGCCGCAAGGCGGCACGCCTTGCCGCGCCGAAGTCGGAGAGCGCGTGCGGTTGGTTCAGCCTGAAGTACGAAGACGTTTGCGCCAGATCCTGAGTTGATCGATGCAAGTGGCCTGTTTCAGCGCTCGAGAAATGGCCTCAACTTGTCAGCGTTGCCCGGATCCCTCAGCGTGCGCATCGCCTGGTTCTCGATCTGGCGGATCCGCTCGCGGGTCACGTTGAATTGCTCGCCAACCTCGCCCAGCGTGCGACCGGCAGTCGTATCGAGCCCGAAACGCATCCGCAGGATCCTGGCCTCCCGGGGCGAAAGTCCGCCAAGCGCCTCATCGATCGCGGCGCGCATGTTCGCATGAATCGCTGCGTCAGCCGGCGAGCTCGCAGTGACGTCCTCAATCATGTCGCCGAGCGTCGCGTCCGCGTCGTCGCCCGCCGGAGTTTCGAGCGACACAGGTTGCCTTGCGGCCCTGAGGAGGCTCCGCACTTTTTCCTCGGACATCTCCATACGCCTGGCAAGGACGGCGGGGTGCGCATCCTGTCCCGTCTGTTGCCTGATTTCGCGAGCCATACGGTTCAGCTTGTTGATCATCTCGATTACGTGTACCGGCAGGCGAATGGTTCGTGCCTGATCGGCGAGCGCGCGCCCCACAGCCTGCCGGACCCACCATGTGGCATACGTCGAGAACTTCCACCCGCGCCGGTATTCGAACTTGTCCACGGCCTTCATCAGACCGATATTGCCCTCCTGGATGAGATCCAGGAACGGCAAGCCGCGATTGACGTATTTCTTGGCAATCGCGATAACAAGACGAAGATTCGCTTCGATCATTTCCCGTCTCGCTTGCCGCATTCTCGACTCCGCGGCACCCATTGCGCGGTTGATCTCCTTGAGCCGCCGCAGCGGCAGCGAAACCCTCGCCTCGATGTCGGCGAGTTTCTGCTGCCCGGCCTGAATGGCAGGCAGATGTCGCTCGAGCGCCGCGCCAAAGTGCCGTGAACCCGCAGCCACGCGGCTCGTCCATTGAAGGTCGGTCTCGTGACCGGGGAACGACTCGAGAAACTGCTCGCGCGGCATGCCGCAACGGGCGACGGCGATCTCGAGAATACTGCGCTCGAGCGCGCGAACCTCCGCAACCTGCTTCTGCACGCCGGTACACAGACGATCAACGGTTCTCGGCGTAAACCGGATCGCCGTCAGTTCGCGATGCACCTCGGCGCGCATGCGTGCAACGGCTGCGCAATGGCCGTTCCCGGTAGCAGACGCATGCGAAATCTGCTCGAAAAGTGCCCGCACACGGTCGAAAACCGCGAGACTGTCGTTCATAAGCTGCTGGAGACGCGCCGCGTCCGCTGCCTGCTGATCACCGGTGTCCGGCCCAGCGTCGTCACCGTCCGGCCCGCCACCACGAGCGGAGGCTTCGGCTTCGCTTTCTTCGGCGCCCGGCGTCATTGCGCATGAGTCCACGCCATCGCTGACGCCAGCGACCAGTTCATCGATACGCAGTTCTCCGGCAATGGCGCGATCCACGTCGGCAAGGATGGAGGCCACGACCCAGGGAGATGCGGCGATCGTCTGCATCATGTCCTGCATGCCGCACTCGATGCGTTTCGCGATCTCGACTTCGCCGGCCCGTGTCAGCAATTCCCTCGCTCCCATCTCCCGCATGTACATCCGGACCGGGTCCGTCGTACGACCGTATTCGGAATCGATGGTCGACAGTGTGGCTTCCGCTTCCTCCTCCGCCTGATCGTCGGATGCCACCGCGGACGCGGCGCCGCTCAACAGGAGCGTCGCCGCGTCTGGCGCCTGCTCGTACACCGCCACGCCCATGTCGCCGAACGTGCGCACAATCGCCTCCATCGCGGCGGTCTGCGCAAAGTCGTCCGCCAGGTGATCGTGGATGTCCACGTGCGTGAGATAACCGCGCTCACGGCCAAGCACGATCAATGCGCGCATCTGGTGTTGTCGCGCTTCATCCTGCCGAGCGATTGTCTCGATGTCTCGCGGTACTTCGACAGTCCTGGGCTTTCCCTTTACGGCGAGGCGGCGGGCCTTTGGCGCAACCGCAATCACGGGCGACGACAGATCGTCGCGAACAGGACTTGCCAATACGTTCTCCTCGACAGGTTGGCTGACGATCGTCGCAGGCAGGACGGCAGATCAAGTTGACTGTCGGGGTGCGAACGGTATCGTGAATTGACGCACGGACAAACGAGGCCGGAATGCCTTCGGCGAGACCCGGTGTGCGCAAAACGGGGGGAATCCTAAATAATACCGGACGCAGTTATGCAACGCAACGTGCATTACGAATTTCCGCCAGACAAACCAGGCGGCGCAAAGGGCGCAAACGCCACGTGTGCGGGCATTCGGTCCCACATGAGCATTGCGTACAGAACGGCACTCACGAGGCGTGCCTGGCGGCAGCCTCAAAGGGAAATGTCTTGACTTCGATCACTTTCCCCGGTAGTGTGCTGTACTGAAGTCTTCAAGAAGTGCGATTGCTGCTCATCATTGACCGCATCCTGCGGTACTCGTTGTCCTCTCCCCTCCTTGATCTTTTTCCCCGCGCCCATCTGGAGCGCACCTATGTACGTTCATGCTCAGGAGAATTCCATGGACACCGGTACCGTAAAGTGGTTTAACGACAGCAAGGGTTTTGGATTTATCACGCCCGACGCGGGTGGCGACGATCTGTTCGCGCATTTCTCGGAAATTCGCGGCGACGGCTTCAAGACGCTCGCAGAAGGCCAGAAGGTCAGCTACGAGACGAAGCGCGGACCCAAGGGCATGCAGGCCTCCAATATCACCCCGCTGTAAGCCCTCTGCGCTTGTGCCGCCCGATGGCGGCACCGCCCACGCGCTCTCGAATCGGGATCCATTGGCCATCTCGTGCCACGTGGCGAACTGCCAGCCGCCCGCCGCGATGCCCTGCGTCTCGCTCGGCCGGTCTCTCCGGGCGAGACGACCGGCCCCAGTATTTTCAAAAAGACAATAGTGCAAAATCCTGTCGCCAGGCACTACCGCGGTTATGCGGTCAGGCCCTCGGCTCACCGTCTTCCCGACGGTTGTTTTTCTTCGAACCTTACCCTTACCCGCCCGGGCGATCGCGAAGAACGTTCGCGTTACGAGTTTTATACGCTCGGCTATTTCTCGACCGAACTGGAAGCCCTCGGCTTTTCGGATCATTGGGGACGCGACTGGATCGACACCCGGGGCTAGTTCGGTTTCGGCAACTCACCGTGCGAGTTCGGGCACAATCCCGCTCCCCCCAACCGACAGGACACAACCAGCGTGTTACGATGAGCCAGTTCCGAAGGAGGCACATTGTGCAAAAACCAGTCATAAGTCCCGAGGAATTTGTCGATGAGATCAACCGGCGCCTCCCGGAGCACGATTGTTATAGCGCAGGCCTGCGCATATTTCTCGTACCGCGTAACGGCCGGGGGGAGGATGCTATCGGTATCGACTGGGAGCCCCGCACGGCGCGCAATGGTGTCATCGCGATAAGCGAGACTCACCGTGAGGTATCTGCGGAATTTGTCGTGAGCAAATATCTGGGGCGGCGCCACTGATCCGCCGGAAATGCGGCCATCCCCGACCAGCCGGTTGTCTTCGATTTGCCAATGCCCGGCACGCTATCCGATGTGCCCGACGTCGGCACGCCGGAGCCTGAGCCGGACCAGACTCCCCGTGAGTGAACTCCATGCCGCGATAATCAGGCGCACACTCCCGCGGCACGCCTCTCGTGACGAAGCAGCACATCGCGATAGATGCCGGCGCGGTGCGCTAGCTCCCCGGGTGTGCCATCGTCCACCAGCCTGCCATGCTGGATAACAACGATGCGATCGAAGCTTTGCAGCGTCGAGAGACGATGAGCGATTGCAACGACCGTACGTCCCTTCATGAGCTTGTCCAGCGCCGCCTGGACCACTGCTTCTGTCGCGCTGTCGAGCGCCGAGGTCGCCTCGTCGAGCAACAGGATCGGCGCGTCTTTCAGGAAGGCGCGGGCAATCGCAATACGCTGCCGTTGCCCGCCGGAGAGGCGCGCGCCGCGGTCGCCCACTGCCGCGTGCAAACCGTCCGGCAACGCGAGGATCAGTTCGAGGCAGCCTGCATGCTCGCAGGCCCGCAGCACTTCCTTTTCCGTCGCCTCGGGCCGCCCGTAGCGCAGGTTATCCAGCAGCGAGCGGTTAAACAGTGAGATATCCTGCGGCACGAAACTCACGGCGTCGTGCAGGCTCTTCAGGCTCACGTCCGATAAGCGCTGTCCAGAAATGCACACCGCACCCGCCCCTGCTGGCGGATCAAACCAGCGAAGCAGTAGTGCAAGCACGGTGCTCTTTCCCGCACCGGAAGGTCCAACCAGACCCACGCGTTGTCCAGCGTCGATATGAAGGCTGAAGTGATCCAGCACACGGCGTCTGCCGGGGTAGGAGAACGAAATGTTCTCGAAATCGATATTCGCGTCGCGGACGTCCAGGTTCGGCAAACCCAGCCTTTGCTCCATCTCACGCGGCACGAGCAGGAATTGCGCAGCTTCGGCGAGCCGCGCTACATGCTGGGTCATATCCACCAGCGCCACGGCAAGATCGCGCGTGCCATGCAGAATGGCGAATCCGAGCGAACTCACCAGCACGACGTCGCCAGTAGTAGCCCGCTCCTCGTTCCAGAGCCAGACAACCCAGCCCAGCAGCAAGCTCGACAGCACGACCGTCAAGACGGCATGCACGAGCCTGAGCTTTTCGAGGTGACGCAATGAGGACTGGCGCGAGCTGACTTCGTTGTCGAGACAGTTGCCGAACCGCAGGCATTCGCGCGCCGTTGCATCGAAGGCTTTGATGGTCGACATGTTTCCCAGCAGATCGACCAGTTCCCCATCCACGAACGCGGCCCGCGTGGCAAAACGCAAATGGCGCTCACTGCCCTTCCTCGCAAGCCAGAAAAGAAACACCGTCATGAAAGTGGAAATGACGACGAGCGCGAACGCCATCCCCACGTTCACCCAGCCGATGAGCGCAACGGCTCCCACCACCGTTAGAAACGTTGGAATGGCGCTCCACGCCGACGTATTTTCAATCGTGAAAAGCGCATTGGCAGTCGCCGCAATCCGGCTTGCCAGCGTGCCCGGCTGCGCATTCGAAAAGTAAGCGGGCGAGTGCCCGGTGAGATATCCAAAGAGTTCGCGCCGCACATCGCCCGTTACGGCAACGAAGGTTCGCACCCCGGCAAGACCTGCGAGACGCCAGAAAAGATTATCGGCGAACAGAAGCGCGACGATGACGAGAAAGGCGTCCACCACGCGAGCGGGATGCGCGTGGCCCGCGGGTAATGCATCGACAAGATTCCTGATCGCAAACTGCGCCCCGAGCGCACAGCCCACGGCCGCCGTTATGCTCGCGAGGACCATCGCGTGGCCATACGGATGTGCCGCAACGTAACGCCAGAGCAGGCGCACCGGGTGGTTCGCGTACTGGATGAGCGCCTTCGCGCGCCGCCCGCGGGTATCGGGCTGGCGGCTGCCGTCTGCCATGCCTGCGTCTGTCGTGACCATCGGAGCGCCCCCGTTTGCCGCCGTCCCGAAGCGCCGCACAGATCGTTCCCGCTGCGCCCCAACCTGGAACGCAGATCTGCCGGCTCGTCGACCATCTTTAAGGAATACCTGAAGTGGGGATATCCGCACTGGTTCCATTTCGTGACTGGTTCGCTGGAACCCATGACCGCCGTTCTGCTGACCCGAGCACGGAAGCGGCTGTGGGCTCGGCGCTCGGCTGCACCTCGATGCTGGCTGCGCTGGCCGAACCCGTCGTGCCGATGTGCTCGCCCGCGCACGCTGGCGGGCGCGAGCTTGCGCGCGGCGCTCTGGTGCAAGTGGGCGCCGACCGCTTCACGCGTCTTTTTACGCGAAACGCATTCCTTTCGTGCCGCGTGACCGACATCAAGCAGAGCCGCCTGGCGGCATTCCGGCAGCGGTTGCGGGCGAAAGCGTCGCCGGATTGAGCGCTTGCGTTCGGCGGCATACCCAGGGGGTTTCCCGCCGCTTGAATGTCATCAGACGCGTAGTACGATGAGATCATCGAAAAACAGAATTAGAGGTCCCTCCATGGACACGACCGCAAGGCACGCGACGGGCATCGCATTGCTTGCAGTGGGCTGTGCAATATCGGCAGCGTCCCACGCCTATAGCAAGGAAGAAGACGCTGCGGCGCAGGACCGCGAAGTCCAGGCGGCCTATGACCGGGGCTACAAGGCAGCCAGGGAGGAGATGGCGCAGGCGGCGGCTCCTGCTGCAGCGCCCGCGAAGAAGACCGCCAGCGCGGCTGCGCAGAAACCTGTCCTCGACATCAAGCACACGTATAGCGACGCGGGCGAGGTCTCGACGGTCATGACCGTGCCAGTCGTGGTCAAGCCGCTCGGGGATGGACAAGGTCCGCAAAGCGGACAAAGCGCGGGAGAGACGCAAGAGGTGCAAGACGTCCAGGACTCCACCGCCGCGGCGCCGGCCGCAGCGGCGGCTCCCGATCAGACGAACGCACGCGCCACCGTTGCGCACGCCGCCAACGCTGCGCCGGCTGCGGCCACCCGGCAACCGCAGCCGCAGTCGCAGTCGCAGTCGCAAGCCTACGCGCAGGCGGGTGGGAACCGTCGCTCCGTTGCGGCAACGCCGCCCGCGCAGGACGACGTCGCGCCGCCGGAGTCGCTTGCGAGCAACGAAGCCGTCGACGAACCGGAGCCGCCGCGCTCCGCGCAGATCTACTCGACGCAGGGCCAAGGTTACGCCCAACCCTACTACCAACCGGCGCAGCCACGGGTCCAGCAATACGCGCCGCCGCCCCAGCCGTATGGCTATGCCCAGCAGCCGGCATATGCGCAGCAGCCCACCTATGCGCAGCAGCAGCCGGTGTATGCGCAGCAATACGCCCAGCAGCAATATCCGCAGCAGCAGCCCATGTACGCACAGCCCCGGCCCGCTTACTACCCGCCGCCCGCACCGTGGGGCGCGCAGTACCAGCAACCGCCGGCGCGCTGGGTGTACTGGTCGCCGCAGTACGGGCGCTGGATGTATTACTGAGCGCCGCTTACCAGCGCGCGTCGTTCGTCTGGCAGGCGAGCAGGCAACCCAGGGCGGGGATGGCACCGACCGGGCCGATGCCGAAACCCAAGCAATATTTTCCGCGGCCGTCGCGCAGCCCTGCAGCGTCAGCGTCGAGCTGAGCTGCACGGGGAGCAGGAGCCGACCCAGGATGCGCGAACAGGTTGGGCGTCGTTGTGACATGGGGCGTGGGTCCGGGGAGGATCTTTATGCGGTCGACGAGGTTGTCAGCTTACTGACTCGCCTCACTCGCATTCCCGGGAGCAACGTGTCACCGCGGCAATGCCTTACGAATTACCTCGCGGCGGCAAGGTAGCGGGTGGCGGGCAGAGGTTCGCTAGAACCCATGCCGGGCGCTGATCGCCGCACCAGTGTCATGCGAGCGCGCCAACGGAAGATGCGCATCGGCAGAGAAATCCCAGTCGCCGACCGTGACGAGCGGCGGCGTTTGCGGGTGGAGCGCCTGGTTGGGAATCCCATTGCTGTCGACCTGGGCTCCCGGCGTGCGCGCCCCGTTGCCTGCCGCATCGACTGCGCCGTCGGTTCCGTCCGGAGTGCCAGGCGTCGCAGCGGTGGTTTTCGCCAGATGCGCGCCGTACTGCCTTTCAAACGGCGACGGGTATTCGTAGCGTTGCGCGATTGCGGGCAAAGAGACTGAAGGAGCCGCCGGCGCAGGTGCGGCCGCAACGGCGTGTTTCGTGGCGTGACCCTTCGCGTCCTTCTGGAGGTGCTGTTGGACGTGCTGTTGGACGTGCTTCTGGACCGGCTTCTGGGTGTGCGCCGCCCTGGCGGGTTCGGCCGCCGAGACGCTGGCAAGCGCCAGAAGAAAGACACCCAAAAGCCATCCCTGGATCGGATGCTTCATGGAACGAAATCTGCGTTTGGAAACTGGTGCCGCATCGAATAGCTGCGCAGCACTCGACTCTGGAGTCTAGATCAATCACAAGTCCGACCAATCGGGGTCTTCCCTCGCCTTTCGCTCGCATCTTCACGCGGACGACGCAGCGCTTCGACATACTGCACGCTCCTGCCGCCGCCAATCCAGCGGCGGGAGCGGCATTCTCCAGTCAGAATGCGACAGTCGTGCGCAGGCCGAGCACCGCCTCGTCGCCAATCCGCCGAGACGGGTTCTGCGGGTCCGGAATGCCGCCCGCGGGCCGGAAGAAATACTGGAAGTCCGCCTGCAATTGCCACCACGGCGCGATCTGATACTGGTAAGTCGCTTCCAGAACCGTCTCGGCGCTGCGCGACGGGTAGCCAGGCGTCGAGACCGCCTGGGCGCTCGCGTAGTCCTGCGCGTGCGAGCCGATGTGCGCGTAGCCGACAGCCAGGCCGGCCACGTCGTTATCGCGTCCCTTGAACGGCGCCTTGAGCGTCACGCCCGCGCTCACCCCGAGGTCCACCAGGTTGCGGTCGCCGGGCGCGCCCATCACGCGCGCGAACACGCCCACCGATTGCGGACTGTCGGGGCTCGGACGCCACACCATCTGGTCCGCCACGGCATAAATGCTGTAGTTGCCCCGATGGCTAACCGGGCCGCCCACGCCCGTCACGCCCGTTGCCGGATCGGCGAAGCGGTTGCTGTTGTACCAGAAGCCAAGCTTGTAGGTGCCGGGCATTCCGCCTGGTTTGGGATCCGACTGATTAGCGGACGGCTGATTAATTGCATACTGAATTTCGCCGATCACCAGCGCGCCATTGCCCAGGTTGAAATTCGTGCCGCTCGCGTTGAGCTTTTGCGGGTCGCCCTCGCCCGGCGCCGGATTGCCGTCGAATACGCCGCCGAGCACGGTGATCGCGTCGGCAGGTGTGGCGCGCACGCGCACGCCGAGCGACGAAAGCGGATACGCAGGGCCGCCCGCAGGCAGATCGACGGACGGCAGCACCGACCAGCCGAACGTCGCGTTCATGAACGCATTCGCGTACTGGCTGACCATGAACTCCTGGTCGAGGCTTTGTTGACCGATTTTCACGTCGACCTTGCCGCCAGGCAGCGTCTGCTGGTACCACAATTCCCACAGGCGGGTCGAGGCATCGGCCTCGATGCCGCTCGCGTTCTGCAGCGTTTGCAGGTTGCGCGCAGTCAGGCTCGTGCCGTGAATCTGGAAGCCGGACACATTGAAAATGCCGCCCGGCAAACCAAACGCCTTCTGCGTGTCCATGCCGAGGCTGAATTCAGTCACACCTTGATAAGCGCCACCGCGACTCGTTCCGCCACTCAGGTTGCCCATGTACTCGCTGGTTTCCTGCAGACCGAACGACAAGCCGTACTGGGCGAGCCAGGGCCGCAAGCCGCCCATATCGCCAAAGAGGTTCGAGCGTTCCCAGAGGCCCGTGGGCCCGGCAGCGTTCTGATCGGCAGCGGGCGCTTGTTGCTGATCCGCTGCGCCCGATGACGAAGCCGGTTGTGCGGGCGAATTTTCGCCGCTGGCCTGCGCGAAGGCGGCGGGCACGACACCCAGCGAAAGGACCGCGCTCAGCGCAATGGGCGCGGCCGAACCGGGCAGCCTGCTCTTGAAGATGTTTTTCATAGTATTTGTGGGGCGGTAGTAAGTTGCGTGCAGGTCCGCTATTCAACGCAGAGCGTGCCTGCGAAGCTTGATGAAACTGTGACCGGCGCGCAGGTTTTCTACGCGAAGCGCGGCCGCGGCCATCAAGGACGCACCGGCTCGGCGGCGCACGCCGGCAGGCATGGTGCGAAACGCAGCCGCGAAAGCGAAGCCGTGCAGGCAGGCGAACTCCGGCGCGGCCACGAGCATCCGTGCGCAACGGCTGACAGCCAGCAACGCGCGCAACTGAAAGACAGGAAAGAGAAAGACGAACATCATCCCTCCACGTTGGCCGCTTCAAAAGCGGACGAAATGCGAAAGCGCAATCATTCCTGCAAGCAAGCTTGCAAATGGCAATCGATCAGAGGGAGCGTGCTGCTGGGAGACTGGTCGCAAATGAGACTGAGACCAGTCAGTAACGAAGCGCGCTAACCCGGCGTAAGCGAGTTAGCGGCGAAGGAGTGAACCTGCGGCGGCTATCTCGCGGTGGTGTCGCCGGCGCTGGCCGGCATCGGACTTCCACTATTGGAACATGCGTCCACGGAGGACTCCTTTGCTATGACGGGGCCGATTGTATTGGGCACGCAGATAAAAAATCAAGTAAAAGAAGCATAAAGACGAGGCCAGCCAGCAACCGCCACGCGGCCGTTGGCGCGCGTTGGCGCCGCGTCAGAACCGCTCGACGCGGAATGGCCGGGGGTCCACCACCGTCGGCGCGCCCGTCATCATTTCCGCAATCAGACGCCCCGTGACCGGGCCGAGCGTGAGGCCGTGGTGCGCATGGCCGAAAGCGAACCAGAGGTCGTCGTGCTTCGACGCGGGCCCAATGATCGGCATCATGTCAGGCGTGCAGGGGCGGCGGCCCAGCCACGGCTCGGCATCGAGCCGCGCGCCAAGTGGGAAGATGTCGCGCGCGAGCGGCTCCGCCGCTTCGAGCTGAATGGGCGTTT
Source organism: Paraburkholderia silvatlantica (assembly GCF_003096715.1). GTDB lineage: Bacteria > Pseudomonadota > Gammaproteobacteria > Burkholderiales > Burkholderiaceae > Paraburkholderia > Paraburkholderia silvatlantica. The sequence continues at coordinate 164,749 of NZ_QEOL01000022.1, forward strand.
TGGGCGAATCGCGAAAGCCGAGTTCGACGCCGGTCGTGAGACGCGTGCCGCGTACCATCGGCGTAATCAGGAAGCCCGCTTCGGCGTCGAGCACCGGCTGATTCAGCTTCGCGCCGTTCGTGAGCGCGTAGTGCATGTGATAGCCGCGCTTCACGGCGAGCGGCAACTCGTAGCCGAGCCGCGCAGTGAGATCGCCCGACCACGGCCCCATGGCGATGACCGCCGACTTCGCGAGCACGGGGCCGTCCTGTGTCATGACGCGCCAAGACGGTTCGAGCGTCGCGGCGTCGCCAATCAGCACGCAGCCGCCAAGCTGTTCGAAGTGCTTCGCGTAGGCCGTTACCAATCCCTTCGGATCGCTAACCGAATCGGAATCGGTGTAGCGCACGCCGCCCACCAGCGTGTGGCTGAGCGCGGGCTCGGCGGCGCGCAGCGCCAAGGCGTCCAGCACCTCGTGGCCCACACCGTACTCGCGCTGCCAGCGTTGCGCTTCGGCCACCGTGGTTTCCATGGCGGCGGCGCTGCGAAACACCTTCATCCAGCCGTTGGTGCGCAACAGCGCCTGCGCGCCCGCCTCCTCGATCAGCGCGCGATGCTCGGTCACACAATGCTCGATGAGCGTGGCATACGCGCGCGCGATCTCGGCGTGCCGGTCGGCGCGCGAATGGTACCAGTAGCGATGCAGAAACGGCAGCAGCCTGGGCATCGCCCCCGGGTGATAGCGCACGTCCGTCGAGCGGTTGCGCGCATAGCGCAGCAGCGTGGCAAGCTCACGCGGAAAAGCGTAGGGGTAGACGCCCTCGCGCTGAATCAATCCCGCGTTGCCGTGCGATGTTTCATTGCCTGGCGCCCTGCGGTCCACGAGCGCGACCGAGAGACCGCGCCGCTGCAATTGCAAGGCCACCGAGACGCCGACGATACCGCCGCCAAGCACGATCGAATCGAATTTCATCACGCAATGTTCCTGGCTAGAGGGCACTCAGGCGAGCATTCGCGGCCAGCAAATCGTAGTACTCGAGCGCCGTGCCCAGCGTTGATGCGAGTTATCATATACGAGAAAAAAATTTCTCGTATTCGACAAAACCCGCAACCGTCCCTTCCATGGCAAAGAGCACAGCACGAAATAACGCAACCGGGCAGGCGGCAACGGAGATCGATCACGCGGCCGTTGGCGCGCGTTTGCGTGAGGCGCGCAAGGCGCGCGAGCTGACATTGATGCAGCTATCGGAGCTGTCGGGCATCGCCGTCTCGACGATTTCGAAGGCCGAGCGCGGCGACATTGCGCTCACCTATGACAAGTTCGCGGCGCTCGCGCACGCGCTGAAGGTGGACTTCGACACGATTTTCGGGCGCAGGAAGCGCAAGGCGGCCGGCCCGATGAAGCCGTCGCTCACGCGCGCCGGCAGGCAGACGATCTACGACACGCCGAACTACGAGTACGGCATGATCGCCAACGACCTCACGGGCAAGCGCATGGTGCCGATGCGCGGACGCATCCACGCCCGCACGACGGACGCGTTCCCCGATTACATCCGCCACAGCGGCGAGGAGTTTCTGTTCCTCCTGCGCGGCGAGCTGGAACTGCAATTTGAAAACGGCGCTGTCTTCAGGCTGTCGCCCGGCGACAGTCTCTACTTCGACAGCGCCGTAGGGCACGTGTATCTCAGCACGGGCGCCGAGGAGGCCGAGGTGCTGGTCTGTTGCGTAGACAACGACTCACACCGGCTGCCCGAAACGCTCTGAGCGAGCGCTCGCAAACGTGACGGCGCCGGGTTTGAACGGCGGCGTCGCGCCGCTCATCGCCCGAGCATCGGCAGCTTGAGACCCGCCTCGCGCGCCGTTTGCTGCGCGAGTTCGTAGCCGGCATCCGCATGACGCATCACACCCGTGGCCGGATCGTTCAGCAGCACGCGGCCAAGACGCTCGTGCGCCGCCTGCGTGCCGTCCGCCACGATCACCACGCCCGCGTGCTGCGAAAAGCCCATGCCGACGCCGCCGCCATGATGCAG